>NZ_CP046601.1:7872500-9700746 GCF_014844175.1 Bradyrhizobium sp. SEMIA | reverse complement strand
AGACGTACGTAGCTGTACATCGATCGATGCTCAGACGTACGTAGCTGTACATCGATCGATGCTGTAACATCGATCGATGCTCAGACGTACGTAGCTGTACATCGATCGATGCTCAGACGTATACGTCTGAGCATCGATCGATGTACAGCTACGTACGTCTGAGCATCGATCGATGTACAGCTACGTAACATCGATCGATGCTCAGACGTACGTAGCTGTACATCGATCGATGCTCAGACGTACGTAGCTGTACATCGAGCTGTAACATCGATCGATGCTCAGACGTACGTAGCTGTACATCGATCGATGCTCAAGACGTACGTAGCTGTAGTTTTGCCGTACGCACGGCCCGCTATTCGCCGCAGTTTTCCCAGCCCTGTCGACAGAGCCGGAAACTTACAGGCGAGACGAACCTGCTCAGACGTACGTAGCTGTACATCGATCGATGCTCAAGACGTACGTAGCTGTACATCGATCGATGCTCAGACGTACGTAGCTGTACATCGACGGTCCGCTGCGCGAATAGGTAGCGCAAGGAGACCGCACAGCAGCATACAGGTGAAGCCCAACACACGGCCTTCCCTGCGCGATGGTTGGACGGCTTATGTGCTCAGACGTACGTAGCTGTACATCGATCGATGCTCAAGACGTACGTAGCTGTAACATCGATCGATGCTCAGACGTACGTAGCTGTACATCGATCGATGCTCACTGGCGGCCGGCTATCTCACATCGAGTTGGGTGATTTCCTGCGAGACGGGAAGGGCCGAACAGCAAGCGTTGTTGCGATTGATCGGAACGCTGGTCGAAGTACCGCCAAGGGCGGTACTTCGACCAGCGTTCCGATCAATCGCAACAACGCTTGCTGTTCGGCCCCTTCCCGTCTCGCAGGAAATCACCCAACTCGATGTGAGATAGCCGGCCGCCACCGCGTGCGCCGACGAGGATCCGTACGAGGCGCTGCTGTCGGATGCGTTCTGGATCACCGAAGCAAGTTCTGGATCGATGTTGCCAGAGCCGGCTTCGGGACCCACGGCTGTGCAAATTCTTTGTTGCCACCTTTCGCACAGTGGACCGTGGGTGCCCGGCCCGGAATCACCCGAAGACCACTCCAAGCCCACTTCTGCCAGCCCATATGGAAGGGTGGGACCTGACTACAGTGTAGGCGGCAAGCCGGGTTATTGGCTAGAAGACGAAAGGCCCGACTTCTCACGTACAGCTTGAAGTTTGTCGCCGATCTCGTTGATCGCGGTCCCTCAACATAGCAGACTTCTCCAAAGAAGAAACTGCCAACCGAGCAGCTATGAGACCTGTCCGACGAGCACATGGTCGACCTCGTGCTGACCATCGCCTTCTATTGCGGGGGGCGGCAGCGCTGATTCTGCTTCAGCGCGTATGGACCGAGGGGAGCCTCCTTTGGATCGCAATGTCGTCGATGGCGATGTTGTCGATCTGCACACGCACGCCCTGCGCCGCTGTCTCAAGCGTCGTGAACGGCATCACCGCCGTTAGAGCTGTTCGGGTGCACATGCGCGATGGTGATCTATTTGATGCCTGGGATCAAGATTACATCCGGGGCCTGACGCGACCCGCGGTGCAGCTCGCCTCGGCGTAATAGTCGGTAAACAGCATGCCCTCCGCCGCGATCTTGTCGAGGTTCGGCGTCCGGCCGGCCATCATGCCTCGATGGTAAGCACCGATATTCCAGATTCCGATATCGTCCCCCATGATGACGACGATATTGGGTCTTTGTCTGCTCGACCTGATCAAGGACCCGCTCACCCACATGGTGCGCAACTCCGCCGATCACGGTCTTGAGACCCCCGCCGAGCGCTTGGCGAGCGGCAAGGGCGAGCAGGGCACCATTCGCCTCTCCGCCTATCACGAGGGCGGCCACATCATCATCTGCATCGCCGACAACGGCCGCGGTCTCAACACCGAGAAGATCAAGGCCAAGGCGCTCTCCTCCGGTCTCGTGCTCGACCTGATCAAGGACCCGCTCACCCACATGGTGCGCAACTCCGCCGATCATGGCCTGGAGACCCCCGCCGAGCGCTTGGCTAGCGGCAAGGGCGAGCAGGGCACCATTCGCCTGTCCGCCTATCACGAAGGCGGCCACATCATCATCTGCATCGCCGACAATGGCCGCGGTCTCAACACCGAGAAGATCAAGGCCAAGGCGCTCTCCTCCGGTCTCGAGTCGCTGCTGGTCGAAGCCAAGACCGCCGGTATCGACCGCTCCAAGATCCAGGCCGACATCACCCAGATCCAGCAGCAGATGAAGAACACCGCCGATGCGGCGACCTTCAACGGCGTGAACTGGCTGAGCGCGACCGCCTCGACGCCGGCGACCTTCGACCTGGTGTCGTCGTTCTCCCGCGTCCAGAGCACGCCCACGATCGGCTCCATCACCCTGACGATCTCATACAGGTGAAGCCCAACACACGGCCTTCCCTGCGCGATGGTTGGACGGCTTATGCCGTGCTCTCCCGGGAGCCGAGTTCGTTCTGGCCTCCCTCACTCTCACGAAAGTCGCCGGCACCGCGCCGGTTGACGCGACTGCCGCATCCGCAAGAGCTTGACCGTAGCAACGACGGCCAGGACCACACGGTTTTGCCGTACGCACGGCCCGCTATTCGCCGCAGTTTTCCCAGCCCTGTCGACACGCGCCATCTTCGAGCACAATCCCGCCATGTACTTCATGGTCGATGAAGCCGGCACTATCCTCAACGTCAATTCACTCGGCGCGACACAACTCGGCTATGCTCGTGCTGAACTGATCGCTCGATCAGTGCTGGACGTATTTCTCGAGGAGGATCGCGGTTTCGTTCGCGAATGCGTTCGGACGTGCCTTGAGGATGTCGGACAAACGCGCACTTGGGACGTCCGGAAAGTCAGGAAGGACGGCTCGGTGTTGTGGGTACGTGAAAACGCCAAAGCCATGCCCGACGCGGATCACCGCGACGCCGCCCGCGAGCTTGGCGAGACGCTCCTGGAGCTTCTCACGGTCGTAGTCCGAGGTTGTCTCCTCGATCTGCGCCTTGATCTGGGCCACGCGCGCCTCGATGTCGGCCTTCTTGCCGGCGCCGTTGACGATCGTGGTGTTCTCCTTGTCGATCATCACCTTCTTGGCGCGACCGAGCATGTTGAGCGTGACGTTCTCGAGCTTGATGCCGAGATCTTCCGAGATCGCCTGGCCGCCGGTCAGGATCGCGATGTCCTGCAGCATGGCCTTGCGTCGGCATCGCCGAGAACGACGCGGACCGCGTCTTGGATCCCTTCTTCACCACCAAATCGACTGGCCTTGGAATGGGTCTTTCAATCTGCCGGTCGATCGTGGAAGCTCATGGAGGACGACTGTCGATGGTCCACAAAAATGGACCGGGTGCGACGTTCCAGTTCGCCTTACCGCTGTACAAGGAGGCCGTCTCGTGACTGCACGATTTGGCGCGCCAGATGAAGGCAGCAATGCCGAGGCCTCGACAAAGGCGACCGTCTTCGTCGTGGAGGATGACATCTCCATGCGTCGCTCGCTTACGAACCTTTTTCGAAAAAGGTTCGTAAGCGAGCGACGCATGGAGATGTCATCCTCCACGACGAAGACAACCGCCCTTGTCGAGGACTCGGCATTGCTGACTTCACCTGGCGCGCCAAATCGTGCAGTCACGAGACGGCCTCCTTATGCGGCGGTAGAGCAACTTGGAAGGTCGCGCCCGGTCCACTTTTGTGGACCATTGACAACCGTCCTCCGTGAGCTTCCACGATCGACCGGCAGATTGAAAGACCCATTCCAAGGCCAGTCGGCTTGGTGGTGAAGAAGGGATCCAAGACGCGGTCCGCGTCGTTCTCGGCGATGCCGAGACTTCGGCGATGTTGCGGACCTGGGCGGTGAGGTTGCCCGCCATCGAGTTCACGCTGTCGGTGAGGTCCTTCCAGGTGCCGGCGACGCCGGGCACGTTGGCCTGGCCGCCGAGACGGCCTTCGGTGCCGACCTCGCGCGCCACGCGCGTCACCTCGCCCGCGAAGCGGTTGAGCTGGTCGACCATCGTGTTCAGCGTGTCCTTGAGCTGAAGGATCTCGCCGCGCACGTCCACGGTGATCTTGCGCGACAGGTCGCCGCCGGCGATCGCGGTGGCGACTTCGGCGATGTTGCGGACCTGGGCGGTGAGGTTGCCCGCCATCGAGTTCACGGACTGCCGCGGTGATCGTTCCAAGATCTCCTGGACCCAGGTCGAAACCGGCTCGGCGATCACCTGGAAGTACCCGAGCTGCATCCTGCGTGGCGATAATTCGAGCGGCGAGTTCTACTCGATCGCGATCTCGAACGGCTTCCAGCAGGTCGATTCGGGCACCAAGATGATCCATCTCGGCAAGAACACGTCGAGCCGCATCATCTCCAAGGGCATCGCGGCGGGCAAGTCGCAGAACACCTATCGCGGTCTCGTCACCGCGCACCGGAAAGCGACCGGCGCGCGTAACTTCACCGCCTGCGACTCGCTGCTGATCGGCGACAAATGCGGCGCGCACACCGTGCCGTACATCGAAGCCAAGAACTCGTCGGCAACATGCGCGAGGTGCTTTACGGCGGCCGACATCCTTGCGCTCGCGACTCTTGCCGCCGTCATCGATCGGCGCGGATAGCTCGAGCTGATCGAAACCGCCTAAGCCATCCCGGCTTCAGGCGCATCGCCAGGAAAAGGATCATGTAATGAGTAACGATAGGATTCCAGCCCAGCCAAACAAGGAGACTGGACCCAGCAGCGCAGGATTGAAACGCCGCGATCTCCTTTTGAGCGGCAGCTCCATCGTCGCAGCTTCAGCGCTCTCTGCGGTCGGCGCGACAGGTTTCGCGCAAGCACAGCAGCCGGCACCCACTCCCGCGCCAGCCGGACAAAGACCCAATATCGTCGTCATCATGGGGGACGATATCGGAATCTGGAATATATGTTGAGCACACGCACCCGGCTCTTCGCCGACTGTTTGGCGTCGGTATCGTACATGAACTCGGTCAGCGGTTTCTCCAGTAGCAGGACCGGGTGGTGAGCGAGGTCGCCGATGTAGCACAGCGAGTCCGTGCCGGAATTGATCATGAAGACCGTGTGACCGACCGTGTGGCCCGGCGCCAAGATCGCATGAACACCGGGCAGGATTTCCTCGCCGTCCTTGATGAAATGCATCCGGTCCTTGTTCGGCTGCAGATTCTTGCGCGCCGTATCGAGAAAGACCTTGAACTCGGACGGCACCTTGGTCTCGTCAGTCCAGAAATCGTAGTCCGCCTGCGTGATGAAATATTCGGCGTTCGGGAAGTGACGCGATCCGTCGTCCGGCCGGGCACCCACGGTCCACTGTGCGAAAGGTGGCAACAAAGAATTTGCACAGCGGCATACAGGTGAAGCCAAACATCCGGCCTTCCCTGCGCAGTGGTTGGAACGGCGTATGTCGTGCGCTCCCCGGGGAGCGATGCACTATTGCCCCCGTCGCCTTGCGGATGGCTGATGCGCGTATCCGGTTGGACAGCACACATCACCGCAAGACTTGGCGCACAGACCCCGGGCGCCAGGACCACACGATTTTGCCGTACGTGAACCACATCTGTCGCAGGCGCGAGGTCTTCGCTCACGGTTGCCCGCCCTGCGAAGCTTCTCGCGCCGATGTGGCCCACGCCCACCGCCGCCCGGTCCACGTTCGTGACGATCGCGATACGCCCCCGAGATTGGTGTTTCATGAAGCCGGAGGTGGGCGATGAAGAGACGGAAATTCAGTCGCGAGTTCAAGATCGAGGCGGTCAAGCTGGTTAGGGAGCGTGGGGATGTCGGTGGCGCAGGCCGGGCGCGACCTGGATGTCCATGAGAACGTTCTGCGCAAAAGGGTGAAAGAGTTCGGCTCTGATCCGGTGCAGGCCTTTCCCGGCCACGGGCAGATGAAGCCGGAGCAGCAGGAGATCGAGCGGTTGCGCCGTGAGGTCGCCAAGTTAAAGGCCGAGCGGGATATCCTAAAAAAGGCCGCAGCCTTCTTCGCGAAGGAAGCGACATGAAGTTCGTCTTCATCGCGAAGCACCGGGCGACCTGGTGGCATGGCTATGCGATGCGCTGGGGGTGTCGCGGTCGGGCTTCCATGCCTGGCTGATTTTTCGCTTCGCTCATCACACGCGCTCCAGAATGGCCGTCGAGGCGGCGTGGCGAACACCCAGAAGGCCGCCGGTGCCGTGGGCGATGGCGAGATCGCAATTTTTCACCTGCACCTTCGGATGCGCCTCGCCGCGCAGCTGCCTGGCGGCCTCAATGATCTTGGTCATGCCGCCGCGATTGACGGGATGGTTGCTGCAGAGGCCGCCGCCATCGGTGTTGAACGGCAGCTTGCCGACACCCGAGATCAGATTGCCGTCGGCGACGAACTTGCCGCCGTCGCCCTTCTTGCAGAAGCCGAGGTCCTCGAGCTGCATCAAGACGGTGATGGTGAAGCTGTCATAGATCGAGGCGTATTTGATGTCCTTCGGCGTAATGCCGGCTTCCTCGAACGCGCGCGGGCCGGACCAGACGCCGGCGGAGTATGTGAGGTCGAGATCCTTGCCGCCGCGCGGGCCCTTCATGGCCTCGCCATGGCCGATCAGGCGGACCAGCGGCTTCTTCAGGCTCTTGGCGATCTAAGTCAGCCTGAAGCATCTGTTCCCCCAAAGGCCGCCTCTGTTGGCGGCCTCTTATTGATCACTCTTCAGCTTGCGGCGACCCTATGCGGAGTTCAACTTTACAATCAAAATCAATCATTGTGACCGACGAGCGTCCTCCAACCTTGCTCGGCAGCATTAACCACCGACTGATAGGCCGCGAGGCTTACGTCAACGTACGCAATGAAAAACGAAAGCTGCAGGTCTATCAAGCTCAAAGATGGTGTAGGACGCGTCCTGCGGTCGGACAACTTGATGATCTGGGCTGACATGTGAATTCCTAATGCTGGTCTCAGTGATCCCGGCGGGTTGCAACATAGCAAGACTAGCTTGGTTCCCGCATCGACCGGCCCACCCACCTCGCAAACTATTAACGCCTTGGACCGCGGAACGCGCGCGAGCCACGGCGGTCGTGCGTGGGGACAACCGCCGTTTCACACTGGCAGCCTTTTCAACCTGGTCTAATGCGAGCTGTCGCCATCGATGCAAGATTGGACTTCAAATCATATTCGAACCGCCGCTCCTTGTGTTCAATCGCCTGGCGCTGCACCTCCTGTAGCCGCGGCAAGTCGTCCGGATGGATGCGCGATCGAATGGTCTCGATCGATACCGGCTCTTGTGGGCTAAAGCCGAACAGACGATCGACCTCGGCGGACCGATATATGAAATCTAGACAGTAGACGTCCCAGGACCAGCTGCCCGTGTGACTGAGATGCTGAGCCTCGGCCAGATAGGCCTCGCTGCGGCGCAGCTGCTGTTCTGCTCGCCTCGCCGCCGTGATATCCGTAGCTGCCCCAACAAACTCGATGTCACCAGAGGCTGTTCTCGTCGCTCGCGCCTGCGCATGGATGTGCTTTACCGAGCCGTCCGGTAGCAGGAGCCGGTATTCGTGCTCGAAATCGCTCGGGTCTCGCATCGTGCGATCGATAAGTTCTTTAACTGAAGCCCTATCCTCTGGATGAGTGCGCTCAACGACGAGCTGCGGCCCCGGCGGCACTGTGTCAGGATCTAATTGGAAAATGCGAAATGTTTCCTTTGACCAGAAGGCCTCGCCTGCGGGACAAGTCGCCGCGCGCCACGGCGGTGGTGACTTCGGCGATGTTGCGGACTTGCGTCGTGAGGTTCGCGGCGAGCAGGTTGACGTTGTCGGTGAGGTCCTTCCAGGTGCCGCCGACGCCGGGCACGACGGCCTGACCGCCGAGCCGGCCTTCGGTGCCGACCTCGCGCGCCACGCGCGTCACTTCGGCGGCGAAGGAGCGGAGCTGCTCGACCATGGTGTTCAAGGTGTCCTTGAGCAGCAGGATCTCGCCGCGCACGTCGACCGTGATCTTCTTCGACAGGTCGCCGCCGGCGATCGCGGTCGCGACCTCGGCGATGTTGCGGACCTGGGCCGTCAGGTTCGAGGCCATGAAGTTGACGTTGTCGGTGAGGTCCTTCCAGGTGCCGGCGACGCCGGGCACCTCGGCCTGACCGCCGAGCTTGCCTTCGGTGCCGACCTCGCGGGCGACGCGCGTCACTTCGCCAGCGAAGCCGTTGAGCTGGTCCACCATCGTGTTGATGGTGTTCTTGAGCTCGAGGATTTCGCCCTTCACGTCCACGGTGATCTTGCGGGACAAGTCGCCGCGCGCCACGGCGGTGGTGACTTCGGCGATGTTGCGGACCATCTGCACGGCCAAGAGGGAGTGGCCGCCCAGTTCGAAGAAGTGGTCGTTGCGCCCGATGCGCTCGACACCAAGGAGCTCGGCCCAGATCTGCGCCAGCGCCGTCTCGACTGCCCCTTGCGGCGCCTCATAGGCTGCCAGTGCATAGGCCTGATCGGCCGGCGCCGGCAGCGCGTTGCGATCGAGCTTGCCATTGACCGTGAGCGGAAGCGCTGCCAGCCGCACGAACGCGCTCGGCACCATGTAGTCCGGCAGCCGCGCACTCAAGTGCGCGCGCAAAGCGCTCGCAAGCCCGCCTGCATCGCCCTCATCCGAGCCGGCCTCGGGCGCGCAGACCACATAGGCGATCAGATGCTTGTCACCGGCGCCGTTCTGGCGCGCCACCACCACCGCCTCGCGCACCCAGGCGTGCTCGCAAAGCTTTGCGACGATCTCGCCCGGCTCGATGCGATAGCCGCGGATCTTCACCTGATCGTCGTTGCGGCCCAGGAACTCAAGATTGCCGTCCGGCAGGTAGCGTGCCAGGTCGCCGGTCCGGTACAGCCGATCGCCCTCGACAAAGGGACTGGTGATGAACCGCTCGGCTGTCAGCTCAGGGCGGTTCAGATAGCCACGTGCCACCCCCGCCCCGCCAATGTAAAGCTCGCCAACCGCGCATGCGGGTTGGATTGAGCCACAGGAAGAACGGCTTGTTGTCGGCCTTGGCCTTCTCAATGAACTTCAGGGCAAGGTCCCGGATTTCGTCGTCCACGGTTTCCATCCTCTTGGGATAGAGCGTGCCGGCGTCCTCGATCCTTTGCTTGCCCACCTTGCCCCAGCGCGGGTCCACCGTGGCATCGTCGACATCGGTCGCCCACGTATGCAGCATGTTGCGCGGACCAACGACGTTCAATAGGTCTTGCGGATAACCGGGGTGAGCCGGATCTTCCATCGCGTCGAGGTGATACAAGTAGCCGAAGAATTCGTCGAAGCCATGTACCGTCGGCAAAAATTCATTCTTGTCGCCAAGGTGATTCTTGCCGAACTGGCCGGTGGCATATCCCATGCCTTTGAGCGCGGTGGCGATGGTCACGGCCTCCGCCGGCAAGCCTGTGGGCGCGCCGGCCTGGCCGACCGTGGTCATGCCGGTGCGGATCGGCAGCTCTCCGGTGATGAAATTGGCGCGACCCGCTGTGCAGCTCGCTTCGGCGTAGTAATCGGTAAACAGCATGCCCTCCGCCGCAATCTTGTCGAGGTTCGGCGTCCGGCCGGCCATCATGCCACGATGGTAAGCACCAATATTCCAGATTCCGATATCGTCCCCCATGATGACGACGATATTGGGTCTTTGTCCGTTCTCCCGCGTCCAGAGCACGCCCACGATCGGCTCCATCACCCTGACGATCTCCAGCTACTCGCTCTACACGTCGGGCACGAGCGGCATTCTGGACACGCAGACGACCGCCGGTGTGTCGGTCGCCAACCTGACCATCACCTCGCTGACCGACGCGGCCACCGACCAGGCCACGCTCGACGGCTACATCGCGCAGGTCACCGCCGCGATCAACTCGGTGGCTTCGGCCGCTGCCGACCTCGGCGCCGTCAAGAACCGCATCTCGACCAACACGGAATTCGTCAAGACCCTGATGGACTCGGTGGATCGCGGTATCGGCCAGCTCGTCGACGCCGACATGAACGCGGAATCGACCCGCCTCCAGGCGCTGCAGACCCAGCAGCAGCTCGGCGTTCAGGCGCTCTCGATCGCCAACCAGAACAGCCAGAGCATCCTCTCGCTGTTCCGCTAAGCCCGAAAGCTATCTAAGGGAGCCGCGCTTCTCGCGAAGCGCGGCTCTTTTCGTTTTGGCGTGACGTCCCGCGCCGGCCGTAATTCCGCTTGCATTATTGTGGTCCGGTTACGGAGCCACAAGCCTCGCGCAAACTTCGCGTGCTATCGCCGCCGTTACGACCGGTTGAGCGCGCTTTTCGCAGCCCAAAGGCATGATGCCGCCCTGTCGTACCGGTGCAAGTCCGGTATGTCCCAACAAATTTCAATCTGTTTCAAGGGGACGTCAAAATGAGTTCTAGCCTCCTCACTAACTCCGCAGCAATGACGGCGCTGCAGACCCTCCGCAACGTCAGCTCCAACCTGCAGACCACCGAAAACCGGATCTCGACCGGCCAGCGCGTCTCGACCGCTTCGGACAACGCCGCCTACTGGTCGATCGCAACCTCGATGCGCGCCGACAACGCCGCGCTCTCCGCGGTCTCCGACTCGCTCGGTCGGTTGGGCGGGAAGCCGTTGGGTCCTTGGCGCTTGACGCCGTGAGCCGGCTCGGTCTCCCGCCCGTTCCATTACCAACCTGAACAGTTGCACGAGGCTGCGCCAACAGACCTCGCATCACAGGGACAGGCACCGTGATCATACCCCTTCGTTGCGTCGGAATCGACGTCTCCAAACAATATCTCGATATCTTCGATGAAGGCCTGGGCGTGCCGGAGCGCATCGCCAACGCGACGCAGGCCATCACCCAGATCGCGGCGCGTTGGCGATGCGATGTGCTGGTCGTCTTCGAGGCCACGGGTGTTTATGACCTCGAGCTTCGCGAAGCGCTGAGCGAGGCCGGCATCCGTTTCGCCCGGATCAACCCGGCCCGGGCTCGTGACTTCGCGCGCGCCAGCGGGCAGCTCGCCAAGACCGACCCGATCGACGCGCGAATGCTGGCAGCCTTTGCGCGGGCCATGCAGCCAGCAACGGAGCCGACTGCCAATCCCGCCCGCAACGCCTTGGCGGGACTTGCAAAACGGCGAGATCAGCTGGTTCGCATGCGCGCGCAGGAGAAGAACCGGCGCAGCGAGACCGACGACCGTGCCATGGCCGAGCGCATCGGTCGCCTCATTGAAGTCCTCGACGGCGAGATCGCCGAGATCGAGGCCGACATCAGGGGACTAATCAAAGCCGAGCGAGAGATTGCGGACGATGCGCGATTGATGCGCTCACTGCCTGGCGTGGGTCCCGTGGCTTGCATGCAACTCATCGCGAAGATGCCGGAACTCGGACATGTGGGAGCCAAGCAGATCGCGGCGCTCGCCGGCCTGGCTCCCTTCAACGTCGACAGCGGAGCCTTCCGCGGCAAACGCAAGATTGCCGGCGGCCGAAAGCGCGTCCGTGACGCCCTCTACATGGCTGCGCTCAACGCGGTTCGCAGGGCCGATCCGTTCAAGGCCTTCTACGCACGGCTGCGACGGGCCGGCAAACCAGCCAAGCTCGCCCTCATTGCCGTCGCCAGGAAGCTGCTAACGGTCCTCAATGCCATGATGCGTGACAGAAAGCCGTACCTGAAAGCCAACCCAACATAACAGTTGCCGGCGGGGCTGAGTGTCGAAGCTGCCGGAGACCAGGTTGATCAAGTCGAGTTCGATCTTGAGCTGAGCCTTGGCGAGCATGGCGAGCAGATCGCCGGAACGCTGGCTTATGCGACGGCGCTGTTTGATCAGGCGACGATCGAACGGCAGCGTGGTTATCTGCTGGCGCTGCTGCGGGCGATGGCTACCGATGCGCAGCAAGAGGTCCGCCGGATTGAGCTGCTCTCGGCTGCCGAGCGCTCGTATCTGCTGGAGGAGCTGAACCGGACGGCGGCGCCGTACCCTGCGGAGCGGTGCATCCACGAGCTGTTCGAGGCGCAGGTGCACAAGGCGCCGGATGCGGTGGCGCTGGTCTGCGAAGATGAGCGGCTGAGCTATGGCGAGCTCAACGCGCGAGCCAACCGCCTGGCACATCACCTGATCGCTCTCGGGGTCAAACATGGGGATCGCATTGCCACTGTGCTGGACCGCTCCGCCGCTCTTGTGGTGGCCCAGCTGGGGATTCTGAAGGCGGGTGGGGTGTATGTACCGATCGATCGCGCCCTTCCGGTCGCGCGACAAGAATTGTTGATGGCCGATTGTGCTGCACGCTTGGTGCTTTGCGGGGATGATCTGGTTGAGGCGACCATACCTGTTCGTGCTATTGAGCCGCTCATAGCTGGCACGGAATGTAGTTCCGATCCAGGGCTGGCGTTGAGCGCTGAAACCGCCGCTTACGTCATGTACACCTCCGGCTCAACTGGCCTTCCCAAAGGAGTTGTTGTTCCTCATCGTGCCGTCAACCGGCTCGTGATCAACAGTGGTTATGTGAAGATCGATGAAGGAGATCGGGTGGCATGGGCTGGCAATCCCGCCTTCGACGCAAGCACATTCGAGGTATGGGCACCGCTGCTTAACGGTGGTTGCATTGTTGCCATGCATGCGGCCACCGTCAGGGATACTGCTAGCTTTGCCCGGGCGCTTGAACGGCATCGGGTGACGTCACTGTTTCTGACAACAGCATTATTCAACCAATATACATCCTCGATTGCTCCGACGCTGGCGCAACTGAAGCACCTCCTCTGTGGGGGTGAGCGCGGTGATCTTGCCTCATTTTTGAGAGTGTTGAAAGAAAACGGCCCCGTGCGTCTCATGAACTGCTACGGGCCCACCGAGACGACGACCTTCGCGACGATCTGGACTTGCCCGGCTGATTTCAATGGTTCGGTGGTCCCGATCGGGGGCGCCGGTGGCCTTCATGGTGAAGAGAATTGAGCGCGTTGATCTTCTCGATATGGATTCGGCCGTCCTGGACTGGCTCAACCTGGGCAGCGAGCTCGAGCGGCCTGCGGGCGGCGGCAGGGTAGGTCAGCCTGTTGGCCTTCTTCCATTACTCGACGACACACTTGGCGAGGCGTCGTCACGTTCATCTCTCGCGATCTGCCGCCCGATTGCCCTCGCCAGCTCTACCCATTGTTCGTGGTGGCGTAGATGATCGATGCTACGTGGGTCGCTCGGGGGTGCGCTGCTGCAGATGCCGACTATGGGGTCGCCCATGCGTTTCAGCGTCGGCCTGTCCTGCTCGAAGCACGCTGGGTGCCACTTGCCATGGACAGAATCTCCCTTCTTGTAGGAGACAGTAACGCTGATCACATCCCGGTCTTGCACTTGACAGTGGGCACAGGTGAATATCGGAACCTCTCTCATGTTCTCACTCCGCCGAAGCCTCAACTTTTCCGACATGGCGGGACACCAGCGAAATCTTGCTCGCGGAACGTGGCCCCGACGCCGGGGATAGGGGGCTGGTTAAGCGCCGGGGCCCTCGCTGCCCGCCGTCGAATCGTTCGATTGGAGGTAGAACATCCTGGGCGGAAAGCTCACTGATTGTGCAGATATTGCGCTCTCCTGTGCAAGTGCAGTTCGTGCCAAGCGATGTGCCACACACGGCAAGCCGTGTGCCGATGGTGAATTCACCGGAACCGGCGAAAACCGTCGCGGACTTGGCCATAGTTGCTGGAGCCAGGTTGAGGTCGGAAAATTGGCGCGCTGGAAGCAGGATTGGACTGCAAAGGAAAACTCTGTGGAGGGCTTGTCTGGTAGGGGGCGCCAGAGGAGGCGCAGCGCACTATTGAGGAATATGCAGCTGAGCTGCGGGAGATCATCAAGAAGCTACGCTGCAAGATGAACTAAGGCGGCCTCACAGAAACCTAAGCCCGTTTTGGTACTTATACGGGATGCAACGTGTTTATTTGGTTCGGGTCACAACCGACAGCGGCGAACGCCAGCTCTGGCTGGCAGCGACGGAGCGAAGCGCCGCTGTGGATCGAGTGCTCGACGCGATTCCCGAAGGCTGGGCAGCGAGTCTAGTTGAACGCGAGTTAGATGAGGACCTGACAGCTTCATTGAACATGCAGGCCGGCGAGGTCCGGCGACATCTGGTGTCCTAATTCCCCCTCTGCGGGTACGAACGGTCCCGGGCATCCCCGGGGCGGGGCGTCCACCCCATCATAAATCCGCCATGTCAGCTTACCCCCCAACAGCGACATAGGAGCTGATATTGCACGACGTCCGAGAGGGGCCAGAAGCTGACGTTGCTAGAATGACTACAAGAGACGTGGCTCCTCACGGAAGCCAGTGATCTCCGCGGCTACCGCTCGTCTCCGCGACGATATCAACCCTGCAGGAGCCCTTATTATTGAGCATTCTGATTCAAGCATCGGACGGCATGGGTCGCTGTAGGTTAGATTGGCGGAACCCGCCGTCCAGCGCGTCTCCAGCAGAAATCGGTCAGCCCTTGCGCAGATACCGCGGCGACAGCGTTCTCTGGGACTTCACAGCATTGAGGGCCACAGCCAGTTCCTCGATCCGATACGGCTTTGATAAAATATTAACTCCGGTCTCCTTGGCTTCGTGAATGGCCGCTCCGCTGTAACCGCTTGTCAGCATGACGGGCGCATTACCGGCGTGCATGAGCTGGATTGCGCCAACGACGAAGAAGCCGAAGAGAAGGCGGCCCAATTACGTGATGGGCACGACCTTGATGTTTGGCAGCGAGAACGACACGTCGTTCGGCTGAAGCGCCACACAAGGCAGTAAGGCCGCCTCAGTTTGCGGCCTCGTTTCCCTTCTACAGGTATTCTAGAAACCTAAGCCCGTTTTGGTAGTTATGATGCAACGGGTTTATTTGGTTCGGGTCACAACCGACAGCGCCAGCTCTGGGTAGCAGCGACGGAGCGAGGCGCCGCTGTGGATCGAGTGCTCGACGCCATCCCCGAAGGCTGGGCAGCGAGCCTAGTTGAACGGGAGTTGGATGCGGACTTGACAGCTTTCATTGAACATGCTGCCCGGCGAAGTCCGGCGACATCTGGTGTCCTAATTCCCCTGTGCGGGTACGGACGGCCCCGGGCACCTCCGGGCTGTACCGAGACGCACCGAGACCGCCCGACGCACCATACTCAATGCGGCACGCCGGTTGATCGCGTCCCGCCCGGGATTCACTCCCGGAGTCTCAAATGATAGAGTGTCCAGAATTTAATCTGCGGGTGTCAAACAGCACCCCATGGCTCGCTTTCAGAAGGGCCGCGCTCCGTCTTTGTTGAGCAGCCTGACGTAAGTTCCGCTCTCGTGCAGCTCGAGCCAGCCGTGCTCGACGGCGTACCTGATACCGGCGCCGAACTCCGGATGGCCGCGGCTGCCTTTCAAGAGGGCCACGAACTGCGCGTTGATCCGCTCGATGTAGATCCGGCCGTCCTGCACGGCCGGCGTGGCGGCGGCGATCTCCACCAGCTTGCGCGCGGCGGTTTCCGGATCGGCGTAGGGGCGACCTTCGGCTTGCTTCATCAATGGATCCTGCCGGCCGCCTGCGCGGCATAGATGTGGGCGCGGTGCGCATAGCTCTCGGTCGGCTTCCAGCTGTCGAACGTCGTACCGCAGACGCAGCGCATCAGCGTGCTCCGGATCTCGCTGTCGAGCTTCTCGCCGCGGGCGCGTTTCTCCGCCATCTCGGCGCGCCAGTCGCGATCGCTGCGCCATTCGGCAAAGGCGGTTTCAGGGATGGCGGGGAGCAGGGCGGACCATGCCGCCTCGGGCCTCGCGGGCGGCATTGAAGCTCGAGGCGATTCCGCTCCGCTGCGTGCCCGGCTCCATGCCCGGATAGAAGCCGACGGACCATGCCCATTGATCGGCGTGAACGGGCACGCCGGCGCGCTCACCGATCGTCCCGATGCGGACGTCGTTGAAATAGATGTGCCAGGTCTCCCCATGCGGGTTGTCGCTGCGGCCGCAGGTGAGGGTGTTCATGGCCTTATCCATCATTCCGGCTGGGAGGGAGACCGCGGTAAGGGGCGATCGATTTGGACGGCGCCATAGACGTGTCCTTCGGCGTGAGTGTTTCCGGAAAGGGAGAGAGCAAATCATTCACGTTGGAGTGCACCGGGGCCAACGATGGCGAAAGGTGTCATCGCTGGCTTCAGGCTGGAATCTGTGCCGCTGGGCACGGATTCTGTGCCGCTGGGATGAAGACGGCAACGAAACGACGGCCCGGGTGGTCGTGCCGTTCAAGGTAACCCCCGGCTAGGCGGGCCGCCTACTGCAACTGCTTAAGATTGCGAGCGAGTCTGTCTGGGGCGACAGGAACGGTGGTGTCGCCGCCGCAGTTATTGAAGTATGCGACGGCTCTATTTGGCCTCGCGGCTACGATCTTCGCCTATGTTTTGCTGGTCCTGTGGCTGGGAGAACTGAGCGACAGGCGGGCGTTGAGCGCCTTGAAAGATATGGAGTGCCACACGATTCACGCGTTCGGTAGCGCTTGACTCCTGTCCGTCACGGCACGTTGACAGCTGGCATCTCTGCGGTGGCAAGCGGTGTAAACGGACCGCCATGCATGGCGGCTATCGCGACCAGCACGACCACGACAACGATCAGCGCACGAAAGACGATGCTCCACATGGGGCCAAGTCTAGACAAATGGGTGCGGCGTTCGTTGTGAAGTAGGCCACACGCGAATTCGTTGTTTTGCAACTGCGACGTAGGGGGGCTTCGATATTTACGAAACGAAGGGCTCTATCTGCATTGGGACAGCGGGAGCAGCCGCCCCTTGGCACTCGACCTAACGCGGCTCATTCAGTTTCACGAATGATGTGGTCGCGATGCTCAAGATGAAGCGCCTGTGATTGCCGCATGGTGGAAAGAATCTCGTTAGCCGCTTTCGTGTCTTGACCATCGCGATGAAGCTCAGCGACCAACTCTTCCCGCCTTGCAAGGTGCCGCTCGACTTCTGCAACGTGGCGTTCCGCTTCGTATAGGTGGCGCAGCAGCATTGCCCTGTCCATCAAGCTTCGTAGCACGCCGCTCAACTCGTTAACACAGGATACTGTGGTGGCGCTCGCAACACGCTATCATCTTTGCAGGGGCGGGCCATGAGCGCATTGACGAAGTTGACGGCTGAACTGCCGGAGAGCGAAGCCACTCCTCGATGCCTACAACCTTGTCCTGACGAGGCTTGAGCTGCTGCCGGTTTGATGGACTCCGAGATTGGTGTTTCATGAAGCCGGAGGTGGGCGATGAAGAGACGGAAATTCAGCTCGAGCACGCGGTCGACGTCGAGGACGACCATGAGCTGGCCGTCGAGACGGTGGACACCGCCGGCGAGCTTGGCCATGCGGGGGTCGAGGTTGACGGGGTTCTCTTCCATGCCGGCCTCGGGCAGGCGCAGCACCTCGCCGATCTGGTCGATCAGGAGGCCATAGGATTCACCGCGGAGGTCAACGCCGACCGCCATCGGCGCCTTGCCGTCCTCGGCCTTGCGCAGGCCGAGCCGGGCGCGCATGTCGATCACGGTGACGATGCGGCCGCGCAGGTTCAACACGCCGGCGATCTCGCGCGAGGCCAGGGGCACACGGGTGACGCGCTCGGGCATGAACACGTCCTGGACGCGGGAGATCGGCAGGCCGAACAGCTGGCCGCCGATCATCGCGGTGACGTATTCGACCATGGCACCTTCGCCAACTTGCGTCTTCTTGCTCATATCGTCTCTCCTCGTCCTAGCCGCTCTTTTGTTTGAGCATGATCTGGTCGGAAAACCGCTTCACACTTTTCCGGATCATGCTCTTAGGCCGCGGCCCGGCTCAGCTCGGAGGCGCCGGCGGCGCCCGCGGTCTGCTCCTTCAGCGCCGCGATCAGGCCGGGACGGTCGAACTTGGCGACATAGTCGTGGAAGCCGGCCTGACGGCCGCGCTCGATCGCCGCCGGCGACACCAACGCCGACAGGCCGATGATCGGCGTTGCCGCAAGGTTGTTGTCGGAGCGGATCACTTCCGCGAACTCGAACCCGTTCATGTCCGGCATCTCGATGTCGGTCAGGATCACGTCGAAGCTTTGCGCGCGCAGAGCGGCGAGGCCCTCCTGCGCGGTCGGCGCGGTGCGGACGCGGTAGCCCGCGGCTTTCAGGACGGGCGCCAGCATGTTGCGGAAGAAGGCGGAGTCGTCGACCAGCAGCACCGACTGCGAATGCATCGACGGCTTCATCTCCTTGCGGGTGAACCAGTCGGCGAACGCCATGGGGAGGAAATGGCCGACGTCGATCACTTCGGTGGCCTGGCCCTTGATCACGGCCGAGCCGAGAATGCCGGAGGAGGAGCCGCCGACCTCGATGTTGAGCCGTTCCTCGACGATGTCGATGATCTCGTCGACGACGAGGCCCATGGAGCGGCCGTCATCGGCGAACACCAGGATCGGCTGGGCGCCCTGGCTGGCGATGGTGACGCTCTCCATGGCCACCAGCGGCATCAGCTGCTCGCGGTACTGCACCATGTAGCGGCCGTTCGAGAACTCGATCTTGTCGGCGGGCAGCTCTTCGAGGCGCGTGACGAGCCCAAGCGGGACCGCCTTGGGCTGCGACGAGCCGGCGCGGAAGACGAGGAGCGAGGTGGTCTGCTCGCCACTTCCGATGTGATGCGCGCCGTTCTCGTCGGCCATGTCATGGGCCGAGGAGCCGGCGGCGCCGAGCGCTTTCGCAATGCCGTTGGGGTCGATGATCATGATCACGGCGCCATCGCCCAGGATGGTGTTGCCGGAGAACATGTCGATGTGACGCAGCTTGGTCGACATCGGCTTCACGACGATCTCTTCCGTGTGGAAGACGCCGTCGACGACGATGCCAAACGTCTGGCTGCCGACCTGGGTGACCACGATGAAGCCGTTCTCGGGATCGGAGGCCGCGCCGTCGTCGATCTTGAGCAGCTTCTTGAGGTGGATCAGCGGCAGCAGCTTGTTGCGCAACCTGAGGACCGCGGTGTCCTTGATGCGCTCGATGCGGTGCTCGGAGTTGGCGCGGGCGCGCACCAGCTCGACCACCGAGAGCTGCGGAATGGCAAAGCGGTCACCGGCGGCTTCCACGATCAGCGCGGAGACGATGGCGAGGGTCAGCGGGATCTTGATGGTGACGGAGGAGCCTTCGCCGGCCACCGACTTGATGTCGATGGTGCCGCCGATCTGGTCGATATTGGTGCGGACCACGTCCATGCCGACGCCGCGGCCCGAGACCGAGGTGATGGCGGCCGCGGTGGAGAAGCCCGGCGCGAAGATGAACTTGTGGATCTGGGCTTCGCTCATCTTCTCGAGCTCGGCCTCGGTGACGAGACCGGAGGAGAGCGCCTTGGCCTTGATCTTCTCGGTGTTGAGACCGCGGCCTGATCGGCGGAGTTGCGCACCATGTGGGTGAGCGGGTCCTTGATCAGGTCGAGCACCTGGCGGTCGAGCTCGGTGTCGGCGCCGTGCATCTCCAGCTCGATCTGCTTGCCGAGTTCGCTGGAGAGGTCGCGGACGATGCGGGGCAGCTTCTGCCAGGCATTGCCGATCGGCTGCATGCGCGTCTTCATGACGCCTTCCTGCAGCTCGGCGGTGACGTTGGAGAGGCGCTGCAGCGGCACCTTGAACTCGGTGTCCTCGTTGCGCCTTGAGATCTCCAAGAGCTGGTTGCGGGTCAAGACCAGCTCGGAGACCATGGTCATGAGGTGCTCCAGCGTATCCACGTTGACGCGGATCGACTGGTTGGCGATGCGGTCGCCCTCGCCGGCACTCTCGTCGGCCATCGACTTCTTCGGCGCGGCCTTCTCCTTGGCGGGCTTTGCAGTTTCCTTGGCTTCCTTCGCAGCTTCCTTCGCAGTTTCCTTGGCGACAGGCGCGGGGGCTTCAGCAGCCGGCGCAGGTGCGGGCTCGGCCTTGGCAACAGGCGCGGGGGCCGGCGCTTCGATCGCGGTCTCGCGGAAGGCGCGCTCGAGCTCGTCGAGCGAGACTTCGCCCGGACGGAGCGGGCGCTCCAGGGTCTGATCGATCAGCGTGCCGGTCGTCATCTCTTTTGCAGGAGCAGGTGCAGCGGCGGGCGCTTCCGGCACCAGCGGCGGGGCTTCAGCAACGGGAGCGGCAGCACCTGCCGCCATTGCGGCCATGCCCTGCTCGACCATCGCTTCCAGCTTGTCGATGAGATCGCGGTCGTTGCCCTCCGGCTCGGCCTCGGTTGCCTCGAGGCCGGCCAGAATCTCCTTGATGCGGTCGATCGAGGACAGGATCACGGTCACGGCCTGGCCGGTCACCGGCATGCCGTCACGGAATTTGCCCATCAAGGTCTCGCCGGCATGGGCCAGCGCTTCGAGCCGCGGCAGGCCAAGGAAGCCGCAGGTGCCCTTGATGGTGTGGACGAGGCGGAAGATGTTATCCAGAATCTTGGCGTTGTTCGGCTCCTGCTCGAACTTCACCAGCTGATTGTCGACGGTGTCCAGGCTCTCGCTGGTCTCCGTCAAAAACTCCCGCAACAGATCATCCATGACTAAGTCAGCCTGAAGCATCTGTTCCCCCAAAGGCCGCCTCTGTTGGCGGCCTCTCATTGATCACTCTTCAGCTTGCGGCGACGCTTGCGGAGTTCAACCAGACCCTTGAGGCCATAGAACAGGAGCGTAAAAAGTGAGGTCGGAAGCTGTCCGTATTTGAGCCCACGTGTCCTATGTTGTTTTCAGGCGCGTAGCTGGTGGTACAATCGTTCCATATGGGGAACGGCCGCCATGGACTACCGTGCTTACATCCTTGATGATGACGGGCGCATTACCGGCGTTGTGCATGAGCTGGATTGCGCCAACGACGAAGAAGCCAAAGAGAAGGCGGCCCAATTACTCGATGGGCACGACCTTGATGTTTGGCAGCTAGAACGACACGTCGGTCGGCTGAAGCACCACACAAGGCAGTAAGGCCGCCTCAGTTTGCGGTTCCCTTTTGCGGGTGCGCTAGAAACCTGAGCCCGTTTTGGTACTTATACGTGATGCAACGGGTTTATTTGGTTCGGGTCACAACCGACAGCGGCGAACGCCAGCTCTGGCTAGCAGCGACGGAGCGAGGCGCCGCTGTGGATCGAGTGCTCGACGCCATTCCCGAAGGCTGGGCAGCGAGCCTAGTTGAACGGGAGTTGGATGCGGACCTGACAGCTTCATTGAACGTGCAGCCCGGCGAAGTCCGGCGACACCTGGTGTCCTAATTCCCCTGTGCGGGTACGAACGGCCCCGGGCATCTCCGGGCTGGAGGACCGAGAGGCACCGGGACCGCCCGACGCGCCATATTCAAAGCGGCGCGCCGGCCGATAGGGTCGCGCCCGGGACTCACCCCTGGAGTCTCAAATGATAGAGCGTCCTAAATTTAATCTGAACAGCACCTATGACTCGCTTCAGAGAGGCCGCGCACCGTCTTTGTTGAGCAGCCTGACGTAAGTTCCGCTCTCATGCAGCTCGAGCCAGCCGTGCTCGATCGCATATCGGAGGCCGTTCCCGAACTCCGGATGGCCACGGCTGCCCTTCAAGAGGGCCACGAATTGCGCGTTGATCCGCTCGATGTAGATCCGGCCGTCCTGCACGGCAGGCGTGGCAGCGGCGATTTCCACCAGTTTGCGCGCCGCGGCTTCGGGGTCAGAGTAGGGACGTTCTCCCGTCATCTTCAATCAGCGCTCCCCCGGCCAATGAAAGTGGGTTAGTGGCGGATATCTTGGTGGTACGCAAGGCCACCAGCTGGCTGCGATCAGCGGTTCTTCTCGGTCGAAGCCTCGGCGAAGAAGGCTGCCAACTCGATCGCTGCGGCCCCTTGATTTCAGCAAGCTTCAAGGTAGGGCGCACGCCCGCCGGCTGGCCGGTGACGAGAGCAGAGCCGCCGGTTCACGCTGGTGAGCCTTGAACTGAGATGCCCTAAGTTCATTTGTCAACTTTCCTGAGTCATCCGTTGCAGTACATCGCCAATCTCAGTTCGATGCGCACGGGGCTTGGAATGCTGACTGCCGAAGAATGCCGGAAGTTAGCGTTGGATTATCGGAGGAAGGCAGACGTTTCCGGCGTCACTCCACGAACCGCCACCGTACTTAGGAACATCGCGAAGAGCCTCATAGGACTGGCCAAGCAGTATCGAGGATGAAGAACGACGCGCGCGTTGAGCCGCCTCAATTGACGGCCTGGGCGGGCCTTCGCTTCCCTGTTGAGCGGCCGAGGAACCAATCTCCAGGTCCAAGGGTTTACGGTTCGCTTCTGGCCGCGTCGGGATGTGTATTCACGTAGACCGTGTTCTTTGTTTTCTTTGCGCCGACGAGAACACCAATAAAGCCGGCGACCACAAGGAACGCCCCTGCGATCATCAGCCAGTGGGGCAACTTCAGCATTGCGACCAGCGATAGCCATGCAGTCTCCGCCAATATCTCTACTCCTTGCCGCGGGTTCACGCTCGCGGGCCTGTACTCCGTTAATCACCCGTACCGAAAAGAATAGACGCCTGAGTTCCCTGCCTGCTGGCTGCCGCCGGAATTCAGTCCGGCGCTTCACGCCCCTGGGTAGTCAGCTCGTATCGATCGCCGTTCTTCGTCAGCCAGCCGCCCTCGACCAACCTGAGTGCAAACGCTTTCGTGCAAACTGGATGAAAGGCGGCCAACTGATAGATCTGGCCGTTTCGCTCGATCAGGTAGCCGTAGAGCCGGGCCCGCCGCAGAATCCTACGTACCTCTGGCGATAGGACCAACATGATAATCGCTCAAGCATCGGTTTGAGGGAGTGTTCCTAAGAATGGCGAGACACTGCGGGGTGCTCATTGCCGCACTTCGCCGGTTCACGCTGGTGGACCTCTGTGCTAGCAAATTGGCGTGTCGCGCCGATCGTGCGGAACGTCGCGGCCCCGGCCGCAGGAGCTCTTCCAGAGCGGCGCCTGCGGCCGATCGTTCTGGATCCCAGAGTTGTTTAACATGGACGCTGTGGAGCGAGAGGCTGCGCGGACAATGGCCGATGCAGCAGCGGAGAATTTCCAATTGCCAATCAAGCCTTCCGAGGCTTCAATCGAGGTGCGCGACGATGCCGGGCCGCTCATGCAGGTGCGGTTCACAGTTGAGATAGAGCGCCTGAGGAGCCAACAGACTCCTCTCAATGTTCATGACGCCTGAAGAGGGCTGAGGCCGAACGGTATCGCCTCAGAATGCGCGCGAGCTACTGTGCACAGTGGGTGTGGAAGACTCAGATCTACGGTCTTGGACTCGCGAGATGCTGCTCACACTCCCCGTGAAGGCTTCGCGGCCGTTGATTGTTTCCAAATATTTCTGGATTGTGGTAAAGGTTTGGCACCAACCATAGAGTGTGCCGAGCCCGCCAGTTATGAATTTTGTCCGAAGAGTGAAGCGTAAGTTTTTCCGGCCGCGGCAAGTCATCGAAGGGTACGAAGACCCTGAGCTGGTTGAGACAATCTTCCTCAAGACAATCAATCACACGCCTCAAGGCGGCTGGCCCTTAGTTTCGGCGATTAAGACTGTCCTCGATTTTGGCGGCGGTGCGGGCCTGCATTACAAGATTGCCCGGCAGCAATCCCCAGACATCCGATGGGCGGTAGTTGAGACGCCAGCAATGGTCCGGCGCGCGAAGGAGCTCGCCACCGACAAGTTGATGTTCTTCGAGGATATTGAGTCGGCTGCCGCCTGGCTCGGTAGTGTGGACCTTATGCACTCGAATGGAGCCATACAATACGTCCCGGACGCACTGGCAACCATCAGGACGCTGTGCTCCGTTCGCCCAACAACCGGCATTCTGCTGGAGCGCCGGTCAGTTCTTTTGAGCTAGATCAAAAGCCTAGACTTTGACTATCCGGTTCGGCTGAGGTTTGCTTCTGCCCTTCTCGGACCTCGTGCAATGTCAGCTCCTACGCCGCTGTCGGGGGTAAGCTGACACGTCACCCGGGGCTTTGGCTGCGAGGAACTTTGGGACCGACCTTCGCTTATTTTGCCGGTGACTGTCTCAGTCCCACGAGGCAAGAGCCTGTCCGGAGGCCCCAGCATCATCATGCCCCCCGGCCCGATGCTGGGGCCATCACGGGGAGGCTAAATTGGACGAGACTTGGAGAGTCGTTTTCGCGATCAGTGCGACGATTGCAGTCGCCGCTGGCTCCTTCTTCGCCATCCGGTTCATTATCGGATTGCACCTCTGACCGCTCGTTCACGTCCTAAGTTCAATTTTGAACCAATGCGGTCTGTTGCTGCCGAAGCCTGACACCTTTCTTGGCCGCAAGATGCAGGAGCCATTCAGCTCAAAAAAGGCCCCGCAGCGCGGAGCCTTTGTCTTGTCGAGATTGACGAGGCCTATCGCCGCGCACCGGCGCCGTAGAGCTCGCGCTCGCGGCCGATGTCTTCCAGCAGCTCCGGGCGTTCGCAAAGGCAAACACCCCAACCGGTGTCATCAGCCTCAAGCGCAACGACCACTTCTTCGAACTGGGCGGCCACTCCCTCTTGGCCGTGCAGATGTCGAGCCGGCTGTCGCAGGCGGTTGGGGTTGAACTACCGCTGTCAACGCTGTTCGCAAGGCCAGTGCTGACTGACCTGGCGGCAAGTGTCGTCGAGCTGTTGAGCCGCTCCGGACCGCAACAGCTGCCATCGATTGCAGCCGTGTCGCGCCATGAGCCGCTTGTGCTGTCATTTGCGCAGCAGCGGCTATGGTTTTTGGCGCAGCTGAACGAAGGCAGCACGAACTATCACATTCCGCTGACCCTGCGACTGCGCGGGGGGCTCGACCGCACCGCCTGGCAGCGCAGCCTTGACCGTCTGTTTGCGCGCCATGAGGCGCTGCGCAGTGTCTTTGTCGCCACGCAAGGTAAGCCCCGGGTTGAGGTTCTGCCGCCAGATGCGGGACTGCCGATAGTTGACCACGATCTGCGGGAGAGATCGGATGCGGAAGCGGCACTTTTGGATCTGTGCCATCAAGAGGGGCTCACGCCGTTCGATCTTGCGCGCGGTCCGCTGATCCGCGGGCATCTGGTGCGGATGTCGGACGAGGAGCACGTCTTCCTGCTGACCCAGCATCACATCGTCTCGGACGGCTGGTCGATGGGCGTGCTGCTGCGTGAACTTAGCCAGCTTTACCGGGCGTTCGAGGCTGGGCAGGACGATCCCCTGCCGCCGCTTGCGATCCAGTATCCGGATTACGCCGCCTGGCAACGCCAATGGCTGTCGGGGGAACGGCTGCAGAAGCAGGCGCAGTATTGGCGCAGCGCCCTGGCAGGCACGACCCGTCTTGTCTTGCCGACGGACCGTGCGCGGCCTGGCCAGCAGTCGTTTGCCGCGGCCACGGTCCCGGTTACCGTCGATGCGGATCTGACGCGGGAGCTGAAGCGGCTGAGCCTGCAGCATGGCACGACGTTGTTCATGACGGTGCTGGCGGCCTGGGCGGCGGTGCTGTCGCGTCTGTCGGGGCAGGACGATCTTGTGATTGGCGTGCCGAGCGCCAATCGGGGGCACCGGGAGATCGAAGAGCTGATCGGCTTCTTCGTCAATACCCTGGCGCTACGGCTCGACCTGTCGGGCAAGCCAAGCGTGTCGGAGCTTCTGGAGCGGACGCGGCGCACGGTACTGGCTGCGCAGGAGCATCAGGATCTGCCGTTCGAGCAGGTGGTGGAGATCGTGCAGCCGCCCCGGGCTCTTGATCACACGCCGTTGTTGCAGGTGATGCTGGCCTGGGAGAGCAATGCGGTTGGGTCATTGAAGCTGCCGGGGCTGAGTGTCGAAGCTGCCGGAGACCAGGTTGATCAAGTCGAGTTCGATCTGGAGCTGAGCCTTGGCGAGCATGGCGAGCAGATCGCCGGAACGCTGGCTTATGCCACGGCGCTGTTTGATCAGGCGACGATCGAGCGGCAGCGTGGCTATCTGCTGGCGCTGCTACGGGCGATGGCTGCCGATGCGCAGCAAGAGGTCCACCGGATTGAGCTGCTCTCGGCTGCCGAGCGCACGTATCTGCTGGACGACCTGAACCGGACGGCGGCGCCATATCCTGCGGAGCGGTGCATCCACGAGCTGTTCGAGGCGCAGGTGCACAAGGCGCCGGATGCGGTGGCGCTGGTCTGCGGAGACGAGCGGCTGAGCTATGGCGAGCTCAACGCGCGAGCCAACCGCCTGGCACACCATCTAATCGCCCTCGGGGTCAGGCCGGACCAGCCGGTTGCGATTTGCGTCGAGCGCAGTCCGATGATGGTTGTTGGGCTTTTGGCGATCCTGAAGGCTGGCGGGGCGTATGTGCCGCTGGATCCGGCCTATCCCTCGGCGCGGCTGCATCAGGTGCTCGACGATGCGGCGCCGCGGCTGCTGCTGGCCGATGTGGCCGGCCATGCCGCCTTCGGCGCGGTTATGCCGGCCGATGTGAGTGTGGTGGAGCTCGATGCTGCGGCGCCGGCCTGGGCCAGCTTGTCGGAAGCGGATCCTGACCCGCGCGCGCTCAACCTGACGTCCCGCAATCTCGCCTATGTGATCTACACCTCGGGATCCACGGGCACGCCCAAAGGGGCACAGAATGAGCATCGGGCTATCGTCAATCGCCTGATCTGGATGCAGAGCGCCTATGATCTGAAGGCAACAGACGTCGTGTTGCAGAAGACGCCATTTAGCTTCGATGTCTCGGCCTGGGAGTTCTTTTGGACTTTGCTTGAAGGGGCAACGCTGGTGGTGGCGCCGCCCGGTGCGCACAGAGATCCCGATGCATTGGTCGGCTTGATCGTCAGCCAGCGCATCACCACGGTTCACTTCGTGCCGTCCATGCTGGTCAGCTTTTTGGATGCAAAGAGTGTTGACCGCTGCACATCGCTGCGGCGGGTTTTATGCAGCGGCGAGGCGCTCCTTGCCGCCAGTGTGCATAGGATTCGGCACGTATTGCCCTGGACGGCCCTGTACAATCTCTACGGTCCGACTGAGGCCGCGATCGACGTTACATCCTGGAGCTGCCCGGCTGAGTTTGATAACGCTATCGTCCCGATTGGCCGTCCAATCGCCAACACGCGGGTCTACTTACTGGATGGTCATGGCGGGCTGGTCCCGTTCGGTGCGGTGGGCGAGCTCTGCATTGGCGGGTTGGCGGTGGCGCGGGGCTACCTGAACCGCCCTGAGCTGACAGCTGAGCGGTTCATCCCCAGTCCCTTTGTCGAGGGCGATCGGCTGTATCGGACTGGCGACCTGGCACGCTACCTGCCGGACGGCAATCTTGAGTTCCTGGGTCGAAACGACGATCAGATGAAGATCCGCGGCTTCCGGATCGAACCGGGCGAGATCGTAGCAAAGCTTTGCGAGCACGCCTGCGTGCGCGAGGCGGTGGTGGTGGCGCGCGAGGATGGTCGCGGCGATCAGCGTCTCGTTGCGTATGTCGTTGCCTCTGAAGCTGAGGAATCTGATCTTGCCGGCGGTTTGCGCGCGCACTTGAGTGCGGGGCTGCCGGACTACATGGTGCCGAGTGCGTTCGTGCGGCTGCCGGCGCTTCCGTTGACGCTGAACGGCAAGCTCGATCGCAAGGCGCTGCCGGCCCCTCGCGAGGAGGCGTATGCGCGCCGGACCTATGCGCCGCCACAGGGCGAGATGGAGGCGGTTCTGGCCCAGATCTGGGCCGAGCTGCTGGGGCTGGAGCGGGTCGGACGAGACGACAACTTCTTCGAACTGGGAGGGCACTCGCTCTCGGCGGTGCAGATGATCGAGCGTCTACGGCGGCGGTCACTGCGCATCGAGGTGCGCACCTTGTTCGTCAAGCCGGTGCTGGCGGATCTGGCTGCAAGCCTGGGTCGCCATCACGAGGTGGCGGTCCCGTCAAACTTGATCACCGAGCGGACTGCGGCGATCACGCCCCAGATGTTGCCGCTGATCGAGCTGACGCAGGGCGAGATCGACCGGATCATCGCCGCGGTACCCAGCGGGGTTTGCAACATTCAGGACATTTACGGCCTGTCGCCGCTGCAGGATGGCATCCTGTTCCATCATTTGCTAGCGGCAAAGGGCGATCCATACCTATTGGTCTCGCAGATGGCGTTTGCCGAGCGTGGGCTGCTCGATCGCTATCTTGCCGCGGTCCAGCGGGTGGTGGATCGCCATGACATCCTGCGTACTTCGTTTGTTTGGGAGGCGTTGTCGCGGCCAGCCCAGGTGGTGTGGCGGCAGGCGCGACTGGAGGTGATCGAGATTCAGCTGGATGGCGCTCACGGCACTGGCGCCGAGCAGCTCAAGGAGCGGTTTGATCCACGTCGGCACCGCATCGAGCTTGGCCGCGCGCCACTGCTGCGGTTTGTGATTGCGCGCGAGCCCGGTAGCGCGCGCTGGCTGCTGCTGGAGCTGCAGCATCATCTCATCGGGGATCACACAACGCGCGACGTGATGCATGCTGAGGTCCGGGCCGAGCTGGAGGAGCGTGTGCATGAGCTGACGGCGCCGCAGCCATTCCGTAATTTGGTGGCACAGGCGCATCTACGTGGTGATGCCAAGTCCGATGAAGCGTTCTTCCGGGAGCTGCTGGCCGACATCGACGAGCCGACCACGCCCTTCGGCTTGAGCGAGGTGCGCGGCGACGGTGGCGGGGTTCGAGAGGCTCATCGGATGCTGCCGCCAGCGCTCCATGCGCAGCTGCGCGAACAGGCGCGTCGGCTGCGGGTGAGTCTGGCGAGCCTGTGCCATCTGGCGTGGGGACAGGTGGTGGCGCGCAGCAGCGGCCGCGAGCAGGTGGTGTTCGGCACGGTGCTGTTAGGCCGGCTGCAGGGCAGCGCTGGCGCCGACCGCGCCATGGGGCTGTTCATCAACACCTTGCCGCTGCGACTTGATCTCGATGGGACCGCCGTCGAGGCGAGCGTGCGGATGACGCAGGCCCGGCTGGCCGACCTGCTGGCACATGAGCATGCCTCGCTGGCATTGGCGCAGCGCTGCAGCGCTGTTGCGGCGTCGGCGCCGCTGTTCAGCACGCTGTTGAACTACCGTCACAACACGGCGCCGGCTGTGCCCGGCTCCGGGACGGATGATGTCTTGTCGGGCATGGAATGGCTGGGTGGGGAGGAACGCACCAACTATCCCCTGACCCTTTCGGTGGAGGACTTTGGCGAGGCGCTGGGCCTCACTGCGCAGGTCGCGGAGCCAGTCTCGGCGGATCGGATCTGCGGCTACATGCAGCGCGCGCTCGAGCAACTGGCAAAGGCGCTCGAGCATGCCCCGGATACGCCGGTACGCGACCTCGACATCCTGCCGGCCGAGGAGCGTACCTATCTGCTGGAGGATCTGAACCGGACGGCGAGGGCCTATCCATCGAACCTGTGCGTCCATGAGCTGTTCGAGGCGCAGGTGCAAAAGGCGCCGGAGGCGGTGGCGCTGGTCTGCGGTGATGAGCGGCTGAGCTATGGCGAGCTCAATGCGCGGGCCAACCGCCTGGCACATCACCTGATCGAGCTTGGGGTCAAGCCGGACCAGCCGGTTGCGATCTGCCTCGAACGCAGTCCGGCGATGGTGGTTGGTGTCTTGGCGATCCTGAAGGCGGGCGGTGCCTATCTGCCGCTGGACCCAGCCTATCCCAGCCAGCGGCTGCATCAGGTTGTCGACGATGCCGCGCCGCGGCTGCTGCTGTGCGACGGCGTTGGTCGCGCAGCACTCCGCCCCGAGGTGCTGACCGATGTGACAGTCATCGATCTGGAGACAGCCACACCCGCCTGCGCCGAACGGGCGGCTTCAAACCCTGACCGGCGCACGCTTGGCCTCACATCGGACCACCTCGCTTATGTAATCTACACCTCAGGCTCAACCGGAATCCCAAAGGGGGTCATGGTCCAGCATCGTGGGTTGGTCAATCTGCTGTCGGCTCAGGTCGGCCTCTTTGGCGCCTCTTCCAACAGCCGCGTCGTGCAGTTCGCCTCCATTGCTTTTGATGCAAGCGCTTGGGAGCTTGTTATGGCGTTTGGCTCCGGAGCCGCTTTGCACTTGCCTGCGGAAGAGATCCGTCAAGCGAGTAGCAAGCTATCGGATTATCTCCAAAGCGAAGCCATCACCCACGCGACATTACCCCCCGCGTTGCTCCAGACCAGCAAGGATCCGGATGATTTGGCCGTACAAGTTCTCATTCTTGCTGGAGAGCTACCAAAGCCGGAACTCATCCGAAGTCTGACCCCAGCCTCAATTGTCAATGCTTACGGCCCGACCGAGGCAACCGTCTGCGCGACGATCTGGACTTGCCCGGCTGATTTCAATGGTTCGGTGGTCCCGATCGGGCGTCCAATCGCCAACACGCTGGTGTACCTGCTGGACGGCCATGGCGCGCCCGTGCCGTTCGGTGCGGTTGGCGAGCTTTACATTGGCGGGGCGGGGGTGGCACGTGGCTATCTGAACCCGAGCGTGGCCGATTGCTGAACTCAGAAGAAACGTGGGCCACATTCATTATTTCTTCAAACAGTCTGCGCTGGCGACTCTTGAGGATTGCGGTTACACGATTGTAGACCATTGCTATACGGCCAGCCGCCTGGAATTGCCGAATCAAGCCTTGACTAGTCGTCTGATGCGCTTGCCGCGCCGGTTGCTCTTTGCGGCTGAACCCGATCTTGCAGTCCGGTTGCTTGGCGGCTACTCGCTGCTGGTCGTTGCGAGGTGAGGATATGCGCCGCCGCATCCATCGCAGACATGGCTATCACACCACGGGCTGGCTCAACTGGCCGCCGTTATCGGGAGTTAACTACTTTTCCGTTACTGGAAGCTTGTCCGTCGCAGGCAACTTGTGACGCGTCGCGCGAAAAATGCGGCGGACTGCGAGTCCAATGACATAGCCGGCTTGCAAAATGACCTGGACGGCTGCGATCAGCAGCACAGTTTCACCTGTACCGAGCCGCTCCTCGAACGCAACAAAGAGCGAGAGAAACAACAAGAGCAAAAGGAAGGGCAGCAATACGCGGAATCGGAAGCGGAGTCCCAAGAGCGCTCCGAAAATAGCCAGCCCAATTGCAGCGTATTCCATGCTGTGCCTTCGAGGCGTGCGAAGCCTCTTCAGAAGAATTGAGGTGGGTTGTGTGTCACGGGCCGCGAGCAAACTTGCTCGGCGGTGATCGATCGTCTACGAAACCTGATCCACACGACAAGATCACACCTGCCGCACACAAAACAGCCTAAACTTAGGGCGAAAATCGAGATTCTGTGGATGTACTCCAGTGCCTCAGCATCTCATACCGCTCCACTATGAGGTATATTGATACCTCAAAGCTACGTAGCTCGCAACAGAGCTCGTATCTTTCTTCTCTCGGTTGAGCTGTTCGCTTGCAGCCAACCGGCGTCTTGCGGGCTGCTGCACATTTGCGCGTCGAGTGGCCATGCAAATGAACGTCGCACTCTCAGCCTATAAACAGTGCTTTGCCATTGCCAAGCCGAACATTAGGGTCATCTCGATCGGGACGTGGATTCAAGCAGGTTTCGATGCGCATTCTGCAATTGCTCAACCATACGCGCCGCCTGAATGGCCATGTTCATGCCGCCGTGGACTTAGCGTGTGCCCAGGCCAAATTGGGCCATCAGGTTGCTGTTGCGAGCAGCGGAGGCGATTTTGATCCGCTGCTCGCCTCGAACAACGTGGAAACAATGCAGGTGAGCATTGAGCGTCGACCGAGGAAGCTCGTCGACGGCGCATCACTGCTGTATCGGCTCGTGCGTGATTGGCGAGCGGACATCGTACACGCCCACATGATGACGAGTGCCGTCCTTGCCTGGCCAATTTGCAAACTGCTCAAGATTCCACTGGTCACAACCGTGCACAACGAATTCGAGAGAAGCGCAATTCTCATGGGGCTTGGCGCACGAGTAATCGCCGTAAGCGCTGCCGTCGGGACTTCAATGCGAAAACGCGGTGTCCCACAATCACGGATCCGCGTTGTGCTTAATGGAACAATCGGTGCGGCACGGCTCGAAAAACAGGATCGTAGTCCCGCCTCACTTCAATCGCCCGCAGTGGTTTTTGTCGGCGGGCTTCATCCGAGAAAGGGTCTCGCTGACCTCTTTTCCGCGTTCGAGGCGGTGCACAGGGTCATTCATACCGCGCATTTGTATATCGTTGGCGATGGTCCGCACCGGGCCGAGTATTTGGCGCAAGTTAGCTTGATGGCGTGTGCGGAGGCAGTCACCTTCATGGGTGCTCAAGACAATCCTTTTCCATTTCTGCTCGGGGCAGATGTTTTTGTGCTTCCGTCGCATGCTGATCCCGCCCCTCTGGTATTATCGGAGGCGCGCGAAGCTGGTTGCGCTATTGTCGCGAGTAACGTGGATGGAATTCCTGAAATGCTTGATGGCGGCAGAGCGGGGATCCTCGTTCCGACGGGCGATCCGGCGGGGCTTGCCATAGTGCTGCGCTCCTTGCTGGAGGATAAAGAAGCCATGCTCGAGTGGAAGAAAAACAGTCAAATCAATCTCGGTTTTCTTACAATAGATCGGGTGGCCCGTGAAACGCTTCAGATTTATGAAGAAGCTTCCCGGCACGTTCATGGGCGCGCTTGAAACAAACACATTGGGCAATGCATTCGAGAGCACTGCCCTCACGCGGACGGGTGCTATTCCTGCTCCCAAGCTGGCCGTTATCATTACCTGCTTCAATTATGAATCGTTCGTCGAGCGCGCGATCAGAAGCGTTTTGGCTCAGAAGTGCGATGCCTGCGAACTTGTGGTCATAGACGACGGCTCAACTGACCATTCGTGGGAGGCTATTTCCCGCTCCGGTGTCAAAGCTTTCAAGATCGAAAATCGGGGGCAGCTGGGGGCCTGCCTGTACGGTCTGGCAAGCACGCAAGCACCCTTTATATTGTTCCTCGATGCCGATGACGAATTGAAGCCTGGTTCACTGACGAAGCTCCTAAACGAGTTGGACGAGCGCGTTGCGAAGGTACAATTCGGGCTTACACTGATCGACGCTGACGGCAATCCTTTGGGTCCATTTTGCTCACTGGATTCGTTTCGAGAGCGAGACCGCGTGCTGGACGAAGTGCTCAGGCGCGGTGTGTATAAGACGCCGCCAACCTCCGGCAATGTATTTCGCCGTGACGTGTGCGAACTGCTGCGGGAAGTTAACTACGACAAAGCAGTTGACGGGGTGATTCTGTTTGCTGCCCCCCTGTTTGGCGATGTCGTAAGCCTTTCCGAAGACCTGGGGCACTATCGCGTGCATGGCCGAAATGACTCCCGGCTCGGGCAGCTTCCCACGGCACCCGTGCTCGAGCGTGATATGAGGCGATTCGCGCTTCGCACAGAGCACCTCCGTGACATTGTAAGGCGGCTCGCGCCCGGGCGTGAGCTGATCCAGCCTCAACAAGCCTTCTACTATCGTGAACGCGAATATTGCCTTGAGATCGTGACGGGAAGAGCCCGAAGATCCACCACCGTTGCGGCGCTACTCGTGGGGCTTTTAGTGGAACCCTATGCGCCCGCTCGAAAGCTTGCGATGGCCGCGTTCTTCGTGTTCGGGGCTTTTTTGCCGACCAGGGCAGCCAAAGCATTGCTCGCCATTCGGTCCCAAAGCGGACATCGATCGGCCAAAACCTATGTTCGCGCGATCTCAGTTGCTTTCCGGAGCTAACGCGAGAATAGCCGCGAGGCCTCCTCTCAACGGCAGGGCTGTGGCATGTGACCTAGGAGTGCGAAGAGAAGGCATCATTCCATTCGGCGCGTTTGAATTTGCCGCGCAAAAAACCGATGTATCGGAGTGGACGCTGGCGACGTTGAGAAGCCGTCCGTTCAGAAGCTGATCTGAGAGCGGGCGGCGATGCGAAGGTCGGCAATAGGCAGGCTGGAGGCCCTGTGATGGATAACTTCTGGTGATTGTAGAGGTCTGGATAATGAGAGAGCGTATCCTCCGGCGGCCCGCTTGTGCTCAAACATTCAAGGTCGTGGGGCTCTCGTATTTGGGCTAAGTCATAGCCGCCGGGGGTAGCTGCAGGGTGATCATTCGGCAAGCGCAAATCCGGAGCGGCGGCTCTCGCTCGGAAGAGCTGGTCGACCATTAAGAAACTTGCTCGAGAAAGTCTGATGACCAGTGCCGGATCGGATCAAGTTAGAGCAACATCATACAGCCTTTACTTTACGACGAGCTGACATGTCGCAATTTGCAGCGTTAGTCGCTTTGACCGAGGCTGAGATCGATTCGCTCGTGCAGGATATCGCGCAATCGGGATACGCAGTTGTGGCTTGATATATAACGACGGATGATTTCGAGCCTCTCCGTCGTTTCGTAAGAGACGTATTTGCCGCGGCAGGCATAGCTATACTGCGCTCTACGGCCATGCACCGGTCGCATGATGAGTGCTGACGCTCAATTGGCCTAACCGGCACTGGCACACTCAGGGCTCGGCAGCCTTGACCCCAAGCGCTGGAATACGGAAAGTGTGGTCGGTTCGTTCCGCCAAGACATCACAGCAAGTCGTGGAAGATGAAGGTCTGTCCAACCGCGCTTCCGATCGCTCCGCCCCGAACGACCGCTTCGTTGTAGGTCGCCTGATCGACATACAGGTTACGATCCGTTTGGGGCGTGCCGTCCCAGCGGTCGTTGACGAAGTGAACCAGCACGGTGTGGTCGCCCGGAACCCAATCGCCGTGCACCGTGATGAGTTCGTCCTGCCCCGCCGCGTGGGAGGCGTGCGCGGTGAGCGTGCCTCCGATCTGCACGCCATCGACCGAGACAGTATATAGCGCATCACCGAGATAAGCGTCCTCGCTGATCTTCAACACCAACTGGTCCGGTCCGGTGCCGATCATGGTCGAGGAGCCCGTCGGCGGCGGTGGAGAGGGCGTTGTGGGCGGCGGGGTTGTCGTTCCGCCTGACTTGTCCGTGAACAGGAAGCTCTGTCCTACGGCGTTTCCGATCGCGCCGGCTGCATCGTTGACGCCGTTGTAAGTCGCGCCGTCGACATAGAGGTTGCGGTCGCTCTGTGACGTACCGTCCCAGCGGTCGTTGAGGAAGCGAACCAGCACGGTGTGGTCGCCCTGAGCCCAGTCGCCTTGCACCATGATGAGTTCGTCCTGCCCCGCCGCGTGGGAGGCGTGCGCGGTGAGCGTGCCTCCGATCTGCACGCCATCGACCGAGACAGTATATAGCGCATCACCGAGATAAGCGTCCTCGCTGATCTTCAACACCAGTCGGTCCGGTCCGGTGCCGATCACGGTCGAGGAGCCAGTCGGCGGCGGAGACGTCTGCGAAGCCGCCTGGGCGCCGTATAGGCCGGGATCATATCCATCGGGCGAGGAGACGGTATCGTGCACAACGGCGAGCGCGTTTGGATCCGAAGAATAGACGCGGATGTAGTCAATATAGGCGGTGATCGGCACGCCGCCGACTGAAGCGGGCGGCTGCGTAGCGAGGTCCGCAATCAGATACATCGGGCCATGCATGTCGCTCGGAGTCGCGCGCGTCCCGATCAACTGGCCATCGATGTAGAAGCTGATCTGGTTGGGCCCCCAATTCATGCCGTAGGTATGGTAGCCGGCCGGGTTCGGTATCAGGCTCGCCACCTGGAGCAGCGCTTGCCAGTTCTGGTTCGGCGCCGGGTCCGTGGTGTGGATGCCGCTAAAGATGGCCGTGTCATTGACGCCATAGTTCTCGACGACATCGAGCTCCTGCCAGTGTCCGGCTCCAGCTGGATCCGGGATCGGGTGGTCGGGCAAAAGCCAAAACGCTTCCCATGCGCCCGGCAGGTTGGAGAAATCCGCACGGATCTCAAAGTAGCCGTAGATCTGGGAGAAATGTCCCTGCGTGGTGATCAAACCGGATTCCCAGGCTCCGGGAACTCCAAAAGGCGTTCGATCGGGAACGGCGGTGATCGAAAGCACACCCTGAGAGACAGAGAAGGGGTCATAGCCCGAGCCGGGATCGACAAACGAGCTGGTGCCGAACCCGACGTCTGAAAAGGCGTCGCCGAGCCATTGCGCTCGCGTATCACGCCAGGTTGTGCCAGCGCCCGTCAGCGAGATGCTCCGCGCGTTGAACTCGTCATCGAATGTAAGCTTGTAGCCTGTCAAGTCGATCATCGGGCTCCTCCCTTGGGAAAGCGTCGATTGAAGCGGCCGAGCAAATTATGCGTATCTGATCTTGGCTGCACAAGGGGTACACGGTGTAATTCGACCGGATGCCGATGGGCCATACCTTCCTGACTAATTTCTAATCAGAGGCGCAAGGTTGGGACGGTAATCCACGGCAATGCACACCTACGACGCAGCACGCACATTGAAGCTATGCGGCGCGTTGCCGGAGCTCGTTAAGCTCGATTGCTACGAGGAGCGCGCCGTGGCACGGCGCCATCGTGCGCCGAGGTGGGCGCTTCTCGACCAGGGCGTCGAAGAGCTTCGTATGGCGACCCCTCCTGGCGGAGCGTTATGTGATTATCGCATCCGCGGCCGAGTAACGTTGACCCGCTTCAGTGAGCTGCTGCCGGTTTGATGGACACCGAGATTGGTGTTTCATGAAGCCGGAGGTGGGCGATGAAGAGACGGAAATTCAGGTTGTGGGCGCGGCCGCGGCCGTCACGGCGGCCTCCGCCTTGCGCCGCACAAGCGGCCGCTGCCGCCCTGATGCCGGCCAGCCCCGGAGCGGGGGTCGGTCGAGGCCCGGCAGGAGACCTCCGGGAAATAAGCCAGGCTTCGAGGCCATCATTCTCCGACCTGACCCGGGCCGACACTTTGCCGGCCCGCGTTTTTGTTGCGCCTCTGGCAAAGGCAATGACTACGCGCTGCGCGCCACAACGTGTCGTGCCTGTCCTATCCGCCGTCACGGGCCTGTCGCACGAAGATGATCCGCTATCTCTGATTGCGCACGAGTCGCCGTGTCGAAGCGGCCGACGCGCTCGTTGGGAGGAGCGGCCGATGCCCGTTGGACTGCTGGAAGTCGAAGGCACCATCGATGTCAGCCAGTTCTGGCCGGAGGGCCGGTCGGACGCCGACACCACAAAGGTGATCGTGAACGTCGCGCCCGACGCGATCCGCTTCCGCAAGAGCGACACGGCGCCATTCCATCCGACCCACGTCTTCGACAACGCCAAGGTCAAGGGCCGCACCTCGACACCCCCGATCAAGAACGGCAAGCTCACGATTCGCCTGCAGGGCATCGATGCGCCCGAGCTGCACTATATGCCGTCACCGCTCTCGACCGCCGAGAAGAAGAGGCTCACCGATGCCAAGAAGCAGGCCTATCACGAGGTCACCCATTCCTACCGGCAATTCCTCGGCGCCACCGCGAGCAAGGCGCTGCATGATTTCCTCAGCGGTCCCGGCGAATCGGCGCTGGCCTGCCGGGTGTTCACCCATGTGGATGCGCCGAACGAGGTGTTCGACACCTATGGCCGGCTGGTCGGCGACATCGAGGTGACGGTCGGCGGCAACAAGGTCGACATCAACCACTGGCTGGTCGAGCAGGGTTTTGCCTATCCGACTTTTTACTCGTCGATGAACGACGACGAGATCAAGGCCTTCCTGGCGCTGGCCAAGACCGCGCGAGCAAAGAAGCTGCTCGTGTGGAAGCATCTCGCCAAGACGATCGGTGCCTTCGACTTCGACCTGCGCGAGCCCAAGAAGGGCGAGACCGATGTGCTCGCAACCGACAAGGGTCCGGTGATCCTGCCAAAGCTCTACCGCCGCTGCACCAACTGGTCGGCCCGCAAGAAGGCCAAGGTGACGAGCCAGAATTTCCAGAAATTCCTGAGCGAAGGATCCGGCGGCAAGCCCGACACCTGCTACGAGACCACCGACTTCCTGGACAATGGCGTGCACTCGGCGACGCCAAAGAATTTCGCGGACTTCGTCGAGGGCGGCAAGACGATCAAGTTTCAGCCTGATAGCCTGGTGTTCGGCGAGGCGCCGTCGACGCTGGTCGGCGCGGACGGGAAGCCGATTACGAAGTTCTGAGCGGTGGGGGCCTCCAGCGCGGCATGTTGCCCGGCGTCCCGCACCTTGCGCCAGCCCAACTTCTCAGGGCTGCAGGACATGCGTCTCCGCACGCGTGACGGAGCCGCCGAGCAGACAGCCGACGGGCCTGTCGCCGGCGAAGCCGAGGCGCACCCCGATCTCGGACAGGGCACCCATCGCCCGTCCCTGCATGATGGTGATCCGCGCGCTGTTGCGCTCCACAAGGCCGTTCCTGAGCAGTCCGAACGCGAGCGCGGCCGCGGCGATCCCCGTGGCCGCATCTTCCGGGTAGCCCGACGATTTCGGGAATTGCCGCGCCTCGAAACGTCGTTCGCCCTGCTGCTCGATGGCATAGGGATAAAGGCCGGTGGACCCAATCCGGCCGCAGCACGCCTCGATCTGCGCAGGCGCCGGCACCAGCGCGTTGAGCTCGCGGACGCCTTTCATCGGGATCAACGTCTTCACGCGCGACGTGACCGCGTTCTGGATGGGCAAGTCGAGCAGATCGCTGCGCGACAGCTTGAGCGCCGACAGCACGTCCTCCTCGTCGGCACGCGAGAGATCGACGACCTTGCCGGCCGGCTGGCTGATCTCGACAGAAGGCTCGCCCGAGCCAGCGCGATCGACATAGCCCGTCACCGGCCCACTGCGCGTCTCGATGCGGACCTGCTCGCCGGGCAAGCGCCCCTTGGTCGCAAGCACCCACAGCGCGCCGATCGTCGCGTGGCCGCACATCTCCATCTCGTGCCGCGGAACCCAGAACCGGAAGACATAGTCGGACTCGGGCCCTGATGCCGGCAGGACGAAGCCCGACTCGTGCCCGAAGTGCCGCGCCACCGCCTGCATGCCCTCACCTGCAAGATGCGACGCATCGATCACGATGGGGCACGGGTTGCCGCCGGCGCCTAAGTGGGTGAACACGTTGACAAGCTCGATCTCGATCATCGGATCACTCACGTCATGGAATGGCGCGACGGCGGCGGTCGCGGGTCCGGGGCATTAAAATGCAAAAGTCCTCGAAATCGAAACGATTTCGAGGACTTATTGCGTCCTTGGTTGCGGGGGCCTGCAGCGGACGTCACGCAGACCTTCTCCGATTGTGATCTCACGGGCGTTATAGTGACTTAGGCGCTGACCTCTGCTCTTTCCTCGCTAGCCGAAGTCGCGTCCAGCTGGGACGACGTAGCCCAGGGGCCACTAACCGACGATCGCCGCGCTCGTCTCTACTTCAGCACAAATCCAATCCTTGAACGCCGAGATTCCAGAATGGTTCTCGGCTCTTGGCCGATGGACAAGGTAGTAGGCAAGCTCGCAGTCCAATGCCTCTCCGAAGGGACGTATCAAACGCCCCGCCGCCAAATCCAGAGCCACCAACGTAGTGCGGCCCAAAGCGACACCACTGCCATTCATTGCTGCCTGATAGGCTGCTGCCGAGTCGTTGATTTGCAGCCCCCGCTCACAATTGATGTCGGAACAACCTGCCGCCTGCAGCCATGTGCGCCAAGTCGGAAATGCGCTTTCAAACGCCATCGAGCGATCATGAATCAGGGTGTGATGCTTGAGATCCTCCGGGCCTTGCAGGGGATGGAGCCCTTTGACCAAGGCAGGGCTGCATACGGGAAAGAAAGCGTCCCGTAACAAGAATATGGATTTGAGGCCGGGCCAACTGCCACCACCATAACGGATACCGACATCCATCCGCTCGGCGGTAAAATCGACGAGGCGGCCGCTGGTATCGATAAGCAAATCGTAGAGCGGATGATTGGCCGCAAAACGCTCGACGCGCGGCAACAGCCACTTGTCGGCAAAGGCGGGCGGCACGGTGAGGCTGATGGTGATCTGGCCGCGCGATGCTTTCAGGCGCTCATACGCCACCGTCAGATGATCGAACCCGGCCTGCAGATCCGGCAGCGCGGCGCGGCCGGCCTCGGTCAACTCCAGTCGTGCGGGGCCCGCCTGCGAACGATGAAAAAGCTCAACTCCGACGGCGGCTTCCAGACCGCGGACAAGGCTGCCAACCGCGGCCGGCGTCACGTTCAGCTCATCGGCGGCGGCGACATAGCTGAGGTGGCGTGCTGCCGCTTCAAAAGCACGAAGTGCGTTTAAGTGATTGGGCGCTCTCATGAGTTTCCGGACAAGGTTTTCTATGCCGCCAACGCAGATCATCTCTGTTGTGACAGGGAAGGTCAACAATCATGGTGCTGCTCACGGATCGCGCGCTCCGGTTACGACCGTCAACAAAACCTTCGGACCAGGAGAAGATCATGAAACTGTCAAATAAAATCGCCCTCGTCACGGGCGGCACCTCGGGTATCGGCCTCGAAGCTGCGAAGCTGTTTCGCCAGGAAGGCGCCAACGTCATCATCGTCGGGACAAATCAGGTCCGGCTCGAAGCGGCAGCAGGTCAGATCGGCGACGGCGTCACAGCACTACGTGCCGACGTGACCAAGTCTGGGGATGTCGAAAGCGTTGTCAGTCAGATCCGCGAAAAGTTCGGCCGCATTGACGTCGTGTTCGCCAATGCCGGTATGGGCCTGGCGGCGCCGCTCGAAGCCGTCACTGAAGAGCAGATTGACACTCAGTTCGACGTGAACTTCAAGGGTGTGTTCTTCACCGTTCAAAAGGCAGCGCCGCTGCTCGCCAAGGGTGGCAGCATTGTCGTGACGACGTCGTTCCTGAACGAGGTCGGCACACCCGGCCTGTCGATCCTGTCGGCTACGAAGGCAGCTCTGCGCTCGCTGGTTCGATCGTTGGGTGCTGAGCTTGCGCCACAGGGCATTCGCGTGAACGCTGTTAGCCCCGGACCGATCAGTACGCCATTTCACAGCAAGCTTGGACTTTCCAGCAAGCAACTCGATGAAACTGCCTCGGCGATCGAAGAACAGGTCCCTCTTCATCGCTTCGGCGAACCCGTAGAAATAGCCAGGGCGGCACTGTTCCTCGCGAGCGATGATTCCGCATTCACGACGGGATCGGAGCTGGTCGTCGACGGTGGCATGTCTCAGCTTTAATTTCACGAGGAAGCGACGCCTGCTAGGGATCACAAGCCGAAGATGGGATGGCTGGAGTCCAAAGGAATTGCGGTGATAGGGCACTCAACTGGCTACCGGATCACCGCTCGCTCAACCGCCTGGTCGGTAGTTTGCAGCCGGACACCTGCTCGGACGCGACAGCAGTGTGCCAGCTGGCTCAACACACAACGCCAAAACAAAAATGGCCCGCTTCAAGCGGGCCATTTTCGTATCGGATCCGGTAAAATCCGAATTTGGTTGCGGGGAGGCGCAACCACCGATACCGACATTCCGTTCAGGTGGCGATTTGACCAGGGGAGTTCACTGCGTCCCGAACGCAGTGAGCATCTTCTAAGTTATTGATCTTTCTTGGTGTGGCGATCCTCTCCGTCCTGTTTTGTTCACGGTCGTTTCACCCAATTCGTTGCGATTTCATTGCGGCCTCTCGCAACGAGAACGCGCTCGCTGAGACATCGAACGTGAGCGTGGCAAGGCAACCTGATCAGGATCGAAATCAACAACACTAGATCCGCTCAGAAAGAGGAGCATCTGCAGCGGCTTCCAAATGCGCTCAAAACTCTGACCCGTGCGCTGGTCTTTACGTAACAAGCTCAATGCTTTTCAGTCTTGGCTGAGGGGGACCGGCCGGAGATGGAATGGCGGAATCAAAATCCGCTTGATTGTTCAATGAATTCAATGGGCTTTTGGAAAAAATGACAGAAATGCCGACTAGCGAGGTCAATAGCTTGCCGGTCGTTTCCAAACGAAACCCGCACAGAGACCGTCTGGTCAGGCCCTTAAAATTGCTACTGTCTGTTACCGTAGGGCCGCCAAACGACGGCAGTCGCGCGCGGAACGGCTTCATGGTCACGTTGTTGGCCCGCTATGGGCGCAGCTTGAAAAGCCAGCGCGATGCTGGAGACGAATGACCCGCTGATTAAGTGTCCCCGGTGCAACGCCTCGCCGATGGCCGTGAGTTCCGAAAGGGACACGTTCGCGTTGCGCGATATCGCCTTCGGATGCCGCAAGTGCGGCAGCGAGGAAACCGGGCGGCTCCGGCGTGCCGCCCACTCGCCGGTCTCGTCGACTGGCGGTCTTGATGCCGCCTGAGCCGGCTCGCGGTTCAGTCGCCAGGAACACCCCTTGTGCGCGCGACTTGATCCAGCGGACAACTGAAGAATGGAGGACATCATGAAGCCAATCCTAGCCGCCATGAGCCTGCTGGCACTGGCATCGGTTTCCCCGGCGGAAGCGAAGGGCTGCATCAAAGGGGCCATCGTCGGCGGTGTCGCCGGCCACATGGCTGGGCACGGCAAGCTCGGCGCGGCGGCGGGATGCGCGATCGGGCACCATGAAGCCAACAAGGAGAAGAACCCGAGCGACTCGAATGCCCGGGCCCCCTCGGGGCAGAAGTAGCGACCGCCGGCCTGGGAGTCAGCAACATGGCCCGATGAAGATTCGCTCCCACTCCGAGAGCCACATCGAGCGCAGCGGCGGAGAACGCCGCAACCCGCTCGGACGACGCGGGCAGGAAAGGCAATAGAAGACGAGAAGACTCAATTGCTCGATGGAGCCCGGAGGTGCCGGCGCCTGGCTGCTGCCATCACCGATCCAGAGGTCGTCGAGCGGCTCATGGCTCTCGCGCAAGAGTACGAACGCCGGGCCGATGCCTCGCCGGGCACGCAAGCGCCCGACACGAAAGACGAGAAGCACCGAGTCAGACCTCTGGCGATCCCGAGAAGAGCACCGTTGGAGGTATTGCGCGCGGCTCCGGCATCCGCCGTGGCTCGATCCGCTGCTCTTGAGATCGTACCCATTTGGCCAAGTCGAGCAGCCGTCGTCGAGTGAACGGATCTCGGCACTCAACTTCACGGTCGCGCCGCGGGTTCACATTGGCGCATCTCAAGTTCACGTGCGGCCCGCTGCCGCTCATTCACGTCATTTCGATCGCGCCCTCCTCAATCTCCTCTCCCGCTGAGGGAATAGCAGCGCGTGTCGTCCCGCAGGATTCACGTCGAGAGGCCGCGTGCGACCGGAACGCATCAAGCCAGAAGGCTCCGGCGTAAGGCGAGAGCAATGGCACCGGGCAATCGAGACCGCTCCAGCTTTGCGGCGTGCGTTCTCGAGATGAAACACGACGGAGCATCGTCTTTCCGTGCGCCGCCCGTCAAAGCGGCTCGCCAAACTCGGCTCAACGGAACCGATCGGATGTGCAAGCGTTTCAGCTAGCCCCGTCAGCCAACGCAGGTCGCCTCTGCTTAGCACGTCTTCCATTCTCATCCCCGGCGATACCGTCTGGCGACGATGCCGAGCAGACCGCGTCGCGATCCTGAACGATGCTGCCGAATATTTTGCGGCACTGCGGGCCGCGATGGTCCTCGCCGAGCGCGAGGTATACATAATCGGATGGGACATCCATAGCGAGACACATATCGTGGCTCCCACCGGTCGCGTGGATGATGGCCTTCCGCCAATGCTTGGACCATTCCTGAAAGCGTTGATCGAGAAGAAGCCAAAGCTCGTTGTCAACATTTTGGATTGGGACTTTGCTACTCTGTATGCCGCCGAGCGTGAATGGAATTCAGCGGAAAAATTCAGCTCCGGCACCGGTGGCCGCATTCGCTTTTGCCATGATGACAGCCTGCCGCTTGGATCGGCGCAACATCAAAAGATCGTCGTGATTGACGATCTCGTCGCCTTCGTCGGAGGCCTAGATCTCACGGTGCGGCGCTGGGACACGAGCGAGCACGCTGCCAACAATCCGCTTCGCGTCGATCACGAAGGAAAGCCCTATCCGCCATTTCACGACGTGCAATGCATGGTCGACAGCGATGCCGCGGCAGCGCTGGGCGAAGTTGCCCGGGCGAGATGGGGCGCCGCCGGTTGCGCCGTGTCGCACGTCCGGCGGCGGAGCGGCAATCGATGGCCGGACTTCGTCGCCGTCGACGGACGCGATCTCATGGTCGGCATCGCCAGGACCGCACCGCAAACCGTCGATCAACCCGGAATCACGGAAGTGTCGCGGTTGTTCGAAGCCTCGATCGCAATGGCCAACCGGCTGATCTACATCGAGAACCAATTCACCAGCGCCAACGAAATCGCGCTTGCTCTGGCGCATCGCATGGCGCTCGTGCCTTCGTTGAAAGTGCTGATCGTAGCGCCGCGGGGGCACTCGTCCTGGTTCGAATCGCACGCTATGCAGGGAGGCCGGCTCAGTTTCATGTCTCAGTTCGTCGCCGCCGGCGTCAGCGAACGGCTGCGCATCCTCTATCCCACTTCGGAGCAACCGCAATCTGATGCCGCCGCCATCATGGTCCACAGCAAGGTCATGATCGTCGACGACGGCTTTCTTCGTGTTGGCTCGGCCAACCTCAATAACCGCTCGCTGGGTGCCGATTCCGAATGCGACCTCGCCTTCGAGGCAACCTGCGATGAGCACGAGGCGTTCATCCGCAGCGTACGGCATCGATTAATCGGCCACTTCCTCGGGCTCCAGGCGCGTGAGATCGCGTCCAATGAGCAGGACCTTCTGGGGTTCATCGACCGTCACCGATCGTCCGGGGCCGGCAAGAAGCTGGTGCCGATTGAAGAGGAAGGCATCTCCATGCGCGCCGTGACGGAGTTTGTGCAGCCGATCGCCGATCCCAGGAGGCCGCTCGACCTGCGGCGCACCGCGCGCCGGATGTGGACGGCACGGACAATGATCGCGGTCGCGAGCATTGCGCTGTCGCTCGTCGGACTGACGCTCGCATGGCAATACACGTCGCTCAATGCCTTCACCGAGGTCGGTTACGTAACCGGCATCATTTCGCAGAATACACAGTCGAAATTCGCTCCGCTCTTGGCGATCTCGGCGTTTGTGCTGGGCGGACTCGTCGTGTTTCCGGTCCTCGTTCTCATCGCCGCGACAGCGGCCGCGCTCGGCCCATGGCTCGGCTTTGCGGGTTCCCTCACCGGCGTGCTACTGAGTGCATCGCTTCTGTTCATGATCGGCCGCTTCATGGGACACAAGCGGCTGCAATCGCTTATGGGCATGCGCGCCCTGCGAATTCAGAATCGCATCGTGGGCAAGGGGGTGGTTGCGGTCGCCTTGATCCGCATGGTGCCGATCGCGCCGTTCTCGCTTGTCAATCTACTTGCCGGGGCCAGTCAGCTGACCCTACGCGATTTTCTGATCGGTACTATATTGGGAATGGCGCCAGGCATTGCCACCATGGCGGCCCTCGGTGCGCAAATCGCGGACTTTGCCCGCAACGCATCCTGGTCTAGCGCGGTGCTGCTCGGCGTTACCATCGCGGCCTGGATCGGCGTTTGTCTCGGCGCGCAGTTCGTGGTCACTTGGCTTGCCGGGCGCAAGCGGTGACGGACTCTCTTCGCGTCATGACATGGAACGTGCACGGCACGTTCAACCTCAATCCCGATTTTGATCTGGAAGGGGTCAGCGCCATCATAAGAAAATGGTCGCCGGATGTGGTCGCGTTGCAGGAGGTCGATTCGCGCGGACGCACCGACGATCCCTTCACAAAGCTCGCAGATGTAGTGGGCGAACATCGCGCAGAAGCCCGCTCAATCGTGACCGCGGACGGCGACTACGGCCAAGTCTTACTTAGCAGGCTTCCGTTCGCAGCCCCGCCCGCGATTACAGACGTCTCCTATCAGGAACGGGAACCGCGCCGCGCGATCACGGTCTGCATCCGGACATCCCGCGGCGAGGTCACCGTCGTTGCCACTCACCTCGGTCTTTCGATCCATGAGCGCCAGGCGCAGGCCCGCGCGATCGCCCGCCTCGTCGATAGTCCTTGGACGGTGGTGGTCGGCGATTTCAACGACTGGCTTTGGGTTAAATCCGTACGGCGCGCATTGGCTGGCCGTTGCCCGGTGCGTACGCGCCTGCGAACATTTCCATCATGGCTGCCAATCCTACGCCTCGACCGCATTTACACCACGGCCAACGGCGAAATCCTGGAGGCGTGGACTGATAGTGACGCGAAGGCCTATTCGGATCATCTGCCCGTCATCGCCGATATTGCGTTTTCCGGCGTTACTGCCTCGGGTAGCGCAAAAGAGCAAAATTGACGAGCAACGCGTAGCCGTCCGGCGGCGCCCGGTCTCGAGCGGCACGTTGGTCAGGCAGTTGGACGCCTGGCCGCAATCGCCACAATCTTCGCAAACCGTGCTGTTGATGAACATGTACTTGTCGGGGACGGGATAACGGGCGATGCAGATTCAGGATCACGGGCTGGATTTCGGCGTCAACGATGAAGCTATAAGCATCATCCTGCATCTACCCCACCAGTTGCACGGTTTTCAGGTGAGGCTGGCGGCAAGCGCAGCGGCCTCAAGAACAAGTTCAGCGGCAATTTCAAACGAGCGCAGTCGCGCCGTATGGTCGTAGATCTGGGCCGTAAAAATGAGCTCATCCGCACGGGTCTCGGCGATGATCCGGACCAGCCCGCTTTCCACGGTGGCGGGGCTGCCCACGGTCGAATAAGCCAGCGACTCCTTGACCATCGACCGCTCTGTGGGCGAGCAGCGCTGATCCATGTCGTCGACCGGCGGCGGCAGCGGTCCTGGTGAGCCCCGCCTTAAGTTGATGAACTGCTGCTGCAGCGATGTGAATAGATGCTGCGCCTCCGCATCAGTATCTGCCGCAAAGACGTTGACGCCTACCATGGCGTACGGCGCCTGCAGAAATTGCGACGGCTGAAACCGGGAGCGGTATATGTTCAGCGCGTTGAGCAGCTCTCCGGGCGCAAAGTGCGACGCAAAAGCGAATGGGAGCCCAAGCGTCGCGGCGAGCTGCGCGCTGTACGTGCTCGAACCCAAGAGCCAGACCGGCACCCTGAGTCCGGCGCCGGGAACGGCCCGTACCGCCTGACCAGGTTGCACCGGTCCGAGCAGCGTGATCAGTTCCATGACGTCGCGGGGGAAGCTTTCGGCGCCTGCCGCCAGGTTCCGTCGCAAAGCACGCGCCGTTCGCTGGTCCGTTCCGGGCGCGCGGCCGAGACCAAGATCGATGCGGCCCTCGTAAAGGGACTCAAGCGTTCCGAACTGCTCGGCAATGACCAGAGGCGCATGGTTCGGCAGCATGATGCCGCCCGAGCCCACCCGGATCGTCTTGGTGCCCCCGGCAATGTAGCCGATCACCACCGCAGTCGCAGCGCTTGCGATGCCCGGCATGTTGTGATGCTCGGCCAGCCAGAAGCGCCTGTAATTCCAACGCTCGGTATGCTGGGCGAGATCGAGCGAGTTGCGGAAGGCCTGGGCGGCGTCGCTGCCTTGGGTGATCGACGCAAGGTCCAGTACTGAAAAGGGAATCACAATCGCCTCCACCTTTCCCTTCCAGGTTCTCAAGCCAGCACGTCGTCAACTTTCGCGGCGCTGGCCGAACAATTGCATCAGCATCATGAACAGGTTGATGAAATCGAGATAGAGCGCGAGCGCGCCCAACACCGCCTTTTTGCCGGCAGTTTCGCGCGATTCAGTATCGAGATACATCTGCTTGATCCGCTGGGTGTCGTATGCGGTCAAGCCGACGAAAACGATCACGCCGATGATCGAGATCGCGAACTGCAGCGCGCTTGAGCCGATGAAGATGTTGACGAGAGAGGCAATCACAATGCCGATCAGGCCCATCATCAGGAAGGACCCAAAGCCCGATAGATCGGACCGGGTCGTGTAACCGTAGAGGCTCATCATGCCGAAGGTCGTTGCCGTGATGAAGAACACGCGCGCGATCGAGGCTCCCGTGAACACCAGAAAAATGCCCCCCAGCGACAGCCCCATGACGGCGGCATAGAGCGCGAACAGCAGCATCGCCGTGTCTGCACTCATGCGCTGGATGAGAAAGCTCAGGACCAACACGAAGCCGAGCGGCGCCAACATCACCAGCCAGATTAGCGGCGTCCCTGCGATGGCTTGATAGAAGCCGGAAGCTGCGGCGGCATAGGCCACGATACCCGTCAGCGTGAGGCCGCCGGCCATATAGCCGTAGACCCGCTGCATGTGGACGCGCAGCCCCGCCTCGATTTGGGCATCCAGTGACGGCGGAAAACCTGCGCCGCGCGACGGTCGCTGCGGGTTGTAGTCGTAATAGCTCATGGCTTGCTCCGTACGTTGGCTTATTGCCGCCGGGCCGCGGTCGCCCCTGACGCGCCCGTAATGCGCATGCAGGTAAGGCCGATGCAAACCTCATCGGCGGTGTATGCGCTTCTCAGTCGAAAGCTTCCCCCCTGGCTTTCCGGTAAGGCTCGCCGTACTCCTGAAGCGCGATGTATCGACGGAGGCCAGTCTCATTCATCGCCCGCAGAGTACCTTGACGAATATCAGTAATATCAGCATTTAGTCGCTGCCATGCGATGCGCTTGGCTTTCACGCGCTGAGCATTCATCTATTCCTGCTCGAGAGCGGCATCGACTGCGAAGTTTTCAGGAAGGAGCGCTTGCGCGCCCTCGGCACCGTCTCCGTGGAGTTGCCGGCGTAGCTGTCTGTACGCAGGTGGTTCAGTCACTTTTGGCCATTTGGCAGCGTTCAAGGAGCCCCTCGGGATTTCGCCACTTCCACCGCCTGCAGCCAATCTTGCCACGCCGCCGGATCAACCGGTGTCCCGTCGGCCCATTTCAGCGCTCCGATGAGACGCTCCAATTCCGCCGAAGTCCAACCCTCACGTTGCCGTACCTCTTCCAAGAAGACCCGCATCGCATCATATGCCTCGACCAACGTGACGGTCTCAGTCGCATTCATGATAGTCTCGCCCTTCGAGCCTGCTGCATACGATTCATTGCCTCTCTCCGTTAGAGAATTACCTGGTCCAATCAACCACGCTACGCTCCTATTTGGGGGGACCGCTGCTTCCCCTGGTGCTGTAAGCACGGGTGTCATTATTGGGCTCGGGCGCAGCAGGAACGGGGCTCGCGCTAGGTTGGGTATATGCGCTTCGCGGTATGTCGGAGGCCTGGTGCTCCCGTCGTCCGCTACTGGTCCCTTCCAAAGCCCAGAGCATCAGAACGGCGCCAACGCAAGCCATCGCGATCACGAAGATGATCGCATAGGGTACATCTCTGTTCATGCGGTGCTCCTTTGGTATGGCGCTGCTAGCTTCCTATCGACCATAGCTGTCTGACGGCAAGGCGCATGACCGTACGCAACTGCTGCGGGTGTGGAGAACAAATCGACTGCGAGGCATTCCTACACGTTCCCTTACCAAGCGGATGGGGGCGATGCCATCGCATGCGATGCGCTTGGGCGCATTGACGATCGTCAAGGCCGCCCTCGAACTCTCAGCCGATAGTGAGACAATGAGAACTGAAGCAGTAGAGCAAGGGCGAGCGGCGAGTCCGAATTCGCAACTGATTGACACGAGACAAGAGCCCAGATCACGCACCACAGATGGCAAGCGGAGGGCGTCATGGGCATCGAGAAGATGCATCCACCAAAATACTGGGAGATGCGCGCAGAGGAGTTCCGCGCGAAGTCGGACAACTGCGAGCATAGGCAGGTCAAGGAATCGCTCCGTAAGATCGCCAACACCTATGACGGACTCGCCCGACGAGCCAAGTTGATCCGCACCGTTCAGGCCGCCGCAGAGTAATGCCGCCTCCACCTATTGGGAACTATCGCATTTTCAGCGAGTGTTCATCGCGTCCGCTCTATCGATGGAGATGGTGGTTTCCGGGGTGATCCCTGGTGCACCGGGAGTACCGAGGCCACTGGGGCTCCGGCGCTTCGGCGTCGGAGTTTCCCGGCTTACCCCCAAAGTTCACTTTTGAACCAAGCCGCCTACCGTTCGTTGACGCTCGAATGGAGAAAGGCGGCCCCAATGCCTCGTTACTTCTTTCATCAGCATGTGGGTGGGCAAAAGAGTGAAGATACGCGTGGGGAACTATTCCCGAGCGCTGCCACAGCATGTCACCGAGCCGCGCAGCGGATGCCGGCCGGCCTGAAGAGAGCTGCGGAGCGTTCCCGCAACACCTATGTCGCCACCGAAGTAACTGACGGCACCCGAACCCTGTTCGTGGTGAGGGGAACAGTCATTGTCGAACGGCGGTAAGGCCGCCTCTGCGGCGGCGAACCTATTGGCGTCACCGTGCCCGCGATCCGGTTCAGTTGTGCTCCTCCAGTTGGATGGCGCCGCCATGGACCAGACAGTTTGCGTCGGCAGCCGCAAGCATGCCGGCGGGCTCCAACTCCTCCGTCTTGGTCTCGTGGTAGATCACGTTGCATGTGCAACCAAGCTGAAGTGCTTCCGTGGTTCCAGGTGGTGGCACAGAGTAGTCCTGTGTGTGCGGTACTCGCATGACAATCTCCGTTTCTTCGACATCATGCCGCAGCGGCGGTCTGCACCGGCTGCCCGCTTCGATTGGTCCGGACCATCTCCAGAAACGCGTGAATCTGCTGCGCGACGGTCGCCCCCTCGTCGCTGCTGACGCGATTGACTGCGTCACTGAAAGATATCTGAAGTGTTCAGGCGCGAATCGTTCGGTCGGACCAGCCGCTGAGCGATCACACCGATTCCGTGGCGGGTACCAGCCGTTCGGCCGCCCGCTCGGCAAGCCGATCGTACTCCTCGGCAATCTTCAGCAGGCGATCGCGCGAGTGTCTCATGCTGAATTGCTCCGCCTTGTCTCTCGTCCTCTCAGCGCGTTCTTGCCAATGTCGCGGATCAAGCACGTCTGTCATGGTCGGCATCTCCGTACTCATTTTTGTAGACAAGGGGCGTTTGAGGCAACGTTACGGCTCAGCGGCATTTACATGTCGCAACTAGAACCGGCAATTTGTTGAAACTACTTAACTGCGGTGTAAGCGAAGCGTCATGGCCCGCCTTATCGCGGCCGCGTCCAGCAAGCACTTGTGGATCGGGAACTGAAATCAGATGGCGATAGCTGTGCATGACAATGACGGTCAAAGCGGCCGCCAGCTGCGGCCATCGCGCTTCAACAATTCGAATGCCCCCGGGGGACCCTCGCTGCCGGCGGGATAAAATTCCAGACCCTTCGCGCCCGCTTTTTTCCAGGCATCGAGGAACGGTTGCACCGCCCGCCAGGCGGCTTCGACACCGTCAGCCCGTTGAAACAGAATGTTGTCACCAATCATGCAGTCGTAGATCAGGGTCTCATACCCCGTCGCTGGTTCGATCTTGAAGTAGTCTCGATAGCGGAACTTCATTTGTACGCCGCCGGTCCTGATCAAAGGCCCCGGCACCTTGGTATTGAATTGCAGCGTAATGCCCTCTGTCGGCTCGATACAGATGACGAGATAGTTCTCAGCCAGCTGCTGGACGTGCGTAGACTGAAACATCGCAAAGGGAGCCTCGCGGAATTTTATCGCAACTTCCGTGCGTTTCATGGCGAGCGCCTTGCCGGTGCGCAGGTAGAAGGGGACGCCGGCCCACCGCCAGTTGTCTATATGCAGCTTCATAGCGACGTAAGTCTCCGTAACGCTATCCGGCTTTACATTTGGGGTCTTGCGATAATCCGGAATCTCGTTATCGCCAATCGTCCCGGCGGTATACTGCCCACGCACGGAGTTGTTCAGCGCATCCTCCTCGCTCTGGGCCTGGATCGCAGCCAGGACCTCGTCCTTTTCTGAACGCACGTTGTGGGCGTCGAAACGTGTCGGAGGCTCCATTGCGATCAGCGATAGCAGCTGAAACAGGTGGTTTGGCACCATATCGCGCAGCGCGCCAGTCGCGTCATAGAAGCTGCCGCGGTGGCCAACGTCGATCTTCTCAGCCACGGTGACCTGCACATGATCGATATGATGGCGGTTCCAGATCGGCTCGAACATTCCGTTTGCGAAGCGCAGAACCAGAATATTTTGGACTGTCTCCTTGCCCAGGTAGTGATCGATTCGGTAAATCTGGTGTTCATCGAGAATACTCAGCAGTTCCGCGTTCAGTGCGTGCGCTGACGCCAAGTCCGTCCCAAACGGCTTTTCCACCACTAGCCGTCGCCAGGTGCCGTTTTCTTCCTTCAATAAGCCGACACGACCGAGCTGGCGCGCGATCGGCGCGAAAGCATCAGGCGGTGTCGCCAAATAGAATAGCCGATTGCCGCCGGTATTGCGCGAGGCCTCCAATTGTTCGAGCCGCTCCTTCAGCCCATCGAAGGACAGGGAGTCCCCAGGGTCGGCTGCGACGGAGGTGACGCATTCGAGAAGGCGATGCGCGACCTTGTCATCCACGGGGCGGGTTGCGAACTGACGCAACCCCTTCATGAGCTTCTCGCGCAGCGCTTCGTTCGACATGGGATACCGCGCAACGCCGACGACGCAAAACTGTTCCGGCAATAATTCGGCTGCCGAGAGGTTGTACAGCGAAGGGATCACTAGCCGGTTGGTCAGATCCCCAGTGACACCGAAGATGACAAGGGCACAGGATCGTGGCTTCTGGTTGGACTGGAAATCTATCACGAACAGCTGACCGTGAATTGGTGAAATGGCGCTGACTTCCCCGAGCCGAGACCGCCGTGCTGCTGGAGCTCTCGGCCGCCTTCAAATCGGGGAGCAACCGCCATCCACTCTCGTGGAAGGAGTTCAAGTGGCTCTCTGCTGATGCCATAAAGCGCGCGCGCTGCCTTGACCGCCGTCAATATATCGAGGGCCTATAAGACGATTGCGACCGAGGCGGACAGAGTGCGCAGACCACAGATTCAGAGAATACGGAATCGAGAAGGACCGCAGCCGAGATCACGTCATGCTACCCGGCATGAAGCATCGAATCGTGGTACCCAACGGCGCCTTGATCGGCCAGACCATCGTCCTGCCGTCCCGGTTCGGCCCGGTGAGCACGGCATCATCGGGAACTACGATCCACTCGTTGTCGATGCGGACACGAAAATGACCGTCTTTCGATTCCCAATCCGGGTCGGCAATCGCGAGACCGTCAGTTACCGAACAACATGGACCTTTGCCGGACTTGAGACTGTCGAACCATGGCTTGAGTGGAGATAGCGAATAGCGGCCGTCGTCACGTGCGTGGACGGTGCCGATCAGCAGCGAGACGAGAATGATAAGGCTCAATCGCGCAAGGAAGTTTCCATGATTGCGTGCCAAGAGCTGGTAAGGCCGTGAGCTGTTAACGCCATGGCGATCGCGCCTAGCGGTTCCTAATTCAAGGTTCAAGGAAAGTTATGTGATCACCGGCGCCGACCTTGATAACAGTCAACCTGGCAGATCATTGCCGCGGCTGCGCAAAAGCGCTTGCGGTCTCGTGTGGATATTGGCTACGCACCGCGCCCTTTGGCCTCGCAGTTCGCACACTAGAGAGGTCTGGGCCGTTAGCAAGCGCCGTGTGCAGCTCTGCCCCGACGATGGCGCCCGCGCCGAATGCAGCCCGCATTCGCTTTGGGTGTCCAGAAGAGTTGCTGGATGAAACCGTCCTTTCCGAACCCGGACCAAGGCCGACCAGTATCTGCAATGACGGGCGTCAATGCAGCGAGCGCGATTGTAGCGTAGGTGCTGCAATAGAGTGCAAAACCCTCGGGCCAACAATTAGCGAACCGGGGGCCAAGCAACTGAGCTTTGCAAAGGCAGCACGGTTGGCAATGGAGAAGACGATATGGTGACCACAACGCAACGCGCATCCGCGACCGAGCGCGGAACTACATCCTCACTGATCGCAAGTGACCGCGTGGAGGGAACTGCTGTCTACGACGCACAGGGAAAGCGTATCGGAAAGGTCGAACATCTCGTGATCGACAAATCCGGCGGTCGCGTCATCTACGCCGTCCTAAGTTTTGGAGGCTTCCTTGGTATCGGCGCGAACCACTACCCGATTCCCTGGCAGATGCTGGATTTCGATGAGAGGCTCGGCGGATACCGCGTGGGCATCACCGAACAGCAACTCAAGAACGCTCCGAAAACCGAGCAAGGGGAAAGCTGGGAGCAAGCGAACCGCGAGCGCGACGAAGAGGTCTATGGCTATTGGGAGCAACCCGCACCAGAGCAGACTTCGTCTCTCATATCTAGCGACAGCGTCGAAGGAATGCCTGTCTTTGACCTACGCGGCAAGCGCATCGGTAAAGTCGAGCGCCTGATGATCGACAAGCTCACCGGCCAGATCGCCTACGCGATCCTGAGTTTCGGCGGCTTCCTCGGCGTCGGCGAGGATCAGTATCCAATACCCTGGTCGATGCTGACCTACAACGAAAAGCCCGATGGCTTCCAAGTCGACATCACCGAAGAGGAGCTAAAGAACGCCCCGAAAATCGAACCAGGCGAAAACTGGGAGCAAACAACTCGGACCCGCAATCAGGACGTCTACGACTATTGGGAAGTCAGGTACTATTGGATCGTCGGATCCGATATTGCGTAAGCACTAGTGAGGTGCTGATCGCGCTTTTGAGCAGGCTGCGGTGGATCGCCTCGCCCCGGTTGACCGTCGTCATGGTGGAACCAAACCCAGCAACCTAGATTACCCGACGGGTGGGGGGACCAACAGGAGAGTCTCCCATGAGGATAAATTGGCTTTACACGACGGCGATGGCATTGGTGATTTGCGCCGGTCCCGCCATTGCGCAATCGCCGGAAGGTTCGCAGAAGCGCGAGGAGAGCCCACGCGCCCAGTCACCGGCATCTCAGTCTAGGGAAATGGAGCGTCCATCCGCCCAGTCGAAGGAGATGGATCGCGGCGGCGCGGCTGATCGCAACAAGGAGCGCGCGCAGTCCGAGCCGAAGGGCGGCGCCAAGGACATGCAGCGCGGTGAGGCCCCGTCACCGGCCGAGCGCAGCAAGGAGGCGCAGAAGCCGCAGGACCGCGACTCCAAGGAGCCGACCCGTGAGAGCCAGGATCAGCCCGGCCGTGGCGAACGCGTACCCTCGAGCACGGCGCAGCAGAAGGACCTGCAGCAGGGCCGCGATGCCAAGCCGGCTGCCGACCAGAAGCAACAGGCTGAGGAAAAGCTGCGGGGCCGCGAAGGTCAAGCCAAGCAGGACCGCGCGCAGGACGCCACCAGGCCGGCCGATACGAAGCAGCAGCAGACCCAGCAGCAGATCGATCGCGATCGCAAGGAGCAACGCGATCAGGCCGCCCAGCCGTCCAAGTCCTCGCCGCAGCAGAGTTCGCGGCCGGCCGACAACACACAGACCCAGAAGACCGGCGAGGCGCCGGATCAATCGAACCGCCAGACTTCCTCGGGTGCGGTCAAAGACGATCAGCGCAGGCAAGTCGTCGATCAACTGCGGCGCGACAGGACTGCCACCAACCAGAATCTCAATGTCCAGGTCAATGTTGGCACGCGGTTGCCGCGGGGCGTGCAGGCGCGCCGGTTGCCGCCCGATATCGTGCGGATCATGCCGCAATACCGGGACTACGAGTACACGGTGATCGATAATCGCGTTGCCATTATCGATCCGCGACGGCGCGAGGTCGTCGATATTCTCGACGACGGACCGGGTTACACCAGGACGGCCGCTTACAGCCGCGACCGGGTTGTCATAGACGATGAGACGCGTAGGCGGTTCAGGGAATTGGTGCGCAACTCCTCGACGACGGTCGGCTCGACCTCGCCTTCAGCAGGCGGAGGCGGAACCTCCGCGTCGAACTGTCTGTCGCTACAGCCGGTGCCGGAAGAACTGGCGCGCAACCATCCAGAGCTCGCCAACTACCGCTATCTCGCTATCGGCGACGAAGCAGTGCTGGTTGACCCGCATCAGCAGAAGATCGTCCAGGTGATCGACTAAGGCTGGCTGCTCTCTCTCTCTCCGTTCTTCTCGGGGAGAGGGTTGGGGTGAGAGGCCACACGTTTCCGCGATATCCCGGCCCATCGAATGGCGGCCACACTATGCGCAGCAATCAGGCAAGAAGAGTTTCACGGATTATTCCTAGCTGCAAAGGAGCCGCGACGACAACCAAAGGCCTGCGCCGATCGATAAGCGTAGGTGTGAACTTGGACGGCAAAACTGATGGCCATCAATGAACGTCAAGCAATGATGCCTGATGCTCCAGTGCCACGGAGGCGCTGAACAGGAGCAACCTTGAGGTGAAGATATTGATCGTACTAACCTCGCACGACCGACTTGGAGACACTGGAAAGAAGACGGGCTTCTGGTTCGATGAGTTCGCTACGCCCTACTACATCTTTAGGGATGCCGGCATCGCTCTTACACTTGCGTCTCCCGAGGGAGCCTGCCGCCGGTCGATCCAAGAAGCGAGTGGCCCGAGGCGGAGACCGCGGCGACTATTCGCTTTCGGCGCGACGGTTACGCGCAAGCCGAGCTGGCGAACGCCCGGATGCTGTCTAGCATATCGGCCCGCGACCATGATGCCGCCTTCTACCCAGGAGGCCACGGCCCCTTGTGGGATCTCGCCAATGACCCCCACTCAATCGCGTTGATCGAAACCATGTTCCGCACGGGTCGTCCTCTGGCCCTCGTCTGTCATGGGCCCGGCGCCTTGCGCTCCACCATGGCTTCAAATGGCCGTCCACTTGTCGACGGCAAATCGGTCACCGGGTTTTCCAACCTCGAGGAGGCTGCAGTTGAACTGACGGACGCCGTACCGTTCCTGGTCGAAGATATGTTGAGGAACAACGGCGGCAACTATTCCCGGAAAGACAAGTGGCAGCCCTATGCCGTTTGCGACGGCGATCTGATCACGGGACAAAATCCGGCATCCTCGGAAGCCGTTGCGAACGCTCTCCTTGATCGATTACGGATCAAGGGTCAGGCCATGAAAGGTGGCAACGCCTGGACCCGGAACGCCTGAGTAGTACCGGAGACGCGGCGCCGGCCGATCGGACAAACCAAATGGGAGCTCGTCACCGTGGAAACCAAGTCTTTCTCGGGCGCCGAAGACATTCTGTGTGGGTGCCACAACCTTAGGTGACGGGCCGCTCGCACCCGCGCATTCCGAATGCCAGAAATAACACAGCTAAGGAGAACTTCATGAAATTCCGTCCGCTCCATGACCGCGTCGTGGTCAAGCGCATCGAAGCCGAAGAGAAGACCAAGGGCGGCATCATCATTCCCGACACAGCCAAGGAAAAGCCTTCCCAGGGCGAGATCACCGCCGTAGGCCCAGGCGGCCGCGACGAAGCCGGCAAGCTAATCCCTGTCGATCTCAAGGTGGGCGACCGCGTGCTATTCGGCAAGTGGTCTGGCAATGAGGTCGTGCTCGACGGCCAGGATCTGCTGATCATGAAGGAGAGCGACATCCTGGGCGTCCTCACCGAGGCTTCCACCGCCAAGAAGAGCGCGGCTTAGGCGCTTAGCCCGCTCCCTCATCCTGAGCAGCCCGCTTCTCGAAGGATATGCTGCAAGCTCAAATCTGATCCCTCGAGAACCCGACGAGCCGCTTGGCCTCCAGGCGAGGACCCTGAGCCTGCGCGAGCAGGTGAGCTGTGCGGGCAAACTTCCAGCCGGAGTTCCTCAACAGCGTCGACGGAATCTCCTGCTCCACCGCTTGCAGAAGAGCGAGAGGGGGCCAGACTGTCGGGATACAGCTCGGTCGCCTCGAGCTGCTGGAGCCCGTCTTCAGCGTCGACCCGCAACCTCGTCGATGCGACCCAGGAGATCTGCTGGATCTTCATAGACGCGGAACGCTCCGGATTGTCGCAACTCGTCCGGCCCGTAGCCGCCGCTTAAAAGACCTACGCCCAACGCGCGACATCGGATCGCCGCCAACATGTCCCAGATACTATCGCCAACAACGAATGCGGTTTCGATGGGAACGCTCAGCCGTTCGGCAGCTGCCAAAAACAAATCCGGGTCGGGCTTGGCATATTTGACGTCATCACGCGTCACGACTGGAACCACATCCGGATCGACCCCAAGCGAATTCAGATTGACGGCTGCGGTTTCCAGACGGCCGCTGGTCGCAATCGCCCACGGAATGCCGGCCTGCGACAACCACTTCAACAATTCGCGAGCTCCAGGCAAAGGCCGAATCCGATTCGACTGCTGTCGGTAAGCGGCAGCATGGGCGCGGCGAAGCCGCTCAACGCGTTCAGTGCTAATTTCAATGCCGGTTTCGCGAAGAAGCTGATTGATGAATAAGCCTCCGCTCATTCCTATCCTGCGATGGATGCGCCAAACCGAGAGTTCGATGCTCTCTGCATCGAGCGCCTCCTTCCATGCAAGAACATGCTGATAGACGCTGTCAACCAGCGTGCCATCGAGATCAAACAGGAAGGCGGGTTCGATAACTGATGAGTGTCTCGGCATTCTATTCGTCAGGTCTCGACGCCAATCCATTCACGCCAAACGGTGAGCAGAGCCGCCATAATCACCGGGCCGAGAAAGAGACCGATCAATCCAAACGATTCCACCCCGCCGAGGATTCCGATCAGTACCAACAGGAAAGGTAGCTGCGCAGTGCCTCCAATCAGCGCCGGGTGAATGAGATTGTCACCGATCAGCAAGATCGCTGCGCCAAAAACAATTAGGCCTACGGGCGCCAGCAACGTACTGCTGTGAGAAGCCAATATCAGTGCAGCCGTGGTGAGCGCGATCCATGCGCCTAGAGGCACCATCGCCAACGCCGTCGTCACAGCAGCGAACAGCAGCGGATGCGGCACTCCCGTCGCGACATACGCGACACCGATGGCGGCGCCTTTCAGGATCGCAGCTGCGATCGTCCCGTTCACTGTGGCGCGGATTGCATCGGCGATCCTGCTTATCAAGCGCGCGCCAGGATCCCCGATTAGATCGCCGGCGGTGGTCATGGCGCGATCCGCCAGCCAGACGCCATCACGGAACGCTACAAATAGTGCGATCAGCGTAATTGCAAAGAGAAATAGACGATGCAACAGCGCGCCCCCGAGGGCGCCCGTCCACGACGTGAGATTTTCGATATTCACACCGCGAAGCCATTCCCTCAGAACGTCGGGATTGCTGAGGTTGGTGCGCCACCAGAGCTCGAGCTGCTGGCCGGCGATCGGCAGCTGCGCAAGCCAGATCGGGACTGCAATTCCACTCTCACGCAGGCGGTCGAGCGCACGTAGAAAAGCGCCGCTTCCCTGGGCAATCTGATGCGCCACCACAATCAGGGGCACAAGCAGAACAAGCCCGGTCAGAAGCGTAAACAGCAACGGAGCTAACAAGGAAGAACGACGGCTGGAGATCAGCCGCGCGAAATGAATGTAAACCGGCCAGATCGCAATGGCGATTAACGCTGCCCAGGTCAGCGCCACCAGGAACCCACGCGCAACCCAGAGCGCCAAGAGCACTACCCCGATCGCAATAGCTGATTGGGTGATCGCCCGGACGCGTGAATCGAAGATTGGCTCCAACGTGCCGATCGACCGAAGCCCACCGTCATTGCTCGGTGTGAGTTCATGAAGCTGCATAATAACTCACGAGTGTTTCGCCGCAAAAACGACCGGTTGCGGCAGACAGACTACAACCACATGCCTCTGCGCACATTGACGACCATCAACTGCCAGCGCCGCCGCGAGGGAGTCTGCGAGCATAGTCCTGCGATGAACATCAATGACCAGGAGCGCGAGCGGAGTTACTTCAAATCGGCATCACCCCTCATGCCACATCCGGCTTAGCCGATGGCACTCTGGTTCTGAGGGCACTCGTGAAGCGGCAGTCGAACTCCAGCTTCGGTCTGTGGAAAATTACTGCCGACAGCTTGACAACAATCAAGGCTCGATCCCCGCGCCGCGCGGAGATTAGAGTGACAACCGAGCTGACGCGCGCAAGTGTCCCGGCTGCAATGGTCGCCGACACAGCACGTGCTTCACCGACGCAATGGTGTCGTCACTTATTCAGTAGCCATCGCTGTGACGCGCCCGAAAGGTACGGCTCGGATCCATCACAATCAAGGAGACCACCATGAACCGACTTCTCTGTTCCGGCGCTTTGCTCGTGATTCTCGGCGGTACCGTCGCCACAGCTCAGAACGCAAGCGACACTCCTCAAAGCAACAACGCTCAGGGGGCGCTGAACCCGGCACAGCAACAGATGGTCAGCAATAGCCTCTCCAGCACGCCCTCGCAATCCGCGCCATCTGGCGCGCAGCCGCAAGTCGGTGACAAGGTTCCGGAGTCCATGTCGGCGCAATCCATGCCGCATAATGTCGTTGACCAGGTCCCCGAGGCGAAGGAGCTGCTCTTTGTCAAACTGCCAGACCGTATCCTGCTCATCGACCCCGACACCAAGCTGATATCCGAAATTGTCACCGAGCCGGCCACCACAGGGTCGACCGCCGGCAACCAGGATCGGTAGGACTACCAGTGCCTCGCCAACGGCCTGGCCCAACCTTGAAGGCGAAGGAGCTTTGATGAAGACGTCTCACCTCCCGCTGCTCCTGGCAGCCACCTTGGCCGTCGTCACGCTTTCGAAGCAGATCGATCGCGCAGCGGCCCAAGAGATCGGGCTGACGCCTCTGGAGGCGACGGAGGTCGCCAAAGGCTATAGCGCCGAGGCGCTCAAATTCCGGTCTGTAGTCGGCGACAAGCACGACAGGATAGGAAGAATCAGCGACTTCATCTTCGGCAAAGACGGCAATATTTATGTGGTCGTTGCGGTAGACGATTCGACGGGCCTGCCTGGCCATCCCGTGGCGATTCCACTCCGTCAATTCAAGCTGGACGAGTCGCCCGACTATGCCGTTCTGCCGGGCGCAAGCCGCACTTCGCTCGCAAAGCTGCCGGTTTATGTCGGGCACTGACACGGTGGTCCGAACCTTCGCATTGCTTGTTACTGATCGTCGGCGCACACCCTAGCCGCATGGATCACACGCTAGAACTTGCTGCCGAAAGGAGCATTCTGAATTGAGCCTCGTCAGTGCGCGAAGGCTATGGTCCCGTATGCTTCAAGTTGGGAGAATGCCATGGCCAGACACAATGAATTCACCCGTCGATACCTCGTCCGTCGCTGCCAGCGATGGGCTCGCGCGAAACTGGTGGCTGTTCAATCTTCGCGGCATCTTCGGAGTCCTGTTTGGCTTGACTGCTTTGCTCTTTCCCGGACCAACCATGTTGTCCCTCGTGATATTGTTCTCGGCCTATATGCTGTTTGACGGAGTGGCAGGCATCATTTCCGCGGTCCGTGCAATGCGCCGCCGGGACCAATGGGGTTTCTTGATCTTCGAGGGTCTCCTCAACATCGCTGTTGGCGTCGTCGCTCTCCTCTGGCCCGACCTCACCGTGGTTGCGTTCGTGCTCCTGGTCGCTGCATGGGCCATCATCTCGGGTGGATTGATGATGGCGGCCGGGTTCCGACTGAACATCAGTCATGGACGATGGTGGTTGGTGGTGGGCGGATTGTGTTCGCTGATTTACGGGGCGCTGCTGATCGCTATGCCACTCATCGGTGCGGTCGTGCTCACGTGGTGGATGGGCGCTTATGCGCTCGTATTCGGTATCTCTTTGATCATTCTGTCGTTCCAGCTCCGCTCCAGGCATCGGCATGCGGTCACGCCCAGCACGGCGGGAACTCCGGCATAGGTGACATTTTTATGACTTCCGCCACACGCAAGCCGAGCCAATCGGATGGTCCGCCACAGGATCGTCTGGTCAGTGATGCCGAGAAGGCCAATGACGAAGAGTTGCTGGAGGAAAGCTTGATCGAAACCTTCCCGGCAAGCGACTCACCATGCTGGACCGCCTTGACGCGCGTCGGGCCGCCTGACCGAAAAGGCCACTATGTGAAGCGCAAAAAGAAAGCGGCTTAGGGCGCGGACTCCTTAGCACGTAACCAAAATCGGGCTGCGAGTTTGTCATATCGGATCGCGACACGCCGACATTGCTTGAGCCGCGACATTTCCGTTCTGGAACAGCATCAAAGTGGGAATGCTGCGGATGCTACGCGGCAAGATCCACTTGCGGATCGGTATCGACCTTCAGAAATCACACCTCGGGTTCGCATTCGGCAGCGACCTGCTGGTAGATTGGATTGGCGAGATTGAGCTCTCGCTTCAATCAGCCGCGGCAGGCTGCCGCGCCCGACTGAACAGATCGATCATTGCGCGGTTGAAAGCCGGTATGTCGTCAGGCTTTCGGCTGGTCACTAGACCTTGATCGGTCACCGCTTCCTCATCCACCCACAACGCCCCGGCGTTTCGAAGGTCGATCTCGAGTGACGGCCAGGATGTCATGCGCCGGCCGCGCGCTTCATCGGCATTAATGATGGTCCATGGGCCGTGACAGATCGACGCCACTGGTTTGCCAGCATCGAAAAAGCTTTTCACGAACGCGACCGCCTTTGGCTGCATCCGCAAGGAATCAGGATTGATGACGCCGCCGGGCAGTAGCAATGCGTCGAAATCCGCCGAACTCGCATGGTCGAGTTGCACGTCGACGGACAGCTCATCGCCCCAATCGGTGAAATTCCAGCCGTGAACGCGGCCAGTCTTCGGCGAAACGAGGCTGGTCTTGGCGCCAGCGTCGTCAAGCGCCTTCCGCGGCCTGACCAATTCGACGTACTCGAACCCGTCGGTGGCAAGAATGGCAATCTTGTAGTCTTGAAGTGATCCGGCCATGGTTCATCTCCTTGTCTAAGCGAAGGTCAAGAGGAAGCTCGCGCATGTACGCGTTCACCGGTCCCCCTCGTCGATGCGAGCTTGGTGGTGTTGTGTGGATCGATCACGTATTTCTTGGCCGATCCGTCATGGAAGCTCTGATATGCTTCTACCGCCCTCTCGAGTGGTATGACTTCGGTATTTAGAAGTCCCGTGAGATACGGCAGCCGGTCCCAAAGAATGGCCATCATCAGCTCGCGATTGTAATGCATGACCGGACACTGACCGGCGGTGAAGGATGGCGATTTGACCCAAGCCGCGGGGAAACCTAAGGTCATGAAGCCCTTCTTGTTGAGTTCGTTCGGTGCATCCGGATCGAGATTGGTATAGACGCCAGGGATGCCCATGGCGCCTGCGGGCTTGATCACCTCCATCAAGATGTTGAGGACAGCCTCCTCCTCGTTCTTTCCGCTGCCGTCCGGCCCATAACCGTGGCATTCCAGTCCGACACAATCTACGGCGGCGTCCACCCAGCGCGAGCCGTTGCCGAGGATCTTCTCGATCTGATCGGGAACGGGCGTGGCGCTCGAGGGATCAACAACCTCGTAACCGGCGTTCTTGACGAGATCGCGCCGCGCCTTGTTGTGGTCGCCGACGATAATACAGGAGGCTCCGAGCAAGTGTGCGCTGGCCGCAGCGCAACGTCCGACCGGGCCGGCGCCGGCAATGTAGACGGTTGAACCCGTGCCGACGCGCGCCTCGACACAACCGTGATATCCGGTGGGCAGGATGTCCGATAGCAGAGTGAGATCCCTGATTTTCTCGATCGCCTGCTCCTTGTCAGGAAACTTCAAAAGCTGGAAGTCCGCCCAGGGCACCATCATGTATTCGGCTTGGCCGCCCTGCCATCCGCCCAGGTTGAAGCCGTACGCTCCGCAATATCCGAGCTCCTCATTGGCGTTGAGACAAACATCGGTATGACGTTCCTTGCAGTTCCGGCATGTGCCACAGGCAACGTTGAAAGGCACAGAGACGATGTCACCAACCTTGATGCGCTCCACATGCGAGCCCACCTCAACCACTTCGCCCGTATTCTCATGACCCAACTGCATTCCTGAGGGTGCAGCGAAGCGGCCATGATAGATGTGCAAGTCGCTGCCGCAGATATTCGTCGTGATCAGCTTTAGAATAACAGCATGTTCGATTTTCTTCCCTTTGGGGTCCGCAAGCTTCGGATATCCTCTGTCCTGGACCTCCAGTTTGTAAGGCCCTAGAAACGTGACTGCACGGTTGGTTGCGGCCATGGCTTGCTCCTCATAGGATCCGCTTGAAAACGGTGGCGCTACTCTTTCGTCCACGAAAATAAGCGACCCAGAAGAACGGCGCCTTGGCAAAGGTCAATCTTTTGCGGGCTGTTCGTTGACTTTCGATGTCCACGGTAACAGGGAGCGACCGGGCCGCTTGCCGATGGAGAAGGTCCGGCCGCGGCCCGTTCTGGCAGAACGCAACGAGCTGTCTGATTCTGACAGCCCTATTCCAGGGGCTCGGCCGAGCCGCAGATCAGGAAATCGCCCTGACGCCGACGGAGTCAAAGGAGGTCGCCAGAGGCTATTGGGCTGAAGCCCTCAAGCCAACAAGGGCGAAATGATCGTAAGGATCAGCGACTTCATCTTTGGCAAGGATGGCAACATCTACGCCATCCTCGCGGTCAGCGATCGCGTTGGCCCCGGTCGTCATCTCGTCGCAATTACCTTCCGTGTCCTCAAGCTCGACGATCCACGCGGGGAGATCGTGCTTTCAGGCGCCAGTCAGGCAGCTCTTGGAAAACTGCCTTCTCGGCAGCCCATAGCGCCACCGTGGCTCTTTCCTCTAGGCTGTTTCTTCCCGTCGGCAATCGCTGTCGCGTATCAGCCAATACACCACACCCAGCGCGAGGATAACGGTCGCGAATGCCAGCGTGTGCAGGGCATCCGTTTCGTTCAAATCGAGAATGATGATCTTTCGGCAGATGGCAAGCAGCGCGATCACGATCACGGACCGGATCTGCACCACTGCCTCTCGACGTTCAGCCACCACCAACAGGGACTTCTTGAACTCCAACGCAATGATCACGGTAAAGATCATGCCGAAAACGGCCTGGAATACCCTGAAATCAGACGGATCCAGACTGCCCGCCAGCACCAGCCCGAACAATATCTTCAGGCTCAGTGTCCAGACCGCCGCGACCACTACGATCGCAATCAGGAACGTCAGGAAGAGCACTACAGCGTGCTCAAACCATTGATAAAGTGACGTCAACCCGAACTCGCTCTTCGTCTCCTGGAATTCATCCTTAATCGACATGATCGCCTTCGCCCTCTTCCTTTCGCTGGCCTGACGCGCATTGTCGGGCCTAGCCGTCAGCCGGGACCGCACTGGACCATATGGCCGGTGAATATTCTTCCGCCTTGACTGCTGTCAGCAGATGTCCGGCGCTCATAGTGCCACGCTCATTTTTTACGCGATCCAATTGAGAACCATCAATGCACGGCCCTTTGGCGCTTGCGATGATCCAAGTGCGAGGTGTCCCACCCTCGCTGCCCGTTCCCGGGCGTCCTCCCTTGACTTGGACCGCCAGCACTCAGCTGCGCGGTCCTTTCTTTCTCCACGCGAAATGAGAGATCAGCTGTCGCCGGCGCGGATCCACGACCGAACGGAAGGCGGCGCATCAGGCATCACATTGACGCGATATGGCGCCGTTGCCGGGCTCCGCGACTTTGAGCACCTCAATGGCGCAGTACACCGAAGCTCAACGTCCCGATCACAGAGCGTTATTCGCCGCCTGAAGGCCACAAGGCGCACTTACGTCTCGAGACAAGCGAGGTCCTTGGAACACACTGCCAATAGTTCACGGCACGTGATTGCAAGAACTCGTCCCCTCTACGAAGGGTGGCCTGGGTCCAAATAGTAGAGCGGCGTCTTCTTGGCGCGCTGCGGCGTCATCTTGGCAGGGTCTGGCGCTCCGGGAACGCCGCGCGGCCCCAACAGCTCGCGTTGAATGTCATCTTCTGACTTCTCGGGTTCAACCCCGTTCATGGGAGGGTCTTTCGGCATGCTCTTCTCCTTGCCTCGACACAAAGTACTCTGCGCTGTGGCTCATCATGCTGCTCACGAAGCGGCGGTACGGCGATCTAGGAGTACTAGTAATCGCCATTCGAATAGTTTCGCAGCGAGCAAAGCTTGATAGCTGTCAAGGCACGTCGTCGCGGCAGGCCGCTACTATGGTCGGACCCGGAACCGACGGCTATTCTTGGAGTTAGACATGACCAGCACGACCTTCAACAGCAATGCTGACCTTAACATCGACTCTGCCTCCGCGATGCTTGCCAAGAATTGGTGGCTGTTCCTCCTGCGGGGCATCTTCGGAATTATCTTCGGATTGCTCGCTTTTCTCTTTCCGGGTCCCACCATGCTTTCGCTGGTGCTGTTCTTCTCGGCCTACATGTTGGTCGACGGCATAGCTGGAATCATTTCCGCCGTTCGTGCGATGCGACGAAAGGATGAATGGGGACTGTTGATATTTGAAGGCCTTCTTAATATCGCCGTCGGCGTTGCTGCCTTTATCTGGCCTGGCCTGACAGTGCTTGCCTTTGTTTTTATGGTCGCCGCCTGGGCGATCATCTCAGGCGCGCTGATGCTGGCTGCCGGCTTTCGCCTCAAGCTTGATCATGGCCGCTGGTGGATGGTTCTGGGCGGCTTGTTGTCGCTCGTTTATGGCGCGCTGCTGGTCGCCATGCCGCTGATCGGGGCGGTGGTGCTGACGTGGTGGATGGGAGCTTACGCGATGGCCTTTGGTATTGCGCTGGTCGTCCTGTCCTTCAAGTTGCGCGCCCGACAGAACGAGCAGGCAGGCACCTCCGCTGTGGCGGCGTGAGCGACGAGCGGGGTTCCGTCAGCGCATCTTCGCGGATGGGGCCAACAGCGGACGTAACCAGACAGCGTACCGCCGCTCGTGTCGAGTGATCTTGCTAGGAACGGCCCGGAGCGTCGGAACGAAGACACAACTGCGGCATTCATGCTCGACAATCGGAAGTGATCCGATGCCTTTGGTCCGACATGAGCACGGCAATCGGACGATGTCCGCCGGAACCTTTCTGATTGCCGCGCTGGTCATCTGCCGCGATGCTCGTGACCCGCAACGAGACCTGACGTGTTAACTTGGCTCTCGCCCGCCTCTGAGGGCGTTTCGTCATGATCGCGCGAACGATCGAGATTGTCGCGGGTGCCGTTCTGGTCGTTCTTACTCTGCGCGACGTGTTCGACACGGTGGTGGTCCCTGGCGAGAGCAGAGGCGCCTTGCGCGTTGCGCGCAGGCTTCTCGTGGTGGCGGTCCCGATCTGGAAGTGGGCACGTCGCGGCAAAAAGGCGGTTTCGACCAGTTTCGCACCAGCGATCCTGATGGGATCCTTTCTCATCTGGATGGGCCTGCTCCGGCTGGGTTTCGGACTAGCTGCGTATGCTTTGAGCGACTGGTTCTCACCGTCTCCCGATTTCCAGCAGGCGCTGTTCATCGCCGGAAGCGCCCTCTGTACCGTCGGCCTGAGCGGCATCGAGGCGCACGGGCCCGCGCGCTGGGTCCTGGTTTTTGGCGGCTTCTCAGGCCTGTCGGTCCTCACGATGGCGGTGACTTACTTGCTCGAGGTGCAGGAGGGCATATCTCGCCGCGACTCCGGGATTTTGAAGCTCACGACGGCCGCAGGCGAGCCGCCGTCTGCGCTAGGACTGCTGGAACGTTACGCGGACCTCGACTCACCCGAGGAAATCAGGCGCGTTCTCTATGGCGGGCGCGACTGGTGCGCACCGGTGCTCCAAAGCCATGCTTCGCACCCTACCCTGATCTACTTCAGGTCGGCGTCGGTAGGCGCCGGATGGCCGGCGACCCTTGGGGCAATGATGGACCTCGCGCTCATCCTCGAACTGCTGATCGATGATCCGGGCAGCCGAGCTCCCGCGGTTCTCCTTCGCAGCGAAGGGTTGCGGCTCATTGACGAATTAAACCGCGTGATCGGCCTCGATCCGCTAGTTGACGATACGCCAGCAGCGTCCGTGCCGCAGCTCTGCGCCCGGCTGGCTGCCGCAGGCTACAAGCTGCGACCGTCGATCGATGCGCTGGCGTTTGCGGATCGGCGCCGTAGGCATGGAGCGCGCGTCAGGGCCGCTGCGGCGCATCTTGGTACGACGGCGACGCCGTTGCTGCCCTGATTGCCTCGCCGCGCTATGCGGCCGTTAGCCGACAGCACAGTCGCGCCAGAGCTTCAGGCCAGAAACGGGGAAGAACGGACTGGCGGGTGGGTGTTCGGAACAAGGCCAGACAATCGGTCTATGAAACGTCACGTTGGATTGCGTCGAACCCTACATCCGTCAGTTCGACTGTCCCCGAGTCCGGAACGCCGACGTATCCAAGCTGCTTCAACTCGGAAACGGCGACCGCAACGCTGGGATCGGTCCCGAAGTGTGAATCAAGAGTCGCGATAGTCATGCGGGCACCGGGTTTTCGGTGTGTTGCACGAAAAAATGCGAGGATCTCGCAGGCGGTTTCACTGAGCGGCATTTTTGCTTCCATCTGATCCACTTTCTTCGGCTGATCGGGCATGCCTAGGCACGGTCAGGACCATCCGCACAGCGCCGTTGACCCAGAAGCGATACATGGAAGGTCCAGTTTTACCGGGCTGCGAGGGCGCGATAGTGGCGCAAGTAATCCCGTGCCATCCGCTCCGCCGTGAAACGCTCTTCGAAGCTCGCGCGTACGCGCCGGCGATCGATTTGCCCAAGCCGCGTCACGGTCTCGATTGCTTCGTCCTCATTTTGGACGATGAAGCCTGTCACGCCTTCCTCTATAATCTCAGGCACCGAACCGGACCGGTAGGCGATGACCGGCGTTCCGCAGGCCATGGCCTCAATCATCACTAGTCCAAACGGCTCGGGCCACTTGATTGGGAAGAGCAAAGCAGCGGCTCCTGCAAGGAACGGCTGTTTCGAGGCGTCATCTACCTCGCCGACGAGCTGGATTTGTATGCCGTCGATCTGAGGCTCTATCTTCTCTCTGAAGTACCCACTTTCGGCGCGAGGGACCTTGGCAGCAATCCTAAGCGGCATTCTTGCTGCGAGAGCGATGCGGATAGCATCTTCAGGGCCTTTTTCGGCGGTCAAGCGCCCGAGAAACGCCAGGTATGATCCGGCAGCAAATGACGCACGGAACTGGTCGATGGGCAGACCGTGATACACCGTTCCGCACCAGTTTGCGTTGGCGAGCGGAATGCGCTGATTATCCGAGATGGATGCGAAGCAAGCTTCTGGAAATTTGCTGGCCACGGCTGGCAATCCCGGCAGATCCAGCCGGCCGTGCATCGTTGTGATGAATGGTACGCCCGCTCGCTTGAGGATAGGCAGATGTAGCCAGTCGATGTGAGCGTGAATCACGTCGAACTGATTGGAGCAATCGGATACTGCTTCCAGTTGGGCAGCCAAAGCCGCGGTGGGGTCTGAGCGTGGTCGCCCAAGGCGAAGGGCTTTGGGCCAAACGGGACAAAGTGTGGCGCGGGTCCTGGAATCGCCGCTCGCAAAGAGGGTGACGTCCTGCCCGAGTCCGACGAGTGCATCGACGAGCCAGGCGACCACTCTTTCCGTTCCACCATAGAGCTTCGGCGGGACGCTTTCGGCCAGCGGAGCAATTTGAGCTATCTTCATTCAATCACTCCCAAATGGCGCTTGCGCTCCGGCCGCCAGCATTCAGACCGGCGAGCATCAGCGAAGGACCCTGGCGAGGGCCGCGTATATCAGTCGGAGCGCGTTCATTGGTCGACCCGAAACCAACGATATCCGTAGCCGTCGAGTTCGATCGTCGAGTCCCCGCAGGAGTTCGATGAGTACACGCGATTGCCGAATAGATCAGTTAACTTGGGCGCCGCCGGGAAGTCATCGACTTGCGCTCGGCACTCGGACTGCGACAGGTTGTGCAATATCAGCACCGACTGACCTTCCCACTCGAATTTCTGAACCAGAATGGAGAGAGAATTCGCGTTCGGAAAACTCAGATCACCCCACCCAACTTCCGTGCAGGACTTGCGTAATTCGACGAGGCGCCGCATCCAGTTGTAAAGAGAGTCCGGATCGCGCTGCTGGGCGGCAGCGTTGACCTTGGACGGCGCGTACTCGGCCTCTTGGATCATGTCGTAACGCAATCCGGCCGCCGGGTGAGTAGAGAATCCACCGCTTTCATCATCCGTCCATTGCATGCAAGTCCGCACCGGCCATCGCTCCGGAAGCGCGAGATTGTCGCCCATTCCCAGTTCATCTCCGTAATAGATGACCGGTGTGCCAGGGAGACTGAAGAGCAGGCTGTATGCGAGTTCGATCTGCCGGCGGTCATTGCCAAGGATGCAGGCCAGACGACGACGAATTCCGCGTCCGTAAAGTTGCATTTTTCGGGACGGGGCAAAGGCAGCATAGACTTCCTCACGCTCTTCAGGTTTCAAGCGCCCGAGGTCAAGCTCGTCGTGATTGCGCAAGAACTGGGCCCACTGAGCGAACGGGGGCAACCGAGGCAGTGCGGCCAGACACCACTGCAGGGGCTCGGCACTTCCGCGCGCGAGCGCCAGAAACAGGTGCTGATTTAGAAGAAACGCGAATAGAAGGTGTATGCGCGATCCACTGCCGAAGTAGTGGTCGAGTTCGGAAGGGGCAACATTCGCTTCCGCCAGCAATACAGCGTCACCTTTGCGCCATGACAAGAAGTCACGCAGCTCTCCGAAGAACTCGTATCGGCGCGTTGGAGGACGGTCCGGGCGTATCTCCTCCACAACGAAGGGGGCGGCGTCGATGCGAAATCCCGACACGCCGAGTTCAAGCCAAAAGCCAACGATTTTGAAGATTTCTTCGCGAACGGCAGAAGATGCAATGTTCAGATCGGGCTGGTGCTGGTAGAAGCGGTGATAATACCAGGCTCGGGCGCAAAGATCGTAAGTCCATACACTCAGTTGCACGCCCGGAAATACGACGCCCTCCGTGCTGTCTTCCGGTTCCGTGTCTGACCAGACATAGTACTCGCGAAATGCCGACCGATGATCAGCGCGCGCCTGTTGGAACCATGGATGCTGCTCAGAAGTATGGTTGATTGGCAGATCGATGATCAATCTCATACCGCGCAGGCGCGCTTGATGGCTGAATTCAACGAAGTCACCGAGCGTTCCAAGTGCGGGCGCTACATTGTAGTAGTCCGTCACGTCGTAACCATGATCGAGCCCTGGACTTGGATAGAATGGAAGCAACCACAGGCAATCCACTCCCAGCTGGGCGATATGGTCGAGCTGCGCTACCAATCCCTTGAAGTCGCCGATACCATCGCCGTTGCCGTCTTTGTAGGTGGCCACGTTCAGGCTGTAGATTGCTGCGTTCTTGTACCAGAGGTCGAGCAACGGCCATTCCTTTTTGAATTACTCTTGCAGGACAACCGCGCTTACGTCCGCTCTATCGCTGTGGGCGGCGCGCTACGGCAGGCTCGCCGCCAACTCTTGCCTTCGTCTAACTCGCCTCCATCCAGCTGTGGTTGGACGCGCGTTATGAGTCCGCGCCCTGGAGCGCAATTAGGCAGCGATCATGGCAGAACCGGCGATCGGATACTTTCTACCGATTTGGTGCTCCAGTGCATCGCGATCCACAATTCGGACCGTTCGAATCCCAATTAGAGCAATGACACCGCGCTGCTGCAGATCTGAAAACGCACGACACACAGTCTCCACGGACACGGCGAGGTACTCGGCGAGATCATACCGCGTGATCGGAAGCCGTATGTCTCCTCGCTGGTCTCCGTAGCGGTCCTCAAGCAGCAGCAGGAACGCACTCACCTTGTCCGCCGTCGTGACACCCCCGAGGACTATGAGCTGCTGTCGGGTACGTTCTAACGATTGAAAGGTGATCTCTCTCAGTTCTCTTGCGAACTGGCGATCGCGCTCGCCGAGATTCTCTAGCCGCGCCCCGGAATAGCCCGCGAGCACGGTCTCTTCCGTAACGGCCTCGATCGCTACTTCTCTCTGGCTGTTCCCGACAAAGAAGAAATCCCGCACCAGCATCAGGTCCAGGATCTGCCGCCGTCCATCGGTGCGGATAGTCGACCATCGTACCGCGCCGGCAATCACGTAGTACCAATGTCCCGCGGTGCCGTTGTCTTCCGGAACCTGCTGGTCGCGGTTCAATTTGACAATTGCCGCCGACCCATCGAGCCCCTTCAGCGCGTGCGGCTGTGCGGCGAGCATCCTTCGATAATAGTCCGCTGGGTGGATTATCGGCTTCATCTCGTTGTCCTTTTTTTCGGCGCACTTTCGGTGGGAGGAACGATCCGCTCGTCGGCAGTCAACTATCAGCAATATAACCGCGTAAACTTGGGAAGTTTTCGTACGTAGAAACACGTAACGGCCCGGCGATGCCCTGCAGGACGCCCTCCTGACCGCGCAGCATCGCGGACAAGGTCCGTCGCTCTCTCATGGCGATGTGTGCGACGGAGTCATCGCCCCCTGCTTTTGCGCCATCGGACTACGGCACAATGGTCCCTATGACTTCACGTCGATCCAGGCGCAGGCTGCCGCATGTGCGCAGCAATGACGGTTGGACAATCGAGGCATTCAGCCGCGGTGTCGATTAAGCGATCTGCGAATTGACAACGGTCAGCGCACCCGTGATTCAAAGGGTGTACTCGCTAAGCCCACTAACAGTCACAGGAGCGAGACATGGAAGCAACCACGACCATCCCCCGTCCCCTTTCGAAACTCATCATCAGCGCAGCCACGCCGTGCCGACAGAACGCGGCGAAGTGGACGCGATATTCCGGCCTGGCGGCGCTTGCCGGAATATTGGCCGTCCTCAGCAGCAATCCCGCGCTGCCGCAGGCTGGCGTAGCTCTCGTCAAGGTTGACTTAAGCGTCGTCGCTCAGGGCTATCGCATGAGCAAGGTGATCGGCAGCACCGTCATGAACGACAAGAATGAGAAGATTGGAAGCCTGGACGACGTGATTGCCGCCAAAGATAAGAAACAACTCGACTTCGCGATTCTGCAGGTCGGCGGCTTTCTCGGCGTAGGCGGCCATCTGGTCGCAGTCCCGTTTGATAGCCTCGTCATCGATGACACCGGCAGCAAGATCACTCTTCCTGGCGCATCCAAAGAAGAGCTCAAGAAGCTATCGGAATTCCACTACCGATCCTCTTGACGGTCACGTCATATGTCGACGTCAAGATCAACCGACACGATCCTGGACCGGACCCGCACCCGCGAGGTGACCGCTGTGTTTCACTCGCGACGTGCGCTCGATGACGCGGCCCAGGATCTTCTTCTTTCAGGATTCGATCGCTCCGACATCGACATCAGCGCGTCTCCCGACGAAGTGCAGCGACGGCTGAATTACGCGGTCATTACTCCGGCCGATCTCGCCGACCTGCCGGCCGCGCCGAGACAGCCCTTCTTTGGTGGCGACGATTTGCTTGGCGTTGAAGCCGTCGCCAGCAGTGTTCTCGGTTGCATCGCAGCGGTTGGCTCCGCTCTTTTCCTGATAATCAAAGGCTATGAGTCTATGGCAGTCGCCATGTGGTCGATCCTGATCGGGATCTTCACAGGTGCCGTCGTCATAGTTCCCATATACCGACTACTGCGCCGCGAGCGCGTCAGAGGCCTGGAGCCGGTTGCAGAATGGGATGGCCTCTTGATCTGGGTTCGGGTTCGCGCACCTGAGAAGGAAGCTCAGGCCCAGGAGATTCTGATGCGGCATGGCGGGCAGGCTGTGCACGTTCATGAAATCGATCTGGAAAAGCGGCCGGAGGATCTACCACTGCACTTACTTCGTCCGGATCCCTGGCTGGGTGACGAACGCCTCGGGCGACCGTAAACGGGCCGCGACAAATGCTGCGCCCGCGTCATTTCGCCCAGCCATTCTCACACCGTCCACAAAGATCATCTTTGGCGATCTTCAGCCCGTCCGGCTTCAGAAGCTCAAGCGAGAAACTCGAGACGGAAGTTGACGGTCGTCATGGCCCGCTTGCTCATCGCGCGTAAATTGCCCCGTGGCGGCAATGACGGAGCCGTGCCGATAATGCCACTCGCATACGCCAGGAGCCGGTCGTGAAGTCAGACACTGAGATCGAACGTGATGTCCGCGACGAGCTGAAATGGAACCCGGACCTCGATGCCGATGACATTGCCGTCTCGGTCAAGGACGGTGTTGTGGCGCTTGCGGGCTTCACCCACAGCTACCCCGATCGGCTTGAGGCCGAATCCGCGGCGAAGCGGGTCGCGGGCGTTCGCGCAGTAGCCAACGACATCGAGGTTCGGCTGCCATCCATCGAACAGCGCCCGGATCCTGAGATCGCACGCGACGCGGTGGCGGCCCTCGTGTCAGAGCTTCCGATCTCCCACGACAAGATCAAGGCGATCGTCAGAGACGGCTGGATCACGCTCGAAGGCTCTGCTGAACGGCAAGATCAAAAAACCGTAGCTGAAAACGCGGTTCGCAAGGTCAAAGGCATCAAGGGCGTCCTCAACGTGATCATGGTCGAGCCGAATGTCGAGCCCTCCGAGCTCAAGCAGAAGATTCAGGACGCGTTCAAACGAAATGCCGAAGTCGACGCCGACGGGATCCAGGTCGAGGCGAACGGAAGCGAAGTGGTTCTCAAGGGCGCGGTTCGCTCTTGGATCGAACGCGAGGAAGCCGAGCGCGTCGCCTGGTCGGCGCCCGGCGTGAGCAGGGTCGACGATCGCATCGTCGTGAGCCCCTAGATTGGTCGCATCTCAAACTCAGAAGGAGAAGTCAAAATGAGGTTAGGTTCACTGGTCCCGTCTCGTGATGCAGGAATGCTGATGCGGCCCGACTTCGGCCTGTTCGGCCTGCATCGGGAAATCGACCGCCTGTTCAGCGAGTTCTCGCAGAGCCTAGGCCCCAACGGACAGCAGCTCGTGCCAAGCATCGAGATCGCGGAAACAGACAAGGCGATCGAGGTCACCGCCGAAATGCCGGGACTCGAGCGCAAGGACGTCGACATCTCCATCGAGGACGATACGCTCACGATCCGCGGCGAGAAGAAGGTGGAGCAGAGCACGGACGGCGGCAAGGATAAGAGTGACAAAAATGTCAAGCATAGCGAACGCAGCTATGGCGTGTTCCTTCGCGTGCTGCAGCTGCCGCCCGGCATCGACCCGTCGTCCGTCCAGGCGACGATGGCCAACGGCGTCCTGAAGATCACGATTCCAAAGCCCGCAAAGCCAGAACCAAAGAAGATCGAGGTCAAGGAAGCTGCTTGACCGTTGGCGCGGCGAGACGCCAGAGCCCGTTCTCTCCTCACAGCACGACTCGAAGCGTCTCGCCCCCCGTCGCCGAACATCCAGGACGTCACAGCCGTCCGCCGTATTTAAATCGAAGGAACCTGATCATGGCAAAAGCAATCGGCATCGATCTCGGAACCACCAACTCTTGCGTGGCCGTAATGGAAGGCAGCAAAGCGAGGGTCATTGAGAATGCCGAAGGCGGGCGCACCACGCCGTCCATGGTTGCCTTCACGGACGATGGCGAAGTCCTGGTCGGGCAGCCGGCCAAGCGGCAAAGTATCACCAACCCCGAGAACACGATCTATGCCATCAAGCGACTGATCGGCCGGCGTTACGACGACCCGATCACAGCAAAAGACAAGACCATGGTGCCCTATCACATCGTGCCGGGCGACAACGGCGACGCCTGGGTCGACGTCCGGGGTAAGAAGTACAGCCCGAGCCAGATCAGCGCTTTCATCCTCACCAAGATGAAGGAAACCGCGGAAGCCACGCTCGGCGGCGCCGTCACACAGGCCGTCATCACCGTCCCCGCCTATTTCAACGACGCGCAGCGCCAGGCAACCAAGGACGCCGGCCGCATCGCCGGGCTGGAAGTCCTGCGCATCATCAATGAGCCGACTGCGGCCGCCCTGGCCTACGGCCTCGACAAGAGAGGCAGCGGCAAGATCGTGGTCTATGACCTCGGTGGCGGCACGTTCGATGTCTCGATCCTGGAAGTCGGCGACGGCGTGTTCGAGGTCAAGGCAACCAATGGCGACACCTTTCTCGGTGGAGAGGATTTCGACAAGCGGATCATCGACTATCTGGCGGACGAGTTTCGCAAGGAAAATGGAATCGACCTCCGCAAAGATCGCCTCGCCCTGCAGCGGCTCAAGGATGCGGCCGAGAAGGCCAAGATCGAACTCTCCAGCGCCACCCAGACCGACGTCAATCTGCCCTTCATCACCGCAGATCAGGCCGGACCGAAACATCTCAATATCAAGCTGTCGCGCGCCAAGCTTGAAGCGCTCGTCGACGATCTGATCCAACGCACCATCGATCCGTGCAAGGCAGCGTTGAAGGACGCCGGCCTGCAGCCATCGGACATCAACGAAGTCGTGCTGGTCGGGGGTCAGACCCGCATGCCAAAGGTCCAGGAGACCGTGCAGAAGCTGTTCGGACGCGAACCTCACAAGGGTGTCAACCCGGATGAAGTGGTCGCGGTCGGTGCCGCGATCCAGGCCGGCGTTCTCCAAGGCGACGTCAAGGACGTCCTGCTCCTCGACGTGACACCCCTGTCATTGGGCATCGAGACCCTTGGCGGCGTCATGACGAAGCTGATCGACCGCAATACCACGATCCCGACCAAAAAGAGCCAGGTATTCTCGACAGCGGAGGACAATCAAACCGCGGTCACGATCCGGGTCTTCCAGGGTGAACGCGAGATGGCAGCAGACAACAAGCTGCTTGGACAGTTCGATCTGGTCGGGATCCCGCCGGCACCGCGGGGCGTGCCGCAGATCGAGGTGACCTTCGATATTGATGCCAATGGCATCGTCAACGTATCGGCCAAAGACAAGGCGAGCGGTAAGGAGCAGAGTATCCGGATCCAGGCGTCCGGCGGCCTGACCGAGGCGGACATCCAGAGGATGGTCAGGGAGGCCGAAGCCCACGCCGATGAGGACAAGCGGCGCAAGGAGCTCATCGAAGCCCGCAACCAGGCCGACGCGGTGGTCTACAGCACCGAAAAGGCCCTGAAGGACTCCGAAGGAAAGATCCCCGCCGACGTCAAGAGGGAGATTGAGCAGGCGATCGCCGAGGCAAAGCAACGGATGAGCGCCGAGGACGTGACAGCGATCCAGCAGGCAACCCAGCGGTTGCAGCAGTCGGCATCCAAGATCGGCGAAGCCTTGAACCGCGCGGCGTCCCAAGGCGGCGCTGCCGGCAGGGGACAGGCGGGATCGTCTGGCAGCGGCGAGGACGTCGTAGACGCGGAATTCGAAGAAGTCGACCCCGGCGATCGGAGGGCTTCTTGAAGCCTTCCGATCCGGCCGAACGCGATAGATGGAGCACGACATGGCTACCAAGACCATGGAAGATGGGCTCGGCGAGCTTCCCGCAGGTGAGCACAAGGAAAGCGACCAGCCGCAGGAGAGCACCGCCGAGCGCGACCGCCTGATGCGTGCACTTGCGGACGCCGAGAACACGAGGCGCATCGCCGAGCGTCGGGTCCAAGACGCCAGGCAATATGCCATCGCCGACTTTGCCCGCGAACTGCTACAGGTGGCGGATAATCTGCGGCGCGCCATCGACACCGGCTCGCCGGAGCAGGGAGCCAAGGACGATGGCCTGCTGGGCGGAGTCGTCGCCACCAATCGTATCCTCACGCAGATCCTGAAACGCTTCGGTGTTGAAGAAATCGAGGCTCTGAATCGGCCATTCGACCCGATGAAGCACGAAGCAGTGATGGAAACCGATCGGTCCGATCAGCCTCCCGGGAGCGTCGCGGACGTTTTGGAGAATGGCTACATGCTTCACGACCGTCTGTTGCGGCCGGCCAGGGTCGTTGTCGCCAAACCGCCTAGAACAGAATCGCCGTCACCCCCGCAACAATGAACGGCGGTCCGCTGGTTCGGGCCGACGCGTAAACAGGAGCTGGTGTTGGCTGCAGATCCATATGCAACGCTGGGCGTCAAGAAAGACGCGACAGAGGCCGACATTCAAAAGGCCTACCGGCGGCTCGCGAAGAAGCTGCATCCTGATCTCAATCCCGGCAACAAGTCGGCGGAGGACAAATTCAAGGAGCTTTCCGCCGCCTACACGCTTCTGAGCGATCCGGACAAGCGCGCCCGTTTCGACCGCGGTGAGATCGATGCATCAGGTACCGAGCAGCAGCCCCGTCGATACTACCGGGATTTCGCCGATCGGGAAGGTTCGACGGGCTACACCAGTGGTGCGGGCTTTGCCGATTTCAGTGACTTCGCCGGCAGCGATGATATTCTCTCCGAGATCTTTGGACGTGCCGGCCGCACCACCCGGCGCGGGCGCGGGGCTGACGTCCGATATCACCTTGAGCTCAACTTTCTCGATGCGGTCAACGGCGGCAAGCAATCCATTGTCCTGCCCGACGGGAGTACGCTCGAGGTCAACATTCCTCCCGGCACCAGCGACGGCCAGATTCTCCGCCTGAAAGGTAAGGGTCGTCGGGGAGCCGGAGACGGTCCGTCAGGCGACGCCCTGATCGAGATCAGTGTCCTGCCCCACCCCTACTTCGTCCGCAAAGGCGACGACATCCACCTGGACCTGCCGATCTCATTGAAAGAAGGCGTGCTGGGCGCAAAGCTCAAGGTACCAACCGTGAGCGGCGCAGTCGCAGTCTCTGTGCCAAAATGGTCGAGCTCGGGCCGAGTTCTTCGGATCAAGGGACGCGGCGTGCCGCGGGCCGATGGCAGCAGAGGGGACCAGTACGTCACGCTGAAGCTGGTTCTGCCGAAAAAGCCGGACCGGGATCTCGAACGGTTTGTAAGTGAGTGGCAGCCTTCTGATAGCCCAAGACAATCGATGGGAGTGTGACAATGCAGCTCCAGGAATTCGCCGATCGATCTCACCTCGATTCCTCCACGATTGAAGCCTGGGTGAGTGCGGAATGGCTGGTAGTGCAACCACCGGGGCATCAGTTTTCCGAGCAGGATCTCGCCCGTGCGCGCCTCATCCAGGATCTCAAGGGCGACCTGGGCGTCAACGACGAAGGTATCGCGCTGGTCCTGTATCTGCTGGATCAAATGTATGGGCTGCGCTGCCTGCTGCGAGACATTCAGGCGATGCGTACCACAGCTTCCGAACGCCCGCATTGATGCCTTTGCGATTGAACGGCTATCATGAGCTTGCGCGTTCGGGCTCTGCTCTTCTCTTTGAAGGTCACGGATCATGCAGTCACTTCTCTCGGCACTTCGCGACGCAGCAATGTCACGGGATGCTTGGCCAAAAGCGCTTCAAAGACTGATGGATAAGGCGGGCGTGGCGGGTGCGGCGCTCATTGTCACGAACAAGACGACGGGTACGGTCGACGAAGCCGTCTTTTGCGGTCTCAGTGCCGAGTTCAAGCCCCGCTACGTCGACCATTACGCCGCGCTCGATCCATACTCGCCTCTGCTCGATGCACGCTGGACCATGCTCACAACGTGTCTTCCAGAGGCACTTTTGCGGAGAAGCGAGTGGTACAATGATTTTGTGCTGAGCTGCGGCGTTCGCGATATCCTGGGAACGCGGCTCTCGGACACTGCGGGCCATTCCGTCATTCTTGGCGTTCACCAGCGGATCGGACGCCCCTTTTCTCAAGATGTTGAACCCCTGATCGCCGCGATCACGGAACCCCTGAGGTATGCGGCGCGCTGCCATCACGATCGCCTGAATGGGGGCCATCAAGTTGGCGATCCCCAAACGACGAAACCCGCAGAAGGAAGCCGCTTCTTCTTTCATATCGAAAATGGAGCGAAATATCCCGACGAAAGCGGTCGCGTTTTCCTCTCGCCCGCCCACGCTGCGGAATGCGGACTGACCATTGCTCGTGAGCTGGCGCAGGATGGCGACTGGTCTGGCTTTTCTATCGTTGTCACCGATGAATGGGGACGAACGATCACGCGCGTACCAATTGTCTCTCGGCCATAAGCCGGGCATCGCATTCGAAGAAACATACCGATGAAAAGCTGACCGCGCTGGCCGCCTTGCAAGATCGGATCTCGCGTCTTTGACGCCTGCGTAACCCCACCTCCATTCTCCAAGGTTGGCGCATTGACAATTGTCAGCGCAGTCTAGCGATCCGCCATTAGGTTAGGGTCCAGAGATCCAAGGATCTTCGCACACTTAACTCCTTCGACTGAGGCAATATGGTCACCGCTACCACGCAAAGCCGCGTGCTCCACGCGGTCCCAAACGGGGACACGAACCCCCTCTTCCAACCATGCCGGCTCGGGCCGTTCAGCCTGCCCCATCGAGTCGTCATGGCCCCCTTGACCCGATCAAGAGCACGGCAGCCCGGCAATGTACCATCTCCACTAGCAGCCTGCTATTATGCGCAGCGCGCCTCTGCCGCCCTGATCATAAGCGAGGCCACCCAGATCTCGATGCAGGGCCAGGGATATGCCTGGACCCCAGGTATCCATAGCCGCGAACAAGTCGAAGCCTGGCGGCAGGTCACGAAAGCTGTGCACGAGAATGATGGACTGATCTTCAACCAGCTTTGGCACGTCGGTCGCATTTCGCATCCGGCCCTGCAGCCGGACAACATGCTGCCCGTAGCGCCCTCGGCGATCACGCCCGCGGGCAAGGCCTTCATCGAAAACGAGCGTGGCGAGGGAGAACTGGTTCCATTTGTGCGTCCACGCGCGCTGACGCTGGAGGAGATGCCATACCTCGTCAAACAGTATGAGCGCGCGGCGCGAAATGCGGACGCCGCCGAGTTCGATGGCATCGAGATTCATGCGGCGAACGGCTACCTGATCGATCAGTTCATCGAGAGCAGCACCAACCGACGCAGCGACGCTTATGGCGGATCCGTTCAACATCGGGCGCGGCTTTTGCTTGAAATCACGGAAGCCCTGATTCCCATTCTCGGGGCGGACAGGATCGGCGTCCGGCTCTCACCTCTCGGCAAGATGAACGACATCAACGACGACGCTCCGGACTCGACGTTCGCTTACGTCGCCGAGCAACTTTCCGGCTATGGTTTGGCCTATCTGCACATCGTCAATCCCGCGCTCGAACAGATGCAGAAGGGCGAGAAGCCGGAGCCGTACGCCCTCAATATCGCCCGACTGATCCGGAACACATATCAGGGAACGCTCATCGTCGCTGGAGGCTTCAACGCCGATACCGCCGCGCAATGGCTACGCGATGGCCAGGCTGACTTGATCGCCTTCGGCCGCAAGTTCATCGCCAATCCCGACTTGCCCGAACGGCTGCGTGTCGGTGCCCCACTGAACATAGACGACCCGACGACATACTATGGCGGCGGCGAGAAAGGTTACACGGACTATCCTTCACTGGAACAGGACCGCGGCGAAAAGGCGAAGGCCTGTGTCGATCAGCGTTGGCGATGATGCAGCAGGGGGCCGGTCCGCATGAGAATATTGATTGTCATCACGGCATTCTGAAAAGTATTTCCTAAGGGGAGAGTCGAAGCACGCCTTGCGGAGTCGAATCAGCCAATATCAATAGTCGCACAGCTTCTCCAATCTGACGCACTCCCAATCTATGCAGCATTCGCGCCCGATGGACCTCAACCGTTCTGATACTGATGCCAAGCCTAAAGGCAATTATCTTGTTTGGTTGTCCGCCTGCAATTGCATCGAGAACCTGGCGCTCTCGTTGGCTGAGCGCAGCAATCCGACTCCATGCCTCTGACGCCTCACGAGCCTGGTGTGGACGACTGCCCCGCGCCAGCGCGCGTTCAATCGCATCGAGCAGCACGTCATCATCGAACGGCTTCTCGAGGAAATCCACCGCACCGGCCTTCATCGCCCGAACCGCCGTCGGTACGTCACCTTGGCCCGTCATAACGACCACAGGTATCGTGGAGCCCATTCTGTCGAGTGCCGCCTGCACTTCGAGACCGCTCATGACGGCCATCTGCACATCCAACAGGACACAGCCCCTTGCAAGATTGGGAGCTGCATCCAGAAACTCGATCGGTGCCTCAAACGAACGTGTAACAAAGCCAGCTGACTCAAGCAGGCGTCCAAGCGATCGGCGAACGGGTGCATCGTCATCGACTATGTACACTACGTCCTTCGGCATGGTCCTATTCCGTTGGCTCTGCGGATGAGAGAGTGAATCGAAACGAGGCTCCGCCACCGGGATTTGGCTCGTACCAAAGCTTCCCATTATGCGATTCCACAATTGAACGGCAGATGGCGAGGCCCAAGCCCATACCATCGTGCCGCGTCGAGACAAAAGGTTGAAACAGCTTATCGACCACGTGGGGCACCACGCCGCGCCCATTGTCGGACACGGAGATCTCGATCTCCTTGCCGCCGGTTTGTCGTGTCACAACATCAATTTTGGCTTGCGGTATGCCCGCGACTTCCTCAAGGGAATTACGGATCAGATTTACCAAGACCTGCTGGATCTGAATTCGATTCGCGCAAATATGCGATACGCGGGGATCGAAAAGCAGGCTTACCGAAACCTGCAAGCCTTCTAATCCGGTGCGCGCAAATGCATTCGCTTCACGGATCAGCGTCTCGATGTCCTCGCTCTTCTTTTCGCTCTTCCCGCGAGTGACAAAGTCGCGAAGACGCCGAAGTATTTGCCCGGCGCGTAATGCCTGCCCGGCAACATCATCCATTATCTCGCGCACCGACTCTGTCCGCATCGACCCGGATCGCGCAAGAAGACGTAGAGCAGAGTTGGCGGAATTCGCAACCGCCGTGAGCGGCTGGTTCAACTCATGCGCCAGAGCGGCAGCCATTTCGCCGGCAACACTTAGCCGGCCCGCATGCGAGAGAGCTGACTGCAATTCCCGCGAGCGTTCATCCGCCCGCTTGCGCTCTGTGATCTCCGCCATCAGCTCGGCGGTACGCAGCTCCACGCTTCGTTCGAGCGACTCGTTCAAACGCCGCAGTTCGCGTTCGGCTTGTTTTTGCCTTCTCAGATCGCGGCTGACGGTGGCAACGTTCATAGGCCCGTGGCCTCGAGGATCGTCGATTCTGAAAATATCGACTAAGAATGGAATTTTTTCCCCCGTTTTGAAATGACATAGGTTAAGTTCCCCCATCCAGCGTCTGTCTGTCAAAGCGGCGGGCCAACATTGATTCAGCAGAAGCTCCTGATCGCTCGAGCTAACGAAGTCGACGACGCGCAAACTTGAAATATCGTCTGTCGGCTCAATTCCCACCAGCTCGCGGCCAGCCAAATTGACGAATTGGACCCCGCCATTCAGGTCCGAAAAGGCAACAAAGTCGGAAGATCGCTCGACGAGCGCTACAAAACGCCGTTCGTCCGCCTCTGCCTCCCGACGCTGCAACGCTATTGCGACATTACTTGCAGCGATGCTGAGCATAAGTCGGTCGGTCTCTCTCGGAAACCCTGGACCAAACGACCCAGCCACAAGTAGGGACCGCCCCAATCCGATCGTGGCCGTTGCGATGTGCGCATTGCCGGGGCCGAGCGGATTGGACATCACTTGAGGCCGCCCTGCGCTTTCAAACCATTCAGGCGAGATCTCGAGCCGGATCGCCTCGGTGACTTCCCGCGGCATTTGTCCGACCGGCCCATGGGTTACAGCGATTGGTCCTTCGTCCTGTCCGACAGAAAGACTGACATGTACGAAGTCGACCGACAGGATCGACTGGAGAGCAAGAGCCACACTATCGGCTATTTCCTTCGCAGAGTACCTCTCCCAAAGGGCAGGCAAGGTCGATAGTGCCACTAGGTCCCTGATGCAGCGCCGGAGTTCGCCGGGATCTGAAATCTCTTCCACCCAAGGCATTGGCGCGCCGATTCCGATCTATGTTGCGAGCTTGCTATCTCCTACTCCCAACAGGCGATAGGACCGATCGTTCGGTTCCCGACGCCTTATCGACACCAAGGACAGCGTCTCAAGACTGCGAAGCAGCAACCGGTCGCCTATGAGATGCTGAATTCAAGTAAGCAAAACTACGTAATGGACGGCGGCCCCACAAAGTTCATGCTGCTTATGGCGTCCCGCCGCGAGGATTCCGATGCAAAACCGCCAGCCCGGCTCGGAGGCAAGGTCCGGCAAGACCTTCCAAGATGGCAACAACCCACTGACCCGCGCAGGACGCGGCGACGAACCGATGCAAGAGGTTCTGATCAGTGCTATCGGGGCAGCCCAGGCGGATTTAGGCACTGTGCAGCGGTACGACAGCGCGGAGGACTGCCTCAGGATCGTTGCCAGTTGCGGATTTCCCGATGAAGCTCTGAATGTGTTTCGAATTGTTCGCCGCGACACTAACTCTACTTGTGCGGCAACGCTGAGGAAACGCATGCGCACAGTTGTTGGAAATATTGCCGCAAGTTACCTGTTTGTTGGCACGAGCGAGCTGGTAGCCTTACAAGAAGTAGGCGTCGCAGCGGCGCATTCGGCGCCCATCATCGTTGATAAAGGCCGGCTCTGGGGCGTGCTCACGGTACATTTTCGCCAGCCCTGGGAAGATGCTGAGTACGATCCCGCGCCAATGGAGCGGGTTGCCGTCCGCTTTGCCGAGCGCCTCAAGGATAGAACCTCAGAGCAGACTTTTTCAGACCGCGACGCTTCGAGGATCGCACACTCACCCGTTCCAACGAAGACGGGGCCGGTTATGCGCTCTTCCGCGGCACCGATTCCCTTCGCTGGCTCCATGCTTCGCGAACACCGGCATGTTTGCGCCTTTTTTTGCTCGGCGGATGACGAATACAATACGCTTCTGCCGTTTGTCTGCGATGGCCTGAATTGAGGTCAGCGCGCTTTCCACGTGCTACCTGAGCGGCATGTCGACGATCACGTGACACGACTCCGGAGCGGCGGCATAGATGTTGAGGCCGCGCAACGATCGGGTCAGCTCGAGATCGCGCTGCCGCAAGACACGTATTTGCGAACAGGCCGTTTCAACAAGGAAGACATGCTCGATCTCATCCAGAAAGTGCTGCAGAACGGGGCCGCGCTTGGATTCCCGCTTACGCGCATGATCGCACACCCCGAAACCGCCTTGGACAATTGGGAGAGCAGGAATGATTGGGCGGAATATGAAATGCGGCTCAATAGCGCGCTATCGAACTTCGATGATGCGGTCATCTGCACCTTCGACGTCAATCTCCTGACCACGGCCCTGGCGATCGACATTCTGCGCACGCATCCGGTCGTCGTGATAGGCGGCGTTCTCGTTGAAAACACGTTCTTCAGCAAGCCCGAGGATTTCCTTCGCGAGGTGACGGAGCGGACGTCGGCGTCCCAGCCGTATCGGGGATAAAGCGTGCAATTCCGTCGCGGCGACGCTCCCCTCTCAATGGCGGCTCAACCCGTTTGGTCGCTTGAGCGCACCCCGCCGTTGGACCGCCAGCGATCCTCCCCTCGGTAATTTCTTCTCGATCCATTGACGAGCATCATGGCCGAAATCTCGGCATTGTTGAAAACTACTTACTGTTCAAACAGGGCAAGTACCGATGGACAGAAGCTTTGGGTCATATCGTTGTCCAGAATGCGCGAAAATGCTGCGTCTGGTTCGCAACCGACAGACCAGCGCCAGCCGGATAGGCGCCACTTGCAGCGATCCGATGCAGCGACGCGATATTGCGAACCTCCTTAACAGCGAGTTGCGGCCGCCACGTGAGCTCGCTTGGATAGCGACCGAGACGGGGAGATCAAAATAATCAGCCCGCCATTCATCCAAACTTCTGTCAGATACGCTTCGATGCGCCAAATACACGCAGCCATCGATCATTTCCATCGCGGCGATTTCGAGTGCGCAGCGACCCTGGCCGCTGCCGCCTACGGAATGCTCCCGGCTATCGACAACGCCGCCCTTTGCGCGTCGGACACCGGTTCAGCGCCCGTCGAGACCGCTGCCCAATGGCTCGCGCATGGCACGTTCCACGATCGGACCGGCAAGAGTAAGCGAAAGGAGAGTATCGTTATACGTACGGCGCAGGTCGAGATTGCGATTCATTTGGCGATCACGAGGTTTGATATCGCGTTTCCAGATCAGAAAACGCCTCAGATGATCGGCTTCAGGCGCTCGTATCGATTCTGGAAAGCGCACGCAATCGAAGCCCGTCAGCTGGCGTAAGACACCCGCTCTGCAGTTCATGACGCTGCAGGCGCTGAAGGCGCATGCTGGCGTAACCAGTCGCGCAAGGCCTCGACGCCGACGGCGCCGGCGCGTTGGGCGACGACGTTGCCTCTGTGGAATAGCATCAGGGTCGGAATGCTTCGAATGTTGTAGCGGGCCGACAGCTCCGCCTCCGCCTCGGTGTCGACCTTCAGGAAGCGAAGCTCGGGTTCGAACTCGCCGGCGGCGCGCTCGAAAGCCGGCGCCATGGCTTTGCAAGGCCCGCACCACGCCGCCCAAAAATCGACTACAATCGGAATATCGTTGCGCTGGATGTGAGTGGCAAAGCTGCGGGCGGAAACCGGCATCGGATGTCCCGTAAAGAGGTGCTGTCGACAGTGCCCGCATTTCGCTTGGCGCGCATCCCTCCGGGCCGGAATGCGGTTGGTGCTCGTGCAATGCGGGCAAACGATGTGGCGTTCCTGATCGCTCATGGCTCAATGTCTCCTGAATCAGTGAGATGCCAGAGGTTGCTTGCGATCCGGCGGCGGAAAGGTTTCATCGAGTTCGGCGAGATCCTGGGGCGTCAGCCGAACGTCGAGTGCACCACGGTTCTCGCGCACATGCTCCGGCTTGCCTGATTGCGGTATCGCACATACGCCATCCTGACGCAGCACCCAGGCCAGCGCCACTTGTGCCGGTGTCGCGCCGCGACGCGCTGCAATCGTCTTGAGCGTGACGTGATGCAACACACGGCCCTGCTCGATCGGTGAATAGGCCATGATCGGCAGGCCGCTGCGCTGGCACAAAGGCATGAGATCGAATTCGATGCCGCGGCGCGCGAGATTGTAGAGCACCTGATCGGTCGCGACGTTTGCACCGTTGGGCAAGCCGACGAGCTCCTGCATGTCGGCGACGTCGAAATTACTGACGCCCCAGTGTCGGATCTTACCCGCGCCCACCAGGGTTTCGAAGGCATCCACGGTCTCTTCCAGCGGAACCGACCCCCGCCAATGCAGCAGATAGAGGTCGATCTCATCCACGCCAAGGCGCGCCAGACTTCGGTTGCAGGCTGCCATCGTACCATGCCGCGTGGCGTTCTGAGGTAGCACCTTGCTCACCAGAAAAATCTCGTCACGCCGTCCCTTGATCGCCTCGCCGACGACACGCTCGGCACCACCGTCCGCATACATTTCGGCCGTATCAATCAGGCTCATGCCGAGATCGATGCCGAGACGCAGCGCGTTGACCTCCTTCGATCGATTCAGCGCATTCTCGGCCATGTGCCAAGTGCTTGGCCAAGCCTCGGAATATGTTCACCTGAAGGAAGTACGATCGTCCGGGTGGTCTCCATCACAGTCATCAGGGGCACTCCCTTGTCTTTTACAACGGGACTGAGCTTCATATCGCAAAAATGAACATAGCCCCTGCCGAGACCGATAAACGAGATCACCAGCAGATGACTCCGATATCGATGTGCGAACTCCAGCGGGATCAGGTGCGACAGCTATAGCAGAAGCTCGAAGATCCGGGAGGCGAGTTCCCACTCCTTGGTCTGCGGATTTTTCAGATCCGGCTCGATGATCTTCAATGCTCGAGCGAGCGCGACGCCAAGACCCCCGGCAAGGTCCGGCAGCATTGCTTCGGTTTCGTCGCTATAGCTGAATTGCAGCGGCGGCCGATGAGCCAGACGGTCGAGAATCGGCGCCAGCTCTATCGTTTCATCCATTTTCCTGAATTGCTCGATGCATTCCTGGAGCCCGGCCGTGATCGGGAGATTCCAGGGCTCGATCAGGACGTCGCCGCCAGCTTTGGCGTCAGCCTCGGCGCGCAGCAGCAGCCGATAAATTCTATGATCGATGAACTCCTCGTAGCGCTTGAGATCAGCCTTGTCGAAGTCGAGGCCAGCCGCCTCGCGAAATAGTCGCTGGAACTGCCGCACGCCCTCTGGGCGCGGCGGCGGCATCTTGTCGGGGGGGGAGTTGCGCGATCATCGGGTACGTTTGCCATTTTTCGCCGCCAATCGCATTGACAGGCATCATATGCGCGGGAATCTTCTTCACGAACCGCTTGCAGCTCTTATCATTCCGCGGCGGCTTGCACTGGCTCTTCGCTTCGGCTGGTCCGCGCCGTCTCGAGAAAGGCGTGGATCTGCTGCACAACGGTTGCTCCCTCGCCGATCGCCGCGCCGACGCGCTTGACGGATCCGAAACGAACATCACCCACTGCAAACACACCAGCCACATTCGACTCGAGCGATGGCACGCTCGCGCCGTCAGCCGATAGAAGGTCATCAGGTGGTATGTTCGTGCCTGTTCGCACAAAGCCCTTGCTATCGCGGCTGACGTTGCAACCGCTGAGCCACTCTGTTGCGGGCTCCGCACCGATGAACATAAAGACGTTGCGGATCGTTTTCTCAACTTCCGCGCCGGTCCTGTCGCGCCAGCGGACCCGTTCGAGTTGGCCCTGCTCGTTACCCGACAGCCCTACGATCTCCGTGCAGGTGAGCAACTCGATGTTTTCTGTCGCCGCGATCCTGTCGATCAAATACTGCGACATACTCGCAGCCAGGCTGGGTCCCCGCACAAGCATCCATACCTTCTTGGCATAGCGGCCTAGAAACACAGCCGCTTGCCCTGCGGAATTGCCTCCGCCGACCAGCGCCACTTCCTCGTTTCGGCATAGACGAGCCTCGATCGGGGAGGCCCAATACCAAACTCCCCGTCCCTCGAAATGCTCCAAATTCGGTATCTTCGGCCTGCGATATCGCGCGCCACTCGCGATCACTACGGTCTGCGCGGTGACGCTGCGACCGTCGGAGAGCTCGATCGCGAATGGATAGTGCTCACAACGAAGGTTTGTGACCGTCTCGGGAATGATCATCTCCACACCGAACTTCTGTGCCTGCACATAGGCACGCCCAGCCAGCGCCTGGCCTGAAATTCCCGTAGGAAATCCCAGATAGTTTTCGATACAGCTGCTGGCACCGGCCTGCCCCCCGAACGCCCGTGCGTCGAAGACGCCGACTGACAAACCTTCGGATGCCGCGTACACGGCAGCAGCAAGTCCTCCTGGGCCGGCACCGACAATTGCTACGTCGTATCGGCGCCCTTCGAGATCCGGGGGCACCATCCCCAGGGCCCGCCCCAAGTCAGCTTCACTCGGGTTTTTCAGGATGGCCCCGTTCGGACAGACCACCAACGGCAATTCTTCCGACTTGCAGGGATAGTGCTTCAAAAATGCTCGCGCATCCGGATCCTTCGTGGGGTCGAGCACCTGGTGCGGATAGGCGTTGCGCGCCAAGAATTCCAACAGACGCACCATTCCGGGATGGCCCTCGCGCCCGATGAGACAAGGGCCGCCAGCGCCGGCCTCGATCAGGAACACCCGTCGCAAAATAAGGGCACGCATAATGCGCTCGCCGAGTTGAACGTCGGCGATCAGCAAGGCGCGAAGTCTGGCTGGCAGAAAGAGTAGCGATTCAACGGGCTCGGTTGCGCGCGCATCGACCAGGGCGGGTCCACCAAAGAGTTGCGCGACTTCGGCGACAAATTCGCCTGCACCCAATTCCACGATTTTCTCCACCCGGCCAGGTCGATTGCGAGCTTCGACGGATACCCGACCGGAAATGATGACAAACGTCCCCGGCGGAACCTCACCCGTGCGGAATAGATATTCATTGACAGCATAGTGCTTGATCTCGCCGAACCGGCGCATACGGACGATCTCGTCGGGCGCGAACTTGGGAAACATATGCTCGTGGCGGGACTCCAGCATGCCGTTGCTGCTCGTCTGGAGACCAGCGACAACCGTGTTGGATAGGTCGTCCATCCTATGCGCCTTTCATGACCACGGCCCCTGCACGGCGGAAGCGCTCCAGGGATAGCCTCGGGGCGCGTGCTGCGCGGTCAGCCACTGGTCCGTCGTGAAGGCCTCGATCGCCCAAGTGCCATTGAATCGGCCAATGCCGGAATTCTTCTCGCCGCCAAACGGACAGGTCGGCAAGTCGATGACGGGTTGATCATTGACATGGGCCATACCGACCTGCATTCGCTGGGCAAAGTGTACGCCCCGGTGCAAGTCGCGCGCGAATACGGCGCCGCTCAACCCAAAACTCGTTTCATTGGCCACAGCCAAGGCTTCTTCGGCACTGCCGACCCGGAGGATCGGCGCCACCGGGCCGAATATTTCTTCCGCTGCAAGTTCCATCTGGTTAGTGACGTTCACGAAGACATGCGGCGGCAGCACGAGCCCGTCCGGCTCGCCTCCGAGCACCTGTTTGCAGCCGTCGTCGGCGGCGCGGCGAACGCGTGCAATCAGCTTCTGAAGCTGCGAGTTATTGATGATCGGACCAACCATGGTATCGCCATCGCGGGGGTCGCCGGTTTTCAATCTCGCCACCCGCTCCGTGAAGCGTTCAACGAACGTGTGATAGACTGGCTCCTCGACAATGAGGCGGTTTATGGCGATGCAGATCTGGCCCTGGTGCAGAAATTTGCCGAACACTGCGGCCTCAACGGCCTGATCCAGATCGGCGTCCGCGAGCACAACGAAGGGAGCATTGCCACCGAGCTCCAGATCGACGCGCTTGATAATCGGCGCCTTCGCGGCAAGTTCCGCGATCCCGCGGCCGACCGGCGTCGAGCCGGTAAACGAAATGACCCGCGGAACGGGATGACTGACGAAGGCGTCGCCGATGTCGCTGCCCGCGCCGACAACGACGCTGAGAAGCCCCGCCGGCAGGCCGGCCTCCTCGAAAATTTTCGCCAACAACAATCCGCCCGTGACCGGCGTATCACTGGCCGGTTTCACCACAACGGCATTTCCTACCGCGAGCGCCGGTGCGACAGTGCGATTGCTCAGATGGAGCGGCCAGTTCCAAGGACTGATAGCCCCGACCACTCCGACCGGCTTGCGCCGCACCTGATTTTCCTTGCCCGGGATGTCGGACGGAATGGAGCGGCTTTCGACCGCATGGGGCACCGAGCTCGCCCACAGCATCACGGTATGAGTCACTTCCCACTCAAGGTTCGCCTTCAGTCGCGTGCTGCCGGATTCCTTGATCAGCCAGTCAACGATTTCGCCACGGCGCGCTTCCATCACGCCGGCCGCGCGGCGAAATACCTGCGCCCGCACCACCGGTGCTGAAGCGGCCCACGCCACCTGAGCCTTGGCAGCCGCTGCAAACGCCGCATCGAGATCACGACGATCGGCCTGTTTGATTTCGAGCAGGACGTCGCCGGTGAAAGGGTTCGTATCGCCCAGCCTGTGATCTGCCTGCCCGTGGCGCCAGCTCCCGGCGATCGGCAGTAGCTCGAACTGATCATAAGGTTGCGGATCTCTCGCTTGAGGTTTGGTGCCATGCGGTACTGTGGCTTCGCGTCGGTCGGAACTACGTGTGGCAGTGCGCGCGACCATGTCCATCTCCCTAGCAGGCTGCTTCTCAGCTGAAGATGACGCGTCGAGCGACGCTCCACCTTGACAGCCGTCAACGCAAACGCCGGAAAGCGTCGTGCATCATCGACTGTTTACGGTTAGCCCACGCATTCGGAGCCTCTGATCAGGCAGCCTGAGGTGGCGCATCAATAGAATCTTGGGATCGGACCTAGTTGCGGCGTGGGCCGATCCGACAAGTCAAACATCAGTTCATCAACATAACACCAGCCCCAGCCTTCGGGCGGATCATAAGCTTCGATGATGGGGTGGCCCGTTGCATGAAAATGCTTCGTCGCATGCCGATTGGGCGACTGATCACAGCAACCGACATGACCGCAGGTTCGGCAGACGCGCAGGTGCAGCCATGGGTCGCCCAGCTGCAGGCATTCTTCACACCCAAGAGAATGGGGAACGACGTCATGAATTCCTGCCAAGTGCCTGCAAAGCTGTGCCATGTCATCCTGCTCAATATCTGCCTGCTGCGTTCTGTCTGATCGACCGTTCAGTGCAATCTCCGTTTTGGAGATGGGGCGTTGAATTGCGCTATTTCCGCCGTCTGCGGCGACTTTCCGTTGAATGTCAGGACATTGCCTTCCGCCGAGATCGCGACCTTGTCGCCGTCCTTCACCTCGCCTGCGAGGATCATTTCGGCCAGGGGGTCCTGCAGATACTTTTGGATCACCCGCTTCAGCGGCCGGGCGCCATAGGCGGGATCCCAGCCCTTGGCAGCGAGCCAGTCGCGCCCCGCAGCATCGAGCGTCAGCACGATCTTGCGATCGGTCAGCAGCTTCTGCAGCCGCGCGAACTTAGTGCAAGAGTCGAAATCCCCGTGTGAGATCCCTCACATCTCTCTTTCTCTTGACTCCGGTCTCCTTGGCTTCGTGAATGGCCGCTCCGCTGTAACCGCTTGTCAGCAGGATCGGGATGTCGCTTCGCCTTTTTTGGATTTCGCGGGCAAGCTCAACTCCGTTCATCCCGCCTGGCATCATGACGTCCGAAAAGACGATATCGACAGGTCGTCCATCAGCCAGAGCGCCAAGTGCCGCCGCGGCACTGGCCGCGCGGGTCACCTCATACCCCAAGTCGTCGAGCATCTCGCTGACCAGGGTAGCGACCTCATCGTCGTCTTCGACCAGAAGAATCCGACCTTCATCTCGAAGCCGTCCATTTGGTTTGTGAAACTCCACAAGCCGGCGTTGATCGTGAGACGGCGCGTGTCCGGATTTCGGAAGGTATAGAGAGATCGTGGTGCCAGAACCGAGCTCTGAATCGATACGGACGGTCCCTCCTGACTGGGTGGCAAACCCGTAGACTTGAGCGAGACCTAGTCCCGATCCTTTGCCGACGTCTTTTGTGGTAAAGAATGGCTCGAACACCTTGGTTCGGACCTCTTCGGTCATGCCAGTCCCCGTGTCGATCACTGAGAGCCGGACATAATCGCCCGCGAGTTCGTTCTCCGTGAGATCAGGTACATTCTCTGCACGGACGATGATCGTGCCGCCGGCGGGCATTGCGTCACGCGCGTTGACGGCAAGATTCAGCACGACCAATTCGAGTTCACCTGGGTCGACCTCGACGGGCCAGAGAGTCGCAGGAAACTCGAACTTCACGTGCACGTCGCCCCGCAAGCTCCGATCGAGCAATTCGCGCATCCCGCCAATCTGGCGCGCTATATCCACGGATTCCGGCTTGAGCTCCTGCCGCCGAGAGAACGCGAGAAGCTGGCGGGTCAGGCTAGCTCCGCGCTGCGCCGCCTGGATCATTCCGTCCATCAACCGGCGGCGCCGCGCCGGGTCGGCCTGGCGATCCAGCATGTCGAGCCCGCCCGAGATGACCATCAGCAAATTGTTGAAATCGTGAGCCACGCCGCCGGTGAGGCGTCCGATCGCCTCGATCTTCTGTGCTTGTCGGAGCGTTTCCTCCACGCGAGCACGCTCCGCCATCTCGCGACGGAGATGGTCGTTGGCCTCTGCAAGAGCGTGCGTCCTCTCGATAACCAGGCTTTCGAGTTGCTGAGCCGCTTGGTCACGCGCCTGGATCAGCGCTCGTACTTCGTACTGGCGCCGTCTGGCGCGAAGGGCCGACTGAACCGCGCTGGTGAGCGTGATCGGCTGGATAGGACGTTCGAGTAAGGACACGTTGCGCAGCACGTTCACAAGGTGGCGCCGCCAAGCGACTACTTGCGGCTGGTGGTGATGACTCGTGAGCACAATGAAAGGCAGGTCCGACCAGGCGGGTTGCCGCTGGACCCATTGGCTCAGCGGCGTATCCTTCGAGAACAGTCCTTCTTCGGCAAGAAAAACCACTCCTGCTCCCGTCTCCATCTCGCTCACCAATGCCTCGACGTCAGCACAAATGGCGGTCGCGAGTCTCGAGCTGCGGAGCAACTCTGCGGACGCGAGCGCATCGCGCCCGATCGGCGCGAAGATCAGCACGCGGTGCTCTCGCTCAGTCTCCATCTGACGTGTCCACCTCGGGAATGTCCGTCCCCAGAAACCGTGGATTGCCTGAGAAGATGCCGCTGAAATTGCTGAGGGGGGGCCCCAGGCTGATGCCTGCGCCACTCAAACGAAATTCACGGATACTGTGTTCATGATTGCCGCTTCGCTTCTTCACGGCCGACAAGGCGCGTCGAACCGTACCGGCGAGTTCGAAATAGCGCAGCATCAAAACGGCGTCGCTAAGATAACTGATGTCCAGCGGCGTATCCATCGGGCCAACCAGCCCATGCTGCGCAAGCACGAGGATGGTCAGCACCCCTTGCTGGCCGAGATAGGTCAAGAGCTCGTGCATCTGAAGGACGAGAAAACGCTCGTCCGGCATCGCGTTGAGATAGCCATTGAGGCTGTCGATGATAACAATACGGGCATTTTCGACCTCAACGCTATGCCGAACGTTTGCCGCAAACTCGCCTGGCGACAGCTCGGCGGGGTCAATCTGCTGGAATCGGATGAGCCCGGAATCCACATGTTTCTGAAGCGGGAGGCCGAGCGTTCGCGCACGAGCCTCAACAGTGCCGCGGCCTTCGTCGAAGGCAAAAAACACGGCATGCTCGCCGCGTTCCGCGGCCGCTATTGCATAGGTCAGTGCCAGCGAAGACTTGCCGACGCCGGCTGCGCCGATGAAAAGCGCGTTGGTGCCTCGCTCAAGGCCCCCGCCAAGAAGTTCATCGAGCTCGGCATTGCCGCTCGGAGTGAAGTCGCCCGGAAACGATTTATGATGCTCAGAAGCAATCAAGCGCGGGAAGATCTTGAGGCCGCCGGGCGCAATGACGAAATCGTGGAAGCCTCCTCGAAACGGAATGCCTCTCATTTTAATGACGCGCAGGCGGCGGCGTTCGGCGCCGTATTCGAGCGCGAGCTGCTCCAGCATCACAACGCCATGGGCTATGGAATGGAGCTGCAGATCCTCGTGCGAAGCAGTCAGGTCATCGAGTAGGATAACGGTGCAGTTGCGTTGCGCAAAGAAATGCTTCAAGGCCAGAACCTGGCGACGATAACGCAGCGCATTCTGAGCCAGAAGGCGAAGCTCGGAAAGGCTGTCGATCACCACGCGTGTTGGATTTATTTGTTCGACCTCCTTGAATACGAGGTTCGTGGTCTCGCTCAGCTCCATTTCGGCGGGGTGAAATACCGTGAGTTCGCGTTCGGGATCGAGCGTCGTCTCCGGGGGAACGAGCTCGAAGATGTCCACCCCGGCGAGCGACCAGCCATGCCGCCGGGCGACGAGCTCAAGCTCCCGCCTGGTTTCGGAAAGAGTGATGTAGAGCGCGCGTTCGCCATTCGCCGCCCCTTTTAGCAGAAACTGCAGCGCGATGGTGGTCTTGCCGGTGCCCGGCCGGCCTTCGTAGAGGTACATGCGGTTAGCGTCGAAGCCACCGCCAAGAATGTCGTCGAGGCCCCCGCTCCCCGTGGAGATGCGCTGCAAATCAGCGATCGCGCCGTTTTCACCTGGCACAACCTGCTTCACCATGACCGTTTCCCCCGACCAACCTTCAAGAATGTTCCCGCACGGAAGCTTGGACGGTAGCCAACTCCGCGATAATCATGAGAGAACGAAATAAAGCCGGTTCCGGTTCCCGGCCTGCTATCGCTGGCGGCGAGCGAAAAGGAAGCCGCCTTCAAAAGCCAGCTTTTAGCGCAGGCCCAAGCCTACCGGAAAATGGCCGCGCAAAGGGCCAGGGATTATGGGCTCCCCGCACCAAGTCCTCCCAACGCGGCCTGACTCGCCAAGTGTCCCCACCCGGAAGACTGAGCAAACGTCCCGTTGCCGAAAATTCATGTTCACTTTGGTACATAGGGTCGCAAGATCAGCGCGGGGTGATTCCATGCTGTCCATGATCCTAATCATGATTGCCATCGGTGGCACACTTGTAGGTAGTAGGCTCAACCGTAAATTCCCGAAGCCCGAAAACCAAAGGGACCGCTGGTCTGGTCCAGCGGCCCTTCCGGGTTTCCACTGACACGAAATGAAATTTTTTGGCGCTCCCGGACTCCCTATTTTTCCCGGAGCGCTACTGCTTGCTTGGTTGATTCTTTCCTTCCGCAAGCGACTCCTCAGCGATGATGCGAAGAACGAATAGCGGATTCCGGAATTGGTCCGTGACTTCCATGCGCCATTCGCGGCCGGGCTTTAGGTCGCCATCGAGCCCCTGCAGAATCTGCCCGGCCGTGACTGTGGCTTCTTTCCACGCCGCGCGATGATCCGCCAACTCTTCACCAACGTGGTCCGTGGTCGAACGCTCATGCGTAACGTTGAAAAAGTAGCGTGGCATTGTACATTTCAGCTTCCTATCGAAAGGTATTTTCGTAACGCTGCGGCTCTTTGATCCGTTCCCGCCCCTTAATCGCGCCGGAGAAGTTCAGCAAAGCAGCGTTCAAGTTGTTCGACCGTAAACGGCTTTTGCAACCACGGCCGTCCCCGGAATTCTTCGGGCACTCCAGACTCACCAAAGCCGGTCGCAAACGCGAATGGGATATTGCGCTTGGCCAGAGCCCTCGCAACCGGCTCAATGCCGTCACGCCCCAGCTGCACGTCTAGCAGAGCGATGTCAAAGACAGCGTTGTTCGCCTGCTCCAGTGCCGAAGGCAAATCCCCAACCTCCGCCGCCACCGTGTGGCCAAGCTCCGTCACCATATCTTCAACCATCATCCGGATGAGCGTTTCATCCTCGACCAACAATACCGAAGCCACGGCCCTCCCCCAAAAACCTACTGTCGTGTGATCTTCGTTGCGCTCGCGAATGCCCGAAGCGCTACGCCTCGAAGCTCACCCAAACTGCCTTGGCCTGCTTCGGCCGCTAGCAATAGCTGTTCGGCGATCACGCGTCGGCTCTCATGATCCCCGCCGTGCGGAAGCTCCCGGCAGGTCTCCTCCAGCACAACTTCCATATTCGTTTTCACCCGGTCAGACAGAGCCATCCCAGCTTCTCCGGCTTCAATGTCGGCGAGTTCCGGAAATATGGAAGCGAAGGGCCTTCTTAGTCAATATGACTTTGCGCTTCGGGTTAGCCACGTCCTACCATTCGGATTCTTTTGGGGAAGGCTGTTGCGTTTTACGGCCAAGAAGGCATCCTTATCCCTGAGCGCGGAGCCTCTGTGCTGCTCCTCCCTTGTTAGCGCATCGAGCCGATCCAACTGGCCCGCCAGCCCGGCAAGGCTCCGGGCGATGTTCTTCATCAGGAAGGCGCGGTCGGGGGAGGTGTTCGGGTTTTTGCAGAGGACTTTATACTGGCGTGCAAACTCTAAGCATTGCGCAGCGGAAATCATCTTGCCTCCGAGGGCCACAAAAAACGATGAAAACTCTTAACCTCTGGCTTTGTTCCAAAAACGAAAACTACTATAGAATGCACTTATCTCGGATGGCAACTTCAACTTTGCTAACGTGCGGAACGCAGGGCGCGCTCCGACTGGAAAAAGATAAAATTGTCTCTATTTGAGTGCCTATGCGATGGCGCTCTAGTTTTAGAGTACGCCCCGCTTCCGGCTTCATTGAGCGCTGCCTTCCAACCGTAGCGAAGACGGCTCCGGTGGGGCCGGATTGGGTGTACGCAATCAAGCACGACGGCTACCGGCTCATGACGCAAAAGCACGATGGCCGCGTGCGCGTATACACTCGGCGCGGAGCGGATTGGGAGCGCTTCCGCCGCGTTGTGCAGGCCGCCCCGCGATCAAAGCTACGTCCTTCCTGTTACGGTGAGGGCATCGTTTACGACGGCAAAGGCATGCCGAACTTCGCGCTTCTCCACTCTCACGACTAGGACCGCGAGGCATCGCTTGTCGCCTTCGATCTTCTAGAACTGGAAGGCACGGAGGTTCGCAGGCAAGGCAGCGAAGCGCTGAATTCCATGAGCGGCACGCTGCAGCTTACGGCCGGCGGTGCGAATGTTGACTCACAACTTTTCAGCAACATCCCGCAGAACGCGCAGAGTGCGCCTGAGGAGTTGTGGGACCAAAAACAGGTCGTAAACGCGCACCGTATCTCCACTGGGCTGAACGCATCGGCAGTAATGGAGGCAATTAAAGAAGGGGCGACTTTCGTAGTCGCTGACATTGGAATGCAGCCCGTTGGATCGATCCCGCGGAAAGGTTCGAATTTTGGAAGACGGAAGTGAAGTCACGACTTGCCGATAAGCCGATCTCGCTTGAAGACTTCCCTGGGGAGCACTGCTATTTCGCTTCGAAATGGCTGCTTGCTGATGGACTTCCATTGATTGTCCTTGAACGACACCACTGATTTGATGGCGAGGTCCGCTCAGGGTCAAAGGCTGCCGCGGCTGCCTTGCATGACCCTCTTCGGGTCACCGCTAGGAAGCAGACCTCGCGGCGCTCGGCGCCAGGTGGCGGCCACGGTCAATTCCGGACTTTCCTAACCGGCCGCGTAATCTTCGAACGACGCCATCTATTTCCCGGCTGCGTCAGGTGGCGTAGAATGTTACTGCCCCTTGAAGCGGGACGTGCCGAAAATCACCGCCAGGGCAAACGAGCAGTGCTATCGGCAGGCACGCTCTCTGGAGACCGTTCTTTTTCGGTTTCGCACCACCAGTCTCAACGAACTTTGCGTGTCGCATCTACGGCCGCAGGTTCAGTAATGTCGGGAGAAAAGCCATGAGCAGGGTCGATCGAAGATCCGCACTGGGTATCGGATTGGCAGTGGCTTCGGCTGCCATGATCAAGCCAGCCGCCGCACAGGCCACAAGCTACAAGGATACGACGCCTTGGCCAGGCGTCGTGGTGCGTGAATATGAAGGCGAGACACCATCCCTAATCCCAGGTTTTAAGACCGTCTCAATGCGCGATGTCATTATGCAGCCGGGGTCGAAGACCATGGGTCCCCCTATGATGAATGCTATGGTCTGCCATATCACCGAAGGGGAGCTTCGGCTTGACCAGGAGGGAAAGACCTTCACGGGCAAGAAGAATTTTGTCTGGACCTGCAACAAGGAGACAAAAGAACAGGCGTTCAACGATGGGAGTGTGGTCGCGATTATGCGAATTACGGACCTAAAGGCTTAACACTGGTTTTCGCAAGAGATCGATTGTAGAGCGGATGGCGCACGCGACGACGCGCCATCCGCGTGCAGGTACGGTTTGGGTCAAAGTTCGAATAACTCAGGTTGAGCCCGCTGCGCCGCAATGAGCGGACTCCGTCAGACCCGCTTCGCAGATGGGCAGCAGCCGACCAGAACCGCTGACGTAGCCGCTGGGTTCTATTTGGCTCTCAGGCTTTGAGCCATGTCGTCCTGCCCCTGCGCGAGCTTGTCATAGGCATCTGCCATCCGGCTGTATTGAGCCTTCGTTTCCGAATCTCGCATCAGATCACTCTTGGCACGACATTCTTCGGCTTGGTTGCGGTAACGCTTTGCGTTCGCCGAATGATCCATCTATTCACGATTATCCCGATGCGCCTTGCTTTCGGTGCGATACATCGCGCTCTCCATCACGGTGAGACGAAGGGCGCCGCGACTATGCAGTTGTTCGGCTTGCAAGGCGAGCTTTTCCTTTTGAAGAGCTTTGCTCTCTTCAATGGCAAGCTGAGCGCGAGCGAGAAGGGGATCAATCATCCGGCGATCATGGACGCGGAGAAGCCTCGTTCCTATTGCCTATGTTAACTTTCGGGATCTTCTTTCGGAAACGGCTCGTAGGTCTGACGACCGAGAAAGGTATCGGGCTGAGGCAGCTTGAGTACCTCCAGGGCTTCTCGAATGGTCTGCCGCACCATTTCGACGTGTGCGGCATCTTTTGGTGAGAGTTGATGAAAGTGACGGATGACCGGCATGGCGGCGCTCCCTGTTTTGCAGGCGGGAGCACGGCAGTGTCTCTCAGCCATCGACGCCTACGGCAGAGCCTCGGCCGATGATGTAACGACAATACCACCACAAAGCGGAGGTTCCTAGGGGAGTTACGGTTGTGAGCGATCACCTCAGCGGGCTTTGCTGCTCGGCTCTCGTAAGCGCGTTCAGCCGATCCAATTGACCTGCCAACCCGGTGAAGTTCCGCGCGATGTTCTTCATGAGGGAAGCGCCGTCGATGGACGTGCCCGATACTTGAGAAAGACCTTTGAAATGAGTTGCGAGTTCAACGCATTTTGCCGCCGTAATCATGTTCGGCTCCAGAATGAGAAATCGGTGACGTGCACCCGCTAAGTCTGAAACTGAAGTGTTGTTCAACCAGCAACAATGCTTCCGGGCCGCTGGCAAACGTCTTCACCGGGTCATGAGCGCCGTTTGGAAGATCGGCCGGTTGCTTCCGGTCTACCTCGATAAGCCGACAACTGAGGGCGCCGCCCGAACTTCGCATTCGGCCCAGAAGCCGACATCGGCCAAGCTCGACGCCGACATCCGTACTTCGTCAGACCTGCACAACAAAAATCCGAAGGCCTTCAATGAACCAAGTCCGCCGACCAGAGCGTTCAGCATGGTGTTTGCTCGGTCCACTCTGGCAAGCTGCTCTAGATTTTGGGAGCGCTCTCAGCCCAACGGGCCATCCTTGCGTTGGAAGGCAAGGACTCGTCAACAAGTTTTTTCGCGGTCTCAATACCGGCCACCGGCAATTTATTGGGATCTAGAAGCCCGATCTGGACCAGTACCGAGGCCTGATCCCAATAGATATGCTCATTGTAAAGCTTGTCGCCGCGAAAGCAGACGATCGCGACTAGCGGGATCTCGACGTATCTGCCGGTCGGAAATATGCCCGGTAACATCCAGTCGATCTCGGTGTCATGAGTGAAGCAGAACAACATCTCATCGACCACCCGGTCGGAGCCAATGGTGCGCGAGATCGGGATCAGTTTAGTGTCCTTCGGCGTCTTCGGGATAAAATGGTTTTTGTAGAAGCGCAGAAGGTCACTGTGGCCAACGCCGCCAGTCATGATTGGGATATGGTTGACGTAGGGTTCGGCCACCATCGTGCCCATAGTCGCTTCGGCCGAGCGTGTGGCAAATTCCAGCTCGGTGTGCTTGTCCCACAGTGACGAGAGATCGTAATGAGGGCCGAGGGCTTTACGGAACAGCGCGATCGAACGCGAGTGCGCCATCAAACTCGCCGGTCTGTTGAAACTCGCGCGCTCCGGCGCTGCGAAAGCATGATTGCAGCCCGGGTAAAAATAGAACTCGACATCCGGACGATTTGCAAAGGCCGATCTAGTTTGCGTCCGCGCCTCCGCGGGGGCAAGAGGATCGAGTTCGGCGTAGTGAAAGACTATGGGCCGCTTGATCTTCGAGGCCTCGCTGAGATAGGCCTCGATGCCAATGCCATAATAGGACACGGCACAATCGACGTCGGTGTGCACAGTAACGAGATAAGCGATTTTACCGCCGAGGCCGAAACCGAGTGCGCCAACCTTGCCAATCGTTTCCGGCCGCGCCCGCAGCGACTGTAATGCATCAGTGCAATCCTTGACTGAAAGATCGGCGTCGAAGCGCAGGGAATACTGCATCGCCTTGCTAAAATCGGCCTCGGCGCAGCCGAGATCAACGCGCGGGTCCATGCGCCAAAATAGGTCCGGCACGAGCACGACATAGCCTTCCTCGGCATAGTAGTCAGCGATGCGCATGGAGGGGGCGACGCCAAAGATATCGTGCAACAACAGGATGGCGGGACCTGACCCAGACGCGGGAATAGCGAGATAGCCCTTGAATGTACCGCCATCGGCGGCTTTGATGTCGATCCACTGTCCCGCCATTTCAACCCTCCACGACCTATGAAATGTGTCAGCGAAAGACGACATCTTGCCAACGTCGTCGCCGACGTCTGTGCCTACGTCCAGGTCGGATTTTACTTCGCAAGGCGATGTCGGCCGATGAGCCAATACTAGAAACGTGGAAGATTGCTACTCGAAAATCGTTGCCGGTGTAACACGCCGTCTCTCGTCCGAGCGCAAACGTAGTCCGTCAACCGAGATCACGATGAATGCTCAATTTTCCATGACAGAGGGAGTCTGCTAATGGGATGGTCCGGCCGTGCTCCGGCCCTGCCAGCACGAGAAGCTGGCAAGGGGCGCTCAAGACAAGGAGCACGCCATGTCTCGGAAACTCAACGCAGCGATCGCCGTGATCGGCATCGATATCGGCAAGAACTCGTTCCACATCGTGGGTCATGATCACCGCGGTGCCATCGTGCTGCGGCAGAAGTGGTCACGCGGCCAGCTGGAAACGCGGCTCGCCAACCTGCCGCCGTGCGTGATCGGTATGGAGGCCTGCGTTGGCGCCCATCATCTCAGCCGCAAACTCCACATGCTTGGCCACGACGCCCGCCTGATGCCGGCGAAATACGTGCGCCCGTATTCGAAGGGACAGAAGAATGACTTCCGAGATGCGGAAGCCATCGCCGAGGCGGTGCAACGCCCGACCATGAAGTTCGTCGCAACCAAGACCGCCGATCAGCTCGACCTTCAGGCGCTGCACCGCGTCCGCGATCGATTGGTCGGTCAGCGTACCGGCGCCATCAATCAGATCCGTGCGTTCCTGCTGGAGCGGGGCATCGCCGTGCGGCAGGGCCTGCATGCCCTGCGGTTCGAGTTGCTGGGTATCTTGGCGACACGCGCCGATGTGCTCTCGCCTCGCATGTTGCGCATCATCGAGGGTCTGGCGGAAGACTGGCGCCGGCTGGATGAGCGTATCGAGGGGCTATCGAACGAGATCGAAACACTGGCCCGTCAAGATCAGGCCTGCCAGCGACTGATGACGGTGCCTGGCATTGGCCCGATCATCTCGAGCGCAATGGTGGCCGCGATCGGCACGGGAGACGTGTTCTCGAAAGGCCGCGACTTCGGCGCCTGGCTAGGACTGGTGCCGAAGCAGATATCGACCGGCGACCGCACGATCCTCGGCAGTATCTCAAGGCGCGGCAATCGCTACCTGCGCGCGCTGTTCGTGCAAGCCGCGTGGGTTGTGCTGGTCAAGGTCAGGTGTTGGGAGCGCTATGGCCTCAACTCCTGGATCGAAGGCGCCAAGAAACGACTGCATCACAACGTGCTGGCGATTGCGCTCGCTAACAAGCTCGCCCGGATCGCCTGGGCGGTCCTCAATAAGGGACGCGCCTTCACGTGCGTCAAGACGGAGGAGACGGCGTCTGGATCTGCTTGATCCTCGCGCCGTGCGCGGCGCCGTCAAGGCGCAGCCTGGCCGCAGGAGAGCAAGCCGTCAGGACAGCACGACGGCCGGCCTTGACGGCGCCTTGCGCGCGGCGCGTCTGCGCGCGCAGGCCGGGACGAAGGAACGACCGCCAGGCACGAACAAAGGAACAGCGCGAAGTGAGGAGCTATCGATGACGTAACAACACCCTTACCTGCCGAGGTCTGCGAGAGGATGACACGACGATGGAGAATCGGTCTTCCCGACGCATGCGAACCCTGGTGACCCAAATGGCCCGGTCAAGGCCTGTCCGCTAACCAGATCACGTGCGCGCTGATATCCATGATGGCCCGGAGCACTCCGCTCCAAGCAGAGGCCGGATACATTGATGCAAGACCGTATCTACCGCATCGTCGAAATCTTCTTGCACCGCACGGCCGGACCATACATTTGGGTCAAAGGCCGCTCTCGGCGTCTCCACGATGGCTTTCCGCTCCGCCCTCGGAAGCGGACGGTGCGAGGCCAAGAGCGGAGGTCAGCCACGGGCCAGAAGGAGACATTTTTGGTGCAGCGTGGGGCGGCCGAGAGGCGGCCGCCCCGCCTTGACGATATAAATTTCTATTTCGCCATCGCCGTCCTGGCGGCCTCGATCTTGGCCTTCACAGCATCGAGGTTGAAGCTTGCGCCCTTCTGCATCGGCGGAAACTCGATCGCGGTCATGGCCAGTTTCTCGACCTCCTGCTGGACGAACACGAAGCGCCAGAATTCGTATTTGAACCAGTCGAAGTATTGCTGCGCGCCAAATTTGGTCCCGCTATCGGGCCAACCCGTCCGCTCGAACGGATCGAGGCGAAGGTTGATCAGGTAGGGAACGTCAACCTTGGTCTTCTCGCCTAGCCATCCCCCGGGCTGGTCGATGAAGCGATACTTGAAGTCGTCGATGCTCGCCTAGCCATCCCCCGGGCTGGTCGATGAAGCGATACTTGAAGTCGTCGATGCGCACGGCTCCCAGCTCGCTCTCGCCGAAGTACCAGATTTCGTGCCGGTTCGAGGGCCCTTTGCCGGTGATCATGTCCATCTGATTGTAACCGTCCAGATGGCACTTGTAGGTGCGGTCCCCAATGTGTTTGCCCTTCTTCAGCTCCTCGACAATGTTCGGGTTGCCGGCTGCGGCTAGCAAGGTCGGGAACCAGTCCAGCCCGGAGATGATACCGTTCTCGACCTTGCCAGCCGGCACCTTGCCAGGCCAGCGGATCATCGCCGGCGCACGGAAACCGCCTTCCATGACCGTGCCTTTGCTCTGCGCGAAAGGCGTCTGTCCGCCATCCGGCCAGGTGAAGACCTCTGTGCCGTTGTCGGTAGTGAAGATTACAATGGTGTTGTCATCCACGCCCATGTCCTTGAGCTTTTGCATGACGATGCCGACATCGTCGTCGAGCTGCGCCATGCCGGCTTCATGAATCGTCCAGCCGTTCTTGGAATTGCGCATCGCCTGATATCTTGGCGACAAGTGCGTGACGATGTGCATGCGGGTTGGATTGAGCCACAGGAAGAACGGCTTGTTGTCGGCCTTGGCCTTTGCTCGATCCTGTTGAAGACGCGTTCATCGATATTGCGGGCTCGGTAGACGCATGAGCGATGCACCCCGACCGTGAGCATACGCACTCGAGAAGCAACCGTCAGCTAGGTCGGGATGTTTCCTGCCGCGTGCGGCGCGCTGGACGCGATCGCCGATGCGCCGCGCATGTGCTACTTGAGCTGTAAGCGTGGAGCGGGCGTTAACGCAGTCATGATTGCGAGCCTCCGGAGCCTGGTGCTGTTGGCTTTTAGGCACTCTCCTTTCAAAGCACGGCGAGAGCTCTCATAGGGGCGGTCACCGGCCAGCATCCGACTATTCGCGAATGGGAACATCGCGGAAGTGTAACGCCACGAGAAAAAGCATCTTCCTGCTGAATCGAGCCGCTCATTTCAGAGGGCGGACGATCACATCGCAGCTCCGTGGCGGTATGTCAGCGAATGCAAGGCTCGGATAACGAGCGCGGGCGTGTTTCCCGCTCGGAACCGCTCGCCAGGCCGATGTCTATAGGTCTGGCTCGTCAGTTCATGCCTCGGAGAGTTCGTCATGCTCCACGCCGGCCCGCCAATGACGGCGACGTAGTGTTTCCTCGCACTAGGACGTTTGAGGTAGGCATAGGGCATGGAACGGAGCTGCTTTCTACAAGCAGCGATCAACCTGGATAAGCGCGGCGTATTTCATGCTCTTCCCGCCGCCGTTGCAGCGCGACTCCGCTGGCTTTTCTGCCTCGCCTCTAGACCAGGGGCGCAATAGAATCGGATACCCAAGCGCTCGACCGGCCAAGTACTCACCCGAGTGGTCTTGGGTTGTGAAAACTATCGCGACTTGAAGCCTCGGTCCCAATATTTCTTCCGCAGGGAGGCTGTGAACCTGCCCGTCTGGTCATGTACGCCACTCGCGTTCAGCACTGGTGGCCGATCGCGTAATTGCTCTGGCCGCACCAGCATGCGAGGCTTTCTCGGCTCGTCGCTCGTAGTCGTCGGCGAGAGCCTTGAGCTGGGCGGCAATCGCTCGGTCGGTCATGGTTTGGACAGCGCGGAGCAAGCTCTGTGCTATTTGTAAGTATTCCCTGCCTCGTTGTGAAATCTGGGAAGTCATCAAGCCCTCGCTCGGTTCTCTGGCGCCTGGTCTAAAGCGAGAAGCCAGGATAGCCAATTGCCATCACTCGCCCGACGAGCTCTGAAGCGATTGACGCACTTCTTGGAGCAGAGAGGGGTTCGCCACGAGTAGTGCCGGACGAGTCCAAACTTGCGATCACAAACTGCGCATCGTGTGGCTTTGCCAGATCCAGCGCTCTCGTTACCAGGGGTGCTTGTGTCCATGAGAGTTCTCGATTGAAATGAGTACCCGCACACCCCGAGGGCAGCCAAGGAGTGTGCGGGCATCGCTGACTTAGCCGATCGAGCTGGTGTTCGACTGCGCGAGCAGCTGCGTGACGGCAGCGGTTGAGGCTGATGACACCGGTTGGGGTGTTTGCCTTTGCGAACGCCCGGAGCTGCTTAACTTCCTGCTCGCTCCAGGGCTCACGCAAGCGGCGCTTGTACTTCGGGTTCGCTTTGCGCGGTCCCTTCTTGCCGATCGGTGAGCCGGGACGTTTCCACGATGCTTTTGCAGTTTCTGCCATAGTTCCTCCAAAAACTTAGAAGGCGCGAATCAGGATGTTTGTTCCTGATGAACGCACCGCGACGATCGGCACAACGTCCACCGATCGGTGGGAGATGAGCGTCTGGCTGCTTTGATCGGCCAAACCACTCGCACTTCCTACCAAATGTTAAGCATGGATCGCAGAGTGTGTGCCACGGTACCTTGCGGCGACGTCAACGTCGTACGCGTACTGGGACCCAATGTTTGACGCCAATGAGAGATAGCAGCTGTGGATTTAGACCGCTGGCGTCCGGTGATCCCTCACTCCGAAGGACTGAAAGGCCGTTGGGATGACCAACCTCAGGCAACAAATTGAAGATGCGGAGTCGAAAGCGGCAGAGAGCGAGCTGCTAGGCAATCTCTCGGCGGACGAAGAGGTGCGCATCTACAATCGCCGACTTGCCGTAGAACTCAAGCAGCATGCCGATAGGCTCCGCCGCCAGTTGAGCGCGGCTGGCAAAGGCGGCTGACGTCGAGGAACCGGAGGCAGAATCCGCTCGTTCTGTGTCGATGACACAGTATTCCTTCAAAGTCTCAAACGGCGAACTCTCCTACGAGACGCAAGAGCTGCCGGACGATGAGGCGGCCTGGCGTGAGGCCGTTAGAACGGTGAAAGACGTTGAAACCAATTTACACTCGGGCGGCGGCAGTTGGTCCCTTGTCGTCACGCGTGATGGCAATCCACTCTATCGGATCGACGTGCGCGCGCAGAAGTTCAGTTAGACTGTGGGACTGAGGTGAAGATAGGTCGCATCGAATCCTGCGAGATCTTCAATCTGCTGCGGCTCAAGGATCCGAAATTCGGATCGGCTTGCCGCGACCAATCCCTCTTTTCGAAGATATTGAAGAACCCGGTTCGTGTGCACCGTCGAGAGCCCCAAGCAATCGCTCAGATCGACCTGGGTGAGTGGCAGAGCAAATTCTCCGTCCCGCGTGTGCCCGATGGCCTTGAGCCGCTCATGGAGTTCAATCAGAAGATGGGCCATTCGAGGGATCGCCTCACGCCGCCCGACATTGACGATCCATTCCCTGAAGATCGCCGCATCAATCAACGTTTCGCGCCACAACGCAGCAGCCAGGTGGGGGCGCCGCCGGATGACCTCCCTTAGATCATCATGAGCGATAAAGCCCAGCGTGCAGGGCGAGAAAGTAATGAGGTCGTGGTCCATGACTTTGAGATGGAGACTTTGAAGGTCGGGTATTTCGCCGGGTATGTGGATCGACAGCACCTGCCGCAGCCCATCCGCAGTTATCTTCGAACGGAACGCAAATCCGTCGGCCAGTAAACAGCATTCATTTGGCCGATCTCCGTCGCGAACGATGAATTCGCGGGCATCAAGCCGACGCTCGCGAATCTGAAGGTTCTGAATCGCCCGGATGTCGTCGCCTTCGAGATAATTCGAAACCGTTAGTTTCGTGATCAATGCCGAAGCAAGATTGAGGGCCATTCGGAAGCTCCTTGGAGGCCCGAATGGCGCACCACTCCGACCTTACACAGGCGGGAGCAGATCTACTCTCGACACCAGCGCCCGATGATATCTGCCGGTGATGCAAGACAACGTCGTGTAATAAGATCGTTCCAGTGCCTGACATAGAGCAGATTAGCAAGTGAATTCATAACTTGAGCTTTTTTGGCGCAGCGCGCATCCAATTAGCTTAAGTTAACATGAGCCGGTGTGTTCGGTCGGCTGATGTCGCTCGAAGTGACGACAGCGCATGATCGATAACGCGAAGGCGCCGCCGAGGGCCGAAACGCGCAAGCACGGCCCCAAGCGCTTCCGGGGCTGGAGAGGAGCGGAGCGCTGGGGCCGCGAGCACGCCGAATCGGACAGCGCACCCAATCGGCAGCCTGTGCTTCGCAACAGGCTCACGCCCTACCAAATGTAACGACCCCACGATTAACTTGGGACATCAGATTTCTGGAACCATGCCGCCGTTTCCCCGTTTGGACTTGGCTTCTCACCTGTCCCAACCCTGCGGCTAGAAAGCCCAAGTAATAGCACGGCTCTGCTTTGCCCAAGGCTGGGGCCGTCTGATTTTCCGCCAAATCAAGCCGGACCCATTGCTGGGCCGCAAGATCCAGGGGACATTCCCTTTGGCAAGAGTCGCAGCACTAACCTCGATCTGCTTGCGCCAACCTCTTGAAATTGTTTCCGGGCTTCAACATTCTTTCGCTTATGCGCACTGTTGATTTTTCGCCCCTGTTCCGGTCGGCCATCGGGTTCGATCGTCTATTCGACCTCGCCGAAGCCGCGCAGCGGTGGGCGAGGAAACCTATCCCCCCTACAACATCGAACGTCTCGACGAGAACCGCTTCCAGATTTCGGTGGCGCTCGCCGGCTTCACGCGGGATGAGGTCGCGCTGACGGTCGAGCAGAACGTTCTCTCGCTTGAAGGCCACAAGAGCGAGAAGGAAGGCAAGACCTTCCTGCATCGCGGCATCTCGGCGCGCAACTTCAATCGACAATTCACGCTCGCCGATCATGTCGAAGTGGTGCCAGGTTCGAGAACGGCCTGCTCGTCATCGACCGGCAGCGGGAGATCCCCGAGGCGATGAAGCCGCGTCGCATCGCGATCAATGGTGCTGTCCCCAGTAACGTGACGGAGATCGAGTCCAAGGCCGCCTAAGGTCACTCAGCAGATTCAACGACCGGACCGCGCGGGACATTCCCCGCGCGGCAATCCTTCAACTCGTCTTAGAAACGAAGACAGCCATGCGGCCGACGACCGCTCTCAACGACAGTGTTGTCGATCTCAATACTCTTCTTCATCCCGGTGCGACCTTCGAACATCCCCGGGATGTCGTTTCCAATCGGACTCTGAGCCGTTCTGAAAAGCGCACCATCCTGGCTTCATGGGCATCAGATGCTTCAGCGATGGCGTCATGCCCCTCGCTGCGGGCGCCAAGCGGACTGAAGGCGCCGGTGACCATCGACGAGATCCTGAAGGCGTTGTGCGCGCTGGATGACGGTCCTCGGGATCCTCCCGGCGGCAAGCCGATGCGCCTCCGTTCCGTCGAGCGCGCTGCAGCCTAGGAGACGAGCCATGGAGGTCATTGATCGAATCGCTGAGCCCTCCGAGGGGGATATCGAACGCGGACTGCTCCAACAGATCGCCGAATGGAAGGCAAGGCGTGCGCACGCTCCGGCGACCCGCACGGCTGGCGGCGTGCGGGTTGAGCGGCGGCTCGGACGACGATCGGTAATTCCCAAACGCAGGTTTGATCCTGCTGTTCGTTGACGTTCAAAACCGAAAAGGACACGGAAGTCCGTCAGGAGTGACGAAGATGCTTGATGAGAAACTTGCCCGCATCCGTGCGCATCGCAACAATATTAACCGCAATCGACGGCTCGAGCGGACGATGCTGTCGGACATCGAGCGTCAATTCGTCGAACGGCGTCTTGCCGAGGAGCAGACCGCCCTCGAGGCACTGAGGTCCCGGACATTTTCCGTCACATTGTCCGTGCCGAGAGGATCAACCAGGCCGTCGAACATGGGGCCCGCCTCATGACAGGGGTCCGATCCCTTTTGATCCGCGGCCGCGAGAAGGTCATCCATCACTACCATCGGCTGCTGGCTCGCGCAAAAAACTGACGAGGAGCGCGAACTCCATCTGAGCCGCATCGAGCGCGAACATCGCGTTCTCGATCAGCTTCAACACAGTTTCTCGGAGCATTCCGTGGCATGACCTGTCAGAACGACAATGATCGATTCGCTTATTTCGACTTTTGGCTGAAGCGTCGTGGGCGCGACAGATGGAAGTGGTCCGTGTACGCGGTCGGCGGCGAGGCCGTATTGTCCGGCTCAGAATGCACCCGCGCGGGAGCGCGGTACAAGGCGGAGCGCGCCTTGTTCCTCCTGTGCGCGGGTGCCTGGCGAAAGCAGTCAACCGATGATCCAGCTCGCGACCAAACCCAACGTTGCCGCGAATATGGCCGAGACGGTCAACCAGCCAAGCGCCTTCATTCCGGCGCTGTTGACTTCGCTGCCCATCAGTCGGCGATCGCTCGTCATCAGGAGGATTAGAAGCAACAGTGGCGGGGTCGAGAAGCCCTGCACGATGCCCGAATAAATCAGCGCCTTCATTGGATTGAAGCCAAGGAAGTTGAGCAGGACGGCCGCAGCCGTGAAGCCGGCGATGGCGAGGTAGAATTGGTGGGCTTCCCTGGGGCGCACGTTGAGCGAGCTCTTCCAGCCGAGGGTCTGGCAGAGGTCATAGGCCGCGCCCGTGGTCATGACCGGGACCGCGAGGAACCCGACCGCGATAATTCCGATGCTGAAGAGCGCGGAGGCGGCATTGCCGGCCAGCGGTTTCAATACTTCGGCGGCTTGTGCCGCAGTGCTGATGTCACTCTGCCCTGCCTTGTGCAGCGTCGCCCCGGTCGAAAGAATAATGAAGTACATGATGACATTCGAGAACGCCATGCCGACCAGGATGTCGCGGCGCGATTGTGCAAGCTCCGTGCCCATGCCGGCGCGCCGCGCCTGCGCGCTCGTGCGACCAGCGGCAATCAGCTCCTCGACTTCGACATTTGACTGCCAGGTGTAGAGATAAGCCGATAGCGTCGTGCCGATCACCGCAACCAGGATCGACAGGAATTCCTTGGAAAACTGGATCCGCGGAGCGAACGTACCCCGCAGCACGGCCCATGGATCCGGCGACGCAAGGGCCGCCGATCCGACGTAGGCAAACAGCGACAGAGCCAGCCAGCGGAAGACGTTGCGGATGAGCGCATACGAGCCCCAGATCTGTAGCGCGAGGATGACGCCCGCAATCGCCGGGACCACGATGCCCTGCGGGATGGCCACGAACAGGTTGATCGTTGCAGCCATCGCGCCGATGTTCGCCCCGGCCTCGATGACGTTCCCGATTAGAACGCCGATCAGCGCCGGCCACATCAGCCATGGCGTGAAATGTTCACGGAGAACGGCAAACAGTCCCTTGCCGGCGACGCGTCCGAGCTTGGCCGACAGATAGACGACGGCGAACATCATCGGGAACGTCACGGGCGCCATCCAGAGGAAGCCATAGCCAAATTGCGCGCCTGAGCTCGCGTAGGTCCCAATGGCCGAGCAGTCGTCGTCCGCCGCGCCGGTTATGAGTCCGAGACCGAGGGCGCGGGAGAAACCCCTTGGTTTGTCGCTGGAATCGGGGGCATTCGTCGCATTCATGGCAGCCTTCGATCGCTAGACGCAATCACGACGCACGACGAAGCCGGGATTTATTCGCGTGGCTCCCTTGGGAAAGAACAGCAAGGACCTCATTGCCCGGGATCGGCAATTCTCAACTGGCTGGCGCGTCGTCCAGCCCGGCGCGGCGCGACCGCGGGCACCAGTGCGGGTGTATCGCGGGCTATGCGTAAGGCGAAATAAGCAACCGTCGCCCGAAGACCGTCCTCCAGCGCCACACGCGGCCGCCATCCGAGTACTTGTGCGGCGGTATCGATGACTGGCTTGCGGCGCTTCGGATCATCCTTCGGAAGGGCCTGGAAACGCAGCGGCGAGATAGAGGCCGTGTGCCTCAGGACTTCACGGGCGATGGCTTCGATGGTGACCTCGTGCGGATTACCGAGATTGCAGGGGCCGGTCACCGAGGACGGGCTTTCCATCAGGAGCTGGAGCCCCCGCACGAGATCGTCGACAAAACAGAAACTCCGCGTCTGCGTGCCGGCGCCATAGATCGTGATCGGTTCGCCGCGGAGAGCCTGTACGATGAAGTTGGAGACGACGCGACCGTCGTTCTCCAGCATGCGCGGGCCATAAGTGTTGAAGATGCGGGCAATCTTGATTTCCGTCTGGTGCATGCGATGGTAGTCGAACAACAGGGTTTCAGCAGCGCGTTTGCCCTCGTCATAGCAGGCGCGCGGGCCGATCGGATTGACGTGGCCGAGATAGGATTCCGGCTGCGGATGGACCTCGGGATCGCCGTAGACTTCGCTTGTGGACGCTTGAAGGACGCGAGCGCCCTTTTGGCGTGCAAGCTCGAGGATGTTGATGGTGCCGAGCACGCATGTCTTCATCGTTCCGACCGGATCTCTCTGGTAATGCCTGGGCGAAGCAGGACAGGCCAGGCTGTAGATTCGATCGATGTTGTCGTCGATTTGGATAACGTCGCGCACGTCATGCTCGATGAAACGGAAATTTGGGTGGTTCAGTAGCGGCCTGACATTGTCGATCGACCCTGTAAACAGATTGTCGAGGCAGATGACGTTGTTTCCACGTTGCAAGAGCGCGTCGCAGAGATGCGAGCCTATGAAACCTGCGCCACCGGCGATCATCACAGTCGGAGAGCGGCGGGAAGCGTGGATGGGGGCCTGTAATGTCATGATGTGTTTCTTTCAGAGTTCGGCGACCTGCGCGGAGCGTGCAGCGGGGACGCCCATCGGCTTGCAGCGCCGCCGCGCGGTTGCCTCGGTATAGTATGTCTCCAACTGGCGAGCCCGATGACCTGAAGTGTGATTTGCGAGGATGCGCTGCCGCGCCTTCTCGGCGATTGCGCGCCGTCGGTCCTCTGGCATGTCCCGCAGAATTTGGATGACGTCCCGGGGGGTAGATGCCAGCAGGATTTCCTGCGACGGCTCGAAGACCGTCTCGATGCCCGGCCATCGATCGGAAATCACGGGGGTGCCGCAGGCAGCTGCTTCGAACAGGCGAACGCTCGGCGAGAAACCCAGCGTGCGCATGTCGGCGCGTGTCGCATTGAGGGTGAACCTTTGTTCGGCATAGAACTTCGCATGCTGTTGAGGCGCTAGGTGATCGATGCGCTGGACGTTGTCAGGCCAGCGGATCTGCTCGGGGTATTGCGCTCCGGCGACGACGAATTGTTCCGGGAAGAGTTCCCTTGCTGGGGCGAACAGCAACTGTTCGATGGTCGGTTGTCGATCCTCGCTGTAGGTCCCGAGATAGCCGAGCATCCATCTCGCCTGCGCCTGCTGCGGCTTGTAGGTTTCGTTGTCGGCGCTGCAATAGAGCACGCGCGCCAGGGGGCTGCCGTAACGTTCCTCAAGCATTGCGGGAACAGGGCCGCCGCTAAAGGACAGATAAAGGTCGAAGCGAGGAATCATCGCCGCGGAGAGATAATCGAGGCCGCCGTCGAGCTTCGCGAGCGTGACTGGCGTGTCGATATCGTAGAACGCCTTGATGCCGCGTGCGTAAGAGGTAATCCACTCTGAAATTGCAATGCCGTCGGGCACGTAGGAGCCTACGATCACCAGATTGGCATCGCGGATCAGCTGGCCGAAACGCTGGGGGATATCCCTCAGCGATTGATAAAGCTCCACGCGCCAGGACGATGGCTTGTCGAGATCGCGGTGCGCACGATACCACGGAACGTCGCGCTCCAGGAAGGTGATCTGGTGGCCTCGCCGTGCGAGGGCCTCGATCAGGGCACGATAAGTCGTAGCGTGACCATTGCCCCATGATGACGTGACCGAGAGACCGACGACGACGATGCTGAGATTCATTCTGCTGCCTCGATACGCGAGCTGCTTCCGACAAAGAGTTCGTTGAATTGGCGCGCCCGGTGCCTATAGGTGTGTTCGCTGAGAATGCGGGCGCGGGCGCGGGCGGCTATCGCAGCAGCGCGATCGACGCTGAGTTCGCTCATATGGTGGGCAACCGCCGCTCCGTTCGAAGCCACCAGAACCTCGCGGTCCGGATCCAGGAAATATTCGATCCCGTCCCACTGATCGGTGATCAGGCAGGCGCCTGCGCCGATCGCCTCGAACACCCGTGTCGGCGGCGAGAAGCCGAAACGCGCCATGCTGTCGCGGTTGACGTTGAGTGTCGCAAGACCGGAGCTGAAGAAGGCGTTGTGCTCGCCGGTGCCTACATGGCCCACCTTGCGGATGTTGCGGGCGGTGTCCTTGGTCTCCCAGCCGGAACCGCCGAGAGTGAATGTCTTGTTCGGCAGCTCGCGTGCGACATCGAGGAAGAAGCGTTCAACGCGCTGCTCGCGATCCGGCAGGCGATTGGCCAGTAGGCTGAGATCGCAGGAAAAGCCAGGTTTCGGTGGGGAAGGAAAATGCGTCTCGGGATCGAGGGCGTTGTAGATCGGCACGCAATCCCGCGCGCCCATGGCGCGATAGGCCGAGATGACGGACTCGCCTCCGCCGTAAGTCAGGACGATATCGTAGGAAGGAATTGCGCGTCGCAAATGATGCCCGGCATCGCTCATCATGGCTTCGAGCGTGGCCGGGGCGTCGACATCCCAATAAATACGCATTGTTCGGGAGGACATGGCAGCAACTGCCTCCTCCAGCTCCTGATCGAAGACACCGACGCCACTGGCTTTAATCAGCATTTCACCGGATCGCGCCGCTGCCTCGAGTGAGCCGCGCCAACCATCTGGTGTCGCTGGATAGACGACGACCGTAGCCCAATCGGGATCGGAGATGTCGCGATGGGCCTGACGCTCGAAAGCATCGGGCTCGAAGAAGGTGATGTCGTGGCCGAGCGCAGCGATCTGTTTGAGCATGCCGCGATAATAGGTAGCGGCACCGTTCCAGTAGGACGAGACCAGGCTGGATCCGAAGAAGCAGATCTTCATGCAGAGGCTCCAATGTATCGCAGGGGCCGTGACGAGACATCGGAGGCGCGAATGTCCTCAACAATGTCCACGAGCTGTTGCGCGCGATGAAGGCAGGTATGACGCTCCCGTATCGCCTTAAGGCCAGCCTCGGCCATAGCGGACGACAATTCCCTATCGTCGAGAACGGCGCGGAGCGCCCGCTTCATTTCCATGCCGTCCGCGGCCTTGAGATAAGTGTCTTCGGGAAATAGGCCTTCGGCGTCGGACCAGGGCGCTGAAACCATGGGAATCCCGCAGGCGAGCGCCTCGAACACACGGATAGTCGGTATGCCCGGAAGTGATCGGACATAGGGCCCGCGTGGAACGTGGACGGTGGCACACGCCCCGGCAAAGGCGACTGGAGCCCAGTGCGCCGGAAGCCAACCGCCATATCGGATGCCGGCCGCCTGAATGGCATGGAGAGCCGGCTCCGAATAGCGAACGCCGTACACGTTCGCGCGCAGATTTAGCTCGGCAACAGGTTCGACCAGAAATTCGTTGAGCTCGACGCTGCGCTCGCCATCCCCCCAATTGCCGATCCAGACCAGATCGTCGGTGCGTTCGACGCTTGGCAAGGGATGATACATCGCGATGTCGGCGCCCTCGTGCCACGTATAGGCCCGATCACCCCAGCCCAGCTGGATATAAATCTGGCGAAGCACCTCGCCAAACGCGAGCACGCCGTCGAAGGCGTCGAGGTCGAATTGGGCGAGTTCGTCCGGTGCGGTGATCGCACGGTGGTGGGTGTCGTGGAACAACAACGTAAACCGCGAGCCGTGTGCGCGCCGGTATCCGATTTGCTCGATCACATCAGGCGAATTCCACTCGTGGACGATGACGAGGTCGGCTCCATCCAGTGCCTCGTCGAAGTCGAGGCAGCTGTCATAGCGGCGAATGGCAACGCCCGGGAAAAGATCGCCGACGTCCTGGATCGCTTCGCGGCTCTCGCGGATGGCGTTCAGCCGGCTCCAGCCGTCGATGGGCTCGAACACGATGACCTCATGGCCGAGCGCGCTGAGCTCGCGCGCATAACCGCGAAGGAAATGCGCGTTGCCGTTGTTCCAGCAGGAGGTGAACGCATGGTAAAACAGGACGCATTTCATGCGCGCACCTCGATCGGCATGGCCGGCGCATTCGTCTGGCGGGACTGCAGAAGGTCTTTGTAGAGGCTCAGATACGCTTCCGTCGTCCGCGGCAACGCGTAGGAGAGCGAATGCTCATAGGCTGCGCCTTGCAGGCGCACCCTGGCGGCAGTATCGGTGCAGAGACCGTCCAGAATTTGATGCAATGCCTGGCTATCTTGCGGATCGAAAAACACCGCGGCGCCGCTCCATAATTCCCGGAATGTTGGGATGTTGGACAGCACCAGCGCGCAGCCGGCTGCAGCCGCCTCGAGAACCGAAAGGCCGAACGGTTCATACAGCGCCGAGCTGACAAAGATCGCCGCACGCTGGAGACGTGCGCGCAGATCATAGTGCGAGATTTGCCCAAGCCATTCGACACTGTTCGGCATGTTCGCGCCGCCGGCGCCTGCCACGTGGACCGGCCATTGCAGCCCTGGTGCGGCTGATGTCAGGGTCTCGATATTCTTGCCGCGATCCCACAGCCGACCGGCCGCAAGGATCTGATCGCGCTTTCGGCCGCCGAGAGCCCGCGATACGATCCCGTTCCAGATCACGACACCCGGCGTGTGAGGGCGATAGATATCGGTGATGTCATCGTGAAAGGACTGACTGGGGGTGACCCAGACCTGGGTCTTATCGAGCGCTGTGGCCACCCGTTCCGTGTAACGCGTCCACATGGGTTCATTCAGCCAGACCGTATCGCGACAGGCCAGCGCCCAGGAGTTCACACAGGAATGCGCCACGACAATCGTCGGTGCGTGCCAGAGAAAGGTCGCTTCCCGGAAGCTGTTGAGATGAATGATGTCGGGCCTGACCCGCGCCTCGAGCGCGGCGAGGACGCGTCGCGCTTCGTCTATATCTCGGCCTTCCGGATCTTGCCATTCAAGCGCGAGGTCAGTCTCCATCAGGCGCACCGGCGAGCCCTTGAGTATCGCCCGCTGCTCGGGACGCGCCCGAGGGCCGATCGTCACAAGGGTGACGTCGCCACCGGAGCGGGCAAGATTCGTGGCGAGCGCGCATGAGTAGGTCCATACGCCGCCAACCGTATCGGTCGTCATCAGGAGTCTGATTCTCGATGTTGGCCTCATGAGGCCACCTGAAGCTCGAGTGCGTCGAGCGGCACCGGGCGTTCGTTCTGCACGTCACTGAACTGGTCAAACATCCCGAGATAGTGCCGATGTGCGCGCTCCCAGGCGAAATCATCGGGCTCGCCCCATAGCTTTCGATAGTCCGGCGATCCCGGATAGGGATAAAGCGGGACGGGATCGTTGGCCCAGATGCCGGCATCCTGCATTTTTGTGCGCCAACGCTGCACGACGGGGTCGTCATCTTCAGGCACCTCGATCAGATTGGCTTGCACGAACGGAACGTGACGGCGGGCCTCGACAAGCCGATCGGCGAGCTGATCAGTGCTCATCTTGCAGTTCTTCGCCAGCGCAGCGCGGCCTTCGACCGTGAGGCTTTCAATTCCGGCCTCGATCGATACACAGCCGGCGCGACCGAGCAGAGCGAGCATGTCCGGCTTCCAAAGATCGATCCTCGTCTGCACGCCGAATTTAAGACCGCGCTGGCTCAAGCCTTCCAGCAGCTCGTGATTGGGAAGAAAGATCTCGTCGATGAAGTAGACATATTCGATGCCCTGCCGATGCAGGCGATCGACCTCGTCAAGAATAATGGCGGGCGGCCGTTTGCGGTAGGCGTTGCGGAAGTTCTCCTTGGCGCAGAACGTGCAGTTGTAGGGGCATCCCCGCGACGCTTCGACTTCCGCGCCGGGGCCGACAGGGGCGGCCTCGAAGCGGTGATGGTGGTGATGATGGCGCCGGATCATCTCGTCCGGCCAGTCGAGAGCCGGCTGATCTTTGAACCCGGCGCCCTGCGGGCCGCCATTGACCCGGACGGAAGCCCCGTCCGCAAAGCACAAGCCGGGAAAATCCCGCTCGCCGTTGGCCAGGCGGAGCAAGGACGCCTCACACTCACCCATGACGACGACGTCAACGCCGAGCTTCCTCAGTGCAGCCCGCGGGGTCGTCGATCCATGCGGGCCAACTGCGACCAGCACAGGCGCAAGATCCCGCACTGCCAAAGCAAGCGCCTGCGGAACGCGGAGCTCCGGGGGGGCGCAGCGCCAAAACAGATAGGTCGGTGCCGTGGTGATGACGATCATGTCGGGCCCGAAGTTGTGCAGCTCTGCTTCGATGTCGCGCGGCGACAGCTCGAACATGTGGGCATCGAGTAGCAGCGTTGAGTGCCCAGCCGCTTTCAGGTGCTGTGCAGTAATCCCAAGCTCGAGCGGCAGGTGAGGGGACCGGCAGCCGAAATAGATGCTGCCGGCATAATCCCAGTTCGGGTTGATGAGGGCGGCGCGCGTCATGCCAGAGCCTCGCGGCTGTCATGTTCTGTGCCGAAGCGGCCGCTTAGCCAGGCGTGAAGCGAGTGAAGACCCTCTGCGAGTGGGATTTGCGGGGTCCAGCCCAGCGCTGTGGACAGGGCGCGCGTATCAGTGACGTACCAGGGCTGATCGCCCGGACGCCAATCGGCAAAGCAGTATGAGATTTCGCGGCCGGTCAGCTCGGAGATCTGGTCGATCAACTCGCGAAGGCTGACGGCGTTGGCCGGTCCGCCGCCGAGATTGAACACCCGTCCACATGCGAGCCCGATCCGGTCGAGCGCCGCGAGCCAGGCTGCAACGGCATCTGACACATGCAAGGCGTCGCGAACCTGGTAGCCGTCACCGTAGATCGTTAGCGGCTTGCCGCGGATGGCGCTCAGCAGGAAATGCGCGACCCAGCCCTGGTCCTCGGTGCCGAACTGCCGCGGCCCATAAATGCAGCTCATGCGCATCACCACCGTCCGCAGCCCAAACACCCGCGCATAGTCATGGACATATTGGTCAGCGGTGCCCTTGGAACAGCCGTAAGGGCTATAGAAATCGAGCGGTGCGTTCTCGGAGATTCCGTCCACCAGCAGGGCGCCGGTCGGCGTGTACCGGCGGCCGGCGAGTGCGATCTCGCTGTCTTCGATGAGGCGGCCATAGACCTTGTTGGTGGAGGCAAACATGACGGGCGCGGTGTTGTTGTGCAGCCGAACGGCTTCCAGCACGTTCAGGGTGCCACGCGCGTTGATCTCGAAGTCGGCGGCCGGGTCGCTCACGCTGTCCGTTACGGCGACTTGGGCCGCCAGATGCAGCACGGCCCGGGCGTCACGCACGGCATCGATGACCGGGATCGGCTCACGGATATCTGCCACCGTGATAGTGATGAGATCACCGTGCCTGGATTTCAGCCATTGTGCGTTCTCGCGCACGCCGGCGCGGGCCAGATTATCCAGCACCAGCACGCGCTCACCGCGTACCGCCAGGCGATCGGCAAGATTGCAGCCGATGAACCCGCAGCCGCCGGTGATCAGGACGGGCCTGTTGTCTCGCTGTTCCATCATGCGACCAATCCTCGCTGCAGCAGTTCGTTGGTCGCTCGTTCGGCTTGGTCGTCGGCGATCTGGTCGGCGAGATATGCGGCGAGCTCTTCAAGGCCGTCCTTGAACGCGATGTGTGGTTCTAAACCGAGCAGGTCGCGCGACTTGCCGATGTCCGCGAAGCAGTGCCTGATATCACCGGCGCGAAATTTTCGCGTGATCTCGGGTTTGATGTCGCGGCGGCCCATCACATCAGCGAGGTCCTCCGCGACCGACAGAATCGTCCGGCTTTGGCCCGAGCCCACATTGAACACGTTCTGCGCATGCTCTGTCTCCAGCGCGATGCGGCAAGCGCGGGCGACGTCATGTACATGGACGAAATCGCGTCGCTGCTCGCCGTCTTCAAAGACGAGCGGAGGACGTCCGTTGAGCAGTCGGGCCGCAAAGATCGCAAGCACCCCGGTGTAGGGATTGGATAGGGCCTGGCGTGGACCAAACACGTTGAAAAAACGTAGCGCGAGGGTCGGAATGCCGTAAGCCTTGCCGGTGATCAGGCACATGCGTTCCTGCGCAAACTTGTTGAGCGCATAGACCGAGCTCAGCGATGGGCTCTTGGTCTCCGGCGTAGGTACGGGCTCAAGTAGTTCACCGCTTGCATCGCGAAGATCCCATTCGCCTCTGCGGAGCCGCTCTACGGACCGTTCTCCGCCGTCGACAACGCTCTGATCGTGCGTGCGGTAAAGACCTTCGCCGTATATGCTCATGGACGATGCGACTACGAGCCGCTCAACCGGATGCCTCGAAAGGGCCTGCAATAGCACTGCGGTGCCAAGCTCATTCGTCCTGACATACGGTTCGATGTCGTACATGCTCTGGCCGACGCCGACTGCGGAGGCGAGATGCAGGACCATATCCGTGCCTCGCAGCGCCTGCTCGACGATGTTGGCCTCCGTGACGTCGCCGACGAGGAGTTCAGCTTCCCGCGCGAGGTAGGCAGGGCGTTGGCAGTCGCTGCCATGGACCTGCGGAGAAAGGTTGTCCAGAATTCTCACATCGTAACCGGCAGCGAGCAGTGCGTCTGTTGCGTGTGAGCCGATGAATCCTGCGCCGCCGGTAATCAATACTCGCGCCATTCCGACTTCCGTACCGTTGCTGGACCGATCCAGAGGATCGGCCGATGATGGGAGCTGAGGTGCGCGGTTGATGGTGTCGAAAGACGCGCGCCGGCCAGGTTTGGAGTCAGAAGCGATGCGAGGTATGTTCGTTCCCTCGCATTGTACAAACAATAATTTCGCTAACCTGTATCAATAACCTGGGTGAATTGCGACTCGTCGTCGAAAAATCGAAGCCGTCGGCTAAGCGGTTCGGGAGTCGCTCGAAAGATTGGATCGTCTAGTCGCTTGTTTCGCAGCTGGCGCGAATGGGCGTTGGGAAGCGGCTATGCCAGTCTGCGCACAGTAGCGGTCGACCATCTGCGCACAGAAATCGGCAAACTCATTCACGTCGCGGGGCGGGCTGGTGTGATGTGGCTCGATGCCGCGATGCTCGGGCGTAAAGCAGAAAGTAACAGTCACCTGAAATTCCGCCAAAGCGTCCATCTGGCGGTCGAACCAGTCGAGTGCATTGGGACGAAAACTGTCGGCCCAAGACAGGCCGGTCCGGAGATGAGTGACGCCTAAACGACGCATCCACTGCACGGCGCTATCGAGGCGGTGATCTTCAAAGTGAAACCACTGACAAAGCCCCATGGCATTGGCGTATTCCTCGAAAAGTGCCGCTGCGGCCTTCGGCGAGCCGTCCTCGCGCAGCAGACCCATATGGAAATGCCGGTAATAGGACGATCCCTCGGCCTCCTTGTGCCGCGTTGTGGCTTCCCAGGTGGAGGGAAGATCATAAAGACTATACCAATAAATGCGCGGTGCCCGCTCGATCAGGAGCTCGGCAGTGCGCTCTAAGCCCCAGGCCTGCACTTCTTCGGCGCCGAAGGATGAGACGCCGACCTCCGTGACCCAGACGGGCAGCGAGGTTGCAGCCTTGATCTCGTCGATCTTGGCCGGCCACTCGCCGATCTGCCAGAGGTTCCAGTCTAGCGGAAATCCGTGAACGGCGACCGCATCGAAGTGATCGAGGACGCCCCGCGCCTGCATATTGCGGATGAAGGACGGATCGATCGGCGACATACCGCCGAGCACGCGAGATAACGCGGGTCGTGCGCCGCAGATCGCCTTGCCCGCCGCAATGGCGAGGTTCGCAAATTGGGCCCAGTCCGGATCGAGCATGATGTCCCAATGCGACTTGTTGTTCGGCTCGTTCCAAATCTTTGCTGCCTCGATCATCGCTCGATCTCCCCAAGCGGATGGGCTGATCCGTTGCACGGCGGACGTTCCGAACGCTTGCACAGATAAACTTCGTCTTCCGGATGCGCTGCGATGGAAAAGCCGGCGCTCCGCAACATAGCCTCGACGCAGGCCCGGTTGGGCACCCACCAGTTGGTGGGGTCGTCCGCGTATTCATTCTCGATGAAATGAAGCTTTGGATACCCGGAGGAGTCGAACTGGTCCGTGGTCCAAAAGTCGTAGTTTTCGCCAATGGCGTCGATGTGGGCGCCGCCTCGCTGCATGGATTGAAACAGCAGGAGATCACGGGCGACATGCTCGTGGATGAGGTCGAGTGCAAGCAGCGGGTGTCGCAGATGGTAGAGCACGCCCATAAAGATCACGAGGTCGAATGTCTCTCCGAGCTGTCCGATATCGTATGTGGACATTTTGCGAAATTCGATGCGGAGCCCGTTCACTTCGGCGGCAAAGCGCGCTTGGGCGAGATAGGCTTCGTCGGTATCCAGGCCCAGGACGCGTTCGGCGCCGCGCCGCTTCATCTCCATGGCGTAAAAACCCGCGTTGCAGCCGATATCGAGCACGGATTTGCCCTCAAGCCGTTCCGGAACCACGCTGGAGAAGTGGCGCCATTTCACCGTGGGATAGTCGCCAAGGAAATGCGATGGAGCAGTCCGAATACCGTCGAGATCAAGATTGTGGAACCAGGGTCCCAGATCGTCGACGCGCCGGCGGATTTCGTCCTTCGAAATAAGTCTTCGGTTCACGCAGTCGCTCCATCGCTCGTGAGTGCGCGCGGCCGTGCCTGTTCGATCAGGCTGACGAGTTCCGAGGCGCGTTTGTCGGAGGTATGTTGACTGAGGGTTCGCGCACGCGCCCGTCTCGCCATGCGCTGGAGTTCGGCGTCGGTCAGCGTCAGCGCGGAGAGCGTATCGCCGGCATCGTGCGCGAGCATGATTTCGTCGCCTGGCGCAAAAAAGTCGCTGATGCCGGACCAGTCGTCGGTCAGAAGTGGAGATCCGCAAGCCGCAGCTTCAAACAGCCTGCCCGAGGGACACCATCCTGCCTCGGCCATCGCCTTGCGCGTCACGTTCAGTGTCATGCGGGACGAAGCGAAGAACGACGCATGCTCTGATGGGGGCAGGTGGCGAACAAAGTAAATATTAGAAGACCAGGGGAAATCGTCCGGATATTGCGCTCCGGCGATCAGGAAGCGCAGGTCCTGCCGGGTATGGGCCGCGTCCACGAGGAGAGCCTCGAGTGCAGGTTGGCGATCCCTCGAATACGTGCCGAGGTAGGAGAGATCGCCCCGATATTGCGGCTGAGAAGCCGCTGGCCGGTGGATGTCGGTGTCGACGTGATTGTAGAGCGGCCGGACCTCGCGGGCCCCAAGGATGCGCCGGAAATCGTCCTGGACCCTGGGGCCACCCGCGAAGCTCAGGACGAGATCGAAGTCTGAGAGGCCGCGCGAGCCGATGTAGGGGACTGGATCACCTGCCTTTACCCGGGCGAGCGTCACGGAGGTGTCGAGGTCGTAGAAGATGGAAACGGCGCGATGTTCCGAGCAGATGAGGTCCGTAGCTGCGACGGCATCAGGGCAATAGGAGGTGACGATGGCGGCATCGGCCTCGCGAACGTGCCGGCGTGCGGAGGGGGATATCTCATCCCAGGACGCGAATAGTTCGAGACGACCCGAAGGCAGCTCGGCCAAGTCTCTTGTGTCGGCATAATAGGGCACGTCGCGCTCGAAGAACACGATCGTATGTCCAAGCCGCGCGAGATGCTTGCAGAGGCCGCGCCAGAGGGTGGCGTGACCATTCCCCCAGGAAGAGGAGATCGTGAGCCCGAATATGACGATCTTCACGCCGGCACCCGCTGATTGATCGTCGTGACGCTAAATCCGCGGTCATCGGCGCTGAGGGTACTGACGCTGGCCGGGTCAATCTCTGTCGACAGAAAGTCGTCAAGCCGCATGCGCGCGTAATGAAGCAGCGCCGCGCGGATCGGCTCGGCATGACTGACGGCGATCACGATGCCGGCAAGAGGATCATTGCGCAGCTGCTCCAGATGGTTGACGACGCGACTTTGCAGAGACCGCATGCTTTCGCCACCTGGCGGACGAGCGCTGCCACGACGTGTGTTCCAGTGTGACCATTGCGGATCATCGTGAAGATCGGCGAAGGAGCGGCCGGTCCATTCGCCATAGTTGAGCTCGTCAAGGGCGGGGACGATCTCGATCGGCAACCGGAAGTGGGCCGACAGTATGGAGGCGGACTGCAGGCAGCGCCGCCTCGGGCTTGATTGAATCAGGGATGGTCGCGGGCTGATGTTGGGTGCGCAACGTGCGATTTCTTCGGAACCGATCTCGTCCAGCGTGACGCCGTCCATTCGGCCGCACAGGGTGCGGCCGAGCAATGCGTGGTGGCCGTGGCGGACAAGATGAACGACACTCGCCATCAGGCGTACGCCTTGTCGTCGATGAAGGCGCGGGTGCGGCGGGCAGCCTCTTCATCGGTGAATTGCTGAGGCGGCGACTTCATGAAGTAGCTGGACGGGCCGGTGAGCGCACCGGCAAGGCCCCGATCCATCGCCAGCTTGGCGCAGCGAACGGCATCGATGACGACCCCGGCCGAGTTCGGGGAATCCCAGACTTCGAGCTTGACCTCGGCGCTCAGGGGGACGCCACCGAAGGTCGTGCCCTCCAGCCGGATGAAGGCCAGTTTGCGGTCGGTGAGCCAGGGCACATGGTCGCTTGGCCCGACATGGATGTTGTCGGGGTCCATGGGGACATCGAACTGGCTGGTCACGGCCTGGGTCTTGGAAATCTTCTTCGATGCGAGCCGCTCGCGCTCTAGCATGTTCTTGAAATCGGTGTTGCCGCCGACATTGAGCTGATAGGTGCGGTCGAGCCGGACGCCGCGATCGCGGAACAGGTTCGCGAGCATGCGATGCAAGATGGTTGCTCCAACCTGACTTTTGATGTCGTCACCAATGATGGGCAAGCCGGCATCCTCGAAGCGCTGTCGCCATGCCGGATTGGAGGCGATAAACACGGGAATGCAGTTGACGTAGCCGCATCCAGCTTCGAGCGCGCGCGCCGCATACCATTCGCTGGCCTGTTGGGCGCCGACCGGCAGGTAGGACACGAGCACGTCCGTTCTGGACGATGCGAGCACCTCCGAGACGTCGGCTTCCGGGACCGCGGCGATTGGCACGTCATCTTTGAGGTAACGACCGATGCCGTCGAGGACAGGGCCGCGCTGCACGGTCACGCCGGTGGGCGCAACCTCGGCAAAGCGACGCGTATTGTTCGGCCTCGCAAAGATCGCGTCGGCCACATCGTGTCCGACCTTGTCAGCGTTGACGTCAAAGGCGGATGCAATCTCAATGTCGCTGATGTGATAACCGCCGAGATCGACGTTCATCAGCCCAGGCACCGGTTCGTTGGACTTGGCGTTGCGATAGTAGGTGAGCCCCTGGACGAATGAGCTTGCGCAATTACCGACGCCGACGATACCGACGCGCGCGCGCCTTTTGTCCTTAAGAGGAGAATGCATCGTTGAAGCCTCCGGAAGCCGTGTGCAGGTAAGTAGGTCGGCGAACGTGTGGTAGGTATGTTCGTTCCAGCGTCGGAGACGACCGCAGCTCGCGCCGCGCAAATCCTTGAGCGATAATTCGATAGGCTTAACCTGCGATAGAATCTCCGGCTGCAAAGCCGGAACGATCTTCTTGGATGAAGATGAAGAAGATGCTGGTTGGCTCGTTCGCCGAAGGCTGAAGCCTTGAAGAACAAATTCCGATCCTCTGCGTTCTGGCGGATGACGGATGCGATGGCGATCATCGCCCGATCCTAAGCAAGCGAGGTTCGAGATGACGTCGAGGACGCAGAACAGCGAAGCGCAGCAGACCACCGATCACGATATCATCAGGAAGTGGACCGAGGAGCGCGGCGGCAAACCCGCAACCGTCAAGGCAACCGAGGAGGACGGCCATGCGGGCATCCTGCGCATCGATTTCGATCCGCCCGACGAAGGACTGGAGCGCATCGACTGGGAGGAGTTCTTTACCAAATTCGACGAGAGCGATATCGCGTTCCTTCATCAGGAACGGACCACGGACGGCAAGCTGAGCCGCTTCCACAAATTCGTCCGCCCCTGATCGCGGCGCACCGACGTGACAAACGGCTGGGTCGATGCTATGCGGGCCGGCGATTTCGCACGCGCCTGGGTCATCAACGACCGTGATTTGGCGCAGCTCGCGCTTCAGCCCAAGCATACGGGACCGCGTCACCTCCAGCGGATCTGGCGCGGGGAGCCGCTTGCCGGCAAGCGTGTCCTTGTACGCTGCTATCACGGGCTCGGCGACACGATCCAGTTCCTTCGCTTCATGCGTCCGCTGCGCGACACGTCACGCCATGTGACGGTCTGGTGCCAGCGAGAATTGCTGCCTCTGGTCGAGCGCAGTCCTGGTGTTGATCGCGCAATCGCACTTCATGACGGCGCGCCGGAGACCGGCTTCGACGTCGATATCGAGATTATGGAGGTGCCGCATGCCATCAAGGCGACCCGCAAGCAGGTCGTGACAATTGCACCCTATGTGACCCTTCCGCCGAGCGAGATACCGGAATGCATCGGAGGCGAGGGCCTGTCGGTCGGCCTGGTCTGGGAGGTCGGCGCCTGGGACAAGCGGCGATCCATTCCGTCCGCGTTGCTGCATCGCCTCTCCGTCACCGGGGTGACGCTTTACTCACTTCAACTGGGGGCGCAGCAGAGCGATCTAGCCAAGGTTGGCGCGCGCGATGTCAGCACGCCCGATATCATTTCGCTGGGTCATCGCCTCCGGCGGCTTGATCTCGTCATCTGCGTGGACACCATGGTCGCACACCTTGCCGGAGCCATTGATTGCGAAGCCTGGATCTTGCTGCATTCCGATTGCGATTGGAGGTGGCCCCTGTCTGGCTCTCGGTCGCTTTGGTATCCAAACCTGCGTCTGTTTCATCAGACTAAGCCTGGCGAGTGGGAACCCGTCATCAAGAAGGTGGCAGAGTGCCTGGAAAATCGGGCCGGACTATCACCCGGTACTGCGTGAGACGGTCAAGCCATTTCGACCTCGGCAGACGTCAGCCTCGATTGGGTGGATGGCTGGTCGCGGTGACGAATACCAAGATAGGTCGGATCGAATCCGGCAAGACGAACCAGCCCCCGCCAATCGGTAATGGTCAAGATCTTGCCCTGCCATTGCAGCAGCCGTGCGCGACGCAGCTCCTGAAGGGTGCGGTTTGCATGAACGGGAGAGATGCTGCAGGCGGCAGCCAGATCTGACTGGGTGAATGGCGACGACAATTTCAGATCCTTCGCGAGTCCGACATTTTGCAAGCGCACCGTGATCTCGCAGATCAAATGTGCGACGCGGGTCAGGGCATCGCGGCTGCCGAGGTTGACTGCCCAGTTGCGTTGCATGGCATGGTCGGCGAGCAGCATCAGTAGAAGCGCGCGCGACATGGCAGATGAGCGCTCAGCAAGGTTCCTCAGGAATCGATGCGGCACGAAGGCAACGATGGCCGGTCCCAGCGCGATCAGATTTCCGACGACGCGAGATTGGTGAAGCGAGTGGAGATCGGCAATATCGCCGGGGACGGCGATCGACGTAATTTGCCCTTCGGTACTGCCGCTGTCCTGCCAGGAGAGGTAGCCCTGAAGCAGCAGGCAGCAATGTGTCGGGTCATCGCCGTGGCGCAGGACCGCCTGATGGGAGTTGAAGTGCGCAATTGTGCTCGGCATCTCCGCCAGGAGAGCGAGGTCGTCGCTACTCAGGTCACACAGACTCGCCAAGCGGTCGGCGAGCTTGGAGAAGGAAAAGCCTGCCTGCATTTGTCGTCCGATCGCCCGCGGCCCAGATGCACTCTGACACCAAAAGCCAGCCGAGACATTAACCCTTGATACATTCGCATCATTCGCGCAGCGAAGCGTCGATACATGCGATGAGGAGATGAAACGTGGGACTTCGCCGAACCTCTGCTGCTCGCCGCAGCCTCGGCGTCTGTCGGGAATGAACGCCGGAGCGCGGTTGGTTCCTACGCTCGCTCATTCACGGCCCCGACCGCGATGATCATGCCTTCGTTGCCACGGAGCAGGATCGAGCTATGCGGGATGAGTTCGGACGGGCGGTCAAGATGCGTCGAGAGCAGCAGGCGGCCATGCCCCCGCAATGACCATTTTCGCGGCTCGGCGGCGATGTTGAGCGCGACAATCAGCTCCTGCTCGCCCTGAGTGCGCGCAAAGGCAAGTACGTCATCTTGCGATCGGATAGGCCGGTAGCGACCGTCTCGCAAGCCCGCGTGCTCACGCCGAAGTGCGATCAAGGCGCGAAACAGCGCGAGGATCGATCGATCGTCGCGCTGCTGCCCGGCCACGTTGGCCATGCTGACCGGACCGAGAGGCAGCCATGGCTCGCCGTTGGTGAAGCCACCTTTGGCGCTGTCGTCCCAGCGCATCGGTGCCGCTCGGGATCGCGGCAAAGATCGTAGCCGGGTACAAGCTTCTCGAAGGGATCGCGGACACGTTCGGGCGGGATAGGAACACGTTTCCGGCCGATCTCATCTCCCATGTAGAAAAACGGCGTTCCCCACAGTGTCATCAGCAGCATCGCCAGCACACGCATCTGCGGCTCGCCGAGCTTGCTGGCAATTCGTTGTTTGTCGTGGCCACCGATGACCCACACCGGCCAGGCGTGTTCTGGCAGTGCGTTGAAATAGGCATCGATCGCCGCCTGGAGCGACAACGCGTCCCAGGGTGTATCGAGCAAGGCGAAGTGAGCGGCAGATGCAGGCGCGGTCGCTTCGTGCCGTAGAAGTGTCCGATTCGATCGATTTTTCCCTGGACCTCGCCGCACAACAGCCGTCCCGGATAGTCGTCGATCACGCCGCGGATGAATTCGATACACTGCATCGTCTCAGGCCGGTCGTCGGTGAAGACAGGCGTCTGTCGCTGTGGCGGCGGCTTGCCGTGCGCCTGCGGGTTCGGCGGATTGTCACGCAGATACCGATCCTTGATCAGAACCGCACTGGCGTCGACCCGAAAGCCGTCGACGCCTCGGTCGAGCCAGAAGCGCATCACATCGGCGATGGCTTCGCGCATTTGCGGGTTGCGCCAATTGAGGTCGGGCTGCTCGACTAGGAAGGAATGATAGTAGTATTGCCGCCGCGCTTCGCACCATTCCCACGCGCTGCCCCCAAAGCGGCTCAGCCAATTGTTGGGCGGACCGCCATTGTCGGCCGCATCGACCCAGATGTACCAGTCGGCTTTAGCGCTGTTGGAGGAGTTGCTGCTGTCGACGAACCAAGCGTGATCGTCGGCGGTGTGATTGGGGACGAGGTCGACGATGAGTTTGATGTCCCTGGCATGGAGCGCGGCCAGCAAGCGATCGAATTCGCCGAGGTCTCCAAAGGCGGGGTCGATGGCGCAGTAATCGGAGATGTCGTAGCCGAGATCGCGAAACGGACTTTTGTAGATCGGCGTCAGCCAGACCGCATCGACACCGAGCCAGGTCAGATAATCGATACGGGACATCAGCCCGGCGATGTCGCCCTTCCCGTCATCGTTTGAATCCTGGAATGACACGAGCGCGATTTCGTAGATCACCGCAGATTGCCACCAGGCCTTTCCATCACCGGCCATCCGATCGTTCCCGCTAATTCCATAGTACCGACGCGCCTGAGCAGCAGGAGTTCCTATGCCATGCGACTCGCCGTCAGCCCTGCCGTCGAGCAAGCGCGCCACCATGGCTGGGAGTGTCGGGCGGACGAAACACCAAAGGTCAGGTCAATCCGGCGGTCTAGAAATATTATCATTTCCGAAATTCGGAAATATAGTATGTGTCGCGACAGCCTGGCCCATGGAAGAGGGGCGACGCGGGCCGGGCGGCGGTGGACGTGGGTCACATCGGCGCGAACAGCTTCGCAGGGCGGGAAACTGAGCGAGACCATCGCGCATACGACCGGTGTACTGCGTACGGCAAAATAGTGTGGTCCTTTCCGCCAGCTCTTTCTTTGCTGGTTGAAAGCAGATCAAGCGATTGAAATAAAAAGCGTATTTCTGCTGTTGCAGAGGGGCAAGAGGCCGGGCCTAAACCTGCTGGGCCCTATTAGGCCCTATTTCACAAATGAGGGGCGCGACTGCCTTGCATCCCCCCGGGGTAGCCGAAGTGCTGCGTTGCCGTGGGGTACCGGTGGCTCAGTTGTTCGTTCGGAACGCGGCCCAATCTGACCAGTTTGCAATCTGCACCGTCGCTGTAGGACGAGGCTCAGGCAATGCCCCGAGCTAAAGCGCATGCCGCCGCCATCCTGCGGGAATATCACCAAGCCGAGGCGGAATTGATCGGCAAGGCAGTCGTGCTCACGGACGGCAAGGCGGGGACCGTCGAGGGATTATACTTGGACGAGGCACACGGTTTGCGTCTTTCCGTAGCGGGCCATCCCGGCAAATGGCCTGTGTCGACAATCAAGCTGGTGGCAAAGTGATAGGCTCACCGAGGCGGCCTCAATGGACCTCCGCCGCTGCACGCGCCCATAAGGCAATCATCAAGACGCTAGCCAATGGTGATGCCAGCACGCCCCGGACCTATAGGCATTCGTTCAGGTCTGATTTTAGTTCGCGAAGGATCAGATCGCGGTGCACGACGAATTGCACTTGCGTGCGGAGAAAGGTGTCCAAGAGTGCGCGGGCCAGAGTTACGTCATACCCCTGATTTTCAAAGTCTTCGATACGCTGCTCTTGGTCGGACACGTTCTGCTCGCCACGCAACACGTGACGCTCGGCTTGTTCTAGATGTTGAAGTTGGCGGGATCGATCCATCGGCTCCTCCCGACAGGCGGGAGCACAAGCTGTCTCTCAGCCACCGACGCCTACGAGCCGAGCCTTTGTCGGTGATGTGTGAACTATAGACTAGTTGGCGGCTTATTTCCGTCGTGGGAGCACATTTAATCCAGGCTGCCGCGAACGGGCTTTGCCTTGGGAACGCGCGCTCAATTGACGAGACTGAGAGCACGCGATCTTGCGGGCAAATAAGTGCCATCACAATGAAAGACGAGGAAGCTTACTCTTGCGTCCTGTCCTGCCCTTGCTCTGAACAGGAGCCGAGGACTTTGAACGACTGCTCCAAGACGATTTGGGACTGTTTAACCGCTGCGCGGGTCTGCTCAAGCGCTCGCTGCGCTCGTTCATAGGCCAGCTTCGCCGCTTTGATCTGTTGCCGTATCGCGAAGCGATAATTCGGTTCATTGGGGGAATGGGCTTGTTGGCGATCTTGCATGAAAGTCTCCCTCGCGCTTGCGGGTCCTAATCCGCATGGTTCAGCACCGACGATTACGTAGCAAAGTGCAGGGAGCGGCGAAACGTTCCCTGTGGTGCAGCGCACAAACGGAACCTCACGGCCTTCAATGTCCCCTCAGCCACTACTGCGCGCGCAAAGGACGACCCATGCTAGAAAACGGTGCACACCGTCAGCATGAGCGATCCGTCTAATTCCCACGCACAGACTGCCATGCAGCTCTTGGTCTGGGCCCTGGAGGAAATCGAAAAAGCTGGCAACATGGAAGCCGCACAACACGCGCGAAGCGCATTAGATGCGATCCGTAAGAGCATGCAGCCGGACAAATTAGCCGCGCGCCGCATCACGGAACCTGACGCAAAACCAAAGTAGGCCACCGCGTTTCGGCAATTCATTTGGCGGATGTAGCTCTGAGGATCGTAGCCACTCGCTCACGTGAGAGCCGGTCTCAGCCTGTCGCCTCGAAAAGAACGCAAGAGAGGCCGGGAAAACAAGGTAAGCTTGCCCTGTTGCTGCTCTTTCCCGATCTGCGTGGAGTAAGGTCGCATGGACGTCATGGAGCAAGTTGACATCGAGGCGGCGGCGGATACCCCTCCAAAAGCGACCGAAGACATCGCTATTGACGTGGCTTTCGGCGCAAGCGTGCTGGTTGCGATGGCTGGCTGGCTCTACATTTTAAGCCGGGGCGCGCTCCTCGCAATAAGCTGGATTATTGGTTGATCATTCTCGCGTCCGATTTTGCCAAACTTTCCCGTTGGCAGCGTAAGGTAACGAATTTGAAGTTTAACCCAGGTACGACGGAGCTTCACTCGGTGCCGAAGGCCCGCCGCGAGATATTGCCGTGTCTCCAGAATGCGAAGACGCATTAGCTGCTCTCCTCCGGGAGATCGAAGCCAAGCAACTCCGTGTCAAAGATCAGGCCGTCTTGATTGAGGTTCTTGATCACGACGGACACGCCGTGGATGAGCAGCGAAAGGCTCTTGCGAAGGATCAAGCAGAATTTGCACGACAGATCGCAACGCGATCTGTTGCAGAACACACGGTCAACTCTGGGAGTGAACTCATGAATGTTCGTTAGCGCGCGAGTTCGGACGGGCTCGGGGCCGGTAGTCCATAGTCTTTCGCTCGTTTAGCGGCCAGCTTCCGATAGGCCTGCGCCTGAGTAAGCAATTGCTCTTTGAACTTTGCATCGCGCTCGGTCGCGGCCAAACGTTCAAGCTGTACGGCTCGCTCCAAATATTCGACCAGAAGCTTCATCCCGCTCTCCCTCTATCGTCCTCCCCTTACAATACGAAACCTTGGAGCCGCTAGCTTGTCAGGCGGAACGCGAACGGGCGTGAACTTTGTGTCGGTTCGCTGAGCGCGCTTGCAATTGGGGCAGAGGAAAAGGTGCGCGATATAAGGTTCCTCCGCGTCTTGCACCAACTCCGAGCGAAACCATCGCATGGGGTCACGACAATCGGGGCAGTCCGGTTTTTCGAGGCGACCTAGCGCGTTCCTTAGACGATTCATACCTGCCCCCAAAAGTCCGGGAAAAAGTAGCAAGGAACTCGCCCTCGGAATGCATCAAAAGATACACTGGGCCGTATTAGGACGGCTGAAATAACAACCTATTCGGGGTGCAGCTCGGCCTTTCTTCAAATGATATAGATAGCCCTAAGGCAGATTAGACGGCTTTCAATTCGGACCAAATCAGGGGCGCTCTTACTGCTTCGGCACTCTGATTTCCCCGGACTGTCATCTCGGCGAGAGCGACGGCATCACTAACGCCGCGCACGTGGATGTCGATCATCCTCTTGGCGACTAGATCACAAATCGGGTCGCTTCGATCCACCAAGTCGAGCTTGCGCAGGGCGTGGTTGAAGGCCAGTTCAAAAACGTGTTCTTGCTCGCGGGCAAGATCGATATTCGCAATGAACCGTGAAATCGGCCTGATCATTGCTCCCTTGTTTAGGCGGGAGCGCAACTGGTCTCTCAGTCACCGATTGAAGCCGCGGACCGCGGTAATCGAACAACCCTGTTCGTTAGCGGCTTAGCAGTCAATGCCTGAGGGTGAAAAAAGAGCTCGATTAGCGCGCTTTCAACGTCCTGTCTCGGTAAGGGTATTAGCTTGGGCCTCGAGGTTGTCGGCGCGTAGCCGGTACTCTTCCGCAATTTCGAGCAAGGCCGCCTTTGTGCGCTCGTCAGCAGACAGAGCTGCTTGACGCCGGGCCTGTTGTTCGAGACTTCGGAGTTCTCGTTTCATGGGGAGAGACTACCCGGCCGAAACGGTCGCCGCCTTAAACCGTGCAAATGTGGACGCATTGTCCACTCGCTCAGTAGATTAAGGTCAGCTTCGGGACATCAGCGGGAATGCTTATAAGGCATAAGTCTTCCGCTTTGTGTCTTGAACCCAACCTAGTCGCCCCAAGCAGCCGCCGTGCTGCATCATCCTTGCCGAGAGCGCTACGGATTGCGTCTCGCAAAAAGCGGCCCCAACCCGCAGTCTGAGTTGGGGCCGAATGCACTAGGTCGAGACCAGCAGATGGGGATCGTGCTGGCCAAGGCTCAACGTGCGACGGGCTCGGGCGTTCTAGCGATATGGCAATAGATGTATGGGGTGGCGCGGCCGGCTTGCTCGGAACTTGGAACTGGCGTTCCAAATACGACGCAGCGCGTCGGGCGACCCCCAACTCGCTGTCGGGCTGAGCTGAGCCGAAGTCCAAGTTCACCATGCATCCGGCGCCGATCAGGTGGTTATATGGCGACCGATGTATGGGCATGGCGCAACGGGCCATCTAGGGCCGTCCGGCGAAGTGTTTATCTTCACCGCCTTGTTGTCTGGATCTGCTCAGCTCGGCGGGCAAGGTCAGCGTAATTCTTGGCCGCCTCGCGCAGCGCGCCCTTGGTTGACGCTCGCTTAGCATTGCCAGCTTTCGCGCGAAACAGCGCTGCGCGCTTCCTGAAATAGTTTGCTGAGTGCATGCGTTCGATGCCCATGAAGCTGTCCCTTGTCTCGCGGCGTTCATGAACCTACGCGGACGAGCTTGCTCCCATCGTATCATTTGATACATCGCGACGCGCAGCTTTTGCGTCGGTTGCCATTTGCACGTGGCCATAAGTCCGCGTCGGGCGGCCCATGCGGGTCCACGAACGGCCGGGACCGTTCCCGCTGTTGCGAGCCAGACCCCTGCGACCTCGCGTTCAACTTGCCTCAACTGATCGAAGATCGAAGTTTTGTCAGCGCGCCCGACGGGAGATATAGCGACTTCTATCATTAGCCTGAACTGCTTGCGATCCGGCCCCACGAGGTCGGGAAAAGTAGGAACTTCGTGGCTCGCTGCCGCTTTATCCCCTGCAATGCCAACCGTCTTTTTTGACGTCCATCGCGAGACCGGGACCACGTTCGATGAAGAAGGCATCGAACTGCCCCACACGGACGCGGCCCGCGAGCTGGCTCTGGAATTGTTGGGGCAGGCGATTTTGGATGGTGCGCGCCGCCCCGCTGGCGGCATGACGAAGATCGAAGTGCGGGACCGCAGCGGACCATTCTTGCGAGTGTCGGCCGTCGTGATGTTCGAAAAGCTGCGTCGGACGGGAGCCGACAGCAACTAGGAACGCGAAGCTCGACGCGATTGCCTCTCGCAGGCTGCATCAAGAATTGATCGAGCTCGCGCCGATATGCCGGCTGCTTCGCGTTCTTCACCCAGTCAAAGACTACCAGGGCGAGCGGCTCAGGCCGAACGGCGGGAATTTCCATGCGGATGGTGCTTGAAGAAGAAATCAAGCTTCACAGGTTCGCCGGTATCTCGCCAGAACAATCTTTGCCCATGCTGCCCGCCACCGCCAGGCGATGGTGGCCCCCGAGCAGAACATGATCATCCGTTGCTATGGCGATGACCTCGCCGGTTTCATCAACGATGACTTTCATGCGGCGCCTCCAATGCAGCGCGCGTCCGTCAGCGCAGCGCGATGACGCGCAAATGTAAACCTTGTGTCGGTCTCTGCGTTCCAACCGTGAAGGTCGCCGCTTCCGTGAGCCCTCCGCGCGGACCGCCATTCTGTGCGAGTTGGTACAAAACGAAAGCGCAAAATCAAAAGCTGCAAATATCCTCACGCGGCGCGGTCGCGCGTACCCCGCATTTGGCCCGGCCCCGGGGGACCCGGCTTGATTTGCTACCGTTGACCATCGAGTGAGATAGGACAGCATCAAGTTCGAGCTGGGCGCAGCCCGACGCGACAATATAAACTGTTCATTTTTGCACGGACCCTTGCTCAGTGCATGTCCTATATGCGCGGGCGAAAGACGACCCATGCTAGAAAACAGTGCACACCGTCAGCATGAGCGATCCGTCTAATTCCCACGCACAGACTGCCATGCAGCTCTTGGTCTGGGCCCTGGAGGAAATCGAAAAAGCTGGCAACATGGAAGCCGCACAATACGCGCGAAGTGCATTGGACGCGATCCGAAAGAGCATCCCGCCGGACAATTTGGTCCAGGCCAGCATCACTGAACTCTGACGCGAGCCCGCAGCGCGCCCCAGGGCTTCAATGTCCCGATCATCTTCTCTTTGGACGGACTGGAGGTTCGCGGCGTGCGCCCCTGCCTGACGGCATTGCCCCGTCTCCGTTGTGCCCGGCACGTTGTCCACCGCAATCTGTAGCGGCTTGCCTGTCCCACGCGGTCCGGCGATCCTCCCTGTTGGCATGGGCACCAAATCACGTGAGACCATTTTCGGCGGCTTGGTCAGGGCGGCTGCGGAGCAGGCGGCGGAAGCACGGAAGCAAGCGACCGGCTTGCCTGCGAGGCATGGACCCTGCGCATGCTCGGCTTCAAGGGTCCGGCGCAGCCGTCGCCGACGTTGGGCGACGCGCTGAATGCTTAAACTGCTATCTCGAAGTCCGATGTCTTGGCCGCGACACCAATCAGACCCCTCTCTGGCCCTCTGGAACCTTCGGACGTGCAACTTATTGAGCGGTTAATCACGTGAGGACCGCTCTGTGAACCACTTCGCTGTTATCTTGATTTTACTCGTTGGCGGCGCTTCGCTCGCGTTCGGCCAGAGTGCGGGTGGATCGAGCAGTGGCGGCTCCGCGGCGAGTGGAAGCGCGGCCACCGGCTCCACAGGTTATGCGGGCGGCACCCTATCGACGGGGCATACCCTAAGCGGCACTGGGAGCTCCTCCGGTCCCAACCTCGGCAATGCGCTCGGCCACGCAGCGACCGGTGACGTGGATGCTTTCTCGGTTAGTCCGGCTCCAACCTCGCATGACAACGCGGTGGATACGCCCGCCGCTGAACGGGCCATAAAGAACTTGGGAAACACCGACGTTGGCATTCTCAAGAAGTAAGACCATTCTGCACGCGGGCCTGAGCCGGAATGAAAAGCCGCCGCCCGAGTCGTCCAGCGACGGCTAATTCTTCCGCTTACTTCAGCTTGTAAGTGCCAGTCTGATGATTGCAGTCCTGAAACGTCCCGGCCTTGATAACAGGAAACGGGCCTAGCGGTTCGACTGTGCCCGCCATGACCATACCTTCGTATTTTCCGGTTCCGGCAACGTGCGTTCTTGTTGTCTTCCCATCGCCAACCGAGAAATGCGAAAGTCGCTTGTCGCCATCCGCATCGATTACCTCGCACACGGTAGATGCTGTGCTCTTCCCGTCAAAGGAGGCGTTCATCCCTATACAGCGGAACGTGTTCTTGTCGAATGCGCCTCCAGGTGGATTACTGCGGATAGTTCCTGTCAATTCAGTCGTTGATGCGGTGTGGCTCTTAGAGAAACTGATCGGGTTGGCAACGCCGGACCAACACGAGATGTAATCGTAGCTGCCCTCCATTGGCAGTTCGGCTGCGAATGCTGAAGGCGCCCAAGTAAACGTAAGGAAGGCTACTAGATACCTTTTCATGGCACTTCCCTCCTAAATCGGTTCGAGATCTGCCCCGCTTGAGCGGAACAGCGAAGTGGTAGCACAACGATTACATTTGGACCATTCAACCTCTACGGTGCGGCTGTCTTCGTGGTCGTCGGCTTCAGACGGAAGATCATGCTCTCAGTCGCGCTGTCCCTGCTTTCGCTTGGGAGCTGCCGAAGGCCGCTCGACTTCGGGCACTGCGCGAGGCGGCCGAAATAGCGAAGCTTGAGATCTCGCTCCGCTCCCGCTTGCCCTAGATTGCCCCACGAAGCCGCCCACGGGCATTCCTGATCATGCCACCGCCATCGTCCGAAGCTCGACGCCCAGTATCGCGCTCGGGCCGGTGCTCGATGGCATCGCCTTGCGCCTGCGCACGCCAGATGAGCGCCACTTGCTCACGCTCGACGCGCTGCCAGTCGCGCATAATCTCAGCGAGCGTCTCTTCCGCCTCTTTGAACAACAATCGCGGCGCCCACGCTGCTAAGCACGCGCCTGCCGTTGCCTCGGCTAATGTGCAGCTCACGAAGTATTAGTTCTAGGGGCATGAGCGGCCAACGCCGTTAAGGAGCGCCTCGATCCGGTTGATGGTCTCGTCGTCGAGTTGGTCAATATTCATGCTCCTCAAATCATCTAGCATGGTTTGAACCAGAGCATTGGCGTCGGCATAATCGGGTATGTCGCCGTGCCAGCAATGCAGCAGTGCTTCACTTCACGATCCAATGCCTTGCCGCCGACGCGCCTTACCGCGCCTTTGCTTCGGGTTTTGCTCGTCGTTGTCGGTGATGCTGGTCTGCCATTTCCGCTACCCTTCGATGATCCCGATCTGGCCGGCGTTACGGTAGGAGAAGTGCTTGCCAAGCCGGATCAATTTCTCAGCAAGACCTTGTCCGATCCTTTCGAAGGCCCGGACTACGGTCGCGGCAAAGCAATTCTATACCGGCGCGAGGATGGATCGCTGTTCATTTCCTCGTTTGCTCACGGTGGCTGCTGCTACGAGTTAATCGAGCTGCGGCGCGAGTTTTGTCGCCTACATGCCTATGCGCAAGTACATATTCTTGCCGACGCGAGAACTGTGGCCGGCCTCAAGCGTCAATGCGCGTCTAGCGCCGGTCAAAACCTCCGGCTCCGGCAGGCCGGTGTCGGCAAACAAATGGTTGGACCAGAATCGGCCGGTCGAACAGATGACATGGGCTCCGGGCGAGCCGACGCTTCTTGAGGGACATCTGATCTCAGAGGGGGGCTGGATCCCGCGCGCCGGCTGCACGATCCTGAACCTGTATCGGCCCCCAAGTTGCTGCAAGATGACCTCCTCGAACGCGCTGCCCGCGCGATTGCCGAGAGCAAGAAGCTCAAAGAGTGGACCGAGCAGATCCGGTAGCAGATCGAGCGAAGAGACCCGCCATTTACATATCAGCGAGAGTGACTCCGGTATCTCGCGCTTTGATCGAGGAGAGTGGGAGGTCGTGCGACAAGCACGGGCCGCCGAAGTCTGCCTCCAGAGGTGGAAAGACTCGTCCGGAACTATGAGTAGACGGCCTTTGCGTGATCCAAATGTTCGGGACACTTTATCACATCGCGTTCTCTTGCCGTTCGACTGGCGTTCTCGTTGACCTTGGAAATACAACCGGGAAAATGCGATTGCGGTTGTATCTGAGAACGCGCAGGAACTCCGGGCGCGGTTTTGCGTTCGTGAGTCATTGATTGAGGTAGGTAGACTGCCCGCTGTCGGCTCCAAGCCGACGGCGGGCTTTTTGTGAGTTGCGTGAGTGGCAAAGCGTACCAAGGCACCGGCAAAAAAGCCGGGTGCTCCACCGATGCCGGGGTTCATTGCTCCCCAGCTTGCGACCCTGAAGATGAAGGCGCCGTCGGGGACACAGTGGATTCACGAAGTCAAATACGACGGCTACCGCATCCAGCTCCGCATCAATGGAGATGACCGCCGCGCCTACACGCGAAACGGACATAACTGGGTCCAAAAATTCTCCGTCATCGCCGGTGCCTTCGACATCGAAGGTCAGGCGATCGTTGACGGCGAGGTCGTCGTCATTCATGAGGGCCGCACGAACTTCTCAGAACTGCAGGCCGATCTCGCTCGAGGCGACCAAGATCGGCTCGTCTACTTCGTCTTCGATCTCCTTTGGCTTGATGGCCAAGACCTCCGGAAGCTTTCCCAGCTTGCCAGGAAGGAGCTGCTGAAGGAGTTGATCGAGAGCAATCAAATCAAGGAGCCGATCCTCTATAGCGAGCACCACGAAGGCGACGGACAGGCGCTCTTCGAGGCCGCCAGTAAACTGAACTACGAGGGCATCGTCTCCAAGCGCGTAGATGCTCCTTACCGATCGGAGCGGGTTGAAGCGTGGCATAAGATCAAGGCCGTTCAGACGGGCAAATTCCCCGTCGTTGGCTTCATAAAAGATCCCACAGGTGTTGCCGCTCTCTACCTCGGTAAGAAGGAAGGCAAAGAGTTGGTCTATATGGGCAAGGTCGGGACCGGCTGGAGCCAGACCACCTCACGCAAGATCAGGGATGCCTTGGATACGGTCGTCAGCCCAAAGCAAAAGCTCACCAAGCCCATCAGGATGCCAAAGGCCACATGGGTCGAGCCAAAGTTCTACGCTGACGTTGAGTACCGGGACATCACGTCGGAAGGACTCCTTCGCGCCAGCTCGTTCAAGGGCCTAACTCGCAAATGACGACTTCCTCCGACTTCAGGAACATCGGTGGCGCGTTGACGTTCTGACCTGGAGGACAGGAAGATGACCTTCGGCAAGCGTGTTCAGCCCGACCGCAACAAGATCGATATGAACGACGATTACGCAGTCAAGTACTGGACACATGAGCTCGGCATAACGAGAAGCAGACTACAACACATCGTCGAGAAGGTCGGCAACTCCGCTGCAGCAGTCCGCAAGGAATTGTCGAGGTAGCGTTGAAGCGAGCGGACAGAGAGCAGCTGCTATTGATGGTAGACGTCTGCATAGCTGCTTGCCTCGCGGGCCTCATCGTCGCCGTTCTCATTTCGGTGAGAAGGGTGTTCCTCGACTAATCGCGAAGTGCTGCCTACGACGCATTAGGATTCCTCGACGCTCGTTTGAATCTCCTCCCGATTGATCCGTCATCCCATCACCGGCGGGTGCGAAGAAGGCGCTCGTAGCCGAGGCAGATAGTCGCTCCGAGCCGACGGCCGCCTTTGCAGCTTGGATAAGCGAGGTCCGTTCACCGCCTGGTAGCGGACGGTGCGACAGTCCCGGAGACGGTCAGCAACGGGCCAGCAGCGGAAGTCACCGTGGGCTGAATGAAGGAAGCGCCAACTGAGGCGGGCTTACCTTGCCAGTTCACCTAGCAGGCACTTAATCCAGCTCATGTAGTTCTTGCGTGCGCCTCAACGTAGCGAGCACGCTTATGGCGGCCGTGGTGTCGTGGCCAAGGTCCAATTCTGCGATCAGCTGTTCCTGCCGGGCAAGGTGATGCTCACCCATCGCGGCATGTCGTCGGGCTTGGTTTAGGTGCTCTACAAGGATGGCACGGTCCATGCCGCACTGTTCACCTTAATCATCCCAGATGCGCTCGCCGCACGGCATTGGTGGAGCCGGACGGTCTTACCCTGCCGGGTGTCGAGCAGGGATTGGGTCAAACGGGGAATGCGGCGCAGGTTAGGCAACGTGGGCCATCCGCTCTGCCGCCATGAGCGGACCTCCGTTAGGCACGGCGCAACTTCGCCGATGGGCGACTTCCGGACGCCCGCAATTCAACAAGAAAGCCTATGCGGTCCGCACCGGTGCGGTGGGCGCTAGCGCCGCGACGGCATCCGCTATTCCCGCCGCATCTGCATAGGTAACCATGTGACCGGCATCCTCGACCAGATGAAGCAGGGAGCGGGGCAACACCGCGTGGAGGCGGCGCGACTGGTCGGCCACGATGAGCCGGTCAGCCTTTCCATGCACGATCCTAACTGGACACCGGATATCCCGATATTGGAGCCGCAGCTGCGCAGCAGCTGGAACAAGGAACGCACTCTCCTCGGCGGCCGCCCTCAACTGCTTGGGTCGGAGAGCCAACGAGATCGGAAATTCGTTCTTGAATTCCGGCGGGATGGCGCGCGGCGCGAACAAGGTGCGCATCAGCCTCGGCATAATGGCGCACGATATGATCGGCGAGATAGTGTAGCGCATCAGATCGCCGAGCAGCGGCAGTGCCGGAGCTGACATGAGCCAAAAGTCCGTCCGAACGGTTGGAAAATAGTAGCCGGGCACAAGCACCAGCCCACTCACGGCATAGCCGCTTCGCAGCGCAAGCGCGATCGCCACCAGCGTTCCCCAGGAGTGGCCGAGCACCACGGTTGCGCACCCCAAGCTGATCAAGAGCCTTCGCGAACAAGGCAGCTTGCCTTGTGGCCGTCCAGACGCGTGTGCGCGGACGGTGGCTGTAGTCAAACCCCGGACGGTCGAAGCAAACGACGCGATAGTTCTGGGCCAGGCGGTCGACCAAACCGCTTAGGACGAGATCCTGAACCATGGTGCCATTCCCATGAACAGGACCACGCAAGGCGCGGCGGGATCGCCTCGTTCGATATGGTGAAGGCGGACGCCGTCGCAATTGGTAAAGACGCCGATCGGGGGATTGTTTCGCTCCGCTGCCACCTGAAACGCGATGTTGGCGAGGATCAAAACGACAAGTCCGGCCAAAACGATCAGCAGCGCGGTTTCAGTTGTGGACATGGTGTCAACCTATTCGCCGATGGCAGGCGCTGATTCCACTCCCTCGTTGTGAGCCGCGCTCCCCAGCCGACAGCAACCAACCGTGATCGGCGCGTGCGTGATCCGAGTTCGCGTCCATCCTTTGCCGCCAGTTATCATCCCGGCAGAGCCGTGAGCTCTCGGGGCGGATTGATGCGCCAGAACGGATATGCCGCCAGTTCTTTCGAATGCTGCCCGAACATATCGAACCGCCTGTTTGTAAACTCCGTAATGACGCCGAAAAATTCAGTTGGTGACCTGATCGACGCAAGTCTGAGGCCGAATTCAAAAGCTAATTGCGCGTTGGCCCCGGCAATCTCAAGAAGCTTCGCTTGATACGCCTGCATGTTTGCGCTCGCTAAAGCAAAGCCTTTCATTTGATCGCTACCCGTCATTCTCTGACTGAGGTCATCGGGTAAGGCATCCACCCGAGGCTCTTTAGGATCATCATGAAGCCAAAGAGGCGGCTCGATCGGGACTTCCGCAGCAGAGCGAAGTAAATGCTCTTTCTGGCTTCGAACAATGGCCTGCTTGTTCCGTTGGGCCTGAGCGGCCAATTTCGGATTGCGGGCGCGCTTCAGCGCTGTCGCCGGTTTGCGTTTGTTCATCTGACGCTCCCGGCAAACGGGGGTGCGACTTCATTTCTGAAGGTCAACAGGCATTGTGATGAGGCGTTCCAAACCCGTGGATTGTTGGAGCTTCGCATAAACGAGATCAATCGTGCGTTCTGCGATGTCGAGATGATTTTAGGTAGCAACTCCAACCAACAAACGTCCAGCTAGCGATCTTCCAGATCTATGCTCAGTGGCATCAGTTTGAGAACAATCAGCCCTCCGCGCGTTTAGTCTCCAAACGCCATTCTATCGCCGACGTTCTCATCACTGAGGTCAAGCTGCCGGAGGCATCGACGGATGGCTGATCGCCGAACGTTGCGGAAGCCGGCATCAGTGCCCCACTCGACGAGCGGCCGAACGCCGCCGCTCCTTCGGCAAACATTCGATTTCACGAGAAAGGGGAGTATTGCAGATGCGAAACATTCGGCGAGCCTTTTGCCAGCTCCTCGTCGTACATCCGTTTGATCCTCTGGCGCATCACACCGTAACACTCACAAGCGACGTTTTCGAGCCGCGGTCGATGGACCTCCAACACGCCGCGCCGCTCCGATATGATGCAGCCGACTGCCCGGAGTTTACGCATCGTTAGAGTCACGGTCGTTCGCCGCACCCCAAGAAGTTGTGCGAGCGCCTCCTGCGTCAATCTAATCTCGCCGTTGCCAACACGGTCATGAATCTCGAGCAGCCATCGTGCCGTACGGCATTCCACCGGGTGCACCGCGTTGCACGCGGCAACAGTCTGAAGCTGCAGCAGTTGAGTGCGGAGATGGAGGCGCAGAACTCGCTTTATGGCGCCACTTCGCTCAAACGCTTGGTGCAATCGTGAAGCGGGTATCTTAAGCGCAGCTCCAGCCACATAGGCAGTTGCTGTGACTGGCGAATGCGAGGGACTTAGAACAGTGAGAGCCCCGACCGCTCCTTCCGAACCCATGAGAGTGGAAGCGACAATGTGTCCGTCCGACATCTCGACTAAGAACGCTAAGACCCCGCTAATGGGAAAGTAGACTTCTTTGAGCTCATCTCCGGTTCGCACCAGTACAGCGTCAGACGCGAACGATATCTTCTGAAGGTAAGGTTCAAGCAGGTTGAGATCCGATGGCGGCAAAGCCGCCAGAAGCCCATTCCCGAGGCCAGTCTGGAGCGCCATTGCGGATGTTCCTTAGCCACGCACAAGCACCCAAAGCCTCAAACCAGCGTTCGGGGGGCATGTTCCAAATTTTCCCGACAACCCATGGCGCGACGTGGTCGGCCACGCTTTCACGCTGCGCTGCTCCTCTGTGGGAACACTCCGCTGCCAAGCTGCAAGACCTTCAGCCCTCGCTCGGTGGGACAATGATCTCGTGCAATCGAGCGAAACGTGGCCCTCTTACGTTTAACGTTACCGGGAAAATCAAGACCATGAGTGCCACAGCAGGCTTTGTCCAGTTCCTGGTATGACGGAGTCTGCTAAGGGTCACGAGCGCCCCTCGGAAGGGAAGACTGGTCCGATCTACCCTAAAAAAATGACCTTAATTTTTGGCCTGACAGCGAGGCTAATTCGACGTCTTGTTCTGCTCCTGCGCGGTGCCCTGTTCGGACACAGCTTGATCGAAGGCTTCTTGGTCGGTCTGGGGACGTTTCGTTAGGAGGCCGAGCCAACCCTGAGCCACACGCAGCCATGAGGCCATATCGTCGTCATTACGCGCGCGATCCGCCATCTTCTGTGCCTCGGCAGCGTGCTGCCGATATTCACTTTCTTTGTTGTCCTTGGCGGCCTCTCCTATCTCGAACACGTACTTCACTTGCACCACCGGGCCATTGGCGTCGCGGACTTCGACTGCCATTTGATGACCCGTTCTGTCGGGTGAGCGGATTGCATCTCTGGCGATTTCCGACAGCGCTTTGGCTGCTTCTTGCTGCGCAGACAGCACGTCCGGCAACTCCATGCCCTCTTCATCGTGGGAAAGGTCGCTTCCATCTTTCAGGTCAAAATAGTAGCGCTTCATAGGACTAATCAAATCCATCAACCGCAAGCATTGAGCTTGGACGGGGATCGGGGGCCACATAGTTCCTGTAGGAACCGTCCATGCCCGAACTACCTTACTACTGTTTCCGCAAATTGCATCGTGCGCCGTAATCCATCGCTTACATTCCAGGGATCTGACTCGGCTTACTGGGCGGATTTTGAGGCAATTCAGCCACTCGCGTTCCACCAACCTGCCCCTCACGATCGCCGCGACGAAGATGCCGGCGGCCAGTAAGCATACGCCCACAAATCCGTAAATGTCTCGACCATTCTTGACGTGGTGAGTCGAACGACGGGCATGGGGTTTACCGCAGTTGCCCGCGTCACCGAGGACAGATGGATCACCTGTGCATCGCGAGCGACCTTGCCTTCGGGCTGAAGCCGGGTGACGAGCTGAAGATCGAGAGCACGATTTGCCACGAAATTCGCCAAAGCCGCGAGGCTGTGATCATCGACAATGTCAGCGAGGACTCAGAGTACTGCAACCACCATACTCCGGCTCAGTACGGTTTTCAGAGCTATATCTCGGTCCCGATTGTTCTTCCGGATGGTTCATTCTTCGGAACGCTCTGTGCAATCGACCCGAAAACGCGCAAGCTAAATACCCCTGAAGTCGTTGGCATGTTCAAGCTGTTTCCGGAACTGATTGCAGCTCATCTCGACGCAGCCGAACGGATGGAATTGACCGAAAGTAAGCTTGCAGCGGAACGGAAGAATGCGGAGCTTCGTGAGCAATTCATCGCCATCCTCGGCCATGACCTCAGAAATCCGCTTGCCTCGATTCAGGGCGGCCTGCGGCTCTTAAGCAAGATCAGGAAGGGAAAGATTGGATCGCGCTTTTGCAGGGCAGCATCAATCGGATGGCGGGTTTGATAGACAACGTCATGGATTTCGCCCGCTTCCGCCTGGGTGCCGGGATGCAACTGAGGTCCGAACGCCAGGACTTGCGACCCATCATAATGCAGATCGTATCCGAGTTCGAAAGCGTGCACTCCGAGCGCCGCTTTTGTTGGATGTTGACGCACCAGCGGCGGTAAACGTTGATGCGGGTCGATTGAGCCAGATGATATCCAATTTGCTCGGCAACGCGATTACCTATGGTGCGCCCGACGAGCCCATCAATATCGTTGCGAGGTCCAGTGATGCGGGCTTTAGGATCCAGGTGATCAACAAAGGACCGCCGATCCCAGCGCAAGCGATGCCGCACCTTTTCACCGCCTTTCACCAAGGTGACGTTCTGCCTAACCAGAAGGGATTGGGGCTTGGTCTCTACATCTCACAGGAAATCGCAAGGGCGCATGGTGGACAGATCTCTGCCACTTCGACGGATGACAGCACGATTTTCACGGCAACCTTTGCAGCACGCACCGACCAACAGAAGCGATGAAGGCGCAGCACTCTCGTCTCAGAAGAGTGTGGCTCAGGCCAGCAGCAGACCACCACGGCGCACGTTCTACAGGAACCTCTCTGCTACGCTTTCGTTGTGCCACCGTCTTAAGAACGGCAAAGGAACACGATCATGGACCGCGAACATGTGAAGGGCGTCGCCGACAAGGCAAAGGGCGCGATCAAAGAGGGTGCTGGCAAGCTTACCGGAGACAAGGACCTCGAAGCCGAAGGCAAGATGGATGAGGCAAAGGGATCGGTCCACAAGGCTGCAGGAGATGTGAAGGACGCAGCGCGGGACGCCGCTGACGCCCTCAAGAGATAAGCAGAAGAAGGAAAATTGGAACCTAGCCGCCTCGGGGCGGCCTTTTCTTTTCTGTCATGAAAGCGGACAGGCTTGAATTTACTAGTACACGCCCTAATCAGAACTGATCCCGCAGGCGGCGATAGGCCGGATGCTCGGGGTTCTTGTTCTTGATCCAGTGATCGCAGCGGCCTTCGCGATAGGCGCGATCTGCCGCTTCGAGACCATGCCCTCCAGCCTCATGATGCAAGCGTGTTGGAATAGATCGGGGCCGACCTCGCCCTGCTCGAACAGTGCAGCGAAGACGCTCACGGGGCGGCGCGCCAGCAGCCGCGCGAGGTGTGGCTGCGCAGCTTAAGCGGCAGGCGGCGGTAGTGGTCGCCGTCCCGCGCGACATCTTCGGAGACGTCTCGCCAACCCTCGACCGGATTGAACGCGACGACGCGAAGCACCTGATCATATTGTCCGGCGAGCAAAGGCGGTGTGAGAGAAGGTCTGATAAAGCCCGCCGGTCCTTCGCCTTTACATAACCGGCGACGATCAGTTCCATTGCTTTGGACATACGAGCACACGCTTGCTAATTCAGCATTCCCTGTCGACGTGGGTCCCGAAGCCGGCTCTGGCAACATCGATCCAGAACTTGCTTCGGTGATCATTCCAGACCGGGTCCTAGAATATACGGCCTCACCCCATCCGCTCTCAGTCCGAGACGCGCGATCTCCTTGTCGGAAAGCCGTCGCCGCGCGATCCTTTTGTCTTCGCGAACGAGACCCGGATACCGCAGGATTTCCTCTTCCGCCTCACGAGCCTCACGTATTCCAACGGCGAAGAACCGGGGATCAGATGCGCGGCCCCCGATCAAGTGAACCTCGACGAGCCAACCGCAGGTCGCGAGTTCGATCGCATTCCCGGGCCCGGTCTCGGCGCCGACACCGTGCAACCCACCAGCCATTGCCGCGCTACCTCTGCCACTCATCTTGAGACCTCTTTCGACCGTCAGCGGCAGTTCTCCTTTCGGCCGTTCGGCTCAAAACTTCAGGTTTGCAAATGCCCGCACGCCGATGCCGGGCAGCAGCACCTGGTCCTTGGTGTAGGACACCGAGTTGCGGATGCTCTCGTTCAAGAGATTGTTGCCGACGAGGCCGACCGTCATCTCGCGCGCGCCGAACCAGGACGGATCGAGCTTGGTCTTGTAGCTGACGTCGGCCTTCAGCAGATTGTAGCCTGGCGTCGGCGTCTCCGCGATCGGGGCGATGTCGTTCTGCGCGAACGCATGCAAGAGGTTGATGCGCATGAACCAGTTGTCATCGCGCCAGTAGACGCCGCCGCCGACGCGTGCGGGAGGAATCCGCGGCACATTGGTGCCGTCGGTGAAGGTGGCGCGGACGACGTCGAACTGGTTCTCGATGCCCCAGATACCGCCATTGAGCGGTCCGACGTCGAGCTGGCTCTGGAACTCGCCGCCGCGGAAGACGGCGTCGCTTGCGAATATCTCGCTTGCTGCAGCTCAAGTTGGTCCGGATTGGCGATGTCCACGCAAGCCGCCTCGTCGCATGAGTTGCCGGTCAACCGGCGGAATATGAAGCCGTTGAACTTCGTGTAGTACCCGGTGAGTTCGAATCGGAACGGCCCTGTCGCCCGCCGCAGCCCAACCTCGATCGATTTTGCCGTTTCGATGCCGAGGTCTGGGTTGCCGATGTCGAAGGTAGCAGTCGCGTCATGCGCGCCGCGCGAAAAGAGCTCTGCCGGTTTCGGCGCTCGTTCGACGTATTGACCGGTAATGCTGGCCACCAGATTCCACGGCAGATTCTGGAGCAGGCCAATGCTCGCGCTCTTTGGCGTGAAGTCCAGATTGCGCGGCGTGGCGGGACCAATACTGGCGGGGTCGACGTTGACGTCGAACACGGGAGGTATGAATGCCGGCGTTGTCCCGGCGAGGTTGACGTGCTCAATGCGTCCGGCAATCTGCGCCTTGGTGGTCTCGCTGAATTTCAGCTCGTTGAAGACGTAACCGGCGACCCTGTTGTTGTTGTTGGGGTTCCAAAGTCCGTTCAGCGGGCTGCCTGGATCGTCAGGACTCGGTGCGGTGAGCTCCTGATGGCCTCCCTGCATGCCGAACGCGGTGGTTACCTGCGCGAAGCGGGCGTTGAACGGCATCATCTGCACTTCAACGCGCGCCTCTTGCTCCTTGTTGGTGAAGGTCTGGCGTACGCCGTCGCTGAACGGATCGGCTGGGTCGGCCAGCCCGAGCTCATTGTGCCGGTAGTCGGTTGCGCCGGCCCAGAGACGGATCGCATCGATGGCCGCTGCATCCGGCCGGTATTCGCCCTTCATGGTGATTTTGGTCTGATGCGCGTCAATGCGGGTGTTGTGGTCGGCTCCATCGATGCCAGGGATGTGATAGAGCGAATCGTTTTGCGTAATGGCGGCGCCAATAAAGCCGCCATTGAAGATGTAGGAGCCGCCGATCGAGGCACCATCTGCCTGCACGGCCGAATTCGGCTGCTGTCCACCGACTGGCCGGGTGTGGTCGAACAGGTAGGGATAGCTGGGAATGTTATAATCGCTGGCCGTGCGACCAAAGGCGTCGGCGTGAAACGCGAAATTGCCTCCGCCGGTATCGAGCAGGATGCCGCCATCGACACCACGATCGACGGAACTCACCGCCGTTCGCGTCTCGACGTTCACGCAAGGTGACGTTGGCGCGGCAGCCAACGGCGCTTTCGCCGGTAGTCCGTAGGTCTGGAACGGAGGGGCCGGGCATGTGGGCAGGGCATCCGGAATGCGGTTGTTGGTCGCACTTACCACGCCGCCGATCGAAGTCGAGCCGTAACGCATCGCAGCCGGACCACGAATGACCTCGACCTGGTTGGTGGCGAGCGGATCGACCGGCACGAAGTGATCTTCCCCCAGATCCGAGGCGCCGCCAGCGTTGTTGCCGTTCTCGATGATTCCAACGCGATTGACGTCGAGACCTCGGATAATCGGCCGGCTCGAGGCGCCTGGTGCGAAGGTCGAGCCGGTGATGCCGGGCTTGGAGAACAAGAGGTCGCCGAGCTGGGCGGTGCCCTCCCGGCGAATTTCCTCGTTCGGCACCACGGTCACCGTTGCGAACTGGTCGGTCACGACTTGCAGCACGCCCTGTTGCGCTGCTGCCGGGGCCGCAGACGCAGGTTGGGCTTGCGGCGCGCGCTCGCGAGTGCGTCCGGGTGCGCTGCGGGCGACGCGCACGGGGGCGCGCGTGGGAGTAACGACGCGCCGCCGCACGATCGGACTGGGCGCAGTTACGGTGACGGACGGCAGTTCGGTTGCCGGCTTCTCCTGTGCCGTCGTCGGTGTCGCCACTGCGGCAAGCAGGAGCCAGCTCGCTCCGCCGATATGGAATGCTCGAGTGGGCCTGGAAGCCATGATCCCGATCCTGCTGCCGTCGAGTGGAGTGACGGCTCGATATCGATCGTTCCATTGCTGTCGCTTTGCGTGACGCGGGCGACAGCGATGATCACATCATCAATCGGTGGACAGGGGAGGCGCGCGGGACTGGAACGCCGAGCGTGCTGATTGCACGCGGGGGAAACCGGCGTCGGTCGCAAGATACGGGAGATCGATGGTCTGCGGCAGCAAGAGCACCGGTGGTGCCGCCAAAAGCGCGCTGTCTACGAGCGAAATGACTGCACAGATCGCGCAAGCGCCGGCCGGGTGGTCACGATCATCGTTGGAAGGTGGCTGTTTCCGAGAGGCCTCTGTGGGAGTAGCTTGGGTAAGGACGGCCACGCTGCTAGGCGGAGCCACTTTCGTCAGCGATGTCCAGGTCGCTGGCACCGCCTTGGCGGCCAAGGCATGGAAATGCCCGAACGACAGCGCGAACTCGACGACAAGCGCCAACAGCGCCAGCCGCGAACCAAGTTTCAGGTGCTTCCGAAACCAATTCATGCCGCATCACGCTTGCCGGGAGCCACTCAGGGACCCAGCTGTCCCAAGCGTTACTTTATAACATGGAAGCCGGATTGCAATGTGAACTCTTGGCATCGGCAAGACGCAATTGCTGCTACGCATGAGTCCGGAAGTGGCCCATCGCTGACCTCCCCTATTGGCCTCGCACGGTCCGCTTCCGAGGCCTAAGCGGAAAGCCATCGTGGAGACGCCGAGGGGAGCCTTTGACCCGTTCCGGACATCCTGCCGACGCTTGACCCCGATCTCTTTACCCAGTCAGAATGAGGCCTGGTTTGAATAATTCGGATTCTCCCGGTTTCGGGGTGGATCGTCGCTCATTGGCAGAAGGCTTAACTAAGGCAGAGCCTGCTCCCCCTGGATCGCCTCGACGATCGAACCGTCCAGCGCCCCAACTTCCTCCGGCTTTAGTTGGGATGAGATGGCCGAAAGGGCCGATCCCAGAGCATGGCGTCGCTTGGGATCGCCTTCGCCCTTGATCGCCTGGCGGACCGGCTCAGCGAGTGCCCTCGCGTTGTCCGGCCTTAGGAGAATTGAAATCGCCGCAAATGCCTGCGTCAGGGTGCTCATGTGAGCCGTGTCCGCCGTGTTCTGGATCTTCTGGATGACGGAACTAGCGAGGGTCTGCACCTCCTCCGGCCTTAGGTCCGATGCGACGGCAACAAGTGCGCCTTGCAATGCAATCATCTGATCCGCATTCGTGGTGCTGTTCATGGTGTCAATCATCCGGCCCGCAATTGCCTGCACCTCTCCGTGCTTGAACAATTGAAGGGCTCTTACATTCTGCATAAACATTTCCGTCCGAGCATGAATTAGATCACGGTCTGTTGTGCTATGGATTTCTTTAAAGAAGGAGGCGGTGGCTTCCCGCGCTCTACTTTCCATATTCCAAAAGATCAAACCGCTCAGAAGACCTAGAACTAGAACAAATGACCCGCCTACGCTTAACAGCCGAGCTGGGAGGCGGGCGAGACTCAAGGCGGCATAACCTCGGCTGTTGCCATAGCGGAACCGGCCTTTCATCCGCGCCCATGCTAATCGGAATTGCATCCCGACAGGCAGGAGGGCCTTCCACTTTTTCCAAAGCGTGCCGGCATCCTGAAACGCCTTTGCGCTGTCCTCAAGAAGATAGTGCCAGCGGTTGGCCCGCCGCTCGGCAGCCAACACACCGCGAACCAGATAATCGTGGTCAAGCCGGTAGACAGTGTGACCACTGCCCGGCTCGCTAGGGCTACGAAGCACTTCCCCCCGCTCCAGTTCGTCCAGGGCCTTGTCGAGCTCGGCGCGAGCGACGGGCTGCCCGCTCGATTTCGCAAGGACAGCTAGAAGATCCTGGCTGCCGCGAGACCGCGTTTTGGTCCTGTTTAAGGGATCAATCAGGTCCACAAGCACTGCCCGGACCTGACTGGGTGCCATCCTGACTTTCCGCGCGGCTCCGTTGACTTGCTGCTCGATATAAAACGCCTCGATTCCCGCTACGCCACCAACCCGCTCATATTGCTTAACGTTGAGTGGTTTTAGGCTTTGGATGCCGCCGAGCATGATCTTGAGCTGCTGGGGCAGTATGACGTCTTGTTCGGAGACGTCGCCTATGATGCGGTCGCGCAGTTTGGTCCAGCCTGCGTCCGGATCGGCAATCACCGGCGCCGCAGGAGTCCCTTCCGTGAGGCGAGTGAGCAGTTCGGCAATATACGGAGACCGCACGCGATCTAGGCGCAAAGCCTGCACAGATCCGAAAAACTCAACAGAGCTGAGGCCAGCGGCAGTATCGCTCCGCGTGACGAACAGGCAACGCAGCTTGTCCTGTTCTAAGAGTCCTGCGACCATGCCCCAGAAGGGATTGCTCTGTCGCAATGTAGCAGGATCGAGCCATACGTTATTAGGCAGAAAGCGCTCCCTGTTACGCGCTTGATAGTCGTCGAACTGGTCGAAGATAATGAGTGGGGTGCGCATTTCCTTGTCATTGAGTCGGACAAGCTCCTGTTCCAAGTCCGCGAGCGCGGGCAACCGTCGTCCGCACGATGCTGACGGACCGTCAGTTGGTTTGGCCTTGGCATCGGAGCCGACGGTGCCACTTGCAATCAAGGCGCTCTTCAGGGCCTTAGACGGACTCCACTCCCAATCATCGACCCACCAATCGTCGAGCAGAAGCGGTTGGATAGATCTGTGATCCTTGAGTTTCGGCAGGAGTCCAGCCCGCACGAGTGCTGATTTGCCAGAGCCCGACTCGCCTTCCAGAAAGGTGATCTGCTTGGCGAGGCATCGCTGGAGAAGATTTTTGATGTCATCTGCACGGCCGACAAGATGCTCGGAGCTGTCGCGATCAAGCATAAGCGCATCGGGCTTTAGAAGGCGAGAATGGCGTGTGCGCCATTTAGCTAGCATCCATATGCCAAGAAGAAAAATTGCGACGTACAGGGTGACAGCCGCCCAAAGCGGCAGCCCGATCGTCTTTTTGATGATCTCAGCTGCCGCGCCAATGAGGCCGCCCGCGGCAGTGAGGATCCCGGACATGAGCAGAAGTTGCTTTTGGGTGTTCTCTGAGATCATGCTTTTCAACTCTCGAAGATTTTCTGCTTGAGTTTGAAAAAAGCAAAGCCGTCGCTGAGAGCCAGACCGACATCCCATGGAAGGCAACATTCCGAGCCTGATCTTGCTCGGACGCCATTATCGCTGCTGGGGAGCGCGTGAAACTATCGCGGTCTTATCGAAGATCGAGTCATCATCTGCTCCTCAACGGAACGACTCGGTCTAATGTTAATATGACTCTGCTGGAAGGTGTGTGAAGAGGGTCACACTTGATGATGGCAAGTCAACAGCATTTCCGGTTGTGGCCCATCGGCGACGTTGCGCCGCGTCTGACGGAGGTCCGCCTATCGCGGCAGAGCGGACCAGATTTGCTCCACCTGAGTTCTTAAGCATTTTGACCCGTTGCAGACCTCGAGCACGTTCGGCGAAGATATCTCCAATTTTACCTATTGAGAGAACCGGGCGTTCAGCGCAATTGTGAACTTGGTAGCAATCGAGACGTGCTCAAAGGTCAATGCCTAGGGAGCTATCAAGTGTTGCCCAACATACAGTTTATTGATCCAAAATTGCCGCATTCAGCGGCCCGCAGCCTTCAATCGATGCTCGCGGATGAGCGCTTTCTGCTCCCTTACCTGCTAGCGCTAGCACTGTTTTCGACTGCGTTGGGGCTGACGGCAGGGGATGTGGTGATAACTTCCTTGGCGATGACAAACGTCACGTTGGCTCTATTTCGCATCGGGTTCGTAAAACTATGCAGGTCAAGCCCCGCTTATTTGCCGACCTTGCTAGCGATTGGCGTCACTTATTCCGCGTTACTCGCTGCTCTCGTTGTGCGAGCATTCTCGCTCGGGAATGAAGTTGCTATCGCTCTTGTGGTGCTGGCCGCTTCGGGGCACATTCCCGCCGTGACCATCAGAGGCGCTGCAGTACCGGCGCTCGCAATTCCGAACGTCTCCACGCTGTTTGCGTTGCTTACTACAGCGGCGCTGGCGCACGGCACCGATTATTGGGCAGTTGCAGCGATACTAATATGCTTTTGGATTGGGACTCTTCAGCAGATAAATTCATTGCACAGCCGAGTTCGTGATCAGCTCCTTGCAAAGGAATACATGTCACGGGCAGCTCTAACAGACGCATTGACGGGACTTGCAAACCGTGCAGCGCTCGAAGATGCGCTTGAGCGACAGTTAGCATCTGGCGTCACGGTAGTCGCCCTGATTGATCTAGATCGATTTAAGGCTGTCAATGATACGTATGGGCATGACACGGGCGACGAACTGCTCAAGTCAGTTGCTACACGGATCCTCGATGAGCTCGAAGGCCATCATCTCGTTGTGCGTCTCGGCGGCGACGAGTTCGCCATACTTTTTGAAACAGGATTCGGAGCGGCGAATGCTACACGCGAGGCAGAGCGCATTGTATTGGCACTTGAAAGACCTTTTGTCATTGGCCCCAACATGGTCACTATAGGCGCGAGCATCGGCATAGCTGCAGCGGTTCACGGAGATACTGCCCGCTCACTCAAGCGGCGCGCAGACGACCGTCTCTACGATGTAAAGCGCGGAGGGCGTGGATACGTCGCCCATGACAGTGCTATCGCCGCTGCTTGACCAGGGACATCTTAGTACGACGACTGCTTCTGGCCCATCTGCGAAGTGGCGCCTCGTCTGCCCAAGGTCCGCTAATTGCGCCCGAGCGGACCAGATTTGCTCAATCTGAGTTCTTCGCAGTTTGACCCATACCGGAAGTCGGCATCTGTGCCACGATGCGGCTGGCCGAGTCCAATTCCGACCGGCCACCACTGCCAGTTTCGACATCGCAGTCGCTCCCATTTCCGCCATTCTTGAAACGCGCCCGACAAATTCTTGAGGGTGCTGGGATCGCGTCGCTGCGACACGGTCGTCTGAGCTAATTTATTTCCACTCAGACAAGGCGCCAAGTCCCCGGTGAGCACGCTTGACGTGCTGCTTACATTTTCTTTACCGGCAGCTTATTCTTTGTGTTCCAAGTGTCGATAGAGCCCCGATGACCGGAGACCCCCTAAAGGGATTGGCAGCTTGCGCTATCTTTTCGAGAAGTACGCATTCGACACCGACCGGCGCGAACTGCATCGCGGGGCAGACGTCGTCTCCGTTGCGCCCCAGGTATTCGACCTGATCGATTACCTGATCCGCAACAGGGAGCGAGTTGTCAGCAAGGACGACCTCATCAAAGCTATTTGGAATGGGCGCAGCGTATCCGACGCGGCGCTGACAACCCGTCTGAATGCCGCCCGGACTGCAATCGGCGATTCCGGCGAGGAACAGCGCTTCATCAAGACACTACCGCGCAAGGGCTTCCGTTTCGTCGGAGCAGTCCGGGAAGCGAAGGAACCAGCAGGCGCAGCAGTTGCCGACGACCAGCTAGAACTTCAAAAGCCCGACCTTGCGCTCCCCGACAAACCTTCCATCGCCGTGCTGCCGTTTGAGAACATGAGCGGCGATCCCGAGCAGGAATATTTCGCCGACGGCATGGTGGAGGAAATCATCACTGCGCTGTCGCGCTTTAAGTCTCTGTTCGTTATCGCACGTCACTCGAGCTTTACCTTCAAAGGCAAAGCTGTCGATTTCAAGGAGGTCCGACGCGGGCTTGGCGTGCGCTATGTGCTTGAGGGATCTGTGCGCAAGGCATCTGGGAAAGTTCGCATCACAGGGCAATTGATTGATGCGGTGACAGGTGCCTATCTATGGGCGGACAGATTCGAGCGCGATCTGACGGATATTTTCGCTCTCCAGGACGAAGTAACGCTCGCCGTCGTCTCGGCTGTTCAGCCAAAGATGCTTCAAACAGAAATCGAAATGGCGACGCGGCGGCGACCAGAGAACCTCACTGCCTATGACTTTTTTCTCCGATCCATACAACAGTATTACCTGACGACCCGCGAAAGTTTGGCCGAGGCGATCAGGCTCGCTCATCGCGCTTTGGAGCTAGACCCGAAGTTCGGCTCTGCGGCGGCTCTGGCAGGTGACTGTCATGCGAGCAACGTCGCTTTAGGCTATGCCAACGATCCCCAGTTCGACTGCAAGGAAGCAGTTCGGCTTGCTCGTTTGGCATTGAGGATCGATGATGGTGATCCGGACACGTTGTCAAGGGTTGCCGTAATCTTGGCGGGCATGGTCGGCGATAGTGAAGCCGAGATCGAAATGGCTGACCGGGCGGTCGCGCTCAACCCAAACTCATGGCGCACTTGGAACAACAGAGGCTGGGTCTATATAATGGCGGGGCTGCCGGAGGAAGCGATCCGAAGCTTTGAACGCGCCATTCGCATGAGCCCGGTAGACCCGCTGCTGCACATGACGTTTCTTGGCATTGGGCATGCCCTTATGGGGCTTCGCCGCTTTGACGAGGCGATCGTCGTATTGAAGAAAGCCCTTCGTCAGAATCCCTTCTTTGTGCCAGCTTGCCGCGGCCTCGCGTCCGCCTTCGCCCATCTCGGACGCGACGCTGAGGCGCACGCCGCGGCGGCGCGCGTGCTTGAGATCGATCCCGCCTTTACAATATCGGCGCATATCGCCCGGGTCCCCAAAAACTCGAAGCTGTTTATTGAGGGTCTTCGGAAAGCGGGGTTGCCCGAATAAGCTTCCTGCGCTGTGCGGACGATGTGATCGAATGACCGCTTCTGGCCCTTAGCCGACCCGAGCTGAGGCATGACCATGTCGGCTATTTGGACGCAGACCGCCGCTTGTGCCCCCGAGCGGCCATAGAGCGCAGCGAAGCGGTTGAGACCTTCCACGACAAACAACAACGCTTAGCCAGACCGCCCGTTAAGGCCCTAAAATTTTTCGTTACCCTCTTGAAACTTTTTTGCCCGTGGCAGATTTTTTGGTCGCCGCAGACATGGCGGCCGGGGCGCCTTCGGGGCCCCGAAAACAAGGCGGGCGCCGGACGGTGTCCGGTGCCAGCTCGTACCCAACTTGCTCTTTGGAGGATTTGGCTATGAGGTATGATTGGACTCCCCTGTGGAGGTCGACGATTGGGTTCGACCACCTGTTTGACGTTCTCGACGAGGTCCAGCGGACCGCCGAAGAGAGCTATCCCCCCTATAACATCGAGCGGCTCGACGAGAACCGGTTCCAAATCTCGGTGGCGCTCGCCGGATTCTCACCGGACGAGGTGGGCCTTACGGTGGAGCAGAATGTCCTGACGTTGGAAGGCCATAAGGCCGAGAAGGACGAGAAGACCTTTCTGCATCGCGGAATGTCGACACGCTCGTTCAAGCGCCAGTTCACCTTGGCTGACCACGTCGAGGTCAAGGGCGCGCACTTCGAGAATGGTCTGTTGGTCATCGAGCTTCAACGCGAGATTCCCGAGGCCATGAAGCCGCGGCGCATCGCCATCGCGGGCGCAAGCGCCGGGCAGGTCAAGCAGATCGAGGGCAAGGCCGCCTGACCAACGCGGCTTGGTTCCGATCGCCGCCGCGCGGGATTGCTCCCGCGCGGCCACCTTAATGCGACTTATGATGGGAGGTTGAGCCATGCGGACGACGCCCGCACACGATAACGTCTTCGATTTAAATGCCCTTCTTCATCCCGGCACGGTGTTCTCGCATCCGCGCGACGTCGTCGCTGACCCGACTTTGAGTCTGGCCGAGAAGCGGGCCATCCTCGCGTCATGGGCTTCTGACGCCTCGGCGATCGCGTCCTGTCCAGCGTTGCGCTCACCGGTGGGACTAAAGGCGTCTGTTCGTATCGACGAAATTCTGGAAGCGCTACGCGCGCTGAATGGGAACGGTCCGCGCAACCCGCCGCGCGGCAAGCCCATGCGTCTGCGCTCGACTGAGCGTTGCGCTGCGGCGTGAGCGAGGGTCTCAAATGATTCCATGACTGACGTCACACAGCTGATTCCAGGTCGCTTCTATTGGGTCCTTGTGCGCTCAAGCACGAAACATCCCGAGTGGCAGCCGGCACGTTTCACCGGCACTACTTGCCAAGAGGACGGCGCGAAGTGGGACTTCATCGGCTTCAACAGCGACGTCGGTCATCATTTCGTCGAGGTCGTCGACATCGGCCCAGAACTACTGCCTAAACGCTCGTGTTAAGATGCCTAGGAAGCCTAGCGACAGCCCAGCTATCGATCCACTGCGCGGACTCCCCATTTCTGTACAACCGCTGCGGCCCTGTCCTTTCTGCGGCAGTTCGGAAGTTTGGATCAACAGCGACATCGATCCAAAATTTGCAGTATGTAAGGAATGTTCAGCTTTCGGCCCCAATGCGCCGACCGTTAGGCAGGCGGCCGAGCATTGGAACAAACGAACCAGCTCCTAAGGCGCACGCGATACATGCCTGCTCCGCGCCGCTCGATCTCGCATACGGGATTTTTTGCCGCAGCGATGTCCGCTCGTGGCCCTTAGCGGACCAATCGCGGTTTGTGTGCCACGGCAGCTTTTGACCCAAGTCCGACATGCGGGGAGCGATCCCTCGCGATGGCATCCCGGGACATTGTCGCTATCACCGGCTTAGCGAACGGAATCCGCCGGCAGGCCCTCGTAGCCACAATTGGGTAATCACTATTGCCCTCGGCTGTACCCTAATTCTCAACTCTCTTCCTACATTTGCGTCGAAGTTTACGAGCAGAGTGCGATTTTGGGGGGACAGATGGCTGCATTTGATGCCCCAGTAGCTGTCATTGGTGTTGGTCCATTCGACGCATCGACCGCCACGCGTTTGCGGTCTTGGGGCGTAAACCTTCTTATCTTTAGCCCACCCGTCAACTGCCGGCGCAAGTCTGAGCGCTTTGCTTCCAGTTTGGCGGATCCGGCCGAGTACTACTCTCTACAGAAGTCCCGCAAAAGGGCAGCGCGGACGTTTTCTGAAGCTGACCGTCCTGACCGAACGGATTTCTTCCGTGGAGGTAGCCTCAAGTGAAGCAGCTGTTAAAACATAGCCTGTTTTATGGAGTTAAGGGTCTCGGACTTCTCCCGGTTTGTCGCAGATTTTTCGCTGGCAGAGCGGTCATCTTGATGTTCCACGAGATTCAGCGAGATTGTCGGTCGGAATTGATGACCGGCGCTTCGGTTGAACTTTTCGAGTTTTTGGTAGATTGGCTGCAACGAGAAGGATGGGCGATCGTTAGTCTCCAAGAGTGCCTTAAGCGCTTGGCCGAAGATGACCGATCTCGCCGCTATGCGGTCGTCACTTTCGATGACGGGTACCGGGACAATGTCTCGGTAGCGCTTCCGATCCTCGAGCGCCACAACGCTCCATTCACAATGTATGTGCCGACAGATGCTTTAAAGCGGACCATGCAGTGCTGGTGGCTGGGAGTGCGCGAACTAATTCGCTCGAGAGAAGCGGTAACGATCGACGCAATGGGTGCGCGGTTTCGTTGCCCTGATGAGCGGAGCAAGCGAGCTGCCCTCGGCAAAGTAAGAGACTGGGTGCACCAGGATTATAAACGTGCCGCGTCGCTCACGGCGACATTCGAAAACGCCGGCATTTCCACGGCGGCGCTGAATGATCGGTATTTCCTGGATCCGGGCGAGCTCCAAAGTCTGGCGCGTCATCCTCTCGCGTCGAGGATGAATACCCTGTAATTATGGTGCACGGATGCACGCCAATTGCTCATTTGTCACCCAGAAAGTCGGCGTGCATCGCGAGGCAGCCGCTCGCTTATATTGTTGTAAAAATTCCTATGCAGGGTGAAAAATTTAGAGCTACCCAAATCGGGAAAAAGTGGCAATGGGAACTGCGCTTTGCTGCGTGTTTATCGGCGCAAGCCGCTAGTTACCCAGAGCCACATCCAGCCAAGGAAGAAGAGAAACCGGCCGCCGGGTAGGCCGGTTTTGGAATCGCAGAAACAGGTGGCCTTGGCGGGAGGAAAATCGCACAAAGGTGCCTTCGTCTTGAACGGCGCACAGTCACTATCGTACTTGGCCCGGACCGCAGCCGATGCGCGCTCGTAAGCGCGCATGGGCATCGCCCTTCCAAGCGAGGATGGCCATCGAGCCAGCAACACAGCCCCAAAGCAAAGAAAGAACCATTCAAAGCAGCAGCAAACGCCTCGCCGGATTCATGGTCTCCTCGACTAAGAATGGAGGAATGCGGTTCTTAGATGCCAGGCTAAGCTCTGCGCCCAAATTCGGCCCATCGTCGGACCCAAACCTTTCCGCCACATGATTACGCACGCAAGTACTCTTCCGCGCTAAGTGACCAAGTCGGGCAGTTCATCGGGAAGCCTTCGCGCTCCATTAGACGTACCAAAGTTGCGAGCTGTACCGGCACGACATACTCACCAGGCCTCCAAGACCGCACGCTGCGCGGCGCGGCAGCAATGCCACGGACAAAGCTCGATTGATTGTAACCAAGTGCGATTAGAGCGGCGTCGAGCTGCTTTCTGCAGCGCTGCGGCGGCTCATCCTCGTGCGGAGCCGCACCCTGTCAACTCGGAGGCGGACAATCGTGACGCCGGTATGTATCGGAAAGCGGACGACCGCCCCGGCCAGGCAGGGGACATGCTGCTGAAGGATGTAGGCCGCGGCCGCGACTGGAGGTGCTTGGTCGGTTGCACCAAGCAGAGGTGTGGTTTGAATGGAGTAGCCCTTTCCGCCGACGAGAGCACCTGCCGCTTATAGAGAGGGTCGCGAGCGCTCGGATGGGATCAGGTGAATCTGCCGCAGATTGGGAAGGTGCGGCTGACGACGGGCGAGATAGCGGTGCCGAACGAACGCGCCCGCGTGGCGTCCCCTTCGACGCCATGGCCTTCCACCAGGGGATCTGATCCTGTGACGGCTTGCTGAAGTGGTGACCGCGATGCAATCCTGTTACTTGGATCGTTTACTGCGCCGGTCGCTTTGCTGCTGGCTTGCGCGAGATGATCGCCTCCACCTTCCTCAGCGTCTCTGCAAACTCAGATTGGAGAAATTGTTCATGTTCTCGGTCTTTCGGCTCAGAGAGGAACGCGACCTTCACGAGGAAACGGTTTAATAGCGACGCAATGGCAAAGTTGTCCGAGTGTTGCGAACGGAGTGCCGTGAGTTGCCGACGCATCTCAAGGAGATCGAGGGCGCCGCTGTCTGACTGCCTTTTCAAATGAAACTCGCGAGATGCCTGCAATCAAACGAAGCCGCCGCGTTGAGTATGACGGCTTCGCCATCGGGGGACTCGGACCATGGGCGATGTCCGGCCGTGAGAAGCTAACGCTCCGCAGCTTCGCTGCAATCAAAGTCTGGAATTAAGCTTGATGTCGCGGTGTCGGGTTAATTCCGGAACCGCGACGGTGAGCATTCAACGCGACCGAGTTGTTTAAATTAGACCGCGGCTCACGATGCACGCACCTCTGCTCGTTCCCGCTCGACTTCCTCAGCGTCCTTGTCATCGATATTCATAAGCGAGTTTCTGGCGTCCGCATGAACTTTCAGGAGTTCGTCGAGCTTGGCATGAATAGCTCGCGTGTCGCGATGCTCGGCGCGCTGGATCACGAGGGTTCTCCAGGTCACGAGAGTGGCAAGCGAATGCCACTCTAGGCTCTTGCCGAAGGCCATCCAAAGCGCGGCATAAACGAGAAACACGACGAACGCGGCTGGCCGTGCAGCCAGCACGCCGATATTGGTCAACCAGCTTCGGACTTCCTTCAAGGCCATGGCAATCAACGTGGCGCTGCTTTTGTGGGTTCCACGAACCTCTACAGATCGCGATCCATTGCCGTATGCCGGCGGTTCTTCACTTTGGTCCAATGCTTTCGGCGCCCGAACACGCGGTAGGTTCCTGAGCCAGAGCGAAATTTCCATGGCCGCGCCTGGGAATGGAGCGTGACCTTGAGCGGTTCATTGCCTTCCAACCAGCGAGGAAGGTCATGACGACGAAGACGAAAAAGGAGCTGGCGGTTTTGACCCTGAGTACATTGGCAGCTCTGCCGGCATTCGGCGCTGTTGGCCTTTTTATGTTGGGCGTAATTGCTTGGTAATGTCGGTTGGCTGGAGGCCACGCGGGCCCATGCCATCAGAAAAAAACCGGCAACGGGTGCGAGCGGAAGCTGAACCATCATGCCGTCAGCAAACGCCAATGCCGTTGTAGGGGTCGTATTGGTCGCGGCGCTCCTTTATCTGATTTTGCGCACTAATTGCCCGCGGCCGAACGACGCCGGATCGCGCCTCGGCACGTTCAGCCAATGGGCGCGCTGCACGCGTTAGTTAGCGCTTGCTCTTCAGAGACGCTCCGCAGAGCTCTGAGCGCTCCGTTCCATAGAAGGCCCTATCGCAGTGATCGACCGGAAGCGGCCTTGCTAAATAGACTTTGCAGCTGCTGCTGCAACAGCAGACGGCTAACACAATGTTCATGTGACGTTGCGGACGAAAGGTTACGCGGCGAGATCGAAGGACGCGATCAGGGCACGCACATCATCAGCCAGTTCATGATAGTGCCGGCTAGCCCGCCGGTACAGATCGCGATTGCTTCCTTCCGATTTCTTGGCAATTTCCTCGCACTCGGCGGCGAGGCACTCAAATCGATCCAGTTTCGCCTGAAAAGCACTCATGAAAAACGCCTCTCACATTGGTGATCCGACGTTTAGCCGCAGCGATCGGCGAGAGTAAACACAATTCGATGCTGCGCTGCGGCGGCTGATGGTTCTCAGCCACGGGGATCGGGTCGGCACTTATACCGGCCTGGCGCGGGTCTCCCTCGCGCCAGATAGGCGGCGAGCAGCCGCCGGCTGAAACAACTCTGCTATTGTTGACGGGGTTCCCGCGTGGGCGCGATCGGGCACCGATCCTTTGCCTATCTAGCGACCGCCGACAACAAGGCCCCAGAAAAGTGCCTTCAGTTATGCTCAGCTCTTTCTCCGGCAACTGAGCCCGGCGGCGGCTTCAATTGCTCCATACCTGCTTCAATGATCGCGAGTTCGTCTTGGACATCCTGAATGGCCTTCGCGGCATCGACGCTAGAGATGCCGCGAAGGTCGTCGAACATTTTGCGCCGGTGTGCAAGCAACTCGGAAAGCGCTCGTTCGTCTCTTGCGGTGACGTATCCGGCGACAATCAGCTCCATCGCTTTCGACATTTGGATCGCTCCTTGGCGCCGGTTAATTCCTGGTCTTTGAAAGGTGGACGGCTGAGGTGTGGCTGCGCCGTTCCTTTGCTTCGGTGCTGAGGCGCGGGACCGTTGTGACAATCGCCGCAACGAGCGCGATCCAGAAACAGACACCGAAGATGTACAAAAGCAATTTGCGCATATCGCTTTTCGCGCAGAGGGACGGAGCCGACGCGCCGAATATAATGGCGCGCCGACTTCGCCACGGGGCCGGACGAGCAACATCCGGTGGCGGTAAACCTAGCGGAGCCGGCTGCCGTCGCAACCAAAGTCGCGAATTAAGCTTGATGTCGCAGCTACAGGTTAATTCTGGAACTGCGAATTTGATGCACGGCAGTTCTTGGTACGTGCGTGATCTGATGACCGACAAAAGCGCCGCGAGCGAAGGCTTGTTTTGATTGAGACTAACGAGCGCGCACGCAAGCGGCGCGCGCCGCCTACTCCTATTCAGGGCCGCCGATGTCAAACGCGCCGAGGCGAAAATCCTCGTCGGACTGCTCCACCATGGAGCCCGCGATCAAAGTGAATGCAGCTTCCGGGTAGCGAGCCCAGACTTCGATGTCCTCTGACGTGACGGTTAGGTATCCGAAAAAGCACCTGTATCGGCCCGGCTCAGTCACCCGGCCGATCTTGTCCCACGTGATCTTGTTAACGCGCATCTCTGTCGATCAAAAAAAAGAAGCCCGCTCACCAAGCGGCGAGCGGGGCTCCTCATGCCCATGTGTATCGCCCTGTCCGGTAAGTGAGGCGCTATCAAGCATCATAGAGACTGGTTTCCAACCGGCTACAAACGCGAAATGAGCCGATCAAACTGAGGCGAACTCACTGGTCCCACTCATTGTGAGGCAGTGCGCCGGGCGGTGGCTTGAGTTTCTTCGAGGCCAGCTTCGATCAGCGTTAGCTCTTCTTGGATCGCTTTGACCGCGTTTTCAGGATTGATGCCTGACAAGCCTTGCAGCTGACCGAGGACCTTGCGGCGATGCGCCAGCAAATTCGTCAGGGGGCGCCGATCGCGCACCTTGACGTAGCCAGCGACGATAAGTGCCATGGCCTTCGACACCTGAGCTTCCTCATGCAGTCGCTTCTATTCAGGGGTCCGTTGCGGGCATTGTACAGTCGGCTTCAATCGCGGCCGGCTGAGTGCCGCCAGTCCGGCTTCGGTAATTCGATACTCGACACCGGCTTTGGATGATCGTGTCTGCATCCATCCGCTGCGGACAAGGGTAAGCTTTGTTCCGGGTCTGTCGTCCAATTTCGAGCTCGCTACCCATTCAAGGTCGCGCAGCCGATCGAGAAATTGTCGGTGGTGCTGGTTAAATGTCGGAGGGCGTTTCGCCTTTCCTTGGAGGCTTCGCACGATGTCTCCTAGAGAGCGTTCTGCTTCTATGGGCGTGCAAGATCGCATAGCAATGTTGGTGATGTGTTTGCCTTCGGGAAAGTTCGGCAATGTCTTCTAAAACCTGTCTGGACTATTCTCGAGGCAATGGACCACGACGATATACCTGCGGGGTTCGCGGTCAGTGTGCTCCTCGGCGGTCTCGGTCCATGCCCGGCCAAGGTGGGCGCCGAAATCATCGAGCACGAGATAGATGTCCCGATCGGAGCCGGGCACAATCGAGGGCGAGATACGCATGACGCTTGCTCCATCAACCCGCTAATCCAATCGGGTCGCACCGAGTGCGTCAAGGTCGCCCTTTCAGGGTTGAAGTCTTGAAAGCAAGCGCTGGCGATCCTGATTGCGGCGCCGCTGCTCTGCGCGCAACCGTTCGAGTTCGGCTTCAGCGTCGGCGGTGTCCCCCTTCTCTCGCTTCAATGCGAAAACGAGCGCCTCTTGCTCCGCGAGCCGACGTTCGCCTTCAACGACTTCGCGCTCGACTTGTCTCAGTTCGTCCCATATCGCAGTCTGGTCCATCGCGAACCTCGGACGGCAAAGGAAGGAAGACGGCCCCGGCGGGGATGCGATGATGGGGATTGAACCGGGGCCGCTCCACCAGCTCTTAAGCCAGCGAAAGAAGAACCGCCGTCGCGTTTGCCAGTTCCTATTGCCCGGAGAGCAGGTCTTCCCTTCGGATCAGGCGCACGTAGGTGCCGCTCTCGTGCAGCTCAAGCCAGCCCTTCTCGATTGCATACTTGATCCCAGCGCCGAACTCTGACCGCTGGCCTTGAGCGTGAAGAGGAACGGCGCGTTGATCTTCTCGATGTGGATGCGGCCGTTTTGGACCGGCGCAATGCTGGCGGCGAGTTCGATCAGCTTGCCGCGGTTTCGGGGTCGGCGAAGGCCCGTTCATCGGTCAGTTTCAACTTCAGCGCTCGCCCGGCCACCAGATCGACGGCGGGTCAGTGGCTGAGATTCTTGTGGTCCGCAAGGCCACCAAATGGCTGCGCTTGAACGGCCGTTCTTGGCGATCAGAGCACTGCCGACAACGCATGTAGCGCTCCAGCTCGTGAATAGGGGCGGTCTTCGCGCGCCTGACAACGTCCAGCGCGACGGTCTGGTGGGCGTCGCAGCCCAGGCACTTCACCTCCAGATAGTGCTAGCCGGCATTGAGAGCGTCACCGAGCATCGCGGACCGTCAGCGCAAGGAAATCCTCCAGCTCCAGCGGGCCGGGATAGGGACGGCATCGGCCGAAGCCCTCCTCGCGCGGATGCAAGCGAAGGTGGATGAACTCTGTGCCCAGCGGGATGAGAAGAAGAAGGCTGAATCGCGCGAGATCAAGCCGCGGGTGCTCGGGGGGCGGAAATGGTGAGAGTTCATCCGCAGTATTTCTCGGACTGGGACAACCCGCCCGAATACATCAAGGCGTTGGAACTGGTGAGAAGGCTCGGCACCCTTGAGGGCTGGTGTCACGACCACGTCCTCGCCATCCAAGTCGCCATCGACCAGTACGCCGAGGCCGCGCTAGGCAACCGTGAGTTCTTCCTCAACAAGCCGTACGGCATCGGGCCTCGGAGCCAGACTGATATCCCGTAGTTATTTCTTCTCGGCCTGACCGTGGTTCGTGCCGCTTTCCGGTCCGATGTAGATGCCGGTACGCATGCACTACTCGCCGTCGCAAAGGCTCTTGTTGATCCGCTTCACCACGCAAACAGGCGAGCGGCATTGTCGATAGCCGCCACAATATTTGCCTGTAGGAAAGGCACAAGCGGCATAGCAATCCGGTTGCACTAGGCCGACCTTCTCGTAGACCAGACGATAGCGTTAGTGAGGATTTTCTGGCAGCGAGGGTCCTGCCAGACCGACGCCTCGTGGCCAAGCGCCGAATAGAATACTCGCCCCTCGCCGTAAAATCGTTTCCAGGCGAGCGGCCAACCATAGAAGCGTTGATGCACACCGGCCTTATTGAGGTCCACCGAGCTTTGGTCGAGGCGCAGGAGCACGCGTGATCCACGATAGTCGAAGTCGCTAATCTGGTAGATTTCATCGTTCAACTGCAACGAATTCCCCAGAAACGCCACCAGTGGATCCGCAACATCAGCCACCTCGATGGTCACACCCTGATGCCAGGGATGACCGTTGAAGTAGCCGCCGATCAGATCGAGATAGTCTGGCCAAGTGTAGAATGTGTCCGTGGCCGAGTGGACGCTGAGAAAGCCACGGCCCGAGCGCACAAAGTTGAGAAGTGCTAGCTTTTGGGCGCCGCTCATCGGAATTTCACCGCTTGTGTAGAACATCACAGCGGCGTACCGCTCGAGGTTTCCGGTCGAAAATTCAGACAAGTCTTCCGTTGCGATGACTTCAAAGGCACCGGAATTCCTTCCAAGCTGCGTCAGGATTGCTTCGGAAAGTGGTATCACGTCGTGCCGATAGCCGGCCGAGTATGTGAAATAGAGGACACGTTCTGGCGGGCGCTCTGCACGCGCGCCGAGCGGTCGGATTGCCGCCGCGCTGCTGACGAGTGCGATGAACTCGCGTCGCGTCACAGTCCTCTCCCGATGCTTAACCGGCCAGAACAGCTTAGCACATATCAGCGCGCCGCGCGCCAAGCGGCGCCACTCTACGCCCGCGGTTCAATTGATAGCCTCGACTTGGCAATGTCGCTTAATGGCCCATCGCTGCCGCATCACACGACCGAGGATATGTCGGCTGTCAGGGGTAGACCGGGCCTAACTTAAGCGGGGCCAGACTGTCGCGATTGACCGGATTCGAACATTAGCGGCGCCAGACTATCAATTCGACCACACTGACCCGCGGCGCATGTGGTAGCTTACCCTTGGCAGAAAGGCTTCGGAATCGGGGACTGCTATGCCTGAAAGCCAGTTGCGCAGGCTCACAGCCATCCTGGCAACCGATATCGCCGGGTACAGTCGCCTCGTCGAAAATGACGACGAAGGTACGCTGGCCCGGTGGAAGGCACATTGTCACGAGCTCATCGAACCTAACATCAAGGAATTTCACGGGCGGATAGTAAGGGTCATCGGGGACGGAGCAATCGTAGAATTCGCAAGCGTGGTGGACGCTGTGCGGTGTGCCGTTGAGATACAGCGCGGAATGGCCGCACGCAACGCTGACGTGCCGCAAGAAAAACGAATCGTGCTCCGTATGGGCATCAACTTCGGAGAACTCATCCTTAATGGCGGCGACGTTTGGGGCGATGCTGTGAACATAGCGGCACGTTTGGAGGCGCTGGCGGAGCCTGGGGGCATTTGCGTTTCCGGCAGGGTACAGGAGGACGCCCGGGGCAAGCTCGACGTCGTCTTTGAGGACGCGGGTGAGCAGCAGCTAAAGAACATTGCACGGCCAGTGCGCATATACCGCATAGGCATAGGTTCGGGGGTGTCTTCTCCTCCGGTCATCCGGCGGAAACCGGGCGCCGCCAGATCCAGGCTGCGGGTGGGCCTAGTCGCGGTCGCACTGCTTTTCCTGCTGGGCGGTGTCTGGCAACTGGTCTTCCACCCGTTCTCTCTATCGCAGGTATTCCCCGAGGTGCAGACCCCAGCTCTGCTCCCTGACAAGCGCTCTGTTGCCGTGCTCCCCTTTCTCAACATGAGCAGCGACCCTGACCAAGAGTATTTCAGCGATGGGATGACCGAGGATCTCATTACGGACCTCTCCAGGCTCGAAGGGTTGGTCGTCATCGCCCGCAACTCCGTTTTCACATTTAAGGGCAGGGCGGTCAAACCAGCCCAAGTGAGCCGAGAGTTAGGGGCACGATACCTCGTCGAGGGAAGCGTGCGCAAAGCCAGCAACCGAGTTCGGATCACGGCACAGTTAATCGACGCCAACACGGGTTATCACATGTGGGCCCAGTATTACGACCGGGACTTACAGGACGTCTTTGCCGTGCAAGAGGAGATCGCCCGGAGGATCACGAGTGCGTTGGCAGTGACGTTAACAAACGAGGAGGATAAGCACATGGGACGACCATACACGAGCAGTGAGGTGGCTTGGGAGTATTTCATGCGCGGGGCAGAGCTCTATCGACGCTTCACACCCACGGACAATGCGCATGCGCGGGACCTTTTCGAGAAAGCTATTGGCCTGGACCCGGAGTTTGCAAGGGCGTACGCGAATCTGGCCTCCACCCATCGGACAGATTCCAATGGGAGTTGGACTCAGGACCCCGAATCTTCAAAGGAGCTGGAATTTCGCATGGCGCAAAAGGCGGTTGAGCTGGCGAGAAGGGAGCTCGAACCTAAACCTTCGTTGCCATTTGCTCTCGAAACAATGGGCCGGTGTCTCTTGTACAGAGAGAGACAACAAGAGGCCCTTCAGGCGGCAGAGGAGGCGGTCCAACGCAATCCCAACTACGCGGATGGCTATTCCTTATGGGCGCAAGTGCTGGTCTATTTGGGTAAACCGGAAGAAGCGCTTCGCAAGTCGCAAGCAGCTATCGACCGCAATCCCATATATCCGTTCTACTACGCCTTCTACCGCGGCCAGGCTTATTACGTCTGGGGCGTCCTGACCTCAGCACAGGACCCCAACGCCAGCAGGCAACGTTTTGAGGAGGCCGAGACACACCTTCGGGAGGCCCTCAGCAAAAACGAAAATTTTAGGCCGGCCCGCTCGTACCTCGTGGCTGTCCTCAGTGAGCTTGGTCGGCAAGACGAGGCGGCGCAGGAGATGAACATATCCTTAGAGAAAGGTGAGCCGTTGGCCAAGATCTTGAAGGGTGGCAACCAGCAGCTCGTTGAGGAGCATATCCGCAAGCTAACCCCATATACAAATCAAGAGATCAGAAACCGCCTTGCGAAGGCCTGGCGGGAGGCGGCGAGTTGAAGAAGGCTCCACAAGCATAGAAAAGGTGCCCCGAGCTGTAAAACGGCGTCAACTGCCCGTTCAGATTCGCCAGGACGTCAAACACGTTGGCGATGGTTTTCGGCATGTCCCGCTGACAGCTCCGGTAAGGGTTACATCAACCCTGCGAGCAGGCTGCACTCGTGGTTTGTTGCAGCGCATGAGTCCGTTCATGGCCCATCAGCGAAGTTGCGCCTCGGCTGACGGAGGTCCGCTCGTTGCGGCAGAGCGGAATTTGCTCACTCTGCGTTCTTTGCATTTTGACCCAACTCAGACATAGCTGTACATGTGCATTCGGCAACCTTATGCGAGCGATGGCACGCCGCAAATTCGCGCCGATGAAGGGCCGAAGACATCATCGCAACCAAGCTCGGTCGTTCGTCTCAATATATGACGACACCGCTGGATACGTCGCTACCTGCGCCCCCGGAAACGCATTGAGTAGGTGGATCGTTGAAGCAGCCGACCCTCACGCCCCCGCTGGACGCAAAGCCACAGCTTGGGTACCCGACGCAAACGCTCACGCAGCTTGCGCATGATCCCTCGCCGACGCAGCGGCTGCACCTCGGCGGAGTACCGCGCCCGTCACACCCCCCGCCACCAACGCCGCCATTCGAGCGCTGCATCGTTTGATACTGCTGCTCTGCGTCTTTGGGCATGGGCACCGGCCAAGACCACGAGATGAAGAAATCTTTTGTGTCGGCATCGCCGGAATCGATCGGGAGGGGTGTGTCCTTGACGGCGTCCTGCATGCACTTGAGAGCAGCGTGGTTCTGCTCATGGTCAAGCACCGTCGAATGGGCCAGAATCACCTTTTCAGGCATCCAGTACTTGTCCCGCCTCGCGAAGGTGTATTCCATCCTGATATCGCCCGTTCCTTTGAGAGAGTCCCAGCAACTCTTGAGACGGGTCGTCACCTTGTCATGAAAATAGGTGGCCACGCGCTTTTGGGCCGCGACCTCCTTGGCCAGTTCACCCTTGGAAAGTCTCTCAGGACCAAAGCGTCCGTGAGCAGTGGGTCGGTCCAGCATATCGGACTCGCTCATGGATCGAGCCGGCGTGCCCGACTGGGTTGGCTGGTCGGCTGCACCGGATTGAGCGTTATTGGACAGGCTCTGTTGGGAGAGGCCGGGCGTTGACCCAAACAAGGCAAACACCAGGCCGAAGACTAGCACGAGATCTTTCTTCCGATTTGGCGCTAGCAACAGCAGGCTCAAGATCACGGACAATCGTCTCATGGAATCCTCCCCTAGCTACGCGGGCGGTCCCCTAGTGGACTGTAGCCCCTCGCGACAGGTATTTGCAACCTTTGGTAACCTTGTGGTAGGCTGTCACCCGGACACCGATGGCTGTTCAGTGACTGCCACGTCGATGGCGATGACGGCCGCGCCTACACGCGAAACGGCCACCACTGGGTTCACAAATTCTCCGTCATCGCCGGCGCCTTCGATGTCCAAGGTCAGGCCATCGTTGACGGCGAGGTCGTCGTTATCCACGAGGGGCGACCCAACTTCTCCGAGCTGCAGGCCGACCTCGCCAGAGGCGATCAGGATCGCTTAGTTTACTTCGCCTTCGATCTCCTTTGGCTTGATGGCCACGATCTCCGGAAGCTTTCCCAGCTTGCGCGTAAGGAGCTGCTCAAGGAGCTAATCGAGAGCAACGAGATTAAGGATCCTATTCTCTACAGCGAACACCATGAAGGTGACGGGCAGGCGCTGTTCGAGGCAGCCAGCAGGCTGAAGTACGAGGGCATCATCTCCAAACGAGTGGATGCTCTTTACCGATCGGAGCGGGTTGAAACGTGGCAGAAGATCAAGGCCGTTCAGAAGGGAAAATTCCCCGTCGTCGGCTTTACAAAGATCCCACCGGTGTTGCCGCTCTCTATCTCGGCAAACAGGAAGGGAAGGAGCTGCGCTATATGGGCAAGGTCGGCACGGGATGGAGCCGAACCACCTCGCGCAAGATCAGGGATGCACTCGATACTGTAGTCAGCCCCAAGAGTAGATTGAGTAAGCAACTCAAAAAGCCCAAAGCCACTTGGGTCGAGCCGAAGTTTGTTGCTGAAATCGAGTATCGCGACATAACTTCCGAAGGGCTGCTCCGCGCCAGCTCATTCAAAGGTCTAAGCCGGAAATAAACTTATGTCTCTGCGGCTGTCTGCACGCCGACGTACAATCAATTCGTCAGCAGAAGGAACATGCGATGGGATTGAAGCGCCCAGGATATGCGTGAGCGCGCAGACGGAAACGGTCGGGCTCAGGATAATGCGGAGCCTATCAGTCCCAAGCCCCTGCCCATACTGCGACGAACGGAACGGCCCATGTCGCCGAATCGTGCCCGATCAGAACCATCGTCATGACGGTGCCTGCGTGAATATCATGCCGACCTCCGGAGCGCGGCGGCCCAAGGCCGCCGCCGCCGCATCGGCACCCCGCCAGGCGGCGGGTCGTCGTCTTCGCCGTCGAGCCGCCGCAGCGCGGCGAGGATCTCGGCGAGCCGGATGGCGTGGCTCATGCCAGGTACCTCGCGCAAGGCGGGAAAGGACTCGACGGCGAACATATCGGACGCCCAGGACGACAGGATGATCCGCTTCTCCGGCGCGGAGAGCTCCGGATCGTTCAGGACATCTTCCGGAGACGCATAGTGCGCCGCCGGATGGAAGAGGGGATTGAGATTGCCTGCGTTCGTGCCAGCTTTTGTCATCGATGCCTCCCTTTACGCTCCTTCCTCGGGGGGTCTTCGGTGAGTTCGGGGTCGACCGCCGCCCGGGTCTTTACTGCGACTTGATCGCGATGCGCTTGACGCCCGCGCGCGGATTCTCGGACTTTGGTATCGAGATCGTCAGGACGCCGTCCTTGAACAAGGCCTCGGCCTTGTCTTCCTCGACGTCCTCGAGGGCTTTCTGCCGCTGGAAGGAGCCGTAGTAACGCTCGGTGAAGTATCGGCCGTCGTCCTTGCGCTCGCTCTTCTTCTCGCCGCGGATGGTCAGCATCCCGTTCGCGATTTCGATCTGGACATCCTTCTCCGTCATGCCCGGGAGCTCGGCAGAGATCGTCAGCCCCTTGTCGGTCTCGCTGAGCTCGATCTTGGGCCAACTGAATTGCCCCTCGATGAGCGGAGACAGGCTTGTGCCCCCGAGGCCGCGGAAGACATCGTCGAAGAGCCGGTTCATTTCGCGGTGAAGCGTCATGAACGGATCGCGGGTGCCGCGCGCCGGTGCGACCTCCTGGTTTCTGGACCAGGGAATGAGATCACGAACTGCCATGGTTTTTCTCCCTCATTGCATGAGCCAGGGAGCGCGGCCGGGCTTGCGCGCGCCGCGCTCCGCCGTCGAACCTTGGCCGGCCTCAGGCCGCCTTCTGTTCGATGTGTGAGGCAGGAGAGGCGCCACTTCCGATCTGGATCCGGCGCGGCTTCATGGCTTCCGGCACCTCGCGGACCAGATCGATGATCAGTAGTCCGTCGCGGAAGGAGGCATCCTTCACCTGGACGTAGTCGGCCAGGTTGAACACACGCCGGAACGGTCGCGCAGCGATGCCCTGGTACAGGTACTCGCCGGCCGCCTTCTCGGGCTTCCTGCCCTCTATGGTCAGCGCGTTCTGCTCAGCGGTCACGGCGATGTCGTCGGTGCCGAACCCGGCGACGGCGAGCGAGATCCGGTAGTGGTCATCGCTGGTGCGCTCGATGTTGTACGGGGGATAGTGGTCTTCGCTCGGCTGGCGCAGCGTGCTGTCGACGAGGTCGGCCAGGTGGTCGAAGCCGATGGTGGAGCGCCACAGGGGCGCGAAGTCAAAGGTGGTCCTCATAACCAAGTCCTCCAAAGAGCAATCTGGATACAAGGAGCGCAAGGCAGGGTCAGAGCGGGTCTGGTACCCGGCCGGCGCCCGCGCCGGACCCGTGACGGCGCCCGGCACACCGCTCTCGCGGCGAAAAAAACTTAGAAAAACGCAAGGGCGATTCAAGGGGGGGCGAAATTTTTTGAGCTCGCGGATTGGTTAACACGCCACCGCTCAAGTTTGACGCACTGCACCACTACAATCTTGACAGCGATTTCGCGCCGAATATTTTTTCGGCGGGAGTTCGATTTCCCGTTTTTCGAACCGCAAAAAGGACCTTAGAGACCGTCAGGAGTGGCGATGATGATCGATGAAGATTTTGCCCGCATTCGCGCGCACCGCAACAACATCCACCGCTATCGGAGACTTCTGAAGACGCGGCTCTCCGACCTCGAGCGCCAGTTCATTGAACGGCGTCTCTCCGAGGAGAGTTCGGCGCTGGAGGCGTTGACGATCGAAACCTTCCCCATCGCATTCACCAAGCTCCAGAGGCAGTGCTCGCCTGCGACCGCGGGGTCGGCGTCATGACCGACGTCAGGGACCTGCTGATCCGCGGCAGCGAAAAGGTCATCGCCCACTATCGGCTGCTGCTTGCGAGTGCGAAGACCGAGAAGGAGCGCGAACTCTACCTGAGCCGGATCGAACGCGAGCAGCGGCTTCTGGACCAGCTCCAGGGCGGCTTGCCGGGACGGATCGCGGCATGAACACTCGAACCGGCGAAGAGAACTACGCGGGCTTCGATGTCGTGTTGAAGCGACGCGGGCGCGGCCGATGGAAGTGGGCCGTCTGCGCAGCTGGAGGCGAGGTCGTGATGTCCGGCTCGGAGTGCAGCCGCGACAGCGCCAGGCCGCAGGGAGGGCACCGCCCGGGGCTGGCGGCAATGGGCGGGCTCTACAACCTCAATACGACGCCTCTTCTTTCCCCAACGACCCGTCCCAGGCTGTCCTTTTCGCCTCTTCAGGTTAAGCGGTGGTGATGACGACCGCAGTTCATCCTACCCAGCCAGGGCACTTTCGGCCTTCCGGTGCATTTTGGGGTCACGGAAGAGGACGCTGTTAGATACCTCCGGCAAGCAAAGGACTGCCTCGATGAAGCTCAAAAAGCGAAGCGTCGAGCGGACAAAGAGGCGTGGCTGAAACTGGCGGAAGAGTGGATGGCCATGGCAGAGAAAGCTCGAAGGCCAAGGTTCGACGAGAACTAACCTTCAGCACGTGGTCACCGCGGATTCCACGCGGTTCCGTTAGCCTATGTGTTTTGAGGTATGTACACTTTGGTACAGCGTGAGCGGCTTACTAGGAATGGAAGTAGCCGTGGACGACGCCAACGCAGCCGCCCGATCTTCCCGGCCTTGCTGTCCGACCTGCTCGGCCACGCCACGCCTTGTGGCCTCCATGTTCGATTCCAAGAAGGGAGGGGTTGTCAGGGTCTACGAATGCCCATGCGGGAAGGTCGTCTGGGACCCCTCGGAACCGGCCGATGTAGCCTGAGTTGATCTCTTCGGGTAAGCACCTGGGAGAGGCGCCAATGTTGCCAAGCGACTGGGAATGGCTGCGTCACTGCCTGAAAGCCTGCGATGAAAGACACCAGGCCAAAGACGACACGACGCACGAGATGTTGCGTCGGTCATGGGAGGCGCTGGCGCGCTCCGAGGAATTGTTGAGAGCGCCGGTCCCGGTCGTCTGGCATCCCGAGCCGCTTAAAGAGTAGGAAGGCTCAGTCGGCGGATTCAGTTTGTTCTCGAAAGTGACTGTACGTCTTTCTGTTAGGATGTCATCGACAACGGCTCTAAGAGGCTCGCGATGACCCTGCATCGCCGTCGAGTGAAGCAGACCCGATCCCTTGAAGAGCGGATGGCCGAGCAAACCGCTCGGCTGAAAGAGCGGGCCAGCCAGTTGCCCGCCGGGCCAGAGCGGGAAGCTCTTCTCAAAAGCGAGCCAGCATTGCGGAAACCGGCGCGCACATTAGCGATCGGCTGAAGTCCGCCGGCCTTCAGCCTCCGGAATAAGCTCAGCTCTAGAAACGTACGCCCCGTTTGTTACCTGTACGGGATGCAACGGGTTTATTTGGTTCGGGTCACAACCGATAGCGGCGAACGCCAGCTCTGGCTGGCAGCGACGGAGCGAGGGGCTGCTGTGGATCGAGTGCTCGACGCCATTCCCGAAGGCTGGGCGGCGAGCCTCGTTGAACGGGAGTTGGATGCGGACCTGACAGCTTCATTGAACATGCAGCCGGGCGAAGTCCGGCGACATCGGGTGTCCTAATTTCCCTCTGCGGGTACGAACGGCCCCGGGCATCTCCGGGGCTGGACCGAGACGCACCGAGACCGCCCGACGCACCATACTCAACGCGGCACGCCGGTTGACAGCGTCTCGCCCGCGATTCGCTCCCCGAGTCTCAAATGATAGAGTGTCCGAAATTTAAGCTGCGGGTGTCCTAATTAGAGCAGCATCCTTCAGAGAGGCCGCGCTCCGTGTTTGTTGAGCAGACGTAAGTTCCGCTCTCGTGCAGCTCCAGCCAGCTGCACTGGACAGCATGGATCGGCAGCTTCAAGTCGATGGCGTGCCAAGCTATAGGACGATTTCGCGCCTTTCCTACGTTTAGTCCGGCTTCTGCTGTCCAGCGAGCAGGTCTTCGCGCTGGAGCAAGCGAACATACGTGCCGCTCTCGTGCAGCTCGAGCCAACCATGCTCGACGGCGTATCGGAGGCCGTTCCCGAACTCCGGATACCCACGGCTGCCCTTCAAGAGGGCCACGAATTGCGCGTTGATCCGCTCGATGTAGATCCGGCCATCCTGCACGGCCGGCGTGGCGGCGGCAATCTCAACCAGCTTGCGCGCGGCGGCTTCGGGGTCGGAGTAGGGGCGGGCGTCAAGATGTTTCACTAGCGAACCTTTCCCTCGGTCTGCGCGGCATAGATGTGGGCCCGGTGCGGGTAGCTCTCATCGGGCTTCCAGCTGTCGAACGTGGTGCCGCAGGGACAGCGCATCAGGGTTCTCCGGATGATCTCGCTCGCGAGCTTCTCGCCGCGGGCGCGTTTCTGCGCCACCTCGGCGCGCCAGTCGCGATCGCTACGCCATTCGGCAAAGGCGGTGTCAGGGATGATGGGCAGCAGGGCGGACCATGCGGCCTCGAAGTCCTCGCGGGCGGCATCGAAGCTCGAGGCGATACCGCCCCGCTGCGTGCCCGGCTCCATACCCAGACAGAAGCCGAAGGACCATGCCCATTGATCGGCGTGAACGCGCACGCCGGCGCGCTCGCCGACCCGCCGACGCGGACGTCGTCGAAATAGATCAGCCAGGTCTCCCCGTGCGGGTTGTCCCTGTGACGGCGCCTGAGTGCGGTCATGGGGGCGTCTTACGAGGTGCAGAGAGGGCCTTAGCCACGCCAGCCCCAGGTTGACGCAATCCCAAAAACAACAACGCCGCGGGCAAACCTGGTGCCAACGGACTACCTCCAATGATTGGCTTCAAGCTCAACTTACGAGCGCTAGAATGCGTCAAACTGTCGCGATTACCAGTGTTGGCCGCTATTTATGATGCGAGAGAACGATGCAGCGACCCGATCCGAAATCATTTGACCGCTACTTCAATACCGCAGAAAGCGGGATGGTCCGCGGAAATCACCGTTTCTATGTAAACTATCTTTTTGAAGGAATCGATTTCAAAGGCAAGACGATGCTCGATATTGGCGGAGGCGATGGGATGCTGTCGCTTTACGCCGCATGTTCAGGAGCAGAAAAAGTCATCTGCCTTGAACCGGAGATCGCGGGTTCGACCACTGGCACAAGCGCTGCGTTCCAGCGCACTGCCTCCGTCCTTGGCCAAACAGAGGTGCAACTGCTTCCTAGCCGGCTGCAGGACTATGACCCCGGCGATGGCACGTTTGACATTTTACTCCTGCACGCATCGATCAATCACCTGGACGAAGCCGCGTGCATCGAACTGGCTCGCGATCGCGAAGCGCAGCGCTCGTATCAGCAGTTGTTTGGAAAGCTTTCCTCCTTGGCACGTCCCAACGCAAAACTCAACGTTGTTGACTGCGCTCGGCGAAACCTGTTTGGCGACTTGCGCCTAAAGAATCCGTTCATGCCCACGATAGAGTGGCACAAGCACCAGTCGCCACAGTTGTGGGCGCGGCATCTTGCTCAGGCGGGCTTCGACAATCCCATCATTCGATGGCATTCATTCAACACCTTAAGATCCGCCGGACGGCTGCTTCTTGGCAACCGCGTAGCCGCCTACTGTCTCACGAGCTCGTTCTGCCTCACCATGGAGAAACGGCCCGAGGCCTCGGCCGGTTCGCTCGCGCATGCCGGGTGAAACGAGGTTTCTCGGTCACAGGCGGTCTCGACGCGAGACGTCCGGGACTTCATCGGCCTCTCAGCCCTCGAAGTCGGCTCGCAACCGCGTTGAGGGGAAATTGGCACGTGACCCCGCGACAACCACCGGTCACTAGAATTACTTCGTCGCGGAGTGGTGACGAGTACCGCGGTACGCATGGGCATTGAGACCCGTGCACCCAGGCCGGCGGCTTTTTCCTTTTGAGCTGCGACTGGGGCGCGGCCCACCGCTCGTCGCCTTCTGGGGACTGCATCATCACGTATGATGGTGCTCTATGCAGTGCCTCAGAGCTCGCCGGCCCGCGCGCGCTTTCACTTGTGGACGTCTTCCCTCTCGCGTCGTAAGGGCGGCATCTGCGTCTTGGGTGTCTGGACTGGTGTGTCCGGCACCGCATCTGCTTCTTCCTCCTGCTTTCGGCGGACGAGCACACCGATGATGCCGATGATGACGAGCGTAGCACCCGTGACCAAAAGCCAGAAAGCAAGCGCCTGCCGATTGACGTTAGCGGGCCGCTACATCGGCAGTTGGAGAAAGCCATAGGCGCCAAGGCCCAACAGCGCGGCTTTATCGCAACTCCTCAGAAAAACGGAACATGACGCTACTCCGAAAGAACTAGGGGTAAGACTATCACCGAGAAGGTGTGACATGGCTAGACCGTCGACCCGATTCACCGGGCGGGTTCCCGTTGTAGCCAAATCGCGTGCGCCCCTAATCATGTGGAGCATCGCGGCCCGGCTGCAGGCTCCTACCAGCGCGACGCTTGGCGGTCATCTCTTTGTCAGCCGACCTGTGGGATTTTGGGCAACACATGCGGGATAATGGGCAAGGGATGGAACAGCGGCTGGGAGATCAGCTTGTGTCTCCGGCGACGGCCTCAGTCCCACGAGGCACGAGCCTGTCCGGAGGCCCCAGCATCATCATGCCCCCCGGCCCGATGCTGGGGCCACCACGGGGAGGCTGAATTGGAAGAGACTTGGAGAATCGCTGTCGCGATTAGTGCGACCGCTATAGTCGCCGCAGGCTCCTTCTTTGCCATCCGGTTTATTATCGGGTTGCACCTATGACTCGACCCTAGGCATGACTTACAAACGCTACCGCGGATCAGCGCGTCGTTACGCCTACAGCGACGGAATAGCTGACCATACTGCTGCTTGGGGCCAAGGCGGACACAGAGCGAGGCGCCGAACGGCTATCAGATAAAGCCTTCGATGTATGCTCGCGCGGTCCTCGTGTCGCCAGCCGCGGCGGCAATGATGCCGAATGCGTGGATTTCACGAGGTAATCCGCCGCTCGGGCTCTCCCGCATGTCCACCATCATCGAAGAAACCGCCTCTCGTATTCGGCCAACGCTCAGAAGCGCGAGCGCATTTTCCTTGCATCGTTTGAGATATGCTTCTCGGGTCAATGGGGTCGTAGTTGTCATTGATCCTTGGTTCAGTTTGAATCGGAGTTCGGTCCTAGCCTATTGCCACTGTTTCCCGGCGTAAAGTTTACTTTTAGACACCGGTCTCGAACACGCATTTTCGAATTCGAATGGCTATCACCAGCGGATAAGCATCGCCCTATGGCACTCGGCATATGGGCTTGGCCGAGTGAAAATCAAAGAGTTCGCGAGTCGATTGGCGAAGAGATTCAGCTGGGTACCTAGCCAAATCTCTGTGTCTGGCGCGGGAGGTGCTTGTATGTCTTTTGACCCGATGGCCGCCGCCGTCGACTGGTTTGATGCCTACCGCGCCGGCGATATCGAAACACTACTCGAAATGTACGCCGAAGATGCCGTGGTCTACTGCGATTGTGACCAGTTGGCGATCTCCGGGAGACAAAACCTGCGTGGCTACTGGGCTATCCATCTGCAGGAACACCAAGCTGCCGAGCTGGACAATCTTCAGCCCTCGGAGGGGGGCGCAACAATCTCGTACGTCAGCGGGGAAAACGTCGTGCAGGCCGTCTTGGACTTTGATGATGCCGGGAAGATCAGGACACTGAGCTGCAGGCCGATACGTCAGGCTTCGTCCATCGCCTGCCAAGGCGTAGTGTGCTAGGGGTCAAAAGCTGCCCTCGGCGTCTCCCTTATGGCTTTCCGCTCAGCCTAAGAAGCGGACCCTGCGCGGCCAAGGGGGAAAATCAGCCACGGGCTATCTCCGGCCTCATGCGCGGCAGCAAAGGCGGCACGGTGATGCCGAGAGCGTTCGCCGCCACCAGTCGGCCTTGCCGACCGTTCGACAATGACTAATCCCCCTCACCACGACGTGTATTCCACTCGTCATCCGGCAGTGATCCGCGCGGGGGCGCAAGCTCTTCGAGGCCAGCTTCGATCAGCACCACTTCTTCTTGGATTGCTATTACCGCATTCTCTGTGGTGACGCCCGAAACGGCTTGCAATTGAGCGAGCATCTCACGGCGATGAGCCAGCAACTCCGTCAGAGCGCACCGATCCCGCACCTTCACGTAGCCAGCGACAATTAGCTCCATGGCCCTCGACATCGCGCCGCTCCATGCAATCACTGCTGTTCAGGTGCTCGCTAGAAGGCTCCTGTCGTCGCTTTCAAACGCGGTTGGGTAAGCGCCGCCAGTCCGGCTTCAGTGATGTGATACTCGATACCGGTTGCAGACGACCGCATCTCCATCCATCCATTGCGGATGAGGGTGAGCTTTGTTTTGGGTCTGTCCTCCAATTTGGAACTCGCCACCCACTCAACGTCACGTAGCCGATCGAGAAGCTGACGGTGGTGTTGATTGAAAGTCGAATGACGCTTCTCCCGCTTGCGCGTGTCCCGCAAAGTATGCTCGAGCGGCGACCGTTCTGCTTTCATAACCATCAACATTGCATTTCAATATTGAGGATTTCTTACGGCCGGGAAGATCTAGCAATTATCAAATCAGCGGAAGGCGCACGACGGTTCGTCTTTACCAATGCCCGTGCGGCCAACGCATCTGGGTGAGTAAGGGTGCCCTAGTTGGCAGCCCCTCCTTCACGCTGGCGGCTGTCTCACTCGTCTCAAAATAGAACGCTGCCGGGCTCGAAATAAACGTCCCGGCAGCGTTTCAGTCCCGGACTGAGCACTGAAATCCCAGTCAGCTTAGCTTTAGCAATGGCCATGCCACAGGGTTTTCATAATGCAAAAACGGCCTCAGCAGTTCCGGGGCTGGCTTTTCGAGAGCACAACAGCCCGCCGTAGGAGACGCAATAATCGAATTGTCCGTTTTGGACTTTTCAGTGAGGGGCGATGGACATGAGAACTCGCGTCGCTCCGCATCGTCGAACGTATCGCGCGGAGACGTCGGGCCTTTCGGGTGCGCGCTTCGCGCGCGCCCACGGGTCAGTACTGAAACGCCGCCGCCTTTCTGGCTGATGAGATGTCAGAGGCGAGGCGACAACGAAGCCGTTTCTTCCGGCCGTCTACACCACCGGGATACGATAGCCCGTGCGATAGTTTGCGAATGGAGGTGATCGAGCCAAGTCCGGCAACATCCAGCCAGATGGAACACGAGATCATGATCGCTTGACGTTGGCCAAATGCCGCTCCTGCTTCAAGACTGCCTCGATGCGGTGCTGCGCATCGGTCAGAGCCGCCGCGTCTGGTTTGCGACCGGTCAGTGCGTCATGCACCTCCTCACCAATGATCGTTTCGACAGCGATGTAGCCTGGCACCGCCGGACGCTGCCAAGTCTGAAGCTGCCCGCGCCGAGCCATTTGATCGATGGCGCGCACGATCGGGGAGCCCGCGGTCGTGTCCGGATTGGCGGCCATGCTGAAGCGCGGTAGGACAGGGAAGCCATTGTCGATCTGGTTCTGGATCGATTCGCGCGAGGTCATCCTGCCGATCGCGGCCGCGGCGGCCTCGACGCGATCTGGCGGCAGATTGGCCGGGATCGCCAGCAGGAAGCTGCCGAGCGGCGTGACATTGCCGCCACGTGGCCCCGCCGGCTGCGGCAGGTAGCGCACGCGGCGCTTGACCCGCGAGCGCATATCCGCCTCGAAGCGCACTGCGCGCATGGACCAAGCGTAGGCCATCGCCGCGCGACCGGTCAGGAACAACTCGACTGAGGGATCCCAACTGAGATCCAACACGTTCGGCGGCGAAATGGTGCAGAGCCGGTGCATATAGTCGAGCGCCGCGCGCGCGGCGTCACTGTCCAGGGAGGGCATCAGTTCGGCGGCACTCCAGTCGATCACACGGTGTGTGGCGGGACCACGTGGTCCCTCCAGCACGGCGCCGCCACAGCAGCCGACCAGGGACATGAAGCTTGACGCGATCGGCATGCCGCGCACGCCGTTCCAGGTGATGCCAAAACGCCCTTCTGCGGGCGCGTGGAGCTTCCGCCCGGCAGCGACTACCTCGTCGAAACTCCGGGGGAAGTTGAGCGATTTCTCGGCGAACAGATCGGTGCGCGCGGCGAACAGTTCGATCGAAGAGACGATCGGTACACCGTACTGGCGGCTGGCCCATCGCCCGGTCGCCCAGACCGAAGGATCGAAGTCCAGCGAGTCGATGCCGACATTCAGCAGATGTGCATCCAGGCATTGCACCCGCCCGCTCTCGGCGAAGGAGCCGAGCCAGGGCGCGTTCAGGGTAATGACGTCGTATTCGGAGACCGGACGCTGGGCATTGGCAACGGCGCGCTTATACATGTCGTCCAGCTTCAGCAGATCGAAGTCGCGGCGAGATGACAAGTTGTTGCGCCAATCGGCCCAGAGGTCGCGCATCGCAGCGAAGAAGGCATCGTCCTGCAGCAGGAAGCGCAGAGTCCGGCCGCTGTCGATCGTGCGCTGCATGATGCTAGGAGGTGGCTTGAGAAAGGTGTCTATGCGGTCCACGCCGAAGCTGAAATCCTCGGCGTTTTCCGCGCTCGACCGCACGCCGACGGTTTGCGCAAGCACGGACTTGATGTGCCGGGCATAACCGGTGAAGGCGGCCATCATCGGCTCGCCTGGATGCAACGTGAAACTCTTTCCCGTGCGCGTGCGTGGGAGACGAATGATCCAGCCGCTCGCGATAAGCTCATTGATCCGGCGCAGCGCGGTCGCGTGAGGCACGCCCGAGAGCTGGGCTAGTGCGGAGATGGTCAGGATTTCGCCGCGCAGCTGCGCTGTCACTAGGCTGGTGACGATGGCCCAAGTCGGATCCTGCTGGGCAACAGGGAATAGCTCACCAAACGGCTCGTGCAGCCGGTCGAGGAAACCGATGACCCTGAGCAGCTCTCCGTCGTTCATGCCGACGAAAATCCATCTTTAACTTATTTTTGTTCAGTATGGATAAAACCCTAATTGCCGCAAGACTGCACAAAGCGGACGGTGGTCTCCAGAAAAGAGGGAGGACAAGTTCATGGCGGTTCGGACGCGAGCGCGGGTGGCGCGCGGGTATCCGGCATGATCGCGGACTATGTCATCGTCGGCGGTGGCAGTGCCGGTGCGGTGCTGGCATCGCGCTTGTCGGAAAGTCCGGCGAACCGTGTGGTCCTGCTCGAGGCAGGCGCCGATACGCCGCCGGACGCCACGCCCGCCGATATTGACGACACTTTCCCGAGCTCGAGCCTCAACCCCGGATATTTCTGGCCGGAGTTGCAGGCACGCCGGCGGGAGGGCGGACCGCTCCATCCCTATCCGCAGGCACGGATTATGGGCGGGGGTTCCAGCATCATGGGCATGTGGGCCTTGCGCGGCATGCCGTCGGATTATCGGCGCTGGACCGAGGCCGGCGCCGAGGGCTGGGACTGGCCGGACGTCTTGCCCTATTTCCGTCGCGCCGAGGCGCACGCCGATGAGCCGTCATCGGGCGGTCCCTACCCGATCCGTATCCCGCCGCGCGCGGAATGGCCGGGCTTTGTGCGTGCCATCGAGGCGGCGATGCAGACCCGGGGTTTTGGCCATATCGAAGACATCAATGAGACGCCCGGCTGCGGCTTCTTCGCCATGCCCAATGCCGCGACCGCACATAAACGTTCCTCGACCGCGTCCCGCTACTTGACTGCTGCCGTGCGCGCTCGGCCAAACCTGATCATCCTTGCGGGCGCCACGGTACGCGCACTCCGGATCGAGAACGGTCGCGCCATGGGCGTCAGTGTGGAGCAGGCGGGCGCGAGACGAGAACTCGCGGCCGGCGAGGTTATCCTCAGTGCCGGCGCCATCCATTCGCCGGCGTTGCTCATGCGCGCCGGAATAGGTAACGCCCAGTCGCTGTGCGACCTCGGCATCGAGCCGCGCCTCCACCGCCCCGGCGTCGGGCAGAATCTGCAGAACCATCCCTATCTGCATATCGCGATGACGCTGCCGGCACGCGCGCGGCTGCCGGCGGAGTTGCGCCGCTTTGCGCTGGCTGGCGTGCGGCATTCGTCTGGTTTGGCGGGTTGCCCAGCGGGCGATCTGGTGTTGACGGCGATTGGCCGGGTCAGTTCCTACCGTTTCGGGGTCGATCTCGCCATGTTCAGCGCGGCACTGTATGCGCCGTTTTCGCGGGGCACAGTGGCTCCGACCAATGCGCGCCGGAAGCGCCGCCGGTCATTGATTTCCGCTTCCTGGACGATCCGCGCGATGCGCCGCGGATGCTGCAGGCCGCTCGTTTCGCTGAAAGCCTGCTTGCCGACCCTCTCTTCGGGCAGCACTACCATGACGCCTTTCTGCTGCCGCCGGTGATGTCGCTCGATCAATTCGGCAAGACCGGGCTTGCCGGTGCGTTGACCGCGCTGGGGGCATCCCTGGTGCTGAACGCGCCGCCGCCCATTTCGCGTCTCATATTGTCGCGCCGGTTGGCGCCTGGTTTCTGGATCGCCAACCGCGGCCACCAGCGGGTGTTGAATGACGACGATATCTTGAGCGCCATTGCGCCGATGGGACATATCTCCGGCACATGCCGCATGGGACATGTCGAGGATGCCGGTGCGGTTGTCGATACCCATTGTCGCGTCATCGGGATCGAGGGCTTGCGCGTCGTCGACGCGTCGGTCATGCCTTGCGTGCCTAGCGCAAACACCAATTTGCCGACGATCATGGTCGCGGAGAAGGCTGCCGACCTCATTCGACGCGTCCGTGAACGTTAGGTCCCGATCGATGCGCCGTGACTGTGCGCCCACGGGTGAAACCGCAGTTTGGGCGACGACCGGTGTCAGGAGTCGTCCCGGCGGGTGTAGAGCGCCGCAGCGAGCACGATTACGATGCCTTTGATGATCAGTTGGGCCTGGACCGGGATGCCGAGCAGCAGGTGCGCTTGCGCGCCGATCTCGACGAAGCCAAATGGCGATGATCAGTCACTCATAGGCGCGCCCCGTGGACTACTTTGGCTCGATCTACCCGTCTAATTCGGTCGGCTGCCCGTATTGCCTGTCGTCAACGCGTTCATGCGCAATGGCCGGAGATCTCCGTCAATACCTCGCCTATGAGTAAGATTGGATGAGATATCGTAGGTTTGGTTGGTGTGGGGCAAGGCGGTCGCGCTCCGGTGACTCGAACCCCCGATGTTTCGAATATGTCGATCTGCCAACCACGACGAACTTTGCGGTTGGATTTCTCATTGTAAGCCATTGATCTCTAATGATCGGCTTTTGGCTCAGTTGGAAAAAACCTCTTGTAAAATCAATGATCGTATCGTGTCTCTTAATCAGCGGCTCTATCGGGAACGCAGGGGCGCGCCATTTATCTTCGCATTAGAGCGCGCGCAGCAACTACGTTCCCTTGGGTGTCTGATGCGTGCCGAAGAAGCAGCTCTTCATTTGGAAATGCCTGCTAAGCAATTGATATTACAAGAGGCGAATTCTGCGATTTCTTCCAAATGCGCGTTGAAATCGTTGAATAATCAAACTGATTTTGATTCCGCCATTCGGAGGTTCGATCCCTCTCCCCCCCCCCCCCCCCAGCCATTTGATGTTGCTAGAGAAATTGCCTTTTCAGCTATCTCATTTGGAAATTGGGTAGTCCGCTGCCCCTCGAAAAGAACGCCGCTGTCGCTTGAAATTCCTTGCTACTCGCCAGCTTCATATCCGCTCCGTCCGCAGCCGCAGGGTGTTACCGACGACGCCGATCGAAGACAGTGCCATCGCGGCCGCCGCCACGATCGGCGACAGCAGAAGGCGAACGCTGGATAGAGCGACCCTGGCGTTCGCCTACCATGCAGCGGGCATTCCGATGTCTACCCGAGCGTGGTCCGATCAGATTGGGCAGCCAGCAACGAATAGTGGACTTCAACGAAACGACCAAAGACGTAGGGCGGCGGAGCAGATCCGAGCGGCGCGTCTTGCAGGGAGGCCGTCCCGACCTCGCGGGCACCGCTCTGACACTTGTGCGCGCCGACGCTGCTCATCGTCGCAGGAAACGACTTCGAGGTCATCGAGCTGCATCGGGAAGCACTCAAGCACCTGAGATGCGAAAAGAAACGCGCCCTGGTGCCTGCCGCAACACATTTTTTCGAAGAACCGCGCGCGTTGGACCTTACCGCGTGAACGATTGACGTCTGTCAGCGTGCTTCAACGCTTCTGGCATTATCCAGCTTTGAGATTACCACGTGGAGCTCAGATGATGTCAGATGCCGCGGTTCACGTCATCCCCGACGCCAATTTCGAGGACTGGATCGTACGCGCCGACGCGGGCAATGAAGTCGCTCATTATGCTACGCGCGAAGCGGCGGAGCTGGTCGCCCGGCAGATCGCACAAGAGCGGGCGATCGACCTTGTCGTTCATCTTCCTGACGGAAGAACCACTCGAAAGAGCTTCGCAAAGGGATGGCTATCCAAGCTATTCGGAGAATGATCATTGCGATCGCCGCGGCTCACGCGCTCACGGCTGCAACATGCACTCGCTCCGTGCCACGAGCTGCGACAAGATCATGAGTCCCGATCTGCGCGCGTTTTTTGCGCGGAGCGCAACAGCATCTGGGGCGGGGACACCCTGGATCGAAAATCGCCGCTCCGGCGCTGTAACGGCATCCACTTTGATCAATCTAACCTCTGGCTCGAGCTGGCCGGCAAAGCGCACGCCAACGCGATCTGCTCCCAAGATCGGTGCTCCGACCTCGGAAATTGTCCGGATAATCGTTGACGAACGCCAATGCGCGAGCGGAGCACGCGGGTAGCATCTCCATGGCGATGGGCTAGATGGGCTAAGTATACGTAAACTGCGTTGTCGGGTTGGATGCTCAATTCGTCAGGCAAACAAAGTGGAGATCTGCGATGAAGAAGGCTCTGACCACACTCGCCATTGGAACGTCTTTTGCATTTGCCGCAATTGCGAGTCCGTCGTCGGCGCAAGCTCGCTGGAGGCACCCTAATTTCCCGGTCGCTCCTGTGGTGGGCGGGCTCGCGGCAGGGGCTCTGATCGGCGCTGCGCTCGCGGCACCAAGACCGTATTACGTATATGAGCCTGTCTTCTACGGACCGCATTGCATCGTCAGACGCGAACGGGTCTGGGATGGATGGGCTTGGCGATTTCGCAGCGTAGAGGACTGTTACTGAGCTTGCCTAGGAGTGGGGTGCGCCGGAGAAAATCTACGGAGTATCGACGCTCGTGGATGGCAGACCCGAAGGACGTGCCCCTGAGCAATGCGCGCAGTTTGGACGGGAGAGCATCGGATGATCAAGGACGTCAGATGGCGGACCATCTCGCCCGGCACGGTGTCAAGGTCGAGGTCGAGGCCATGCCGGCTCCCGACATCGATGTTGCAAGTGCCATTCTGTCCTATGCACCTGATTGCTCAGCAAGTCCGATCGTTATGGGCGGCTATGGCCACGCCCGGATGCGCGAGTTCATTCTCGGCGGTGTCACCCGTGACATGTTGAAGTCCATGACCGTTCCGATGTTCATGTCGCACTGATCATACAGTTTCTGGATCTGTGTCGGGAGCCCGCAGCATGCGGCCTGGTCTTTACGCCTTCGCTGTCGCCGCCGCCTTTCTTGGGGCGACGCTCTATATCGGGGTAGTCGAGCAGCCAGCCCGTCTGAAGCTCGGCGGCCGCGCGATGTTAAAGGAATGGACTTTTAGCTTTCGTCGCGGCACGCTCACGCTGTCCGTCCTCGCGGTCGCGTCCGCAGTCCTCGCTTCCATTCAATTCAGGCTTGATGGCGACGTGCGCTGGATCATTGGCGGCATCACGATCCTGGCGAGCTGGCCATATGCATATTTCGTAATGATGCCGATGAACATATGGCTCTGCGCCATGTCACCCGGACAGGCGATCTCTCCTGTCCGCAAGCTGATGCGGGATTGGGGGTTGCTGGAATGGGGGCTCACGTTGATCGGTTTCGCTGCCTGTTGCTCGTTCGCCTGGGTGCTTGAACTGCCGGCTCACTGACGTTCGTCAGCTTGGCAGGCGAAGTTCGTGGCACGGCTATACAGGAGATCTTCCGCTGCTGCTGAGATGAGGCCACCATGCTTCACATCGATATTCCGGCGCAGACGAAGTCAAGAATGTGGCTCTAGGGAAGGGCGAAACCTGTGTCTCACTTTAGATGCCACGTCGCGCCTCGGCACGCGCCCCGGGTCAATCGTCATTTTCGAGTTTTTGAGGATAATTGTCGGGGAGCGCTGGCGCAGCTGAATGGGGCTGGAGCAGATAAGAGCCAGGTTGCCGTTTTCGAGCAGCGCATTGATCGCATCGGGGGGCTGATCTACGGGGGCTGGTTTTCCTCCGCCGTGCGGAAGAGCTCGCTTCTTGGTAGGACTTGTGGTGTTGCGATCGATCAGCTTAGTCATCAAGCGAGGCGGGACGCGCCTGGGCCGTTGGGAGGGAAACGGCAGGCGCGTCCCGCAAGCCGCCTGGGGACTTCAAGCGGCTTGTCTGGTTTCTTCCTTACCTTCCTTGACCTCGATTTTCTTCGGTTCGGGTTTGGCCGGCTTGGGAATCGAGATTTTCAGGACTCCGTTTGACATTGTCGCCTGCACGCTCGATGGGTCGATTCCCGGCGGAAGCTGCAGCACGCGCAAGAACACGCCGTAGCTGCGCTCGCTGTGCTGGACGTTCTTGTCCGTCTTGTCGTCCTCGATTTTCTTCTCGCCACGAATGGTGAGCATGTCGTCGTCGATCGATATCTCGACGTCCTTGCGCTCGAGGCCGGGCATTTCAGCGCTGACCTCAATCGCTCTATCGTTTTCCGAGATCTCGACCTTCGGGACAAGCTGCGCGCCGTTTTGGCCAATGCCCTGGGCGACTTCATTGAACAACCTGTCTATCTCGCGATGCAGGCCGAATAAACCGAAATCCGGCTGCATCAGCGCGCCGGGTTCGCGGAACGGGACAAGTGATCTCAACCTCATGGGGAATCTCCTAATCGTTTGGGTCGACTTGTGGTTTGCTTGCGACATGAGACCCGCGGACATCGCGGGCGATGGCTTAGTAGGGACTGACCACGATGCGATCGTCGACCGTAGTGACGCCAGGTGCCGACCAGGCAACGCGCTCCGCTTCCTCGCGTTCGATCCAGGAGCGAACGGTTCCTTTCAGGACCACCTCGCCGCCATTCGCTTCGACGGAAATATGGTCCGCATCAACCTCCGCATTCCGCTTGAAGGCGTCCATGATCTTGCGCTTGATTTCCGTCGGCTCAAGATTCGGCTTGACGGTGATGACGTTGGTCACGCCCTTGACGCCCTTGATCTTCCGCACCGCGTTTTCAGCGGCCGTCTTTTGATATTGCCACTCGACGGCCCCTTCCAATGTGATCCACCCGTCCTTGACGACGGCCTTAATCTTCTCGTGGGAGATGGGCAACTCCTGCTTCAGCGCCGAGACCGCATCTCGCGCGATATCCGGATCGGGGCGCTGATCGATCGAAGGCAGCCGAACCTCGATGTCATTCGCCACAGCCTTGACGCCGGCCACGCGCTTTACTGCCGACTCCGCTTCAAGCCTGTCGGCATAGCTATGGGTGAAGCCCGTAAGGGTCACCACGCCATCCTTGACCGAAACGGCGATATCGGAGGCGTCGAGATCTGGATCCCATTTCAACTCGTCGCGGACATCGCGTTCGATTTCGCTGTCGGATTTCATTTTCGTTGTCTCCTTGCTGCTTCAATTGCGCGTCGGCTCACCAAGTTACCGATCGCCCCAGTTTAGAAATGGGGACCGCCGAAGCCATGACGACCGTCAACTCCTGTACTTCGTTTCTTCCCTGCATCGATGATGCTTAGGGCACAAGCTGCACTAAAGGGCACTCCCAGGGCATTCATCGCCCCGCTCGGAATCCGGTCGCGGCGAACGGAGCGGACACTCTGTGCTTCTTGAGTCTCGATCTCGGGGGCGTGGACTGCTTCGCCGCCACGCTTGGTCAAGATTTTCTGGACTATCATCTCGTTCTCTGGGTGAGTGTGAGTTGACCCGTACCCAGATCTGCAAAACATTCCACTCAGAGATTGCTTCCAGTCCCTCGCGAGTTCTGGCTGAAGGGACGGCGCACCGCATTGTTGGCAATTCCACTAGCCAAAACGCAAAACAAAATCGGTCCGAAGCGCAACGGACATAATAAACTTATTGTCGAAGACGAGGTAGACCGGGGTGCCTACTGCCAATACCAGCCAAATTCTCTCCTGATTGCGATGCGTAGAGAATAGCTCGGCACGTCCAGTGCGGCGCTGACTGTTGTCAATTTGGATTGTCTATTCGTTCGCGCCGGCTGGGCCGAGGCGCTTGATCATCCTTGTCTCCGCGAGGGGCTTTGCTCGGCCCCTCACACCTGGCAGCGTTAAGTATTATTACTTATCGCAGATTTCCCCAATTTCTGGGTTGTTAAGGCGGATCGATAGTTTGGTCTCGCTCGGTGAGAATTTCTCAGGACACTAAAGAGCTGCTTGCCAGAAAAGGTGACGCCTATGAAGGTTACAATGCACGCGGCAGATCACTATCGTCGAATGCTGTCGGTTCAGCCTCATGCGTTGAGGCGACTTGATGGGTCAGCCACAATCTTGAAATGCAATCGGGATCAGGAAATTCCGGACCGTTCGGAGACTGCCGGGCACTGGTGCTACCTCATCGCTGGAGCAGTTCGCCGCAGCATGATACGACCTGACGGACGGCGACAAATTCTCGAACTCATGTTGCCGCGCGACTTCTTTTTTGTTTCTGACGATCAAAGGGAGGAAACGGTCGAGGCGATCGCTGAACCGACGGTTCTCGCGAGCTATCCTGCTGAACGTGTCGATTTGCTTGCCGACCGTGACCGCGAGCTTGCGCGGGAATTGCGAGGACTTTCGTCCCAGTTGCTGAGGCGAACCAGGGATCAGCTCATGATCCTCGGGGGCGTCACCGCCGTTGAAAAAGTCGGCTGGTTTTTACTGGCTCTTGAGAAGCGGGCGTCCGATCAAAAGGGACAGGTGGAACTTCCGATCACCCGGTATGACATCGCCGAATACCTGTCGGTCTCGGTCGAAACGGTTTGTAGAGCCATCACAGATCTGCAGCAGCGCGGCATTATTGTCCTGGTGGGCACGCGGAAGATCAAGATTCTCGACAGAACTGCCTTGGAGGAGCATGGTGGAAAGACGCCGCAAGGCTGCAAACCGGGTTTGATCGCAGCCTAACCCTCGTGATGGTAGTCGAACCTGGCCGTGCCCCGCTCCCGAGGCGAATGAGCTCAGTCGCTTGGCGTATTCTACGGCCCTCGATCATCCGCGCTCGATGACCCTGACCGTGCGCAGCTGATTCCGAGATCATAGGCGAGCAGCTTGTTCGGTACGCGAGGGCTGCCACAACGGTGCTGGCTTCGGCAAGCCCCATTATACCCGCGATCGTGAACACATCATGATATTGCAACACCGAGGAAAGCGCCGTGATAAAGATCAATTTTATGCCGCGCAAGAAAATCGCGCGTAGCTGACGATCATCAATGGGGAGGCCGGCCTGCGCACTGTATCATGCGCCGAGGGTGGCCCCAAGGCGAACGGCCGCTTGCTGTTGGAGCCGCTCGACCTGCCGGACTGATCGAATGCATCGATGAATTCGAGAGGCTCGACAATGAGATCGAGTTGCGGTCGATCCTCGAGCTGCGAGAACGGCAGAGTAGCCAAACATCGCGACGGCAGTCGTGAGGAGGGAGAGAGCAATGATCAGGGATGTAATGGTGTGGCTGGACGGCGGCGCCTCCGACGAAATTCGCTTGGCAGCCGTCGCCGATATCGCTCGCCAGCTCGAGACCCGCGTGGTCATCGGGTTGTATCTCAACGTTCTGCCATTGCCGGGACCGATCGAGGGCGACGCCACCGCCGCGATTGTCGAGCATGCGCGCGAAACTGGCGACGCGATGGAGGATGCGTTAGCCAAGCGGCTGCGTATGCTGGATCGGGCGGTCGAGATCCGGCGGTTCGATGTGCTGTCCGACGACGTGGCCAGAATTGCCGCGCGAGAGGCGCGCTCCTCCGACACCTTCGTGGCGCTTCGTCCCAATGGCGCGATGGATCCGGAGCAACTCGTCGAAGGCGTGCTGTTCGGCTCGGGCAGGAACGTCTATCTCGTTCCTGAGACGGAGCGGCCGAAGATCGCTTTCGACAGCATTATGGTCGCCTGGAACGGGAGCCGGGAAGCCGCTCGTGCGCTTGCCGAAGCGATGCCGTTTCTGCACAAGGCCGAAAAAGTGTCGGTCATCGTTGCGACCGGCGAAAAGCCAACCGAGGAGGACGCCGTGATGGGGATCGATGCCGTCAATCATCTTCGGCATCATGGAATCGAGGCCAGCCTGCATCGCATCAAGTGCCGCTCTGGCGAAGTCGGCCCGCAATTGATGGCGGAGGCCGAGCGCCGGAAGGCGAACCTTATTGTCATGGGCGGATATAGCCATATGCGCCTGTTCGAGCGGCTGCTCGGCGGGGTGACCTACAGTCTGATGCATGAATCGTCGATCCCGCTGCTGATGGCGCACTAGGAAAGAGATCGCACCCTGCCGCCGACAGCGAGATTGCAGATGCCGACTTTGAAAGCCGCCGCGACCGCCAAAAGACACTCTCAAACGACCGAATGTAGCCATCCTGGTCACCGACGGCTTCGAGCTCGTCGACCTCACCGGACCGCGGAAGGCCCTGAACGAAGCTGGCGCAACCACAAAGATCGCATCACCGATGCCTGACCGCGTGCGAGCCCGGAATTCCCTGACTGGAGGAGCGTGGAAGTCCTGGTCAATCTGGCGCTTGAGCAGCCTAGGCCAGCAGATTGGACGTTCTGCTGCCTGGCGGCGTCGCCAATCCCTACAAGAGTTGCGCCGGTGGACCGTTATCCAAACCAACGCGGCGCACGGCTGTCGCATGACCTGCTTGTCGGAGATGACGAAGCGCAGGTCGGCCTGCCAATCTGACTTGGAGACAGACTCGGCTTTCAGCGGTTATCCCGCCGCCACTCTTCCGTTGCCAGCCGCATGGCTTCCGTGCGGTCGCAGCCGGTCCGATCCATCCAGCGCTTGATCAAGCCCTCTTTCCCCTGCGCGCTCGTCATCGCAAAGACGCGCTGAAAATCCCGCTGGACATCAGATTGCCGTCCCAAGTCGGGAGCCGGCCGCAGGGCGTGCGATCTATTTTGCGAGAGGTAATAGGCGACGCCGCCGACTAACAGCAGGAGCAATAGAGCCAGAGCGATTTGTACCGTATCCATGTTCGCCACTCCGCTTGTGAAGGGCGCAATATCCCTCCGGGTCCGGCCATTTGCATTGACGGATAGCAAGCCGGTGGGTGACGGATCGCTAGCTTGCTTCCTGAGATGATGACGTCGGGTCTTGACAGCACGCGTCGCGCTGGCAGGAAAGACTTCGTCTAAATTGATCGTTGTCAGCGCGCAGAAACGGGCTGCTGGCTTGTAATCATCGAGAACCCGTCGGACTCTCACTCGGAGACTCGAACAATGGCGAAGAAGCTCGAAAAATCGCAGTGGAGCGTCTATTTCGATCTCATATCGAAAGCGCTGACCGGCAAGCGTGCCGAGATCGAGGTGGCGTCGCTCAATCGCGGCGATCAGATCGAGGCGGAATGGCTACCGTTCTATGGCATTTCCTATGATCCAAGAAACGACGTAGTCGCGCTCGCTCTAAGGACACGACCATCTGATCCACAAGCCCAGAGAGATATACATCGAAGGAGAAGGTCTGGAGTCGTCCAGTCTCGAGGTTATCGATGCGGATGGCGTGCGGCAGATCGTCGTCCTCAGAGATCCTCTGATGCTGCCAGCGCCATCCGCGGCAAAAGCGGGCTGATCGCCCCAACGATCCGAATAATCAAACGGTCTGCGTCGGAGCGCGTAGCGCCTCTAGACGGCAACTCTAGCGGTTGCCAGGTTAAGGTGGACTCGCACAAGCGTGGTTCGGAGCGGATCTAAGGCATCGAGGGCCGGCCGACAATGCTGTAGCATCGACTTGAGGATGAAAGGCAGTTCCGGCTTCACCATCCAACTCCACGAACCTGTCAATTGATCGCAGCGCATAATTGTCGGCGCGTCCGCCGAGCAAGGCCGGCACGCTGCGGATTTCTGCAGTTTGGTCCAATTGGTCATCTCGCCGCCAGGCGCGTTAATCCTATTCCTAAGGAGCGAGCGATGCTCGAACTAGCCACTTCTCGCGAAAAATCAGCTTTCTGATTGAAAAGGCCCACGAGTTTGATGTCAAGGATTTGCCGACGGATGAGGAATCCGGATCGAATCCTATTGACGATGCTGAAGTCGACGTATTGCAGGACGATGGTGGCGACTCGGTTGCTGTCGAGTTAGCGAGCTTCATCAGGGCCTTGAATGAGGACGAACAGATCGATCTCATTGCGCTGATGTGGCTCGGACGGGGCGAGGGCACGATCGACGAGTGGGACGATCTGCGTAGCCGCGCAGCTGGGCGGCGGAACGGATATCGCAACCTACGCTGGGAGACCGCGCACTACCTGCTCGGCGAGCCGTTGTTGGGCGATTTCCTGGCCGAGGGCCTCGACGAGTTCGGAATTTCCTGGATCGACGAGGTCCGCGCGCCCTGATGAGCACAATCCGACGCCGAAATTGGGTATGATCACGATACATTTGCGATCTTGATCGGCGGACTCGCACGCCCTCGAGCAGCACTGACCGTTGTCAATTAGCAAGAGCGTTGGATCTGAGAGCATCGCGCGCCGGAGCTAGGTGCCTCGCATCGTCCGGGCCGCGTCAGGCCATGACGCCGTCGGTGTGGACACCCAATCCGCGCCGGCCGATACTCCGTGGGCGCAAGCCAGCTATCTTGGCGTCAGGATGCGTGTATCGAGAGGACGATCTTGCCAACCACGTGCCCATCGGCAAGTCGCTCATGCGCCTTATAGGCGCGCGCGAGGGGATAGCATTCAGCGATCGCGACCTTCAGTCTTGCAGCCTGCGCCGCCGCGTTGAGACGTTCGAACTCGCGAAGGCCGGAAATGCCGTCGTAGCGGATCAATTCGAGGCCGCGCCGCTTCTTCGGCGCCGGCTGAATACCATTCGGGTGCGCCAGCCGGCCGTTGGGCTGAAGCACATTCATGCATTTTTCCAGCGCGTCGCCACCGGCGAGCGCCAGTATGGCGTCGGCGCCATCGGGAGCGAAGCGTCGCGCCTGGTCATCGATATCGATACGCTTGCCATCGACAGTCACGTGGGCGCCCAGCTCCCGCACCAGTTCCACGCCTTCCGGGCCGGATGCCGTTGCGAAGACTCGGGCTCCGCGAAGTCTTGCGAACTGCACCGCGAGGGTTCCAACACCGCCTGAGGCGCCGTGAATGATGACGGTCTCGCCCTTCTTCAGTTTTAGAGCGTCGTCAATGCCTTGCAGCGCCGTCAATCCTGTGGTCGCGATCGCGCCGGCGTGCCGCAAGTCAAGCCGCTTTGGGATCCGCGCGACCTTGTCGGCGGGTACAGCGACGTATTCGGCATAGAAGCCGCCTTTCGGGTTCTCCCAATTGTAGGAATAGACCTCGTCGCCGACTTTAAGCCTCCGCACCCGTGATCCAACCGCGGCGACAATGCCGGAACCGTCGTAGCCGAGTACAAAGGGAAAATGCGGCTTGCGGGGCGCATAGTCCCCTTCGCGGACGTCGGCATCCCACGGGCCGACGCCGGCGGTGTCGACAGCGATCATGACTTCGTCGACGCCCAGCGGTGGCACCGGCAAAGCGTGACCGGTGATCACCTCCGGTTCGCCGAAGCGATCGATTGCCGCAGCGAACATGGTGCGGGGGACCTGCATCATCTGGTGCCGGGGTAGTGAAGCATTACGGGTACGATCGAGCATATTAGTAATCTCGCGGGGTTTTCACCTGCATGGACGACATTGCCGGGCGCTACGATGACGTCGGTCAATTTTGCGAGGCAAATTTGCGAGGCAAATGCACGGCCACAGGCCGCCAGACCGGCCTGTTAGCGGGACCGCGCCGCCCGCCGTTCCGTCGTGGTCGCGCGCGTCATCCCGGGCAGGTCCTGCTTGTCGGTTTGCGGAGGATCAAAGGCGGCTTCGACAGCTTCATCGACCCGTTCAAGCCAGACGAAGCGAATCTGCTTGCGCGTTTTTTCGGGCACGTCCTCGATGTCCTTGCGGTTGCGTGCCGGCAGCATGACCGTGGCGATACCGGCTTGGATCGCCGCCAGCACTTTCTCTTTCACGCCGCCGATTGGAAGCACCAGACCGCGCAGCGAGATTTCGCCGGTCATGGCCGTGTCGCTTCGGATTGTGCGCCCCGTCAGAAGCGACGTCAGCGCCATAAACATTGCCACGCCGGCGCTTGGACCGTCCTTCGGGATCGCGCCGGCCGGAACGTGAACGTGGACGTCGGCCTTCTGCAACCTTTTCGGGTCGATGCCGAATTCGAGGGCGCGCGACTTCACCAGCGTCAGTGCAGCCTGGGCGCTCTCCTTCATCACCGCGCCAAGCTGACCAGTGAGGATCAGATTGCCGCGGCCGGGAATGCTGGTCGCCTCGACGAACAGTATTTCGCCTCCGGCAGGAGTCCACGCGAGCCCGGTCGCCACGCCGGGTACGCTGGTCCGCATGGCAGTCTCCGGCTCGTACCGCTTCGGTCCCAATATGCTCTGGAGATCCGCCACCGCGATGACGACGCGCGTCGATTTGCCCTCGGCGATCAGCATCGCGGCGTGCCGACAAAGTGCGCCGATCCGGCGCTCGAGGCTTCTCACCCCGGCCTCGCGCGTATAATCGTGGATGACTGCCCGCAGGACGTCGTCGTCGATCTGGCATTGTTCTTCACCGAGGCCGGCCGATGCCAACTGACGTTTGATCAGATAACGTTTCGCGATTGCCAACTTCTCGTCCTCGATGTAGCCGGGAATTTCGATGACTTCCATCCGGTCGCGTACCGCGGGAGGAATGTTATCCAGCACATTGCCCGTGCCGATGAACAGGACTTTCGAAAGGTCGAAGGGAACGGCAAGATAGTTGTCGCGGAACGTCGCGTTCTGCTCCGGATCGAGAACTTCCAACAGTGCGGCGGCGGGATCGCCGTGGAATCCAGCGCCCAACTTGTCCATCTCGTCCAGCATCATTACCGGGTTGCGGGTGCCGGCCTTGTTGATCGACTGGATGATGTTGCCGGGCAATGCGCCCACGTAGGTGCGACGGTGTCCGCGTATTTCACTCTCGTCGTGTACGCCGCCGAGGCTGAGACGCACGAACTTTCGATCGGTTGCGCGCGCGATGCTCTGGCCGAGCGACGTCTTGCCGACGCCGGGAGGGCCGACGAAGCAAAGAATGGGACTCTTGCCTTCCGGATTGAGCTTGCGTACCGCCAGATATTCCAGAATGCGACGTTTTACTTTCTCGATGCCATAGTGATCCTCTTCGAGGATCTGCCGCGCTGCATCAACATCAATGCGCCCGGGATCGCACTTTGACCACGGCAACTCCACGAGCCATTCGAGATAGCTCCGCACCATGCCATATTCGGCCGCTATCTCGGGTAGCCGTTCAAGGCGCTTCAGTTCCCGCCGGGCCTGCTCCTCAGCGTTCTTTGGCATGCCGGCCTTGTCGATTTTTTCTCCCAGCTCCTTCAATTCCGCGGATTTGGGGTCGTCGTCGCCCAGCTCCTTCTGGATGTGACGAAGCTGTTCGCGAAGAATGTGTTCGCGCTGTTGCGATGACAGGGTTTGTTCGGTTTGCTCACCGATTTGCTTCGAAAGTTGCAGCACCTGGATTCGCTTCGCTAACAGCCCGAGTAGCTTGTCAAGAAGCTGAGTGACGTCGAAGGTCTCGAGCAGATCCTGCTTTTCGGCGACCGGTATGTCGATGATCCCGGCGAGGAAGTCGGCGAGCGCCGACGGTGACTCCAAGCCCTCGATCGCAGGGCCGATCTCTTGCGGCAGGTTCGGTAGCAGCTGAATCGCGTCGCGCGCGCGCATCTTTAGTAGATGCATCCGCGCTTCAATCTCGGGTGTGATCACCTCCGATACGCCGATCTCCTTGACCCGCGCTACCAGAAATGGATAGCCCGGGAGAAAGTCTCCCACACGGAATCGTCGTAGTCCCCGGCAGATGACGTAGTGGGTTAGCTCCGAGGTGACATAGCGTAATATCTCGGCAATGGTGCCGACGCGCCGCAGTTGCTCCGGCTCCGGCTGTTCGATGTTGGGATCGTCCTGCAGCAGCAGGCCGATCTTGCGTGCGCTTCGAACAGCCTCCTGGACCGCCGCGATCGAGGACGGTCTGGCGATCGTTAACGGCAACACAACGCCCGGAAACAGCAACGTGTTTCGGATGGGGAGGATAATCGTAGCATCATCCGGAATGACGGGATGGCTTTGAGTGGCCGCGGCGCTCGAATTGCCGGTCGCATCAGGCATGGAGCCGTCCTTCCATCTAGGGTTGTTTGGTGAACCTCAGCGAGAGGCAGCCAAAGGCCAGTTCGGACTCACTAAGCTGAAGCCCCCTGCCGGTGAAACTAATCTGCCGTTCAAACCTTCCGTAGGGAATTTCGAGCCGATGAACGCGGCTCTCGCGCGGGATCGAGCTCGGACGCCGCGATCCCACCACCAGAACGCTGTCGGCTCCGACCGAGACCTTCACGGCATTCTCGTCAACGCCGGGGAGAGCAACGGTGATCAGGATATCGGACTCTGTCTCGACAATATCGACTGGCGGTTCCCAAATTGCGTCGCCGATTGACTCCGCTGTAGGCCGGAAGAACTGGCGGTGCAATCGCTCGGCGCGATCGATCAGTTCACATGCCCTGGTCCACATCAGCGCCCTTGGATCGATCGCGGCCATGAAACGGTTCCCGAGCTGAGCCGAAAGCGCGCTAGGCTTTCCGCCGTCCAGCTACTTCCAATTGGTTACCCTGTCGAGACACCCTATGATGCGCCGCGCGAGCCAACCTTGACAGCCGTCAATCGCGAGTTCGAGACGTAAGATCGGCCTTGGAACTAGTGCGCGATGAGCAAGGGAAGTGGCGCGATGCGCAGGATCCGGGTGGTCGTGCTGCCTGGCAGCAATTCGTGCAAGCCTGAGTGACCGTAGCTGCCCATCACTAACACGTTCGCACCGAGGCTGCGGCATTCTGCGACCAGGATGTCGGCCGTATCGTCTTCCTCACCGACTGAGCGATATTTGACGGCATCGATGCCATGATGCCGGAGGTGTTGTACGGCATCATTAGCCTTCAGCGGATCAGCTCTGCTTTGCTCGCCTTCTACTACAAGCACGCCAACCTTCTTCGCAACTTGCAACAAGGGCAGGGCCTCCGCAATGGCGCGCGCGGACTCTCGGCTGCCATTCCAGGCGACGATCGCGTTGTCCAGGGGCTTGAAGCCGGTCCAGTCATCGGGAACCAGAAACAGATGGCGTCCGGTGCCGAAAAGCAAATTGTCGATCAGGTCATGCGGCTCATTCGACCGACCGTTCGGCCGGAGCGCTATAAATGTATCGGCGGTGCGCGCCATCAGCAATGCGGTCTTGGCCATATCAAGATCGCCAGTTACGTCGAAGCGACGTAAGTTTGCTGAATGCTGCAAGCGTGTGAGACGCTGGAACAGTATGGCTTCAGTGGCGTCGCCGGCCTGCCTTGCTGCCTCTTTCGATTTTGCGGTTTGGTCGGCGCTGCCGCCTTCAAGTTCGTCCCGAACAATATTGAAGAACAATCCGGTGATATGCCCGTCGAACATTGCTGCGATCTGGGCAGCGGCGGCCAGGCGCGCGTCATCCGCAGATGTCCCGTCCAGCCGGAGCATTACGTCCTTGATCATCGCGTTCGTCATAGCTTGAGGTCAAGTGCGAAAGAGGTGATCAGACCCATCGACAGCAGGACCGCGTCGACTGCGTCCTTGAGATCAGCCAGTTGGATGCATTCAGCCCGCTCAAGTACCGCAGATAGGGTCGCCATGGCGTGATCCTTTCGTCGGAGCAAATAGTCAACGTTTTCGCAGGGAGGACCATGATGGTCGTCAATCGGAACTCGGTAAAAGAAGGACCGCGCGGCTTTAGCCGGCGGTCCAAGTCGGGGCCCGGGAGAAGGGCAAGCGACGTGAGGAGTCGCAAAATGCAATTTAGCAGAAGGAAGAGCCGCATGCGTTGACAAGGCTCAATTTCTGCTTAGGGCACCTCGCGTGCAGCGCGCGATCTTGAGCCAGGGCGCTCACGATTCCGATGCCGTGGTTGATCTCGCGCGGACGCTGATACGTTGGCCGGATCGGGCGGACGATTTCGTCATCAAGCTGCTCGCTATAGCGGACGAGATTTGGCAGGCGTTCCACGAAGATCGCATCGCATGATCATTCAACGTGAATTGCGACCTTTCGGAGAGAGCTGGTGGGCGAGGGGCGTCGTGCCGCTTTGCTGCAATGAGCGAGGCAGGCCGGTTGAATATTCTTAGTACGCGCCGTCCGCGGCTGGCTGCCTGCGCGGTCTCAGCCCGGTCTCCCACGCTCGTCCTCGTCGCTCTCCGCCGGCTTGATCAGCACCACCGGTTCGTTATAGCCGCCGCGGCTGCTGTAGAACACCAGCGTCATCAAGCCGACGCCCACTACCAGCGACAACACCACCCCCATCACCAGGGCGACGTAGCCGGACTCCGGCACCTGGATATCCGTACTGGTCCAGCCGAGATAGCCGAGCACACAGGCCGCGACGAGCAGTGCGATCAGCACGGAAATGATCGCTCACCTGGCGAGCTTGCCGTCTCGCGGGTTGGATGTCTCGATCGTCGGGGGTCCATATCGGCATCGCGCGCTCATTTACCGTTGGCAGAGCCGCTCACTCTCCAGACCGCGTTCCCGACATCGTCCGCGACGATGAGTGCACCGGTCCGGTCAAGTGCCACGCCGACCGGCCGCCCATGAACCGTTTTTTTATCCGGCGCGAGGAAGGCCGTCAGCACCGGGATCGGCATCCCGCTCGGCCGTTCGTTTGCGAAGGGAACGAAGATGACCTGATAGCCGTTCAGTGGATCCCGGTCCCAACTGCCATGTTCACCCACGAACGCCCCATTGGCGAATTCCGGTGACAGCGTTTCCCCTTGACTAAATACAAGGCCGAGTGCCGCAACATGGGAGCTAAGGCCATAATCCGGCTTGATCGCCTTCGCCACCATCGCAGGGTCCTGCGGATGGACCCGTACGTCCACATGCTGTCCCCAATAGCTATACGGCCAGCCGTAGAACCCGCCGTCCTTGATGGATGTAAGGTAATCCGGAACTAGATCGGGTCCGATCTCGTCCCGCTCGTTGACCACCGCGAACAATTGGCCCGTTCCTGGCTGAATGGCAAGGTTCGTTGGATTGCGCGTTCCTGTCGCGAAGAGGCGCTTGGCACCGGTGAGCCGATCTACTTCGTAGATCGCTGCACGCCCTTCTTCGATGTCTAGCCCATTCTCGGTGATGTTGCTGTTAGAGCCGACCCCCACATAGAGCTTTGATCCATCGGGGCTGGCCACCATTGACTTGGTCCAGTGGTGATTGATCTGGCCGGCAGGCAAATCGGCGAGCTTCGTTCCGGGCGACGTAATCTCCGTCTGGCCCGGCGTGAAGGGAAACGCGATGATCGCGTCGGTATTGGCGACGTACAAAGTGTCCGCGACCCATGCGACGCCGTATGGCGAATGAAGATGGTCGAGCAGGATAGTCTTCATTTCCGGAACGCCGTCGCCGTCGGCGTCGCGCAACAAAGTGATGCGATTGCCGCCCTTGTCGGACGCACCGGCCCGTGCCTTCACTTTGCCTGAGATGTAATCCTTGGGCCGGAATGGCTTGGTGCCGGGACCGTTGGCTTCAACGACGAGGATATCGCCGTTAGGTAACGGGTAAACGATGCGCGGATGCATCAGTCCGGTCGCCATCGCTTGGATGCGCATGCCCGCGGGAACGGTGGGCGTTTCCCCAGTCTGCCAGCCAACCGCCTGCGGTACGCTCATGGGCGGCACCAGATACTGGCGAGCGTCAGGAAGCTCGGGATTCGGTCCATATTGTTTGGATGGATCGCCGCCTTGGTCACTGCAGGCCGCGAGCAGCGCGAGAATCATCAGTCCCGAAGTCATTCGAACCGGGTTCGCGATCATTCGCGTTCTCCCCGGTCCGCACTCTTTACAGCGGTAAGGCACCAGCCCCGAAGGCCGACGGCAAGCAGGAGGATCGTGACGATCGTGGAAAGGGTGATGCCAGTCGGGACAACGGAAGTCCACGCATCTCGCGTATGAACGAAGGCGTTGACCAGGGAGAGGATTGCGGCGGCAACTAGCAACCGAAAATCGAGCCAGCGGATCGCCCCGGCCTTCCCGAGCGCGACGTCAATCACCACGAAGATCGTGGCGATGAGGGCCAGCACGAGGCCCCCTGTGATCAGCCAGACCGAGAAGTTGGCCCACTGCGACAGCGAGTTGCTCGCATACATATAGTCGGTGAACAGTGCGGCCATGAGCAACGCACCCCCCAATCCAACGAAAAACGGGTGCAGTGGCGTACTAATCCCGCTAATTGGCCGCGCCATGTCTTCCTCCCGTTTACTTCGAACCAGAGCAAGGTTTCTTCGCAAGTGCTACCGAGGCTGAGCCAACATGGGATATCCATTAAATACGATGCGCGGCGAGCGCGTTGACAGTCATCAATTATGGTCGCGTCTGCGCCGCTGTCAGTGGGTCCGAATTCAGGACCGCCGATGTAACGGCCGGCTCTTGCAAACGGAGCCTCCGGTATGATGCTGGTCACACTAAGAGCCGACCTCACTGACAATCGTCAAAGGCGGTCTCGCTCGAGCAGACGACCAATGCAAAGAGTGTTCGATCGCATCAACCGCCCGTTACGGCGAGAACCGCCTCCTTGATCTTGGCGAGCGCAAAGTGCCCGACCTGCTCCAAATCAACATGGGGCACGTTCGGCATCTCGTCAGCGAGCACGACGGCGTCCACGATTGCTGGCCCTTCGGCGGCAAATGCCTCCGGCAGCGCCGACATCAGTTCCGCCGGATTCTTTGCCGGGAAGCCGTGCCCTCCGCAGGCCCGCGCCAGCGCGGCAAAATCCGGATTAGGAAATTCGATCGCCTGGCGGAACGGCACGAGACCGACGCTCTCGGCCTCGAGCTTGATTAGGCCGAGCGATGAATTGTTGTAGATGACGACCTTGACTGCCAGCTTATGTTGGACTGCCGTGAGGAATTCGCCCATCAGCATGTTGAAGCCCCCGTCACCGATCAGCGCGATCACTTGCCGCGAGCGTTCCAGGGCCTGCACGCCGTTGGCCTGCCCAAGGGCCGTCCCGACGGCAGCATTGTTGAAGGAGCCGAGAATCCGCTGCGAGCCGGTCTGACGAATCCAGTTGGCAGACCACAGCGTATTCAGCCCGGTGTCTAGAGCGAAGATCGCATCGGGGTTGGCGAGATCGCTGACTGCGCGCGCCACCACCTGTGGATGAAGCTTGTCCTTGCTGCGGCGCAGGTCGGCCTGCTTGTCGAGCATCTCGTCCCATTTCCGTCGTTTTCGCGTAACCAGGTCCCAGAACAGGCCATCGGTTTTTGGGGCGACCTCGGCGAGCAGCAGCGCCAGCGTCGGCCGCGCAGAGCCGGTGACGCCAAGCGTCGTCGGCGCGCGCCTGCCCAGAACTTGCGGTCGCACGTCGACCTGAATCACCTTTTCTTTGTCGGGCAGGAAGTTGGAATAAGGATAGTCGGTACCGACCATCAGCAAGAGCTCACAATCCCGCACCGCTTCGTAGACCGGCTTGGTCCCGATGATGCCCAGTCCGCCCATCCAGCGGGGATCGTCATAGGCCATCAACTCCTTGCCACGAAACGAATGAACCAGCGGTGCCTTAAGGCGGTCAGAGAGCTTCCGCAGTTCTTCGGTCGCACCGCGGCAGCCGGCGCCGCACATGATCACGATGCGGTCGACGGCATCGATTCGGCGCGCCATCTCGGCAACGTCATGCTCGTTTGCTGCAAACTCCGGCCGCGGTTGGAGGGTGGCGATGCTGGCAACACTGCCCTCGGCCTTCGTGGCCAACACATCCTGCGGGAGCGTCAGATGCGCGACACCAGGCCCTGCATAGGCTGCCGCGATCGCCTGATGGATCACTGCTCCGGCCTGCGCCGCGGACGCAATCGTTTCGGTGTAAAGCGAGACGTCCCGGAACAGGAGATCGGGCTCGGTGGTCTGGATGTAGTCGGTGCCATGGAATTTGCGCGGCATATCGCCTGAGAGCGCCAGCACTGGAGCGTGATCGCGGCAAGCCTCATAGAGGCCGGCGACAAGATGGTTGCTGCCTGGACCCGTCGTGCCCGCGCACACCGCGAGCTGCCCGGTCAACTTTGCTTGTCCCGCAGCTGCCAGCGCCGCGCCTTCCTCGTGCCTGACGCCGATCCATTCCACCTTGCTGCGGCGCACGGCATCGGCAAGCGGATTGAGTGAGTCGCCAATCAAGCCGAAGATGTGTTTGACGCCGATCTGTTCGAGTGCGCCAACCAGAACGTCCGCAACTGTCCTTGACATCTTGCGCTCCCTTCCCGGTCGCCGTACCCGAGAGGTTTAATGCCGCGATCAATGCGTGCGCGCCTTGACGGGCGTCAACGTAGCCACCTGGCGCGGTCGATCCGGTAATCTGGCAGGACTGGCTAGCGGCGGCGCAGACCTAAGGAAGGGACAGTCAAAAAAGCCATGGTAGCTATTAGGCGGGGTCTGCAACGCGCTTGATCGCAGCCTCGCGCTGGGCCTTGCCAAACTGCAAGCGTATCCGGGTCTCCGTGAGGCCTTCGCTGGTGATCCCGTAGAAGACGGGCAGCGCCAGGAAGATAACCAAAGCGAGCTTCGGCATCGACAGCCCCGCGACGCCCGCCACCGTGTAGCAGACGACGCCAAGGATGGCGCGCAACCGTTCCTTGGGAAAGAAATCAGAACCGATGTGGTGCTCGACGAGCCAGGGATGAATGCTCAGAACGTGAAACAAGATGAGCCACGCCAGGCACATGCTGCCGGCAATAGCGGCATAGAGCACGACGGCGATCCTCGCATCAAAATCATTGCCGGTCTGCAGCGAGGACGAAAGGATCGCGGTCGGGAACGGGATGAGCCCGGATGTCAGCAGCAGAAACAGATTGGCAAGATGCAGGCCGCGGTCGCAGTAGCGCACGCGGGAAAACACCGCGCGATGATTGAGCCAGATGACTCCCGTGTAAAAAAATGACGCGAGGAACGCGATGTAGCTGGGCCATTGCTCGACCAGCCTGGTCAGGAGTTGACCGGGCGCATGTTCGGGCCGGACAATTTCGGCGACGAGCAGCGCTATTGTTATCGAGAGTACGCCATCACTGAAGGTTTCCAGTCGATCGGTACCGGATAGCCGTACCTGCGGCCATTGGGACGTGTCCACCGCTGCCGCCGTGCGGCGCAAATCCCGCCTCGATGTGCTTTCATTTTTCACGAAGAATACTCCGCTCTACAGGAGGACTTAACAAGCATGGGCCGATTCCGGGAAATTCAATTGATAACCGTCAGGGTAGGGGCGGCATGATGATGTGAAGATGCCGCGGAGCCGGATCTGTTGCGGCAAAACAGGTGGAACTCTGTGATGAAGAACAGCCTGATCACGATCGCGGCGGCCGCCACGTTGGCGATAGGCGCTGCCATTTCCCCGACCGTGGCAGAGGCGCGATGGCATCAGGCTTTCCCGTCGCTCCCGTTGTAGAGGGCGGCTTGGCGGCGGGCGCATTGATCGACGCCACACTCGCCGCGCCGCGTTGTTACTATGGGTACGAGCCAGTCAGCACGGACTGGGCTGTGTCCTCCGGCGTGAACGTTTCTGGAATGGATGGGGCTGGCACGTTCGTCGCGGCGAGGATTGCTACTGATGCCGAAAGCGTGTGCCGGACGTAGAGGAAACTTCTCGATGATCAAGGATATCGTCGTCAATCTGGAGCATGACGTTTCACGCGACCGGGCGCGCCAGTTCGCGATCACGGTTGCGGAAGCGTTCGATGCTCACATTGCAGGCGTTGCCTTTGCTTATGCGCCGGACTTCCCAGGCTACGTGATGCTGGAGATTCCGCCTAATATCGTCGCAATGATGGTGGAGGAGAGCAAGAAAGCCGCCGAGGCAGCAATCAGGAGGTTTGACGAGGCCGCAAGGAGCCGCCTGCTGTCGGCGGAACATCGTCTCGTCAGGACCGTGGGGGCGGAGGCGCCCACACTGTTTGCGGCGATCGCCCGGCGCTTCGATCTCAGCATATTTCTTCAGTCCAGCCCAGACGGGGTAGCCAGTGACGACATGATCGAGAGCGCGCTCTTCGAGTCGGGACGTCCAGTCATCGTCGTGCCATACATCGACAAGAACGGATTGAAGCTCGACCGCGTGGTATGCTGCTGGGACGGCAGCCGCGCGGCGGCGCGGGCAATCAACGATGCGCTACCACTGCTGGCGAGGGCGAACCAGAGTGATCTGCTGATCATCGAGAACGACAAGACGAAGAATGAGGACACCGAGATTCGCGGGGTCGAAATGGCAAGCCACTTGGCGCGCCACGACGTCAAGGTCGAGATCGAAATCATACCGGCACCGGATGTCGACGTGGCAGACGCGATCCTGTCTCATGTCGCGGATGCGTCCGGAACCCTGATCGTGATGGGTGGCTATGGTCATGCCAAGCTGCGCGAAATCATTCTCGGCGGCGTCACCCGCGCCATTTTGAAGTCGATGACGGTTCCGGTCTTCATGTCGCACTGAACGGACCGCGGTTCGGCGGTGACGTGTCTGGATCATCGGCGGCCTCACGACCATGACAGGCTGGCCTACGATTACTACGTGCTGGGACCGGTGAGCATCTGGCTCTGCGCCATTCCGCCTGAGAAAAGGCTCGGCACCGGCGCGCAAGTCGATGCGCGATTGGGGTTTGCTGGCCTGGGGTTATACCCTGATCGGATTGGCTGCCTGCGGCGCATCTGCTTGAGCGCTCAAGCAGCTTCCGTGATTGACGATCGTCAATGTCATTCGGCGATGATATCGCGAGAATCTGCATTGTGTTTACCGGCACCCTTGAGGACCCGATGCTTCACATCGATCTACCAACCGTGGCAGAGTTCAGGGATCTAGCGCAGCTAAGGGCCCAGTTCTGTGTTTCCCTGTACATGCCAACGTCGCGCCTTGGCGAGAAGGCCGAGGCGAATCGTACGCTGTTCAAGGATTTGGCGAAGCAGGCGCTCGCGCAATTGCGCGACGCTGGCGCCGACAAGCGTGTGATCGAAGCGTTCGAACAGCGCTTCGAGCAGTTGGCGGGCGGCCAACATGACCCGGATCAAGGCAAGGTCCGGCAGCGCCAGCGGGCGAAGCCGGACGAGGCTCTCTCGTTCTGGAATCATCAGGGTAACGGACTTGCGGTGCTCGCGCTGCCTGAAACCTTGCGCACCTTCCGTCTGGCGGAAGCGCCAAAGCTGCTCGCCGAGGTCGCGGATCGTTTGCACCTGACGCCGCTGTTGCGGGCGATGACCTCGCGGCACGATGCTTTCGTGCTTGCACTTGCGGAAGAGAGCGTCCGGCTCGTTCACGTCTTTGCCAATTTCCCGCCGTCGCGGGTATGGGTGCCAGGATTGCCAAAGAATGCGGAAGAGGCAACGCAACGTCCATCATTCCATGTCCGCGCGCCGCGCGGACATTTGCAGAACCGTGAGGGCGAGAAGGTGCTCTTGCACCAATATGTTGAGAAGGTGGATCACGCCGTCCGCGATACATTACGCGGACATACGGCGCCGCTCATCCTCGCCGCCACCGAGCCGCTGGCTTCGATGTTCCGTGCGATCTGCGACTATCCGGAGTTATCCGAAGAAGTTATAGAGGGAAATCCTGACCGATCTACCGACCCCGTGCTACAGGATCAGGCGATCCCGATCCTCGATCGTTCGACCGCGCGGGAAATCAGGGACTTGATCGCGCGGTATGACGAGTTGAAGCCGCGGCGCGGCACAACGGATGTTTCTTACGCAGCCCACGCAGCAACCGCAGGTGCGATCGAGCAGTTGCTCGTCGACTTCGACGCCGTCGTGCCAGGGCTCGTGAGCGATATCGACGGCAGCGTGACTTATGCCGCTTCCGATGATGCGGAGGTCTACAGCGTCGTCGACGAGGTGGCACGGCGCGCGCTATGCACCGGGGCAAGGGTATTGGCCGCATCACGAGAACAATTGCCGGAGCGCGCTCCATTGACGGCAATCCTTCGCTATCAATTCATTTGACCGCAACCGGCAGACGGTATTCGGCTCGCTGCCCCGGTGCCACGGCCAGCCGTTCGTCGTGCTGTAGAACATTAGCGCCAACAACACGACGCCGATGAGCAGCGGGAACATCACCCGGTACAGCGCGAAATTGCGGAGGGCGGAACATCCATGATCGACCGTCAAGCACCGATAAGGCCATGAAACGGCAGCCGCGAGCAGCGGCAATAATGCCGCGCCACGGCGCGCCAGAGGCGAAAGGCATCTAAGATTCAGTTCGGGAGCGGCGGGAACGCCGGCCAGCAATATGAACCAGCTACGATCGGGCGGCGAGATATTGCGAGATGTCGTTGACGCTTAGGCCGGTCAAGTCCTTTGCAAGCTCCGCAACAATAGACTTTTGGACTGTGGGAGAAAGTGATCGACGCAGGTCTGCGAGTGTTCGCGGCGGTGCTACGATTACAAGACGCTCTGTTTGTAGCTCTCCCAGAAGGCGATCCAGAGCACCTGCGACGGTGCGCGCGAACCTATGCTTCTCGATGTCATGCCAGTCCATCTGCTCCATCGCGCTGCGGTTCGGCTCGGTGGCAGACAGAGCTCGTCCGGGCTTGTCCGATCCTTGCTCGTGAGTCGGCGGGTTCTCATCTTCAAACGCCTGTTGGACTACAAGGTGTGGTTTTAGACCATCCCCTTCATTGAGAAGAATAAGGGCCTTGCTGCCGTCTCCGACAAAAACGACCGCGCGATGCGGCAACCTGATGTAGGGCTCTTTTTTCGGCATGGACGCCTCGCAAGGTTGAGGTTTCAATCACTCCCTGCGAAAGAGCTAGCGATCGCAGGGAAGGGGTGCGGATGGCCTGCATTCGAATGCACGAAATCCGTCCGACCCATTTGCGTTCTGTTCTTGGCTGTGGTGTTCATGGACTCGGTGCCATTCGCTAGTGCCTCCCGGGATCCCTATTGTGCCATCCGGTCCTCTGGACTCCATCATGACCTCTTGTTCGGAGCAGGGCGCGTCTAGGTGTGGTCGTGAGCACGAGAGAAATGGGAGGTCACCTGCCGGCCCGCCAAGAGTGGTCGGCCGACCTCGTGCATCGTCGCTCCAGGATGCCCGCAAGACTCTCGATTGAGCGTCGATGCGCCATGACGGCCGTCAATATTCCGGCACGCTTTCCCGCATCAGATTGACACACTCGGCCGCCTGATCACACGCGCCTTGCGGGGTGACACCTTTCCCACCCCTGTTTAGGTGGTGGCCCCCTTTCTAATTTAATTGTTGGCCCCTTGCCGGTCGCCGCCCAAACCTCATGTTCTGAGCGGGGCGTTTGGAGAGTTCATATGCATACCGAACATCAGACCTTTCGCGGCTACGAAATCCAGGTCGCGAACAACCCCGCCCTTTGGTACGCCGCGATTTATCGGACAAACCCGACGCTGCCGGAGATTGATTGGGTGGCCTTGAACATTCGAGCCACTAGCGTTTCACCAGCATTGCAGGAAGCAAAGCAAGTAATCAATAGGGCCTTGGGTAGGTAAAGGTCTATCACTTGAGTAGACCTGTAGGGGCCGCCTCAGTCGGCGGCCTCTTTCTCATAAGGGAGACCTAAGCCGTGAACCCATAAAGCTGCCGAGCTGAAGTCTAGCGGGACTCCGCTGTGCTCCGGTCGCGATCAAATTCCGCTTGCAGCGAAACGACGCGATGGGCCAACAACTGATATCGGAAGCTCGCACTATTTAAGTGCAGCGTCGATCGTGTTAACCAAGTCATCTTCCGTGAAGGGTTTCAAGATTATTCGCGAGTCCTTGAGTTCCTTCAGGAGGTCTAGATCGCTATAGCCGGTCATGAGGATGACTGGCAAAGTTGGCCGCATCGCGCAGATCACTTTCGCAAGCTCACCGCCGCTCATTTCCGGCATCGCGAAGTCCGCGAGAACGATATTTATTGTTTGATTCCCTGCGAGCAGCCGGAGCGCTTCATTGGCGCTCTCCGCTGACGCCGTTGCATATCCGAGAAACTCGAGCATCCTGACCGTGGACTTGAGGACAGCCTTGTCGTCATCCACGACCAGAACACGCAATCCCGTCATAGTCTGCGGACCGTTGCTCGCATCAACGAAGTCCGCCTGGTCATCAGAAAGGTCGACCCAAGCGCGCGGCAAGAAGATCGTAACCGCCGTACCCTGACCGAGGCCCCGTCTCAAGACGCACGCCACCACAGGATTGTTTGGCAAAACCGAAGACTTGCGCCAATCCGAGGCCTGAACCCTTCCCCGGCTCTTTCGTCGTGAAGAGGGCTCGAACACAAGCGGCAGCACGTGGTCTGGGATACCGGTGTCGGTGTCCTTGACGGCGAGACCCACGTAGTCTCCGGGCGACGGCTCTTCCGGCCGGACGGGCTCGCTTTCGATAACGGTGTTGAACGTCTCGAGAGTGAGCGTGCCGCCCGGCTGCATCGCATCCTTGGCGTTAATGGCAAGGTTGAGAACGATCATTTCGATTTGGATTGGATCGATCAAAGCGGGCCAGAGATCCGGAGCAAGCGTCCTTTTGAGTTGCACCGTGCCGCCCAAGGTGACGCTGAGTAGATTGAGCATCCCGACGAGCTTGCTGTTTAGATCGACCTCATGCGGTTCAAGCCGCTGTTGGCCCGAAAAGGCAAGGAGTTGCGCAATGAGCTTCGCGCCCCGATCAGCAGCGGTTCGGATCAATTCGATGCCTTCCTGCTCGTCAGGTCTTTGCACTGTGCGGGAAAGCAGACGCGCATTGGTGAGCACGACACTGAGCAGGTTGTTGAAATCGTGTGCTATGCCTGATGTGATCTGTCCGACCGCATCGAGCCGCTGCAGCTGCTGGACCTCGGCTTCGGCGAACTCCCGTTTCTCCATCTGAGAGCGCAGCTCCCGGTTGGCCTCCGCCAGTTCGCGCGTCCGGTATTCAACGCGGCGCTCGAGTCCTCTTTCAATAAGTTTGCGATTGGTGACCTCCAGAGCGACGCCGAAAAACGAAACCGGCACGTTGTTCTCGAAATTGGTCTGCCCACGCGTCCCGATCCAGCGTTCCACACCGTCCGTTTTTCCGACCACCCTATATTCGATTTCGTAGACTCCATCGCCCCGTGGATCGGTGCACCGCTGGATCGCAGCCTCGACGCGCGCGAGATCGTCTGGATGCACGCCGGACCTCCACACCTCGTAATCGACAGGCGCGCCTGCAGCCACGCCCCACATTGCCCTCAGCGTGTCGTCCCATTGCAATTCATTGGTTTGCGGATTCCATGCAAAGCGGCCGAGCTTCACGAGATCGACGGCGGCCTGCAGCCGCGCTTCGCTTTCGCGCAGACGCATCTCGGCGTGCTTCTCCCGGGTGATCTCGCGAACGGCTCCAACGACCCCCCCGGGCCTTACCGTCCACAAAAGTGGTCTTGCCGCAGCTCGAAACCCAGCGTTCGAGCCCATCACTAATGCCGATAACGCGAAACTCGACGTGAAATATGCCTGCGCCCTGCAGATCGTTGGCCCGTGCGATGCTCGCATCAAGGCGGGGAAGGTCATCCGGGTGGATGGCCGAGCGGGCGAGAGCGAGGTCGACTTCCGCTTCGGGAGGCAGCCCCCAGATCGCCTTGGTACGCTCGTCCCATTCGACCGTACCAGCCGACAAATCCCAGGAATAGACAGACAGGCCTACCAGATCGACCGCCGCCTGCAGCCTCGACTCGCTTTCGCGCAGTGCCCGTTGTGCATACAATCGTTCGGTGATGTTTCGCGCGATTTTTGACGCGCCGATGACTCTGCCATCCTTATCCTTCAAGGGCGACACTGTGAGGAAATATCTACTGGACTTCCGTCTTTACGCCGGCGAACGGTTTCGTAAGAATCAATGCGCTCGCCTCTGCGGAGGCGCTCAAGAATTGCGGCTTCTTCGTTGTGGCGATCCGGGGGGATCAGAATCGTAATCGGCTTGCCGATGACTTCCTCGGCCAGATAGCCAAAAATGCGCTGCGCGCCGCCGTTCCAACTCATTATCGTGCCATCGAGATCTTTGCTGACGATCGCGTCGTCGCTTGATTCGATGATAGCGGCGAGCCGTATCGCGGCCTCCTCACCACTTTTGCGCTCCGTAATATCCTGGAAGCAGTTGACCGCGCCGACAATGTTTCCATCGCTATCCTTGATTACGTCGATATCGATGAGCGCAATGCGACGCAAGCCGTCCGGTCGCTCAATGTGTACTTCCTGTTCGCGCACGGCAACACCTGTGCGCAGCACATCTGCCATGGGGCATTCATGGTGCGGGAGAAGACTGCCGTCCGGGCGGAACATTCGATACGATCCGCAAAACCGTTCATTAGGATCGCCGATTTTAGGCGACCGGCCCCATAGTTCGGCGGCGCGGCGATTGTATCGAAGAACGAGACCGTCCCGGTCACAAAGATAGACGGCAAACGGCAGTTGTTCGAACAGCTGCGCGAGCACTTCGAAGGCCTGTTCCTCGTGACGCAAACCAAGGGTGACGCTGGCTGCGTTCGCGACCGGATCCTCGATAGAGGTGGTCACGGTTTTGCGTCCTGATTTTCGTTTTGCTGCCGACCAGCAAATCAGCCTTTCACAAGGCGGCATATGTCCGATTTAGGTCCGAGGGTCATTCGCGACCTTCAACGGCTTAGCGCTACGGTTTTGGTACAAAACGGTGGTACAATGTCCCTTGCGATGTCATGTCCTTGGAAGCATCCTAAAACAGGCATCTATCAGGCCCGGATTGTGGTGCGTCTCCGGCCGATTATGGGGTCGTGGCCACGGGCTCTGCGCGAGCCAGCTTTACCTCATTAACGAGCCTTCTGTGATCAGCCGAGGAAGGCGTGCGTCAATCATCTCTTATTCTCGATCGAGCCAACAGAAAGGAATGGGCGCACGCGACGTCGAGTCAGAGTACGTCGAAGGACTATGCGCTACGATTGTAGCGTTCGAGCGGCGAGATTGGCAAACGTCTTGAGCGATGCGAGCCGGCTGCGGGTGAGACGCGCTGCCCGAGCGGTTAGCTGGCGCGGATAGCTAGGGCACCGGTCAAACTGTCGCGGTAGCCTTTAGCGCCGACGACGGAAAGCCGCTCGGCGAGTTGACAAATGTCAGTGCGAGCTTGCGGAAACCCAAAGAGCATGCGGTATGCGTGCCTCTACGCATCATTCGCTAAACGGCGTGCGGTTGGCGAGCAGATCGTGGATCTTCAATACTTTGACCGCGATCGAGCGAGAAGCCGGTACCCTCCTATTGCTGATCGCACTTCGGGGGCGTGGCGGCACGCCGAGGGAAGACGACGATGAATATTGAACAATATACCGAGCGCTCGCGCGGTTTCATCCAATTGGCGCAGTCGCTGGCGATGCGAGAAGGTCATCAGCAGTTTTCCACGCTGCATCTGCTGAAGGTCCTGCTTGATGACAGCGAGGGCCTTGCTGGCGGTCTGATCGACCGCGCCGGCGGCAATTCCCGCGCAATCCTGAAGGCGACCGAGGACGCCCTGAACAAGCTGCCTAAGGTCTCTGGCGGCGGCGCCGGGCAGGTTTATCTTGCTCCCGAACTCGCGCGAGCCTTCGACGCCGCTGAAAAGGCAGCCGAGAAGGCCGGCGATAGCTTTGTCACGGTTGAGCGTCTCCTGCTTGGCCTCGCCATGGACAAGAACAGCGAGGCGGGCCAGCTCCTGGTGAAGGGCGGCGTTACCGCGCAGAACCTGAATGCTGCGATCGAATCCCTGCGAAAGGGCCGCACGGCGGATTCCGCGACCGCGGAGAATGCCTATGACGCGCTGAAGAAATATGCCCGCGACCTGACCCAGGCCGCGCGCGACGGCAAGCTCGATCCGGTCATCGGCCGTGACGAGGAAATCCGCCGCACCATCCAGGTGCTGTCGCGCCGGACCAAGAACAATCCGGTCCTGATCGGCGAGCCCGGCGTCGGCAAGACGGCCATCGCTGAAGGCTCGCGCTGCGCATCGTCAATGGCGACGTGCCCGAGAGCCTGCACGACAAGAAGCTGCTCGCGCTCGACCTCGGAGCGCTGATCGCCGGCGCGAAATACCGCGGTGAGTTCGAGGAGCGGCTGAAGTCCGTGCTGCAGGAAGTCACCGCGAGCGAGGGCAATTTCATCCTGTTCATCGACGAGATGCACACGCTGATCGGCGCCGGCAAGGGTGATGGTGCGATGGACGCGTCCAACCTGCTCAAGCCCGCACTCGCCCGCGGCGAGCTGCATTGCATCGGCGCGACCACGCTCGACGAGTATCAGAAGCACGTCGAGAAGGACGCCGCGCTGGCGCGGCGGTTCCAGCCGATCTTCGTCAACGAGCCCTCGGTCGAGGACACCATCTCGATCCTGCGGGGGTTGAAGGACAAGTACGAGCAGCACCACGGTGTGCGCATTACCGATTCCGCGCTGGTTGCGGCTGCGACGCTTTCGCACCGCTATATCACCAACCGTTTCCTCCCCGACAAGGCGATCGACCTCATGGACGAGGCCGCAGCGCGGCTGAAGATGCAGGTCGATTCCAAGCCGGAAGAACTGGATTCGCTGGATCGGGAAATTGTCCGGCTGAAAATCGAGCAGGAAGCCCTGAAGAGGGAAAGCGATCCCGGCTCCAAGACTCGGCTGCAGTCGCTGGAGAAGGAGCTCGCCGATCTCGAGGAGAAGGCCGCGGCGCTGACGGCGCGCTGGAGCGCTGAGAAGAGCAAGCTCGTGAACGCCCAGAAGCTGAAGGCCGAGCTCGATGGGCTGCGCGTCGAACTCGCCAATGCGCAGCGACGCGGCGAATTCCAGAAGGCGGGCGAGCTGGCCTATGGCCGCATTCCACAACTCGAGAAGCAGCTTGCCGAGATCGAGGCCAAGGAGAACTCCGGCGAAATGGTGGAGGAAGCCGTCACCGCCAACCACATCGCGCAGGTGGTCTCGCGCTGGACCGGCGTGCCCGTCGACAAGATGCTGAGGGTTTTTCATGCGAATCGCGATGATCGGCACGGGTTATGTGGGACTGGTATCCGGGGCCTGCTTTGCGGATTTCGGTCACGACGTCACTTGCGTCGACAAGGATGAGAAGAAGATCGCTAGCCTTCATCGCGGCGAGATCCCGATCTACGAGCCCGGGCTGGACGAGCTGGTTGCGAACAACGTCAAGGCCAAGCGGCTGGACTTCACCACCGATCTGTCGAAGCCGGTCGCCGAGGCCGACGCCGTGTTCATCGCGGTCGGCACGCCCTCGCGCCGCGGCGACGGCCACGCCGACCTGTCCTATGTCTATGCCGCCGCGAAGGAGATCGCGCAGGCGCTGTCCGGCTTCACCGTGGTGGTGACCAAGTCGACCGTGCCGGTCGGCACCGGCGATGAGGTCGAGCGCATCATCCGCGCGGCCAATCCGAACGCTGACGTCGTCGTCGCCTCCAACCCCGAATTCCTGCGCGAGGGCGCGGCGATCCGCGACTTCAAGTTCCCCGACCGCATCGTGGTCGGCACCAACGACGAGCGCGGCCGCAAGGTGATGGGCGACATCTATCGCCCGCTGTCGCTGAACCAGGCGCCGCTGATGTTCACCGCGCGCCGCACCGCGGAGATGATCAAATACGCCGCGAACGCGTTCCTCGCGACCAAGATCACCTTCATCAACGAGATCGCAGACCTGTCCGAAAAGGCCGGCGCCAACGTCCAGGAGGTCGCGCGCGGCATTGGCCTGGACAACCGCATCGGCACCAAGTTCCTGCATGCCGGTCCCGGCTTCGGCGGCTCGTGCTTCCCGAAGGACACCAAGGCGCTGATCAAGATCGCGCAGGACCATGACGTGCAGCTGCGCATCGTCGAGTCCGTGCTGGCGGTCAACGAGAACCGCAAGCGCGCGATGGCGCGCAAAGTCAGCCAGGCGCTCGGCGGTTCGTTGCGCGGCAAGACCATCGCGGTGCTCGGCCTCACCTTCAAGCCCGACACCGACGACATGCGCGATGCGCCGTCGATCCCGCTGGTGACCGGCCTGATCGATATGGGTGCGACGGTCAAGGCGTTCGACCCGGTCGGCATGGAGCAGGCCAAGGGTGAGCTGCCCAGCATCACCTATTGCGAGGACGCCTATTCGTGCGCGCAAGGCGCCGACGCGGTCGTCATCGTCACCGAATGGGTGCAGTTCCGCGCGCTCGACCTCGACCGGCTGAAGAGCGCCATGGCACAGCCCATCGTCGTCGACCTCCGCAATATCTATCGCCCGGAAGAGATGGAGGCCGCGGGCTTCACCTACGAGAGCGTCGGGCGTCTATCGCCCGGAAGAGATGGAGGCCGCGGGCTTCACCTACGAGAGCGTCGGGCGTCCGCCGGTGCAGGGCTGACGCTCCCACGACAGTGCATAATTCCGTCATGGCCGGGCTTGTCCCGGCCATTCACGTCTGTTTTCTAATCCAAGACGTGGACGCCCGGGACTTTTGTGCGAAGACGCGCTTCGCGCTTTTGCCCGGGCATGACGAACGGATAAAGCTATTTGCCTCGCACCTTCGACACCCCCCTCCCGATCGATGCCGTGCTCGACGACCTCTCGCGCACGCTGGAGGCGCATAACGCCGCCGTGTTGGTGGCGCCGCCCGGCGCCGGCAAGACCACGCGCGTGCCGCTGGCGCTGCTCGACGCACCCTGGGCGCAGAATAAGAAGATCATCGTGCTAGAGCCGCGCCGCATCGCCGCGCGCGCCAGCGCCGACCGCATGGCCAAATCGCTCGGCGAGCGCACTGGGGAGACCGTCGGCTACCGCGTCCGCTTCGGCTCGAAGATATCTCGCGCCACGCGCATCGAGGTCGTGACCGAAGGCATTTTCACCCGCCAGATCCTCGACGATCCCGAGCTCTCAGGCGTTGCCGCGATCCTGTTCGACGAATTCCACGAGCGTTCGCTCGATGCCGACATGGGCCTCGCGCTGGCCCGCGATGCGCAACTCGGCTTGCGCGAAGACTTGCGCATCCTCGTGATGTCGGCAACGCTCGACGGCGCCCGCGTCGCCAAGCTGCTCGGCGAGGCGCCTGTCGTCGAGAGCGAGGGCCGGGCGTTTCCGGTCGAAACGCGCTATCTCGGCCGCAAGGCGGACGCGCCGGTCGAGCGGCAGATGGCGGATGCGATTGCCTCCGCGCTCCGCGCCGATAGCGGCTCGGTGCTGGCCTTCCTGCCGGGCGCCGCCGAGATCCGCCGCACCCAGAACTTCCTCGGCGAGCGCGTGCAGGACGCTTCCATCGAGATCGTGCCGCTGTTCGGCGCGCTCGACGCCGCCGTGCAGGATCGCGCCATCGCGCCGGCGCGGAAGGGCACGCGCAAGGTCGTGCTGGCGACCTCGATCGCGGAAACCTCGCTCACCATCGAAGGCGTCCGCATCGTGGTCGATTCCGGTCTTGCCCGCGTGCCGCGCTACGAGCCCGACATCGGCCTGACCCGGCTCGAGACCGTGCGCGATGCGAGGCTCGTCACGGTGGACCGCCGCGAGCTCGATCTCTGCAACCAGGCCGCCGTGTTCGACTGGTTCGCGCGCGTGCGGCCGCAGGTGATCTTCCTTGCCGCCGCCAAGGTTGGCGGCATCGTCGCCAACAACACGCTGCGCGCCGAGTTCATCTACGACAACATAGCGATCGCGGCCAACGTGATCCATGCCGCGCACCAGAACGGCGCCGAGAAGCTGATGTTTCTGGGCTCGTCCTGCATCTATCCGAAGCTGGCGCCTCAGCCGCTGCGCGAGGATTCCGTGCTGACCGGCCCGCTGGAGCCGACCAACGAGCCCTATGCGATTGCCAAGATCGCGGGCATCAAGATGGTGGAGGCCTATCGCAGCCAGTATGGCAGCGATTTCATCAGCGTGATGCCGACCAATCTCTACGGCCCCGGCGACAACTATCATCCTGAGATGAGCCACGTGGTCGCCGCCCTGATCCGCCGCTTCCACGAGGCGAAAGTGTCCGGCGCGACGAATGTCGTAGTCTGGGGCACCGGCACGCCGCGGCGCGAGTTCCTCTTTGTCGACGACATGGCGGATGCCTGCGTGCACCTGATGAAGACCTATTCGAGGCCTGAGCTCATCAACATCGGCACCGGCGAGGACATTGCCATCGCCGAATTCGCGCGTGTCGTAGCCGAGATCGTCGGCTACAGCGGCGAGATCAGCTTCGACACCTCGCGTCCCGATGGCACGCCGCGCAAGCTGCTCGACGTCGGCCGCCTCAATGGGCTCGGCTGGCGCGCGACCACCTCGCTTCACGATGGCTTGAAGCGCGCCTATGCGGCCTATCTGGCCGGCCTGGCATGACTGCGCAGGTGTAGGAACCTTCGCTGCAAGCACGAGTTGGCCGGTCGGGCAGGGCGAAAGCCACATGAGGCCAACCGTGCAAGAAGCTGTGCGCGTGCGCTCCACCGCGCAAATCGCAGGCCATCCAATTCATCCAATGCTGGTGCCGATCCCGATTGCGTGCTTCATCGGCGCGCTCTTGACCGACATCGCCTATGTCGTCAGCGCCGAGATCATGTGGGCGGATTTCTCCGCCTGGCTTCTGCTGTTCGGCGTCGTCTTCGGCGTGCTGGCGGCGATCGCGGGCCTGACCGATTTCCTCGGCAACCGCCTGGTGCGGGCACAGCCGCCGGCCTGGCCGCATCTGATCGGCAACGCCGTGGCACTGATCCTGGCGATTTTCAACCTGCTGATCCACACGCGCGATGCCTGGACCTCGGTGTGGCCGACCGGGCTCATCCTCTCGGCGATCACCGTGCTGATCCTGCCCGTCACTGGTTGGCTCGGCTGGGCCATGGTGTACCGCCACGGCGTAGGAGTTGCGCGATGAAATTCTCAATTGCCCACGCGCTTGTATGCTCGTCGCTGCTGTGCCTCGCGGGGTGCAATGACGGCAGCGGCGATCCCAAGGCGCAGATCGGCGCCAATCCAAAACTGCCCGACATCCAGCAATATCTGCTGCCGCCGATGCACATCGCGCGCATCGTCGGCTGGAAGAAGGACGAGACGCCGACTGTTGCGCAGGGGCTCCAGGCCAAGGCCTTTGCGACCGGCCTGCAGCATCCGCGCTTCCTCTACGTGCTTCCGAATGGCGACGTGCTGGTGGTGGAATCCAAGGCGCCGAAATCCGCGCCGATCAAGCGGCCCAAGGAAATCGTGATGGGTTATGTCGAGTCCTGGGCGACATCGGGCGGCGATACCGGACCGAGCAATCGCATCACGCTGTTGCGCGACACCAACGGCGACGGCGTGCCTGATGCGCAGAGCGTCTTCCTCGATCACCTCAATTCGCCCTTCGGCGTCGCGCTGGTCGGCAACGACCTCTACGTCGCCAACACCGACGCGATCGTCAGATATCCCTACACGGAAGGCGACACCAAGATCACCGCGCAGGGCACGGTGTTGACGGAGCTGCCGGGCGGTCCGATCGATCACCACTGGACCAAGAGTCTGGTCGCGAGCCCCGATGGCTCGAAGCTCTATGCCGGCGTCGGCTCCAACAGCAACATCACCGAGAACGGCATGGAAGCCGAGCACAATCGCGCCGCCATCCTCGAGGTCGACCGCGCCAGCGGGCGCTGGCGGATCTTTGCAAGCGGCCTGCGCAATCCGAACGGCCTCAGCTTCGAGCCGCAGACCGGCGTGCTTTGGACGGTGGTGAACGAGCGCGACGAACTCGGTCCCGATCTCGTGCCCGATTACATGACGTCGGTGAAGGACGGCGGCTTCTACGGCTGGCCCTACAGCTATTACGGCCAGCACGTCGATCCCCGCGTCAAGCCGGAGCGGCCGGATCTCGTCGCCAAGGCGATCGTGCCTGATTACGCGCTGAGCTCGCATGTCGCGCCGCTCGGCATGGCCTTCACCACCGGCACCAGCCTGCCGAGCGCCTATCGGGGCGGTGCCTTTGTCGGCGAGCACGGCAGCTGGAACAGGCAGAATCTGAACGGCTACAAGGTCGTGTTCGTGCCGTTCGCGGACGGCAAGCCGAGCGGCCCGGCGCAGGACGTCGTGACCGGCTTCCTCGACAACGACAACCACGCGCGTGGCCGCCCGGTCGGCGTCGCCATCGACAAATCAGGTGCGCTGCTGGTCGCCGACGACAGCGGCAACACGGTGTGGCGCGTGACCGCCGCGCACCCGCAGCTCACGCAACGATAGACACGGATTGGAAAGAGCTGGAGGAGGAGACCATGGGCCTTGCTCAATACACAATTGTGCCGGTGCAGGACGAATGGGGCGTGCTGCACGACGGCGACGTCAAGAGCAGATATGCCACCAAGGAAGCCGCATTCGAGTCGGCTGTCGCGGCAGCGTCCCTGGCGCTGCGTGAGGGCCACGAAGTCCATGTCAGCGTGCCCGGCCGCGACGCCGGCGAGAACGCGCTGGGAATTTGAGGCGTCCGACAGCGGACCTGCAAAAAACAAGGAGCTCATGATGAGCAAGCCTCGTGAGCCGAACGGCGTCGAACCTTCACGGTCCGAAGACGACATCCAGCGTGATCAGTTGGGCCCCCGAGGTGTGCCCAACGCACCTGACCCGGCGAAGATGACGCCTCAGCGTGACAAGAAGACGCCGAAGCAGGTCGATCCCGGCCACACTGCCTGACTGCGCGTTTGCTGGTCTTGTGTGACTGGAAGCCGCGGATGGCGTGCACTGCACGACGACAGTCAACCGGCCGGTGCCGCGCCGAAGCCGCCGCGGAAATGGCGATGAATGGGTGTGCTGATAGCCGAGCTGAGTCTGATCGGCGTCTTTCGCCATACCTTCAATCAGCCTGAGTTGATCTCTCTGTAACAGCTTGTTGGGTCGGTCCGCGCCCATGCTGTGGGGGGTGAGCCTTCGCGTGCAAATAACATCATGTTAGGTTTCTCGCATAACTGGGTAATTGTGTTAGCCCAGCGATAGCCTATTGTCGCGACCAATCAGACACCTATCGGCAGTGACAAGCGCTCGCGAAGCTTTCGCAGAGCGGGCGGAGAGTGCTGCCCAATTGCTCCAAGAAGCCCGGCAGCGGGACGTCAGAAAAACCCAGTGGAGGAATTTTGAGATGACCGCGACCCGTCAGACGAGTCAGTCCAGGAAGGCCGCTGCCAGCGGCTGGATCGGTTCGGCTCTCGAATATTATGACTTCTTCATCTACGCCACCGCCGCCTCGCTGATCTTCCCGCAAATCTTCTTCCCGTCGGACAATCCCACGGTTGCCATCGTCGCATCGCTGGCGACCTATGGCGTCGGCTACGTGGCCCGGCCGATCGGCGCCTTCGTGCTCGGACATTGGGGCGACACCCATGGCCGCAAGACCGTGCTCATCGTCTGCATGTTCCTGATGGGCATCTCGACCATGGCGGTGGGGCTTCTGCCGACTTATCAGCAGGTCGGCATCTTGGCGCCGATCCTGCTCGTCATCCTCCGCCTCGTGCAGGGTTTTGCCGTGGCCGGTGAAATCTCCGGCGCCAGCTCGATGATCCTGGAGCACGCACCGTTCGGACGGCGCGGCTTCTATGCGAGCTTCGCGCTCCAGGGCGTGCAGGCCGGACAGATCCTGGCGGCGGCCGTGTTCCTGCCGCTGGCGGCCTATATGCCGACCGAAGCCTTCAACAGCTGGGGCTGGCGGATCCCGTTCCTGCTCAGCTTCTTCGTCATCGTCGCCGGCTACATCATTCGCCGCGAAGTCGACGAGACCCCGGCCTTTGCCCGCGAGGGCGAGCGGGGGGAAACGCCGCGGGCGCCCATCGTCCAGGCCATCAAGCTGAGCTGGCGCGACATGCTCAGGGTCATCTGCATGGCGCTGATGAACGTCATCCCCGTCGTTGCGACCATCTTCGGTGCGGCCTACGCGGTGCAGCCCGCCTACGGCATCGGTTTCGCCAAGGACGTCTATCTCTGGATCCCGGTGCTCGGAAACATGCTGGCCGTGTTCGTCATTCCCTTCGTCGGCCATCTCTCCGACAAGGTCGGCCGCAAGCCTCCGATCATCGTGGGCGCGCTGCTCTCCGGTCTGCTCGCGTTCGGCTACCTCTATGCCATCAGCATCCGAAACGTGCCGCTCGCGATCCTGCTGTCGCTGTTGATGTGGGGCGTCGTCTACCAGGGCTACAACGCGATCTTCCCGAGCTTCTACCCGGAGCTGTTTCCGACCCGCACCCGCGTGTCGGCAATGGCGATCTCGCAGAACATCGGCACGACCATCACCGCGTTGCTCCCGGCCTTGTTCGCGACCGTGGCGCCTCCCGGCTCGGCCAACATTCCCTTGACGGTCGGGGCGATCGCTTTCGGCATCACGGTCATCGCGGCGCTGGCGGCGGTCACCGCGCGGGAAACCTACCGGATCAGCATCGACGATCTCGGCAATCCCAAGGCCGTGCCGATGCCGCGGGCCGATTATGAGCGGCAGCGCGCGGAGGCGGCGGGCGGTGCGGCCGCAATTCCGACCTGAAGAGTGTAAGGAGCCATGCCGCTGCGAGCGATGATGTTTGCAGCGGCAGGCTCGACGCATTACGTAATTGCCCACTCGAACCTTCTGCGCGCGAGCGCGATCATCATGAGGTCAAGGGATGAACCCCGTCGTCGTTGCTGTCGCTATCACCGGCTCCGTTCCGCGCAAGAAAGACAATCCGGCGGTGCCCATCCTGCCGTCGGAACAGATCGAATCGACGCAACAAGCCTTCGAGGCCAGCGCTACGCTGGCCCACATCCATGTTCGCAACGATGACGAGACGCCGTCCTCCGACCCCGAGCGCTTTGCCCTCGTGCAGGAGGGCATCAAAAAGCATTGCCCGGGAATGATCGTTCAGTTCTCGACCGGCGGGCGAGGCCGCGATCCCTCGGCGCGCGGATCGTCGCTCTATCTGAAGCCCGACATGGCTTCGCTGTCCACGGGCTCGGTGAACTTTCCGACGATCGTCTACGAGAACAGCGCCGCCCTGGTCGAGACCCTCGCCACCGGCATGAAGACGAATGGCATCCGGCCGGAGATCGAGATCTTCGATCTGTCGCATCTGCATGGAGCTCGCCGCCTGATCGAGGCGGGGCTGATGGACCAGCGTCCGCATGTGCAGTTCGTCATGGGCGTCAAGAACGCCATGCCGGCTGACGAGCACGTGCTCGACATCCTTCTGGGAGAGTTGAAACGGCTGATTCCGAAGGCGACGTGGACCGCGGCCGGGATCGGGCGCCACCAGGCCGAGGTCATGGGCTGGGCACTCGCGCGAGGCGCTGATGCGGTCCGCACCGGGCTCGAGGACAATATCAGGATCGACAAGACGCGCCTGGCCGCCAGCAACGCCGAGCTCGTGACCGTCGCCTGTGAGGCTGTCGCGCGCCACGGCCGGCGCGTCGCGACCTCGGCCGAGGCGCGATCCCTGCTCGGGCTCGCGGGGTAGGGGCTACTGCCTCCTGCTGACATGCTCCCGGCTGCATTCTGCCATTTCGGCGGCTGGCGTTCCCCCGCGCTGAGTCTCCGGGTAAGACGGGCGTCACAGGCGTGATCGGCGCCTGCCGGGCAGGCGACGGTTGGAATGCGGTTCTTGAAATCTGACAGCAGGCTCATCGGCGTCCTGCTGGTGCTGGCGATCACCCAACTCATTGGATGGGGGACGATCGGGCTTCCCGCCATCGTCGGGCGCGATCTTGCGGCTGACCTCGGCATGAGCCTGCCGGCGGTGTTCGGGGGCACCTCCGTTCTCTATGTCACGATGGGCCTGTGCGCGCCCTGGCTTGCCAAGGCATTCGCGCGGCATGGCGCGCGCAAGGTCATGATGGTCGGGACGGTCCTCACCGTGCCCGGATTCGTGCTGCTGTCCTTCGCGCGCGAGCCGGTGCTCTACTTCGCCGCCTGGACCATCTTCGGCGTCGCCGGCAGCGCCACGCTCTCGACCGGCGCCTATATCATGCTGAACGAGATCGCCGGGCGGCAGGCCAAGAGCGCGATCGGCGCGCTCATGCTGGTGACGGGCCTTTCCAGCAGCATCTTCTGGCCGGCCACGTCGTTCCTCAGCGGCCATCTCGGGTGGCGCGGGACCTGCCTCGTCTATGCCGCGATGCTGATCCTCGTGTCGTTGCCGCTCTATGCGTTCGCAGCACCGCGCCAGACCGTCGCGAAGGACGACGGTGCTGCGCCGGCGAAGCGCGCGGAGGCGCCGCGGATTGCGCGCAGCACGTTCGGCCTCGTGGTCTCTGCGATCACGCTCAATGCCTTCGTCAATTTCGGCCTCAGCGCCGTGTTCATCGAGCTGCTGCGGGCGGAGGGACTGGCGCCGGCGCAGGCGATCGCGTTCGGGTCCATGCTGGGCGTGATCCAGGTCAGCGCCCGCGGGCTCGACTTCCTCGGCGGCGGACGCTGGGACGGCATCACGACCGGGCTCGTCGCCGGTACGGCGCTGCCCGTCGCCATGCTGCTCCTGATGCTGAGCGAGGGGGCGACCTGGGCGGTCGCGGTCTTCATCCTGCTCTATGGCGCCGGCAGTGGTGCGATGGCAGTGGCGCGGGCGACGATCCCGCTGGTGTTCTACGACCAGGCGGAATTCGCCAAGGCGATGTCGATGATCGCGCTGCCGCTCAATCTTGCCTCGGCGATCTCGCCGCCGCTGCTGGCCGGCCTGCTCACCGAGTTCGGCAGCCGCGGCGCGCTCGGTCTCACCTTCGTGTTCTCCTGCGCCACGGTGCTGATCCTGGTGCTGCTCGGCCGGCGAAGGCCGCAGGTGGCTGCGGCGGTCGCGACCTGAGGCTATCTTCGCGGCGCGGAAATTCGCTGCCGCCGGGGCGGGGATGGCCGTATGCCTGGAGCGCAGTGCTCGGGGAACGAAAATGGTGTATCCGCAGGGAGCGCGGCCTGGCTCGAGCCGCCGCGCCAACACCAGTTCCCGGAGGAAACTTACATGTCGGCCTTGCCGCTCTCAGGCATCAAGATCCTTGACCTCACCCGCGTGCTTGCCGGCCCCCTGTCGGCCCAGATGCTGGGCGATCTCGGCGCGGAGGTGATCAAGATCGAGCGGCCGGGCACCGGCGACGACGCGCGCGCCTTCGGCCCGCCTTACCTGACCGATCCCGAGGGCAAGGCCAACAACAACAACTCGTTCTACCTTTGCGCCAACCGCAACAAGAAATCGGTGACCGTCAACATCGCCAAGCCGGAAGGGCAGGCGATCATCCGCGAGCTTGCCAAGGACGCTGACGTCTTCATGGAGAACTACAAGGTCGGCGATCTCAAGCGCTACGGCCTCGACTATGAGACGATCAAGGCGATCAACCCAAAGATCATCTACTGCTCGGTGACCGGCTTCGGCCAGACCGGCCCTTACGCGCCGCGCGCCGGCTATGACGCGATCCTCCAGGCGATGGGCGGCCTGATGAGCGTCACCGGCCATATCGACGGCGAGCCGGGCGAGGGGCCGATGAAGGTCGGCCCCTCCATCGTCGACTACATGACCGGCATGAACACCTCGATCGGCATCCTCTCGGCGCTCTACCATCGCGACGTCAATGGCGGGCAGGGGCAGCACATCGACGTCTGCCTGTTCGACACCGTGATCGCCTCGTTGTCGCACTGGCTGCAGATCTACCTCGTCAACGGCAAGATGCCGCCGCGCCGCGGCACCTGGGGCAATGGCGGCATGCCGGCCGGCGTGTTCCGCTGCACCGACGGCGAACTGATGCTGGTGGTCGGCAATGACGGCCAGTTCCAGCGCACATGCGCCGTGCTCGGCGAGCCCGGGCTCGCCACCGATCCGCGCTTCATCAAGAACAACGACCGCGTCGTGCACGGCAAGGAGATCATGGCGATCTTCGCCGGCCTGTTCCTGAAAAAGCCGGTGGCGTACTGGCTGGAGAAGCTGGAGGAGGCCGGCGTGCCGTCGGGCCCGATCAACAATTTCGAGCAGGTGTTCTCCGATCCGCACGTGCAGTCGCGCGGCATGCGCGTGAAGGTCGACCATCCCTTCGAGCCCGATCTGTCGCTGATCCGCAACGCGCTGACCCTCTCGGAGACCCCGATCGAGACCTACCGCGCCCCGCCGCTGCTCGGCGAGCACACCCAGGAAATCCTCGGTGGCAAGCTCGGCTATGATGCGGGGAAGATCGAGGAGCTGAAGAAGCAGGGGATCATCTGATTTTATGACCGGCAAAACCATCATCACCTGCGCCATCACCGGCAACCTGACAAAGCCCGAGCAGTCGCCGTACCTGCCGATCACGCCCGAGCAGATCGCGACCTCGGCGCTGGAAGCCGCCGACGCCGGCGCCGCCATCGCGCACATTCATGTGCGCGATCCCGCGACGGGGCGGCCATCGATGGAGATCGATCTCTACCGCGATGTCGTGGATCGCATCCGCGCCCGCAACAAGAGCCTCATCATCAACCTCACCACTGGTCCCGGCGGCCGTTTCGTGCCCTCGGTCGAGGATCCTCGTGTCGCCGCCCCCGGCACCACGCTGCTTCAACCTGAAAAGCGCGTCGCGCATATCGAGCTCATCAAGCCCGACATCTGCACGCTCGACCTCAACACCATGAATTCCGGCGGCGAGGTCGTGATCAACACGCCGCGCAACGTCCGGATCATGGCCGAGCGGATGAAGGCGGCGGGCGTGCTGCCGGAGATCGAGCTGTTCGATTCCGGCGACTGTCATCTGGCGCGCGACATGCTCGCTGATGGCTCGCTGAAGGGGCCGGGCCTGTTCTCGCTCGTGCTCGGTGTCAAATACGGCTTCTCCGCGACGCCGGAGACGATGTTCTACGCCCGCAGCCTGCTGCCGCCGGGCGCGATCTGGTCCGGCTTCGGTATCGGCCGCGCCGAGTTCCCGATGGTTGCGCAGGCCTATTTGCTCGGCGGCCATGTCCGCGTCGGCATGGAGGACAATCTTTATATGTCCAAGGGCGTGCTTGCGAAGACCAATGCCGAGCTGGTCGCGCACGCCGCCGGCATTCTAAAAAGCCTCGGCGCGAGCGTTGCGACCGCGCAGGACGCGCGCGCGATGCTGGGCCTAGCGTAGCACGACGCCGGCGCCGGAATGTTGAGCATGGATTGGTGACCTCAGTGTGGCGCAGACCGGGCCTTGCGTAGAGCTTGCGCGCAATCCCCAGATAAACCCGGTCCGTAGTCGCACAGGCTTCCGCTTCGCGCGCGAGTCTGATCTCCTCCCGTAAGTCGGGAGGGAAGCGCATGTCCTATACGATCGGGTTCCAGGCCAAGGACCAGAAGGCAATTCTGGCGACCGAGGCGGCCACCGCCAATCAGGCCGTCGCCATCATCGCCGCGCTGCGACAGAGCGCCGACGAGATCAAGTTCATCCGCTCGCCGCAGGAAGGCGAGATGGGCATCGAGATGCTGCTGCTGCTCGCCAAGGAAGAGGCCGAGGAGATGCCGCAGCGGGGCTAACCCGCCGCCACACTTCGATCAGAAGCGAAACATGCTGGCTGCAGAATAATGTAGTCAGGCACCAGTCTCGCTCGAACCGAAGGTGGTCCATGAAACGCGAAGCGCTCCTCGTCGAACCGATCTCGTCCTTTCTCGATCGCTGGAAGGCGCCGACCTCGCCGGTGACGCGCGCCGGCAACATGATCTTCGTCGCCGGCCTGCCGCCGTTCGATCCCGAGACCGGCGAGCTTGCGGAGATGCCGATCGAGCGGCAGAGCGAGATCATCATGGAGCAGATGAAGCTGTGCCTCGAGACGGCCGGCGCCTCGCTCGACAACGTCATGAAGTGCAACGTCTACTGCACCTCGACCAAACACTTCGCCGCGTTCAACGCGGTCTATGCCCGCTATTTCCCCAATGATCCGCCGGCGCGGATCTTCGTCTGCACGCCGGAATGGTTCGGCCCCTTCGACGTCGAGATCGACTGCATCGCGATGATGTGAGGATCAATGCGTTTTCGAGCGAAGTGGATGCCGGTTCGCGTAAAGAAAACGCGTCAAACGAGAGTTTAGCGCGCAGCGATCTTCGCCGGCGCCTTCGCCTCCGTCCGTCCCGCCGTCAGCGCCATCGTCGCGACGCTGACGACCCGCTCCACCACGTCCTCGACGTCGTCGAGATCGCATTTACCTTCCGACAGCTTCGTCAGCCGCTCGCTCTCGCGGATGGTGTGGTGCGCCATCGCGAGTGCGAAGTTCAGGCCCCAATAGATCTCGACCTCGCTGCGGTCGGGCAGGGAGCGGCGCATCGCGCCGGCGAATTTGCGCAAATGGTCGATCTCGCGGTTCTTGATGCGGCGGATCGGCGGCACGGATTCGATCGAGGCGCGGATCATGAAGCGCGCCGCGGTGGAGCGCTGGTTCTCGGGTCCGAGGCAGCCGCGCAAGGTCGGGCCGACCAGCGCATGCAGGATCACCTCGATCGGTGCGCGGCCGCCGCCTTGCTCTTCCGCCGCCTTCAGTTCGCGCAGACGCTCGCGGTTGGTCGCGATCGAGCGGGTGACGAACAGCTCCGCGATCAGCTCGTCCTTCGAGCCGAAATGATAGTTCACCGCGGCGAGGTTGACCCCGGCCTCCGCGACGATGTCGCGCAATGTGACGTCGCCAAAACCGCGGTCGGCATAAAGCCGTTCGGCGGCGGCGAGAATGGCGGACCTGGTGTGATCGCTGGCCATGGCTTGGACCTCGTCATTCCGGGGCGCGGCGCAGTCGCGAACCCGGAATCCCGCGCCGCAATCTCTGGATTCCCGGTTCGACGCTTCGCGTCGCCCCGGAATGACGTGCGAGGCACGAGGCGTCGGGAGTTGCAATTCAAACAGTTGTATGAAACTATCGTTTGAAGGCCGGGAAAAGTCAATCCGCAATCGGGACTCGTTCGCAACTCGCGGGCCGGTTCCACTGAAACGCCCGCAAGTCGCGCTTGCGGGCCGTGCGCGGCGGGAGGACAGTCCGGCGCAAAACGACCAGTGAGAGAAAAACGAGGAGCGTCCCATGGATTTCGATCTGTCGCCGAAGCAGAAGGAATGGCTCGACCGCGTGCGGTCCTTCATGGCCAAGCACGTGCGTCCGGCGGTGCCGATCTATGACGAACAGGATCGCAGCGGCGAGCGCTGGAAGGTGATCCCCATCCTCGAGGACCTCAAGAAGAAGGCGAAGGCCGAAGGCCTCTGGAACATGTTCATGCCGCCGAGCGAGCATGAGGACGACGAATTCCGCGGCGCGGGATTGACCAATCTCGAATACGCGCTGCTGTCGGAAGAGATGGGCCGCATCACCTGGGCTTCCGAGGTGTTCAACTGTTCCGCGCCCGACACCGGCAACATGGAAGTGTTCATCCGCTACGCCACCAAGGAACAGAAGCGCAAATGGCTGCGCCCGCTGATGGACGGCGAGATCCGCTCGGCCTTCCTGATGACGGAACCGGCGGTCGCATCGTCGGACGCGACCAACATCGAGACCCGGATCGAAAAGGATGGCGACCACTACGTCATCAACGGCCGCAAGTGGTGGTCGTCCGGCGTCGGCGATCCCCGCTGCAAGATCGCGATCCTGATGGGCAAGACCGATCCGTCGGCCGCCAAGCACCAGCAGCAGTCGCAGATCCTGGTTCCGCTCGACACGCCCGGCATCAAGGTTGAGAAGATGCTGCCGGTGTTCGGTTTCGATGACGCGCCGCACGGCCATGCCCAGGTGCTGCTCCAGAACGTGCGGGTGCCGAAGGAGAACATCCTGCTCGGCGAAGGCCGCGGCTTCGAGATCGCGCAGGGCCGCCTCGGCCCCGGCCGCATCCATCACTGCATGCGCACCATCGGCAAGGCCGAGGAGGCGCTGGAGAAGATGGTGAAGCGGCTCGCCTCGCGCACCGCGTTCGGCAAGAGGATCATCGAGCACAGTGTGTGGGAGCTGCGCATCGGCGAGGCCCGCACCGACATCGAGATGAACCGCCTGTTGTGCCTCAAGGCCGCCGACATGATGGACAAGGTCGGCAACAAGACCGCGCAGCTCGAGATCGCCATGATCAAGGTCGCAGGTCCCAACATGGCCTTGAAGATCATCGACCAGGCGATCCAGGCCTTTGGCGGTGCCGGCGTCTCGGATGAAGCGGGCCTTGCCAAGGACTACGCCCATATCCGCACGCTCCGTCTCGCCGACGGTCCGGACGAGGTGCACAATCGCGCCATTGCCAGACTTGAACTTCGGAAGTATGCAAACTCTCCCAGTCATTAAGAGGGAGAGCCAAAGCGGCGCTCCCGACTTGAAGAAACGACAGGGCACGATCGAGGTGACCGCTTGACGCAAGTGCGTCAGCGGTTACCGATTAGGATCATGTCCCGACTGAAGAGGGAGCGTCACCGTGGCTGACGGCGTCAGGAAAGACGAAGAGTTCTCGGGCACCAAGCCGGTCGAGGAGCGGCATCGTTTCGACGAGCTGCGCCTCGAGGCGTGGATGCGCGAGAACGTCGAGGGTTTTGAAGGCCCGCTGGTCGTGCTCCAGTTCAAGGGCGGCCAGTCCAACCCGACGTATCGCCTCAACACGCCGAAGCGTTCCTACGTGATGCGCAGAAAGCCGTTTGGCAAATTGCTGCCGTCGGCGCACGCGGTCGATCGCGAATATCGCGTGATCGCGGCCCTTGGAAAGCAGGGATTTCCGGTCGCACACGCCTACGCGCTGTGCCAGGACGACGGCGTGATCGGCGCTGCCTTCTACATCATGTCGATGGAGGAGGGGCGGGTGTTCTGGGATCCGACGCTGCCGAGCCAGGACGCCGATGCGCGGCGAAAGATCTTCACCAGCAAGATCGAGACGCTGGCCAAGCTGCACATGTTCGATCCCGTCGCGATCGGGCTCGGCGACTTCGGCAAGCCCGGCAATTATTTTGCGCGGCAGATCGACCGCTGGACCAAGCAGTATCGGGCGTCCGAGACGCAGCACATTCCGGAGTTCGAGAAGGTCGCCGAATGGCTGCCCAAGACCGTGCCGGAGCAGGCGCGCGTCTCGATCGTCCATGGCGACTATCGCCTCGACAACATGATTTTCCACGCGACGGAACCGCGCGTGCAGGCCGTGCTGGATTGGGAGCTGTCGACGCTGGGCGATCCCATGGCCGATTTCACCTATCTGCTCATGCAGTGGATCATGCCGGGCTTGCAGGGCGTCGACATCAAGGCGCTCAACATCCCGAGCCTGGAAGAGGCGGCGCAGATCTATTGCAACGTCACCAGGATGAGCGTGCCCGATCTCAACTGGTATTTTTCGTACAATCTCTTCCGCCTCGCAGGGATCACGCAAGGTATCGCCGGCCGCATCCGCGACGGCACCGCCGCCAACGCCAAGGCGCTCGAATCTGCCAAGCGCACCGTGCCGCTGTCGAAAGCGTCATGGGAGTACGCGCAGAAGGCGGGCGCGGTTTAGGAACGACAAAGGCGCGGCTGATGGCCGCGCCTTTTGCTTTGGTGCGCTGCTGTTTCCACAAGCTCAGTGTCATTGCCCGCGAAAGCGGGCAATCCAGTATGCCAGAGGCAGCAGTGCTTGAGCCGAAAAGCCGCGGCGTACTGGATGCCCCGCTTTCGCGGAGCATGACATCGGCTTCGTAGGGACACTCGCGAAAGAAATGCTGATCACATGATCGACCACGCGACCCTCATCACCTACATCCTCATCGTGCTCGGCTTCGTCTTCATCCCGGGCCCGGCGACGCTGCTCACCATGGCGCGGGCGGCAAGCTCGGGAACGAAGGTCGGCATCGCGACGGGGGCGGGCATTGCGGCCGGCGATCTGATCCACACCTCGATGGCGATCGTCGGGCTGTCGGCGATCATCGCGACCTCCGCGCTGCTGTTCAGCATCGTCAAATATGCCGGCGCGGCGTTCCTGGTCTATCTCGGCATTCGCGCCATGCTCGACAAGGCGCCGATCGAGCTGAACGGAGGCGCGCCGGCGATCGGCGCGGGCCGCGCCTTCCGGCAGGCCGTCCTGACCGAAGTGCTCAATCCCAAGACCGCGCTGTTCTTCCTGGCGTTCCTGCCGCAATTCGTGAAGCCGGAGCACGGCGCGACCGCGCTTCAGCTTGCCATCCTCGGCGTCGTCTTCGTGCTGCTCGGCCTGCTCAGCACCGTCGTGTTCGCCGTCGGTGCCGGCCGTCTCGGCAATCTCCTGCGCCGTCATCCCGCGGTGGTGAAATGGCAGGGCAAGGTGGTCGGCACCATCTACTGCGCCGTCGGCATCAGGCTGGCCTTGCAGGAGCGCTGAGGCGCGTCGCTCTTGTAGGGGGCAAAAGCGCGCAGCGCCGTGCCCACGGTTTCCTCGCGATGATAGTAGAGTCGTGGGCACGCTTCGCTTTGCCCACCCTACGGCAGGGTCGCTTGCGGCTACCCCTTCGCACAATGCGCGATCAATCTCTCGACGAAGCCTGCGCATTTCTCCAGCTCCGCCATCTCCACGAACTCATCCGGCGTGTGTGCCTGCGCGATCGAGCCCGGGCCGATCACCACCGACGGGATATCGGCCATGCTGGCGAACAGGCTCGCCTCGGTGCCGAAGGCGACTTTGGCGTGGTCGTTGCGCCCCGCAAGGCTCTTGGCGAGCGTGACGATGCCGGCGTCGGCGGCGGTGTCGAGCGCGGGATAGTCGAGGATCTCCTCGAAATCGATGCCGCACTCGGGATTCCTCGCCTTCATCGCCGGCTCGAGCTCGGCCTTGGCCCAGGCGACGATCGCATCCGTCACCTCGCGCGACTCGGTGATGCCGATGCCGCGGCATTCGAAATCCACCGTGCAGGTGTCGGGCACGATGTTCAGCGCGGCGCCGCCATGCACGATGCTGGTGAGCAGCGTCGAATGCGGAACGTCGTAGAGGCTGTCCGACGACCGCGCGGCCGCGAGCTTCTCTGCGCGGCGGCGGATCTCGACGATCAGCTCGGCGGCATATTCGATCGCGTTGACGCCGTCGGGCGCGATCGAGGAGTGGCGGGCGAGGCCATGGAACGTGGCGCGCACGCCGTGCTTGCCCTTGTGGCCGATGATGACCTGCATGTGGGTCGGCTCGCCGATGAAGGCACCGAGCGGCCTGACCTTCTTCTTTGCCACCTCGCGCAGCATCGGCCGCACGCCGACGCAGCCGATCTCCTCGTCATAGGAGATCGCGAGATGAATCGGCGTGTTCAGTTTGGCTTCCAGCATCTCCGGCACCATGGCAAGGCACACCGCCACAAAGCCCTTCATGTCGGTGGTGCCGCGGCCAAAGAGCTTGCCGTCGCGCTCGACCAGCTTGAACGGATCGTGGCTCCAGTCCTGGCCGATAACAGGCACGACGTCGGTATGGCCGGACAGCACGAGGCCGGGGCGATCCTCCGGCCCGATCGTGACCCACAGCGAAGCCTTCTGCCCGGTCTCGTCGACAATGCGCTCGCCCTTGACGCCGAGGAAGGCGAGATAGCTCTCGATGTGGGCGATCAAAGGCAAATTGGTGCGATCGCTGATCGTGTCGAAGTCGACGAGGTCGGCGAGGAGGTGGCGGATGCGATCGGCTCTGGAGCTCGGGAAGATCGGGTTCGGCATTGTCTTTTCTTGTCGGGGATTGGAGAGGCTGAAGTTGCTTGCATGAACCATACCAACGTGAAGGTCCAATGAGCAAATCAACACGGAGGTTCCGTAGCGCGGATGGAGCCAACGGGTCGCGCGAATGCGCGCCCGATGACAGGCTCCGCGCAATCCGGGCTACAAGGCCTCGGGCTACGAGATCTTGCGTTGCCCGTCGGGCAAAACACCCAAACCATCGGTCAACGCCGCGCGCCAAAAATATTCCACTTTACCGAAATTCGGAAATCGCGTATGTGTCGCCGCAACCCGGCCCAAGGAAGAGGGGCGTATCGCGATCGTCACGAACGTGGACCGGGCGGCGGTGGGCGTGGGCCACATTGGTGGTGAAGAAGGGATCCAAGACGCGGTCCGCGTCGTTCTCGGCGATGCCGATGCCACAATCGGTCACGGCAAGGTGGACGTGCCCCAGATCGTTCTTTGATGATTGAATCAGCAGTTCGCACGTCCGGTCGGTAACTGCCTCCATGGCTTCGATTCCGTTCATCACGAGATTGATGATCACCTGTTGTAGCTGAATCCGATCGCCGAGGATCCTAGGCAGCCCTGCCGTCAACTCGGTTCGTAACGTCACTCGGTGGCTCACCAGCTCTCGTGTTACCAGCGCAATGACGTCCTTAACGACCTCGTTGATATCGAGCGCCGCCATCTCAATCTCGCCCTTCTTCGCGAGCGCGCGAATACGACGGATCACCTCGCTTGCCCGGATTGCGTCTTCGATGATCCACTCCACCGAAGAGCGGGCGGCGGAAAGATTAGGCGCTTCCCGGCCCATCCAACCGAGGCACGCATCGGCGTTGCTGATAATAGCGGCGAGTGGCTGGTTTATTTCGTGGGCGATGGAGGTTGTCAGCTCTCCTAAAGTCGTTACACGCGTCACATGCGCAAGCTCCGACTGTGCCCTTCGTAGTTCTTGTTCGGCTTGATCGGCGCGAATGGTAGCGGTGATGTCAGTGCTGACGCCGCGGTAGCCGAGAAAATTGCCCTTTCCATCGAAAAAAGGCTTGCCACTCGTGCGGACGTAGATCGGAGAACCTGTCCGATTCACGGTGCGGTAGACGAGATCCCGAAACGGAAGATGGGCCTCCAATGTCGCCCGATGCTGCCGCCACTTCTCGGGTTCCTCTTCGAGGTCGCACGCAATGTCCCAGCGAAGCAGGCCGATCAATCCTGTCGCCAAAATTCCTGCAGCGCTGGTGTGCTCGGATAAGCGAGTGACCTGATGATCCGGCCCGGTCTCCCAGAGCCAGTCGGAAGCTGTTTCGGCGTAGTCGCGAAAGCGCTGTTCACTTTCGCGCAGCGCGGCAAGTGTGTTTTCCAGGCGTTCCCTAGCTGCGTGTTGCTCGGTCACATCCATATGTGTTCCGATCAGCTCGCTGACGTTGCCATCGCTGCCAACCACCACGTGCGCAACGGAGTGTATGCGTCTTATCCCGCCATCCGGTAGAAGGATACGAAAATCATATTCGAACCGCCGCTCCTTGTGTTCAATCGCCTGGCGCTGCACCTCCTAAATCATATTCGAACCGCCGCTCCTTGTGTTCAATCGCCTGGCGCTGCACCTCCTCCAGCCGCGGCAAGTCGTCCGGATGGATGCGCGATCGAATGGTCTCGATCGACACCGGCTCTTGTGGGCTAAAGCCGAACAGACGATCGACCTCGGCGGAGCGATACACGAAATCTAGACCGTAGACGTCCCAGGACCAGCTGCCCGTGTGACTGAGATGCTGGGCCTCGGCCAGATAGGCCTCGCTGCGGCGCAGCTGCTGTTCTGCTCGCCTCGCCGCCGTGATATCCGTAGCTGCCCCAACAAACTCGATGTCACCAGAGGCTGTTCTCGTCGCCCGCGCCTGCGCATGGATGTGCTTTACCGAGCCGTCCGGTAGCAGAAGCCGGTATTCGTGCTCGAAATCGCTCGGGTCTCGCATCGCGCGATCGATAATTTCTTTAACCGAAGCCCTATCATCTGGATGAGTGCGCTCAACGACGAGCTGCGGCCCCGGCTGCACTCTGTCAGGATCTAATTGGAAAATGCGAAATGTTTCCTTTGACCAGAAGGCCTCGCCCGTAGTGGGGTTCCAGCTGAAGCTGCCTGTGTGACTCAACTCCTGCGCCTGGGCTAAATGTGCTTCGCTCCGCTGCAGGGCAAGTTCGGTCCGCCTTCGCTCCGTGATATCTTCGCAAGCGATAAGGACAATGGGCTGCTCATCGCCCCAGAGCATGGCTTTGGCGTTTTCACGTACCCACAACACCGAGCCGTCCTTCCTGACTTTGCGGACGTCCCACGTGCGCGTTTGTCCGACATCCTCAAGGCACGTCCGAACGCATTCGCGAACGAAAACGCGATCCTCCTCGAGAAATACGTCCAGCACTGATCGAGCGATCAGTTCAGCAGGAGCATAGCCGAGTTGTGTCGCGCCGAGCGTATTGACGTTGAGGATAATGCCGGCTTCATCGACCATGAAGTACATGGCGGGATTGTGCTCGAAGATGGCGCGCCACCGCTTTTCGCGATCCTCCAAATCGGCCGCACTCCGCTGAAGCTTGGCCGCAACGACACGCGCACCCTCTCTTTCCTGGCGGAGCTTTCCGATCAGGTGCGCTCCCACAATCGAGGCAATAAAGAATGCAACAACCACCGGCAGATCTTGGGGGTCATCGATACGCAGGCTGAACGCCGGCGGCGCAAAGTAGTAAGCGAGACCAGCGATGGTTACGATGCAAAGCGCCGACGACGCGATGAAGCTGCCCATCAGCGAAAACAGCAAGATCACTAACAAATACGCGAACGCCGTCGCGGCGAAATGCGCGTGAAGGTACAAGCAGGCCAGTGTTACCACGGTCAGGGTTATGCTGCCGAGGGTAAACTGAAGGGCCGAACGTTCTAAATTGCTGATCGGGCTACGCATTCTGATACCATCCGGCCTGTTCTCCGGCGGGAGAGCTATAACATTTTAGGGCGCGTACTGATAAGCCACGACAATACCGGGCCTCAGATCAGTTGGCCGCGCAGTTCAGTTCCGGTGATCAAGCGGGTTTGTGGCGCAACCATCCCTTCATTTTGAGACCGTCCCGCATGTTGAGAGCAAGAAGTGTAATGTTTGTTGCGCCCGCGACGAGCTCGATCACCTGCACAGCATAGAACGTGGCATCGAATTCAGCCACCTGAGCCTTGGACGCAAGGAAGAGCGCAGACGGAATAAGAATCAGGATGCCGTTTCCTGCAATGAATGGCATGCGCTTGAATTTGGTCCCGATCAGTCCGGCCCGGCGCGCCTTTGCCAAGATGACACCTGTACCACCGGTCGCCGCGAGCGCCGGAATCAGCAACAAGAAACCCCACGGTATGGTGCTCTTAACCGCTGCAACCGTGGCATGGGACGCGAACAGCTCACTGAGTACCGTCGACAGCCAAAATGTGCCGATCGTTCCGATAGCCAAGGCGCCAGCGACAGGATGGATCAACTTGATCATGAGTATCTTCCCTTCCTAAAAAGAGCAGGGCTAGGCGACGCAGATGCCGGGCACGGCAACTTTCTGGAACAGATGAGGGGAGGCTATCGCGGAGGCCGGATAGCTGGCGATTTTTGCTAGAAAGTCAGGATGGGTGAAGGCCGCGCGGAAGTGTGCGGTGGATTCCCAGACGGCGTAGTTAAGATAGGTCGAGCTGTCGCCGAGAGCTCTGTGCAGCTGAGTGGAAATGAAGCCCGGCTGTCGCTTCATGAACGCTGCGTCGTCCTGCCAGGTCTTGAGAAAAGCCGCCTCATCGGCTTTGTCTAGAGTGAATGGGTTCACCAGGACGACCGAATTTGCGTCGATAGCGATCTGGCGGTCGATCGGGAAGGAAGGGTCGAGTGGGCGTAACAGCGACATGAGTGCCTCCATTGCTATTTGATACGTGATGTCTAATTGGTATTATGATCCCATACCACTTTGACATCATGATGTCAATACAAAGCAATGGTGACAAATGAAAAGAGCCAAGCGAACCCCGGAGGGTGACGCCCTGACCGACCTTGTTCTCGATCTATTCAGGCTCGACAGCCTATTTCTGACGGCCGGCGACCGTCTGGTCGCCCCGCTCGGCCTAACAAGCGCTCGCTGGCAGGTGCTTGGCGCCATTGTGTCCGCTGAACGTCCCCAACCGGTCGCTTGGCTCGCACGTGACCTCGGCGGCAATCGTCAAAACGTGCAGCGGATTATCAATGATCTGCACAGAGAGGGACTCGTATCTTTTGAGGTCAACCCGCATCACCGACGGGCACAGCTCGTCGTGCTCACTAAGAATGGACAGCGCGCCTTCGAAGCCGCAATGGAGTTGCAGGCTCCCTGGATCAACGATCTTTCAGAAGGGCTGTCGGTCAAGGATATACGGATTGTCCATCGCGTGATCACGGCCTTGCGAGATAAGCTTGAGGGCAGTCGTGAGGACAAGTCGGCCTGACATGGCAAAAGCATTGTGATTGGCCCGGCGCCCGTGATTCAAGCTCCCAAACTGGGGCTTCGAATCATGCGCCATGAACTAACGGACTACGAATGGGCAGCTATCGAGTCTATGCTACCAAACAAGCCGCGGGGAGCCCCTCGGGTAAAACGACCGACGCGTCCTCAATAGTGTCTGCTGGATGCTGCGATCTGGTGTATGGTGGATTTAATGAGTTTCAACCTTAGTACGCGGTTCGCGCGCCGATTGCCCTCAACCGCACGACCTCATCGCGCAGAACCGTCCTCGGGATATCGTGCGGACTTCGAGTGTACAAAGCATCCAACACTGATCTTGTTAAATCATGATTATCGAGAATTAGCGGGAGGTGTTCTGCGGCCGACCTAAGGTAGGCAGTTCGTCTAGGAATTGCCGTGTGCATCTTCCAGAATAGCCTTAGGCCGCGCGGCTCCCTTTACCAGCTCGCGATCCAGGTCCGCTTTGATGGCCACGGCATAATCGTTGCCGAACTCTACGGCGTGGCCCGAATCGTTGTGGTCCAGTTCCTGAGGGCAGGAGCTGATAGGCTCTTATACCCAGGGCGTGCGTATCGTTCGCGCAGCAGCAACTCGTGCTTCATCATAGGGCGGGGCTTCGACTGTCGGCAGCAGATCGGCATCCAGCGCATCAGTTTAACTCCCCCACGAATACGCCTGGAGATCGATCAGAGAGTCCTCACATATGCTGTGGAATGTCGGCGCGCGCGTATAGGACGTGCCGTCGTATCGCTTTGCGTGCAAGATGACATGCAGTTTGTTAACGCCTTGATCGCCGTTATGTTCGCTTGCGTGCAACGCTGCTCCAGGTCCCCAGCCAGATGGACCAACAAGCTTCAGCGCGCGCAACCTTCTTCCTCAGAGCGCGAATTGTCTTTGAGGATCGCAATCGCCGCCGGAAGACCTTCGAGGATGCAAGTTCCCTGGTCGTGTTCATCCTTGCAATCAAGAGCGTCGTCATATGTCGGCCGATCGATGTCGATGTCGACGAAATGCCAGCGGTAGGTATCCTTTCCTTCTGGCGTTGAATTTATAGTCGTACGCCCGGTTTGAGATGGCGGCCAACGAAGTGTGCCGATCGGCTCCTTGAGCTTGGGCCTGCGCTGCCGGACTTAAGTGCCGCTACGCCAGTTCCGCAATGATAGAATGACGTGGCTGGCCCCACGCTAGGGAAGATGTGCTGCCTACAGCAGCGGTGCAGATCGCAAGTATGGGTCTGAGTGGTTGCCCAATATTGATGAACTGCGACAAGTCGTTTGCGGACAGAGGCAGGTGCCTGGGTTACGGCACGTCGACCGGGGGCATGGATGCCGTCGGACGTGGCACGAAGCCATTTTGGTGCAGGTCACGTGCTGCCAACATGATCGTATAAGCCGTGAGGAGGATTAGGAGAGCGCGCATGCAACAAGGATTACTCGAAACGATATATCGCAATTATGAAACGACTCACAGCGCGGGCCTGGGAGGAGGGGCGGCTCTTACGGGGCATCCCACGGCCTATTGGCCAGCAAACACCCCACAAATTTTGATACTCGTTCGTTCTCGCCGGCAGCCGCCGAACAGTGGGACGATTGCGCTTAAAAAACGCGTTTTCCCTTGCAGACTGCGGGAATAGTGCAGAAAATTTGAGTAGGAATCCCGTGATTGGCTATTCACCACGAAGGCAACCGCCCCCTCGTGCTGCTTCCGGGCGCCATGAAGGACGGTTCATGAGCAATCATGACATTGTGTCCGGCAGCCTGTTGGCGCTGACCGCGGCTGGGCTTGCGCCGCGTTGCTCGAGCCTGCTCGCATTTGCTTTCATCCCGCGGCCCGACCTGTGGTCGCGCTAGGATCCCTGCGAGACCTCATGCAAGATGGTACGCAGCTGGACAGGGGCGCTGGTATGTTTTCCGCGTATGGAGGCCTGGCGCTTGCAGATGATCTGCTCAGGAATCCGTAGGGATCCGCTTCCTCGATTCGCGTCGTTTTCGCATGTAGTTCCGGTCTTTCTGAACGGCCGACCTGATCTCCTGGCTGGCCTTCGTGCAGTTGCCCATTAACAACGCAATTCCCCTCCATCGAACAATATAGTTAGTCTTATGATTGCGCTCGCATCACGCGTTTGTTGCGTGGGTTGCGCGGCATTTTTGCGCCAGGTCAACTTCGACGCTACGACTTCCGACCCTCGAACAATCAGGCAAAGGACCGCTGGAAGCCTCACCTAGCAAATCCCCGACGCGCATTGCCTTTCGGTGAGGCGGCCCTCTCAAGAGCACAGGTATGAATGTGCTTCACGGGTAATCCCCTCTACCGGCCCTCATTATTTACCTCACCACCTGCAGCGCAGTGCTCGCAAAAACCCTGATGCGATCAAGACCCGGCTTTGGGGACAACATTGCTGAAAACGATGCAGCGGGGGTTGCGGCTCGAGGCAGCTCTTGACCATCTTCTGCTCTCGCGGCAACCAGAACAACCAAAGCAGATCGAGATGATGAGAGCGGGGTGTGGCTGTGACGGATCAATCCCAAGCTTCGGAGTTGCTGCCGGTCCTGCAGAGACCGTTGAAAGGCTTTCGGTGGATCTTTGCTCTTCTAGCCGTATTGCTCGTTCTTTGCGCCGGAGGAGTCTATTTCTTTACGAATATCGAAACGTTTGCCGAGGCGCCCTCGGCACATGAAGTCGTGCCTCCCACGCTTGGCTTGTCACCTGATGATAGGGACGTGCTTTTAGGGATCCAATCGGGGCAGCAGAAGACGGCCGATGAAATTGCCGAGCTCAATCGCAACGTCGATGCGCAGCAAGCCGAGCTAAAGCGGATCTCGGATCAGATCGCAGCCCTGACCCAAAGAATCGAGCAGCTGCAGAATCCGGCACTTGTTGTGTCTCCTGCTCCTGCTGCTTCTTCGCCACCAGTGCGCACCACATCCAAGCCGGCCAAGAGGGACGTCCGGCCCTTAAAACCGCAAGGTCCGGTTTCTGTCGGAGGCGCGCCGCTGACTGCGGAGCCGAGCACGGAACAGCGCTGATTACCACAAAATGCCTACCATATGGCGGTGCTCGTAGAGACGCGGACACCAACGGTGCACCATCTTGATCGGCAGGCCGAGCCTCTCATTCGTCCGCGTGGTTTCGCAAATCCTCTGCGAGTCGCAAGAAGTTCATAAGCAGGACGTCCCCCTGTGAGGTAAGGATCGATTCGGGATGGAACTGGACGCCACAGGTGAGATGATAGCGATGCGTGAGGGCCATGATCTCCCCTTCCTCTGAACGCGCTGTCACTATGAGGTTCTGCGCACATGACTGCTCAAACTCGACGATAAGAGAATGGTAGCGCCCAACGTCAAGCGGGGTTGGCAGCCCCTTGAATAAACCTCGGCCGTCATGCGCAACGTATGAGCGCCGACCGTGCATGGGCCGTTGTGCGCGCGCAACCCGTCCTCCGAAAGCGCTAGCAATACACTGATGTCCAAGGCAGATGCCGAGAATTGGTACGCGTCCTGAAAGTTCGCGGACCACTGCTCTCGATATTCCTGCCTCAGTTGGGGTGCAGGGACCGGGCGATATCACCACCGCGCGCGGCTTGAGACCAACGAGCTCGCCGATGCTGATAGCGTCGTTTCGGATCACTTCCGTTGCTTCACCGAGCTTGTGGAAATAGCGGGCAATGTTGAACACGAACGAATCGTAATTATCGATGATGATAATCAAAATGCGCCAGCTCGTTCAGAACCAAATGCATCAAAGATTCGCTCTGCCTTGGCGAGCGTTTCCTCGTATTCGACCTCGGGCTCCGACAGGGCCGTTATACCGCTGCCCGCATGAAACACAGCCATGTCGCCGTCGATCGTGACAGTGCGGATCGCAATATTTGTGTCCATGTGCCCGTTGAAGCCGATGAAGCCGATCGCACCACAATAGACCTCCCGCGCTATGCGCTCGATTTCTGTAATAATTTCCATCGACCGCACCTTTGGCGCTCCCGTAATGGAGCCCCCCGGAAAGCAAGCACGGAGCAGGCTAACGGCGTCTTCCCCTCCGGCAAGTGCCCCCGTAACGATCGACACGAGATGGTGCACCGAGGCATAGGACTCGAGATCGCATAGAGCCGGAACCTCGACCGAATGCGCCGTGCAAACGCGGGACAGATCGTTTCGCAAAAGGTCCACAATCATCGTGTTCTCGGCATGATCCTTTTCAGAAGCGAGGAGAACAGCCGCACGGCGGTGGTCTTCATTGAAATCAGGCGAACGTGCGATCGTGCCCTTGATGGGCCGTGTCTCGACTTGTTGCTCGTTAAGCTTCAGGAATCGTTCCGGCGAACTTGAGGCGATGGTCAACTTTCCCCATCGCAGCAGGGCCGCAAAAGGCGCCGGATTCAATGATCGTAGCTGGCAATAGAAGGCGAGCGGATCAAACGAGGTCGGCAGGCGGGTGCTGAAGCGCTGCGCAATATTCGTCTGGAACACGTCACCCGCCCGGATCAACTCGATCACGCGTTGTACCGCCGCAATGTAGCCCTCGCGGCTGAAGTTCGAGCTCCAAGCGCCTGCTTTGCTGGGATAACCATTCTGTGGCGCCATCGGACCGTCAAGCAATGCTGCAAACTCATCGGCCCGACGACGCGCTCGGTCGCTCCGTCGCACGCGATCCTGCTCCGGCCATCCGGTCGAGACGATCCAGCATTTGTTATCCCGGTGGTCGAAGCTGATGACCACGTCATAGAAATTCAGGATGGATTGGGGCAAACCCAGACCGGCAATTGCCGGCGCAAACAATCGCTCCAATGTCCTGTTCATGTCGTAGGCAAGATAGCCTGCCGCTCCTCCCTGGAATGGCGGGAGATCGGGACGATACTCTTGCGGGTACTTCGCGAGTAGCGTGCGAAGGACCTTCCATGGATCGGCCTCGAGAGTCAGTCCGTTCCAACTGGCTTGGCCGTTCGCGACCCTATAGGTGCTGAACGGGTCGCACGTTACATATGAGTAGCGGCCAAGCAGCTCGTGCCTTGCTGCGCTATCGAGAAACGTGAGATGCGAGCGATGCCCAAGACGTCGCATCGCTGTGAAAGGTTCAACCCACTGCAACTCGCGAACGTACATCGGATTATCGGCCGCCGGCCGCTGTCGTCGTGAAAGTGCCGTTCCATCTGTTGCCCCACCCGATGAGAGCGACGCCGGTCTCCGATGGCATGAAACTTGAGGCCATTGCCAAGTTAACCCGGCGGTGGACCTTTTGCTGCCACAGCACCTCGATCATCCTGCCGCTGAGGCGAAAGGAGTATCTAGTGATACATCGTAATCGGCCGCGAACCGCAGCTCGCGGAGCGGTCGGACACGTTTGATCGCCTCCTGGTAGAGATTGTGCGCTTTGTACGCGGCGAGCTCCGTCTCGCTGTCAAACTCACCATAGACCACGATGTCAATATCGTTGCCGAGCTGATCGGTCTTGCGGTTGCGGGCAACCTCAAGCCGGCGCGCATGTGGTATCGCGGTGAGACGCGAAAGACCTTCGATGATCTGGTCGATATGCGCCTTGTCCTTGGCGCTGAAGAAGACGATGTGACGAATCATGGCCGTCCGGAGATGTCGCTAGCGGGGCATAACTATCTGGGAATAGAACCCGTTGCAATGAGGCTAGTCACTTGCTGCATGCTCCGTCGCTTGCGATCGTCCGCGAGCCGCAATGATGCTTGCCAGAGTTGCTCAGGACGCCGGAAGGGTAAGGCGCTCAATGGTTTGAATGTGCCGCGTCAGCAGATTACAGGCTTGATCGATATTGCGCGTTCGCAAGGCTTGCAGAATCAGCCGGTGATCTTGATTGGAGCGCGGTCGCCAGCCCACCGATCGCGCCATCGCGAATACCAATCGAGAATTGGCAAGCTGCAGTCCATCGAGGCTCGCGAGCAGACGCGGCATTCCGCACGGCGCGACCAAGGCTTGGTGAAAGGCGCGGTTGGCCATCTCAAACTCCTCGATCGTCTTTGCGCTGTCTCCTTCGATCACGGTGAGCTCGATCCGAGCCAAATGAGCTGTTGTGAGCCTTGGCCCGGAATGGCGCAACGCCACCACTTCCAGCGCAGCGCGCATTTCGGCGATCTCCTTCACTGAATGGGTATCGAGCGGGGCAACCCGAACACCACGGCGTGGCACAGCGACAACAAGATGTTGTGCCTGCAGCTGCCGAAAGGCCTCGCGCACCGGGACGTGGCTGGAACTGAATTCTCGTGCAACGTGATCCTGACGCAGTGGCGCGCCTGGCTCTAAGGCGCCGCTGATAATGCGCTCAGCGATTGAATCCGCGATGCGCGCGACCGTCGTCATGTTGTCAGCAGTGATCATAGATTATCTACCGCAATAGTCGGTGCATTTGCGAGGCAGCTCGATTAGCATCTCTTCGAGAGCGATGACTATAGATAATTCATGCGATTATCTACAATTGAGCGGGATTGGATTATGGATGCTGCTGCGCAAGTCCACCGGAAGGAAGCGAGCAAAGGGGCGCAGGTTCGTCATCATTGGAACGTCGAACGGGTGAAGGCGCTCTACGACCTGCCTTTTGCCGACCTGATGTTTCAGGCGCAGCGCGCTCATCGCAAGCACTTCGATCCAAACCACGTCGAAACCGCGAGCCTGCTCAGCATCAAGACCGGCGGCTGCCCGGAAGACTGCGGCTACTGCTCGCAAAGCGCGCATTACGAGACCGGCCTGGAAGCCACCCGTCTGATGCATTGCGCCGATGTGGTTGCGAGCGCGCGGCGCGCGAAGGATGCGGGCGCGACGCGCTTCTGCATGGCAGCGGCCTGGCGCACGCCAAAAGATCGCGATCTCGATTCCGTCTGCGACATGGTCAAGGCGGTCAAGCGACTCGGCATGGAAACGTGCGTCACGCTCGGCATGCTGACAGCGAACCAAGCCGCGCGCCTCGCCGGGGCTGGCCTTGACTTCTACAATCACAACGTCGACTCATCACCCGAGTTTTACCGCAAGATCATCACGACCCGTAGCCTGCAGGACCGCATCGATACGCTGGCGCACGTGCGCGATGCCGGCATCAAGATCTGCTGCGGCGGGATTATCGGCATGGGCGAGCACATCGAGGACCGCCTAGGTATGCTCGTGCTGCTCGCCAATCTTCCCAACCATCCCGAAAGCGTGCCGATCAACCTGTGGAACAAGATCGAAGGCGTGCCGGTGGAAGACCACGCGGAGCTTCCCGATCCGATCGCGCTGGTCCGCCTGGTGGCGACCGCGCGGATCACGATGCCAAGGAGTGTGGTTCGCTTGTCCGCCGGGCGGCAATACATGAGCGATGAATTGCAGGCGCTTTGCTTCTTGGGCGGAGCAAATTCGATCTTCATCGGCGACGTGCTCTTGACCACCAAAAACCCGAAAGTTGATCGTGATGCGGATCTGCTGGCCCGGCTCGGCATCACGTCCGGGCTCGCCGGAGGGAAGCAGTGCGCGCAATATGTTGCCCCTACATCCCGCCTAGGTGAACAATGCAGATAACTTTGATGAAGGGAAAAATCCATCGCGCCTCAGTAACCGAAGCTGATTTGCACTACGAAGGCTCGATCTCGATAGATCGTACGCTCCTGGAGGCGGCGGGAATGCTGATCAACGAGCGCGTCGAAATTTACAATGTCGAAACAGGGGCGCGCTTTGCCACCTACGTGATCGAGGCGCCGCCGGGGTCTGGCACGATAAGCCTGAACGGTGCGGCCGCCCGACTCGCAATGCCCGGAGACAAGATCATTATCGTTGCATATGCCTCATTCGACGAGGTCGAAGCAAAGATATTCAAGCCACGCATTGTGCGTGTGGACCAAGACAATCGCATCCTGGCAATTTGAGCCTCAAGGGCCATCCATCCTTCTTCAACGGCCAACGGATCTTTTGCGTGATTTGATGCGATCCTGGGAGCGATGAATGCGGTCAATGCAAGCAGCTAGACTTAGTCCCTACGTCGCAGCGTTGAATGCCTTGAACGAAGATAAACGGCTGCGCTGCCTCAAGCCGCGCGTGGGGATAGATTTCGCATCAAACGACTATCTGGCGCTCGGGTGCGCCCCGCGCATCAAAAAGGCGATGGTCGCCGCGCTCGAGGCGGGCACTCCGGTTGGGGCCGGCGGGTCGCGGCTTCTGCGCGGCAACTGCGAAGAGCATGAACGGCTCGAAGCGGAGGCGGCTCAGTTCTTTGGTGCGGAGGCAGCGCTTTTCTTTGGAGGCGGCTATATCGCAAATTTTGCCCTCCTGACAACGCTACCGCAGCGCGGCGATCTGCTCGTTCTCGACTCGCTCGTGCACGCCAGTATTCACGAGGGGGCGCGAGCCGGCCGCGCAGAGTGCCGAATTCACGCGCACAATGATCCCCAGTCGATCGAAGATGCAATTCGCGATTGGCGAACCAAAGGTGGAGCGGGCCGCGTCTGGATTGTGGCCGAAAGTCTCTACAGTATGGATGGCGACTTCGCTCCGCTCGAAGAGCTGGTGGCAATCGCCGATCGCCATGACGCGTTTCTGATCGTGGATGAGGCTCATGCCACCGGAGCTTACGGGCTTCATGGACGAGGGCTCACGGCCCCTTATGTGAGGCGCGACAATCTCATCGTCGTTCATACCTGCGGCAAAGCGCTCGGTGCGGCGGGTGCACTTGTTACGGCCTCCGGCATCCTGCGCGATTTCATGGTCAATCGCTGCCGTCCGTTTATCTTTGCCACGGCCCCATCACCATTGATGCCGTTGCCGTTCGAGAGGCACTCCTCATCCTGCGGGAGGAGCCGGAGCGGCAGCAACGGCTGGCCGAACTTGTTTCGTTCGCGCATCGGCAGATCACCTCCCTTGGTTTGCACACGCCGTCGACCTCTCAGATCGTGCCGTACATAGTGGGTGACAATGCTCATGCGATGCGACTTGCCTCTGCTCTGCAGGGGCGCGGCTTTGACATCCGCGGAATTCGGCCGCCAACCGTCCCAACAGGCACCGCCCGTTTGCGGATTTCGTTGACACTCAATGTTGGGGAGGCGGACGTGCGCGCAATGCTCGATGCGCTTGTTGAGGTGACGAGGGGCTCGTTTTGATGAATAAGCGGATCGTCGTGGCTGGTACGGACACCGGAGTCGGCAAAACGGTATTTTCCGCAGGGCTCGCCGGCCTTCTAGGCGCGAATTACTGGAAGCCGGTCCAGGCCGGGCTCGAACAAGAGACCGACTCCGAGTGCGTCCGCCGCCTCGGCTGCCTCTCGTCCGATCGCATTGTCCCGGAGCTCTATCGACTTCGGACGCCTGCCTCGCCCCATTACGCCGCGGAGATCGATGGCGTTCGCATAGACACAGAGACGCTTGGACTGCCGGACAGCGGCGAGCGGCAGCTCGTGATTGAGGGTGCCGGCGGACTCATGGTGCCGCTGACAGCGCGCACTCTTTACATTGACATCTTCGAACGCTGGCAGCTTCCCGTCGTGCTTTGCGCCAGGACGGGACTGGGCACAATCAATCACTCCCTGCTCTCCATAGAGGCTCTGCGGAAGCGTCAGATTCGAATCCTTGGAATTGCGTTCATTGGCGAAAGAAACGCCGAAACTGAAAGCGCGATTTGCGAGATCGGGAGAGTGCGTTGGTTGGGACGGCTCCCGTGGCTTGTACCCCTCACGGACGAAGGGCTGCAGGCCGCTTTCAAAGACTCCTTTCTTGGCAGTGATTTCCTGAACCTATGACGATAGCCAAAAGGTCGTCGGTCTGGCACCCGTTCACGCAGCATGCTCTACAGCGGGACATGACGAAGGTGCTGCGGGGAGAGGGGGCCTATCTCTACACCGAAGATGGCCGACGCCTTATCGATGCAATCTCCTCCTGGTGGGTCGTGACCCACGGCCATTGCCATCCATGCATCGTGAACGCGATCCGAGAACAGGCAGGCAAGCTCAACCAGGTCATCTTCGCCGGATACACTCACGACCCGGCTGAGCAAGTTGCGACGGAACTATTGAAGGTCACCCCCCCGGCGCTCGAGCATGTGTTCTTCTCCGATAGCGGATCAACCAGCGTCGAAGTCGCTCTGAAAATGGCGCTCGGCTACTGGCACAATACCGGAAGACAGCGAACCCAAATTGTGGTGATGCAGCACTCGTACCATGGCGACACGATCGGGGCGATGTCGGTGGGTAGCCGAGGCGTCTTCAATGCGGCTTACGGTGCGCTGATGTTCGAGGTGACCTCGATTCCGTTCCCGGCAAGAGATCGTGAGCAAATAGCGCTCGATGCGCTTGAAAACGCCTGTCGAAACGAACATCCTGCAGCCTTTATCGTGGAGCCCCTGATACTGGGTGCCGGTGGAATGCTGATGTATTCTCCCTCGGTGCTAAGAGAGATGAAGCGGATCTGCGAAGCCTTCGACGTCCTGTTCATTGCCGACGAGGTCATGACGGGCTGGGGCCGGACGGGTAGCTTGTTTGCGTGTGAGCAGGCCGATGTCACGCCCGATATTGCCTGCTATTCGAAAGGCCTCACGGCTGGGGCGCTGCCGCTCGCCGTCACACTCTGTCGTGCCGATATTTTCGATGCGCATTATTCTGAAGATCGCACGCGTACGTTTTTCCATTCTAGCTCATATACGGCCAATCCAGTGGCCTGCGCCGCCGCCAAGGCCAATCTGGACCTATGGCAGCAACAGGAATATCGCAGGCGAGTGGCATCCTTGGCCAGGATGCAAGAACAGGCACTCGCGCCATTTTGCGCCGATTCACGGTTCGCAAACGTCCGACGCACAGGAACAGTCACAGCGCTTGAACTCAACACGAGCGATGCCGGCTATCTGGCGGACATCGGGCCGAAGCTTTTGGCGTTCTTCCAAGCGCGGAATCTGCTCTTACGCCCACTCGGTAACACGATCTACGTGATGCCGCCTTACTGCGTTACGGCGGCCGACCTTGATGAGATCTATGCTGCCATCCGTGACGCTGCGTACTTGCTGATGTGAGGTGCCATAAAAGTGCAATCGTCTGCAGTGACAGGATCTTGCAAGGCGAAAGTGTCCGTATTGCTGCCGTTTGAAAGGGTAAGGAGGATGCTGCGCCCACGGCTAGCAGGCTAATCGCGCTTTAAGCACTTGCTTTAATCGCACCTGATCCAACTGGCGCAGCAATCCTGCGGACTAGCTATGAAAGCGCAGCATTTAGCTGAAATGCCGGCCGAATTGTCTCAATCACGATAGAAAAATCCACTATCTTTGAGGAAATTCTCGGCGAGGCATTCTGTGGAAAGTACTGCTTCGCGAGGCAGCCGCACCTCAGAGTCAAGGCTCTTTGATGGCTGCAAGACCAGGGAGACGGCCCGCCGGGCGGCCGCACCGTTGGTGCATGCGTGGTGCTGCCGTGAGGGTTAGCGGGGCTTCCCAAGTAAATGTCGACAGGAGGCGAGAAATGCACGTTGGCTTCCGTAATTCCCTCGACCATTCAGCCGCATGCTGCGCGATATGCGGCGGAAAGTTTGGGCTGATCCGCCATTACTGGTGGCGAACGGCCCTTTGCTCCAAGCAATGCGTCAACCGCTTCAAGGCGCGACGGGAGGCCGATCAGAAATGGCTTCGATGGTTGCGAGCGGCGTAGGACTGGGCCGAGCTGTGCCGGTACCGCCCTGGTCAGACTTGTTGCGAATTCGAGTGGGCCTATGGAGCGCGTGGAAATCAAGTGACAGAAGCATCGGCAAAAATAATCGACTTCAGGGCCTACAGGGCCGGCAGGCTGGCTCGGTCTGAGCGCCTTCGCGACGACGTCTACTCGACCGCGACTCTCGCTGCGTTCACAGCGGCCTGTCAGCTTTGGACGTTCCTGGCCTGCCATCCGTTCGCTTTGCTCGGCGCGCTAGCGCCGAAGCAGGAGCCTCACGAGTACCCCTAGGGCATGATCCGGAAAAGTGCGCAGCGGTTTTCCGAAAAGATCATGCTCAAACAACACTGCGTGCGCGTCGGCGCGCTGGCGCGCGTCGCCGACGGCGTCGACGGCGTGCGCAGGGCGGCGCGCGAAGAACTGCAGATGGGGGCCGACCAGATCAAGATCATGGCCTCCGGCGGCGTGGCGTCGCCGACCGACCCGGTGGGTGCCTTCGGCTACTCCGAGGACGAGATCCGCGCCATCGTCGAGGAAGCGCGGGGCCGGCAGACCTACGTGCTCGCGCATGCCTATACCGCTGCCGCCATCGAACGCGCGGTTCGCTGCGGCGTCCGCACCATCGAGCACGGCAATCTGGTCGATCCTCCGACCGCCCGCCTGATGGCCGAGAAGGGCGCCTATGTGGTGCCGACCCTCGTCACCTACGAGGCGCTGGCCAACGAAGGCGCCCAATACGGCCTGCCACCGGAGAGCGTGGCCAAGATCGCCGATGTTCGCGACGCCGGCCTGCGCTCGCTCGCGATCTATCGCGACGCCGGCGTGAAGATGGGGTTCGGCAGCGATCTGCTCGGACCGTCCCAGCGCCTGCAGAGCGATGAGTTTCGCATTCGTGCCGAGATCCTCGGCCCGCGCGCCGTCATTGCCAGCGCGACATTGATCGGCGCCGAGGTGCTCGGCATGGAGGGCAAGCTCGGCTGCATCGCGCCCGAAGCCATCGCGGACCTGCTGGTGGTCGACGGCAATCCGCTGCGCGATGTCGCCTGCCTGCTCGGCCAGGGCGAGCACATCCCAATGGTGATGAAGGCGGGCAAGGTCCAGTTCGACAGGCTGAACGCCTAGAGCGTTTTCAAGCGAAGTGGATACCGGTTCGCGTAAAGAAAACGCGTCAAAAAAGCGTAACTACCGCCACATCCCGCGCATCTTCGCCCCGATGTCGATCTTCGGTCCCTGCGCCGCGGTGCGGGCTGCGCCTGCGGCGGCCTTCGGCCAGGCGGTGCGCTCGAACAGATAGACCAGCTGCTCCGGGATGAAGCGGGTGCGCGAGGCATAGACGTGGCGGTCGCCCTTGGCTTGCTGGCCGTGAGTGAAGAAGCGCTGCGGCACCACGAGGTGCAAATCGTCCTTGGCACGCGTCATCGCGACATAGAGCAGGCGGCGCTCCTCCTCGATCTCGGCGCTGGTGCCCGCGCCGAGATCGGAGGGCATGCAGCCGTCGACGACGTTGAGCACGAACACCGACTTCCACTCCTGGCCCTTGGCCGAATGGATGGTGGAGAGGATCAGATAATCCTCGTCGCGGAGCGGCGGACCTGATTTGTCGCTGGTCGCATCCGGCGGATCGAGCGTCAGCTCGGTCAGGAATTTCTCGCGTGAAGCATAGCCGCTCGCGATCTGCTCGAGCTGCATCAGGTCGGCGCGGCGGGTCTCGGAATCCTCGTGGATGCGGTCGAGATGCGGCTCGTACCAGAGCCGCACGCGCTCGAGATCGGCCGGCCATTCCGAATAGCGCAGATTCTGGGTCGTGCGGACGAAGTCGGTCCAGTCCGCGCCCGTGCGCGCCGGCACCGGAAGCTGGCTGAGTGTGTGCAGCGGGTCGGTGCTCTCCGCCATCTGGTCGAGCACGCGCTGCGCGGTCGCAGGCCCGATGCCCGGCAAGAGGTGCAGGATGCGGAAGCCGGCGACGCGGTCGCGAGGATTTTCGGCAAAGCGCAGCAAGGCCAGCACGTCCTTGACGTGCGCGGCGTCGAGGAATTTCAGCCCGCCGAACTTCACGAACGGGATGTTGCGGCGGGTGAGCTCGATTTCCAGAGGGCCCGAATGCGAGGAGGTCCGGAACAGCACCGCCTGGTGCTTGAGCAGCGCGCCTTGCTCGCGATTGGCCAGCACCTGTTCGACGATGTAGCGGGCCTGGTCGGCCTCGTCGTGAACCGTGACGAGCTGCGGCTTCTGCCCGGCGCTGCGGTCGGTCCAGAGATTCTTGGTGAAGCGTTCGCGCGCCAGACCAATGACGCCGTTGGCCGCCGCCAGCACGGCTTGCGTCGAGCGATAATTGCGGTCGAGCGTGATCATCTCCGCGCGGGGCGAGAAGCTCTGGGGAAACTCCAGGATGTTGCGCACGGTCGCGGCGCGGAACGAGTAGATCGACTGCGCGTCGTCGCCGACCACGGTGAGCCCGCGCCCGTCGGGCTTGAGCGCGAGGAGGATCGAGGATTGCAGGCGGTTGGTGTCCTGATATTCGTCGACCAGGACGTGATCGAAGCGGCCGCCGATCTCCTCGGCGATCAGCGCATCGCCCATCATCTGCGACCAGTAGAGCAGGAGGTCGTCGTAATCGAGCACGTGCTGGGCCTGCTTGGCCTCGACGTAAGCGGCGAACAGGCCCTTCAGCTCCGCGGCCCAGCCGGCGCACCAGGGATAATGCTGTCCCAGCACCTTCTCGATCTCCATCTCGGCATTGACGCAGCGCGAGTAGATCGACAGGCAGGTGCCCTTGGCCGGAAAGCGGCTCTCGGTCTTCGACAGGCCGCGCTCGTGCCGGACCAGGTTCATCAGGTCGGCGGAGTCTTCGCGGTCGTGGATGGTGAAGGCTGGATCGACGCCGATCCGCTCGGCATATTCGCGCAAGAGCCGCGCACCGATGCCGTGAAACGTGCCGGCCCAGGTCAGGGCATCGCGCATGATCGCGGCGTTGTTCTCGCCAAGCACCTTGCGCGCGATGCGCTCGACCCGGCCGGCCATCTCGGCCGCGGCGCGGCGCGAGAACGTCATCAGGAGGATGCGGCGCGGATCGGCGCCCGCGACAATCAGATGCGCGACACGATGGGCCAGCGTGTTGGTCTTGCCGGAGCCCGCGCCGGCGATGACGAGCAGGGGGGCGCCCACGGTCGCGCCGTCGGCCACGCCATGCTCGACGGCGCGGCGCTGCTCCGCATTGAGCGTGTCCAGATATGTCGCCACGAATCGCCCCGGTGAAAGGCGACAGAGTCGGCGATCCCAACGCGAATCGCAATGCGGCTGGACGGAACCGGTGTTAAGTCCTAGGGACAACGCAGCCGAAGGTTCCAGCCCCAAAAGCACGCACCGGCATGACCGAGCTCAAGCCCGACCAGTTCGAGATGCGGCGGCTGGAATCGCTCAGCAATACCATCTTCGGCGTCGCCATGACGCTGCTCGCTTATGACCTGCCCAGGGCCGCGGTGTTCACCAGCGCGCCCGGCTGGAGCGATCTCGCCCAGACCTATTCCGGCAAGCTCGCGGGCTTTGCGCTTAGCTTCATCATCGCCGGCCTGTTCTGGATCAGCCACCATCGCCGGCTGGCGCGCCAGGCGGTCGGCACTCGCGGAGCGGTGATCCTCAATCTGTTCTTCCTGCTCTCGATCGTGCTGCTGCCGGTGACCAACGGCCTCTACACCAATTACTCCATGAGCAGCGCGGTGGCGGTGCTCTACGGCCTGCATTTGACTGCGATCGCCGGCCTCAATGCCTGGCTGTGGTGGACGATCCTGGGCGGCTGGCGGCGTGAAACGATGGCCTCGCTGTTTCCGCTGCTCGTGTTCATTCCGGGCACGATCGTGGCGGCGTTCGCGCCGCACATCGCACCCTTCCTCTGGTTCATCGCTTTCGGCGGGATTTTGATCCGGCGCTTCTATGCCGCGCCGGCGGACCAGGCTTCGTAAGGCGCGCGCCGGTCACCCCGGCGTCGCGCCGAACCCGTCGGCCGGGACGTAAAGCATGACGGGGCGGATTTCGTAGACCGCGGTCGGATTGACCTCACGTAGCTTCCGCGCCGCCGCGACGGCCTCGTCATCCCCGGCGCAGTTGACGAGGTGGAAGCCCAGGAGCTGCTCCTTGGTCTCGGCAAACGGACCGTCCAGCACCATGCCGGCGCCGGGGCCGCGCAAGGTGCGGGCCTTTCGGGTCTCGTCGAGGCGCGCGGCCGGACCAAGCAGTCCGCTGGCCCTCATGGGTTCCTGCACCGCGATGACCTTGGCCACGACCGCAGCGTCCTGCTCCGGCGACCAGGACAGGACCTCGTCTTCCACATGGTAGGCCAGGATGGCGTAAAGCATCGTCACCTCGTTGATTTCTACTGCGCGCGCCTAAAGGACGTATCACCACAGCCTGCGCCGACAATGGCGCCGGGGAAAATATTGCACCACGGGGCCGGCGAAGAAACCGTCCGGAAACCCGATTGCCGCTCGGAGGTGTGAACGCCGCCCGGAACCGGCGCGACTGATGGCCACCAAGAACACTTCGGAGGCGGCCATGTCGACCATCAAGATCATCTGCGACGCGCGCCGGGCGGGGAAGGCCGAGCCGGCGGATCTGCACGACCAGAGCGGCCATCACCGCTATTACGGCAGCTCCGCCGAGAACGGCGGCGAGCGCATCGTCGAAAGCCGCCGCGGCAAGCAGCCGCGCACCCTGAACGTCTGCGGCTTCTAAGCCCGACGCCCCGACTGGCGCGCGCCAATGAACCTCTTGCAGATATCGATCGCCGCAATACCGTTCCTGCTCTCGCTCGCGAGCCGGACCAGCAAGGCGATCGCCCCGTGCCTGCTCGCGGGCGTCTTCACCGTGCTGCTCGGCGACGAGCCGCACCGGGCGGTGATGGCCTGGTGCGTCGGCATCCTGATCGCCGCCGTGGCGGTGCGCGAGCGGCTCCGCGCCATCTGAGCCGGCCCTCCCGAGGCAAAGACTCAAAAGAAAAGGCGCGGCGGGGAAGCCCCGTCGCGCCCGATTTCTTGCTCGCTGGTCCAGGGCTGAGAGCGCCCCGATGCCAAGCCTTAGAGCTTAGCGGGCGATCCCAGCGAGGTGACAGCGCTTGAGATAAGACACTGGATCACCTCCTTTCGTTGGTTTCGGGACCCTCAATATAGGGCGAAACCGCTTTGTCGTTAAGGGGCAGGGCCAGGAGAGGGGAACAAGCCCGGTCGAGAGGCGGGAAAGACCGGCCAGCGGCAGTTGAGACCGCCAACCGGCCGTGTTAGGTGATCGACCGATGCGGGTGTAGCTCAATGGTAGAGCAGCAGCCTTCCAAGCTGAATACGAGGGTTCGATTCCCTTCACCCGCTCCAGTCCTCCTTATGACGCTCCAGTCCAATTTCAATGCACGGTTGCCGCATGCATTCCGGTCATCGTGGCCGTGCGGCAACAGCCTTCGGTTCCCGAGGCGGGTATGATCCTGCCGATACTTGAACCGAGGTTGAAATGAAAAAGCTTTGCTTTGGTCTCGTTGCGGCGCTTGCGGTCGCGAGCGCTCCTGCTCTGGCCGCGGACATGGCCGCCAAGGCACCGATCTACAAGGCACCAGTGCCGGTCCCCTTTGTCTGGACGGGCTGCTATGTCGGCAGCAATGTCGGCGGCGGCTGGGCGCACACCGGCTATCGGGTCGACGACCCCACGCAAGGAGCTTTCAACGGCAGCAGCCTCGGTTCTAACAATGGCTCGGGCGTTGTGGGCGGCGGACAGGTCGGCTGCGATTACCAGACCGGAAACTGGGTGTTTGGCGCCCAGGCGATGTTCGACGCCGCCGACATCAAGGGCAGCCATCTCGACCCCATCAACGCATTCCCGCTGGTTTGGACGAGCAAGATCTCGTGGCTCGCGACGGCGACCGGCCGGGTCGGCTACACCGTCGCCCCGCAGGCTCTGCTTTATCTCAAGGGCGGTGCCGCGTGGGTGCGGACGCATGATGACCGCACCGGTCCCGCGCTCGGAATCATCCTGTCCTACACCACGCCCGATCGCAGCGACTTCGGCTGGACCGTCGGCGCCGGCTTCGAATATCTCCTCACGCGCAACTGGTCGGTGTTCGCGGAATACAATTACATCGATGTCGGTGCCCACCGCGCGAGTTACACGCGCAACACCGACGGCGCCTCGTTCTTCGTCGATGCCAGCCGCCAGGTCCATATGGCGACGGTCGGCGTGAACTTCCGGTTCGGACAGCCCTGATCGGCCGGGGCTGGCGGGCCGCATTCGCCGCGCTCGGCGCATCCCCAAGTTCTATGCGGACGATGGTCTGCCTGGTCGAACAAATGTCCCCTTCTTTCCCCGGCCGAAGCGCTTTAAGTTGCCGTGGATGGAGACATGATGGACCGCAGGAACAATTTTGATCTGTTGCGACTTTTCGCGGCCTGTCAGGTCGTATTCATGCACAGTTCGGGGCATCTGCTCCTGCCGAAAGCCGGACTGTTCGAGGTGCTGCTACAATTTCCGGGAGTCGCAGTATTCTTCGTGATCAGCGGCTTTCTGGTCTCGGATTCATATTTGCGCAGCACCAGCGTGACGTCTTTCGCCTGGAAGCGAGCCGTGCGGATTTACCCCGCGCTCATCGTGAATCTCCTCGTCCTCGAACTCGTCTTTGGTGCGACAGGCGGCATCAGCACGACCGCCTGGGCCTACGCGAAACATCTCATCGTCTACCTGCCGACCGCCTCGATTCATTTCGCCGGGACGGTGTTTCCCGACGCCATCTACGCCCAGTCGTGGCTTTTCCAGGGGTACCCGAGCGGGGTGCTCTGGACACTGACGGTGGAGCTATCGTTCTACGTAGTTCTACCATTTGTCCTCAGCCTTGCAGCGGTATCCAAGAAAGCGGGATCGCTTTTCATTGCAATCTTGATGATTGGATCATTTTCGATCGCGCATGTGACTGACGATGCATTTTCCCAGGCGCACCCCGCGTTGAACGAACTCGTGACTCCATACTTTTGGATCTTCGGCATCGGCGTTCTCATTCGCCTGTGGTGGGAGCACATCAGCCGATGGTTTGAAGGGCGCGCTCTGTTCTGGCTGGCGGGGTATCTCTTCCTGATTGTCGTTTCCGTCGTAGCTCTCGGGGAGCCCATCAAGCTTGAATACAAAATGGAGCCGAACATCATCACCCTGGTGCGGGTCGTCGTAATGGGCGCAACTGTCATTTCTCTCGCATATACCGCGAAGAGCTGTGCCACGCTTCTTCACGGGAACGATCTGTCGTACGGCCTTTACCTGTGGCACATGCTCGGCGTATCCGTGTTCCTTGGTCTCGGCATCAAAGGACATTGGTGGCTTTACCCGGCCTGTTACGGAATCGGTCTCTCCTTTGCCGCGGCATCTTGGTTCCTGATCGAGAAGCCCGCCCTTGCTCTTAAGCAAAGCAAGATGCGTCGCTTTGCGGCGATCGTGCCAGTTCTCGATGAGGTTAAGTGACTGTTTTTGCCCTCGGAAATGCCTGTCCTCCAGGCTGGATACGAGGGCTCGAGTCCCTTCGCCCGTTCCAAATCCCCCTTTGGTCCCATACGAGTTGACGCTGACGGCCGTTCTGTCCAAGAAGGGCGTCAAATCGACGGATGCCACGTACGCGCGGACCGCCCGTGTCGGGTGGCCGCCGGGAGCTTAAGGGCCATATGACCGAGCGGATCGCTCTCATCACCGGTGTGACCGGCCAGGACGGCGCCTATCTCGCCGAATATCTGCTGTCGCTCGGCTATGTCGTGCACGGCATCAAGCGCCGCTCGTCCTCGTTCAACACCGCGCGCGTCGATCACCTCTACCAGGACCCGCATGTCGGCAATGTGCCGTTCCTGATGCACTATGGCGACATGACGGATTCGACCAATCTGATCCGCCTGATGCAGCAGATCCGCCCCACCGAGATCTACAATCTCGCTGCCCAGAGCCACGTCGCCGTCAGCTTCGAGAGCCCGGAATACACCGCCAATGCCGACGCCATCGGCGTGCTGCGCCTCCTGGAGGCCATCCGCATCCTCGGCATGGAGAAGGAGACGCGGTTCTACCAGGCCTCGACCTCCGAGCTTTACGGCCTCGTGCAGGAGATCCCGCAGAAGGAGACCACGCCGTTCTATCCGCGCTCCCAACGGCTTCCCGCCCAACCCATCCTGACAGACTTCCAAGACACAGGGACCCAGGAGGCCACGCCGTAAGCTGCGGATGGATGGGCCCCGGCTCTGCAGCGCACCGCTGAAGAAGCGCTGCGCTGCGTCCGGAGCACGAGAGTTACCCCGGCTTCGGCACCACGCGGAACGTGCCGCTGGCGCGCGCGATCACGACGCCGTCGGCCTTGATCAGGCACTGAGCGAAGCAGATCGTCTTGCCGGTCTTGATCACGTCGCTCTCGATCGAACACCACTGGCCGATCTCGGCGGAGCCGACGAAATCGACCGAGAGCGAGACCGTCACGAATGACGTGGTCCAGCCCGTCGCCTGTGCGCAGCTATAGCCCATCGCATTGTCGGCGAGCGCGGTGATGAGGCCGCCATGGATCAGGCCGCGACCATTGGTGTGCGGCTTTGCCAGCCGCAGGCCGATGATGACGGCCTTGTCGGTTTTCTTCGCGTAAAGCGGCTCCCAGGGCTCGGTGAGCGGGCTCTTGCGGAACAGCGGCTCGAAGCCGTCGGGGATGTCGGTGGAGGTCATGACTGTCTCGCGTGTGTTTGGCTGCCGCCATTGAACGCGATGTGGGTGACAGTTTCACCGCCTACAAAGTTTTAAACGGGATTTGCGCGGGTGTTTGAAACGGGCGGCACTGCGAGCACAGATGCCGTAGGGTGGGCAAAGGCGCAAAGCGCCGTGCCCACCACCTCTTTCCAACTGAGACTGCTCGTGGGCACGCTTCGCTTTGCCCACCCTACGGCACCGACTTCGCCGCCCTAGAACGGCAGCCCCACGTAATTCTCCGACAACGACGTCATCGCCGCTTGCGACTGCGTGACGTAATCGAGCTCGGCGAGCTGGATCCGTGCGCCGATGGTGCCGGTGTCCGGGAATTTGTGCAGCATCGAGGTCATCCACCAGGAGAACCGCACCGCCTTCCAGACGCGCGCTAGGGCCGTGGCTGAATAGGCGTCGATGCCGGCGCTGGACTTCTCGTCGTAAAATTCCCGTAGCGCGCTCGACAAATAATGCGCATCGCTGGCAGCTAAGTTCAGGCCCTTGGCGCCGGTCGGCGGCACGATATGAGCGGCATCGCCGCACAGGAACATTTTTCCGAAGCGCATCGGCTCGGCGACGAAGCTGCGCAAGGGCGCGATGCTCTTTTCGATCGACGGGCCCGTGACGAGGCTGTCGGCGGCCTCCTGGTCGAGCCGGCTCTTCAATTCGTCCCAGAAGCGGTCGTCCGGCCACTGGTCGACATGGTCGTCGAGCGAGCACTGCACGTAATAGCGGCTGCGCTTCATGGAGCGCATGGTGCAGAGCGCGAAGCCGCGGGCGTGGTTGGAATAGATCAGCTCGTGGCTGACCGGCGGCGTCTCGGAGAGGATGCCGAGCCAGCCGAACGGATAGACCCGCTCGAACTCCTCGATCGCGGAGGCCGGGATGCTGGCGCGGCTGATGCCGTGAAAACCGTCGCAGCCGGCGATGAAATCGCAATCGAGCGTATGGGTGACACCGTCTTTCACATAGGTTACGCGCGGGTGACTGCCGTCGAAATCATGGGGCTGCACGTCCCTGGCTTCATAGACCGACACGAGACCGGCGGCCTTGCGCGCATTCATCAGGTCGAGCGTGACCTCGGTCTGGCCGTAGATCATGACCGTCTTGCCGGTCGCCGCCTTCATGTCGATGCGGTGACGGCGGCCGGAAAAGGCAAGCTCGATGCCCTCATGCACGAGACCCTCGGCATGTGCCCGCGCGCCGGCGCTGATCTGGTCGAGCAGCGCCACGGTTCCCTCCTCCAGGAGACCGGCGCGGATGCGGCCGAGCACGTAGTCCGGGCTCTGCCGCTCCAGAATGACGTTGTCGATGCCGTACGCATGCAGCAGTTGCCCAAGCAACAATCCAGCCGGACCGGCCCCGATGATTGCGACTTTTGTCCGCAATACTTGCTCCTCCCGATTTTGTAGAGTGCGGCGCGGTCACGCTTGTCGCGTCGATCCGCAGACGATAATTATATCATATAATCGTTGGGAAAAAGGGGAACGCTCGTCGCCGCACCGCGACAAACCCATGCAACATGGCTGACGTAGATGACGCGACAAGGTGCGCGCCAGTTCCGGCTTGAACCCGCCGGCCAATTAGATAACATGTTAACTAACGAGACCGGGCCAGTGAAGCCCGCCGTCAGAAAGAGGGAGAGACGTGTGATGAGGAAAGCCTGTCTGGCTTTGCTGCTGGCAGCAAGCGTGACGCCTGCGTTCGCGCAGGACAAGACCTTCGACCTGAAGGTTTCGCACTGGGTGCCGGCGTCGCACCCGCTGCAGAAGTCCCTGGAGGACTGGGTGGCCGCGGTGAACAAGGATTCCGGCGGCACCATCACGGGCAAGGTGTTCCCGGCCCAGCAGCTCGGCAAGGCCTTCGACCATTACGACATGGCGCGCGACGGCATCGCCGACGTCACCTATGTCAATCCTGGCTACCAGCCCGGCCGCTTCCCGATCATCGGCGCCGGCGAATTGCCGTTCCTGATCTCCGACGCCAAGGGCGGCTCGATGGGCCTGGACGCCTGGTATCGCAAATATGCCGAGAAGGAGATGAAGGACGTCAAATACTGCCTCGCCTTCGTCCACTCGCCCTCCTCCTTCCACTCCAAGACCAAGAAGATCGTCATGCCGGAGGACGTGAAGGGCCTGAAGATCCGCCCGGCGCACGCCACCATGGCGAATTTCGTCACCTCGCTCGGCGGCACCAACGTGCAGTCGTCGGCGCCCGAAGTGCGCGACATCATCGAGCGCGGCGTCGCCGACGGCGTCACCTTCCCCTGGGGCTCCCTGGTGCTGTTCGGCATCGACAAGGTGACCAAGTACGACATGGAGGCGCCGCTCTACACCACGACCTTCGTGTTCGTGATCAACAAGGACAAGTACAATGCGATGTCCGACAAGCAGAAGGCCGCGATCGACAAGAACTGCACGGTCGAGATGGCGGGCGCGGTCGGCGAGCATTGGGGCAAGTTCGAGGATGCCGGCATCGACAAGGTGAAGGCGGAATCCGGTCACGAGGTCTACAAGCTGACACCCGAGCAGACCGCCGCCTGGAAGAAGGCCGCCGAGCCGCTGGTGAAGACCTGGGGCGACGGCGCCAAGAAGGCCGGCGCCGATCCGGATGCCGCGCTGAGCGAGCTGAAGGCCTCGCTGAAGAAGTACAACGCGCTGGCGGAGTGAGGCCGCGACGCGATCGGTCTTTCCTCCCCCTCTCCCCGTCCTTACGGGGAGAGGGTTGGGGTGAGGGGCTGCTTTCTACAAAGACGGTGACAGCGCGCTCGCGGAGAGTCCCCCTCACCCGAATTCGAGCTGCGCTCGAATTCGACCTCTCCCCGCAAGCGGGGCGAGGTGAAGTCCGCGGCGAGACCGAGATCAAACAATGAGCTCACACGACGACACACTTCCCATGAAGCGCTCCTGGATGGACCGCATCATCGACACGATCGAATGGATCGCGGCCGGCTTCGTCGGCATCGTCGCGCTCGACATCTTCCTGTCGGTGCTGCTGCGCAACACGCTGAACTATTCGATCCCCGACAGTTTCGACATCGGCCGCATGCTGCTCGGCATCCTCATCTTCTGGGGCATCGCGGCGACCTCCTATCGCGGCACCCACATCACGGTCGACCTCGTCTGGGGCAATGTCGGGCCGCGCTATCAGCGCTGGATCGACGTGTTCGCAACGCTGGTGCTGCTGTTCGTCGTCACGGTGCAGACCTGGACGCTGTTCGACAAGGTGCGCGGCACCTACAACGACAACGTCCAGACCTTCGACATGCATATGCCGACCTGGCCGTTCTTCGCGATCGCCTGGATCGGCGACGTCTCGGCCGTGCTGCTGATCGCGATCCGCACCTACCGATTGATCTTCCATCCCGAAGAGATGCACGACCCCAAGCTGAAGGCGACGGAGTAATCATGAGCACCGATGCCGTTGCCGTTATCGGCTTCGTTTCCCTCTTCGTCCTGATGCTGCTGCGCGTGCCCGTCGGCATGGCCATGGGCCTCGTCGGCGTGTCCGGTTTCGCCTATCTGGTCAACGGAACGGCGGCGCTGAAGCTGGTCGGCCAGACCTCGATGCGCACGGTCACCGACTACACCTTCGGTGTCATCCCGATGTTCCTGCTGATGGGCTCCTTCGTCAGCCATTCCGGCATGAGCCGCGAGCTGTTCCGCGCCGCCAACGGCTTTGTCGGACACTTGCGCGGCGGGCTCGGCATCGCCACCGTCGGTGCCTGCGGCGGCTTTGCCGCGATCTGCGGCTCGTCGGTGGCGCCGCCGCGACCTTCTCCGCGGTCGCTATCCCGAGATGCGCCGCTTCGGCTATCCGCAGTCCTTTGCGACCGGCGTGATCGCGGCGGGCGGCACGCTGGGGGCGATGCTGCCGCCCTCCACCGTGCTCGCGGTCTACGGCATCATCACCGAGCAGGACATCGGCAAACTCTTCATCGCCGGCATCATTCCGGGCCTGTTGGCGATGACCATGTACATGATCACGATCTTCCTCATCGGATACTTCCGGCCCGACTTCCTGCCCAAGGGCAAGATGTTGCCGTGGCGCGAGCGCTTTGCCGGATTGAAGGACATCTGGGCACCGGTGCTGCTGTTCGTATTCGTGATCGGCGGCCTCTACGGCCTGCCCTTCCTGCCGCGCTTCACGCCGACGGAAGCCGGCGGCGTCGGCGCGGCCGGCGCGTTCATCATCGGCGTCGTCACAGGACGGCTCGACCGCGAGAAGATCCTGGCCTCGCTGCTCCAGGCGACGCGCACCGCGGCCGCGGTGTTCACCGTGCTGATCGGCGCGCTGATCTTCGGCTATTTCCTCACGGTGACGCAGACGCCGCAGAAGGTGACGGAGTTCCTCACCGGGCTCGGCCTCGGCCCCTACGGCGTGCTGGCGCTGATCATGGTGATGTATCTCGTGCTCGGCTGCCTGATGGACGCCATGGCGATGATCATCCTCACCGTGCCGATCATCTTCCCCGTGATCACCCATCTCGGCTTCGACCCGATCTGGTTCGGCGTCATCATCGTCATGACCGTCGAGCTCGGCCTGATCCATCCGCCTGTCGGCATGAACGTCTTTGTCATCAAGAGCGTGGTGAAGGATGTGTCGTTCTCCACCATCTTCAAGGGCGTGATCCCGTTCGTGGCGACGGACCTGATCCGGCTGTTGATCCTGATCGCGTTCCCGCTGCTGGCAACCTGGCTGCCGACGCGGATGATGGCAAATTGACGAGGTGAAGCGATGGCCACACCCATCCTCGAGACCAAATACGTCTTCACCATCACCGCCCGCATCGGCGACGTCGTCACCGCCGGCGAGACCGGGATCGGCGTTCGCCGCATCATTCCGATCATCGGCGGCGAGGTCACGGGTGCGATCACCGGAAAAGTGCTGCCGTTCGGCGCCGACTTCCAGACCATCCGCCCCAACGAGCTGATCGACCTCGAGGCCAAATACGCGTTCGAGACCGACGACGGCGCGACGGTCTATGTCGAGAACAAGGGCCTGCGCTTCGGCCCTGTGGAGCTGCTGCAAAAGCTCAAGCGCGGCGAGCCGGTCGATCCGAAGCTGATCTATTTCCGCACCATGCCGCGGTTCGAGACGGGGCACGAGAAATATCGCTGGCTTATGGAGCACATCTTTGTCGGCTCAGCGGCACGGCATGCGGACCGTGTGGTGATCGACGTGCATCAGGTGATGTGAGCACACACTCCGCCGTCGTCCCTGCGAACGCAGGGACCCATACCGCGTGATCTATCGATTTTGGACGGTCGGTTGTCGAACCAAGAGGCTTCGCCAAACCGCGCCCTGGGGTCATGGGTCCCTGCGTTCGCAGGGACGACACCGGAATTGGAGCAGAATCTTTGCCCATCTGACCGGTACCATCCGCAACTCCCGGGCCGCCCCACCTTGACTCCCCCAAAATTCGTTATAGAACATAACTATTCTGACAAGGACGCAAATGACACAGGGAAACGCCGAGACCGCTGATGCGGGCGCCTCCGGACTACTCCGGATCGAGAGGGCGGACCGGGTTCTGACCGTGGGTCTGAACCGGCCGGCCAAGCGCAATGCGCTCAATGACGGCATCATCCTGGAAATCGGCGAGTGTTTTGCCTCCCTGCCCGAGGACATCGGCGCGGTCGTGATCCACGGCATCGGCGACCATTTCTCCTCAGGCCTCGATCTCTCCGAGCTGACCGAGCATGACGCGACCGGCGGCCTGCTGCATTCGCAGATGTGGCACCGGGTGTTCGACCGCATCCAGTACAGCCGCGTGCCGGTCATCGCCGCGCTGAGGGGCGCCGTGATCGGCGGCGGGCTTGAGCTCGCCTGCGCCGCGCATATCCGCGTCGCCGAGCCCTCGACCTATTTCGCGCTGCCGGAGGGGCAGCGCGGCATCTCGTCGGCGGCGGCGGCTCGGTGCGGCTGCCGCGGCTGATCGGCGTTGCCCGGATGATGGACATGATGCTGACGGGGCGCGTCTACAGCGCCACCGAAGGCGCCTCCTATGGCTTCGCGCAGTATCTGACCGAGGCCGGCAACGGGCTCGGCAAGGCACTGGAGCTTGCAACCAAGATCGCATCCAACGCGCCGCTGACCAATTTCGCCGTGCTCCAGGCACTGCCGATGATCGCGGAGGCTAACCCTCAAACGGGTCTCTTGATGGAGTCGCTCATGGCGACCGTCGCGCAGAGCGACAAGGAGGCAAAACGCAGGATCCGCGAATTCCTCGAGCACAAGACCGCCAAGGTAAAGCCCAAGTCATGAGCGCGCAGCCGTCCTCTTCGTCCAGCATGGAGCGCGGCGCGAGCACTTCCCCGCTGCGGCCCATTTCGTTCGGCGATCCCGTCGTCAACATCGAGCGGCGCGACGACGGCACGATCTATCTCAGACCCAAGCAGCCGCTCGGTGATTATCCGGTCCGTATCACCGACCGCCTGCATCATTGGGCGGCGACGACGCCGGACCGCGTCTTCATGGCCGAGCGCGACGGCGGCCGCTCCTGGCGCAAGATCACCTATGCCGAGCTGCTTACCGCGAGCCGGCACATCGCATCGAGCCTGATCGCGCGCGGCCTGTCGGCGGAGCGGCCGGTCGTGATCCTCTCCGGCAATTCGATCGACCATGTGCTGCTGGCGTTCGGCGCGTTCTATGCCGGCGTTCCGTTCTGCCCGGTGTCACCGGCCTATTCGCTGGTGTCGAAGGACTACGGCAAGCTGTCTTACCTGATGAGGCTGCTGACGCCCGGCCTCGTCTTCGCCGAGGACGCCGACAAGTTCGCCGATGCGCTCGCGGCCAATGTCTCGCTCGGCACCGAGATCGCCGCGTCCTATGGCCACGTGCCGGGCCGCGACGTCACCCTGCTCGCCGATCTCATGGCGACGCCTGTTCGCAGCGATCTCGACGAGGTTCACGGCAAGATCGGCCCCGATACGATCGCAAAATTCCTGCTGACCTCGGGCTCAACAGGCAATCCCAAGGCCGTCATCAACACCCAGCGCATGATCTGCGCCAACCAGGTGATGCTGCGCGAGACGCTCGCCTTCCTCAAGGACGAGCCGCCCGTCATCATCGACTGGCTGCCCTGGAACCACACCTTTGGCGGCAACCACAATATCGGGCTGACGCTCTACAATGGCGGCTCGATGTATCTGGACGCCGGCAAGCCGGTGCCCGGCGGCATCGAGGAGACCGTGCGCAATCTCCAGGAGATTTCGCCGACGGTCTATTTCAATGTGCCCAAGGGCTATGAATCGCTGCTGCCGTACCTGCGCGACGACCAGGGCCTGCGCGCAAAGTTCTTCGATCGCCTGCACGCGATGTTCTTCTCCGGCGCGGCGCTGTCGCCGTTCATCTGGAACAGCCTCGACGAGCTCGCGGTGAAGGAGAAGGGCTATCGCGTGCCGATGCTGACGGGGCTCGGCGCAACCGAGACCGCGCCGTTCTTCATGTCGGTCAATCCGCGCACCAGCCGCTCCGGCCATGTCGGCCTGCCGGTCTCCGGCAACGACGCAAAGCTGGTGCCGAACAACGGCAAGCTGGAGGTGCGCGCCAAGGGGCCGAACGTGATGCCCGGCTACTGGCGCCAGGCCGACATCACCGCAAAATCCTTCGACGAGGAAGGATTTTACAGGATGGGCGATGCGCTCAAACCGTCCGACCCTGATGATCTCAACGCCGGCTTCGATTTCGACGGCCGCGTCAGCGAGGACTTCAAGCTCGCCAGCGGCACCTGGGTCAGCGTCGGCCCGCTGCGCGCGCGCCTCACCGCGGCCTGCGCGCCGCTGGTGCGCGACGTCGTCATCGCCGGCATCAACCGCGATGAGATATCCGCGCTGGTCGTGCTCGATCTCGACGGCTGCCGCCTGGTCAATCCGACGCTGCCGGCGGACGATCTCGTGGTCGCGACGCGAGACCGGCTGGTGCGCGAGGCTTTTCGCGAGCGCCTGACGCGCTTCCTCAGCCAGGCCACGGGATCCTCGACCCGGATCACGCGCGCGATCCTGATGGACACGCCGCTCTCGATCGACAAGGGCGAGGTCACCGACAAGGGCTCGATCAACCAGCGCGCGGTGCTGGAGCATCGCACCGCGCTGATCGATGAGCTCTACGCTGCCAATCCGTCTGACCGTGTGATATCGGTCGGCTAGAAAATCATCGCCAAAGGAGAACGCCATGTTGTTGAAGGATCAGGCAGCCATCGTCACCGGCGGCGCATCGGGGCTTGGCGCTGCCACCGCGCGAAAACTGGCGGCGCAGGGCGCCAAGGTTGCGGTGTGCGATCTCAATGCCAAGCTCGCTGAAACCGTCGCCGTCGAGATCAAGGGCGTCGCCGTGACCTGCGACGTCTCCGATGCTGCCTCGGCTGAAGCTGCGATCGCGCAGGCGACCAAGGCCCATGGCCCGGCGCGCGTGCTGGTCAACTGTGCCGGCATCGGCGTTGCAAAACGCGTCGTCGGCCGCGACGGCCCGATGGCACTCGCCGATTTCGACAAGGTCATCAAGGTCAATTTGATCGGCACCTTCAACATGCTGCGCCTTGCCGCGACCGAGATGTCCAAGCTCGAGCCGCAGACATCAGGCGAGCGCGGCGTCATCATCAACACGGCGTCGGTCGCCGCCTATGACGGCCAGATCGGCCAGTCCGCCTATTCGGCCTCCAAGGGCGGCATCGTCGGCATGACGCTGCCGATCGCGCGCGAGCTCGCGCAGTTCGGCGTCCGCGTGCTGACGATCGCGCCCGGCCTGTTCCTGACGCCGCTGCTCGCGAACCTGCCGCAGGAAGCGCAGGACTCGCTCGCCGCCGCGATCCCCTTCCCGCGCCGGCTCGGCCAGGCCGACGAGTTCGCCGCGCTCGCGCTACACATGGTCGAGAACGCGTATCTCAACGGCGAAGTGGTGCGCCTCGACGGCTCGCTGCGCATGGCGCCGAAATAAGGCGCGTCAGATGTTCGTGAACCGGCGCGAGGTCCAGATTCAGTGGGGCGATTGCGACCCCGCCAACATCGTCTACTACCCGCGCTATTTCGCGATGTTCGACGATTCGACCTCGACCCTGTTCGAGGTCGCCGGCTTCTCCAAGCAGGATCTGGTCCGCAAATACGGCCTGGTGGGAATCCCCATGGTCGACACGCGGGCCAAGTTCTACATCCCCTCGACCTATGGCGACTGGATCACCATCGAGACGAAGATCGAAAGCATCAAGCGCTCGAGCTTCGAGGTAAAGCACAACGTCTACAAGGGCGAGGCGCTGGCGATCGAGGGGTTCGAGACCCGCGTCCTCGTCGGCCGCGATCCCGTTAACCCCGACAAGCTGAAATCAGCACCGTTTCCGCCGGAGATGGTCGCCAAATTCACGGGAAGCTAAATCGCCGCATCACCAAAAGAGGGGGCTGAATTACCCCCCGATTTCTGCTTTCAAGGAAACACGTCAAGGGAGGAATAGATGAAACGCTTTTACCTGACCGCCGCGATTGCCGCGGCGACGCTCGCCTTGCCGGCGCTGCCAGCGCTGGCCCAGACCGCCGAAATCACCATCGGCATCACCACCACCACGACCGGCCCGGGCGCAGCGCTCGGCATCCCCGAGCGCAATGCGCTGGAGTTCGTGCCGAAGGAAATCGGCGGCGTGCCGCTGAAGGTGATCGTGCTCGACGATGGCGGCGATCCCACCACAGCAACGACCAACGCCCGCCGCTTCGTGACGGAATCCAAGGCCGACATCATCATGGGCTCGGCACTGACGCCGCCGACCATCGCGGTCTCCAACGTCGCCAATGAAGCCGGCATTCCGCATTTTGGCCTGGCGCCGTTCCCGATCACGCCGGAGCGCATGAAGTGGTCGGTGGCGATGCCGCAGCCGATTCCGATCGTCGGCAAGGTGCTGTACGACCACATGAAGTCAAAGGGCGTGAAGACCCTCGGCTATATCGGCTATTCCGACTCCTATGGCGACCTCTGGTTCAACGACCTGAAGGCGCAGGCCGTGCCGATGGGCATGACCATCGTCGACGAGGAGCGCTTCGCCCGTCCCGATACCTCGGTGACCGGACAGGTGCTCAAGCTCGTCGCCGCCAATCCCGACGCGATCCTGGTCGGCGCCTCCGGCACCGCAGCTGCGTTGCCGCAGACCGAGCTGCGCGAGCGCGGCTATCAGGGGCTGATCTACCAGACCCATGGCGCCGCCAGCATGGACTTCATCCGCATCGCCGGCAAAGCGGCCGAAGGCGTGCTGATGGCCTCCGGTCCCGTCATGGACCCCGAAGACCAGCCGGACGAAGCCGCCACCAAGCGGCCGGGCCTCGCGCTGAACTCGGCCTATGAGGCCAAGTACGGCCCGAACAGCCGCAGCCAGTTCGCCGGCCATTCCTACGATGCATTCGAGATCCTCAAGCGCATCATTCCGGTGGCGTTGAAGACGGCCAAGCCCGGCACGCCGGAATTCCGCGAGGCGATCCGCCAGGCGCTGCTGTCGGAGAAGGAGCTCGCGGCGAGCCAGGGCGTCTACAACTTCACCGAAAAGGACCGCTACGGCGTCGACGAGCGCGCCCGCATCCTGCTGACGGTGAAGAACGGCAAGTACTCGCTGGTGAAGTAGGCGTAGCGACAGTTTGAGACGACGAGAGCCGGCCCGATGGGCCGGCTCTTTTTTTTTTGGCAGCTGACGCAAGCCGCTGTCACGGTGTCGCCGCGCCCCCTCTCCCGCAGGCGGGGGAGAGGTTGCAGCGAGCTTGCGGATGCTCCGAGCCTCACGCCGCCTGCTGCAGCGGGGTCCAGGCGAATTCAGGATAATAACTGTCCATCATGCGGTCGACATAGGCCGTGAGGTTCGGAAATCCCTCGGCCCGCTGGCGCAATCCCGACTCGAAGAACGGCGTCAAAATCCCGGCGAGCGCGCCGAAGGCGGTGGCGTCGACGCCGCTGGGCTTGTTGCCCATCAGATAAGCCTTGTCGCCGAGCTGCACCGAGAGCGCGAACAGCGAGCGCACGGCGAGATCGACGTCGTCGTCGGGCGCGTGGCGGCCGAGGCCGGAGAGCAGATAGTTCTCGGCGACCCGGAATTGCGCGTCCTCGCGCAGCTTCTCGCGGTTATGTTCCGGCGCGCCGTCGAAGAAGTGCGACGGGCCCTTGGCAAAATTGACCGGATCGACCCAGCGTGCGCCGACCAGTGCCCAATAGACGTGGTGCTCGATCATGCGCTCGAACGCCCAGGCCTGCGCACGCTCGGCCAGCGACAGGCCGGCGTCGAAATCGAAGCCGTAGCGGCGCTCGATATGGGCGCGGATGAAGGTGGAATCGGCCACCGCCTCGCCGCCATCGTCGATGAAGGGCAGCTGCCCCTTCGGGGACGCGGGCGGCATGGCGCGCTCCTTCCGGTAGGGCAGCCCAGCCATCTTGAGTTGCACCTCGGTCTTGGTGACGAAGGGGCTGATTTCCGGCAGGCCGAAGCCGGTGCCAAAGCCATAAAGCGTGATCATGCGCGTTCTCCTGGTCTACCGAAAACTTGACGGAACCTAGTGCCGGGCTGCTGCCACCATGGTGGCAGCAGCCGTGATATCTTCTGCGAAACGGGCCCCCCGCCAGGCGCGGGCCATGACGTGGCGGACCAGCGCGTCCGCAGCCTGGGTCAGCGAGCGTGCCACCACGCTCGCGAGGGCAAACCGGAGGTCGACGGCCATGAGATCGAGCGAAACGAGGCGGCCGAATGCCGATGCGGACCACGCCTGTGCCCGCAGCATCGGAAGTGCCGGGCCGAAATGGGTTGGAATGATCATGGACAAATCCTCTTCAGTCGATGTGTTGTCCCGGTATAGAACCCCCCTGCTGCCAACATCCTGTCAGCAGCAGCGCGCCGCTTTCTGATCCGATCCCGATAAGAGAATTGTCATGAGACGCGCCGACCGGCTGTTTCAGATCATCCAGGTGCTGAGGCGCACGCGTAAGCCGCTGACGGCGGACGCGATCGCGGCCGAGCTCGAGACCTCCAAGCGCACGATCTATCGCGACATCGCGACGCTGATCGGCCAGCGCGTGCCGATCCGCGGCGAAGCCGGCATGGGCTACATCCTGGAAAAGGGTTTTGACCTGCCGCCCCTGATGCTGACACCCGACGAGATCGAGGCTGCGGTGCTCGGCGCGCAATGGGTTGCGGGGCATGCCGATTCCGCGCTGGCGCGCGCCGCCGAAGACCTGATGGCCAAGATCGCCGACACCGTGCCTGAGCGCCTGCGTCCCTTCGTGCTGGAGCCGGCAAGCCGCGCGCGGCCGAGCTGGAACAGGGAGCCGGATCGCCTCGACATGGTGCGCACGCGCACCCAGATCCACGAAGGCAAGAAGATCATGCTGCGCTATCGCGACGAGCAGGGCCGCCCCAGCGAGCGCATGATCTGGCCGATCTCGGTCGGCTATCTCGAAGCCGTGCGCCTGCTCGCGGCGTGGTGCGAGCTGCGCAGCGACTTCCGCAGCTTCCGCACCGATCGCGTCGTCGAGGCAACCTATCTCGACGAGAAATATCCTGAAAGGCGCGACGTGCTGCGCGCGAGATGGCGGCAGAGCCTGGTCTGGGGCCCGCCAAAGGACACGTGAGGACGATGGAAGAAATCGATCTGTCGAGCTGCTGCCAGAGCTGCGGCGCCTGCTGCGGCTATTCGGAGAACTGGCCGCGCTTCTCGATCGAGAACGACGAGGAGCTTGCAGCGATCCCCGAAGCGCTCGTCAATGCGCGTCAATCCGGCATGCGTTGCGAGGGTGATCGCTGCTCGGCCTTGCAGGGAGAGATCGGCAAGGCGACGGCGTGCGGCATCTATACGGTGCGGCCTGAGGTGTGCCGCACCTGCATGCCGGGCGATGCCGAATGCGCGATGGCGCGGCGGAAGTTCGGGCTTCCGGCGATCGAACCAACTTAAGCCGGAACGGCCTCGTCGATCTCGTCGTCGTCGAGCTCGTCGTCCAGCGGTGCGAGCACCGAGAGCGGCTTGGTCGACAGCGTAATCGGCTTGCGGCCGCCCGACAGCGACGGCGACGATTTGGCCGAGCTCGCACGTGACAGCGCGTAGAGCGTCGAGCCGACGCGACCGCCGTTGTCGATCAGATCGCGCTCGCTGCAGCTTGCAGCGATGGCGACCGCCAGCGAGTGCAGATGGCTGCGGCGATAGCAGAACAGCGCCAGGCGGGCGCGTGCCTCAGGGGAAACACTCTCAACCAGCCTCGGCAGGCCACTCTCGCTGGCGCGATACATCTCGCCAAGGAGCTCGTCGCGAACCGGGCAGAAATCGCTTTCAAAAGCGTCACGGCTTGAAAACATTGCAGTTCTCCCTCGTGATGCGGAAGATGCAGCGCAATTCTCTAATGAAAGGTTAACCACGCTGCCCGGTAGTCACCCGGGGTCCTTGCGCGTGGGCCGCGAATCAGAGGGCGCGGGACTTGGCAGCTTGCCGTCATTCCGGGGCTCGCGAAGCGAGAACCCGGAATCTCGAGATTCCGGGTTCGGTCCTGCGGACCGCCCGGAATGACGGTGTGAGCAGTCAGTTCGCCGCCATGAAGATGGAGAGGCCGAAGCCGGTGAGATGGTGCAGCGCCTGGTCGACACCGATCAGGGTCCAGAACCAGGGATGATGCAGGTCGACACCCAGATTGGCCGAGACGAATCCCTTGGCGCGATCGATGGTGATGTGGATCACGAAGTCGATGAAGGCGACGAACCAGAATCGCGGCGCCACGATCAGGATCAGCGGCAGCGCAACCGCAAGGTGAATCAGGCAGTGCACCAGAAGCGGCAGGGCCCAGCCGTGTTTCTGGTCCTTGCCCTGCGCCATCCAGGCGGTCTGGAGCACGAAATCGGCGATGATGTGCTTGAAGGTGAGCAGCAACATCCAGCCAATGAGCGCTTCGACCGGAACCGCCGATGACATGGGTGGAAACGACAAAGCTGACGCCCTCATTGACGTGACAAGAAAGATTGGAGCGTTCAGCGCAACTTCTTCTTGGACCGGTCAAAGCGCCGGGACCTCCAATTTATGACATCTCCCGCGGCAGAATGCAGCCGGGGGGAACCGGAAAATCGCCAACTGTGGCTAACTGGTGATAGGATGACCAATCGCCGCGGCCGGGAGGAGTAAGGTTACCTTCGGCTCGAAATTTGCTTTCCGGTAGCGGCGCGCTATCCTCGAAGTCAGAGAATTTCGTTCTTTTTTCAGTTGCTTAGAATTGCACGGCGCGCGCCGCAGATCACATCCGCGAGTCGCCTGCCGCCCAGGAATAAGGCCAGCGTGCTGCCATGAGTGCTGAGCATGAGTACTGAAGGCCCCGCCTCGTCACCATCGGAGCCGCAGCCGCGGCGTCCCAAGGTGATCAAGACCAATCAGCAGCAGGTTTTTCTCTACGTCGTGCTGACCTTGCTGCTGTCGCTCGCCACCGTCTGGGGCGGCCGCGCCATGCTGCACAATTCGGAGACGCTGACCTTTGCCGTCGGTGCCCCCAACAGCGACGAGGCCCTGTTCGCGGCCAAGCTCGCCGCGGTACTGAAGAACAACGCCTCGCGTTTCCGGATCAAGATCGTCAACAACCCTGACAATACCAAGGCGCTCGCGCAGTTCGACCGCAAGCAGGCCGACCTCGCCGTGCTGCGCACCGATGCCAAGGTGCCGCTGCGGGCGCGCACACTCGCGGTCCTCGAACACGATCTCGTGCTTCTGCTCGGGCCCGGCAACAAGAAGATCAAGTCGCTCGCCGAGCTGAAGAAGAAGAAGGTCGCCATCCTCGCCGAGAACGATTCCTCGCTCGCCTTCGTGCGCAGCATCCTCGATATTCCCGACGGGCCAGACGCCGCGAAGATCCAGATGGCGCCGCAGGGCGCAACGCTCGACAAGCTGTTTGCGCCGGCGAACGGATACGGCGCGGTGATCGCCGTCGTCCACGCCTCGAAGGCGGTGCGTGACAAAGCCTATGAGCAGGTCGCCAAGCGCGGCGGCTTCACGCTGAATGCGATCGACGAGACCAAGGCGCTCGCCCGCAAATTCCCCGGCATTTCCGACGAGACGCTGACCGCAGGCACGCTGTCGGCCTCGCCCGAGATTCCCGACGACGACCTCGAGACGATCGGGCTGGAATGGCTGCTGGTCGCGCAATCCAGGATGTCGGCGACCACGGCTGGCGAACTCGCGCGCATCGTCTACGAGAACAAGTCGGCGCTCGGGCTCGACAACGGCTTCGCCAGCAAGATCGAGCCGGCCTCGGTCGAGAAGGACGCCTACGTGATGGCGCATCAGGGCGCGGCCGATTACATCAACGACGACACCAAGTCGTTCATGGATAAGTACAGCGACATGATGTATCTGGGCGCCGCCGCGCTCAGCGTCATCGGCTCGATCTTCGCCGCGATCTACGCCAAGATCACCCGCATCGCGCCGGAGAAGGCCAGCGAGCTCTCCACTGCCATTCTCGACATCGGCGAGCGTATCGAGCATGCCCATTCGCTGGATCAGCTCGAATGTCTCCAGGACGAGCTGGAAGGCATCCTGCGCGGCGCGGTGGTCGGCCTCAGAGACGGCACCATCAGCACCGACGGGCTCGACACCTTCAAGCTCGGCTACGAATTCGTCCGCGACGAGATCGGCATGCGCCGCGACTATCTCAAGCGCCATTGCGGCGAGACCGACACGGTCGCGGGCCCTGCCGCCCTCCCGCCACCTGAAGATACCAATGTCGTGGTGGTGAAGACCGCGCAGAGCGCCTGATTCGAGGGCCGCGGCACTCCCACTCTCGTGTCCCGGACAAGCTGCAATGCCAAAGGCATTGCGGCGCCGAGCCGGGACCCAGCAAGCCGCGCCGTCCGCTGCCGCATGGGCCCCGGCTCTGCAGCGCATCACACCGGACGATGCTGAGCATCGCCGGGAGTGCTGCGCTGCGTCCGGGGCACGAGACAGGATGGCCGGAACTCCGGGAACCGTCTCCCTCCGCAACCGTTGGCTCCCGGTTACAACCGGAGAACGCACCATGCGTACACTCCTCATCATCTTCCTTCTGGGAATGCTGGCGGCGGTTGGTTATTTCGCTTATTCCGCGATGGCGGTCGAAGGGGGCCCGATCCCGACCGAAGGCTATGTCGCCCTGGCGCTGGGGGCCGGATTTTCCGTCATCGTCGGCATCGGCCTGATGATCCTGCTGTTTTTCAGCAGCCGCCGCGGCTACGACGAGCCGCCGCACTTCAGGTAACCCCCGCCTCCGTTCCCTCATTGGCGACGCCGAGCCCGTCGTTGACGGCCCCGGCCCAGGCGGGCACTTTGGCGCTGTGATCCCAGCCGGGACCGCAAACGCCAAACCGAGCCGCCCTCCCGCATGTCCAAGCCGCTGATCTCCGCTCTGGCCCAGTTCGCGGCCGCCACGGCCGGCCGCAACATGACCAAGGCGGCCTATGTGGCCGTGGGCGTCGGCGTGCTCAGCATGGTGCTGCTGACGATTGGCCCGGCCTATGAGGCATCGCATCACTGGGTCGACGCCCTGCTATGGGCCTGCCTCGCCTATTTCGTGTTCGAATGGGTGGTCCGCCTGCGCCACATGGCGCGGACTGGGCGCCTGTCGCTGTATTTGTCCTCCTCCGCCGGGATCGTCGACGCGGTCGGCGCGCTGGCCGTTCCCCTCGCGCTGACGCTCGGCGTCGAGCCGAAGACGGCCTGGCTGCTCAGCGTGCTCTGGGTGCTGAAGGTGGTGCCGGGCATTCCCGGCCTGCGCCAGCTTCGCCGCGTGCTGGTGCTGGAATCCGGGCCGCTGCTCAGCGTGCTCGTGATCTTCCTGATGGTGGTGTTCCTCGCCTCGGTCGCCGAATACTTCCTGGAGCGGGACGTGCAGCCGCAGACCTTCGGCAGCGTGCCGGCCGCGCTGTGGTGGGCGGTCGTCACGCTGACCACGACAGGTTATGGCGACGTCGTGCCGGTGACGCCGCTCGGGCGCATGGTGGCGGCGCTGGTGATGATCTCCGGCCTCGGCGTGTTCGGCCTCTGGACCGGTATTCTGGCGACCGGCTTTGCCGCCGAGACGAGGCGCGACAATTTCCTCAAGACCTGGGAATCCGTCAGCAAGGTGCCGTTCTTTGCCGCCCTGGGACCTGCAGCGATCGCCGACGTCACCCACATGCTGCGCACCATGGAGCTGCCGGCGCGCACCATGATCATCCGCAAGGGCGCGCAGGGCGACTGCATGTATTTCATCGCCGCCGGCGAGGTCGAGGTCGACCTGCCCGGCAAGAAGGTGCAGCTCGGCGAGGGCGCCTTCTTCGGCGAGATGGCGCTGCTCGGCAACAACATGCGCGGCGCCAATGTCTCGACCACGAAGGTGTCGCGGCTCTTGGTGCTCGACCTCGTCGACTTCCGCGTGCTGATGGCACGACATCCCGATCTCGCCGAGACCATCGACGCCGAAGCAAAGCGCCGCGCGCTGGAAAATAAATAAGAGGAGACAAGAATGTCGGACCACGCCGACGCGGCTTCCAGCCCCGTGCTCGAAATCGATGGCGCACGCGCCACCATCCGCCTCAATCGTCCAAAACATCTCAACCGGCTCCAGGCGGAAGACCTCGGCGAGTTGCTCAAGCTGTTCGACGCCGTCGAGGCCGATCCTGCGATCCGCGTGCTGGTGCTGACCGGCACCGGGCGCGCCTTCTCGGCCGGTTATGACCTCAACTCGGTCGCGGAGCGCGCGGTCAGCGCGACCGAGCAGCAGAGCGCGGGCTCGGCGTTCGAGGTGGTCGTCAACCGGCTGGAGGATCTCGGCGTGCCGACGATCTGCCGGCTCAACGGCGGCGTCTATGGCGGCTCGACCGACCTTGCGCTGGCCTGCGATTTCCGCATCGGCGTCGACACGGCCGAGATGTTCATGCCGGCGGCGCGGCTCGGGCTGCATTACTACCGGAGCGGCATCAAACGCTATGTGACGCGGCTCGGCGTCGACAATGCCAAGAAGCTGTTTTTGACCGCGCAGAAGATCAGCGCGCCGGAGATGTTGCGGATCGGCTATCTCACCGCGATGGTGCCGGAGGAGACGCTCGATGAGGAGGTCGACAAGCTCGCCACTATCCTCGCCGGCAACGCGCCGCAGGCGATGGCTGGCATGAAGCGCGCCATCAACGAATTCGCCCGCGGCGAGCTGGATGAGGCGGCCGCCGACCAGCGCCACCGCGACAGCATGCGCGGCGACGAGATCAAGGAAGGGATCAAGGCCTTTGCGGAGAAGCGGGCGCCGAGGTTTTGAGGGGAATACTCCGCTGTCGTCCCGGGGCATCGCGAAGCGATGAGCCCGGGACCCATAACCACAGGCAGTGGTTATGAGGCAAAGCTGGTAACTCCGAATCTTCGCAAAACTCCTCCCTGTGGTTATGGGTCCCGGGTTCGCGCTTTGCGCGCCCCGGGACGACGGCGGAGGTTGAGGCGCCGCCTCAGCCCCCTACAGCCTTAGCATGCTCCGCCGCCATCTCGTCATCGGCCGCAGTGATGCGCTGGAACGCCGGCCGCGAGGTCATGCGCTCGGCGTAGCGCACGAACACGTCCTTCTTCGGCACGATACCAAACATCATGGTCCAGCTGAACGCGACGCCCCACAGCACATCGGCGGCGGTCATGCGCTCGCCGAGCAGATACGGCCCCTTCGCAAGCTGCGCCTCGAGCGCGCCCAGCATGGTGTCGTAATCGGCATAGGGCGATTGCGTGATCGGCGCGGGCTCGCGCTGCATGAACTTGTCGATCAGGGCCGGCTCGAACGAGGCGCCGTAATAGGCGATCCAGCGCAAATACGGACCGCGTAGCGGATCGTTCAGCGCGGGCGTGAGGCCCGCCTGCGGAAACAGATCGGCGAGATAGATGGTGATCGCGACCTGCTCGGTCACGAGCTCCCCGCGGTGATGGATCGCCGGTACCTTGCCGAGCGGATTGATAGCGAGATAGGCCGGCTGCCGCTGCTCGCCGGCCTTCATGTTGAAGACGTGAAGATCGTAGGGCGCGCCGAGCTCCTCCAGCAGAACCCGCGTGCCGGTGGCGCGGCTCTGCGGCGAATAATACAGCGTGATGCGATTGGAATCGGTCATGGCAGGTCTCCATCTGGCCGGCTGGCGATGGCGCATCTTGTAAGGGAGGATACCTGACATCCTGTGTCAGGTATGGTTTAAGGGGTCATGCGCGCGAGCCGGATGCTGTCGATCCTCACCACCCTCCAGGCCAGGGGGCAGGTCACTGCGCCCGAGCTTGCCGAGGCCTGCGAGGTCTCGGTGCGCACGATCTATCGCGACATCGACGCGCTCGCGGCCTCCGGCGTGCCTGTCTATGCCGACCGCGGCGCTGAGGGCGGCTATCGCCTCCTCGACGGCTATCGGGTGCGGCTGAACGGGTTGTCGCAGAGCGAAGCGGGCGCGCTGTTCCTCGCGGGGCTCCCCGGCCCTGCCGCGGCGCTCGGGCTCGATGCGGCAATGATCGCCGCGCAGAACAAGCTGATGGCCGCGCTGCCTGCCAATCTGCGCGAGGACGCCGGCCGGATGCAGGAGCGCTTTCACCTGGACGCACCCGGCTGGTTCGGCGAGGCAGAAGAGCCGAAGCATCTGCGCGCGATTGCCGGTGCGGCCCTGCGTGGCACCTTGATCAAGATCCGCTACCAGAGCTGGCGCGCGGAGAAGCAACGCTGCGTTGCGCCGCTCGGCCTCGTGTTGAAGGGCGGCAGCTGGTATCTCGCGGGGCAAGTCGACCGCAGCGTGCGCACCTATCGCGTCGCGCGCGTGCTCGACTGCACTGAACTCGACGACCGCTTCGATCGTCCCGCCGATTTCGATCTCTCCGCCTATTGGCGAGACGCGACGCTGCGCCTCGAAGCCGAGATGCATCCCAATGTCGCGGTCGTGCGGCTGTCGCCGTTCGGCGTGAAACTGCTCGACGCGCTGAGCCAGCCTTACGTCAAGGCGCGCACGCAGCTCGAGGACACCACCGATGCCGATGGCTGGCGCATCGCGCGCGTGCCGACCGGCAAGACCTCATGGCACGCCGCGTCCGAATTGCTGCGGCTCGGGTCCGAGGCCGAGGTGCTGGAGCCCGCCGATCTCCGCGAGAAGATGGCCGAGATGACGCAGGCGATGGCCGCGCGCTATCGCGCGGCGCGCAAAGCCTGACATCGGGGCACCTCGCCGCAGCCCACGAAACATTCCTGAAACACGATTCTCCTCATCCCCTGTGAACGCATTCCCATTTCGACCCGACGGAGATGCAGGGACACAACAACGGCCTTAGCGCCACTGGAGAATGAAAATGTTTCGTAAGCTTGCTCTTGGTCTGATCGCTGCCGGCTCGCTCGGTGCTGCCGCTCTCGCGCCCACCGCCGCTTCGGCTCACGGCTTCCATCACCACTGGGGTCCCGGCTGGGGCTTTGGCTATGGCGGCCTCTATGTCAACACCGGCATCAACAACTGCTACCAGGAGCGCGTCGTCCAGACCCGCCACGGCCTGCGCGTTCGCGTCGTGAATGTCTGCGCCTACGGGATCTACTGATATCTCGTCTCTTCGACAAAGCTCCGGTCGCGCTGCGGCCGGAGTTTTGCTTTGAGCTAGATGCCCTGCCGATGCCGGCGAAACCAGGCCCAGGTCTCGCGCGTCGTCTGGATGTAGCCGCGGCCGCGATGGACGATTTCGCCGTCGACGATCGCGTTCAGCTTCGGCAGCGCGTGAAAGGGAATTGAGGGATAGGCGTGGTGCTCGACATGGTAGGGCATGTTCCACGCGATCCATTTGACGACCGCGCCGGTATAGGTGGTGCGGGTGTTCTGGAAGGCGCTGCGCGTCCGCTCGCAGCCGGTGTGCTCGGCGTAGAGATAGGGCCGCAGGAAGAACTGCCCGATGACGAGCGGCACGAGCCAGACCCAGAGCAGCAGCGCTGAGGAGACCCACAGCGAGGCCACGAGCAGCAGTGCATAGAGCGCGACATAGGCGCGCGCTTCGGTGACTATGACGGCGCGCTTGTTCTCGGGAATCCAGGGCACGACGACGTTGCCGGTGACGGCGTGGCCGAGCATCAGCCGCAGGCGGCCGGCGACCTGGAGCAGGCCGCTATAGGCGATCGCGAGCTGCGTGTCGGATCTCGGCTTCACGCCGACGATCAGCTCAGGGTCCTTCTCGGGGTCCTGGGTGTAGCGGTGATGGTCCCAGTGGAACAGGCAGTAATATTCGTACGGCAATCCGATGATGAAAGCGGAGAGATAGCCGACCGCGAGGTTGAGGCCGCGGCTCCTGAACGCGGTCTTGTGCGCGGTCTCGTGCACCGCCATGAACAGGAAGGCGACGAGATAGCCCTGCGCCGCCATCAGCGGCAGCGCCCAGAGCACGCCGTAGCGCGAGGTGACCGTCCAGATCAGCGCGCCGACCAGCACGATCATACTGTAATGACCAAGAGTCTGCGCCGCGCCCCTGAGGTTCGAGCGCACCGACAATTCGCGCAGCATCGCCGGGCTGAGCGGCTTCAGGCGATGGCCGGGCTCGGAAACGGTCGCGTCAGTCATGGTGGACCCTACTTGCTGAGCAGCGCCGCGACCTCGGCCTTGAGAAAGGCCGTGTCGCGCGGATTGTTGACGGGATTGCCGGCGCGATGGCCGTGCTGCGAGGGGATCGGATGCAGCACGGCGGATTTCGCGTTGACGAGCTTGGGAAGCTCGTCCTCGTTGTCGCGGAAGTCGAAGTAGCGATCGGTCGCGCCCGGCATCAGCAGCACATGCGCCTTGATTGCCGCCAGCGCACGATCGAGATCGCCGCCGAACGCCGCACATGCGCCGATATTGCCGCGCTGCCAGATGCCGGCCTGCGCCAGCAGGTCGTTGGCGTCGCGGCGAGCGAAGGTCGTGTCCCAGTTGCGGGCGAGATAATCCTCGAGCGAGATGAAGCCGGCCTCGCGCCAGAGCTCGTCGCGATAGAAGCCGTGCGACATCGCCCAGCCGGCATAGACGCGCCCCATGGCGCGATAGCCGGCAACCGGCCTCTCGACGAAGCGGCCGCCGCGGAAGGCCGGATCGCCAGTCAGCGCCGCCTTGACGCCTTCGAGGAAGACATAATTGTAAGGCGCGCAGCGCGCGCTGCCGCAGACCACAGCGGCGCGCGCGACCATGTCAGGATGCAGTGCCGCCCAGTGGTAGGTCTGCATGCCGCCCATCGACCAGCCATAGACCAGTGCAAGCTTTGCGATGCCGAAGCGCTCGGTGAGGAGGCGATGCTGAACCGCGATCGCATCGTGATAGGTGATCTCAGGATAGGGCCCTGCGGTGTTCGACGGCGAGGACGACAGGCCGTTGCCGAACAGGTTCGGAATGATGATGAAGTAGCGCGTGGGATCGAGCACACCGTCGGGCCCGATCAGCCATTCGGTGTCGAAGTGCTGCGCACTGAACGAGGTCGGATAGAAGATGACGTTATCCTTGGCCGCGTTGAGCGTGCCGTAGGTCTTGTAGGCGAGCTTCATCGCGGGGAAGACCGCGCCGGATTGAAGCGTGACGTCGCCAGCCTCAAAGATCTCGTAGTCGCGCTGCCCGGTCATGGACCAACTCCCTCGCGCGGCCGCAGAACCCGCCCGCCGGGACAACGATGCATCGATCGTGCCGGACCGGCAAACGCATCGTTGCGCCTCGCTCAATAACTGTACTTGTAGTACATTTATTTGAGGGAGGCAACGCGGATTTCGGCCGTCGCGCAGCTCAGGCGATAGCGGCGATGTACCGCTGCACCGAGGCTTCAAAGGCGGCCTTGGCGCCCACCGCGATGTTGCGGCACCACCAGGCGCCATAGATGCGGTCGAAGGTAAGCGGCGCGACGGCGGCCGCAATGCGCCGCGCCGCGGCGGCACCGAGCGGCATGTAGTTGGGATAGGAATACATGAAGCTGACGAAGCGGCGGTCCATCGTCACCTGCGCGATATCGCCGGTCAGCAGCGCGCCCTTGCCGTCTGCACCGCGTCCGTAGTGCAGCATGGTGGCGCCGGCGAAATGACCGCCGGTGCGCAGCAGCAGCACATCGTCCGAAATGTGATGCTGATCGCCGGTCCAGTGCACGATGGAGGGATGCGGGCGTGTCACCCATTGCCGATCATCCGCGTGCAGATAGGCCGGCACGCCGCCGAAGGCCTCGCTCCAGTCGGCAACCGCGCCATAGTAATGCGGATGCGAGATCGCGATCGCCTTCAAGCCGCCGAGCGAACGCACCTGCTCGACCGCCTCCGGCGTTGCCAGCGGGATGCAGTCCCACATCACGCAGCCATCGCCCAGCGGCACAAGCAGCGCGCGCTGGGCGATGGCAAAGCTCGGCTCGAGCGCGAGGCCGGTGAGGCCGAGATCGTCGCGCCAGACCAGGCGATGGCCGTCAGCCAGCGCTTCGCGCGTGAGAAAAGTCTGCCCTTTCCAGTTCACGAACTGCCGCTCGTCCTCGCAAATCGGACAGGACGCAGGCGGCTTTTCGCTGGCCGGAAATTGCGCGCCGCAGGTTTCGCAGGTCCAGAGAGGCATGGCCAGGATCCAGAAAGGGACATCGTCCCGCATTCGCAAGCGCGAGGAACCAACGCTGTCAACGCAGGTTACGTTCTCATCCATGCCGGCGCAATCGGCCGGTCATCACGATCAGCTTTGAACGAGACCTCACTCGCCGGCAGGAACATTTTCAGCGTCTCGATGACATCGCGCTCCTCACCACCCCGCATCTGGCCGCTGTTTGCAGTCAATTTCTTCATGGCCGACATGCAGTCGGGCATCGGGCCATTCGTCGGCGTGTTCCTTCAGGAGCGCGGCTGGGCAACCGGACTGATCGGCACCGCGCTGACGATCGGCAATGTCGCGGGCATGCTGGTCACGACGCCGATCGGCGGCTTCATCGATTCCAGCCGCAACAAGCGGCTATGGGTCGTCATTCCCGGCATCTGCGTGGTGCTCGCCTCCGCCATCATCCTGCTCTCGCAGAACTTCTGGGCGGTGACGTTCTCGCAAGTGGCGCAATCGCTGGCGAGTGCCGCGATCGTGCCGGCGGTGACCGGCATCACGCTCGGCATCGCCAAGCAAAAAGGCTTCAACGCGCTGAACGGCCGCAACCAGGCTTTCAACCACGCCGGCAACATGGTCGGCGCCGCGTTGTCGGGCTATCTCGGCTACAGGTACGGCTATGTCGCCGTGTTCGTGCTGGCGGCGGTGTTCGGCGCGATCGCGATCGCCTGCGTGCTGATGATTCCCGCCAAGGCCATCGACGATCGCCAGGCCCGTGGCAGCAAGGAGGACGAGAGCAAGAATCCACCGGATGCCATGTCCGTTCTCCTCAAGCACAAGCCGCTCCTGGTGCTGGCGCTCGCGCTTGCCATCTTCCATCTCGGCAATGCGGCGATCGTCCCGCTCTATGGCCTTGCGGCCGTGGCCGAGGGACAGGCCAATGGCCCGAGCTTCGTGGCGACCACCGTCGTCATTGCGCAGGGCGTCATGGTCGTCACGTCGCTGGTCGGCATGCAGGTCGCGGGCAAGCGCAACTATTGGCCGGTGATCCTGGTGTCGTTCATGTTTCTGCCTATCCGCGGCGTGCTCGCCTTCTTCGTCACGGGGTGGTGGGGCGTCGTGCCGATGCAGGTGCTCGACGGCATCGGCACCGGGCTTCAGACTGTCGCCGTCCCTGGCATGGTGGCCCGCTCGCTCGACGGCACCGGTCGCATCAATCTCGGCCAGGGCGCCGTGATCACCGTGCAAGGCGTCGGTGCAAGCCTGAGCCCCGCACTCGGCGGCTGGATCGCGCAATGGATCGGCTACGGCCCGACCTTCCTGCTGCTCGGTAGCTTCGGCCTCGCATCGACGGCGCTGTGGCTGGCGTTCGGGACGCACGTGAAGAAATATTGAGACCGATCGTCGCGGGAAATCCCGGCACAATCTGCGCGGCAATGCGTGCGAACAGCAGACTGCGGCACCAGGTCGCGGTCTCAGCACGTCATCGCGAGTGGCTTATCACGCAACTCCGCGCTTTTGCCGTTGCGGCGCATCCGTCTGACGATACAACCTGCCGCAACTGGCCAATCAACATGCCCATCCCGATCGATGATCCAGCCTCAACTCTCATTCGACGGCGACCCGAATGGCCCGGCCTATGAAAGATGGCGCGAGCAGTTTTGCCGTCAGGTCGCGGACGTCGATTTCGTTCCGATCGGGGAAGGACGCGTTCATCGGACCATTGCGCCGGCGTTGCTTCCTCGTCTCAGGCTGTCCGCCTCGTTCGGCACGCCGATGTCGTTCGTGTCGCTGGGGACAAACGACGAATTGGTGATCACGATGTCGCCCAATTCGGCGCTGAGCGGCACCATGGGACGGCGCCCGCTGGAGGTAGCCGCCGGCGACATCACCATCGGCGATCCCTCGATCAAGGGCGCCTACATCACCCAGACGGCGCACGGCAATTTCCAGACCGCGCTGCTGCCGCGCAAGGCGCTGCTGCGCGCGTGCCCGAATGCCGAGGACCTGATTGCGCAGTCGATCCCCGGAGCCAATCCGATCACGTCGATGTTCCTGCGCTATTACGACCTCGCGCATGCGTATGCCGACAAGCTCGCGCCCGCGGAGCTCGACGCGGTCTCGCAGCATCTGTTCGACCTCGCCGTGCTGATGATCGGCGCGCGCGGCGATGTCGCCGAGGAAGCGCGCATGCGCGGCCTTGCGGCGGCGCGCCTCGAAACCCTCAAATCCGACATCCTCGCGCAGCTGGACAATCCCGCGCTGTCGCTCACCGTGCTTTCAGCTGCGCACCGGGTCAGCCCGCGCACGATCCAGCTGCTGTTCGAGCAGGCCGGCATCACCTATAGCGGCTTCGTGCTGGAGCAGCGGTTGCTGCGCGCCGAGCGGCTGCTCCGCAATCCCAACCTGCGCACCCGCAAGATCATCGAGATCGCGCATCTCGCCGGCTTTCACGACGTTTCCTACTTCCATCGCGCATTCCGCCGCCGCTTCGGACGGACGCCGGACGACGTCAGGAAGCTGGCCGGAGAGGCCAATTAGGCGAACTCGATCACGATCTTGCCGAAATGTCCGCCCTGCTGCATCAAACGCAGCGCATCCGGCACGGCATCAAAACCGAACACGCGATCAATCACCGGCTTCATGCCGTTGCGCTCGATCGCGGCGGTCATCCCCTCGAACATGCGGCGGCTGCCGACGGACAGGCCGATGACGTGCAGGTTCTTGGAGAATAGGCTCGGGATCGCGATCTGCTGCGAGAACCCGGAGAGCACCCCGATCACCAGAATGGTGCCGCCGACACGCGCCGCCTCCAGCGACTGCGCAAACGTATCCTTGCCGCCGACCTCGACGACATGGTCGACGCCGCCGCCGGTCCACTCCGAAGCCGCCTTGCCCCACTCAGGCACCGACCGATAGTTGATGGTGTAGTCGGCGCCGAGCGCCCTGGCGCGTTCGAGCTTCTCGTCGCTCGACGACGTCACGATCACGCTGGCACCGGCGAGCTTTGCGAATTGCAGCGCGAAGATCGACACACCACCGGTGCCTTGCACCAGCACGGTGTCGCCGGGCTGCACCTTTGCTTCCTCGAAAAGCGCGCGCCAGGCGGTGAGCCCGGCGCAGGGCAGCGTCGCCGCCTCCTGGAATGAGAGGTGCGAAGGGATCCGGCTCACGCCTTCGGCGTCGAGCACCATCACCTCCTGCAACACGCCTGGCCGCGTGCCGCCGAGCGCATAACGGCGGCTGGTCGCCGAGACCTTCCCGTCGATCCAGGACTGGAAGAACATCGGGCAGACCCGATCGCCGACTGCGACGCGTGTAACGCCCTCGCCGGCGGCAAGGACTTCACCGGCACCATCCGAGAACGGGATCAGCGGCAATCTGCTGACGCCGCCCTTGCCCTGGATCGTGAGCAAATCGCGATAGTTCAGCGACGCCGCCTTTATCCGCACCGCGACCTGGCCCGGGCCTGGCGTCGGCTCGGGCAGATCAACCAGTTCCATCCCCTCGATCGACCAGTCGCGCGCGACCTGCCAGGCTTTCATGGGACGCGCTCCGCCTCAGGCGCCAAAACTCTTCTGGACGGCCTTGTCGAGGGTCTCGCCGCCGACGAAGCGCTGGCGCAGCTCGCGCTTGAGCAGCTTGCCGCTCGGATTTTTCGGCAAGGCATCCACGAAGATCACGCGCTTGGGCACCTTGAAATGCGCCATCTGGCCGGCACAGTGCTTGATGACGGACTCTTCATCCAGCGTCTCGCCGGCCTTGACCACGACGATGGCGGTGACGGCCTCGATCCAGCGCGGATCGGGCAGGCCGACGACGGCGACCTCGGAGACCTCAGGGATGCGATAGACCATCTCCTCGACCTCGCGGCTCGCGACATTCTCACCACCGGTCTTGATCATGTCCTTGACGCGATCGACCACGGTGATGTGGCCCTCGTCATCGACGGTGGCGAGATCGCCGGAGTGAAACCAGCCGCCGCTGAACGCCGCCGCGGTCTTGACGGGATCGTTGTAATAGCCGGAGAGCAGATGCGGCGAGCGGTGCACGATCTCGCCGACTTCGCCGACCTTGACGTCCTCCATCGCCGTGTTGACGACGCGCGTCTCGACGTTGAGCACGGGCTTGCCGGCCGAGCCCGCCTTGCGGAGCTGGTCCTCCGGCCGCAGCACGGTCGCCAGCGGCGCGATCTCGGTCTGGCCGTAGAAATTCCAGAACTTGACGTTGGGCAGGCGGCGCTGGAGCTCGAGCAGCACTTCCACCGGCATGATCGAGGCGCCGTAGTATCCCTTCTGCAGCGTCGACAGATCGGTCTTGTCGAAATTCGACGAGCGCAGCATCGCGATCCAGATCGTCGGCGGCGCGAAGAAGGAGGTGATCTTGTGGGCCTCGATCAGCGCCAGGATGTTGTCGGCGGTCGGCTTGCCCGTGATGACGCCGGAAGCGCCGAGATAGATTTGCGGCCCGAGGAACACGTCGAGCTGGGCGCAATGATAGAGCGGCAGCGCGTGCAGGAACTTGTCGTCCACGCTCATGCCGCCATCGATGATGCAGCTGACATACTGCCACATGACCGCTTCATGGGTCAGCATCGCGCCCTTGGGCAGCGACTCCGTGCCGCTGGTGTAGACGATCTGCGCGAGATCGCGGCTGTCGACTGACGCCTCCAGGAACGAGCCGTCGGCATCGAGAAGATCGTCGAAGGTGGTGAGGCCGGCGGGCGCCGTGGCGGGATCCTCGCCCGGCAGCCAGATCATCTTCTCGACCGCGCAATCCTTCGCGCTTGCGGCCTTCGCGGGCTCGACGAAGTCAGGGCCGGTGGCGAGCAGCTTGGCGCCGGAGCTCTTGAGGATGAAGTTGATCTCGTCCGGATTGAGCATGAAGTTGATCGGCACCAGGACGGCACCGATCCGCGCCACGGCGAAGCGCAGCGCGGCGAAGGCATGCGAGTTGCGCGAGAGCACCGCGAGACGATCGCCCTTCTTGACGCCGAGCCCGAGCAGGCCGCGACCGAGCCGGTTGCAGATCGCCTCCATCTCGGCGAAGGTCCAGCTCACGTTGCCGCAGCTCACCGCGAGCTTGTCCGGCTCGCGGCCCGCCGAGCGGCGCAAGAGATCGCCGATGGAATGCTCGCGCGCTTTCACGATGGTGGCTGCGGTGTCGCCGGTCATGTGTCCCTCCGTATGATGACTTTATCTTTTGGATTTCTTGTCTGAAATCTTGCGTCTTCTTTTTTGCGCATGATCTTGTCGGAAAACCGCTTCACACTTTTCCGGATCATGCGGCGCTACCTGCGCCGGGCCGCCTGCGCGTGCTCCATATACATGTGCTCGACGGACCGATCGAGCGAGGCGATCTTCTCGAAGCCTCGGCGCCAGTCCTGCAAATGCCGGCGCGTCCACAGCACGCCGGCCTCGCGGTCGCGGCGGCGGATGGCGTCGATGAGATGGCGGTGCGCGGCGACGAGGCGCGGGCCGCCTTCGGCCACACCCGTCACGATCATCTCGGTGGTCGGATAGAACAATTGCGCCGCCGGCTCGCGCGCGAGCTGGAGCACGCGGTTCTGCGAGGCCTTTGCGACTAGCACGTGGAATTCCGCATCGCATTCGGCCAGCGTCGCGGGATTGCCGACCACCGCCTCGCTGCGCGCGAGGTTGTCGTCAAGCTCGGCGAGGTTCTCTTCCGTCGCACGCTCCACCGCGCCTTCAATGCTCGCCACCTCCAGCGTCATCGAGGCCTCGTAGAGCTCGCGAAAGGTGACCTCGTGCAAAACCAGCGCGCGGCTGAGGCGGCTTGCGAGCTTGCTGTAACGCGGCAGGCAGGCATGCAGGCGGCGCGAAGAATCGCGCCGGATCAGCCCGCCCTCCTCCAGCACGCGGATGCCCTCGCGGATGGTCGAGCGGTTGACGCCGAACTGCCGCACGAGGTCGTGCTCGGTGCCGATGGGATCGCCCGGCTTGATGCGGCCATTGACGATCTCGCGCTCGATGGCGTCGGCGACCTTCTGGTAGGCCGGCGCGACATCGATCGGACGGAAGAGCGGCGCGAGAGGCAATTTGGGCTCCAATGGCGATTGTCCGACAAACTATAGGACTGAACTCCGAAGCGCGTCAAACTGCGGCATTGCTGCCGCATGTGCCGCAAATTGACTCCTCGAGAACCCCGCTCTAACTTTGTCGGACAAAGGGACAGAATAGTCCCGCACAAGAGGAAACGGACCCATGAGACCCATCGCAGCCCTCGTGTCTGCGGCCGGCTTGCTGTCGGCTGCCCTGATCGCTCCCGCCTCCGCCCAGCAGACGCCGCTCAAGATCGGCGTACTCTCCGACTTCTCCTCGGTCTATTCCGACATCGGTGGCCAGGGGAACGTCGAAGCCACCAAGATGGCGATCGAGGATTTCGGTGGGCAGATGTTCGGCAAGCCGATCGACATGATCTCGGCCGACGTGCTCAACAAGCCCGACGTCGCCTCCACCATCGCGCGCAAATGGTGGGAGACCGAGGGCGTCGACATGATCATCGACATGCCCACATCCGCCACCGCGCTCGCGGTGATGGAGCTGTCGAAGCAATACGAGAAGGTTCTGATCGTCACCGACGCGGCGAGCTCCGACATCACCGGAAAGTCCTGCTCGCCCTACACCGCGCACTGGACCTATGACACCTACTCCAACGCCCACACCGTCGGCAGCGCCATCGTCAAGAACGGCGGCGACACCTGGTTCTTCCTCACCGCGGACTACGTGTTCGGCCATTCGATCGAGCGCGATACCGGCGACGTCGTGAAGGCGGCCGGCGGCAAGGTGCTCGGCAGCGTCAAGCACCCGCTCAACACAGCGGACTTCTCCTCCTTCCTGCTCCAGGCCCAGGCTTCCAAGGCCAAGATCATCGGGCTTGCCAACGGCGGCGGCGATACCATCAACGCGATCAAGCAGGCCGGCGAGTTCGGCATCGTCGCCGGCGGCCAGAACCTCGCTGCAATCGTGATGTTCATCTCCGACGTCCACAGCCTGGGGCTCAAGCTCGCGCAGGGCCTGATCATCACCGAGGCCTATTACTGGGATCTCAACGACAAGACCCGCGCCTTCGGCAAGCGCTTTCTCGAGCGCGTCAAGCGGATGCCGACCATGAACCAGGCCTCGACCTACAGCGCGACGCTGCATTACCTCAAGGCCGTGCAGGCCGCCGGCACCAAGGACACCAAGACGGTGATGGCCAAGATGCGCGAGCTGCCGGTGAAGGATGCTTTCACCGACAACGGCATCCTGCGCGAGGACGGCCGCATGGTGCACAGCATGTTCCTGTTCCAGGTGAAGAAGCCCGAGGAGTCGAAGGGCCCGTGGGACTATTACAAGCTGCTCGCCGAGGTGCCGGCCGACCAGGCCTTCCGGCCGCTGAAGGACGGCGGCTGCCCGCTGGTGAAGTGAGACAGGCGGGCGCGTAGCATCCTCGCGCGCGCCCCTCCCGCATTCAGAGCTTGTGGCCCTTCTGGCGCAGCGCCTCGATCAGGCGCTGCTTCAGCTCATCGGCGGCCTTCTGGCTGACGTCCTGGCTGACTTGGGCGCTCGCCTGCGCCAGTGCATCCGACTTCTCCAGAAATTTTTGGCCCGCAGGCTGGGCGTAGAAGGCTTCGATCTGGCGCAGTTCGTCCACCGTGAAACTTTGCGCGTAGAGCGCTGCGATCTGGTCGATCATCGACGCAACGAACGGAGCATAGATCTCCGAGCCCGGCGCCGTCAGCGCGTCGTAGTCGCGCTCGATCTCTGGCCTGTCCTGGGCGACCACGGGGCGGAGCTTGAGCAGCAGCTGCGGCAGCTGCGCGCGATACTGATCCGCGATCCTCAAGGTGACCACGAGCTTGCGCGCCGCGCTCATCGCCTCTGGCGAGGGCGCTTGCGCGAAGGCCCCGCAGGCCAGCAGCAGGAGGGCGCCGGCGATCGTCAACACAGGTTTGAACATGGCCCTCTCCACGAGAATACGGGCTGGCGATTGCATCAACGGGCTGCGGGCGTCGCGGCCGACGCGCTGTCCAGGGCGGTGTCGGCCTCCTCGACCTCCGTCACCTTCACGAACAGGTTGGGCACCCGCTCGGCGCGGTCGAGCAGCCAGGCCACGCCGACCATGATGACGATGCCGAGGACGGAGACGGCGAGCTGCTCCCAGACGCCCTTGGTGTACTGGGTCAGGATCCAGTGCGCGGAGAACGACAGGAATACGCCCAGGCAGAAGATCGGCAGCGAATGCTGGCCGCAGAGGATCACCGGACGCAGCCACGGCGTACGCAGCGCCCGCCATTTGCGCGAAATGAAATGCGTCACCCAGATCGCCAGCGCCAGGAAATGGGTGAAGCGCAGCATGTCGAGGTCGGTCTTGTCGATCGGGTAGATCAGCTTGATCATCCATTTCGGGATCAAGGCCTCGAGCGCGGGGATGTGCCAGGTCATCACGATCATCAGCGCGAACAGCAGCCAGGCCGCGGCCAGCGCCATCGCCGCCTTCGACCACACCAGGGTCGCGATCTTCTCGATCTGGCCGGTGCCGCACCAGGCCGCGAACACGAACATCAGCTGCCAGCAGAACGGGTTGAAGTACCAGGTCGTGCCGGGCGGATAGGAGGCGACGTTCCAGTCGAACCAGCGCGAGAGCACGTAGAGCACGACGGAGGCGGCGAGCGTCAGGTTCGGCCGGCGCACCAGGCACCAGACGATGAAGGGCGAGGCGAACACCAGCGTGATGTAGAGCGGCAGCACGTCGAGATTGACCGGCTTGTATTTGAGCAGGATCGCCTGCCCGATCAGCTCGTCCGGATGCGCGAGGAAATTGAACACGTTGAACTCGTGCTCGTACATCGGATTGTCGAAGCGGCGCGCGGTGCGGGCGATCTGCGCCGTGAACAGGAGGAACAGCATGATGTGCGCGACATACATTTCGGCCGCGCGCCGCCACAGCCGCTTGACCGCTGCGAGAAACCAGCCGCCGGCAACGATCGGCCCGTAGATCCAGCCGACGAGGTAACCCGAGATGAAGACGAAGAACTCGGCGGCGTCGCTGAAGCCGTAATTGCGCAAGGTCAGCCACGCCACGACGTCGTGCGGAATGTGGTCGAGGAAGATCATCCACAACCCGATGCCGCGAAACAGGTCGAGCCGCAGGTCGCGCTCGACCGGCGCCAACAGAGCTGACTGGTCCCGTGCGATCATGGCCCCGCCTCGCTTGCTGGGCGTCGCGCCAATGCGGCGCCGAAAAATCGGATGCTAAAAAATCGTGATCAATACGTCACCTAACCCTGCGGCTAGCGCACCAACGGTAGCCGACCTTGACGCCCGCGCAAGGGATTTTGTGGGCGGAGGTATCGAGGCAAAGCTCGGGCGAAATGCGCCGCGAGGATGCGAAGGTGTGTCGGGAGGCCGTAGGATGGGTAGAGCGAAGCGAAACCCATCATGTTTCAGCGAGGAGAAAGTCGATGGGTTTCGCTTCGCTCTACCCATCCTACAAAGTACGCTCGCAATGACTTGTCCGTGAGGCTGAGGCCCCTCCCCCAACCCTATTGCATGCTCGTCCGCCCTTGTAACAAAACTGTCATACAGCAAAACTAAACGAAGGCGGGGGCCGCGGTCGGCGGCCATGCCGCCTCACCGCTAGGAGACTTCGATGCGCCGTTCACTGGTGTTGCTGTCAGCCGGACTGACAGTGCTGTCCACCGGATTTGCCTCCGCCCAGAACAACACGCCCCGCAACCTGATCCTGTTCATTCCGGACGGCCTGCGGGCGCTGAAGGTCACCCCTGAAACGGCGCCGGCGATGGCCGAGGTCCGCGACAAGGGCGTCAACTTCAAGAACTCGCACTCGCTGTTCCCGACCTTCACCATGGCCAACGGCTCGGCGATGTCGACCGGCCATTATCTCGGCGATACCGGCGTGTTCTCCAACACGATCTGGACCAACTACACCTCCGTTCCCGCCGGCGACACGGTCGTCCCCTTCATCGAGAACGACGCCGTGCTCGGTGACATCGACGAGCATTTCAAGGGCGACTATCTCAACGAAGAAACCGTTTTGAAGATGGCCCGCGACAAGGGCCTCAGCACCGCGGCGATCGGCAAGGTCGGCCCGACCTACCAGTGGGACCACACTGACCACCCGGAGAAGCCGGGCCAGCACTCGATCGTGATCGACGACTCCACTGGCGGCAAGAACGGCGTGGCGCTCTCGGACGAGATGAAGGACGCGCTGACCAAGGCAAGCCTCCCCCTCACCACCCCGAGCCGCGGCGACAACGGCAAGGCGGGCGATGCCAAGACGCCGGGCACCACGGTCGCCAACGTCGCCCAGCAGGCCTATTTCGCCGACGTCACCACCAAGGTGGTGCTGCCGATGTTCAAGGCCCGCAACAAGCCGTTCGTGCTGGTGTTCTGGTCGCGCGACCCTGACGGCACCCAGCATAACCAGGGCGACAGCCTCAACCAGATCATGCCGGGCATCAACGGCCCGAGCACGATGGCCAGCATCAAGAACGTTGACAACAACCTCGCCCAGATCCGCAAGGCGCTGGACGAGCTTGGGCTCGCCGCCAACACCAACATCATGATCCAGGCCGACCACGGCTTCTCGACCATCTCCAAGGAGAGCAAGACCAGCCCCTCGGCCAAGCTGAGCTATGACGACACGCCGAAGGACTTTTTGCCGATGGGCTTCTTGGCGATCGATCTCGCCAAGGCGCTCGACCTGCCGCTGTTCGACCCCAACGACAAGAACGCGAAGGTCGAAGGCAACAAGCATCCCAAGGCCGGCAACGGCGTGCTCGGAGCCAATCCGGAGAAACCCGATCTCGTCATCGCCACCAATGGCGGCTCGGACCTGATCTACCTGCCCAACAAGGACAAGAAGCTCGCCGCGAAGACGATCAAGGCGCTGCTCGAGCAGGACTACGTCTCGGGCCTGTTCGTCGACGACTCCCTCGGCCGCTTCCCCGGCACGCTGCCGCTGTCGAGCATCAACCTGCGCGGCAAGTCGGCGACGCCGACGCCAGCGATCGTCGTCAACTTCCGCTCCTATGCCAGCGAGTGTGGCGAGGCGCCGACCAACTGCTCGGTGCAGGTCGCCGACACCGTGCTGCGCCAGGGCCAGGGCATGCATGGCAGCTTCAGCCGCGGCGACACCATGAACTTCATGGCGGCCATCGGTCCGGACTTCAAGACCGGCTATGTCAGCGAGATCCCGGTCAGCAATGCCGACGTCGGCATGACCGCGGCGCAGCTCCTCGGGCTGCGCAGCTCGGGCAACGGCGGCCTCGTCGGCCGCGTGATGTCGGAGGCGCTGCCGAACGGCATCGTGCCGAAGGCCTACAAGACCGTGGAGCGCTCGAAGAAGAAGTCCGAGAACGGTCTGGAGACCGTGCTGAACGTCCAGCGCGTCGGCAGCCAGCGTTATTTCGATGCCGCAGGCTTCCCCGGCCGCACGCTCGGCCTCGAGCCGGACACCGGCAAACAAAAAACGGCGGGGAAATAACCCCGCCGCTTCGCTCGCGCCCCGCAGCGCGAGGACATCTTAGTCTAGTTGTTACATGCCGATGTCGAACACGTTCGGCAGCTGGCCCGCCAGAGGCAGCGCGGTGGCGCCGAGGAACGTCGCCACCATCGCCATTAGGCGACGGTTGTTGTGGCGCTTGCCGCGCATCTGGCCGGCGATCCACTCCAGCATCTCGCTGTTGACCTTGGAGGCGTAGGCCGGCGCCCAGCTCTCGATGTCGGTCTCGGCCGAGAGCGCGACGCTGCGCGGCGGCACTTTCAGGCCCGAGGCGCTGGCCGCGTAATGGGCGACAGCCTTGGCCAGGAGGTCGTCGAAGCGTCCGCCATCGGTGCGCTCGGTTGCGGCCTCGTTGATCTCGAACAGGACTTCGGCCTCGGCGCGGCTGACCGGCTGGTCGTTGACGGCGGCGACAGTCAGGATGCGGGCGCACCAGGCAGTGTCATCGGCATCGAGCGCGCGCGAGAAATGGACCCGGCCCTTGGTGGTCGGGCCTTCGCCCGTGATCACGCCGTCGCGCACGATGGTCAGTGCATGGGCCGAGGTATCGCGGCAGGACGGCTCGAGGGACGGCAACTTAGGCGCAGGGGCAGACATAGTTCACTTCCAGATTTCTTCCGACCGACCAGCATTTTCATGCGGACGTAAAGGGGTGGTTAATGATTGACTAGGGGGATCGCGACTTTTCTCAATGGTTGCCGATTAGTCGCTACGAGGACCATTTCGGTTCCGGAGAGCGTCGGGCGAGCGTGATGCGGGTCATAAAAGGCTTTATCGGGGCAATCGAGACCGTGTGGCTCCGGTGGAGGTGTTTCGCCGCAGGCGCCCCTGTAACAGAAAGGTGCTAGAAAATCGGCCCTTCAGAGAAGGAATTCACATTTTACTTGAGCCCGTTCACTTGAGCTCGCTCACAGCCTATACTGACGGCCAGGGCTAGAGACGAATTCCAAAGTAAATTCAATGAGATGAGGTAGAACCATGACACTTCCGATCGGCGCCACCGCACCCGACTTCGAAGCCGAGACCACCGAAGGGAAGATCAAGTTCCACGACTGGATCGGCAGCAGCTGGGCGCTCCTGTTTTCGCACCCCAAGGACTTCACGCCGGTTTGTACGACCGAGCTCGGCGCGCTCGCCAAGCTGAAGCCGGAATTCGACAAGCGCGGCGTCAAGCTGATGGGCCTCTCGGTCGACCCGGTCGACCGTCACGCCAAATGGTCCGAGGACATCAAGGAGACGCAAGGCGCGGCTCCCAACTATCCGATGATCGGCGACACCGATTTCAACGTCTCGAAGCTCTATGAGATGCTGCCGGCTTCGACCTCGGGCGATCCCCTCACCCGCACCCCCGCCGACAACCAGACCGTCCGCAACGTCTTCATCATCGGGCCGGACAAGAAGATCAAGCTGGTGCTGGTCTATCCGATGACCACGGGCCGGAACTTCCAGGAAATCCTGCGCGTGATCGACTCGCTCCAGATGACCGCCAAGCACCGCGTCGCGACCCCCGCAGACTGGAAGCAGGGCGAGGACGTCATCATCGCGGGCTCGGTCTCGAACGATGAGGCCAAGACGATCTACCCGCAGGGCTGGAAAGAGCCGAAGCCCTACATCCGCATCGTGCCGCAGCCGAAATGACTTTTGGCGGTCGCGGGTAGCGACCGCAAAAAGTCATCCCGGGATGGTCCGAAGGACCAGACCCGGGATCTCGAGATTCTCTGGTGCGCAATTGCGCACCAGAGTTCGGTGCTTCGCACCGCCCCGGAATGACCGGGTGAAAACTAGGCCGCGTGCACGCGGTCCAGAAAGCCGTCGACCTCGGCCTTCAGGTGCAGGCTCTCGCCCGACAGCGCCTGGGCCGATGCAAACATCCGGCTCGACGTCTCCCCGGTCTCGCTCGCGCCCTTGGCTGCGTGCCGGACATTGACCGCAACATCGGCGGTGCCCGAAGCCGCGGCGCGCACGCTGGCCGCGATGTTCTGGGTCGCGCTCCGCTGCTGCTCGACCGCAGCCGAGATCGAGCTCGCGATGCCGCTGATGCGCTCGATGGTCTGGCCGATGCCCTTGACCGCGGCGACCGATTCCTCGGTTGCAAGCTGCATGCTGGCGATCTGGTTCGAGATCTCGTCGGTCGCTTTCGCGGTCTGACCGGCGAGCGTCTTGACCTCCTGGGCCACCACCGCAAAGCCGCGGCCGGCATCGCCCGCGCGCGCGGCCTCGATGGTGGCGTTGAGCGCCAGCAGGTTGGTCTGCTCGGCGATCGACGTGATCAGCTTGACGACGTCACCGATCCGCGCGCCTGCCTCGGAGAGCTGCGCGATGCGCTGATCGGTCGCTTCGGCCTGCCGCACGGCTTCTGCAGAGATCTCGTTCGATTCCTGCACCCTCCGGGTGATCTCGGAGATCGACTGGGACAGCTCGTCGGAGGCAGAGGCCGCCGAACGCACGTGATCGGAGGCGCTTTCGGACGCCCCGGCCGACTGCGCCGACAGCTCTGCCGTGGAGCGCGCGGTGTCGGTGAGCTGCCGCGCCACCCGCTCGAACTCGCCTGACGATGTCAGCACCTTGTCGAGAATGCCGCCGACGCTGCTGCGGAACTGCTCGACGAAATTGCGCAGCTCCGCCTTGCGCTGCTCGGCCGCGGCAGCCGTGGCCGCCGCCTGCTCGCTGCGCAGGCGCGCCCGCTCCAGTGAATTGCTTTTGAATACCGCGACCGTGCGGGCGATCTCCCCGATCTCGTCGGCGCGATCCTCGCACTCGATCGTGACGTCGCTTTGGCCTTCGGCCAGCGCCGTGAGCGAGCGCGCGACCGAGGTGAGCGGCCGGGTGACGCGGCGGACGATCACGAGAGTGAGGACCAGCACCAGCAGCGCGGCAAGCCCGGCGGCGGCCGCCATGCTCTCGATCGCCCGGGCCAGCATGCTCTCGAACTGGGCCATGGGGATGCCGACATAGAGAATGCCGGCGACCTTGCCGGCCCCGTCCACGACCGGGAAATAGGCGGTCATGAAGGACTTGCCGAACAGCGTGGCCGGCCCCTTATAGGCTTCGCCCCGGCGCAGCAGCGCCTGGCCCGGATGGTCGGCGGCAAGCTGGGTGCCGACGGCGCGGTCGCCATTCTCCTTCTTCACATTGGTCGAGCGACGCACGAACTGCCCGCTCGCATCGTCGAACACGAACAGGGTCGCATTGCCGTCGACATAGGACACCGCGCGATCGACGATGGCGTGATCCCTGAATTCGGGCATCCTGGGGATCTCGGCGCGCACCACCGCGCCGTCCCTCACCGTGATCTTGGCGTCGGGAGCGGTCTCGGCAAAAGCCAGCGCCAGCGTACGCAGATTGACCTCGATGTCGCGGAGCGCGCGATCATTGAAAGCGGAGGTGAGCGACCAATAGCCCGCTCCGACCACCAGTGCCGTGTTCAGGGCGATCAGCAGCACCGCGCACAGCACGGCCTTGGTGCCGAGCTTGAACTGCGGCAGGAACTTCGCCGTTGAAAGGCTGGACATGAATGGAATGACCCCCGTAATTCCTGCATATTGGTGCAATTGGCTTACGGCCCCATTAACGACGGTTCACAGCGCGGCCCGCGGCATGGTTTCCAAATTGTAAACGAGGCCCTCCTGACCCCGCCAAGCGCGCCGCCCATCATTGTCTGGTTCCGCGAAGACCTCCGGTTGTCGGATCACCCTGCCCTCCATGCCGCGGTAAAGACCGGCGCCCCGGTGATCTGCCTCTATGTGCTGGACGAGACCGCTGGACGGGCGCCGGGCGGCGCGGCGGCGCTGGGTGGCTGGCGCGGCGCGCTGGTGGCTGGCGCAGTCGCTGCGGGCGCTCGGCGCCGAGATCATCGCGCGCGGCGGGTCGCTGATCCTGCGCAGGGGAGCGGCGGCCAAAGTGATCTCCGGACTGGCTCGCGAGAGCGGCGCCCGCGCCGTCTTTTGGAATGTGATCGAGCAGGCGCCGCACAAGGCGGTTGAGAGCGAGCTCGAAGCGGCGCTGGCAAAGCTCGGCGTGGACTCGCAATGCTTTCCCGGTGACCTGCTGGCCCCGCCCTCCGCGATCCGCAACAAGGAAGGTCGGGGCCTGCGCGTGTTCACGCCGTTCTGGCGGCGCGTGCTGTCGCTCGGCGATCCGCCAAAGCCGCTGCCCGCACCGAAGCAGCTACATCCTGCACCGACGATCGCCGGCGACACATTGGAAAGCTGGCGGCTTGAGCCGGCCAAGCCGGACTGGGCGGGTGGCCTGCGCGAGACATGGACCCCCGGCGATGCCGCGGCCCACGCGCGGCTGCGCGACTTCCTCAAGCACACCGCCCGCTCCTATGTCGGCGATCGCGACCGTCCGGACCGCGAGGGCACCTCAGGCCTGTCGCCGCACTTGCGGTTCGGCGAGCTCAGCCCGCGCCAGGTCTGGCACACCGCGCGCTTTGCAGCGGCGGAGGATCCCGCGATCGGGCCCGGCATCGAAAAATTCCTGAGCGAGCTCGGCTGGCGCGAGTTCTGCCGCCACCTGCTGCACGATCATCCCGACCTCGCCACCGAAAACCTGCAAGCCAATTTCGACGCATTCCCCTGGAAGCGCGACAAGAAAGCGCTCGCCGCTTGGCAGCGCGGGGCCACCGGCTACCCGATCGTCGATGCTGGCCTGCGCGAGCTCTGGCACACTGGCGTGATGCACAACCGGGTCCGGATGGTGGTCGCATCCTTCCTGGTCAAGCACCTCCTGATCGACTGGCGCGACGGCGAGAGCTGGTTCTGGGACACGCTGGTCGATGCGGATGCCGGCAGCAATCCCGCCAACTGGCAATGGGTCGCCGGCTGCGGCGCCGATGCCGCGCCCTACTTCCGCGTGTTCAACCCAACACTCCAGGGCGAGAAGTTCGATCCTGATGGAAGGTATGTCCGGCGCTGGGTGCCGGAGTTGAAGGAGCTACCGGCAAAGCTGATCCACCAGCCTTGGCAAGCAACGCCGATCGAACTTGCCAGCGCCGACGTCACGCTCGGCAAGACCTATCCGAAAGCAATCATCGATCACACCAGGGGACGCGAGCGCGCACTCGCGGCCTACGCAAAGATCCGCAAAGGTCGAGCGTTGCTTTGACACAATTATGAAACCCGCTATCGTCATCGCTCCATACAAACCGTGGGGGACGATATGGACGAAGAGAAGCCGATCACCGAACAGGCGATGGAGACGATCACCGCCGCCGTGGAAACGACCAAGGATGCCGCAGTCACTGCCGTCAAGCAGGTCCGGAAAGCCGCCAAGAAGGTCGCGAAGAAAGTAGCGCGGAAGAAGGCGAAGAAGTCTTCGAAGAAGGCCGCAAAGAAGTCGTCGAAGAAGGCGGCCAAGAAGACCGCGAAGAAGGCGGTGAAGAAATCCGCGAAGAAGGCCGCAAAAAAGAAAAAGAAGGCCAAGAAGTCCAAGCGTTGATCGCAAGGTCGAGCACGTCTCCGGGTGCGGGCGCGCCCGGAGACGGCTCCAGCAATACCTACCCTCGCCGTTTGGCCGCCCGCCGGCCCGGGTGATGCTCTCCTTGCGGATCGCGGAATTCGCTGCGATGACCGCGCCGGTCCTCGGCGTTGAAGCGCCGCCGCTTTTCGGGCGAGCCGAACGCCTTGATCACCTTCCTGCCGTTGACCTTCTTGATGACGTAGCCGCCCTCGGTCATCGAGAACGGCTCCCTCAGTGTACCCTTGTGGTCGAACTTGGTGCCGCGGGGATGCTTGAATGGCTCGAACCAGGACGGGTAGACGAAGTTCGACATCTCGAAGCCGCCGACGCGGAAGGAATCCTCCTCCACGGCGTCGCAGACCTCATAGGCATATTGGGTGTTCGGATTCTTGTCGGCCCAGAGATTGGCCATGGGGTCGAGCACCATCTCGAACAGCTCGTGCGAGGCAGCGACGCTGACCGGCTCGCCGCCGAGCGCCTTGACGAATATTTTCGAGATCGGCTGGCCGCGATGGGTCAGCTCGTGGCGCCCGAGCATGTTCTTGTGCGAGGCATCGTCGAAATAGACCAGCTGCCAATCCGTCGGCTTCGGCGTCCGGGTGACATAGAGATCGACCGGATAGCCCCATACGGGCAGGAAGTGCTTGTCGTAGCATTTCTGCAGCGCCGCGGTAAGCCGGCTCATCATGCGGCCACTGATCGACTCCTCCGCGTAGTTGATGCAGGCAATCCGGACCGGCTTCAGGGACCGGCCGAGCAGCGCACGTCTCGCCTTCTTCATGGAAATCACCGTGTCAAAGGGGAAGCTGAAATGGGTTCAGCCTAACACGGCGCATCCTGCACGTCAGGGATGTATTCCGCCGCACCTCACCATCCGCCTAGAACCGCCGGTTGACCACGAACACCGCGGCTGCGCACATCGCCATGCCGGCAATCGCCAGCGCATCGAGTTTCTCGCCGAACAGCAGATAGGCCATCAGCGCGGTCACCGCCGGCACCAGATAGAACAGGCTCGCAACCGAGGTCGCCGCGGCGTGGCGGATCAGCCAGTACAGCAGCCCGATCGATCCGATCGAGAGCGCGACGGCAAGCCAGGCCAACGCGAGCACGAACTCGCGCGTCCAGTGCACCACGCGGTCCTCGAACAGGAAGGCGCCAATTGCGAAGAAGACGGTGACGGAGACGTATTGCACGAGATTGCCCGCGCGCCAGTCGATGTGGTTGCAGTAGCGGCGCTGATAGAGCGTGCCGAGCGTGATGCTGATCAGAGAGACCACCGAGGCGAGCCAGCCGAGCCCGGCTTCGCCGGTCATCGGGCGGTTGTGCAGGATCATCACCACGCCGCCGAGACCCAGCACGAGCCCGCCCCATTGCACCGGCGTCACCTTCTCGCCGAGCCAGCGGTTGGCGATGGTCGAGGTCAGGATAGGCTGCAGGCCCGGAATCAGCGCCGAGAGTCCGGCCGGGATCGAATGCGCGATCGCGATCGCGGTGCCGCCGAGATAGAAGCCATGAACGAGGATCCCGGCAACTGCGCTATGCGCAATGCCGGCACGATCCGGCCATTTCGGCCGCGCGATGCCGGCGATGATCGCCATCAGGCCGACCACGATCGCCATGCGGATGGCGAGATAGGTCAAGGGATCGGCGTTGTTGATGACGTATTTGGTGCCGATGAATCCGGTGCTCCAGAGCACGACGAACAGGATCGGCGCGGCGCGGGCGGTCAGGGCTTCTTGATTATGGTTCATTGCCGCCCTCATGCCTGATGGGGGCCTATGCGGCAATGCGAATTTGTACCTGAGCGGTGTTGCGCTGCGGCAGGCGGCTCAGCTCAGCCGCTCACCATTCTTCCGGACAAGGGTCGATGATCTTCCAGAGCTCGACGCCGTTTTTGATCTTCTTCATATCGGTCGTGAGCCCGCCATTGCGGCGGATCCAGTCCTTCACTGAATCAGGGTAGTAGGACATCAGGTCGGACGTCCCCTCCGCGCTGGTGACCTTGATGCCGAAGGTGAAGGCCTTGTCGTAATAGGCCTGGTGGAAGCCGAGGCTCGCCTTCGGCGTCACGCAGATCTTGTTCATCGGCACGATGCCGAGCACCAGGGTGCAGGCCGAGTTGCAGATGCCGTCGATGATGACGCGCTCGCCCTTGTCGCGGACGCGCTTGTACTTGACCTTGTACTCCTCGACATAGCCGCCGTGATCACGGGTGATGTGCAACTCGGCTCGCGCCGGCGTGGCGGCGGCGACGGAGAGCAACAGCAAGCTCAGAAGCGTGATGCGCATGGCGGCGTGACGGCGACAGCCTTCAGGAATGGACCGGCCTCAAAGGAGCCCCATAAGGCCGGCGGCAGGATTCTTGATCGAATTCTCTTTGGTCATACTTGTGTGGGGAATTCGTTAAGCATCCCGAAAAGGCCAAAAATGGGCAGCCCTGGAGGCCATTTCCGGCAATTCTGTCACACCCTCCCCGGAATCTGCAGGATTGGCCTCGTTTTCGGACCTTCGGACGGGTGCCCCGGCGGCCCGAAATGGCTATAGATGAGCGACCTATTCGCGCGGGTTCCGGAGAATCGAGATGAGCAAGTTGACGCTTGTAGCCGCAGTTGCTGCCCTGTCGGCCGCAATCCTGGTCCCTGGCCTTGCAGAAGCGCGGGGACATCACCGGTACCACCGCTATCACGCCAACCCGCTGCCCTACCCGATCAGCTATCTGCACAATTACGGCCCCGGCATCACGCCCGGCACCTTCGCCTTTTACGACGGCCCGTCGACCAACCACTGCTACCGCAGCGCCGCCGCCTATGTCGGTCAGGACCGCCGCCGGCACCCCTGCTTCTGAGGGGCGCCAGCGCGGGCATCGCTATCGGCCGGCGCCCGACCGCAGCAGCTGCTTCTCGATCTCGTAGACCGGCAGCTTGACGAGGTCCTTGCCGACCTCGCCTTGCAGCGCCTTGCGCAGGACGTCCGAATAGTCGGCGCGGATCATGCCGAGCGCGCGTGGTGAGGCTACCATGGTCAGGGCCGAGGTCTCGCCCGTACTGACGGCGGCATCGAGCCGGCCAGCAAGGCTCCGCAGGAAGGCGCGCTCGGCCTCATCGTGCCAGTCGGTCTGCTCGACCGAACTGCGAGCGCCACCGGCCGCCCCATGCAATCGACCCGGCGCATCGCTTCCTTGTGCGCTGGTCGCCGGATTGGGCTGCTCGTGCACCTCCCTGGTGTGGAGGTTCGGAAACATCTCGTCGCCGCGGTTTTCCAGAATGAGCGCCTTGCGCCCGTCGCACACGACCAGCCAATCACCCTTGTCCAATCTCATTTTATCCATTTGCACAGCTCCAAGCATCTTGCGGGCCCGTCCTTCGCGTTTCTCGAAAGACTGGTCACCGCGACAAGACTAGGGATGAAGCCGCATAGATGAATTGCGCAAGATCAAGCATGACCGCGATGTTCTGCGGGCCAACAGCAGGGCAGATGCAGCATTGGTCATGTGTGCGAACCTGGGATAGTCTGGCGAGACTAAACAAGTTCAGACTTGGGGCGAACGGCTGAAGATTTGTTCATCAGTATTACATTTCGGTTCCGCCACAATTTGATCAGAACAACTTCGATATCCTGCATCGCGTAAGCAGAGGAAGACATCATGAATCTCAAGATTGGCCTCGTCGCCGCGTCCCTGTTCGGTGCTCTCGCGGCATCGCCGGCGGCGTCCGCCATGCCCATTGCGCCCGCGCCTGCGGCACCGCAGGTCTCCGGCGTCGAGCAGGTCCGCATGGTCTGCAACGCCTGGGGACGGTGCTGGTGGCGCCCGAACTACTATGGATATTACGGGCCACGGCCATATTACGGCCCACAGTATTATGGGCCCCGCTATTACGGTCCGCGCTACTATGGTTATTACGGCGGCTATCGCCGCTGGTGACATTCGAAGGGGCCCTCGAGGCCCCTTCGCTTTTGCGGAATCGAAAACTGCCTATGCGTACCGGCGCGATCGCCTGGAGCGCTTACAAAACTGATCTAGATCAAAGTGGAAATCCGCCAAGCCGTCATTCTGCGACGATGGCCGATTTGATCGTTTTTCGATGCCCGCAGACGGGCATGAATGTGCAGACGCATCTGGAAAGGCAGCAGAGACAGGAGGGACGCAGCTTTGCGTCCTTCGCCTGTCCCGCCTGCACGCGGCTGCATTTCATCGACCTCGCCTCCGGCCAGCCGATGAGCCGGGAACGTTGACGGTGACATTGGCCTGACCACCCTTGGCATGATGTCCGCAATACTACGGCCCGGAATCCGGTTTACTGAAGCCGGATGTTTCGCCATTGATGGCAAAGTGCCGACATTCATTTCATTGTCACATTGCAGCAGCCGGCCTGACGTATGTTGTTCGACGCCCTTGTCCCGTCCTCCGCGCTTCAACTGATCGGCTTTGCCGACGTCGATGCGTTTCGGCCGATCGAGTCGATGGAGGACGCGAGAAGCATTCCGCTCGACGTCTTGAACTTCGCCGCAGCCCGCGCCGTCGTTTCGCTGCCGGCATGCCGCATCATCGTGATGAAGTCATTCGCGCGCATCCTCGACGCTGCCTATCGGATGCCGGGCGGGATGGTGATCCTGTCCATGACCGACGACCTTCAGGTCAATGCCAACGGAATGGATCTCGACGCGCGCTTCTTCGTTGCGCTCCGCGGCAACGAAGAGTGCCATTTCGTCGAACCGCAGACCAATCATTATGCGATGATCATCTTCTCTCCCGGCCTGAAAGACCGGGGTTGGTTCGACCATGCCGACGATCTGCGGGCCTATGTCGCCAACAGGCCCGCGCTGCTGCACACGCGGCAGCTGCTGCTCGACATTCTGCGAACCGCATCGGTGCAGCCGTTCCTGTTCGAAACCACCGAGGCCGCCGCCCATCTCCAGGAGGGCCTGCTGCTCGCGCTCGATGACTTGTTCCGGATCGAGCCGCCCTCGCATCGGACCGCCTCGGTTCAGGCCGACCGGTCGGCCAAACTGGTGCAACGGATCGACGACTACGTCGCAGCCTATCCGACCGCCCCGATTTACACCGCCGATCTCGCCGGCGAGTTCGGCGTCTCGATCCGCACGCTCGGCGGCGCGGTCAGCCAAGTGCGCGGCATGAGCCTGCACCAGTACATCCGTCTCAAAAGGCTATGGGCCACCCGCGCCCGGCTCCTGAAAGGCGGCGGTGCCACCGTCGCCACATGCGCGCGCGCCCAGGGTTTCCATCATCTCGGCGAGTTCGCCGCGGCCTATCGCGCGACGTTCCACGAGGCGCCCTCCGACACGCTGGCGCGGGGCCGGCAGACCAGGTTTTCGGCGGACTGACCGGCAGGCCTTGCGGCGATGACCCGGAACCCGGCACGCGGGCAGGACAAAGCAAAGGCGTGGCGCGCTCGGAAGGATTCGAACCTCCGACCCTCGGAATCGAAATCCGATGCTCTATCCAGCTGAGCTACGAGCGCCCTGGCCCGTCCGTAGGGCCGCAACCGAGAAGCGCCGGGGACCGCGACTGGCGAGCCAGCAAGGCGGGCGGCGTTCGGACGGCTTCGAATTAGCAGAGAGACTGGCCAATAAAAAGCCCTCCCGGTCTCGTTTCGAGCCAGCCGGGTCAGAGCCGTTCTTACCAGGTGCTGTTGAAGAAGCCGAACTGCGGCCGCTGCGCCATCACCATCATAGGCTGACCGCGCTGCGGAGCCGGATGCGCCCGGGCGACCTTGCGCTTGACCGGGGCCTGCGGCTTGAGGTCGGCTTTCTTGGTAGCATCAGCCTTTGAGCCTGGGGTGAACTGGGCGAACGTCTCGCGTACCCGTGCCTTGGCCGACATCTCCGCAAGGGCGGCTGCCGACGCGGCGTCCGGCGGCTGAGGCGCCGCCACGGCTGTTTTCACCACAGGCGCCGCAATCGTCGGCTGGGTGGTGTCGAGCACGACACGCTCAGGCAGGTGGCGATCGGACCTGATCCGGATCAGCGGTTGATCATTGCTTGCGGTGGCAACAGCCTGTGCCACGGGTGCCGCCGGCACCAGGTAGCTGACCGCGAACAACAGTGCGAGCAAAGCTCCACCGACATAGACGAAATACCGAAAGATGGGCATTGGCCGCACTCCGCCCCCCGCATCCCCGCGTGGGCTCTCCGCCTTAACAGGCGATACTCTAATTGGTTCCTAGCCCGGCCCTTTGGTTCAATTGGCAACGCCAAGATTTTTGGCCAAGGGGTGCGGAGGGCTGCGGACGGTAACTTTTCCGCTACCGGAGGACGCCGTCTTTCAGGTGCGCCGTGCTGCGACCAGCGAACATTTCGCTTGATCCGCGTTCACGTTGACGAAGCCGACGGAGACGCGCGCAAACGTCTTGCGGCTCTTCATGTTGACGGGCTCGGCCAGCACGCGGGTGCGATCGGTGAGATGGCTGCCGTCGCGTCGTGCGAATGCGCAAACGATCTCGATATCCTTTACGGCATAGTCGTTGTCGTTTCGCAGCGTGAACGTCACCAGTGCCTTCGAGCCGAGGCCGCCGCGGCGCCAGGTCTGTGATGAAATCCTGAGATGACCGAGTTCGGCCATTGCCGACGGCGCCTGGGCTTCAGAAGCCGGCGTGACCGCTGCTGATGCATCGCCCGAAGGCGTCGTCTCGACGGATGCAAGCTCAGGCTTCGCCGGCTCGGCGCTGTTGCCCTTGGAAAGAGGCAGCAGCATCCAGACACCGCAGCCGACGATGATGGCCGCCAGCAACCATAAAAGACTGCGGCCGAATGAGACGCTCGCGATCGTCACGCTCCGCGCCAGCCGCTCGCCGCTCCCGGCGAAACGTCCCAAACCGATACGGTCAAGCCTGGCGTTCATCGTTGCACCGATAGCGACCACAGCCCGTTGGACGACAGATCTGGCCGCTGTTTACCTTAATCCGGCAGACGAACTAAGGTTCCCGCGCTTCAGCCGAGTCGGCAAGGGCGGTGGCGATCATCCTCCTGGGCCGCTAACATGCACTGCAACATCGAAAGACCCTGTCGGGAGAACAAGACATGCCATTCGTCGTCACCTGGGATCACGTCCATCTGCGCAGCCCCGATCCGGAGGCCACGGCGACCTGGCTGCGGGACGTCTTGGGTGGTGAGATCGTGCACGCTCCCGGGCGGATCGACGTGAACCTCGGCGGCGCAAAAATCTTCATCGCGCCGCTTGAGGGCGACAACGCCGTCAACCCGCCGCCCCCGCACCCGCATCAAGGCCTCGACCATTTCGGCCTCACGGTGAAGGACATCGATGCCGTCGCGGCCGAGATCAAGGCCAAGGGCGTCACCTTCACGCGCGAGCCGACCACGATCCGCCCCGGCGTGCGCATATGCTTCATCCGCGGCCCGGAAGGCATCTCCATCGAGCTGCTCGAGCGCGACAAGAAATACACCTGACGCAAGCCGCATCAGGCATCAGCCGCCGCGCGAGCACCGTGCGGTGGCGCTACGTCATGCTACCGGGCATGAAGCAGCGGATGGTCACGCCCATGTAGCCGTAGATCGGCCACACCATGGTGCGCCCCACCCGGTTCGGCTCCGAGATCACGGCCTCCTCGGGCACGTCGACCCAGACCATCTCCTGCTGCTGCTGGCGATCGAGCATGGAGCCCGAACGCGGGATGCGGACGCGATAGTGCCCGTCCTTGCTCTCCCAGTCGGTATCCGAGAGCGCCGAGCCGTCGGCATCGGAGCAGCACGGCCCCTTGCCGCTGCGCAGGCCGTCGAACCAGGCCTTCAGATCGGCGTTGGTGTTGACGAACTGGCCGCGGTCGCGCGCGTGCCCGAACGGGGCAGCGAGCGCGATCAGCGCGATTGCGCAGGCCAGCTTCGTCACACCTCGCCAGCGTGCCGCGCTGCCAATCCGCCATCGTTCGTTTTTGCAAATCGTGGGACGCGCACTGTATAGACGCGGCTCATCGCCGCCGGAATCGATCCAGTTGCTCACGTTTGTCTTGCTCCAGCACCCCGCGGCCAGTGCAACAATGGTTATGCATTTCGCGGGCCAACTTGATTCGCAACGACTGGCCTCGCCTCATGATGAGACCGTCATATCGGTGTCACAGACAAGTCGGGACAATTACGGTGCGCGTTGCGGGGACAGCTTGGCGGCCGGCAAACTGCCGCGTTGCGCGCGGGATTGCGCTTTGGCATAAAAGCTTTACCGGTTGCGCCATTGGGCGATGGCGGCCGGCCTACGGGACGTTATGAAGAACGGCCTCTATTCGATTCACGTGAGTCTGCTCGATGGTCGAGTCGGCAAGGGCAGCGGCGTGATTCTGTTTCGCGACGGCAGGATTCTTGGCGGCGACGCCTACCTGTTTTACACCGGCAGCTACACCGTGAAGGACAACACCTTCAAGGGCGAGGTGCTGGTGCAGCGCCACACCTCGCCGCGGGGCGATGACAATCCGTTGTTCGGAGGCCCTGCCCCAGTCGGCATCGGCGTCAGCGGCACCTTCACAGACACTCGCGCGGAGATGACCGGCACGGCTCTCGTCGGCAAGGCCAGCCAGATCTTCGGCGCCACCCTGCACCGGCTCGCTGACGCCGATTAGCTATTCCGCGGCCTGCTCAAGCGGCGCGGTGCGCGGCAGGATCATCTGGATACGCGTGCCGCCGCCGGGCTCGGAATCGAGATCGAGCCGCCCGCCGAGGCGATTGGTGACGATGCTGTAGACGATGTGCAGGCCGAGGCCGGTGCCGCCCTGGTCGCGCCGGGTCGTGAAAAACGGATCGAACGCGCGGCGGCGAACGTCGAGCGACATGCCGCAGCCATTGTCCGAGAAGATGATCTCGACATTGTCCTTGCCGGACTCGCGCACCTGGATGTCGATGGTCCCGGGACGGCCGTCCGGGAAGGCGTGTGCCACCGAATTGAGAAACAGGTTGGTCAGCACCTGGCCGTAGGGACCGGGATAGCTGTTCATGGTGAGATCCGGCTGGCACTCGACGTTGAGCGTCAGATTGTGCTTGCGCAGGCCCGGCCGCAAACTCATCACCACCTGCTCGGTGAGGTCGCCGAGATCGAAATTGCGCTGGTCCGAATAGTTGCGGTCGGCCGCGACCTGCTTGAACGACTGGATCAGCTCGGCGGCGCGGTTGAGGTTAGAGACGAGCTGCGAGGAGGCATCGCGGCTGGTGTTGAGGAAGTCGTTGAGCGTGGAGCGGCGAAGCTCGCCGCGCTCGACCTCGGAGGTAAACGTCGCGGTCTTGCGTTCCAGCGCGGAGGCGACCGTGAGGCTGATGCCGACGGGATTGTTGACCTCATGCGCGACGCCGGCGACGAGGCGTCCGAGCGCCGCGAGCTTCTCCGCCTCGATCAGCGAGGCCTGGGTCTCGCGCAGATTGCGCAGCGCGGTCTCGGCGGATTCCTTGGCTTTGCGCATCTCCTGCTCGCCGCGCTTGCGCTCGCCGATGTCGAGCGCGACGGTGACGATCCGCTCGATCTCGCCGTCGGCGTCGAGCAGCGGCAGCTTGTTGACCAGCCATTGCCGCATGTTGCCGGCGGCGTCCTTGTACTCCTCCTCGTAGAAGCCGAGCCCCTTGCGCAGCCTGAGCACGCGCTTGTCGTTCTCGTCGGTCTTGGCCGCGCCGTAGCGCGACATCAGGTCCGCGGTGGTGCGGCCAAGCGCGTCACCGGGCTCGATGCCGAAGATGCCGGCCATGTAGCGGTTCATCAGCACGTAGCGCAGGTCGCGGTCCTTGACATTGATGACCGCCGGCACGGTATCGATAACCTGCTGGAGCAGACGCCGGCCTTCGGCGATGGCGTCTTCCGCCCGCTTCTGGTCGGTGATGTCGCGCAGCGTGCCCTCGTAGCGGACGATGTTGCCCTGCTCGTCCCGCACGCCGGTGGCGCTATCGGAGAGCCACAGGATGTTGCCGCTGCGCTGGCGCACCTGGTACTCGAACTCGCGCACCATGCCGTCGCGCGCCATCAGCCGCTGATACTCGTCGCGCGCCTCGGGAAGGACGTAGATGGTGTGGGCGATGTCGTTGATACTGTCGATCAGGTGCTGCGGGCTGTCATAGCCCATCATCCGCGCCAGCGCCGGATTGGCGTTGAGGAGGTCGCCGGCCGGCGTCGTCACGTAGATGCCGTCGACCGAGCCCTCGAACAGCTTCCGATAGCTCTCTTCCGCAAGGCGCTGCTCGGTGAGCGCGCGCACCGCCGCCTCGCGCGCGGTGTCGGCCTCCTCCAGCGCGCGGCGGAACACTTCGGCTGCGCGCGCGATGTCGCCGATCTCGTTGTCGAGGTCGGCCGAGGGAATCGAGGTGTTCTTCTCGCCGGCCGCGAGCGCGCGAATGGATCGCGCGATCTTTGCCAGCGGCCGGACGGTCCGCCGTACCACGAAGGCGGCCGCGACCATGCCGATCAGCACGCCGACGCTGCCGAGCACGATGCTCTGCCACCGCGCCTCCGCAAGCGTGCGGGCGAAGTCGCGTGACAGCACGTGGCCGCGGCGGTCGCTGACATCGCGCAGCAGTTCGGTGACGCGGCCGATCAGCCGGCCTTCGGTGCCCAGCACCTCGCGGTCGATGTCTGCGATCTGCCGCTCCCGGACGGCGACCGCGATGATGGCCTCGGCATAGTCGTTGACGGCCGTCTTCAACCCGCTATCGGCGATGTCCATCGTCCGCATGCCCTGCGCCGCCTGCTCGGCCGCGGAGGGATTGCGCGCCAGCAGGCCGAGCGCGATCCGGCTCTGCGCCTCGGACAGGCGGGGCCAGCTCGCGGTCCGCGGTGCCTGACACGGCCGCGTCGAACCGGTCGCGCAGCGGTGGCAGGCCGGCGAGCAGCTGGGCGCGTCGGTCGATCAGGGTCGAGATCCGCTCCAGGCCGCTGCGATAGGTCGCCAGCCGCTCGGTAACCCCGTCGATCATGTCCTGCTGCTCGGGCGCGAGCTCGATGCGGGTCTTCTTCAGGATGTCGCTGAGGGTCGAGGCCGCCTCGCCCACCTGCTTGAACTGGATGCCGGCGCCGGGATCAGTGACGAAGTCGCGCGCGGCGAGCCGCAGCTCGTTCATGCGGCGGTCGATGTCCTCGGCGAGGTCGCCGACGCTCTGGAGCCGCTGGAGCTCGGCGAAGGTCGTGTCGATGTGCCGGATCGCGATCACGCTCGCGGTCGAGGTGACGAGGATCACCGCCAGCACCAGGAGGAAGCTGCCGAAGGTGAGCTGGCCGATGGAGAGCGAGAATGTTCGCTTTTTCTCAGGGGTCGGCGTCAATTCGGCGGACATTGGTGTTTTGAGGACCGGGCTACTGGTAGCCCAATATACGACGTATTGCAGGCCCGGGGGAACATGCCTCGGGACGTCCAATATCCTTAATATTCCGGCCTACCGCCCTCCTCCGTCTCGACTTTATGACGCCCTGGCGCTGGCCCGCCGGCCAGCCGGGATCGTCATGGCGGCGACGCCGAGGACGACGCAGGCGAGCCCGATCCAGGCTGTCCGGCTCAGGGTCTCGCCAAGGAAGGCGACGCTGATGGCGACCCCGATGGGAACACGCAAGTACGCCTGCGCGGTGGTTCCGACCGAGCTCAGGGTCTGGATCAGGCGGAAGTAGATCGCAAACGCCGCCGCGGTCGAGAATACGGCGAGCGCAAGCAGGGCCAGCACCGAGCTCAGCGAGGGCGTTACCATCCAGGGCTGCTCGACGCCCAGCGAGGCCGGGATCAGCACCGCCGCCCCCGTCAGCAGCGAGCCGGCCGCCGGCGCCATGGGATCGAGGCCCTTGAAGCTGCGGCCGAAGATCGCGGCGCAGGCATAGCAGATGGTGGCGGCGACGATCGCGGCCTCCGCAACGATGCCGCCGCCGATGTCATGGACCGCATCGACGCCGACGATCAGCAGGATGCCGGCCATGCCTGCGACCACGCCGATCAGCTTTCGCGGCGTCGTCGCCTCGTGGCGGGTGACGATTGCGGTGAGCAGGAAGGTGAAGATCGGTCCGGCCGAGTTGAGGATGGTGGCAAGCGCGGCATCGACGTGGCGCTCGCCCCAGGCGATCAGCGTCCAGGGAATGACGCTGTTGAGCACGGCCTGGAACGCGAAGCGCTGCCAGGTCGCGGCATCCGTCGGCATCCTAATGCCCCTCACCCACATCACGAGGAGCAGCAGCAGCCCCGCGATCGCCGTGCGCGCCGCGATCAGCGTGATCGGCGGGATGGTGGCGACGCCGAGCTTGATGAAGGTGTAGGAGCCGCCCCAGAGCGTTGCGAGCGCGACCAGCAGCGCCAGCTCGACGGCGATGTTGGTGTCCTGCCTGATATCCATCGTCCGTCCCGTCCATTTCGCAATAGACGGAACCTAGCGCGTCCCCGCTCGCTAATACTTCGTTGTGTGTCGAAGTGTATCAGCCGACCGCGCCGACCTCGAACACCTCGCCGTCATAACCTGCCTCGCGAGGGATGCGGAGCTGGCGCCCGGTTTCGGTCTTGGTCATCACAGGCATCACCGTGATGATGGACATGCCGCGGGCGTGCTCCATCGCAGCGTTCACGTTTGGCTGCTTGGCGAGCCGGATCAGATTGCGCGTGGTCGGGAACGGCAGCTTGAAACGGCCGCTCTCGCCGCCCTCCACCGCCTCGCGCGGCGAGACCCAGATGGAGTCGGTGGACTCACGGCCGTCATGCGCGCCGAGCTGGTCGGGCGGCGCTGCTGCGAGGAAGAACCAGGTGTCGAACCGCTTCGGCATGCCCTCCGGCGTGATCCAGTGCGCATAGGGCACGAGCGTGTCGAGCGCGAGCTGGAGGCCGTTGTCGGCGAGAATACTGAGGAAGCTGATCTTGTGCTCGTTGAGCGCGATGCGGTGCGCGTCCGCGATCTCGCCTGCGCGTTTGGCATCGACCGGCGCGCCTGTGTCCTTCGACCGCGCCAGCAGGATGCCGCTCTCCTCAAAAGTCTCGCGGATCGCGGCGATACGAAAACCGCGGTCGGCCTCGCTCAAGCCCTCGCTGCCTGAATAGAGGTCGGCGCGGGCGACGATCTCCTGATCGCCGGCATCGACGCTGCCGCCGGGAAACACCAGCGCGCCCGAGTTGAACTCGATCTGATGATGGCGGACCATCATGAAGACTTCGATTTCCTTGACGCCATCGCGCAGCAGGAGGATCGTCGAGGCCGGGCGTGATGCTGATGTCTCGGGCATTCAACTAACCTGCAGCGCTGGATTGCGGGCCGAGATTGGCGCGCTTGTCGAAACGGGCGACGCGCGACAAGAGGTAGTCGACCTCCGCCTTCGCCGTCGCCGTCGTGGTCGCGCCGGGCTTACGCTGCGCGCTGGAGGCGATGATGCCGCGCTTCTGCAGCACGTATTTGCGTACGGTGAGGCCGACGCCGGGCTGCTGCTCATAGCGGATCAGCGGCAGATGCGCGTCGAAGATGTCATGCGCGGCATCGCGCTTGCCGGCCTTGGAGAGGTTCACGACGTCGATCAGGAGTTCGGGGAACGCGTAACCGGTCATGGCGCCGTCGGCGCCGCGCTCCATCTCGAAATCGAGGAATGTGCCGCCATTGCCGCAGAGGATCGAGAGCGGACGCAGCGAGCCGTCCTTCTGGAAGCCGCGCAGGGTCGAAATCTTCTCCAGGCCCGGCCAGTCCTCGTGCTTGAGCATCACGCAGTTCGCATTGTCCATGACGATCTTGCGGATCACCGAGGGAGTGAACACGACCGAGAGCGTCAGCGGATAGTCCTGGAGCACCCAGGGAATGTCGGGGCCGATCGCCTCGGCCGCCTGCTTGAAATAGCCGACGATCTGGTCGTCGGTGCGAAGCGAGGGCGGCGGCGCGATCATCACGCCGGCCGCGCCGGCGTCCATCGAGGCTTTCGCCAGCGAGCGCATGGTGGCAAAGCCCGGTGCGGAGACGCCGACGATCACCTGCATCTTCTTGGCGCGCTTGACGTAGCGCACCGCCACCCGCTCGGCTTCAGTGGCATCGAGCTTGGGAGCCTCACCGAGGATGCCGAGCACCGTGACGCCGTCGCAGCCGACCTCCTCGTAGAAATCGGTCAGGCGGTCGATCGAGCGCTCGTCGATCCGGCCGTCGTCGTGGAACGGCGTCGGCGCGATTGCGAAGGTGCCCTTGGCGTCGGCGGTGAGTTTCATCAGTCTCTCTCTTTCTCCGTCATTCCGGGGCGCGCGCAGCGCGAACCCGGAATCTCGAGGTTCCGGGTTCGTGCTTCGCACGCCCCGGAACGACAAAAAAGCCTAAAACCTCCGCGCGCCCATCTTGATCTGCTCCTCGGAGAAGAAGATCTCCTTGGCGTGATCGACGATGTCCTGGGCGTTCCAGCCCGAGTGCGGCGGTTTCCAGCCTTCCATCTCCATCATCCGCATTTCGCGCACGCCGCGGGCCCGGACACGCCCAGCACCTTGCCGGTCTGGTCGCCCGACAAATCGCTGACCATGTATAGCACGGCCGGCGCGATGCCGTCCGGCCCCAGCGCCGCGCCGGGGTTCTCCTTATAGCGGGGCAGGTCTGCGGTCATGCGGGTCAGCGCGCCCGGGGCGAGCGTCCAGATCCGGATGTTGTACTTGCGGCCCTCGATCGCCAGCACGTTGGAGAGGCCCCAGATGCCGCCCTTGGCCGCGCCGTAATTGGTCTGGCCGAAATTGCCGATCAGCCCTGACGTCGAGGAGGTGTTGACGATGACGCCGCCACCGTTTTCCCGCATCCAGCGAAACACCGGCATGGTGCAACAAAAGGTGCCCTTCAGATGCACCTTGATGACCTTGTCCCAGTCGGCCTCGCTGGCCTTGTGAAAGGTCTGGTCGCGGAGGATACCCGCGTTGTTGACGAGGATGTCGGCGCGGCCAAAGTGCTTGATGGCGTCGTCGAACACCGACTGGCCGCCTTCCATGGTGGAGATGTCCGCACCGTTGGCGACCGCCTTGCCGCCCTCGGCCTTGATCGCATCCACCACCTGCTGCGCCATCGACTTGTCGGCGCCTGAGCCGTCGCGGGGGCCGCCGAGATCGTTGACGACGACCGAGGCCCCTTCCCTCGCGAACAGCTTGGCGTAGGCCTCACCGAGCCCGCCTCCCGCGCCGGTGATCAGCGCGACCTTGCCGTCGAGTAGTCCCATGGTGGCTTCTCCCTGTTTATTTTTCTAACCTCGCCCCGCTTGCGGGGAGAGGTCGATCGCGTAGCGATCGGGTGAGGGGTACAGGTCTCACTATCGTCTCGGCTCGTGGCGAGGGCCCCTCACCCCGTCCTCTCCCCGTAAGAACGGGGCGAGGGCGCGAGACATCGGCGCCTGCCTAACCCAGCACCGTCTTGCCGTTCTTGATCACGGTGACGCCGCGCGACTTCACCTTGACCTCGAACGAGATCACGTTGCCGTCCTTCCAGAGGTCCATGGTCACGGTCTCACCGGGATAGACGGGCGAAGAGAATCGCGCGACGTGCTGGCGGAACGCGCTGGCGTCGTAGTCGGCATAGGTCTGGAGCACGCCGCGGCAGGTGATGCCGTAGGTGCACATGCCGTGCAGGATCGGGCGCGGGAAGCCGGCCTTCTTGGCGAACTCGGGATCAGAGTGCAGCGGATTGCGGTCGCCGCAGAGGCGATAGACCAGCGCCTGGTCCGGACGCGTGACGATATCGATGGTCTTGTCGGGCGAACGCGTCGGGATCTTGTGCGGATCGGGCTGGGTCAGGTTTGGCCCACCGAAGCCGCCGTCGCCGCGCGCGAAGCGCGAGGCAACCAGCGTTGCCAGCTTCTCGCCCTTCTCGTTCTTTAGCACGGTCTGGTGGCTGATGATGACGCCCTTGTCCTTGCCCTTGTCGTAGACCTCGAGCACGGAGGAATCTGCGGTGATGTTGGCTGCCACCGGCAGCGGCTGATGGAAGGTGATGTCGCGCTCACCGTCCACCACCATCACCCGGTTGAGGTTCATCTCGCCGGGACCCGAACCCCAGGCCGCAACGGAGGCAAAGGTCGGCACCACCTTCAGCGGCCGCGGCGTGAACGTGCCCTCGTTGACGAAGGCGAGCTCGTTCTCGTCCATGGGGTCTGCACCCAGGCCAATGCCATAGGCGTAGAGCATGACCTCGCGATCGCCGTAGGCGTATTTCTGGCCGAGGTTTTTCAGGCCTTTGAGTTCTTCGTATCTGGCGGACATTTTTCTGGTTTCCTCCCGGTATTCCTCTCAGCGAGCAACGGCGGTTGAGAATGTGCCCTCTCCCCTTGCGGGAGAGGGCAGCACCGCCCTTGCAACAAACTCACTCGGGTGAGGGGTTGCCTCCGCAATGACACTTCTCGTGTGGAGAGAGACCCCTCACCCGGCAGCCTTCGGCTGCCACCCTCTCCCGCAAGGGGAGAGGGTTACGTCTTGCATCACATCAGGCCGGCGTGAAGAACGGCAGCGGGGCGCCGTCGGTCGGCTTGAACACCACCTTCACCTTCTGGCCGATCCTCAGCTTCTCGAGATCGCAGTCGACGAAATTGGTCTGCACCGACGGTCCTTCCTTCAGCGTGACGTAGCCGATGGCGTAAGGACCGGTCGGTGACTTCCGCATCAGGCTCCAGGTGTAGATCGTCCCCTCGCCCGACGCCTCTTCCCACACCGTCTTGTCGGAGTAGCAGAACGGGCAGATCGAGCGTGGGAAGTAATGCGCTTCGCCGCAGGCGGTGCAGCGCTTGATCATGAACTTGCCCTGCTTGGCCGCATCCCAGAATGCGGCGGTCTCAGGATTGGTCACCGGGGCCGGATATTTTTTCGCTTCGCTCATCACACGCGCTCCAGAATGGCCGTCGAGGCGGCGTGGCGCATTCCCCGTTTCGCGGCCCCGCCAGGGGACGCTCACCGCGCGCGCGGATCTCTAGTCGTTACTCCTTCTCTCCATGCTGGCTGCAACACCAGCACCAATCTTTTGCGCCCCTGCTGCAACTACTGCGCAGGCCTCAAACGAAGTCGTTGCGTAACCTTGGCACCGAACCCGACGTGGAAGTCGGTCTGATTGATCCACATCCTGTGCAGGATGCTCGCAAGTTTGCGTGCGACCGCGACGATCGCGCACAGCATGCTCGACCGTTTGGCGATCCGCAGGCCCCAGGCCCGCAAGGCCGACCATTTCCTGACCCGCAACAGAAGGCTTGCGGCCGCCTCGCAGAGCGCTTCGCGAACTGCGACGTCGCCCTGTTTGGTAATTCGGCCTTCGAAGTCGATGGACGTTCCAGACTGGTGTCGCCTTGGCGTCAGGCCAAAATGCGCGCCAACCGTTCGAGATCGCGCAAAACGGAGAGGGTCATCAACACCAACCTTGAACGAAAGGGCGGCAACGGGACCGACGCCGGGTACGGTCATTAGTCGACGACAGATCGCATCATGCTGGACCACCTGCAGGAGCACCTTATGCAATCGTTCGTAGCCCTCGAAGATCGCTCGCCGCACGTCCAACATGGACTCAATCATCATGGAAAATACCGGATCGCTGTGCTCGATGAGCTCGCGGACCCGCGCTTCGTATTCCCCGCGGCCGACCGCTCCAACCATCAGACCGTACGCCCTCAGCGTGCCACGAATGTGGTTCTCAAGGTCGATCAGCTTGCGCTTGAGGAGCTTCCTGTTGGCCAGCAGCGAGCGCATCTTCTGCATCTCGATGTTCTTGACATGGACGGCGCGGTACCAGCCCAGCCGCATCATCTGCGCGATGCCGCGCGCATCGTTGCGGTCGGTCTTGTTGCGCATCGTTGACAGAGAAACGCGCATGTGGCGCGCCTCCACGACAATGACTGGAAGCCCAGCTGGCTGCAATTCGCGATGCAGCCAGATGCCTAGCGATGACGCCTCGACCCCCACTCTATCGAGGCGATCCGCGTAGCCCTCTACAGCGGAGCGGATCGCCTCTGGCTCCGTGCTGACTTTGACTTCGCGAACCGTGAGACCCTCGCCATCGACGATGCAAACGCTGGTTTCTTCCAGGCCGACGTCCAGTCCAACGTACAATTTCATCGGAGCTCTCCCTTGTTGCAACGACGTTCCAAGTCGTTGCACCAGGCTCCGGATTCGGCCACGACCGTCTTATCCCCGTGCACCGGTATCTCGAAGCCCGATTTGAAGAGCCCTCTTAATCGGTCGTGTCGTCTCTCTGATCTCACCCATTCTCGCTTCCTTTCTCGCTTGCGACAAGGCCCTCTGCGCCATGCTTGAACACGCTGCGCCACCACAGCCACGAGTCCCGGTGCGCCGTGCACTCTTCCGCGCTCATCGACGGCACAAACTCGCTGCAGCAAGGCAGCGCGGACGCCGTCGCGGCGCATCTTTCCATCGGTCTGACGGAGCCACATCACAGGCAATCCGGCGCGATCGGCAGGCATCCGAAGATGCACCGTCGCAGGCAAGATAACGTGCGTTCCGTCGTCGTTGATCTGCACCAGGTCTCTTCCGCTTGTGGCGGAGCTCCGTGTTCAAAGCCTTGCGGTCATCGGGTCATTGATCTGCAATTGAGCTCGGGCTGGTCATGCATGGGCTCCGAGCAGCTTGCGGTCCTTCGCGGCGGCACGTGCGCTCACGTCCGTCCTCGATGCGCCCGGATCGCCACAATAAAACGTGCCATCGACCCACATCGCGTGCATGATCACCGCAAGCTTGCGTGCCACCGCAACGGTCGCCTTGCGGTGGCTCGTGCGCTTGGCGATCGCAAGCCCCCAGGTCTTGACCTTGTCCTTGCGCTTGAAGCGGGTCAGCAACGCACTTGCCGCCTCATAAAGCGCCCGCCGCACGTCGCCATCGCCCGCCTTGCTGATCCGCCCCTGCACGTCGATCGACGTGCCGGACTGCCAACGCCGCGACGTCAAACCAAAATAGGCCGCCACGTCACGCGACCGCTTGAAGCGTGCGGGGTCGTCGATCGCCGTCATGAAGCTCAGTGCTGCCACCGGGCCGACGCCGGGGATCTGCATGAAGCGCCGGCACAGCTCATGTCCGGCGACTAGCTTGACCACCAGATCGTGCAGCCGGCAGTACTCCGTCCACAGCGCCGCGCGCGCGTTCAGCATGGCATCGATCAGCTCGCTGACCAGCGCATCACCCGCCACCGCCTCGCGCACCGCTTGCGCAAAGCCGCCGCGGCCAACATGACTGAGGCGAATGCCAAACACCTTCAACGAGTGGCGAATCGCGTTCTCCAGATCGAGAAACTTGCGCTTCAGATTGCGCCGGTGCGTCAAGAGCAGCCGCAGCCGGTAGCAGGCTTCGCTCTTGATATGCGCCTTGCGGAACCAACCGGTGCGCATCAAATGCGCCAGGCCCAGCGCGTCCGTCCGGTCGGTCTTGTTGCGCTGCGCCTTCAGCGCGGCGCGGACGTGGAAGGTCTCCAGGCAGACAGCCGGCAAGCCGAGCTTCAACAGTTCCGGGTGCAGCCAGGGCGACAGCGACCCCGCCTCGTGGCCGAGCCGCCGCAAGCGGCCACGATACGGCTCGAGCGCCGTCTTGATCGCGTCCGGATCGGTCACCACCGCGACTTCCAGCACCACCTTGCCGGTGCCGTCCACCACGCAGATTGCCGTCTCGTCCATGCCGACATCCAAACCACAGAAGAATTCCATCACACGCCTCCCGCGTTGCTGAGGCGGCGTAGTGTGCGGGTTATTCATCGCGCAGACCACTTGCTCGGCCGCCGCAAGTCCCGGCGCAGACCGATTGCGGGCGGCCTTCCTAATCGGGCGGGTAACCGTCCGGTCTCTGCACACCTTCCCCCTCGTGTGTTGTCGTTCCATTTCGGGTTCTCTGCTGCTGTGGAGAATCTCCGGTGGGATCCAAACATTTCGAGAACAAAGCGCGCCGCGAATGGTGGTCGCTGCACATCGAAGCGTGGCGTCGAAGCGGTATCGGGATCCGCAAATACTGCCAGCAACAACGTCTGACCGAGAACACTCTGCGGCGTTGGCTGAAGCGGCTGGCCGGTAATGAGACCGCGCTTAAGCTCGAGAAATATCAGACGGAATTGCGCCGCGACCGCGCCCGGGACGAGCGGGAAAAGGCGCTGCGAAAGCAGAAGCAGCGCAGGTTCACGGTCACCTCGGATGTGCGCAATCGGGCCTCGCAGGCGTTCTGGGCCATGCATGTCGAGGCGCTGAACTGGAGCGGAATGGAGCTCCGCGCCTACGCCGCGGCGATGCAGTTGTCGCCGCATTCGCTGCGCAAATGGCGTGACCGACTGGCCGCTGGCGAGGTCACGATCGACTGGCGCGCGCATCTTCACCCCTCTGCCCGTCTAGCCGTTAGCACTAGTGCTAGGAACTCACAGCCCGAACGCCGCTTGACAGCCGCCGAAATCGGCGATCCGGCCGCTCCCAAGGCACCGGCCAGGCGGTTCTTCAGCGACGAGGAGAAGCTCGCGATCGCCAGGGAAACTGAGCTGCCAGGCGCCAAGGTCTCTGCCGTCGCACGCAAGCATGGCATCGTCACGGGGCTGCTGTTCCGCTGGCGCGCACAGTTCGGCATCGCGCAAAAGAAGCGCTCCAAGCTCGCCCGCGTCGTGCTGCCCGACGACATGCCCGCCGCACGCGCCCTGCGCGATCTCGTGCGTCCACCGGAGGGCATGATGGCCGTCGATCTCGATGACGGACGGCGTGTCTTCGCTCCCGCCGGCAGCGATCCGGATGCCGTGCGAGCGCAGATCGAGAGCGGAGAGACAGCATCATGATGTTCGCTCCTGCAGGCGTGAAGGTGCACCTGGCACTCGGCTACACCGACATGCGCAAGGGCATGGACGGCCTTGCAATGCTGGTCCAGGAAACGCTGAAGAAGGATCCGTTCTCCGGTCATCTGTTTGCCTTCCGCGGCAAGAAGGCATCGATCTTGAAGGTCCTTTTCTGGGACGGAAACGGGCTTTGTCTGTTCACCAAACGCATCGATCAGGGCGGCTTCGTGTGGCCGGTGATGGCGGGCTATGATGGCTCGATCACGCTGACGCCGGCGCAGCTCGCGATGCTGATCGAAGGCATCGACTGGCGCGCGCCAGAACGCGTATGGAAGCCTGCGATTGCAGGATGATCTGCAAAAACTGGTGCTGAACTGAGTTGCGATTCTTCTACGAATCAGCGTGTTCGAGTACCATCGGACATGCAGCTCGATCTCACCAATCTCCCCTCCGATCCTGAGCTTCTGCAGCGCCTGGTGCGCGACATCGCTGCTGCGATCGACCATCGCGACACCGAGATCGAGCGTCTCAAGTCCATCATAAAACAGCTGCAGCGAATGCAGTTCGGCCGCAGCTCCGAGCGCATCGATCCCGACCAGCTTGCACTCGGTCTGGAGGATCTCGACAGCGACATTGGCCGCGTCGAAGAAGCGCAACCGAAGGTCACACCGGACGCCAAACCTCCGCCGCGACGTCGTGCGCTGCCCGATCATCTGCAACGCGAAGACGTTCTGCTTGACGTCCAGGACCGGGTCTGCAGCTGCTGTGGCGGTGCTCTTCATCTGATCGGCGAGAGCGTCAGTGAGATGCTGGATTGGATGCCCGCCCAGCTTCGCGTTGTGCGTACGACCCATCCTAAATACGCCTGCCGAGCCTGCAACACCGTGGTGCAAGCCGGCGCGCCGGAACGATCGATCGCCGGTGGCCTGGCGACGCCGGCGCTGCTCGCGCACGTATTGATCGGCAAATACTGCGATCACCTTCCGCTCTATCGGCAGTCGCAGATCTTCGACCGTCATGGCGTCAATCTCTGCCGCTCGACGCTCGCGGACTGGGTTGGAGGCGCATGCTGGTGGCTCGAGGCTTTGCACGAACGGCTGTGCAAGAACGTGTTCGCCTTCAACCATCTCTTTGCCGATGACACGCCGATCCCGGTACTCGATCCTGGCCGCGGACGAACCAAGACGGGACGGCTCTGGGTGTACGCCCGCGAGCAACGGCCCTGGAGCGGACCCGAACCTCCGGCCGCCATCTACCTGTTCGCGCCCGACTGCAAGGCCGAGCGACCGGTCGCACATCCTGCTGCCTTCAAGGGCATCCTTCATGTCGACGGATATGCTGGCTTCGAGCAGCTGGCCGACAAGGAGGGCATCACGCTCGCAGCTTGCTGGAGCCACTCGCGACGCAAGTTCTACGATGTGGCCGAAGCCACGGCGTCTCCTGTGGCGACAGAAGCCCTGCGCCGGATCGGCGAACTCTATGCCATCGAGGCGCGCATCCGCGGCCAATCGCCTGACTACCGTCTTGCCGAACGCAGGACGTTCTCCAAGCCAATCGTCGACGGGCTGAACGTCTGGCTCGATACACAGCTCCGCCTGGTCTCCGGCTGCAGCACGCTTGCCAAGGCGATCCGCTATGCGCTCTCGCGGTGGCATGGCTTGACACGATTCCTGAACGACGGCCGCGTCGAGCTCGACACCAATCCGGTCGAGCGCGCGATCCGTCCCGTCACGCTCGGCCGCAAGAACCACCTGTTCGCCGGCAGCGACGGTGGCGGACATCGCTGGGCAGTGGTCAGCTCGCTCATCACGACCTGCAAGCTGAACGACGTCGAGCCTTACGCCTATCTGCGGGACGTCCTGCAGCGGATGATCGAGGGACATCCCGTCAATCGCCTCGACGAATTGCTGCCGTGGAGCTGGACGCTGACTGATCATGTCAAGACCTGAGGCATGTGCAGCGGCCGGACGCTTACTCGGGCGGGCAAAGTCAACTCATTCCTACGCTTTTCTTCGACTCTTCGAACTTCAGCCATTACCGACTCCCTGCATCGACAACGCACACGCGTCACCGCAACGCTTGCGATCAGCATTCACCAGGCGGGGTCCATGCGTTCCTTCGCGTTCAGCACTTCGGCCGTCGCATGCTCTTCATCAGGTTCGTAAACAGGGCTGTCCAAGCAGTCCGGCGCTCTCGTTCCCGAAGGACGGCAGCAGGCAAGAGATAGCGGACATTCCCCGTTTCGCGGCCCCGCCAGGGGACGCTCACCGCGCGCGCGGATCTCTAAATTCGTTCCCTCCTCAGCATGCTGGGAGCGGTCCCAGCCTCTTCCTATGCTCGTCTACGTAGCTGCTACTGCGCTGGCTTTAGGCGCAGCCGTTGCGTGACCTTGGCGCCGAATCCGACGTGGAAGTCGGTCTCGCTGACCCACATCCGGTGGAGAATACCCGCGAGCTTTCGCGCGACCGCGGCAATCGCACACAGCATGCTCGACCGCTTGGCTATCCGCAGGCCCCACGCCCGCAAGGCCGACCATTTTCTGACCCGTAGCAGCAGACTTGCAGCCGCCTCACACAGCGCCTCCCGCACGGAGATATCGCCCTGTTTGCTGATCCGACCCTCAAAATCGATCGATGTACCGGATTGGTGGCGCTTCGGCGTCAGGCCAAAATGGGCGCCCACGGTGCGGGATCGGGCAAAGCGATGAGGGTCATGAACGCCAACCTTGAATGACAAAGCGACGACCGGACCGACGCCTGGAACCGTCATCAGACGCCGGCAAACAGGATCATGCTGGACCACCTGCAGGAGCACGCGATGCAGCCGATCGTAGCCCTCGAGGAGTGCGCGGCGCACGTCCAGCATGACCTGGATCGACATCACAAAAATCGGGTCGCTGTGCTCGATCAGCTCGCGGACACGGGCCTCAAAGGCACCTCGGGCAACCGCTCCGACGAGCAATCCATAGGCCCGCAGTGCACCCCGAACATGGTTCTCGAGGTCGATCAATTTGCGCTTGAGCAGCTTCCGGTTGGTCAACAACGTACGCATTTTCTGCATGTCGATATTCTTGACATGCACAGCGCGGTACCAACCCAGCCGCATCATCTGCGCGGTGCCGCGCGCATCGTTTCGGTCGGTTTTGTTGCGCATTGTCGACAGCGAAACGCGCATATGGCGCGCTTCCACGACAATGATTGGAAGCCCGACTGGCTGCAATTCGCGATACAGCCAGATGCCAAGCGATGACGCCTCGACCCCGACCCTATCGAGGCGATCCGCGGAGCCCTCTACAGCGGAGCGGATCGCCTCTGGCTCCGTGCTGACCTTAATTTCGCGGACCGTGAGACCCTCGCTATCGACGATGCAAACGCTGGTTTCTTCAAAGCCGACGTCCAATCCAACATAGAGTTTCATCGGAGCTCTCCCTTGTGGCAACGACCTTCCAAGTCGTTGCACCAGGCTCCGGATTCGGCCACGACCGTCTTATCCCCGTGCACCGGTATCTCGAAGCCCGATTTGAAGAGCCGTCCTGCCGTCGTGGTCTCCCGGTCGCCAGTTCCCGAAATCGCCGCCGCGACTTGGCAGCCAACTCGCGAAGCCCCCACTGCTTCCGAGCGCTTGCGATAGCGATCGTTACCCGAAGGGCCGAGACACCCGAAGGGTGGCTCGGTGAGGAGCGAAGCGACGAGTAGAGCGCGGGCCGAAGGCATCGCCCATACGCCATCAGCTTGCGAACCCGCACACTTGGTCATTGCGATACTCCCGAATCTGATCGAGAGACGAAGACGCCAACAGGCCGGGGGACCATGGGCGAAACATCGGGCGCCGAAATTGCGGTCGTGACACCGCTCGACGGCATGAACGACGGCAACCGATCGCGCATTTTCATGGGATCGGATCGCGTGACGAATAGCGTCGAAGTTGCTGATGGCTGTCCGCTCGACCCCCACCTCGGCGGCAGTTCGATGGCAAGCAGGTTTGCAAGCTTTGCGACGTATGCTCGCGTCTCGCCTGGCAGAGAGCCGCCTGCGAGATGCTCTTCATAGCGAGATGGTCCCGCGTTGTACGCGGCAAAAACGCCAGGCGAGCCATACCGATCGAGCAGTTCGCGCAAGTAAGCCGTGCCGGCCAGAATGTTGTCGTGCGGGTCGTAAGGGTCGTTCCCGAGATTGTAGCGCTCGCGAAGTTCCTTCCAAGTCGCCGGCATGATTTGCATCAGGCCCATTGCGCCTTTTGGCGATCTGGCGTGCACGTCACCAGCACTCTCGATGCTTTGGACTGAACGGATCCAGTCAGGCGCAATCGCGAAGCGTTGTGAGGCTTCATTGATGAAGCCGTTAAATAAGTGAGCGTCCTGACTGATGGCCGGCTGGGCGGCTGATCCGCTCTGGGTCAAAGCAGCACTGTCGAACGCGGTCAGAAAGAGCATCAGGGGCACAACAGCACAAACGCGCGTACCCAACCGACCCAAGCACGTGGTCGGGCTCGCGCCAGCCTTGCAGACATCGGCCGAGACAGAGGAATGATCCCGCAGTCGATCTAACAAGGGAATGGCGAGGAGAATACGTCGAATGCGCACGATCACTCCTCCCACGTCCACACCGGCATCGCACGGCCGATCACGCTAGATGCCGGAAGAAATCCAAAGTACCGGCCATCAAGAGAGTCGTCCGACTGCCAGTTCATCAGAAACAGCTCGCCGTCGCCGGCGACGCGGCAGCCCTGCCATTTCGGCAGCGGCCGCCCGCGTCCGTCGCGATCCCTCGCCTCGCCCACCGCGATATCGTCGACCGAAATCGTGAGGCCGGTTCTGCAAACGCGCTGCCCCGGAAGGGCGAGCACGCGCTTCAGCATGGGGACGCCAATGGGCAAATAGCCGTTAAGGTCGAGGAAGGTCGCGAGCGGCTCCGGCGGTTGCACGGCGACCAGCTCGGTAACGTGGAAGCGTTCAGCCGGTCGCAGGCGATAGAGACCGATCGGCACGCTTGCCGATGCATTCCAGATGTACAGCGGCAGCGGCTCCAGGACGAGTGTCACGACGAGCGCGGTAGCGGCTCCAAGTGTCACCGCCAGCGTCTTCAAGCGGCCCGTCATCGCGTTACCCTCTGCCGATGAAGCCAGGCCTGGTGGCGCGCTTTCGTGTAGGGACGCGGGTTTTCGTTGACGGACAGGCGGTTATGGACGTGATGCCAATGATCAGGCGCGACATCAGCGGGATCGATGCCGAGTGCCTCGACGCCCTCGATCATCTGCAGCACGCGCTCCACCTTCGGCCAGCCGGACAGACAGAGCAGGATCTCCCCGCCCGGCTTCACATAAGGAACAGTCGAGCAGCGCTGTCCCGGCGCGACCGCGCGCAGGATATCGATCCGCGAAATGACCGTGCCAAAGTCGTTGGAGGTCCAGCGAACGAAGGCAAAGATGCTGCCTGCCGCAAATGACAGGACACGTCGATGGCGATCAATCTTCCGTTCCTTGACGATGCGGCCGAACCGAATGCGGTTTTCGATCCGCTTCTCGAGCCACAGCACTTCGACTTCGGTGAGGTCATTCATGCTGCTGCTCCCGGAACGGCGAATGTGGAGCCGTAAGCATCGGGGCCGGTGAAGCACCTGTGCGGCTCATGCCGGAAAGGAGGATTGACAGCCCGCGGGCGCCGGTCGCGAGCGATGCGGTTTCCGGTCTGCTCCGTTAGAAGAAATCCGAAGGATTTCTGGTTAGCCGGGGTACTGACTCGTGTCCCCTCGCCGGCCGCGCTGCGGCGAGAATGCCTCACAACGATTCGCGAACGGGATGCGCGGTGCGTCCCGGCGATCGGCAGTGGAGGCGAACGATGGACTTCTATGCAGGGCTCGACGTGTCGCTGGAGGCGACGAACATTTGCATGGTGGATGGCGACGGCAACATCGTCCGGGAGGCCAAACTCGACACCGATACGGACGCGATCGAGCTGTTCCTGGCGGAATGGGGCATCCACCTCAAGCGCGTCGGGCTGGAAGCGTTCTCCTACTCGGCCTGGCTGTTCACGGCGCTCGCCGAAAAGGGCCTGCCCGTGATCTGCATCGAGACCCGGCATGCCAAGGCGGCGCTGAACGCGATGCTGAACAAGACCGACCGCAACGACGCCAAGGGCATTGCGCAGATGATGCGGACCGGCTGGTTCCGGGCGGTCCATGTCAAGTCGGAAGGCGCGCAAACGCTTCGGGCGCTGCTGATCGGGCGCAAGGCGCTGCTTGACAAGGTGCTCGACATGGAGAACATGATCCGCGGCCTGCTCAAGCCATTCGGCCTGAAGGTCGGCGAGATCTCGGTCGGCCGTTTTGCAACTCGGGTGCACGAGATCGTGGCCGGGAAGAAGGAATTGGAAGCCATCGTCACGCCGTTGCTGGACGCCCGCAATGCGATGCGGCTGCAGCTGGCAAAACTGCACCGCCTTGTCCTTGTGGCGGCGCGAAGCGACAGCGCGGTGCAGCGGATGATGACCGTGCCCGGAGTCGGCGCGCTGGTGGCGCTGACGTTCCGCGCCACCGTCGACGACCCGGCGCGATTCAGGAAGTCGACCAATGTCGGCGCGCATTTCGGCCTGACGCCACGGCGCTACCAATCCGGACAAACCGACCGCATCGGCGGCATCTCCAAATGCGGCGACGAGCTGACGCGGGCGATGCTGTACGAGGCTGCGATCGCGATCCTGACGCGCATTCCGAAGAATTTTAAGCTGCGGCTGTGGGGCCTGCGGCTGGCCAGGAAGAAGGGTCTGAAGCGCGCGGCGACGGCCGTTGCGCGTGCGCTCGCCGTGCTGCTGCACAAGATCTGGATCGATGGCACCACGTTCCGGTTTGGCGCCGGCGGCAAACGCGGCCGGGTCGCTGCGGCGATGTAAGAGCCTCCGCGACCCGGCCACTTCCACGCGCGCCTTTTCCTTCCGCCACGGCGGAGCAGCGTCTCCCGAGGAGACGGGGATTTGGGTGAGATCGCAACTTTTCTTGCCGGCGGCTTCATGATGAATTTTGAAGCCATCAAGCACGGCGCTGGTTAGCCTGCCCGCCCTTTCCTCAAATTCCGGCTTGTGGTGGCCATCGTGCCAACCACGGATGTTAGCGAGTTCTCCTCGACGAGCGAGTGGCTGCAAAAGGACGTGACGCGCACCAGGCGATGATGTCGACGTCAGCGATCGCGCAGATTTGCGCGTGATCGCGTTGACGCGCGTGCATTGGCGACAACAATCGTATTGCAGCGAAGCTTTGCGCGTGAGAGAGTGGATGCATGAGGCATCCTCGTTGCACGCGCGGCCGACTTGTTCACAACGTACTGATTCACAACAAGAAGTTAGTGTCAGTATGTTAGTAAAGTTAGAGCGGCCGGAAGGCGCGGAGAAACAAGCTCTTAAGCTCGATTCCGGTCCCCGATAGCACGAGGATCGGGTCCCCGATAGCACGAGGGTTGCGGTCCCCGATAGCACGAGCTGATTCACAGGTTGTCCTCCGAATTTGGAATGAGACCGCGGCAGCGCAAGCGTGCCGTTAAGGGATCAACAGGCTGAGGGGCGAAGTTCAGTCGCTCGCTGCCGTTCCGGTCTCGCGTGAGCACGAGCTGATAGCCGGGCAATGTCTGGCGCTGAACGATCTGACGGACGTCGTACGCAAAGTGCTTGAGCGGCGAGATGATGCCGGATTTGGCGTGGAGATGCACAAGGTCAAAGCTCCAGCCGCCTTCCTGGTGGCCGCCGTGCTTGCGCACGAGGCGGTAGAGCCACCGCTCAAGCCCGCCCGTGAGCTCGAAATAGGCACGATCGATCGTCAGCACGAGCGCGTCATCGATGACGCCCGCATAGAACCAGTCCGGCAGGATCAGCTCGAGCCCGAATGGACGGCCATTTGCATCCGCTGTCTCCTTCCACTCGTTGATCCAGGAGAAACGATGCCGTCGTCGTTCTGTCGCTTGGCGGATCGACGTCAGCACGGTCGTCGACTGTAGTCTGTCGAGACCCGCCTTCAGCCGGTCGTAGTCGCGCGCGCTGGTGCCGCGGCCGACAAACGTCAAAATCTCGTAAGGCGTTGCAGCCATCAGACGCGACGTCTTCAGACCTGCATCACGCGCTTCGACGATCTGGGAAGCAGCCCAGATCAGAACGTCGGCATCCCAAATGGTCGCCATGCCGTGTTCCGGCACGGCTTCGACACGAATTGCGATCGCGCCAGCACGGAAATCAATCGGCACGATCCGCTTGGTTTTTGCGAGCGAGAAGAACGGATAGGCCATCAGATCCTGCGCGTCGCGAGGCGCAAGATCGCCGGGTAGCGCCCGAAAGAGTTCAAGCTGGTCGCGCTCGGAATGTTGTTTGCGCCGCATGGTCATTGCTCTCACGCGGCAATCAGCGACGTTCCTGGCCTGCATAAGGTCGCAACGCCGGGTGCTTCTTAGCGGGCAGTACAGTCCCCTTGCCGGGGTCGGACGTCGACGTCTTGGCGCCCCGGTCGGCCCACGCTTTCAGGTCATCGACGGCGTAGACGACACGTCCGCCAATTTTCCGATATGTCGGTCCAGTACCGTATGTGCGGTGCTTCTCCAGCGTGCGACCGGACAGACCAAGATAACGCGCGGCCTCCGGTGTACGCAGGAATCGCGGGGGAAGACCGGCCATCGGATCGGGCATTTGAGAACTCCAGGAGGACAGCGCACTACGCTTGGCTAGGCCAGCGTGTGTGCGGTCATCATGGAGAAGCGCGGTATCCGAGGGGGATGCCGAACATCGAGAGGACGATTTTCGGCACCCCGGGGGCTGCGCTACCCGCCCCTGCGCCCGGGCCGCAGAAGTTTGCGGTAACCACCGCGCATCAAGGCGAGCCCGCTTTGCAGCAGGCGGATCGTTCGATTGCGCAGATCGTGGGTCTTCCACGCGCGATCGGGGACGCGTTTCTTGCCGAACAACGTTTCGGCAATAACGCGATAGCTAGCGCCCGCGCTGTGCGCGTCGAGCGCACGGATCGCAGCACTCAAGCGCTCGCGTCGCTGTTTGGATAATTGATGAAATGCAGGACCTGGCGCGCGTCCATTCATCGCGCGCCACAGCCGGCGGGCTGCATACGCACGTGCGTCGAAATCGCCGTCAAACGGCAATTCGGCCGCATATGTCGCGCCGAGCGCTGGCGCGTCTTTGGACCAAAGGCGGTGATCCGCTGAACCGATACGCAGCACGGCATGCCAGCCGTCGACAGCGCGGCGCACCTGGCCAGCTGTGAGGTCAAGCAGTGGCTGAGACTCCGAGACGAGTTCGGCCGTCAAGGCAATCGTGACCGGAACGACCGCCGCCAGAACCTCCGGCGCCCAAAAGTTCGTCTGCTCGTCGAACGATCTCTGCGGGTCATGGGCGAAAGCAGAGGCCCCATTTCCTCCTGAATTCTGGTGTCACTTCGCCATCAGGACTGTTGGCAATCATCACCTCGTACTCACGCCGATAGTCGGCGTTGCGACGGAGACATTCCCAGGCAATGTCGGTGACTTCCGCGTCTTGTAGGCTCTTGTAGGAATCCGGCGACCGCCAGTCGAATTCAGGCATTGCTTCCGCCCCATTGCACGCTGCTAACAACGATTGCGGCGCAATAGGTATGAACGAGGCGGTTGTAGGAAGACCCTAGTTTGGCACCACGTGGTGCACCGGAATGACCACCGACTAGCAAAAGCAAACAATTCTGCCTGCAAGAGACCAGCCGGTAGTTTTGTTCTATTTCGAGCCGGTGTCGCGTAACAGGCGCCCTTGCTCGGTCACCCATTTGGCACGCGCAAGGTGGCTCTGATATGCGCTCCACGCACGGTCCGGCTCTCGCTCGGGGTCCATATGCAAGACCACTCGAGCCACTTCGCGCCAGTCCGCACCCTCACCTTCGGCGTGCAGAACGCGCACGTGACAACATGCTGTTCGTCATAGGCCGTCAACGTCGGCTCGTTCGGCGCACTGTCAGCTACGTCTGGATCTAGGGATGGCTTCTGCATCATACCCGCTTTTAGAACGCCTATAAGCTACGCCATGGTTTGGTCGCAATCCAGACCTCCGTTGCCCCGCTGGAATCCTGGATATTCGTTCGGTATCAGCGACGGAGCGTGGCCGCGCACGTAGCGTCGCCACAGTCGATAGCATGTTGAACACGAATAGGAACGATCGTTCCTAGAACGATCGTTCCGGCTCAGTTCCCATATCGCCATGGATCTCAAAGAGATCATGGCTGTGAACCTGCGTCGGAAACGCCACGATCTACAAATGACGCAGGAGGAGCTGGCCGAGCGCGCGGGTTTAAGCGCCCGTTACGTCGGCGCCATCGAGCGCGGCGACGTATCAGCAAGCGTTACAGTGCTCGGGCAAATTGCTGAAGCATTAGGGGTCGAACCGGGGGACCTGCTCAAAAAAGCTGCGCGGCTTAGCAAATCGTAAGCCCGCTCAGGCCAGCCGCGAAGCGCCCCGCCCGGCGAACCGGACGGGGCTTGGTGGGGCGCTCTTACTCGCCGTTCTTGCGCGGCCGCGACCACAGAAGGGTGTAGCCCTCACCGCCTTCGTCATCGAACAGGTTCGCGTAGATCGGCGCGTTGAAGGAGGGGTCGTCGAGCTTGAGCGAGAGGTAGTCGCGGCCTTCCTCGGAACGCTTCGACCAGGCTGCGCCGATCTCCGCGCGACCTACATAGATGCGGTGGCTGGGAGCGTTGTCGTTGGAGCGGTTGGTCTCGGCGACGATGCGGACGCCCTTGGCTTGCAGGCTCAGGGTGACGATTTCGCCCTGGAAATCGTTGCCGACCTTCTTGAAAGAACCGATGTTAGCCATGTCATTTCTCCTGTTGTGTTTCGAGCCCGCGACCACCGCGGCCTCGATGGCGATCTGCAGGCCGAAGACGATCGGCGACGCACCCGCCCGCGGGCCGGAGCGCAGCGGAGGACGCCGTTGTGGCGACTTTCTTGCCTCGCGAGGAATGGGCGAAGCCCAGGGGAAGAAAGTCGCATCAACGGCGTTGCGGCTCAGACGATCGAGGCGAAGCCGGTCTTCGGCCAGATCAAGCCATCAATGAGGCCACGTGCGTCGCGTGCTGAACCGCAATCTCGGGAGAAGACGTGGCGTATCTCGGTTGTGCTGAACAAGAGATGGAAACGATTCGGCGCAGAAAGAGAAACAATCTGCTGCAAAGGGTGGTATCGTCTCCGAAGAAACGATCGAGACATCGCTGCTCCGCCGCAGGCTTAGTGGGGCCGGCCGAAATGGGGCGCTTGCTCAAGGCCCCGAGGGGGACTGCCCCTCCCCGCTCAGGTCCCGATCATCCCTCGTTCAATGCTTCGATCTATGCGAGCCTGCTCGACGACGAAGGCGGTGAACGGTCATCCCTCGCGCGTAGCGGTTGGAAGAACTGGGTGTGATGGATTCTCCACCAGCCCAGCCAGTTCGAGCGGGCGTGGCTCTGCAAAAGCAGTCAAGCGTGCCCACGTTGTGCCCCCAATACAGACCGCGCCCAGGCAAGCGAGGATCTCTCGCCAAGCCAGCGAGGGCATACCGATCTGGGACAGAGCGAACGCCACATGATAGCCGGCGACGGTGGCGGGAATAGCGAATGCTGTCGCGATTGCGATGCGCAAGGCCAAGGACCGAGCAACGGCAACCGCGATCCGGCCGAGGACGAGCGTCAACGCGCCGCCGGCCGTTCCGAGAAGCAGCGCGCCGATGAGACCGGCACCGCTCTGAAACGCCGTCATTCCGATACTCAGTGCGACAAAAAACGGAAGGGCATACACTGCGAGCGCGAAAATCGCCCAGCAGAATAGGCCGATGCCGAGTGTGTTGAGAACAAGCCCAATGGCGAGCATGGTGGTGGCTCCATGTGCATAGATTTGAGTGTCGCGCCTTCCACCACCACCACGGCGCGACCTGGACGTAAGATCGAAACGAGGCGGAGTTGCGGCGTGAGCAATTTCGCCTCGAAGTCTTCAATCGAGAAGACGGCGCTCACGCGCTGCCGAACCTCCAGACGGGAATGCCGAGCCGCTTCGCCTTGTCGGCGAGGTTGTCCTGAATGCCCGTGCCCGGGAAGTGCATAACGCCGATCGGCAGCAGTTCGAGCATGGCATCGTTGCGCTTGAAGGGTGCTGCCTTGGCATGTCTCGTCCAATCAGGCTTAAAGGCGATCTGAGGCACCTTGCGGATCGTCGCCCATTTGGATGCGATCAGTTCGGCCCCCTTCGGGGAGCTGCCATGGAGCAGGACCATGTCGGGATGCTTGGCATGAACCTTGTCGAGACGATCCCAGATAAGGTGGTGGTCGTTGAAGTCGAGCCCTCCGGTGAGCGCGATCTTCGGCCCAGCCGGCAGCATAACCTCGGTCTCGGCGCGGCGCTTGGCCGCGATGAAGTCGCGAGAGTCGATCATCGCTGCCGTCAGCGTACGATGGTTCACCAGCGATCCCGATCGGGGGCGCCAGAATGAGCCGGTGTGAGTCTCGAAGCGCTCTATGGCCTGATCACGGAAGAGCTCCAGGCAGTTGCGGCGCTCAATCAGCGTGATGCCTTCCGCCGTGATGCGTTCGAGTTCGACGGATCGAACTTCGGAACCGTCCTGCTCGCGCTGACTCTTCTGTTGCGCCTGTTCGTTGTCGTCGAGTTGGCGACCGATGCGGTCGACGGCACGATGGAACAGGTTGACAGTCGACCAGAGCAGATCGTCGAGGTCGGGCTCGAGCCGCGTGTCGCTCAACGTGGCGACCAGGGCATCGAAGATGTCAGCGACGGCACCGGTAATGATCCTGCCCTCGGGAAGCGGCCGTGGATCGGGCTGCTCGTCGAAGGGGCGGTAACCGAAGAGCTGCAATTCGGTAAGAACGTGTTCGGTCGCAGATGCGGCGTGCGGCGGTTCGATGTCATCGTGGTCGGTCATAGAGGCGATCCTTTGCCGGATCGGCCGCGACCATCGCGGCCTTCGTGGCGATCACTTAGACGGCAGGCGGAACGGGCCAGAACCCGGAGCAGCTTGTCCGCCGAAGCCCGCAGGGCGTAGGCGGAAGCGGAGGGCCGAAGCGCAGCGGAGGATGGCGGAGGCCGGCTATTTTGCTTCGCGATGCAAAGCGCGCTCGCCAAATGGCTAATGTATCTTCTCGTCGCCGGCGCGCGGCGGAAAATAGCCGGACGCAGCCATTGCCGGCCCGAGCCGCTTGCCGTCCGATCGCCCTCTAGAAGGCCGTGGTCGCGTGCTCTTCCGGCATTGGCATCGGCGCGATCGATCTCAACGCCGATTGAAGTGCGCCGGTTATTCCGCGGCTACCGCCGGAGAATGGAGGAAACGGACGACGTCCTCCGGTACGAGTTGAAGTAGCAACGCTGCTCGGAGGGCCTTGAGGCCGAAGATGTGCAGATCCTCGTTGAAGTCGCCCAGCCGGGGCGACAATGCGATCGCTTTAATGCCGGCGGCTTCGGCGCGCTGGGTGAGAATAGCCTGTACGGCATCCCCGGCGGCATCTGCGTCACGAGCGATATAGAGTCGGCGTAGGCCAGACGGCAGCAACATGGCTGAGAGGTGATTGGCCGAGAGAGCAGCGGTCATGGGCAAAGTCGGCAGTACATAACGCAACGACAGCATGGTCTCGATCCCCTCGCCCGCAGCGAGCACGTCGTCGACCACGCCGAAGCGAACGGCGTTACCAAGCAGGTCGCCCATGGCGCGTCGTGGTGTGTCGATCGGGGCCTTGCCGAGCCGCACGCGATCAAAGCCGTGTGGATCTAGCCAGGTGCGATGCACGCCGGTGATCCGTCCCTCGAGGTCCGTGACAGAGCCTATCATCGCCGGCCAGGTCTCATTCGGCAAATGCTCGTCCGGTCGGTAGTAGCAACGTGGGTGGAAGCGCAGGCTACTTCCATGGTGGATTTGGCTTATTCCACGACGTTGCAAATACGTCTCCACCAACGTCCCTTCGATCGGTCTGGATATCGCAAAAAGTCGACGGGCGGCTTCCCGCGATCCGGCCAGCACACCTTGACGAATAGGTTTCTGAACGGGTTGCTGTTCAGAACGGGGCAGCTTCAGAAAGCGCCTCGCCTCCTCAGCGACCTGGCGAAAGTCTCGCAACGCCATAGTTTCGCGGATGATATCGAGGAGATCGCCATGCTCCCCGGTCGCGCCATCGGTCCATTTGCCGGCGGGGCCCTTCGGGCAGTCCTGGAGCCGCACAAATAGTGAGCGGCCCGGGGTGTTGTGGACGTCGCCAACCACCCAGTACCGCCCCGCCCGCTTACCATTGGAGAGATAGTGTCGGCACACCGCCTCGGCCTCGCGCGCGAGGCGGCGTGCCAGTTCGGAGCCAGCGCCGGACATCACGCGGCCTCCCGCTCACTGGCGCCCGTAACCGGATAGGTGTCGAGCACCCTCGACAGAACCTCGATGCCGCTCGCGTCCGTGGGTACGAACATGCGCAGCTTCCAGGAGATAATCTCCCCAAAGAGGCCGTAAGCACGGAGGCGATCGCGCATCGTATCGTTGAATCCCGACAGCTCGATGCGATATGCGCCCATCACCCGGACGCGGCGAAGCTGGAGCCCGTCCGTTAGATCGAGGACGGTCCGTCCTTCCACCAGCGCGGCAAAGGCAGCGTCCGGCGTCAGCGCGGGCGCGTCCGCCGCAAGGACGCTTGCGACCCAGACAGCAGAGACCTTGCGTCCGATGATGCGTTCGCCCGTATCGGTCTGAAGGCGATAGACGCGGGTCGATTCGTTCGGCAGCCGCTTCCAGATCGGCAGCAGCAAGCCCGCCACGACGTGGATCGTGCTCTCCTTGAACTCGGGCACCTCCGCAAGCTCCGCCAGCCAGGCCGCGGCAAAACGTTCACGGTCCGCCTCGGCCCAGTGGCTTTCCGCCATCATGTTCAAGGCGACCGTGTGCTGCTCCATCGGCCGGATCAGGCGGACGCGCCGCTCGATCTCGCCGTCGTCGAGCATGATGCTTGACGCAGGGACCTGCACGGCAGCTCGCCCCGAGCGCTCATTGATCAGCAGGACAGCATGGCGATCGGAGAGACGAGCAAAGGCCTCATCCAGACGCACCGGATGATTGCGCTGACGCTGGGTGATCGTGAGCAGCCGGGTCTCGGCGACGGTGCCCGGATGGACATGGATCGTCCGCCGGTCAGTGACGACAAAGCTTTCAGCGCGGAGCGTTTCCAGCCCGACGTCGTAGGTACCCGACGCGACCGCGCCGTCGATCCGAGCGGTCAAGAGCTGCTCGAAGGCGGTGAACAGCACATTCTGTAGGTCGATGGTGAGCGCCAATAATCTGTTCAGAAAAGTCGTGATCGGCGGCAGGTCATCCCTGAGCCCATTGGCATCCATGAGCTTCAGACCGGTCGCATCCTCGAACCTCCCCAGCGAGCAGCCGTCGACCTTGCCTCGCGCGAGCAGCGTGTAGAGTTGACGCAACGCATCACGTCCGTACTGGCTTTCGAGATTGTCCTCGGGCCGGAACAGGCCCTGTCCTCCAGTCTGACGTTGGCCGCGCGTAATGGCTCCCAACGTATCGAGCCGGCGGGCAATGGTGCTGAGAAAGCGCTTTTCGGCCTTCGCGTCTGTCGCAATCGGACGAAACAACGGTGGCTGCGCTTGATTGGTCCGGTTTGTGCGGCCGAGACCCTGGATCGCGGCATCGGCCTTCCAGCCGGGCTCGAGCAGGTAGTGGACCCGCAAACGGCGATTCCGAGCTGACAGTTCGGCATGGTAGCTCCTCCCCGTGCCGCCCGCGTCGGAGAACACGAGGATGCGCTTGACGTCGTCCATGAAAGCCGAGGTCTCGGCGAGGTTGGCTGAACCGGCTCGATTTTCGACCACTAGCCGGTCGCCCTTGCGAACGATGCGGCGCGAGCGGCCCGTCACCTCGGCGACCAATTCGGTGCCGAAGCGCTGGATGACCTGATCCAGTGCCCCAGGTACCGGCGGTAGTGATGCAAGCTTCTCGATGAGGCGGTCGCGGCGTGCGACGGCTTCCCGGCTCTCGACCGGCTGGCCGTCGCGATATACAGGCCGGGAGCAGAGGTTGGCCTCCGAGTCGGTGAAGGGCTCGTAGAGCTGGACCGGAAAGGAGTGGGCGAGATAGTCGAGAACATACTCGCGCGGCGTGATGTCGACCTGGACGTCGCCCCACTCTTCGGTCGGGATCTCGGCGAGCCGGCGCTCCATCAGCGCTTCGCCCGTCGACACGATCTGGATAACAGCGGCGTGGCCAACGTCAAGGTCGCGCTCGATCGATCGCACCAGCGACGGGGTCTTCATCGAAGTCAGGAGGTGGCCGAAGAAGCGCTGCTTCGCGCTTTCGAAAGCGGAGCGTGCGGCGGACTTGGCTTGCCCGTTCAGCGTTCCCGTTGAGCCGGTGATGTTGGCGGCTCGCATCGCCGCATCAAGGTTATTATGGATGACGCTGAACGCATCGGCATAGGCATCGTAGATGCGAACCTGCTCCGGCGTCAGCTGGTGCTCAACGAGATCGTACTCGACGCCCTCGTACGAGAGCGAACGGGCTGCGTAGAGACCGAGCGCCTTGAGGTCGCGCGCCAGCACCTCCATGGCCGCGACCCCTCCTTCCTCGATTGCCTCGACGAACTCGGCACGCGTCGCGAACGGAAAGTCGGCGCCGCCCCAAAGGCCGAGGCGTTGGGCATAAGCCAGGTTGTGCACCGTGGTGGCGCCCGTCGCCGACACATAAACCACGCGAGCATTCGGCAAAGCGTGCTGTAGCCGCAGGCCCGCACGGCCCTGCTGAGATGCCGCCTGGTCGCCGCGCTCTTCCTTGCCCCCGACTGCATTCTGCATGGCGTGGCTCTCGTCGAAGACGATCACTCCGTCGAAGTCGGAGCCCAACCATTCGACGATCTGCCTGACGCGCGAAAGCTTTTCGCCACGCTCGTCGGTCCGTAGCGTGGCGTAGGTGGTAAAAAGGATGCCTTCCGAGAGCCGGACCGGGGTGCCCTGGCGAAACCGAGACAGAGGCGTAACAAGCAGCCGCTCCATGCCCAGCGCGGACCAGTCGCGCTGCGCATCCTCGATCAGCTTGTCGGACTTGCTGACCCAGATCGCCCGACGACGGCCCTTGAACCAGTTGTCGAGCAAAATCCCGGCGACCTGCCGCCCCTTGCCCGCCCCGGTGCCATCGCCCAAAAACCAGCCGCGGCGAAAGCGGACGGCATTTTCGGCGCCGTCGCGCGCGGCGGCCACAACATCAAAGGTCGTGTCGACCGTCCAGGAGCCGCCTGCCAGGAATTCGGAATGCGCCTCGCCGGCATAGATGACGCTCTCGAGCTGAGCATCCGACAGAACTCGGTCGGCCATGACACTGGCCGGCAGGTGCGGACGATAGGATGGCTTCGGTGGCGCAACGGACGCCATCGCGGCAGACTGCACGAGCTTGGTCGGATGTGCGCAAGATCCGGGAATGCAGATCGACTGTAGTCCGTATTCCTCATAAAGCGCATCGGTCAGCCGGGCGCATTCCGGCGGGGACCATTCGACCGTCTCGTAGATCAGTTCTGCGCCTACTGGCGCGGCGTCTCTCGAAGTGGACGATGGTCTTGGTGCAGCGGCGCCTAGCAATCGTGACATAGCCGGCGGCTCGATAGCGACGATCTCCGGTGGCACGACGACGGGCAGCCTTGGAGGCACATGCTGGTTCACCCAGTCAAGCAAGGTAGCGACGTCGACCGCCATGCCCCGCGAGGCGGGAAAAGCCGTCGAATCGGCAGCGGGCAGCTTGTCGATCACAAGCAGCCGTGTGTCGATTTGTGTTCCGTGCTTCGCGTAGACGGCGCCGCCGATCGCCGCAGAAAATACTACTTGCCCGCGTTCCTGGAGCCGCACAAAGGCTTCTCGCCATGCTGGGTTATCCGGTGCGAAGCTGGCGCCAGTGATGGCGACGAGCCGCCCACCGTCGCGAAGACGCGCGAGCGCTGAAGCGATGTGACGGAGAGCCGCATCCGCCATCCGTCGATCGACATTCGCCACCGCGGAGAACGGCGGGTTCATCAGAACGACGCTCGGCGCGACACTCACGTCGAGGTGGTCATCGATCTGAGCAGCATCGAACCGCGTGACGTTAACGCGCGCGAATAGATGGTCGAGCAACCCCGCCCGGGTATCGGCCAACTCGTTCAACACCAAGGCGCCGCCGGCGAGCTCGGCAAAGATGGCGAGCAATCCGGTCCCCGCGGAGGGCTCCAGAACGCGATCGGCCGGCGTAATGCCGGCTGCGGTACACGCAGCCAGCCCGAGCGGGATCGGCGTCGAGAACTGTTGGAGCGCCCGACTGTCCTCGGAACGCCGCGTGTGCGTCGGCAGACGGTTCGCGACTTTCGCCAGCATCGGCAGCATGGCAGCCGTCGAGCCAGCCCTGGCCCGTATGGCCGGTCCGAACTTGCGAAGAAACAGAACGGTTGCCGCCTCGCAAACGTCATAGGCGGTCTTCCAGTTCCAGGCCCCAGTCGTGTCCGAGGCGCCGAAGGCAGCCTCCATGGCGCTACGCAGAACAGCGGCATCGATGCGCCGGCCGCGTTCGAGCTCGGTCAGGAGCTGTCGCGCGGCCCTGACAGCGGCGGAGGTGAAAGTTGCAGCGGCGCGCAACGAGAGCGGCGCGGCGGCAGCGCCGCCGGCGAGAGATTCGGTCATGGCAGGATGTCTCAGGAGAGCAGGAAGGGGTCGAACCGCCAGGCGCTCTCCTCTGACCTCGACGGCTCAAACCCTTCCCGGCCCGGCTCTCCCTCTCAGACCTCGGGCATAAAAATAGGGACCGGCGCTGCACGCCGGTCCCCACACTACTGCGGGACGGCCGTGCCATCCCGCTCCTTAATGTCATTCAGCCGCGTCGAGCTGTTGCGGATCATCGTCGCTGGCGCTCTCCTGATCCTCATCGTCGGCGAGGAATTCGGGCAGCGGGCCAGCTTCGCCCTCCTGCCCCACTGGCGCCGCATCCGGATCGACGAGACGCAGCGGCTCCGGCAACCAGCCCGAGCCATCCAGAAGGCGCTCGGCCTCCTTGGCCATGTCGGCCTTCTTCAGATGGTCGATCAATTGCGCCGACGACTCGCCCTTGGCTTCCCGCACCGCCTCCAGAATTCGCGGCTTGGTGACCCGGCCGAGATAGTTGTCGACGGAGGGCTTCCACCCTGCCTGAACCATATCGAGCCCGACCGCGCGCGCCAGCACATCGGCTTGGTCGAGACGCGTGCGGACACCGTGAGCGGAGACACGGCCCTGATTGTAGCGATTAGCCGGTTCATAGACAGCGTTGACCGCAAATGATGCACAGTGGGCGAACAGCGACGCCTGTGCACCACCATCGAGAGCCGTCAGCGCATCCCAGAGATCGTTCTCGCTCTTCGGCAACCGTGCCTTCCAGGCCTCATGCCGCGCCTCGACGACCTTGGCGGAGACGCTTTCTCTCAGCCCCGGAGCTTGAGTTGGAAAGTTCGGCGTGCGAAGGCCGATCTCGAGACAGCTTCCGGATGACGCGAACCGGTAAAAAGCCGTCAGCACGAAATTATGCAGCACCGCCTGGAACGCGATCGCAGGATTTTCTGCCAGCGCATCGCGCAACGCCAGCGTGCGATGCGCCGTCAGCTCGGTGATCAGCCGATCCGGCAGAGGCTTGGCCGCGTCTTCATCATCATCCTCGGCATCGGGAGCACTACCAGCGACCGCGATGACCGTGCGCGGGACGGAAGGGCCCTCCTCTTGACCTTCGCTCGACGACACGTCGGCGTCCTGCCCGACATCAGGATCACTTGCCTGCACCTCGTCCTCCGGCCGGACGTAACCCCGATCCACGGCGAGGCGCCCTTCGGAATCGATGCTGATGAAAACGCCTGCTCGGGCGATCTCCGTCGGATCGTAAAGCATTGGCCGGTCTTCGAACGCCGCCAGCGCCGCCTCGATTTCGCCGAGACGCTGATCGATCTCGTCGGGCAGCTCGTCGGCATCCTGATATTCGGTTTCGAGCTTGGCTTGCTCGGCGCTCAGAGCATCGATGGTGGCCTGTTCCTCAGGCGAGAGATCGACAGGCTTGCCTTCGATTTCTCGCAGGCCTTGAGTGTGACCGTAGGAGAACTCTACGGCGACGGAGATCCACTTCCAGCCTTCGGTCGCAATCGTCTCAGCTTGGGCTTTGAGCTTTTCGGTTACGAGGCGGTCGAGCAATACGGCGTCCTGCAGCCAACCGCCGTCGTCGTGCTGAAACAGGTCGCGCAGCACGAGGCCACCGGCCTGCTCATACGCATCGAGCCCGACGTATTGGGCCCGTCGGTCGGAGGCGCGGACCGTCTGTTCCGTAAGCATCCGGCGGATCTGGTACGGCTCGTCGTTCTGGGAGCGGCTCACATTATCCCAAACCTGCTCCTGACGCGCATGATCGCCAGTGACTGCAAAGGCCATGAGCTGCTCCAGCGTCATGCCGTCGTCGGCATAGACGTTGTGCAGCTTTGGCGAAACCGACGCCAGGCGCAGGCGCTGCTTGACGATCGCCGGCGCCACGAAATGCCGCGCGGCGATCTCCTCTTCGCCCATACCGCCATCGCGGAGGATTCGGAACGCGCGGAATTGATCGAGTGGATGCAGGCCGATGCGCTCGTCGTTTTCCGCAAGCGAGTCGTCCTCGGCGACACCGCAATCCCTGACCACACAGGGGACCGCTTGGGTCTTCGCCATGCGCTTCTGCTTCACTAACAGTTCAAGGGCGCGGTACCGCCGCCCGCCCGCAGGAACCTCGAACATGCCGGTCTCCGTGCCGTCGGCATCGACGACGGCACGGACGCTGAGGCTTTGTAGCAAGGTACGCTGCGCAATGCTCTCGGCCAGTTGCTCGATCGAGACGCCAGCCTTGACCCGGCGAACATTGGACTGGCTCAAGACCAGCTTGTTGAAGGGAATGTCCCGGGATGGACTGAGTTTGATCTTCTGAATGGCGCTAGCCATGTCGGATTCTCCGCGACGGGCGGCCGAAAGACTCTCTCTCGACCTCCAACCCGTCACGAACTGCACCGCCCGTCCTCTCACTCTCTGAGGCCCGCCGCGAAGGCAAGCCGGAACATCCGGGGGACGCATTACGCGGCCTCCTCGTCGCTCTCGTCGACAGAGGCGATCGGCCGTTGCTGAAAGCCGAGCAGGAAATCGGCGGCCTTCGACGCCGCGCTCGCCGCCCGTACAACGGCGCGGTTGTCCTCACGCAGCACCTCCAGCCAGGAGCCGATATAGTCGGCGTGGCGCACGGTCGGCACGATGCCAAGTGAAGCGCAGACGAATGCACCCGCCATCTCCGCGACCAGTTCCTCGCGCGCGTAAGATTTGGAGCCGAACGACCCCGAAAGATCACGAGCAAGCCGGGAAACAGCTCCACTCCAATGCGACAGTTCGTGGAACGCGGTCCGATGCCAGTTGATCGGCTCGAAATACGCCGCCGGCGGCGGGACCTGCACAAAATCGCCGGTCGTATTGTAGTAAGCGCGCACCCCGCCAATCCGAAAGTCGGCGCCGGTTGCTGCGATCAGCGATTCCGCCAGCGGTTCGATCTGATCCGGTGGCGGCGGGACGACCGAGCCCGCGACGTCCTCGGGCAAGCCGTCACACTGCTCTATGTTGAAAACGGTAAAGCGCTTGAGAAACGGGATCGTGCCTGGCTCCTCCCCGGTCTCTGCGGTACGTCGACGCTCGTCCTCGGGAATGAAGCGATCCGCGTAGACGACGGTCGTACCTCGCTCTCCCTTCCTGACATGGCCGCCGAGCCCGAGCGCCTGACGAAAGGTCAGCCAGCTCTGGCTGGAGTAGCCACACTCGATAACGGCACCCCACAAAATCAGCACGTTAATTCCGGAATAACCGCGCAGCGTCGAAGCATTGCGCGGCATGGCAAGCGGCGCCTTGATCGCCGCCGTTCCCCATGGCTGCACCCAAGGGATACGGCCGGCCTCCAGTTCTGCGATGATCTTGTCGGTGATTTCGGTATAGATGTTCGCCCGGTCCTTGCCGGCGCGCGCGCAAGCGTTAGGGTTTGACATCGCGATTCTCCGCGACGGGCACCGCGAGCCTCTCTCGCAGCTTGTAACCCGTCACGGAAAAACCAGCCTGCACTCTTACTCTCAGCCTCTTCGCAATCTGCCTGAGGGCCGCAGGCCCGATTCAGGCGTGCGCCAGCGGCGCATCGCCTCAACGGAAAATGGCACCCGGAGAGCGTGAGCATAGCGACCCGAAGGGGCACGCGGGGCCGAGTGCAGCGACGAGACCGGTTCAATAGCGGCACCCGGGAACGGGGCAGTGATAGCGATCGCCGCAGGCGAGCCCCTTTCCCGAGTGCCCCCGGCGAAGAGCACCAAAGCTCTAGCGCGAGGGATCGATGCCGCGAGGCCGAGACGCTGCGCGGCTCGGTTCATATGTGGACGTATATGGCCCCCGCCCGATTGCAACGGCCGGCTTGATCAGGATCGACGGTCACAACTGCAGACGTATATCCGGCTTCTTGATGCGGCTGGACAACGTCTCCGCCGCGAGCCTCGATGGTTTTCGCCCGCTTCCACCTCAACGGCCCCGAGACATCGGCGTAAGCCGTGCCGGTCCACACATCAGGTTCGGGAAGCGACGGGGTGACCGTTTCGCCATCTCCTGCCATTTGTTGCAATTGCCGGGTGAGACCTCCTTTCCTTGATTGCCGCTTCGCTTCAGGCCGCCTTCACCGACAGCGCCGGCTCATAAGCTGCGTCGCCTGTGAGCATAGCCCACACGATCCGCGCATTCTTGTTGGCAAGAGCCACGGCCGCGACATTGGGATGGCGCCGTTGCCGGATTTTGCCGAGCCAGAGGCTTCGCGGATCCTGCTTGCCAGCGGCCCGGCTTAAAGCGGCGCGAGCTCCGTGAATCATCAGCGTCCGCAGGTATCGATCGCCGCGTTTGCTGATGCCGAACAAGCGGGCCCGCCCTCCACTGGATCGCTGCTTCGGCACCAGGCCAAGCCAAGCCGCGAACTGGCGGCCGTTCTTGAAACAGCTTCTATCGCCCACGGCGGCGATCAAGGCTGTTGCTGTCACAGGTCCGACGCCTTCGATTTTGCCGAGCCGCTGGCACTGCTCATTCGTACGGTAGATTTCCCTTATCCGTCGGTCATAGGCTGCAATGCGGGTATCAAGCGCGGACAACTCCTCTTGCAATTCCCTCATGAGCGCTCGGAGCATCTCGCTGAGGCCGTCATTGATGTTCCCTACGATGACAGCGAGGCCGCGCCGCAGCTGCGCGATGTCACGGGCAATGACAATGCCATGCTCGGACAGAAGACCGCGAATCTGGTTGACGAGCCTGACCCGGTCGGCGACCAGGCGTCTGCGAATGCGGTGGACAGCCTGTACCGCCAGCTGATCGGTTGATTTCGGTGGCACAAAGCGCATGGACGGACGGCCGACCGCTTCGCAGATGGCTTCCGCATCGTTCTGGTCGTTCTTGTTTGACTTGACGTATGGCGTCACGAACTGAGGACTGATCAGTCGGACCTGATGGCCAAGCGCCGTGAGCACGCGAGCCCAATAGTGGGCCCCGTTGGAAGCTTCCATGCCGACCAGGCAGGCCGGTAAATTGGCGAAAAAGCCGGCCACCGCATCGCGACGCAACCTCTTTCGCACAACGACTTTCCCGTGGTTGTCGACGCCGTGAACTTCGAAGACATACTTCGCCAGATCTAGACCTATCCGAACGACCTGCATGATATCCTCCTTCACTGCAGTTGACGCTCGAGATTCCACCGCGGCGAGGGCGGGGTCCATACCATTGGCCCCCGACTTGCAAGGATTGGCTCTGGCAGCACGCTCGGATCGCTTGCGCTCATATGTCCGGCCTGTTTTCGGGTCTTACGACCACCGGCCAAGATGGGCTTCGCGGACAGTGAGATCCAAACACGAGAGCGGCATTTTCTGCCGGTAAACCGAGCGGAGCATTTCACTGACCGGCTTGCGCCGAACGTACCACCTCTTCCTGTCCTGCAAGTTCCGCCCCCAGCGTCAAACCTGCCGGTCTGGCGCCAAGCTCTGCATTTCGTTCAAGGCTATGTCGGCATCGGCACGACGCTGCTTGCAGGTCGGTACCGCTCGCCGCTGACCATCAGTTTCCAGGCGATCCGCGCCAGCTTATTTGCCAACGCTATGGCCACCAGCCTCGGCGGCTTGCGTGCGATGATATCTTTGAGCCAGGGCCAGGAGCGACCTTCCCGTCGGCGCATATCTGCGATCACAGCTGTCGCGCCTGCCACCAAGACGGTTCGCAACATTCCGTCGCCGGCGCGCGTAATCACGCCGAGGCGGTTCTTTCCAGCCGTCGAGTGATTCTTTGGTGTCAGGCCAAGCCAGGCAGCGAAGTTTCTTGCCGACTTGAACCCGCGTGCATCCACGACCTTGATTGACAGCAGCGTCGCGCCGATCGGACCAACACCCGGAATAGCCGCCAGTCGCCGGCTCATCTCGTTACTACGGTGGAGTTGCATGAGCTTTTTGTCGAGCTTGGCGATCTGGTCGTGGACGCGCGCCAGCTCTATTGCCAAAGCTTCCACCAGCTCCTTCGCCAAGTTGGGGACTGTCGCGTCATCCCGAGTGTCGATCAGCAATTGCTGAAGCCGGGAAAGCCCCTTGGGCGCAGTAAAGCCGAATTCCGCGGCGTAGCCTCGGATCGAATTGGCGAGCTGGGTCCGCCTGCCGATGAACTGGTTGCGCACACGCGCGAGCATCTGCGCGCCCTGCTGCTCGGGGCTTTTGATAGGCACAAAGTTCTTGCGCAATTTTGGCCGGCTTGCCGCTTCGCAAATCGCCTCGGCGTCTGCAGCGTCCGATTTTCCGCGCTGAACATACGGTTTGACATATTGCGGCGGAATCATCACCACCTGGTGCCCAAGCGATTGAAGCTCCCGCGCCCAATAGTGCGATGCCCCGCAAGCCTCCAGCGCGACAAGCGCAGGCGGCAAACGACGGAAGAATTCCAAAACCTGCCCGCGCCTCAACTTACGCCGTAAAACCGGCTGCTCGGTGCCATCAACGCCATGCAACTGAAAAACACTCTTTGACGTATCCAAACCGATGCGAACAATCGTTTCCACGGGCGGCTCCTTCGTTGAGGTCAGCGACGACCTCATCTTGCCACGCAGTTTGGCGGAAGGGGGCCGTCCACCCCAACACGAGAGCCCGGTGCGGCGACAGCCGCACGCGCAAAACGGACAGGGATCACCCACCTGAGCTCGGACGTCTGAAGTATCGGAAAACGGTTTCTTCAGTTCATTCCTGCCACCCTAGCACTTGGCCGCGCGGAATATTCGGCCGTCGAAAAACCAGGAGATCCCACGATCCCGAATCCCAGTCCTGTGTTAGCGATGGGGAACGTCTGGGGACTAAACGATTCGTCTCAGCGTGGGAGAACCTTTCAATGCTGATGACCAAGCAGAGACGGCCGGCGATCCGCACCCTGCGCGGTTGGGCGATCAACGTGCTGAATGAAGCCGGCGCCATCCGCGAGTGTGAGGAGCACGGTTGGATGCAGGACCGCGCCGATCCGCATGCGCGAGAGCGGGCCTTCGACATCGCCCGTCGAGATCCGCCAGCAGGCGCATCCCGTCAAGCAGCGTCTGCAAATATTCTCTATATTTCAGTACGTTAGGTCCAGCTATTGTGGAAGTGCGTATTTGTAGGTTGCGCCATACACCTCGTTCGCACCAATGATGCTTAACGCGAATGATCGACAGCACCCCGCAGCAGGCGATCGTGGCGATTCGCTCCGCTGAACAGATCAGCGCCCCATTCTCATCAGCATGTCGTCGACCTTCTCGAACATTACATTCTCAGGCGGATCTCCGGCATCAGCTCCTTCCAACATGGCGCAAAGTTCGGCCATGCTGATCACAAGGATCAGCTTTTGATCTTCGCGCAATGCTTGCTCGGCGGCGATCCTCGCCTGAGCCGAGGCCCCTTCGCGGGCGAGGATGATCGCTACCGTTCGAAGCCCGCCTCTGAAGAGATATTTCTTTGTCAGCTCGATCTCGTTCTGACCGACCGGTGCCTCATAGTTCTTGGCGTCGAAGACGACGTAGCGTGTCGAAAAATCGGAAGCGATCATTGACCAAAAGGAGTTCCCCTCCGACCTAATGCGGCAGATCAGATCCATACGATGCAGGCCTTCTCCACTGCGCTTCTGGGACGTGGACCGATGCAATTCCCGACCGAATAGGAACTTTACCGCATCTGCGCATGTGCGTTCGAACGCCTGCCACCCATGCGTACCAGCAAGCGTCGCCCGCAAAATGCCGGCGATCGCCGTACCCTTCGCGAGAACTTGAGTTTCGGCCCGCGGTGCAATCGAACGCGTGTCCATTGCTGTGTCGCCGGCAAGTTCGTCGAGCTGCTCGGCAAGCGTTTTATCCTCGCCGGCGAGCTCGCGAAGGTGCTGCAGAGTCCAGATGTCGATGGCTCCCGCTACCCGCGATCGCGTCGCAGCAAGGGTTTGGTCATCGACGTCGAACGAGAGGATGATTATCCCTCGCTGATAACGTCCTTGCGCCAGTATCTCCTGCATGTGGGCTACGGCTTCCCGCAGCCGCCGTTGCCATTCGCTCTGCCAGCGGTACATCTTGAACTCGACGGCGAGCGGCTCGCTCTCACCCGCCGGTGTAAAGGCTAGGTCTGGTACAAGCCGGAGCTCGTTCCATCTTTCCTCATCGTCGGGCGCCTCGTCCGGTCGCATGACGTAGGCCGCACCGACTTTACCTTGACTCAGAATTCGCCTGATCAGCTCGTGCCAATCCTGCGTCAGCCCCATGATCTCGATCTGGAGGTCCTTCATCGAACCCATGCGTCGTCACTTTCCACGCCAATGCCCGCTTTGGGCGGCAGTTGTAGCCGCGTAAACCAATGACAGGCTTTAAGCCTTGCGAAAAGATGGTCTCAACGGCCGATTTCAAGGATAGCCGCCGTCGCATTTAAGTTGAATGAGCGGCCAAACACAGCGTTAGCCCAAAACTGGACGTGCAGGTTTCCGCCGGGACTCCCCGCCTCAGAAAGCCCTTCAATACCCCACCCGGCTGAGAAGAGCGATTTCCAAGGAAATTACGCTTGATCACAATATTCATCTGCCATCCTCCGCCACTTTAGCTTCGCTGGTGCAATGATTTGTAGAACTGCCGCGGCGCACCAGGACTCGGCTCATATCTGAAGCACTCACAGTACTGATCGATCGACTGCATCACGCCCAGAAGCGATGGACCCGAAAAACTGAGCGTTTGCCCCGTCCCCCAGTGACTGAGGAAATTACCAACGATGGTTGCCATGTTGGCATTCAGCCCGGCGATTTGAGTAGCATCGAGCACGAGAGAATTGGCAGCTTGATGCAGTTTGACGGCCGCCTCGATAGCCTGCAGAAATTCATGCGCAAGCTGTTTGTTGTCGTTGAACGCAACGTCGACAGGCACCGGGATGCGCAGGCGGCTGATGAGATCGCTAAGGCGGTATTCCAGATATTGCCGCACGCCCTCTTTGGCAAAATCCACCTGCCCTGCCTGCAGCATCGAGATCGTCTGATCGCGCACCTTGTTGACGGCGCCGGCCTGCGGCAGAACCGCGATTTGCGGAACGCCTTCGAGCCGCTGATGCCACCAGGTCCCTGTATTGCTGTGCTTGTTGAACAGCTTCTCCAGCATGGTGTCGTGGCTTAGCAGGATGACCTGCAGGCCGGAGGGGTTCGCCGGACGGGCGAAAGACGTCCTGAGCAGCTCAACGAGGAAATTCTGATGACCCGCATCAAAGCTTGAGGTCACGTCGTCAAGCACGATGAACTTCGGAAGCCCGCCATAAAGAGAGGCGGCCGCGAGATAGAGAGAAATCGCGAACGCGTTGCGGAAGCTCTCCGAAAGCAACGCCTGCGGCGAAAGATTCTGCAGCCCGTGGAAGTCCGCGAGCGCGATTTGAAGGTCCTCGCTGTTGGCGCGTTTAGCCACCGTCGGAACGACACCGAAGAACGAGAGCTTGTCGAAGTACGCCCTGAAAACCGGCTCGACGGCGGCCAACCGCGCCTTGCTGAGAGCGCCTTCCGCGACGCCGAAGCAATCGGAAGCAGAATCAAGAAAGCGCTTCACCTGCGTGACCAACGCCTCCCGCCCTTGCTCCAGCCCCGCGGCTTTTTCAGCCTCGGCAAGCTTGTTCCAATTGGCCTGGAGGCGGCGAGCCGCCTCGACTTTGCGCGTGACCTCGACGGAGGACGGCGGCAGTTCCTTCTCAAGATCGGCTTGTTCGGCAGCCAGGCTCTGCTCTTTCTGGTCGGCCCGTGAGCGCAACGTTTTCAGCCACTCCGTGAGGCTCTCCGCGTCGTTAGAGGTGATATCGCCTTTTTCCGCGCGCGCCTTCAGCTTCGCAATCAGCCGATTATCGGCGCGCTCCTCCAACTTAGATTCAAGATCGCCAAGATCGGACCAGCCGGCTTCGCCCCATTCTTTTGCAATCTCCGTTCCTGCCTGCTCCAATGCATCGAATTGGGAAAGCTTGGAAGCGATATGCGCCTTCAGATCGTGCGAGCCCTTCTGATCGCAAAGCGGGCACAGCGTGGGATCACTCCATTCCGGCAAGCCAAGCGCCTTTTGCCCGGCCTGAAACAGGGTCAGCATGACGTCGCCTGCGGTTTCAGCGAGCGCCTGATCGCGTGCCATTGCCAGGGCCACAAGCACTGCCGCACGCTCGGGTTTCGGAGCTTCGACATTGAGCTTCTTTAGATCCGCCCGCTCGCGAATGCATTCGCTCAGGCGGTCCCGCTTAGGCCCTCCCTCGGCCGCCTTCACCGCCTCAATGCAGGCGTTAATGTCAATGTCGTGAAAAGCTTTGTTCTCGCAGAGCGGCTTCAGAGGACCGATCTGCTCCAGAGCATGGTGACACTTCGCCTGTGCGGCCGCTCCATTGAGGGCTGCCAAAGGCTGCCCTACCAACACTGCATAGTCGGCCGCAATGGCGGCGCGCGCATCGGCCGCTGCCTTCTCCTCGCGGCCGCGAAGCTGCGCATGTTCTGCTACCGCGAAATGGTTGTTAAAGGCCCGCGTGTTCGCGACAGCCGCAAGTGACTGGCGCATTACACTGTATTGGGCGAGACCAAGCAGACCCGAGAACGTCCGGCCCCGATCCAGGGGTTTTGCTGAAATGAAGCTTTGAAACGTGTGCCCGTCCAGAAGAACAAATTCGCGATTGAGCGATCGCAGAATGCCTTCGGCATCTGCCGCCGGCGCCGACGAGACGGTGCGATTACCTTGCGCGTCCCGCTTCACCGTGATGGCTACTTGCTGGCCGCCCGGCTCGGCGATCAGCTTGAGCGTGATCGTCGCCAACCCGGATGAGTTGAATTTGTTCAGATAGTAGTCGGGCCCCGTTCGCTTGCGGGCAAGTCTTCAAGCCACGCTACCGCACCGCATATCGCATATCGGACCGCATCGTAGACAGAGCTCTTGCCCACCCCGTTTACCGCCGAGATGCTATTGACCTTGTCGGTATGAAACTTCAGCTCGAGCGGCTTGCCTTGATTGTTAATGCCGCGAAAGCCTTCGATCGAAAGTCCTTCAAGCAACCAGCCGGTTGCGGACGGCAAAGCAGCGGCCGGTGCCGCCCCTTGGCCGCTAGCGGCGCCTGAAACCGGGTTCGCGGTTTGCGGCTGCGATGGCTTTCCGGCAGCGGCGAACAAGCCGTTCAGAATGTCCTGCTGGCTGTATGTGCCCTGCGACAACGCTTTGAAGTGGGACTGCAGTTCTCCGGCAAGCGCGGCGTCCTCCTGAGCCATGTGCCCGAAGAACGCCGCGATGTTCGCTTCAAATACCCCGTGCTCGGTAAACTCGAATTTTTTTCCGCTTGGGGCCATGCCCTTCTCCCAAAATTTCTTGTCAATATTGGCTGCCGCTTTGCGGCTCAGTCTTCATCTCTGACCGCAATCTGCGGGCGTCGTTGACACAACTGTCGACGACTGTTTTTTCAACTGGAAGGAGGTCCGCCCACGTTCTACTGGAATGACTACCCCGGTAAAAAATACCGCATCTGCTGTCAGCCCCGCAAGCGGTCGGCGAAACGCTTGAGATCCACGCGGTCCTCGTCCATCAGGAAGAAGCCCCGGGCCGGGTAATCGTTGGTCCCTCCCCCCAACACGCGCCGCTCGTTGATCTGGGAGATCATATAGGCAAAGGCCGGATTGAAGCGGCGCAGCGGCCAGCCGGTTGCTGCGTGCAATTCTTCGACGCCGACCGTGTCGCTTTTCGTTAGCGCGAGATCAACGATTACGACCACATCCGATGCCGGGTCGGTCTTCACGGCATGCGGATCGAAAGTGATGAACAGCTCGGCCGTAGTGCGCATGCGTGGAATCCGCTTTGAAATCACCGCGCTCGTCCGCAGATAACCGTCCTTGGCAAGCTCCGCCACCGCGAACGCCAAATCGTCGATGGTCGAGTCCGGAAAAGCCTTCCTCAGATCTTCTTCGGCGATGAAATCATCGAAACCTTTCTTGGAGCGTTCCGACACCCACAATCCGATGCTGACCGCGAGCTTGCCCAGCTGGCGGACCGTCAATGCGGCCGGCTCCTTTGCTTGCGGCGCTACGATCGGCCTGGCAGGCAGCGACCCATGGCCCGGCGGCGACACGCCGTTCGCGAGCCACGCATCGATATGGTCGATCATCGTCTTGCAGATATCCGCGAACTGGAGAATGTCCTCGCCAACCAAGGGCACCGTCTCGCCGAGGCGCGCATCCGTCGCGTGCTCCGCGAAAGCCGCATCGGCGACACCCAGATTATGCCCGATCACATGGCGCTTTTGAATATTGAGCGTCAGCACCGCGAGCGCGTCGGCGCTCAATGCCCCGAACGGATCGAAATCGAATTCGGAAAAGCGCTTTCGGCCCCTCTCGATATTCTGAAAGGCATTTCCCGGTGGCTTTACCTCGGGCGCGTCGGCGGGCCGCGTGGTGAGCTTGTAAAGGTAGACCGTCTTGAGCGTCGCCTCGAAAGCCGTGAGCACATCTTCATGCGCATTGCCGAGCAGCCGGTAGGCAAGCTCGTCCGCGCCTGCGTCCAGCTTGCCGGCAAGTTCCACCTGCTCCCGCACGAGCGTCGCCTCGCGCGCGAAGTGCAGATGAATGTTGGGCGCGCCGCAATCCGGACAGAACAGCGAGATTGCGAAGACGCCGTAGTCGCGCCCGCATTCGTCGCAGATCAAATCGCGCAGCAAATCGCGTCGAGCAAAACGGGGCCGGGGCTTGGGATGCGGTTTCGGACCCGGTTTGATCTTGACAAACTTACTGCCCGCGAACTTGCGTCCTAAATCGGCGAACATGCCGTGAAAGACTTCAGCGACGTCGGCCGCGGCGGCATGCGCAACGACTTCCTTCGCGGCCGCAATATCGTCAGGGTGCGTGAAGGCACCGTCTTCGGCCTTTACGCCGCTGTAAGGGCAGATAGTCCCCGGCGTGCCCGGAGCATGGGTCATGCGCGGCGTGGGCGCCTCCGGCAGGGTAACGCCTTCCACGCGGCCGCCGAGCAGGAAATGCCGCGGATGCGCGTTTTCGTTGGGCGAATAGCGATAGACCCGACCATCCGGCGTTCTAGGTAAGGGTATAGCGAGTTGCATGTCGCTGCCGGCCCCGCTGCTCCTGTAGCTTTCAAGATTCCTGAAACGCATCGCCGTCACATCCGCACAGGCCTGGGTTGAGTCGATCCACAACCGCCAGTATATCACGCGGCTTCCGGTCCATCGATATTCGTGTATTCTTTTCCCTTCTCAATTTGCGCGCGCCGGTATTGCCGACCGGGCTCTACTCGCCTGCGCTCTCCAGGCTACCCGTTGCGTCTCGGGGCTGCCCTCGATTCCCCTGTCGGCGGCGCTATGCCGACACTCTTGCGAGTGCCATTTCATCGGGACCGCTCATTGCGGGCGCTGCAAAGGAGCATGGTACCTCAGCGCTCAAGGAGTTCGCGAGGGTTGGGTTGGAAAGTCCACGCCGGAAACCATAAGGCGGACGTCATCGCCGTCCACGAAAATGAAATCCGCCGCGTTGGAAATAAACCCGTGAGGATCACGCGCGCCCCGCACCCTGCCGTGCGCCGTGTTGAAGGTCACGTCTTCGTTGACGAGATACCCGTAGCGCAGGAAGCCAGCTCCGTAGAGCCCATCGGAGCCTTTTGGGTATCGAGCGAACCGGACCTTGTTGTAATCAGGTTTAAGCATGCTCACGAATGCTTTTTCGGCGTCCGCTACAACCTGCTTTCGGTCAAGATTATCCTCGAAGTCGCTATCCTGAAAATCGTGTTCTGGCTCGAAGGTTTGCATAACGAGCGACTCGGTCCGGAACAAAAACAAATACGTCTCGTCAGAGACACGCGCGCCGGGAAATCGTTGAGGCTCATTGGCCAAAATCGCTGTTCGCGCATGATGACCCTTGTCGATCAGTCGATCGAAACTATCCCCTGTTTTGGCAATACCAACGTAGAGAAGATCGTACACCGCAAGCTCAGCGTGCCGGTCAAGCCCCTCGATTCCAGGCCACTCATGCGCGCGGCTCCAAAGCAACTTCTCGGTGGTGAACCATTCCAGCACTTCCGAGCCGTTCTGCTTTACGGGGCCATCCCAGAAACGGACGAATTTAGGGCCAAGCTCGATATATAACGTATCGGGGTCGGCCTCCTCGATACCGGGCAGGTCTTTGATGCGCAGCAACACGTGATCGGAAGGGCCACCCTCGACCGAGACGTCAAAACTCAAGGTGGCCTCTTCGTCGTCTTTCTGGAAATCGCTGAGCTTGATCTCCGGTCGGCCGCCAATGATATAGAAGTCACTCTGCCGCAGTATTTCCTCAACTTCCGGGACGTCCCTGAACCACACAGCTTCCTGGTTGGAGACCGGCGGAAATACCAGCTCAAGCTTCGAGATTTTTGCGCGTGTCACTGTGGGTTCTGACATAGAGGGAAATTAGCACTTCGGCATCAAGGATTGAACAAGCGAATTCAGATGCTTTCATTACTTTGGCATTCAGCTCGGGGATGCTAAGAAGCGAAGGCGCCGAGGTCCGGTTGACGATCCCTCTCGCAAGGGAATATCGAGCCGCTCGCGGAGGCCGGTTTCGCGGCTGCAGTCGGTCCCGCGCCCCCGCTCCGGGCGGCGCTATGCTGACGCTCCTACGGGTGCCATTTCACCGGCCCAGCGCTTACGCCTTCCGGCGCGTAATCCGCAGGCCTTTTCATGACCGCCTGTCGCGGTCGCTGCCCCCGTCGGCGCGCCGCCAAGAACAATCTGCTCTCCGTGGCTCGGCTTCGCCTGCGCCCGCGCCAAACTCCGCAGATTCTTCTTGCGGCTTGCACACCTCGCTCTCGGCGAGGGCCAAGGCTGCAACACCCGATGCGACCCTGACCAACAAGGAGGAGACGGTAGCGACATCGAATCCTATTGCCGGTCTTTGCGCGACTGATCGCAGGAACGCTATGCCACGTTTTTCAGGGGATCATCGTGATGCTCAAGCACGGCTGTCGACACATTCCCGCCGAACGCAGTGCGGGCCACGTCAATCAGGTGTTGATGGTGGGTAAAGAACAGCACCTGCGTTTTTTCCGAGAGCTCGCGCAGTACTTTGAACCCGGCAGCAGCGCGCTCATCGTCATAATTGATAAACAGATCATCAGCGATGAACGGCGCTGACCCGGCATGGGCGAGATACTCTTCGACGGCGGCGACGCGAAGGGCCAAGAACAACTGATCGGCCGTGCCCTCACTGAGGCCGGAAACCCCCACTACGCTCCCGTCGCGCCGAACACCTGCGAGATGAGGAACGTCTTTCTCATCGTACTCGAGCGCGAGCCTCTCAAAGGATCCGCCGGTCAGGATAGAAAACAGCTCCCCCGCACGCTTAAGCAGCGGCGCCTGCTTTTCTCGGCGGAAGCGTTCGATCGCCCATTGCAGGATGAGCGATGCCGAGCGCACACGGGCATATTGGCTGGCGGCGTCTCTCATATCCGCGAGCGCTGCCTGACGGTCGGACGCGGCCTTTGCAGCGGCAGCGTCGCCGCCAAGTGCTTCGAAAACGCGCGCCGCGTCGTTGCGTTGCTGGATGGCCTCAAGCTGGCGCTGTCTTTGATCCTTCAGGGATTGCGTTAGCGTCTGTTCGCGAGCCGCCGCCTGATCCAGGTCGCTGTTGCGGCACTCCTCTGCAAGAGCGTCAATGCCAAGACCATCACCGTCCGCTTCGAGCGTCATATGAAGGCTTGCTTGTTCATCCTTAAGCCCGCGCAGCAAATCGGATCGCCTTATGGCTGCGCGCAACGCATCGAGCGTCACGCAAGCCGCCTGTTGCAGCTTCAGGATAATTTCCTGCGCCGCTTCTCTCGACTTGTCGCGTTCCTCTAATTTCTTTTGAAGGCGGTGGATGGCCGCTTTCTTCTCACCGAGCGTTGCCTGGCTTTGCTTCGCGTCATCCAGCCGCGCCTGCATTTTGATGACAACGTCGTCAGCATCTGCGCCTGCCAAATCCGTTGCTACGGACCCGGCGAGTCTCGCTACCTCGCTTTCAAATGCTGTAACATCCCGCTCGATCTTGCCGATACGCTCATGCTGCAGGTCGGCAATTTTTGCAGCGACGTCGCGCATCTGTTCCAGAGCTTCGATCTGGCCTTGTATGGTCTCGACCGCCGCCTCGCCCGACAAGTTCAGCGCGACCAAGGCCTCCTTCCATTCTTTTTCCCACTCGCGCTGCTCTTTCTCGGCGCTTTCGAGGGCCTTGCTCTTGCGCTCCGCGTCAGCCTTGATCTTGCGTTGCTCAAGCTCGAGCTCGGCGCGCTTTTGCGCAATCGCTTCCTGCGTCCGGATGCGCAGCTCCGCCGTCGTCAGAATGCCATTGAGCGGCAGGCTTTCTGCGGCGGCGGCAACCGCAGGATCCTGCAGTATGCCAACAAGCTGCTTCCTGGCGTCCGCAATCTCCTGCTGCAGCGATGCCGACGACCGGAGGGCAGCGTCGCGCTTGGCGATCCGGCCAAGCAACACTGTCCTTGCATCGAGCCATTCGAGCATTTCATCCGGGGTCGATGGCGCGTCCGTAACACCGGTCCACATGCCCACCCATGCAGCGGCCAGTCCAGACTGCTCCCGGGTTAGCGCTTCCAGCTCTTCTTTTTGCGCGTGCAGTCCGTCTTCCTGTTCAGTAATCTGCCGGGCCAACACCATCGCCTCGGCCGTCGATTGCGCATTCTCAAACCGCTGATCGGCAGCTCCGTCGGCATGGCCGATGCTCGCCTCAAATACGCTCAGCAGGGAACCGCCCTTCGTGAAGGCCTGTTCGTCGGTATCCGGCACGGCGACGTTCTCAATGTGCTTCCGCTTTATGATGGACCAGCCGGCATCACGAAGCTCCCGCAATTTCGTCAGCTCGCCTGCGGACACGATCCCTTCATCCGAGACAAGCCGGAGGTAAGCTTTGCGATTGTTCTCGACCATCCGGGCGGATTCACGGATTGCCGCCTCGCGGCTATGGATGCGGCGTTCCAATTCGCGGGCGGCATCACGGTGCGCTTTGACTGTTGCGTTGACCGGCGGCCGCATGGCGCGCAAACGCGCCTCATCTGCAACCGCGGGAATCATCGTCGCCATTTGCTCCTGACAGAGATCATTGGCGTCCCGCCGCTCTCTTTCGGCCGCCTGCAGACGCGCATCCAGGTCACCGAGGGCGCGGATGGATTTCACGACGCCCGCGAGCGCCGAAACATCCTGCGCGGCGCCCACCGATTCGATACGGACACGAATATCTTCTACCTTCTCAAGCGCGTCCTCGACCGCTTTCCGTGCGTTTCCCACCGCCGTGAAACGGCTGCCGCGCGCGGTCAACAACCCACGGACAACCGAGACCTTGGCGCGCACGGGAATCCGGGCGATCAAATCTTCGACTGTTGGAGCCATCCATTCCAGTTCGGTGGCCAGGCGTTTCAGCGCCTCTTCTGAAGCCGCAAGATCCGCGCGCCGCTTTGGCAGGTCCGCCCTGCCCGACGCGATCTGGATGCGGCGTTCGTAAAGCCGCTCTATTTCCGGTCCGTGCTGAAGGAGATTGTCATCGATAACCAGACCATCGCACTCCACGCCGATGGCCGCGATCTGTTCGCCAAACGCGCTGATGCGCACTTCTGCGGCGGCGTTATCGGAGGCCGCTTTCTCGAATTCGCTCGCCGCGCCGGCGGGAAGAACCGCAACACCGCCAAGCCCGGCGATGTCACGCTCGATTTCCGCCAAACGCCGCACGGCGCGATAAACGCGCCGGATGCGCGCGATTTTGGCGAGTGCAGTAACCTGACCTTCAATCTCCTTTTCAATACTGGCGCAGCGCTCGCGCGCATCATCGAAGGCCGATTTCAGTTCCTGCCATTTGCCTGCCGTCACGGTGTGCTGCCGCAAGGCGGTTTCCGCATCCTTGAGGCGGTCTTCGGCCTGGTAATATTTTCGATGCCCCGCTTTGCGGCTGGCCCACAGCCCTTCGGCCTCTTCCTGCATCGCTGCAAGGCGGCCGCGAAGTCCCGACACGCCTGCCCCGGCCGCGAACAAGGTGGCGCCGACATCGTCCTTGGCCTGGATAATGTCACGCCCGCCGACGCGCAGGCGCTCATGATCGAGACAGAACATCCTGCAATAAAAGGCGCGATCAATCCCTCCGAGCAGCGGCCCAAGCGTCCCGTCGCCTGTGCTCAAGGGCAGATCGTCCCATCCCAGGATGGTATCTTTATTGCCCTTGCGACGCCGGATGGCGAGCGTATTCGCATCGTGCTCCAACGTCGCACCGATCCGAAGTGCAGCGTTTTCATGAAGAAAGTTGCGAGGAGACTGACCGGGGATTCCGAACAGCAAATCTTCAATCGCCGACATTGTCGTCGATTTCCCAGCCTCGTTCTCACCGTACACGATATGAAAATCCGGCCCGCCTAACGGAAAAGCGAGCGTCCGGTCGGTGAAATTGCCGTAGCGAATGAGATCAAGAGAACGCAAACGCATTGTTCAGCGCCTCCCTGCACTCAGGCGTGCGTTTAGATACGCGCCGGCCTGATCGATCACCACGGCAAAATCCTTGTTGATGGCGGCCAGCAGAAGCGTATCGTCCACATCGAGCGCAGCGTCATGCGGAAGCTTGCGGATGAGTTCGCCCAGTTCATTCGCTATCTGAGCCTGCAATTCAGAATCGCCGGCTGCCTGCGACAGCAAGACGTTCAGATCATTGAGAGCTTCCTGATCCATCGCTCCCGACATTGTCGATGCTGGCTGCGTCACATTCGTCACGCTCGCGATCCACGCAATCTCTTCGCCGAGCGCCAGGGAAGCGGCCCGCGCCTCGGCCAGCAGCTGGGTCTCTGACGCCAGCAACTCGCCATGGAGAGCGCTCGCACCCGTCAACTGGATGCGGCATGCCAGCAGCCGCCCCTCTGCGTTTCTCGTGGCTGCATCAATCTTGTATTTGATTTCATCGACGACGTCGCCAAACTGCGCGCACGCGCCGACCGGCACATCGATCTGCGCCCAGCGCACGACGTCGGTGTGAAGCGGTTCAATGCTTTGCAGAACACCGTCCTGAACGGTGTTCAGGTAAGCTGACTTTGGACCTGTTTCGCGAATATGCCGGCCCTGCAGGTTGCCGCAGAAAACGACATGAGGATTCTCGTGCAGAACGCTGGCCTGATGCACATGCGCCAACGCCCAATAATCATAGCCCTTGTTCAAGAGCTCATCGAGGCTGCACGGCGCGTAATTCTGGTGAGGTCCATTCACGCCTCCAAGCGCAGTATGCAACACGCCGATGTTGAAGCAGCCTTTGAGCGGCGGAGGATAAGCCGCCGCGAGATTGTCTGTTGTCGCCGGCACTCTGAAACTTTGGCCATGCAGCGCGACGCGGCATCCTTCCAGCTCAAACGTTTGCGGCTTCCGATAGCCGAAGACCTGCACGTTGTCCGGCAAGGTGAGCCGCCGGGTGATCTGGCTTTCGGCATCGTGATTGCCGTGGAGCACGAATACGGGGATGTTCGCTGCGCGAAGACGCCCCATCTGCCGGACGAAAAAGAGACCTGTCTGAAAATCGCGCCAGTCGCCGTCATAAAGATCACCGGCGATGATCATGAAGGCGACCTGCTCTTCAATCGCCCCGGAAACGAGATCTTCGAAGGCGGTTCTGGTTGCCGTCCGGATGCGCTCGGCGGCAGCCCCCTCCTGGCCGCTCACCCCTTTCAGAGGGCTGTCGAGGTGGATATCCCCGGTATGAATAAATTGGAAGGAACTCATCCTCGCCCCGTTCGAATCGCTAACGTGAACAAAACATGAAAATCAAGTTCTCGCAATGGGTGTGGATAACTGCGTCCTTTTCCCCAGAGTTGAGGCCCATGACCGAAAAGGCGTGAGTTTCCGGTCACTTAGCTTGGGGGTCATGACCGTGGACGCACCGGCGCCCGACCGGACTCTCGTAAACGGAGCCACGCGGGTTTGAGAGGCGTGTTACCCCTGCCGTCAAGGCTAGGTCCTTTGGGTCTGTATTAGCCGGGATCGTCGAGCTTCAAGAAGCACATGACGCCGAGAAAGCGCTAATGGCTATTCCACGCTTTCATTCTCCAAGCCGTCCTTATGATCGGCATCGGTGAAACCGCACCGCTCCATGAACTGCCAAGCGTTGAACCAGCTGTACAGCTCGTTGACCTTGAGCACCGAGATATCCTCGTCGCACAAGCCTGCATTTTCATCGGCATAAAGCATGTTCAGATAGTTTGAGTACGCTTCCCGAAGAATGCCCGTGGGACGAAAGGCGAAGTTATGCGTAAGGACGACTTCGAGCGTCGAAACGACCATCGCGCTCCATACCGCGCTTTCCAACTCACATCTATAATCGTGCGTCAGGCCGTCCTTGATCGTGCGCTTTGCGAGGGCGAATAGGCGGCTGTCGAATCCCATCTCCGGTACTTCGAAGAATGCAAAGTGATGTTTTTCGTCGAGTTGCTCCAGAATGTCATTCGACTGCTCGCGGCCAGCGACCCGGAACGGGTTGATCGCGCAAATGATCAGGCTGTTGCCGTAGCCCATCGCAATCTCTTTATAACGCTTACGGACGAAACAGAAACCATGAAGCCGTTCGGCTTCCATGAGTTGCGCAGCGTAGGTGCTTAGCTGGCTTAGATGCTCGACCGTGTGGCCGTTGAGGCTGCCGCCTTCTTCGTTGCTGTCGAACCATCCCTCCATGTCATCGAAGGAAACGACAACGCAGTCCATCGACTCGTGCGACAGCAGCCGATTGGTGAGATGCTGAAAATCCTCGTCGCTGGGAATATGCAGGTGAAGCGTGAGATCGTCCAAAGAAGCAGTCGGAAACTCCGGCCGGTAGACGATCACGTTACGGTCGGCGATCAGCAAATCGTACAGGTAGGCTTGCGTCGTGATCTTGTTATCCAGCTTCGCGACCAGAACGTTCGTGATGTCCTTGCTGCCGGACAGGGCGAACATCTCGGCAATGTAATTGCTGTAAGCGAACATCTCCGAGAACGCGTTGCGTTCCGCCGTTTTATCGACCTTAAGCTCCAGAACAAACAGGCCCGGTTCATGCTGCCCCAAAAGGTCCAGCTGCATCGGTTTGGTATCGTCGGTTCGAAGATTGATTTTGCTGCCGATGAAATCGCCGTAGCGGATGGTCCGATGCAGGTGCCCGATCTTTTGCAGCGCGCGGGATTTCACGAACTTCCAAAGTTCGAAATCGGGACCGGGATACTCCGCGGGATCGATCTTTGGCGGCGTGTAATCCGCTTCATCGAGCGCCGTCTCAATCTCAGGACTGTCCTGAACGAACGTTTCAAGTCCGCCCTTGGCATACAATGCGTCGTGAACCTGCTTCTCACTAAATGTCGATGACACGTCTTGCCCGCTATCGTCTAACTTTTCGGGATGGAAACGTCGTGCGCAAACACGCCCAGCGTTTCAGGCCGCGGAAATTTCTCGCTCAAATGCTTCAAGGTTTTGATGCACAGCTCAAGCGACCACGCGACATTTTTAGTGGTAAAGGCGTCGTGGTCGTTTCGGCCTACTCCCTTGGGTTTATCGTCGAATTGAATATGCACGCGGTTGCGAAACTCGCGCAGCAAATGCAGGTCATCGTAAATCGTCGCGCCCAGACCATCGAGAAGCTTGTGGGTCTTCATGGCCTGAATGATGTTGTTAAATCGCTCGATCTCGGTCTCGCGGATTTTCTTGAGGGCTTCAGCCGGAATATTGGGGACGCCTTCCGTGGTGTAATTTTGTGCCCGATAGATGATCTGGTCGAGCGCGGCTTCAACGATCGAGCCCGCTTGAACCACCATGAGCTTGTTGAACGTATTGCCTTCGTTAGTCGAACTCAAACGACACAAAGCCTTCCCATTGACCAGAATGTTGTCGCCGACCTTGAAGTCACCGATGAAGTTGCACTTGATCGTTTCGATTTCTGCCATTGTTAGATATCCGTTCAATGGAATTGCAGCATGTTCTAGCACGGGCGCCTGCTAGCAGGTTGCATTGGGTAAGAAAATTTTGAGCAATTGTGAAAACGATTAGGAGAGCTGAGGAAGCCGTGATTGGGGGCGTCGGCTCTCGCCGACCAGGCTCTTCGCGCTGCGCTCGCCGAGCCTCGCTGTCGACACGAAGATACGGAATGCCCAAGATAACTACGCCAGATACGGGACCTGCATTGACGATGGGCAGCACGCCAAGCGACCTTTTACTACGCTAGGCAAGCCAAATTCCGCCGACGACAGAAATAGATCGACAGGCCGAAAGCGTCTCAAGCTAGATAGAATAGCGATCAGTTGAGACCTGGCCCAATGAACACTTCATTCCTTTTGATGGCGCAGTACGGAGGTAAGGCCATCATCCCCATTGAAGATGTATGTCGGGATTACTTCTCACACCTGAATCCGACCAAGCTGGTGCAGAAGATCAGCGCAGGCGAAATAGCCATCCCTCTGGTACGAATGGAAGCAAGCCAGAAATGCGCCAAAGGCATCCACCTTCTGGATTTAGCCAAATACCTTGATGCCAGAGTCGAGGTAGCCAGAAAAGAAATGGCAGCTTTGACGACCTAGGCGGCGAACCGCATCTGTCTTTTTTGGTGCCCTCAGGCGAGTTGCTTAAAACTCGCGCGCGCCTTCGCCCACGACGCACGCAAAAGGTCCGAGCTGAATGGATCGTGCAGACCGTTGCACGCGCCGACGCAGACGCATATCGCCTACTGCGGCGCGCAGGTGCGTCGCGCTACGCTATAGCCGCAGGGCAGACGCCGGCGCGCGACGACACCTTCTCGTCGAGCTCCGAGCGGTGGCAGTATTACATTTGGTACGACATGCTCGATCAAGCTGCGGCTTAAGTGCTGATGATGCTTTGCTTTTTGCGATGTCCCGGTCCAATCCATCATGGGACAGAACTGTGGCCCTAACGTGCCGAGTGTGAAGTGCCTACCTAAATCTCACTGACCGCACCAGTTTCGCACCAGAAACGACGTGAACAGACCACAACGAACGCAATCAAAATCAAACGAAAACGCAGCAAAATCAAAGAACCTGATCGATAGTCCGCCGCTCATAACGGTCTGGTTGCAGGTTCGAGTCCTGCCGGGCCCACCAATGAAATCAAACGGCCTATGTCTGCTGAACAAGCGAATGCAACGCCTTCACTGCGGCTTCCCGGCTCTCCGCGGGGATGAACAGACTGACCGAATGCGGCGACAAAACGTAGGTGTCGGGGACAATCCCGTGACCCCTGAGAACCTGCAACGCCCTGAACGGCAATTCCGACGAAACGCCGCCGAAGCAGGTGAGACTCACCGAGCTCGAAGCCTCGCGCCGCCTGCGAAGGTCGTTGGCGTGCTCCAGCGTGCGCAGCAGGGCATCCAGCCACTCCGTTTCGCAGGCCAGGGTCATGCTGGTTTTTCCTGCGGCGAAGTGTGATGCAAGGAGCTGCGGCCAGGACAGGCTGTTTTGCTTGAGATGCTGCGCGAGTTTCTCGAAACCGTGATTGAGATCGCTGGAATCGATTTCAACATGCTCGATGCGCGCTATCGAGTTGACGGCCAGAACCTTCCCGTTTTCCATGCCCAAAACCTCTTTCATCACTTGCGTGCTGTGCTCGACGCCACCCCACTGCTTGAGGACCAGAGGCACGTCCTGACTTTGCGCCAGCTCGACGCTGCGAAAATGCAGGATCTTTGCACCCCAGAAACACATCTCCGACAGCGATGCGAAATCGACCTGCCGGAGTGGCTTTGCGTCCTTCACGATGCGCGGATCCGCCGAACAAATGCCGTCGACCTCCTTGATGATTTCACAGCGTTCGGCTTTCAGCGCCGCAGCCATCGCAACCGCCGTGGTGTCGCTGCCGCCCCGGCCGAGGGTGGTGATTTCCCTGGTCGCCGGGTTCACACCTTGAAATCCTGCCAGCACGACAACGCGGCCGCGATCGAGCTCCTCACGCACGCGAACGGGCCGAACATCCAGAATGCGTGCGGCGGAATGGGAGTCGTCTGTCATCACGCCAGCCTGGCTGCCGGTGAAGCTGATTGCAGCCACGCCGAGATCGGAAAGCGCCATGCTCATCAGGGACATGCTGATGCGCTCACCCGTCGTCAGCAGCATATCGAGCTCGCGGCGGTTGGGAGTCGGGCTGACCTGATGAGCCATCTGGATCAACTGGTCGGTGGTCGTGCCCATGGCGGAGACGATCGCGACGACACGATGACCGCGGCCGTGCAGGTCGGCGAGACTGCGCGCAACCGCGCGAATCTTCGCCGGTGTTTCAAGGCAGACACCACCATATTTCTGCACGATGATGGGATGGTTGCGCATCTAGCCTCGCTCGGAAGCCGTGGCTGCCTCGCCCATCGAACCGACGCCGCCGATCCATGTGCCGACGACCTCAAAGTTCGGATTAAAGGCGACAAGATCCGCGCGGTATCCGGGCGCGATCCGTCCAAGGGCGGACCCAAGACCCAGAAATGCCGCGGGCGTCCGGGACGACATGATGAGGGCATCGACGAGGGAGATTCCAACGAGCGCAACAGCGTTGCGGACCGCCTCGATCATGGTGAGGTGAGCGCCCGCGAGTGTGCCATCACTGCCGGTCAGGCGATTGTCGTGCAACGTGATCTGCCGTCCTTGCAGCAGGAATTGCCGGTCGTCCGTGCCTACCGACGGCATGGCATCGCTGACCAGCATCAATCGATCGCGTCCCTTGCAGCGGAAGGCAACGCGCAAAGCGGCGCGGTCAACGTGAATGCCGTCGCAGATGATTCCGGCAAACAGCCGGTCATCCTCCAGCGCGGCGCCCACCAGGCCCGGCTCCCGGGCGCTCAACTGCGACATGGCGTTGAACAAATGGGTCACCCCCGAGATACCGTGATCGACCGCCTGCCGGATCTCGGCTGCGCTGGCATCGCTGTGGCCAGCTGCGATACGCAATCCGGCGCCGACCAATTCATCGATCATGGAGGCGGGCACGCATTCCGGGGCCAAGGTCACCATCGAGCGGCCGCGATCCCCGAAGCTTTTGATGGCGGCGAGGTCGCGCCGATCGGGCACGCGTATCTCGGCTTCCGGATGAATGCCCTTGCGAGACCTGTTGAGCGCCGGACCTTCCAGATGAAAGCCGAGCACGCCGGGAATATCGAGGCACCCCTCGGCTGCTACGGCCAATCGTTCGACGACCTCGGGTCGATCGGTGATGAGAGTAGGCAAGCAGCCCGTGGTTCCGGCCTTGCGGTGCGCCTCGACGATGCGTCGAACGCCGGCCTCCGTCGGCTGGTCGTTGAGAAGAACGCCCCCGCCTCCGTTCACCTGGATGTCGATGAATGCGGGTGCAAGGATCGCATCGTGGGGAAGGCGGATTGACGCCGGCGCGGCCTCCTCGAAGCTGATGCTTTCAATCCGTCCCTGCGAGATCGTGACCGACCCCGGCCCGCGCATGTCGGTCCCATCAAAGATGTGCTGTGCGGCAATCGTGAGAGAGGCAGAACCAGCGTGGCCCATCAGTATCGATCCGGGAATGGCCGTCACGGACTCGTGAGGCGTCTCTGCCAAAAGAGTTCATATGTACGCCAGGGGACCTTGTGCGGACCCGAAGCGAAACCTTCGCGTTAACGTTCCATGGGAACAAAAGGTACCACGTATCTCGGCATTGATGGGGGCGGAACCCGCTGTCGCGCCCGGATCGAAGACGAAAACGGCACGGCGCTCGGAGAAGCGAACTCGGGACCGGCCACGACGCGGATCGGCGTTGACAAGGCCTGGCCGTCCATCATGGAGGCCACGGAAGCTGCGGCCACACAGGCCGGACTGAGCCGCGAGGATTTCGCGCAAATGCACGCCGGTATTGGCCTTGCCGGTATTGGCCGCCGGGGCGCGAAAGCGGCGCTCAGCAAAATCGCGCATCCCTTTGCGTCCGTTAACTTCATCGGCGACGGCCTCGCGGCCTGTCTTGGCGCCCATAGCGGCGCGGACGGGGCAATCGTCGTGGCCGGCACGGGCTCGGTCGGTGTCGGCCTGGTCGACGGCCGCGAGATCCGTCTCGCCGGTTACGGTTTTCCCGTGTCGGACGAAGGCAGCGGCGCCGACATCGGCCTACAGGTTGTCCGACTGGCGCTGCGGGCTGCGGATCGCCGCCGCGAGTTGACGCCATTGCTTGAAGAGGTGCTGGGCGCATTCGACCATGATCCCTATCAGGCGGTGGCCTGGTCCGAACAAGCCAGAGCCACGGACTACGCCGCATTCGCACCGATCGTGATGCGGCACGCCAATCAGGGCGATCCGGTCGGCCGCCGCATTGTCGAACGCGCCGCCGATGCCATTGGCGATCTGCTCGATCTATTCCTGGCGAGAGGAACCTATCGGCTCTCGCTGGTGGGTGGGCTCGCGGATGCCATTACGCCGTGGCTGACGCCCGACCTGCGTACCCGCCTGAAGCGTCCTGACGCCGACGCAACAGCCGGAGCGTTACTGGTCGCGCGAGGGCGGCTGGACCTACCCACGCTGGCCCTGCCCGGGAGAGAAACCGACCATGAACAGGCTCCGAAGTTCCGCGTTTGATGGCGCTTGGATCAACAGTATGGCCACCGAAGACGTCGATCTAAGATTTGCCGACCTTGATGCATGGCCGCTGACGTCAGCGATGGAAGCGATGTGGGAGGGTCAGCTTGCGGCGGTCGCTGCGATCGGTCATGCCCTCCCCTCGATCACCGCGGCGACCGAAGCGGCCCAAGCGGCGCTGGGCGATCACGGTCGCCTTGTCTACGTCGGCGCCGGCACCTCGGGACGCGTGGCGGTCCAGGACGGCGCCGAGCTGACGCCGACCTTCGCCTGGCCCAAAGAGCGCGTCCGCTTCATCGTCGCCGGCGGAGACAGTGCCTTCGTCGCCAGCATCGAGGGTGCGGAGGATGACATCGATGATGCGGTCGCACAGATCAATGCCGCGCGGCTCACGCCGCATGATGTAGTGATTGCGGTAGCCGCCAGCGGGACGACGCCGTTCACGGTCGCGGCGCTGCAGCAGGCAGGCTCCTGCGGTGCAGTGACGGTCGGTGTCGCCAACAACCCTGGCACCGCACTGCTGGCATCGGCCAGGTTTCCGATCCTGATCGAGACCGGCCGCGAGCTGATCGCCGGCTCCACGCGGATGAAGGCGGGCACCGCGCAGAAGGTCGTGCTCAACCTGATCTCCTCGGGAATCATGCTGCGTCTTGGCCGGGTGTATCGCGGCATGATGGTGAACATGCAGCCGACCAATGCCAAGCTGAAGCGGCGCGCCGAGGCCATGGTGGCGCAAATCGCCGACTGCGATCCGTCGCACGCGGCACGCTCGCTGGAGCAGGCCGAAGGAGACGTCAAGACGGCGGTCCTTCTGGCGCTGGGCGTCGACAGGACTGATGCGGAGACCATTCTGAAAGACGGCGACGGCAATCTCCGGCGCGTGTTTGCCGAGCTCGCCGGGAATCCGGACTCGCATCGTGACCAGCCTCCCAAGGCGCCGGCGGCACGCAAGCAAGGCGGAGCGGTTGAGTCATGACAACATCCGCGATGGCGAGTGAAATCGGGGAAAGCGCCGATACCGTCGCGAAAATCATTCGTAGCCGTCCCGCCACGCGCGACATCGCGCAGCGAATTGAGCTTGGCTCCGTCCCCTTGTGCGTCGTGTGTGGTCGGGGAAGCTCCGGACATGCCGGGGTTTTCCTGAGATACCTTGTCGAGACGCGGCTTCGCCTTCCCGTTTCAGCAAGCGCTCCCTCGGTGATCACGGCATTTCGCACGCCCTTGATGCTGCGCGATGCGCTTTTCATCGTGATCTCGCAATCCGGGCGCAGCCCGGATCTCGTCGCAGCGACAAGGTGGGCGCGCGCTTCGGGCGCCCACACCGTTGCCATCGTCAATACGACGTCGTCGCCGGTGGCTGACGAAGCGGAGTTCGTCGTTCCGATCGAAGCCGGCCAAGAGCACTCCGTAGCGGCGACAAAGACCGTCATCGGCTCGATGGCCGCCAGTGCCGGACTGGTTGCCGAGCTGGCACAAGATCGTGCGCTGCGGTCAGCCCTCGACAGGCTGCCCGAGCGCCTGCACCGCGCGCTGGCGCTCGACTGGTCCGAGATCGCTGATGATCTCGCCAAGGCGTCAGCTGTGTTTGTGGCGGCTCGGGGCCTGGCCCTGGGCTCGGCGAAGGAGATCGCGCTCAAGCTTTCGGAAATCCTGCGCCTGCCCTCCATCGGCCTGAGCGCCGCCGAGCTGCAGCATGGGCCACGAGCGGCGCTGTCGTCGCGCACGCCCGTCGTCATGATGCGCCTCATGGATGAAACGGCGGCCACGGTTGACGCACTTGCGGAGGAATTGCGTGAGCAAAAGATCGCGCTGCATCTCTGCGGCGGACCGCATGGCTCGCTGCCCTGGTTGGCCGAGGGTGACCCTGTCACCGACGCGATCACCATGCTCGTTCCGGCCTATCGGATGATCGAGCAGGCGGCATGCGCCCGCGGATTTGACCCGGATCGCCCCCCTCGCCTGAGCAAGATTACCGAGACGTTTTGACAACTGCCTGATCGCTGGCTGGCGACCACGCACCAGTTTCGCACCAGAAACGGCGTAGACGAAACGCGACGAACGCGATCAAACCAGAATGAAAACGTAAGAAAATCAACGAACACGCCCTTTATCCCGTCACTCATAACGGTCTGGTTGCAGGTTCGAGTCCTGCCCCGGCGTCTGCTACCGGCTCTGGGACGAGCCGCAGACGGCTTCGCTTGCGCCCTACACCCAGCCGGAGATCCTCAGCGCCGACCTGTCCTCGCTGGTGCTCGACCTCGCGCAATGGGGCGTCGCGGATCCTGCCGCGCTGTCATTCCTCGACCCGCCGCCGCAGCCGGCCTGGAAGGAAGCAAAAAGCCTGCTCAGCGAGCTCAACGCGCTCGATGGCGATGGCCGCATCACCGCGGAGGGCAAGAGCCTGCGCGCGCTGGCGCTGCCGCCGCGACTGGCGCGCATGATCGTGGATTCGCATCGCGCTGGCGAAGGCGAAGCCGCCGCCGAGATCGCGGCCATCATCACCGAACGTGGCCTCGGCGGCGACAGCGTCGATCTCGAGCACCGGCGCGACCAGTTTCGCCGCGACCGCTCGCCGCGTGCCGCCAGCGCGCGTGATCTGGCGCGGCGCTGGGCCTCGCAGGTGGCGGTCACAGAGAAAGCGGGTGAGCCGGACGATCTCTCCACCGGCCTGATGCTCGCCTATGCCTTCCCGGACCGTGTCGCACGCAACCGCGGCAATGGCAGTTTCGTGCTCGCCAATGGCCGCGGCGCTGCCGTGGAGCAGACGTCTTCGCTCGCCCGCGCGCCCTACATCGCGGTCGGCGAGATGACGGGCACGGCCGCCAGCGGACGCATCCTGCTCGCCGCGCAGATCACGCAGGACGAGATCGAGCGGCATTTCGCCGAGCATATCGAGAGCGTCGACGAGATTACGTTCGACCGCGGCGCGATGGCGCTGCGCGCGCGGCGCAAGCGCGCGCTGCATGCGATCACGCTCTCCGAGGCGACACTCGCCGTGTCGCCCTCGGAGGACACCGCGCACATTTTTGCCGACGGGCTGATCGCGGTGGGCCTCGACCGGCTGCCCTGGTCGAAGGCCGCCAAACAATGGCGCGACCGCGTGATGTTCCTGCGCAAGGCCGAAGGCGAAAGCTGGCCCGATCTGTCGGGCGACGGGCTGATCGCGCGGCGCGACGATTGGCTGGTGCCGGCGCTCTACGACAAGATCGCGCTCAAGGACATCTCGCCGGGCGATCTCTCCGACGCATTGATGGCGCTATTGCCATGGGAGATGCGCGCGCGGCTCGACCGCGAAGCGCCGACGCATTTTGAGGCGCCGACCGGCAGCGTGCTCGCGATCGACTATGAGGCGGGGCAGGGGCCGACCATCGCGGTGCGGCTGCAGGAATTGTTCGGTCTCAACGTCCATCCCTCGATTGCCGCCGGCAAGGTGCCGCTGGTGCTGGAACTGCTGTCGCCGGCGCAGCGCCCGGTCCAGGTGACGCGCGATCTGCCCGGCTTCTGGCGCGGCAGCTATGCCGCGGTCCGCTCCGACTTGCGCGGCCGCTACCCGCGCCATCCCTGGCCGGACGATCCCGCCAGCGCCGTGCCGACAAGACGCGCGAAGCCGCGCGGGACGTGAGATGCGGTCTCCCTCGCCCGCAGGCGGCAGGGCGATCGCGTTTGAACATTCTCGTCATGCCCGGGCTTGTCCCGGGCATCCACGTTCTTTGTGCTGCATGGCAAGACGTGGATGGCCGGGACAAGCCCGGCCATGACGTTGTGGAGACTGTCGGCGCCCCGAGCGCACGATGCGTAGCCTGCGGGAAGAGGTTCAAGCTTCCGCATTAACCGTTCGCTCATCCTTTTCGTCAAAATGGCACCGCTCTGCCCGCGGCGTCGCTCGCGGGCGGGCGTGTGGCGTGGTGAAATCGGGCTTTCCGGCTCGGAAGTGGTGTGATGCGTAACATTATGATCATCGCGGCCGTCATGATCGGCCTTGGCACCTTCATGGCGCAGATGGCGGACAAGATGAGCTCGGCGTCCGCGACCTCCGCGCCGCGCACGACGGTCGCTCTTGCGGCCACGGCGCCGGCCGGCGGCCGCACGCTCAACATCCCGCGCGATGGCCGCGGTCATTTCCAGACCGAGGGCCGGATCGAGGGCCAGCGCATCGGCTTCATGGTCGACACCGGCGCTTCCGTCGTCGCGCTGAACGAGACCTCTGCGGCCCGCTTCGGCCTGCGCCCGTCGCGCAGCGAGTACAACGCCACCGTCTCCACCGCCAACGGGACCATCAAGGCCGCGCGCACCCGCATCGCCATGCTTGATGTCGGCGGCCTCGTCGTGCGCGACGTCGATGCCATGGTGCTTCCCGACGAGGCGCTGTCGGAGAACCTGCTCGGCCTCTCCTTCCTGTCCCGCCTCAAGCGCTTCGAATACGCCAACGGCCAGATGGTGCTGGAGCAGTAGGCACGCGCCTCCATCCACCGGCCTGACGGCGAAGCGAAGCCCTACACGCTGCGGGGTGCGACGAAGTTCCAATATCGCGGGTCGCTCGGCGATTGAATGCGAATCCAGCGGTAGGGTGCGCGCGGCCAAGGTCTGATCTGCGCCGTCAGATTATCCAGCACCAGATCGCCGCTCTGGGTTCGAACGACCAACACCAGGTGACGCTTGCCCCAGACGGTCACGACCTCGCCGAGCAGAAGCGCCCGCTGGGGCCAGCCTCGACTCAGGAGCCGGTGGCGCTTGCTGACGGCGTAGTCGTTGCAGTCGCCGCGCGCGGGATCGATCAGCCAGGTTTCTGCGGCGAGACCCAGTTCGTTCGGCTCCGGGACGATGCTGCTGTTTACGGTCTCGTTGACCTCTTTCAGATCCTTCCATCGTGCCTCGGTCAAGTGAACCGGACCGCCACGAAACAGCAGGCGAGGGCGACACTCGTCCCGGTAGTTCAGGCAGAACTTCGTATATGCCATCGGCGGAAGCGTCAGATCGCCGAACCTGAGGTGGAGGGGCGCCGGCGAGGCACTGGTCGGCGGCCCAGACAACCTCTCGTTGGCCGAATGAGCGGTCATCGTTTGGCAGATCGACAAGGTCACGCCGGCTGCCATCGCAGCCAGGATCGGTGCCATGCGCATGCTTTGTCTCCTACGCGTTACGTCGAGGAGAGAGCTCGAGAGGAGGCTTGACTTAATTCTCTAATGATCAGCTGGCCGCGTCCCCCCACCATGGCGATTGTGGATCGCTTACCGGGCGAGACGGAGTAATCCTGATTGGATAAAGGCGCCGAGGCGGATTGGTTGCAACACGAATTCTCGATCAGAGATTGTGAAGCACAATATGCGCATCCGCCTGAAACGGATCAAATCCTGGCCGAGATTTCTGCCGCGCTTCGTCCGCACGATGCGCGCATCGCGAAGCAACAGTAAGGTTTTCCCGTTACCAAACTGCCGCAATTATCAGCCATAAGCTGCCATTCCCTCCTTCCGCTGCAGCCCGGCATTCGCTAAGGCTGCGGCAATCCCAGCCATTCGCGAGATTGTCTCAATGTTTCCCAAGCCGAAATCCGTACTTTTGCCCAATACCTACGGCTTCGAATCCGAGCCGATGGTGAAGCCGACCGGCTTTCGCGAATACGACGCGCGCTGGCTGTTCCAGAAGGAAATCAACCTGATGGGAATCCAGGCGCTTGGCATGGGGCTGGGCGCGTTGATCGCCGAGCTCGGCGTCAAGCAGGAGATCGTCACCGGCCATGATTTCCGCGGCTATTCGGCCTCGATCAAATATGCGCTGATCTCCGGCCTGATGGCGGCGGGCTGCAAGGTGCACGACATCGGCCTCGCCGTGACCCCGATGGCCTATTTCGCGCAGTTCGATCTCGACGTGCCCTGCGTTGCCATGGTCACGGCCTCGCACAACGACAATGGCTGGACCGGCGTGAAGATGGGTGCCAACCGTCCGCTGACCTTCGGTCCCGACGAGATGACGCGGCTGAAGGAGATCGTCCTCAACGCCGAATTCAAGAACACGGCCGGCGGCTCCTACCAGTTCCACGAAAACTATCCGGCGCGCTACATCGCCGATCTCACTGGCCGCCCGAAGCTGACGCGCAAGCTCAAGGTCGTCGCGGCTTGCGGCAATGGCACCGCCGGCGCGTTCGCGCCGCAGGTGCTGGAAGCGATCGGTTGCGAGGTGATCCCGCTCGACACCGAGCTCGACCACACCTTCCCGAAATACAATCCGAACCCCGAAGACATGGAGATGCTGCACGCGATCCGCGACGCCGTGCTGCATCACAAGGCCGATGTCGGCCTCGGCTTCGACGGCGACGGCGACCGCTGCGGCGTCGTCGACAACACCGGCGAGGAGATTTTCGCCGACAAGGTCGGGGTGATGCTGGCGCGCGACATGTCGGCAATCCACAAGGACGCGCACTTCATCGTCGACGTGAAGTCGACCGGCCTGTTCGTCACCGATCCGGTGCTGCAGAAGCAGGGCGCGAAGACCGCCTATTGGAAGACCGGCCATTCCTACATGAAGCGCCGCACCAACGAGACCGGCGCGCTCGCCGGCTTCGAGAAGTCTGGCCATTTCTTCTTCAACAAGCCCTATGGCCGCGGCTACGACGACGGCCTGGTCTCGGCGATCGCGATCTGCGACATGCTCGACCGCGCCCCCGGTAAGTCGATGGCGGACCTGAAGGATGCGCTGCCGAAAACCTGGTCGTCGCCGACGATGTCGCCGCATTGCGCCGACGAGGTCAAATACGGTGTGATCGACAAGGTGGTGAAGCACTTCGAGGACCTGCAGGCCAAGGGCGCGAAGATCGGCGGTCAGTCGATCCGCGATCTCGTCACCGTCAACGGCGTGCGCGTCACCGTCGAGGACGGCAGCTGGGGTTTGGTGCGCGCCTCCTCCAACAAGCCCGAGCTCGTCGTCGTGGTCGAAAGCCCGGTCTCCGAGCAGCGCATGCACGACATGTTCGAGATGGTGAACAGCGTGCTGCGCACCCATCCCGAGGTCGGCGCGTACAATCAGACGATTTGAGGTGCGACGTCAGCTGGACGGCCACCTTCATCCTCCGCCGTCATGCCCCGGCTTGACCGGGGCATCCAGTACGCCGCGGCTTCTCCGTATCCACGCACTGTCTCTGGAATACTGGATCGCCCGCTTTCGCGGGCGATGACAGCTTTCGCGTGGTGAACTCTGAAGCCTACGCCGCCACCACCGCCGGGATCGGCAGCGCGGTCACCGACTTGATCTTCTCCATCGCGAAGCGCGAGGTGACGTTCTTCAGCGGCACGGCGCTGATCAGCTTCTTGTAGAACACGTCATAGGCCTGCATGTCCGCGACCACGACGCGCAGCATGTAATCGACGTCGCCGGCCATGCGGTAGAATTCCATCACCTCGGGCATCGCGCTGACGGCTTCGGCGAACTTCTTCAGCCAGGCGTCGGAATGATCGGCGCTCTCGACCGAGACGAACACGGAGATGCCGAGCCCGATCTTGTTCTGGTCGACGAGAGCGACCCGCTTCAGGATCACGCCGTCGGCCTCGAGGCGCTGGATGCGCTTCCAACAGGGGGTCGAGGACAGGCCGACACGGTCGCCGATCTCGGCTACGGAGAGGGAGGCATCCTCCTGGAGTACCATCAGGATCTTGCGGTCGATGGCGTCGAGGCGGCGGCTGGTCTCGGGGATCTGGACAGCGAGGTCAGTCATTTGAAGAACTTTGTTCCATTTCAGGGGCTGATTTCCCTGATATAGAGAAAATCCTTCCACAGCAAGCCCATAATCTCGGCGCATCCATGGAATTGCTCTAGGGCAGGCGGCGCAAAAACTCTTCAACTTCAATACGTTGCGGGGCGGCCAGGCCGCCGCCATGGCGGCTGCATTTCAGCGCTGCGGCGGCCGCGGCGAATCGCAGCGCCTCCCGCACGTCGCCCCGCTCGGCGAGGCGAAGGGTGAAGGCGCCGTGGAACACGTCGCCGGCGCCCAGCGTATCGACCGCCTCGACCGGGAAGGCCGCCGTCTCCTCCAGCGCGCCCGCCTCGTTCAGCCAGATCGTGCCGCGGGGGCCGCGGGTGGCGGCGAGGAAGGCCAGTGTCAGGGCGGCGAGGCGTTTCAAGGCGTCGCCGTCCTCAGCGATGCCGGCGGTCTCCTGCATTTGCTCGCTCGAAAACAGCAGGTGCGAGGCGGCGGTGAGCAGGCCGTCCTGCAACGACATGGCGCGATCGACGCCGACGATGACGGGAATGCCGCGTCGGCGTGCTTCAGTGCAGAGATCGATGCAAAAGGCGCCGCAGCGGCTCTCGACCAGCAGCGCCTGGCAATCGGCGAGCAGTTCGCCGGCGTCGGGCAATGTCACGTGCCACAGGCCGGGATCGCGATAGATGGTCAGCGTCCGTTCGCCGCTCGCATCGATCATGATCGCGGAGACGGGCGTCATGAGACCCGGCATGCGCACGATGTGCGTGGTCTCGATGCCCTCGGCGGCCATCCGCGCGAGGATGAAGCCGCTCGATGTTTCGTCGGCGTCGCCCATCGGTCCGGCGAAAGAGACGCGGCCGCCAAGTCGCGCAATCGCGATCGCGGCATTGAGCGCATTGCCGCCGCAGATCTCCGCGAGATGGCTGGCATTGGCCTTGCTGCCGCGCGCAGGCACGGAATCGACGCGAAACGTCAGGTCGCGCACGGGAATGCCGATGCAGAGGATGCGCGGCGCGGTCGCAGGTAGCGCCATCGGCGGTCAGCTCTTGTCGTGCACCCAGCGGCCGAGCAGGTGATGGGCGATGGCGAAGGGATGCGGACCGGCGAGCCCGTCGGGATGCGTCCGCATCAGCATCTTCGCCGCCTCCTCACGCGTGAACCAGCGCGCGTCCTCGAGCTCCGAGTGATCGACGACGATGTCCTCGTTCAGCGCCCGCGCGCTGCAGCCGATCATCAGGGACGACGGATAGGGCCACGGCTGCGTCATGTAATATTGCACGTCGGTGCAGCGGATGCCGGATTCTTCGAATATCTCGCGGCGCACCGCGTCCTCGATCGTCTCGGCGGCCTCGACGAAGCCGGCGAGGCACGAAAACATGCCCGGCGGAAATTGCTTCTGGCGGCCGAGCAGGCATTTCTCGCCTGATGCCACGTGCATGATCACGACCGGATCGGTGCGCGGAAAGTGCTCGGCCTTGCAAGCGGGACATTCGCGCTTCCAGCCGCCTTCCTTCATCGCGCTGCGCGCGCCGCAATTGGCGCAATAGCCATGGCGCTGATGCCAGCTGACCATCGACTTCGCCATCGCGATCGCCGAGAGCTCGTCGGGCGGAACCACGCCCTGCATTGCCATGCCGCGCAGCTCGGTGACGGTGTAGTCCTCGCGGCCGATCAGCTTTTCGGCGGCGGCCTGCGACAGGCCCATGCCGAACATCGCGGCACCGTCGCGCAGGCCCAGAAAGATCGTGCCGGGATTGGCGCCGCATTTCAGCGCCTCGTCGATTCCGAGCAGCGCGCGCGCCTTGTCGCCGTCGCGCTTCACCAGCAGCGAGTCGCGGTAGACCACATAGGCGCGCGATGAGGACTTCTGCTCCAGCGCGAACAGTTTTTCGTCGTCGCGGCGCAGATGCGCGGCGCGATCGAGGACATTGGTGACGAAGGCCGGCTGCCCCAGCGGAAATGCGTCGAATGCTGACATTGTTATTCTTTCAACCCAACCAGATTTTTCGGCGAAGCGCGCTGATGAAATTCTGAACCTCTGCGGCATCGTGTGCCAGCGGCGGCATCACGCCCCAGACCGGCCGCGGCCAGGCGGCGTCACTGGTGCGGCGTGCGATGATGTGAACGTGAAGCTGCGGCACGAGGTTGCCGAGCGCTGCGACATTGAGCTTGTCGCATTTGGTGATCTCCTTCAGCGCGCGCGAGACGCGAGAGATCTCGGTCATCAGTTGCGCCTGCTGCACCTCGTCGAGATCGATGATCTCGACCGCATCGACCCGTCGCGGCACCAGCAAGAGCCAGGGATAATGCGCGTCCTTGATGACCAGCACCTTCGACAGCGGCAGATCGCCGATGTCGATGGTGTCCTCTTTCAGGCGGGAATGCAGCGACCAGGCGGGATCAGACATATGCGTTTCCGGATGGCCCGTGGGGCGGGCTGGTTGGGTCGGACCATACGATACGGGGTTAGCGAGGGGAAGGTTAAGGCTCCGCTGCCATTGCATAGACGGTCGTCGTCCCGGACAAGCGCAGCGAAGCGGAGCGCCGATCCGGGACCCATAACCACAGGAAGAAATTTGGCGAAGACTCGTGGTTGCCAGCTCGCGCCGCAACTTTTCCCGTGGTTATGGGTCCCGGGTCTGCGCTGACGCTTGCCCGGGACGACGACCGAGTTTGTGGCCGCGCCGGTGGCTTACGCCTCCGCCAGCACCCGCGCATTGGCGCGGACCGAGGCTTCGCTGACACGGATGCCGAGGCCGGGACCATCGGGCACCACGACGTGACCGGCGCGGTTCGCCACGCGCTCTTCCAGCACATCCTCGGTCAGCACGTGATGCGGCATGTAGAATTCACAGCCGAGCGAGATGCCGGGTGTGGCCGCGATCAGCTGCGTGCCGGCGGCAAGGCCAATGCCGCCCTCCCACAGCGTGCCGCCATAGCCGGGCAGGCCGGCGATGTCGGCGATCGCCATGATCGCCTGCGCCTCGAACAGGCCGCCGGCCTTCATCAGCTTGATCGAGACGGCATCGGCCGCCTCGCGGCGCACCACCTCCATCATGTCGCGGCGGTCGAAGCAGCTTTCGTCCGCAAGCACGGGCGTTTCCAGCGCCGCGGTGAGCTGCGCCATCACGTCGGGAAATTTGCGTGGCACCGGCTGCTCGATGAAGGTCGGCGCGAACTCTTCGATATCGCGCAGGATCTTGATCGCGCCGAACGGCGCCAGCGCCTGGTTGTAGTCGACGCGCAGATCGACCTTGTCGCCGAACTCTTTCCGGATCGCTGCGAGATGATCGAGATCCTCGTGATGCGGTTTTACGCCGGTCTTGACCTTGTAGATGACGTTGCCTTCAGGAACCATCTTTCGCATGCGCTCGAGGTCAGCGGCGAAATCGGGATCAGCGATGGAGAATGACAGGGGAATGGTGTCGCGTACGCGGCCCCCGAGCAGGTCGGCAACCGACAGGCCCGACGACTTGCCGACGATGTCGAGCAGCGCCATCTCGATGGCGACCTTCGCCTCGGCATGTCCGACCAGCGCGCGGTCGAGCTCCGTCATCAGCGCGCGGATGCGGCGCACGGGTTTGCCGAGCAGGATCGGCCTTAAGTAAATGTCGAGCGCGGAGAACGCGGCCTCCGGCGTTCCCGTGAACACTTCCCACGGTGCGGCTTCGCCCCAGCCGACGACGCCGTCGCTGGAAGTGAGCTCGAGCAGCACACGTTTCACCGAGCCCTTGACGTTGCCGACGCCCTGCAGGCGCGCCATCTTGATCGGGCTTTCGATCAGGAACAGCCTGATGCGTTCGATGGTTGCTTCGCTCATGTCAGGCCTCCATTGACGTGCCAGACCTGGCCGGTGACGTAGGACGCCTTCGGTGACGCCAGGAAGGCGATGATCTCGGCGACTTCCTCAGGCCGCCCGCGGCGGCGCATCGGGATCAGCGCTTCGGTCGCGGCGATCTGCTCGGGCGACAGCCGGCTTTCGCTCGGCTTGTCCTTGACGATGAGGCCCGGTGAAACAGCATTGACGGCGATGCCGTCTTTCGCAAGCTCGACCGCGGTGAGCCGCACCAGCGCCTCCAGCGCGGAGCGGCTTGCCGCGGTGGCCGCAAACGGCGCGAATTCGGGCCGCATCGCGTGCGCCACGAAGGACGATACCGCGACGATCCGCGCGTCCCGTCCTGCCCGCAGCAGCGGCAGCGCGGCCTCGACCATGCGGGTGAAGGCCAGTGCGGATTCATCCATCGCCTGGCGGAATTGATCCGCCGGCGTGCCGATCGCGCTGCCGCGGCGGGCGTGGCCGCCGACGAGGATCAATCCGTCGAGCCGGCCGAAGGCGGTTTGCGCGGCGGCGATGGCGTTGGCGGCAGCAGCCTCTTCGGCGAGATCGCCGAGGCACTTTGCGACGATAGCGCCCTTCGCTTCAGCCTCTGCCGCAGTGGCGTCGAGACCTTCCGCGTTCGAGCGCGTGTGCAGCAGCAGCGCGGTGCGGGGCGCCGCCAGCAATTTTGCGGTGGCGCGGCCGATGCCGCTGGCGGCACCGGTGACGAGATAGGCGCGATCGATATCAGGCATCACGATGTCGCGTTGGCCGGCGGCAACGCGCCGGTGCGGTGGAAATGGCTGAGGAAGGCGCGCGTCGCGGCCTGCTGCGGATTGTCGATCACCTGCCGCGCCGGGCCTTCCTCCACGACGACGCCGTCGCGCATGAAGATCAGGCGGTCGGCGACCTCGCGGGCGAAGGCAATCTCGTGGGTCACGATCACCATGGTCATGCCTTCGGACGCCAGGCGCTGCATCACATTGAGCACCTCGCCGACGAGCTCAGGGTCGAGCGCCGAGGTGGCCTCGTCGAACAGCATGACATCAGGCTCCATCGCCAGCGCCCGCGCGATCGCGACGCGCTGCTTCTGTCCGCCGGAGAGCGTTGCCGGATATTGGTCGGCCTTCTCGGCAAGGCCGACTTTTGCAAGCTGGGCCCGCGCGAGCTTCTCGGCGTCCGCCTTGGCCATGCGGCGCACGGTGACCGGCCCTTCCATCACATTCTGCAGCGTCGTCATGTGCGGAAACAGGTTGAAGTGCTGGAACACCATGCCGGTGGTGGCGCGGAACTTTGCGAGAGTCTTCACATCGGGCAGCTTGGTGCCTTCACCGAACGCAAAGCGCGTGTCGCCGACGCGGACGCTGCCGCCGTCGGGCACGACCAAGAGATTGATGCAGCGGAGCAGCGTCGATTTGCCGGAGCCGGACGGGCCGATCAGCGCGACGACGCCGCCCTTGGCGACGTCGAGGTTGATGTTCTTCAAAACCTCGTTGCTGCCAAAGCTCTTGCGCAGGCTGCGGATCTCGATTTTCGAAATGTTCTTGGATGGCTCGCTCATTCGCTCACCGCCAGTCGCTTCTCGCCGCGGCGGACGATGATGGTGAGCGGGATCAGGATCGCCGCATAGGCGACCGCGACCGCCGTGTAGGTCTCCAGCGGCCGGTAGCTGTCATGGGCCGCGACCTGGCTTTGATAGACCAGATCAGGCACCGCCAGCACCGAGACCAGCGAGGTGTTCTTGAACTGGATGATCGACTGGTTCATCAGGGCCGGGATCATGCGCTTGATCGCCTGCGGCAGCACGATGCGCCGCATGCTCTGGCCCGGCGTCATGCCGAGCGCGGCGCCGGCTTCCGACTGGCCCTTGTCGATCGAGATGATGCCGCCGCGGATGATCTCCGAATAGAACGAGCCGCCATAGAGCGAGAGCGCCAGCGCCGATGCGGTGATCGGTGTCATCTCGACGCCGGCGAGGATCGGCAGCGCGTAATAGAACCAGATCAGCTGCACCAGGATCGGCGTGCAGCGGAACGCCTCGATGAAGGCGAGGGCTGTGAGACGCACGGCCCTGAACCGCGACAGGCTGCCGAACGCGCCGAGCAGGCCGAACAGCAGCCCGCACACGACGATGACGATGGTGAAGCCGACGGTGACGCCGAGCCCGTTGAGAAAGAGCCAGCGATAGCTCCAGAGGATGCCGAAGTCCCACTGATACATGCGTGCGATTACTCGTCGTCGGTGCCGTCATTCCGGGGCGCCCGAAAGGGCGAACCCGGAATCTCGAGATTCCGGGTTCGATGCAGCGCATCGCCCCGGAATGACAGTGTGAAAATTTACAACGACACGCCCGGCGGAATGTCCGCTTCCGTCACGCCCACCAGCTCCATATTCGTGATGATCGCGTTGCGGATGAAGCCGAGGCCCTTGTTGAAGTCGATCCAGGTGTTGACGTAGTCGCGGAAGGTCTTGTCGTTCTCGCGGCGGAAGCCGGCGTTGGACGTGGTCGCGAAGATCGGCGTCGGCAGCACGAACTGGCCGAGCGAGGGGTTCTTCTTCAAGACGGTCAGCGAGAGCATGGTGATCAGGCACTGCGCGTCGACGCGTCCGGTCTGCAGCGCGGCGGTGGCATCGTCGGCGGTCTTCAGGCGCGAGATCTGCGCCTTTGGCGTCAGGCGGCTGACGACCTGGTCGTGCGAGGAGCCCTGGTCGACGGCGATCTTGACGTCCGGCGAGTTCAGCTCGGCCCAGGTCTTCGGCTTGAAGTCCTTCTTGCAGAGGATGCCGAAGGCGTTGTTGAAGACCGGCACCGAGAAGTCGACCACCAGCGCGCGCTTCGGCGTCGGGTTGAGGCCGAAGAAGATGTCGATCTTGTTGGACTGTAGATCGAGCACCGAATTGCCCCAGGTGGTTTCGGTGATCTCGAGCTCGGCCTCCATGTCGTCGGCGAGGCCCTTGGCGATGTCGATGTAGAAACCCTTCCACTGGCCGGTGGCGAGGTCCTTCATGTAATAGGGCGCGCCGCCGCCGACCGCACCGATCCGCATCTTCTTGGTGCGACGGATGCGGGCGAAGGTAGATTCGTTCGGGTCGCCGCGGTCTGGGCCACGGCCGGGGCGGCCAGCGCGGCCGCGGTCACCGCGCCAAGTCCGACAATCGATGCAACATCACGACGTGTAACCATTGGGATCAATCGCTTTTCTGGTTGGGTGGAGTTCCGGCAGCGTTCTTAGCAAGGTGGTCCCATCAGTGAAAGCACAGCCTATCGGCTGGGCAGATCCGGATTTGCCCGGATGCTGGGCAAACCCCGCTGGTTCGAGCCGATACCCGCTTGCTTTCCGCTTCCTTTGGCCCCAAATAGGGACCGGGAGATTGGCGGTGGACGAGCCACTCGCCAACCGGGTCAGGTCCGGAAGGAAGCAGCCCTAACGAGGTCCGGATCGGGTCGCTCGTCAGTCTCCTACCTGTTTTTCCGAGCGAATTGCGCCGGCGGGCCTCCCGCCAGCGCGCTCCTTTCCGCAAAAGCCGGCCGAGAGACATTTCATTGCGGATCGACCGATGACCGACGCTGGCGCCCCTCCGAACCCCGATAGCGCCGGCCAGGCCAATGCCCCCTACCGGGTGCTGGCGCGCAAATACCGCCCCTCTTCATTCGACGACCTGATCGGCCAGGAGGCCGTGGTCCGCACCGTCTCCAACGCGTTCGAGACCGGGCGGATTCCGCAGGCCTGGATCCTCACCGGCGTCCGCGGCGTCGGCAAGACCACCACCGCGCGCATCCTGGCCCGTGCGCTCAACTACGAGATGCCGGATGGCTCGGTGAAGGGCCCGACCATCCACATGCCGACCTTGGGTGTGCATTGCCAGGCGATCATGGAAAGCCGGCACATGGACGTGCTGGAGATGGACGCGGCCTCGCACACCGGTGTCGACGACGTCCGCCAGATCAATGACAGCGTGCGCTATGCGCCGGCCAGCGCCCGCTACAAGGTCTACATCATCGACGAAGTCCACATGCTGTCGACGGCGGCGTTCAACGCCTTCCTGAAGACGCTGGAGGAGCCGCCGGAGCACGCCAAGTTCGTGTTCGCGACGACCGAGATCCGCAAGGTTCCGGTCACCGTGCTGTCGCGCTGCCAGCGTTTTGACCTGCGCCGCGTCGAGGCCGACGTGCTGATGAAGCACCTCGCCAACATTGCCGCCAAGGAGAGCGTCGAGATCGAGCCGGAAGCGCTCGGCATCATCGCGCGCGCGGCGGAAGGCTCGGTGCGCGACTCTCTGTCGCTGCTCGACCAGGCGATTGCGCATGCGGCGGGCCAGGTGAAGGCCGACGCGGTCAGGCAGATGCTGGGCCTCGCCGACCGCACCCGCGTCATCGACCTCTTTGATTCGCTGGTCCGCGGCGACATCGCCGCCGCCTTCAAGGAGTTCCGCGACCAGTACGATGTCGGTGCCGATCCGATCGTCGTGCTGTCCGATCTCGCCGAGTTCGTGAACTTCGTCACCCGCGTGAAGATCGTGCCGGCGACCGCCGACAACGTCGCCTATGGCGAGACCGAGCGCGTCCGTGCGAGGGATTTCGCCTCCAAGATCTCGATGCGGGTGCTGTCGCGGATGTGGCAGATGCTGCTCAAGGGCATCACCGAGGTGCAGGCTGCGACGCGTCCCGCCGCGGCCGCCGAGATGGTGCTGGTGCGCATCGCCTATGTCGCCGACCTGCCGACGCCGGACGAGGCGATCCGGATGCTGGAGCAGAATGGCGGCGGCTCGCCGGTCGTGAACGGCGGAAGTAGCGCGCGCAGCAGCGCGCCGGCCGCACCGATGGCCTCCGCGGCGGCCGCCCAGCCGCCTCGCCGCGCTGCGCCTGCAGCAGCGCCGCCAGCGCGCGCTCATCCCACCACTGGGGCTTGCCTTGCGCCAGCGCAGCGACCGCATGCGCGGTGGGATACAGCCACGAAACGTGCCATTTTTCGTTGTCCCATAGACCGTGCGGGTTGCGATTGGCCTCGACATAGGCGCTGGTGCCGGCGGCGGGCTTTCCCAACAGTCGCAACGCATGCAGGGCGTGGATGTTGGTCGACAGCGAGGCATTGCGCTCGCCGGGAAAGGTGACGAACAGCTCGCCGATTTCAAAATGGCGCAACGCATCGACCGCCGCGTCGCGGCCTGCAATGTGCAGGACACACAACGCAACGGCGGTGTCGTCCGCATCAGCCGCGAAATGCAAGGCCGGACCCAGACCGCGCACGCTCAGGCGAGCGTCGAGCTGCGCGACAATCACGCGGACCGGCTCGGCGAGCGCGGGATGCGCGAACAGCCCGGCCAGATGAAGGGTGTACAGCGACCAGCATGGCTCGAACACATTGATCGGCCACACGTTGGGAACGACGCCTTCGATGCCGCTGCGCGTCGCCCGCGATGCCATCTGGAGATACGCATCCGCGCGCCCGACCTGTGGCGTGCTTCCCCGCGTCACGGCGTACGCACGCCACGCGGCGGTGGCCGCCGGACTGATGCCGATGCTGCCCTCGTCATCCGGGTATGCGGTCGTCGGCGACGTCCCCCAGGCTTCCCAGGAGTGCAGCAACGGATGACCGCTCGGCAACATCGCCAATGCCCGCAGCTTGTCCAGGCACGCTTGTCGCAACGGCAACAGCGCTGGATGGCGCGGAAACGCCGCGTCACCCAGCAAGGATGCGGCCTCACCGTAAAACTGCGGCAGGATCAACTCCGCGCCGATCGGCGCGTCTTCTGGCACCGCATGCGCGTAGGGATCGGGTTGGACCTGGAGGAACCGGATTGCAGCCCGGACAGCGTCGGCAGCACCGGGAAGAGGATCGGCACGCTGCAATGCCAATAACGCTGCCCAGGTGGGCGCATGCCGGAACTGCGGGAAGTCCGCGCTTCCCCATCCGCCGTCGGCCTGTTGCTGCGCGATGAGCCACGCGTATGCGTCCTGCCGACCGTTGACGTTGCCGTGGAAGCGCAGCGCCCGCGCCGTGTCGTAGACCGACGGACCGACGCTGCCGCCATCGCTCATTTCGCTCAGCAGGCCGCGCAATTCGGAAAGAATCTGTTCGGACAGCGCGTTCACGATGGATGTTCCTTATGCAGACGATTGAAGAGAACCGGGATCGGGCAGACGCAGTCCATGTCGCCCGCATGCTCGTCGCGTAGGCAGCGCCGGACGGCCGCCCTGCTCCGGCGCGGCGAGGTCCCCAATGCTCGCGCCGGTCCGCCGCGTAGGCTTGCGCGCGGGGCGCCGCGTGCGCCGGGGCGGACGATCGGCACCGCGACTCGGACAAAGTGCAGCATGTATCTCTCGCCGGTCGATCGCAGCGGCACGAGGGCGTCTCCATCCGGACGGGCGCGCTCATGCGCATGGCGCGTGCTTGAAGAGATACGCGTTGGCCCGCTCTAGGAGTTGCGCCAACCGTTCCGCACGCGGCCCCAGCGGCGCAATGGCGTCCCCGGCATCGCGCAACAGATCCAGCGCGAACTGGCGTGCTGCCTGCAGTCCCATGATCGACGCGCAGGTCGGCTTCTGCGCCGCCGCGTCCTTGCCGGGGGTCTTGCCCAGCATCGCGGCATCCGCTGTCACGTCGAGAATGTCATCGATCACCTGCAACGCCAGGCCGAAACAGGCGCTGTAGTGATCGAGCGCACAGTACAGCGCAGCGTGCGCGGCATTCTCCGCGAGCGCGCATAGAGCGCCCATGCGAACGGACGCGCGCACTAGCGCTCCGCTCTTCATCCGGTGCATCGCCACGATCCTGTCCAGCTCGACGTGCTTTCCCACCAGAGACAGATCCATGGCCTGCCCGCCGGCGGCACCCTCGGCTGACACCGCCCGCGCCAGTTCGCGCACGAGCGCAATACGGTTGTCGCCCGGCGCGTCCAGGCTCGCCAGGGTCAGGAAGGCGTGCGCTTGCAGCGCATCGCCGACCAGGATCGCTGTAGCTTCGCCGAACTTGACGTGCACCGTCGGAAGGCCGCGGCGAAGCACGTCGTCGTCCATCGCGGGCAGATCGTCGTGGACCAGGGTGCAGGCGTGTATCATCTCGATGGCGGCGCCAACGTCATCGAGCATGTGCGCCGGCGCGTCGGCCAGTGTGCCGGCAGCCAGACAGAGCAAGCCGCGGGTGCGCTTCCCGCCATGCAAGGTGGCGTAGCGCATCGCCGCCATCAGCTCGGTCTCACCGTCGTGTTGGGCGCAGAGAAGACGCGCCAGCACCTGTTCGACCCGGTTTGCGCCCTCATGCATCCAGATCTGGGGCAGCAGCCCGCCGGATGCGCCCCGCGCTTGCGTGCCCAATCCGCCGAGCGCGGAATCACCACTTCTGTCATCCTGTGGCGTAGAGCCGGTCTGCATGTTGTTCATTCCTTGTCCCTGACAGGCGAGCCGCCGCGGTGTTGTCTGCGTCGCAGGGAGTGCAGCAATCCCGCGCCTCGCCAGCGCCGCTGCCTCACCACAGGGGCATGTGATGCCAGCTCATGAGAATCCGATGCGGATAGTCATGGACGGATGTGCGGTCGGGTAATAGCGCCGGCCTTTTTCGACGCCGTTCAGCAACCGCGGCCGCGTCCCGCCCTCGTGCATGGTCAGCGCCAAGGCGATGCAGAACTGCACCAGTTCCAGACATGCCAGGTGGTAGCCGATGCAGACGTGTGGGCCGGTACCGAACTGCAGCATGTCCACCGGCCGGATAGGCTCGGTGCGTTCCAGCCAACGCGCCAGGCGAAACTGATGAGGCGCCTCGTACAGCAGCTCCGAGGTCGAGAAATGCAGCACCGGGATGCATAGATCAGTGCCCGCGGGAATGCGCCGTTGGCCGAGTCGCAATTCACGCACTGCGCGACGCACCAGGAGCGGCGTCGGCGGATGCATGCGCAGCGTCTCGCGGAACAGCGCTTCGGCGACCGGACACTGCGCCAAGTCCGCGTGCCGGGTCGGCACCGCGCCCACGCGTTGCGCCTCCTCGACCAGAGCGTCCCACAGCCCAGGCTGCCGCGCCAGCTCGATTACTATCCACGCCATAGTCGACGCCGTGGTGTCGTGACCACCGAGCAGCAGCAAGCGGATATTGGCGACTAGGATCTCATCGGAGGGCGCATCGTCGCTCCGATCGAAGGCGCTCACCATGTCGTTGATCAACCCGGTGGGCGCGACATGTTCGCGCGCGTCGCGAACGAACTCACGCAACCGCGCATCGATCCAGTCTCGGGCGGCGCGGCCGCGCCGCAAGGGCAGTCCGGGCAGGTCGACCGGGGGCGCGACGATCAACTGCAGCAGTTGCCGGTACTTGCGACGCCATTCCGGCAGGTCCTGCGCGGGGATTCCCATGAGGCTGAAGATGAGTTTGAGCATTAGATCGCCGCTTTCTCGCAGGATGGTTACGTCGCCCCGGTCGCGCCACCTCTGCACCCGCGCCCGGATGATGGGCGCGAACAGCTCACCGATGCCGGCCTGGGTCAGCGCCGTGGGCAGGAACGTCGCCTGGATCGCGCCGCGCGCCTGCCGGTGCGCGCCGCCGTCCTGGGCGACCAACGTTCCACAAAACAATTCGGGCGCGATATCTTCGATTAGCGCCGAGGACACGTCCTTGTGCCGGAGCAGTGCGATCGCATCCGGATCCAGACAGGTCACCATGTGTCCGGCAGGGCCGAAGTCCAGCCAGAAGTGGCTGCCCAGCGTCCGTTCCGCACGCCGCAGCAGGCGCGGCAGGTCGCAGACGATAGCGGGAAGGTGCCCGACCAAGGGGAAAGCGCCGGGCACGACCGGGATGTCGTGCCGCAGCCGATCTCGACGGTTCAGCGGGTTGAGCAGCATGTCCATCACCAGCGCGACGATGCAGCCGCTTCGGCGGTCTCGCCGGAAGGCGGCGCGGCGCGGCTGTTTCCACCGTCGGCGTACGTCGGCACATGCGCCAGCATGCCGCCGTCGATGCACACCACTTGGCCCGTGATGAACGCAGCATCGTCAGAGAGTAGGAACGCCACCAGAGCGGCCACGTCTTCGGGGCGGCCGACGCGCGGCAGGAGCTGGTGCCGGCGCAGATGCCGTTGCATGCACTCGTCCAGCTTGGCCAGGAGACGCTCGGTCATGATGAGACCCGGCGCAACCGCGTTGCAGCGGATCTTCGCATGACCGTACTGGGTGGCGAGCGAGGCCGATAGCATGTTCATCGCCGCCTTCGATGCGGCGTAGGACGTCAGCGTGGTGTCACCGCTGAGCCCCTGGCACGACGACATGTTGACAATCGCGCCACCGCCGCGGGCGATCATCCCTGGGATGGCCCGCCGGCAGCAGAGCAATGTGCCGCGCAGATTGGTTGCCATGGTCTCATCCCAGACCGCCAGGTCCAGGTCGAGGATCGCCCGGTCACGCGGAGTCAGGTGCATGGCGCCCGCATTGTTCACCAGGAGATCGACCGCACTGAAGTGCCGCTCCGCCGCATCGAACAGCGCTGCCACAGCCTGCGCCTCGGCGATGTTGATGGCCAGAGCCAGCGCGTGGCCCGCCTCGGCCGCGATTTGGGCGGTACAAGCCGTGGCCGCCGAACCATCAACGTCGGCGACCACCACTTTGCCGCCCTCGCGCGCGATTGCGAGGGCGCATGCCTTGCCGATCCCGGCGCCGGCGCCGGTCACCACGGCCACCTTGCCTTCAAACCGTCCCATCGTGTCCTCTTGGATTGCGTTGGTCTCTCGCGGCATGCCGCTCCGCGTCCGCCGGAGAAGGCGCACTGTCGGCGCTGGCGCGCTCGTCACGGCTAGCTTCGCTTCTGATGACCCGAATGGCGGCGACCGGGCACTGGCTGGCTGCGAGCCGCACGGCCGCGCGCAGCGCCTGCGGAACTGTCGCCCCGCACACTTCGGCCACGCCGTCCGATTCGCGCTGGCGAAAAATACCCGGTAGCGTCACCGCGCACTGTCCGCTGGTTCCGCACAGATCCTGGTCGACTAAGACTCGCATCGCAGCCCCTGCGCATGCAGCCGCACCGGCAGCGCGCGGAACGTCCTAAGGAATGCGGAGGGCTCCCGGGTCGCAGCTCGGCCAATGTCAGCGTGGGGAAGCGCGCCTGAATCCGCGGCAAACTTTCGGCCAACTGCACCCGGGCCAGTTGCGCACCGAGGCAGAAGTGGATGCCGTGGCCGAAGCTCAGCATGATCTTCCCGTCGGTCGACATGCCGGGACTAGTGCCGTAGAACCGGGCAGGATCGAAGCGGTCGGGATCGGCGAAGGCGTCGGGATCGCGATTCCCAGACGCGATCAGCACGCGCACGTCCGCGTTCTTCGGGATCACCACGCCGCCTAATTCGATGTCGTGCTGGGCGATACGCGGAATGGAGCTGAACATGGCGGGCGCGTCGCAACGCAGGACCTCTTCGACGAATGCCTTCACCCGCATGGCGTCTCCCTGCAGCCAGTGCCGCTGTTCGGGATAGGCCAGCATCGCCAGGACCGCATGGTCGATGGTCGCAGCAGTGGTGACGAAGCCACCCAGCAGCATGCCCCACAACATGCTGATCAACTCCGCATCTGAAAGCGTGTCGACATCATCGTCGTGTGCGAGGACCAGCATCGACACGATGTCGTGGCACGGATCGGTGCGCTTACGCTGTATGAGAGCGCCAAAGTAGGCCTTCACTTTGGCACTGGCCGCGTCCGCCGCGGCGAGCCGGGAATCGCTGGCGTGTGGGCTCAGGCCTTCCAGAATGGCGCCGATGCCCGCGGCGAGCCCGAACATGTCGTCCTGAGGCATGCCGAACAGTTCGGCGAAGACCAGTATGGGCAAGGCCAGCGCGAATTCCCGATGCAGGTCCACGGCCTCCCCGCGCTCCAGAGCGGGCGCCATGCCGTCCAGCCGCGCTTCGACGATACGCGCGATGCTCGGCCGCAGGTTGTCGATCTGGCCCATGGTGAAATCGCGCGAGATCAGCCGCCGCAGACGCGTATGCGTCGGTGGGTCCTTCATCGCTAGCGTGGAGGCCAGCAGATTGAGCGACAGGCTGGTCGCCGCATGCGGAAAATAGCGCGCCAGTTCGCCCGGCGCCGGTCCCCGAAACGCATCGCCCGTGGCCTTGAGGGCCCAGTAGATGTCGGCGTGGCGGCTCAACAGAAAGAGGCCCGACGCCGCGCGATGCACCGGGTCGTGCTCGCGCAACCACCGCATGAACGGATACGGGTCGTGGATCCACGCTGGCGACGCCAGTTCGGCGAACGCGTCCCGGCATGCTGCCGTGGTTTCTTGCACGTCCATCTTCGTTACCTGTTGGCTGGCTGATCTGAGCGGTGCAGGCAGGTGCGCCGGCAAACCGCGGACACGATTGCGTCCCCCCAGCGGCGTCCGCACATCACCAGAAAACCGGGAACTCCTCGAACCCGCCAGTGATGATCTCCTTGCGCAACTTCAATTGTTCGGGCGCGACGGCCAAGCGCAGCGCGGGAAAGCGCTGGAAGATCGAACCGAACACCGCCTTGAGTTCCAGCCTGGCCAGCTCTCCGCCGATACAGGAGTGCGGACCGTAGGAGAACGCCAGGTGCGGCTTTTCCTGGCGCCCGATGTCGAAGATTTCCGGCGCGTCGAAATGGCGCGGATCGAACGACGTTGCCGGCAGGCCGACCAGCACCTTGCTCTCGGCGGGAATATGCACGCCCGCGATGGTCACGTCGGTTTTCGGATAGCGCATGATGCCGTCCCAGCCCGCGCCCGGCGGATACATGCGCAGGATTTCCTCCACGGCCTTATCCCCCAGGGATGGATCGCCGACCAGGCGTTCGCGCTGTTGCGGATGGCGGAACATGGCCAGCAGGCCGCATTCGATCTGCGCGACGGTGCTCTCGTGCCCCGCCACCAGCATGCCTGCCGCCAGGCCGATCGCTTCTTCCTCGGCAGCCTTGCCCTGGTCGACCGCCGCGAGCAGATCCGTCAGCAGGTTGTCGCCCGGATTCTGGCGCTTGTCCCGCATCTTGTCCCGAATGTAGGCGCGCAGTTCTTCCCAGGCCAAGCGCGACGCTCTGCGCGGGCCGCTTTCATGCTGGTGCGTCATCACCTCGTCGGACAGCGGAGCGAAAAAGGCCTGATCCTCGTAGAGCAGGCCCATCAGGGCGCTGATGACCATCGCCGGAAGCGGAAACGAGAGGTGGCGCCGCAAGTCGGCGGGCTGGCGCTGGGCCGCCAGGTTCTCGAACAACTGCGCAGCGATCGCCTCGACATGCGGCGTCAGCAGCTTCACCCTGCGGCTGCTGAAGGCCGGCGCGACGAGCGTGCGTAGCCGGACATGCTCGCCCCCCTCGTGCGACACGAGCCACCCCGGCGAGCCAAGAATCACCGAATCCGGGGTGAACGCCGTCGGCGGCATTCCCGCCGGCCGGAACGCCGCGTCGGACAGCGCCGCCTTGGCCTCGTCGTAGCCTGTCACCCACCAGCCTTCGTGGCCGGACGGGAAGCGCACGCGGTGTATCGGACCGTTGGCGCGTAGCGCCAACATCTCGGGCGAGGGCTCGATGTGATCGACGCGCCACATCGGCAGCATCGGCAGGGGTTGTTCGGACACGGTAGCACTTCACTCTCTAAGCGATGGAGGGGGCGCAAGGTGCCCACAGGCGCTGCGGTCACCGACTTTACGTGCGCTTGTGTTCACTTCTGTTGGTCGATGATGCCGCGGGGAAGGAGACCGAATCCTAGGGCGTCAAGTTGGCTTTAGCCAGCTACCAAATCTTGTAGCCTCCTAAGCTAAGCGCCTGGTGCCACAAAACATATGCGGAAACTCTGTCGCCTCGCGCTACCATACGGAAACCTATTTCAGATGGGTATCCGCCTATGTTGGTTGGCGTCATGCGCGTCTCAGAACACGGACCTGCAGCGCGATGCGCTGCTCGGCTCGCCATCGTGACCTCGCTCGAAGGACAATCGGGTGGCGTTCCACTCGCTGACCGAGAACCTGCACACGGCGACGCCCTCGGGCGAATTCCTGTTCCGGCTGCACCGCGCTAGCACAGAGCGCGCTTTAATCTAGGACCATGTTGCCAGCTACTTGCGCACGTTCGCGTTGGCACCATTGCCAAACTCGAGAACCGCGTTCTCGTCGATGAAATACGCGGTTGCGGAATCCGGCGCGGCGCAACCTCGCCCGCCTCAGCTTCGTCATCGAACCCAAGGGCCGGGTAGCTCTGCCAGCGCCCGCTTCAGACACCGGGGAGATACGGGCACCTTCGCTACGGCTTATTCGAGCGCGGCCTCAACCTGATCGCGCGTCGACGGTGGAAAATCCTCGACAACCTCCTCGGCCGATTGCCCATGAGCGAGGGCGTCCCCCATAGACGGGAACTCTCGTGTTTTAATTGATGGGTTGGTTGCGATCACCTCCGACTTGTACCCATCGACGCAGTTCAGACGATGAACACGCCTTTGCGGGCGGCGTCGATCTTGCCAAGATCAAGGACTAATTCGCCAAAACGCGATTCGGTGCGAATCGAACGACAGCTGCCGGATCGCTTCATACAGGCGAGCCGGAGTAAGATCTCTGAAGGTCCATGAATGCCCGGCTCAGCCCGCAGGAAATAGCTACGGAAACACCCACCCAACGGCAGCTCGACGGACTGAAGCGGCTGAGTGGAATTGCCCGCGTCCCGAATAAATCCGAAGCCGTCACGTCAAAAGAGGAAGCGGAGAAGCTCTACGGGAGCGACTAAAACTGGCAGTTTTCTCGCATATTGACTTGCGTCTATCTCGACGACCTCCAACGGAGAGCCTTCATGTACATACCAACCCACTTTCGAGATGACGACATCGAGAATATTCGAGCGACAATCCGCTGCGCCCGATTGGCCAACCTAGTCACAGCGACATCAGATGGGCCACTTGCGACGCCTCTTCCGCTCTTCCTCGACGAGAGCGAAGGCGAACACGGCGCACTATACGGGCACCTGGCGAAGGGCAATCCGCAATGGCGCACGGCCCCGATCGGAGAAGCTCTGGCGATCTTTACTGGCGCAGAGGCTTATGCGACGCCATCCTGGTATCCTAGCAAGCGACAAGCTGAACATGTGGTTCCGACATGGAATTACATCGCGGTCCACGCCCATGGGCCGATTGAGTTCTTCGAGGATCCCACTCGCCTGCTTGAGGTTGTGACGCGTCTGACGAATATCCATGAGACATCACGTGCGACGCCCTGGGCCGTCAGCGATGCTCCCGCGGATTTCATCGGCGCCCAGTTGCGTGAAATCGTCGGCGTGCGCATCCCGATCACCATGGTCGAAGGCAAACGCAAGATGAGCCAAAACCGCCCCACGCCTGATCGTATTGGTATCGCCACCGGCCTAGCGGCGAGCAAACTGGCACGGGACCAGGAAGTTGCAGCTCTTATCTTGGTTCAGGACTGAGACGAAAATGTGCATGACCAGCAGTGCCGCAGCCATCTTACATCTACAGCTCTCACGAATCCAAGCGGTCGGGCCATCAATTAACTCGCGAAATTCACGAACGGAAACGTCAGCTCGGGCTTGCCGCACTGTGCAGGCACTTGTCCGTATTCTGACAGCGGCACAATCTGGTGTCAGGTCCAGCACAACGCGCATAGTAAGTGTCCAGACTTTCGAAAGCCCATCCGACTCTGCGGCTCCCTGCGCCGCCCGGGATGGCCATTGCTTAAAACAAAGCAATCCAGAAAAGAGCCGCGGAGGCAGCAATGCTCACGCTCTGCAAACTCCATCTCGCCCCCGGAAGCAATTACATTGTTGAACCAAGTCGCGCACAAGTGACAACAACTTGGAATGGAGACTCACGTCAGCGACATTTTGACAGTTGCGCGCCGCGCATCTCAGTCTAGGAGCATGAGCAAGCAAGAGCCGCGACGCTTGTATATGCACCAATGATTTGTCCCCAGAAAGAACCGTCATCGTCTAGTGAGCGACATGCCAGTTGAGACGGAACTTGCCCGCAATCTCGGTTCGTCAACGTATCAATCGTGGGATGATATGTTTTCGAGGCGCGCTTCCGCGCGGCAGGGCCGGACTACATAATTCATGAGCACCATAAACTATTGCCAACTCAAGATCTGCCGTTTGCTCGCTCCTGCTGTCGCTTCGCGATTCGACATTCGAAGGGTTGGCTCGGTGAGCGAATTCTTTCGTCACTCGGCCCAACCACTGGCTCAGTTCGAGTGACTCGCGCCAAATGCCACGATTCGTTTACTGCCCATGATCGAGTACATGCTAGCCTTTTGCTTGGCACGATGCTTGCTGAAGATCATTTATCCCAAGGGGTGAGGAAGAACTGCAAGGGCTTGGAAAAGTAAGATGAGCACAAACGCTTTGATCGGAGGCGCCATTCCGAGCACCGATGTTGTGAAACGTGCAGCGCGCATCGGTGCCGAAGTCAAAAATATCAAGCTATCAGGCGACCTACCGGACCACACGATCGCCGCGATCAACAGCTTACTGCTCGAGCACAAGGTGATCTTCTTCCGCAATCAAGGACATCTCAATGACGCTGAGCATGAGCGCTTTGCCGCTCGTCTCGGAAAGCTAGTGCCACATCCGATGCTCGGTGCTACCAAGGGGATGGCGTCGCTCCTCGAACTGGACTCCACTCGCGGCGGCGGTCGTGCCGACGTTTGGCATGCGGATGGGACCTTCGCCGACGCCTATCCCAAGATTTTGGTCCTGCGGGCCGTTGTAATGCCAATGTTCGGAGGCGACACCGTATGGTCGAACACCGCTGCTGCTTATCTTGGTCTGCCGCCGCCGCTACAACGGCTTGCCGAGGCCCTCTGGGCCGTTCACAGCAACGTCTTCGATTACGCCGGGATCGCGCGGGTCCGCGAGGTCGACAAGAAACATTTTGACGAGGTGTTCACCAGAACAGTTTTTGAGACCGAGCATCCCGTCGTACGCGTCCATCCCGAAACGGGCGAGCGGACGCTAGTGCTCGGCGCTTTGGTGAAGGACTTTATTGGAATCCGGAAATACGATGGACAAAAGCTGTTCGATCTGCTCCAGTCTCACATCACTGCGCCCGAAAACACTGTGCGTTGGAATTGGTTAGAGGGCGATATTGCGCTGTGGGATAACCGCGCAACGCATCATTACGCGGTCAACGATTACGGGAACCAGCATCGAGTCGTACGTCGGGCCACGATCGAGGGTGACGTGCCTCTCAGTGTCGATGGCCGGAGCAGTGTAACGCGAAAGATGACCGAATAACTGCACGTCGACGCCTAGCGCCCCCCGGCTGAAAACTGGGAAAAATTGGTAATCGGAGTTGTTTCGGGCAAACTCGAAAGCACACTTTGCGTCGCCATATCTCAGCTCTTGATGCCAACTCGGCAGCGCTTCGCTGTGCTGGCAACTATTTAGCGTGGGCAATGGCTTCGAGGAAACCACGAGCATCACTGTCCTTCGCCGGCGGCCGGTACGTGACCTTCACGTTTCAGTTTAGAAAATCCGCGGTCAGTAGCCATGAAACGCGCCAGCATGGGCGCGATCAGCTTCGTAGGATCGACGCGTTGCCCGTTTTCGCGTGCCAAAGCCACTGCATAGGCAACGAGATCCCGATGCACCGCTGCCGGAAGCTCAGTGGTGACCTTGACCGGCTTGTCGTCTGGAAGCGCTCCTATTCTAAGTTTCGGCATCGCTCATCCTCCCTATGGCGCAAGTATGAGGTCGCGATTGACGAGAACGCGAACCGGGAAACCAGGTCGTACGGTCAGCGTGGGCTGGATGTTGAGACTGCGCCGAACCACCTGCTGTCCGGTCTGGTTCAGCGAGTCCGAGGCGCCGTGCCGCAATGCTTGGATGATTGCGCTGTCGTTGCTGTTGGTGTCCGAGCCGGCACCCAGTTCGGTCCCGACAGCCAAAAACGTCGAAAGTGCCGCAGCCTTGAACAGCTCACCCCAGTGATTGTCGACCTGGTCTTCGAGGCCTGCATATCCGGCAGTGTCAGCGCCAGGCTGACGCTCGAGAACGATAGAACGTCCGTTCGGCATGATCAGCCGGGTCCAGACCAGCTGGACGCGGGATTGGCCGAAAGCGACCTGACTATCGTAGACCCCGATCAGACGCGCTCCCTGGGGCACAAGCAGAAAGCGGCCCGTCGGTGTGTCAAAAAGGTTCTCGGTGATCTGCGCGGTCACTTGGCCTGGAAGGTCCGATCGGATTCCGGTGATCAGGGCTCCCGGAATAACCGTCCCAGCCTGCACGATATACGGTGAGACTGGCTTGGTGACGCGATCAGGGCTGACTGTGCGGCGGTCCACAGAGGCGTTCACGAAGGCAAGCTTGCGGTCCTGACCATTCTGCACAAATCCGTCGTCATTGGCACTCGTCGGGCTTTGTGATACGATGCGATCGCCCCCTACACCTGCAGCCGTGGGCTCACGCACTTCTCTCCCATTGGTCGAAGCGAACAGATGGCTGATGCGGGCTGCTTCGATCTCTTGATCCCGGCGCTGCCGTTCCGGATCAGCGCCGATCGTGGGCGACTGGCCTTGGGCGGCAAGGATCGGCCGACCGAGGTCCCCGGGAAGCGGCGGACCCAGTTGCGGGATTGGCTGGCGTGGAACGCCAGCATAGTCCTTCGGCAGCCCTGTAATACCGTCGGCGACATTGTGATGGTCGGTACTGTAAAGCTCATCGGCCGCCTGGTCTCGAGGGCCAGTCTTCTGCAGCGACCACAGCACGGCTCCGCCGATGACAAGGAGGGCGACCGCGCTCCCTCCCGCCAGTACTTTCCGCGACAACCGCGTCACGCGCGGGTGCTCCGCTCTCAAGCGAAAGCTTCCGGACTGATCCTCTTGGGTCTCAGGCTGCGCCGCTTGCTCCTGATCGTTTCCATTTCTGACATTCATGACGACGGCCTCCCGTCGGTCCGGACAATACGGACCTTCTGCTGGTGCTCGCCGCCAAGCCGCAGTTCGGCGGCAGCAAAAAGCCGATCGACGATCAATACGTTGCCGTAAGCGCGATAGTTGACGAGTTCAGTCTTGCCGTCTGGACCGATGACGAAAAGCGGAGGCATCTCGCCCTGCACGATGCCTTGCGGGAATTCGACATAGGCCTTGCGGCCATCGTCATATGCGGCGAGCGGCCGCCAGGGAGGCCTGTCGCCTTCGATGGCATAGCGGAAGATACGCTGTGCCGGATCGGGAAGAACGGGTTTCAGAGCGACCGAACGCGATCGTTCGCGTACCGTTTCAGGATAGTACCAGATAACGGATGGCATGTATGGCCGCTCGCGGGAGCGGAGCTCAATCAGGTACGTGCGCCGGTCGGTGTTGACGACAAGATTGGTCTCGATCGATGCGCGGGTCGGCTTGACCAGGATATGGACGCGTCGTGTATCGCCGCTCCCGCTCTCGGTGTCGCCCACGACCCAGCGGACAGTATCTCCGGCCGCGATCGGCCCCGATCCCGTCAACTGCTCTCCTTCCTCGAGTGCGATATCCGTGATCTGCCCGGGTGCGGCATAAATCTGATAGAGGGCACCCGGGCTATAGGCGTAGATCTGGGCTGCGTTGAAATACCCTCGCTTGCGCGGTTCGACCCGGGCTGCGCTGTTTGCGGTCTCGACCCGGCTCACGGGTTCAGCGTCTTCCTTCCCTCCCGACTTGCCGCCGAAAGCCGGCTTCCAGAGGGGTGGAACGTGAAGCGGTCGCGATCTGTCGTCGAGAGCCACCGGCGTCGCCGGCAGCGCCGGGACCTCCGCGTCATAGCTGATCTCCGGCGGTATATAAGTCGCGCACCCAGCGAGCGCCGATGAACAAAGCAAGAGCACGGACAGAAGCGCTCGTTTTGAGCTGACCAACTCGGACCGAAGCGAATTGAGCTTGCTGTGCGAGAGGAAACGTTTCAAACGAAACTCAGATGGCGTCTTGGTCACTGACTCAACTCCTTTGACCAGTTGATAGCGTGGACATAGACCCCAAGGGGATTCTTGCGCAGGCGTTCGGCATCGCGCGGCGTCTCGGTCACGATCGAGAGAATTGCAGTCCAGCGTTCGGTCGAACTCAACGAGCCGTTGTCGTAGACACGCTCAGTCCACGCGACGCGAAAGCTTTCTGAAGAGGCGCGAATGACGCTCGAGACGTCGACTGAGATTTGCGCCTTACCTAGCTTGGCAAAGGGGTCATTGCTGCGCGCATAGTCATTCAGCGCAGCCGCGCCACGATCCGTCGTAAAATCATAGGCCCGGAGCCAGTTCTGGCGCAGAACGATACCGTCGGCCGGCAGCCCTCTGACGTCCTCGATGAAGCGCGCCAGATGGTAGGCGATCTGAGCGTCAGTCGGTTGATAGTCGATGCTGGCCGGCGCGACCCTTTGGGCCTGGCCGAGATGGTCGACTTCGACCACCCACGGCGTAATCGCGCCCCTGCTCGATTGCCAGACAAGGCTACCTGCGAGACCGCCTGACAGCACCAGGCAGCCGAACGCCATCAGGCGCCAGTTCCTGGCTTGCACGCGCGCCGATCCGATGCGTTCGTCCCAAACCTGCGCTGCCTTTTGGTAAGGCGTGATCGGCTCGGGCATGCGCCCGTAGTGTACGGAAGATCGTTTGAACATCGATAGTTGCCCCTGAGATCAAGTGATCGGTTTCAAGTCGTGCGATGGAAGGGTTTGGGCGCGGCTGTGCGGCAGAGGCGCAGTGGCTGCGTCTCAGCGCTCTCCTTCGGATAAATCGACGGAGGAGCCGCTGCCGCCATGATCGCCGGAGCGGACGGCGTGGCCAGCGGCCGAGGCCCCATGCCGAATGGTCTCGGCGCGCTTCATGCGTCGCGCCCAATCGGGCCGTCCTTCGGCCGAAGTGCTCGCGGCCTGCGCGCCAGCGTCGCCACCTGCGCCGAGCGCAGCAGCTGCGCGACGCAACGGGCTCATTGCAGCCGAGCTACCGCCTCCGTAACGCCAGCAATGCCTCCGCTCCGATACGCTCCACTCATGACAGCGCCGCCACCGCGCGCGGCACCTGCCATCGCGCCGCCAGCGAGACCAGCACCGCCGGCGGCGAGGCCTGCGCCGGCGGCAACAATACCGCCAGCGGCAAGGCCCGTTCCAATCGCCGCACCGGCGCCGAGCTGAGGTCCGCCGGATACCAGGCCATCGGCGATTCCTGGACCGAAGATGCCCAAGCCCAGCAACGAGAGTGCCGCGAGCACCAGAGTCATCGCGTCCTCTATGGTTGGCTGATTGCCGCCAAAGCCGGCGGTGAACTGCGAGAACAGGGTCGATCCAATCCCGACGATGACGGCCAGGACCAAGACCTTGATTCCGGAGGATATGACATTGCCCAGGACCCGTTCTGCTGCGAAGGCGGTTTTGCCAAACAAGCCGAAGGGAATGAGCACGAAGCCGGCGAGCGTCGTGAGCTTGAACTCGATCAGGGTGACGAAGAGCTGGATCGCCAAAATGAAAAAGGCGAGCAGCACCACGACCCAAGCGAACAGGAGAACGACGATCTGGACGAAATTCTCGAAGAAACTGATGTAGCCCATCAGATTGGAGATCGAGTCGAGCAACGGTCGGCCGGCGTCGAGTCCAACTTGAGCGATCTTTCCCGGCCTCAGGAAATCGGATGCGGACAGGCTTGCACCCGATGCTCTCAGTCCAAGGCCGGCGAAGCTTTCGAAGACGATGCGGGCCAGGCTGTTCCAGTTGCCGATGAGGTAGGCAAAGACGCCTACGAAGAGCGTCTTCTTGACGAGCCGCGCGATGATGTCTTCGTCCGGCCCCCAACTCCAGAACAACGCGGCAAGCGTGATGTCGATCGCAGCAAGGGTCGCTGCGAGATACCCGACGTCGCTACCGAGCAATCCGAAACCGTTGTCGATATAACGCGTGAACGTTTCCAGAAACTGGTCAATGATCCCCGTACCCGTCATGGCTTGCTCGCCTCAGGTGTCGCCAAGTTCGGATATCCCTGTGGAATCCGGCTTTGGTCCTTTGGAGCGAGCGCAACGCCAGCGGCGGAATCGTCGTGGCCAGGAGCTGCGGCACTACCTATCTTGCCAAAGAAGCGACGGCGGTTTTCGGCCCAAACGCCCTTACAATGGCGATAATCCGCTGTTTCTTCCGGAGTGACGCCGCGGCAGCGCGCGAGGTCGGAGCTGGTTGCATCGGTCGTCTGCTCCGCCTTCGGTGCCGGCGGAGAATTGTCTCCGCCACGCAGCTGAATCGTGCAGGCAGCGACGGCCACTAGGCCGATCGTCGTAAGCAGCGACAGAGCCTTGAATGCCTTTACGTCGGTCATTAGTGGAACATCTGCACGTTGGATGATTGATAACCCTGCCCAGGTGTCAGGAAGCGCCGAAGTTGTTCTCGCCCCTGATCCTGAGCCGAGGCGCGCTGAGCGGCTTCAAGACTCTGCGCCCGACCTTGCGCCGTCACGACAGCGGTGAGGTCGGCGAGCTGCTGCGCGTTCAGCGCGAGAATCTGATTGCCGGCCTGCGTTGCTTGCAGAGCGCCGCTGGCGCCTTGACTTGATGTTACAAGCGCGGACGTCTGGATGCGGTTGGTGTCGAGGTTGCCAACGATGCCCGCCTGGACGCGAAGCGCGTCTTGTGTTGCCGCGTAAGCATTTTGCCACCGCGATTGAGCGTTGGTGACCAGCAACTGGCTGGATTGGTTGCCAGTGGCCGGCGCGTAGCTTGTCGAGAAGGCATGATCGATCTGCTGGACGTCGTAGGCAATGCGCTGGGCCTGGGCGAGCAATTGCTGGGTGCGCTGGATCGATGATTGCAGTTGCTGCAGCGATGAATACGGCAGGTTTGCCAGGTTCTTCGCCTGATTGATGAGCATCTGCGCCTCGTTCTGCAACGAGGTGATCTGATTGTTGATCTGCTGGAGCTCCCGCGCGGCGGTCAGGACGTTCTGAACATAGTTGTTGGGATCAAAAACGATCCACTGCGCCCGCGCGGGAACAGTGACGCCGAGCATCAGCGCGACCGTGCCAGCGGTCGCCAATAGGCCAAGACGCCTCATAGGGATTTCTCCAGATTGACGAGATTGGGGATCAGGTCGAGGGCCCAGGCGACGCCGCGGTGCTGGAGCCAGGCGGGCACGAAGCCGTCGGCTCCATGTTCGGCGATGAGTTGCGTGATGGCGGCCTGGTCTGTCTTGGAAGAGGCTGCGGTGAATGCGAGCGCAACCTCACCAAGGCCAAGTTCGAACATCCGGTTGCCGCGACGAGACTGGCAATAGTAGTCGCGCTTTGGCGTTGCCCGGCTCAGAAGCTCGATCTGGCGGTCATTGAGGCCGAAGCGGCGGTAGATGGCAGTGATCTGCGGCTCAATCGCCCGTTCGTTCGGCAGCAACAATCGCGTTGGGCAGCTTTCGATGATGGCCGGCGCGATCGCAGATCCATCGATGTCCGAAAGCGACTGGGTGGCGAAGATGACGGACGCGTTCTTTTTCCGAAGGGTCTTCAGCCATTCCCGGAGTTGCCCTGCAAACTCCTCGTCATCGAGGGCAAGCCACCCTTCATCGACAATCAGCAATGTCGGCCGGCCGTCGAGACGATCCCCAATTCGATGGAAGAGGTACGCCAGCACGGCCGGCGCTGCACTCGTTCCGATCAAGCCTTCGGTCTCAAACGCCTGCACCGAGGCCTCGCCAAGGCGCTCGAATTCAGCATCGAGCAAGCGCCCGGAAGGTCCGCCCAGGCAATAGGGTTGCAAGGCGCGTTTCAGAGAGTTCGATTGGAGCAGGACTGACAGGCCCGTCAGGGTCCGCTCCTCCCTCGGCGCCGAAGCGAGAGATGTCAGCGCCGACCAGAGATGATCCTTGACCTCCGGCGTGATCTCGACCTTTTCCCGTGCCAGGATCGCGCCGACCCATTCCGTGGCCCATCCGCGCTCAGTGGGATCATCGATCCAGGCCAGCGGCTGCAGGGCGACGGGTTGTTCACTGCCGTCGGACAATGCGCCGCCGAGATCATGCCAGTCGCCGCCCATGGCAAGCGCGGCCGCCCGGATCGAACCGCCGAAATCGAACGCAAAGACCTGCGAGTTCGGGTAACGACGGAATTGTAGCGCCATCAGAGCGAGCAGGACCGACTTGCCGGCACCTGTCGGCCCTACCACGAGGGTGTGGCCGACGTCGCCGACGTGGAGAGAGAATCGGAAGGGCGTCGATCCATCCGTCTTGCCGAACAGAAGCGGCGGACCCTTGAAGTGCAGATCCCTCGCCTCACCGGCCCAAACGGCCGACATTGGAATCATATGGGCGAGGTTGAGGGTCGAGATCGGCGGCTGCCGCACATTGGCATAGACATGTCCCGGCAGGCTGCCGAGCCAAGCTTCGACGGCGTTCACCGTCTCGATCATGCAGGTGAAATCGCGGCCCTGGATGACCTTCTCGACCAGCCTCAGCTTTTCGTCGGCAGCACTGGGATCGCGATCCCAGACGGTAATGGTTGCCGTGACAAAGGCTTGTCCGATCTGATCGGACCCCAGTTCCTGCAACGCCGCGTCGGCATCAAGCGCTTTGTTGTGGGCGTCGGTATCGAGTAGCGTCTCCGCCTCGTTCGTCATCACCTCTTTGAGGACGGCGCCGATGGACTTTCGCTTGGCAAACCACTGCCGGCGAATCCTGGTCAACAGCTTGGTGGCATCGGTCTTGTCGAGCATGATCGCCCGGGTCGACCAACGATAAGAGAATGGCAGGCGATTCAGCTCATCCAGAATTCCCGGGGTCGTCGCGCCCGGGAAGCCGACAATCGTCAGGACTCGAAGATTAGCTGAGCCCAACATCGGCTCTAGCCCGCCGGTCAGCGGCTGGTCGGCCAACAGCGCATCGATGTACATGGGAATTTCAGGCACGCGAACGCGGTGACGCTTGGTCGAGATCGTCGAGTGCAGGTAGGTCAGCGTGTCCTGATCATCGAGCCAAGCACATTCCGGCATGAACCCTTCAACGAGTTGCAGCACGCGGTTTGTCTGGTCGATAAACCCGCGGAGGACCTCGCGCGCGTCGGCTCCGACGGTGCGATCGCGCCCCTCGTAAAGCAGTTGCTCTGCCCTGGCGGCCCCTTCCTCTGGAGGCAAATAGAGGAAGGTCAGGAAATAGCTGGACTCATAATGGGCACCGGCCTCCTCGAACTGAGCTCTGCGCTCGGCGTCGACCAGTGCGGACGCGACATCCGGGAAGGTGTTCGGAGGATAGGCCCCAGCAAAATGACGCTGCGCCTCAACAAATAAGGCCCAACCAGATCCCAGGCGACGCAAGGCGTTATTCAAGCGCCCCGCGACCGCGACGAGTTCAGCCGGCACTGCGCTATCTAGGTCGGGTCCTCGGAACTTTGCTGTCCGCTGGAAAGAGCCGTCCTTGTTCAGGATGATTCCTTCGTCGACGAGGGCTGCCCAAGGCAGGAAGTCGGCGAGGCGCGCGCTGGAATGGCGATATTCGGCAAGGTTCAACATGACCGAGAACTCAGGTGTTGAGATGTTCGGGAATGCGCAGATGTCGACGCACCACATCGACAAAGGCGGGATCGCGTTTGGCGGCCCAGACCGCGGCCATGTGGCCAATGAACCAGAGGACAAGGCCCGCGATCCAAAGCCGCAATCCGAGCCCAAGGGCTGCCGCAAGCGTGCCATTGACGATCGCGACCGACCGCGGCGCGCCGCCCATCAGGATTGGCTCAGTGAGCGCGCGGTGAACGGGAACGACAAAGCCTGTGACTTGACCATCCATCAGATCACCACGCCGCCGCCGAAGGAGAAGAACGACAGGAAGAAGCTCGAGGCGGCAAATGCGATCGACAGACCGAACACGATCTGGATCAGTCTGCGGAAACCACCTGACGAGTCCCCGAACGCAAGCGTGAGCCCCGTCACGACGATGATGATGACGGCGATGATCTTGGCGACCGGACCTTCAACCGACTGCAATATCTGATTGAGTGGCTGCTCCCACGGCATGTTCGAGCCAGCCGCCCACGCCGGTGCCGACGACAAAAGCACCGCGCCGAAGGCGGCCAACGATGCACCTCGAAGAAAGCGAAATTGCTGACGCATGTCAGTATCCTGCTGATGAAAGGTTGTAATCACCGGCGGCCCCGAGCCCGCTGACGATGGCGAGCTCAGCGAGACGACGGTCAGCGCCGCGACCCGCAAGGACAGCGACGAGGTTGATGGTCTCGGCGATCAGGGCGCGGGGAACCGTGATGACGGCTTCCTGGATGAGTTGCTCGAGCCGCCGCAGCGCGCCGAGCGCGCTACCCGCATGAATGGTGCCGATGCCGCCGGGATGGCCTGTGCCCCATGCCTTGAGCAGATCGAGTGCTTCGGCACCACGAACTTCGCCGACCGGAATGCGGTCAGGACGCAGTCGCAGCGAGGAGCGAACGAGATCCGATAGCGTGGCCACACCATCTTTGGTCCGCAAAGCCACTAGATTGGGCGCTTTGCACTGAAGCTCACGCGTATCTTCGATCAGCACGACCCGATCGGAACTCTTTGCCACCTCAGCCAGGAGCGCATTCGTTAATGTTGTCTTGCCGGTCGATGTCCCACCGGCGACCAGAATGTTCTTCCGTGCGGCGACCGCATCCTGCAGGATCTTGGCCTGCTCCGAGGTCATGATCCCCCTGGCGACGTAATCGTCGAGCGTAAACACGGCGACAGCCGGCTTGCGGATAGCAAAGGCCGGGGCCGCAACGACCGGAGGCAACAGACCTTCGAAGCGCTCGCCGGTCCCGGGCAATTCGGCCGAGACCCGTGGCGAGCCGGCATGCACCTCGGCGCCTACGTGATGCGCGACCAGGCGAACTATGCGCTCGCCATCCGCAGCCGACAGAGTTTCGCCTGTGTCGATCAGGCCATTCGACAACCGGTCGATCCACAGCCGCCCATCCGGGTTGAGCATCACCTCGATGATCGCTTCGTCTTCGAGGTAGCTGGCAATCGCAGAGCCAAGCGCGCTGCGCAGCATCCGCGCACCGCGCGAACTCGCTTCCGATTGAATGGAATGGACTGCCACCGTTCGCCCCCACCGAATGAGAGCGTCCACAGACCGCCCTCAGATGGGGATGATTAAAAAAGGCACCAACGGACTTGGTGCAACAATTGCTTTCAGCGATCGTAGACTGGCGTATAAAAAGAAAGACTGAGAACTTATCTCTGAGGCCTACTCAATCGTATCGGTTCGCTGCGAGTTACTGCTCACCACTCGGCATCATCATCCGCGGGCAGGAAGATGACCGGATCTTCATACAGCCCAACTGACTCGACAGCGTAGGAAACATCAGCCGGATTGAAGAAGAGGATTGAACTCATCCACGAAGCGATGGATCGGCGCCAAGGCAGCGCAAACCAGACCAACGCCGCGATCTGCAGTGCTACGTTCAGACCGAATGCGACTTGATAGGCTCGGACGGAGCTATGACCATCGTTGGCAGGCCATTGCTCCAGGATCAGGCCCGTCGCGTATTGTGCCAGAAATGCCCAACCAAAATGCAAGACGTTCAAGGCGCCATTGGCACGACCGGCAAGCTCCGGCGGGAAGTAGTCCGCTATCACGGCGAAGCTGATGACGGTTGCCGTTCCGACAATTGCGACAACGGACCAGGGCACAATGGACGGCAGAGGCGCTCGCAGGATCAAGGCTAACTCGGCTGCGATAAACAGCACCGCAACCATCGCCAATACCGTCTCCGCCCCGATTCCTCTTCGTTTGATGTAATGGACGGTCATACCGAACAGCCAGGCACCGCCGCTCAAGACGATCGACATTATGAAGAGCTGTCTGACGAGACTTGCGCGATCGACCCCCTCGACGTCTGTCAGCCACGGCGACGCCCACAATCCTTGCAGGGACCAGGACGATCCAACGCACGTCGCCGACAACGGGGCGATTCGCCAGAAGCGCCGATCCCTGAAGACGGAGCTCAGGGTGGTGACCGTTGTTGATGGGGCCACGCTTCGTTCAGGCACCACGAGATAGATGAGAATGGCCGTCGCACCGGTGGCGGCCGCCAGGATCTCAAAGAGCTGCCGCCAGCCCATCCAGGCGAGCAGGTGTTCGACGGGAGTCGTAGCGGTCACCGCTCCTAGCGAGCCGAGCATGACCATGTAGCCGTTCAGCAAGGCAACGCGTTCCCTGGGGAACCAAAGGATGATGGACTTTAGTCCTGCCGTGAGCGCCGCCGCGACACCAAGCCCGATCATTGAGCGCGCAATCAAAAGGGATAGGAAGCCGGTCGATACCGCGAACAGCCCGGCGCCGACTGCTGCGAGCAAAAGCAAAACGCTCTGAACGCGACGCGGACCAAAGCGGTCCAACAAAATGCCGACCGGGATCTGAGCCGCCGCGAACACCAGGAAATACACTGACGTAAGCAACCCGAGGTCGGCAGCCCCAAGCCCAGCATCCGAGATGAGATGACTGGCGATCAAAGCGTTGATCGTTCGAAACAGATATGAAAGATAGTACCCAGCTGCAAAAGGGAGAAAAACGCACGCGATGCGACGCCATGTTGTTGAGATTTGCATGCTGGCTCCTTTGCTCTCAGCTCGCTCGAGCCGATAGCGCGTCCAGCTTTTGTCAGTTCGGCTAAATCGCTGCGGTCGTGGGCTGGCGTAGAAAAAGAAGGACCGGCGCAATGGTCCTTCTACATGGTTCAATCAGGTTTCTTCGGCCGGTTCCTGACGGCGGATATCTTCTGGAATCTCGCGGAGAAAGCTTTGCCCCTTTTGCAAGCGGCGCCCGAGTGCCTCGACAAATCCTTCAAACCGCTCCCGGCCCTTTGCCTGCGCGGCCGCCTGCGCGTCATTGGGTAGCGGCGGCGTGATCGTCAGCCAGAACCGAATGAAGAGCGCCAAGCTTTCGGCCGTCAAACCCACGTCGCGCTCCAGCCTTTGCATCTGACGCGACAGCCGATCGAGGCGCCGGGCGAACGCTGCCTCCCGCCTGTCAGCGCCATCCGGCGATAGAAACGAAGCGACGGCGGCTTCCACGATCGCAGACCGGGAAAGCTTCTTGCGATCGGCAAGTTCAGAGATCTTTTTCAGAAGCTCTGGCGGGAAATAGACGTTCATCCGGTCGCGCATCTTGCCTCAGAGCTCCATACCGTCATTCGGGTCTAGGACTACTTGGCGGGCGACACCGCGCATCTGTTGGCGTATGAGCCGGGACTGACGGACCGCGTCCTCGTCGTCATCAAGAACGGCGGCAAACTCCTCTGCCGGTGTCGGTTCGGTCGTCTCCTTGGCGATCGCGACGTGATCGGGGAGTTCGGGCTCACGACGCAGTCCGCTATTCACCGCGTCTTCCTCGGCGTCGGAACCTTTGTCGGCTGAACCTGATGTCGGCTTCAGCTGCCCCAGCGCTGACCATCCGTCCGTTCGCGACGATCGGCCGGCGCTCGCCGGATCGGGCGGCGGCAGAACCCGCTCGTTGAACCGCCGATCCTCGTAGTAGCGGACCTTCTTCGCCCGGATCGGCGGCGTGCCGGCCACCATGACGATCTGGTCCATCGGCGGAAGCTGCATGATCTCGCCCGGGGTCAGCAGTGGCCTCGCCGTCTCCTGCCGCGAGACCATCAGGTGTCCCAGCCACGGGTTCAACCGATGTCCCGCGTAATTTTTCATCGCACGCATCTCGGTCGCCGTACCGAGCGCATCGGAGACCCGCTTGGCGGTTCGTTCGTCGTTGGTCGCGAAGGAGACGCGGACGTGGCAGTTGTCGAGAATGGCGTTGTTGGGCCCGTAGGCCTTCTCGATCTGATTGAGCGACTGCGCGATCAAGAAACTCTTGATGCCGTACCCAGCCATGAAGGCGAGCGCGGACTCGAAAAAATCGAGCCGCCCCAATGCTGGGAACTCGTCAAGCATCATCAGGATTCGATGCCGGCGGTCGCGGGCGTGCAAGTCCTCGGTCAGGCGCCGGCCAATCTGATTCAGCACCAGGCGGATCAACGGCTTGGTCCGAGAAATATCCGACGGTGGTACCACGAGGTATAGGGTCGTCGGGCGGCTATCTGCGATCAGATCGGCAATCCGCCAGTCGCAGCGCCGGGTCACCTGGGCTACCACGGGATCGCGGTAGAGCCCGAGGAACGACATCGCCGTGGACAGGACGCCGGACCTTTCATTCTCGGATTTGTTGAGGAGCTCGCGCGCGGTCGAGGCGACCACGGGATGAGCCCCCTGCCCATCAAGATGCGCGGTGGTCATCATCGCCTTCAGCGTCGCCTCGATCGGTCGCTTCGGGTCGGACAGGAAGGCGGCGACACCGGCCAGGGTCTTGTCCGCCTCGGCATAGAGGACATGGAGGATGGCGCCGACCAGGAGGGAATGACTGGTCTTCTCCCAATGGTTCCGCTTGTCGAGCGAGCCTTCGGGGTCGACCAGGACGTCGGCCACGTTCTGGACGTCGCGAACCTCCCATTCGCCGCGCCGGACTTCGAGGAGCGGATTGTAAGCTGATGACCTTGGGTCAGTGGGGTCGAACAAAAGTACACGGCCATGTCGCGAGCGAAAGCCTGCAGTCAATTGCCAGTTCTCGCCCTTGATGTCGTGAACGATGGCCGAGCCGGGCCAGGCCAGCAGAGAGGGAACGACAAGACCGACGCCTTTGCCGGACCGAGTTGGTGCAAAACACAGCACGTGCTCCGGTCCGTCATGGCGGAGGTAGTCGCGGTCGAGTTTGCCGAGCACCACACCATCCGGACCAAGAAGTCCGGCCGCTCTCACTTCCTCGAGACCGGCCCAGCGCGCCGACCCGTAGGTCTCGACATTCTTGGCTTCGCGTGCCCGCCACACCGACATGCCGATGGCCACCGCGATCGAAACGAAGGTCCCGGACGCCGCGATGAAAGCCCCCTCGACAAAGACCTGAGGTGCGTAGGCATCAAAGACGAACCACCACCAGAAGAAGATCGGCGGATAGTAAACCTTGAAGCCCGCCAGTTCGAACCAGGGTCGGCCAAGCTCCGGTTGCCAAGCGAGCCGCCAAGCCGTCCACTCGGTTGCGCCCCAGATGGCCAGCAAAACAATCAGGCCGACGACGATCACCTGTCCCCAGAGGATTTTGGCTCCGGACATCGCAAACCCCCTTCCGTAACTGAACTTGAGAAATTGCTAGAGACCCAGGTCGCGCTTGCGACCAAAGCCCCATTCGATGCCACCGCCGTCCTTCACGACGCCGGTGACGTGTTGACCGAGCTTCTTTTCGAGCTCGCGCGACCAAGGGACGAGCTGGAAGCCAAGCCCGTTGTCGATCATGGCGAAGCGTCCCGACGTGAGCGTCAGCCGCTGGCGATACGTGCCCGCCACATGCTTCCCGGAGTCAGGCTTCACATAAGGCAAGCCGGTGTCCGTCGAGACCTTTGTGGCCACCTCGTCCAGTTCGCGCCGGCGCAGCGTGTTCAGGAGGTCGCGCTGGAAGATGATGCGTTGGCCCTGCCGCCGCGCCAGGCCCTCCTCGATCAGATACTCGGTACGGGCTTCCATGGCGTCACGTGTCTCGCGGCCGAATCCACCCATGGCAAGCGGCATAGAGTCGCGTTCGACCAGCCTGTGGTCGAGCCAGGTCGCACCCTTCGCGGTGACCTGCTCGGCAAGATCGAGATCGGAGCGGATCGCCAGCACCACGGTCGGCCGTGGATCGCTGGCTTGACCGAAGCGTCGGACTTCGACGATGCCGCCGGCCGGTGGCGCCTGTTCGAAAGCGTCGATCCCACGGAAACGGACGTGGTGCGCGCGTCCGTCTGTTCCATCGATCACGGCATAGGCCTCACCGGTCAGTTCGTCATTCAATCCACGGTCGACCAGCCGTCCGATAATTTGGGACGTCGGCTGCCCGCCTTCAATGACGAAGTCGGCAACGCCGCGCGCTTCCCCACGCTCGGTAAAGGCGCGGTGCATGGTCTTGATGATGTCGCCGCGCATGCCGAGATCGCGCAAGCTGCGCTCGGCTTCGAGCCCAACCATCCATTCCCCAGGTAGCTCGGATGCGGCAAGGCCCATCTTCTCCAGGTGCTGAAGGCGGCCGACCATCAGGCGCCGGATCTCGGGATCGGACTTGCCGGGATTCTCTGGGCGAAGATCGATAGAGCCGGTCTCATCGGCCGCCAGCCGGATTTCCCGATCGAGCCGCGTCCATCGGTCCGCCGTGACTTCCTTCTCCAGCGCATTGCGGATCTCGTGCTCCGGCTTTGGGCCTAGTTCGATGGCAACCAGTTCCTCGGCGCGCGAGCGCAGACCCTGGCTGATGTAGTCGCGGGAGATCACGAGATCCGCCCCCTGCCCATCTACGCCCCGAACGAGAAAATGGACGTGAGGATTATCGGTATTCCAGTGATCGACAGCCACCCAATCGAGCCGCGTGCCGAGATCGGTCTCCATCTGTCTGGCGAGGTCGCGGGTGAAGGCCTTCAGGTCTGTCATCTCGCCGGCGTCCTCGGGCGAGACGATGAACCTGAAATGATGACGGTCGTCCTTGCAGCGTTCCGCGAAAGCCGCGCTATCGGCGCGGTCGCTGCCGGCATCGAACATCTCTGCCCGCTCGCCGCTCTGCGCCACGCCCTCGCGTTTCAGATACGAGAGATGGGCCGTCAGCGGCGCTGAGCGGAATGCTCGTCCTTTGTGCCGGACAACACGTGCCTTCACCACGACGCGCCGCTTCGGGCTGAACAACCGGCTGCGGCTGAACGCAAGCCGGCCGCGGCCAAACGTCGAGCGCCCATAAGCAGTGGAACGCGTGCCAACCGCAGACTGACTAGAGGTGTGCCCGGCCTTCTTCGCGGCACGTAGCACCTGGTTGATAAAGCTCTTCGGCTTCGGCGCACGGGTGCTGCGAATGCGCCCGGGCCGAATACGCAGATCACTGTCGCCCACGCTCATGGCAGAGCCTCCCAACGATCCGAAGCGCACACGGTGCCGAAAACGCCTTTGATTACCTTCGTGAAAATGCAAGGCGCGGCACGCGCCGCGACCGACCGGCACGCCAGAACCCAAGCCATGCCAATGGCTTGCGGTTCGACCGGCGAGCCCCTTTTATCTCGCCTTCCTAATCGGGCGTTCAAAGTCAACTCATTCCTACGCTTTTCTTCGACTCTTCGCACTTCAGCCATTGCAGACTCCCTGCATCGACAACGCACACACGTCACCACATCGCGCTCGCGATCAGCATTCACCAGGCGGGGTCCATGCGTTCCTTCGCGTTCAGCACTTTGGCCGTCGCATGCTCTTCATCAGGTTCGTAAACAGGGCTGTCCAAGCAGTCTGGCGCTCTCATCACGTAGATGGCAGCAGGCAAGAGATAGCGGACATTCCCCGTTTCGCGGCCCCGCCAGGGGACGCGCGCGCCGCGGGGGTCTCGGTTCCAGCAGGCGTTCGACGAGTACGCCGACTACTGCACCGAGCTGGTGGACCGGCGCTGGGGCCGGGTGCCCCGCAAGGAGACGTTCGACAAGAATATCCGGTACGCCTTCACCCGCCCCCTGGAATGGTGGGGCAAGCGACCGGTGTGCGAGATCACCAGCAGTGACATCAACGAGCTGTACAAGGCCATCGTCGCCGAAGGCAAACCGGCGCAGGCCAACAACGTGCGCGGCCAGCTGGGCACCTTCTTCGTCTGGGCCATGCACGATGACCGCGAGTACGTCACCGCCAACCCCTGCACCAAGATGCTGGAGGACGACATCGCCGTCGAGAAGGCGGACATCGAGGACGGGCGCGTGCTCACCGCCGACGAGCTGCGCACGTTCTGGTTCGGCCTCGACCGCAAGGTCTGCCCCGGGAGCCGCCTCGCCCGGCTGGCGCTGAAGCTGTCACTGGTCACCCTTCTGCGCACGGGCGAGTGCGTGAAGATCGAGCGCGGCTACGTCACGGCGGAAAGCGTCACCCTCCCGCTCCGCATCGTGAAGAGCCGCCGGTCAAAGAAGGCGCGCCCGGTCGTGCAGCCGCTCAACGCTCTGGCGCGGGAAATCTTGGGTGAGGTGTTCACGATAGGCGATCCGAACCGCCGCTGGGCCTTCCCCGGCAAGGACGAGCGCGAGGGCGAGCACATGACCCAGCAGGGGCTGGGCCGCCTCATGGCGCGCCGGACCACGCACAAGGGCCATCAGGGCGAAGGCATCTGCGAGTATCTCGGCCTCGTCAATGTCACGCCGCACGATCTGCGTCGCACCGCCGCCTGCATCCTTGAGCAGCTTGGCTATGACGACAAGACGATTGGCAAGGTGATGACACACAAGACCGCCGACAAGGAGGCCGCACCCGTCACCCGCGAGCGCTATCTCGTGCCGGTGCAGATCATCGCACGCCCGGTTGACGTGCGCGTCAAGGCGCTCGACGATCTCGACGCCGCCCTGCGCGAGATACTCGGGCTGCCAAAGGCCGGCACCAAGACCCTGCCACCAACGACAAAGCGGCTCCCCAAAGCTGCCTGACGTGCAATAGCCCCGCCGCCCGGCGGGGCTATTCGTTACGGCTTCATCTGGTCGTTGAGCAGCGGACGCAGCCGCGTCAATTCGGCGAGGCATCGCGCCACCACGCCCGTGACCTCATCGACGAAGGCGCGCGACTGCATCAGCTCGTCGAGCCCGTCGAAATTCGAGACATAGCGGCGCCGCTCCAGCCGGATCACGCCCTGCTCCGCGAGCCGCTCCAGATGCCGCACGACGTTGCTGCGGGGCATCTTGAGCTGGCGCGCGATCTCGCTGGTAATCAACGGCGTGCCGTCGGCGGTCGCGACCGACACCAGCATCGACACCATCATCAGCTCCAGCGCGGCGCCGAAATTGTTCGGCGTCATTTCCTCGTACCGCCGCATCCACGCGAGGCCGCACACCTCGATGAGCATGCGATTGACAGCCACCCCGAAGGCAGCAAACCGCAGGTTGTCTTTCTTCATGATCCTCTTTTCACCAATCTGGTGAAATCACCAATTTGGCGACGGTTGTACGAACCTCGGTCGCATTGCGCAGTGAGTTCGCCATGCGATAGACGCCTCCTTCAAGCGCATCGGGCAAAACTTGCAAACTATATTTTATGTAAGGTACTGCGACGTTTTTGCATGGGCGGTGTCACGCACAATTTGCGCGCGCCAATCGCTGCACTTTATAGGCTACGCGAGTGGCCAAACTTCAGCCATATTGCGACAAACAAAAGATGTTCGCACTAAGTACGCATCATTGACTCTTGTCGGAATCTAGGATGAGTTTTCCGACCTCGCCGGAGTTGAAAAGCAAGCAGCGAGATTGCGCAAATGCAAATGTTGCGCACGTAATCACGACAGGAGACCGGGAAGGAATGCCGAAGAGGAAGCGGGCCGCGAAGGGGCCGACGAAAATCGTTGTTGATCACGAGCGCGAATACGGCACCCGCCTGCGGCTGGCGCGCGTCGCGAAGAACATGAGCCAGGAGCAGCTCGGCAGCATGTTCGACCTCTCCTTCCAGCAGATACAGAAATACGAAAAGGGCACCAACCGCATGGCCGGCTCGCGCATCGTGCAGTTCAGCAAGGCGCTCGGCACCACGCCGCACCAGCTGCTGGGCTGGCACGAGACCCAGAGCGCGGCGATCATCGACGCCGAGGTCTACAAGATGGCGCAGGTGTTCATGCAAATTCCCGCGCTGCTGCGCCCGCTGGTGCTCAAGCTGCTCAACGGCATCGTGGAGCTGGTGAAGTGAGCAGAGTGTTCGCATGAAGGCGACGAGGGGCCGATCAACGAGCTGTTCGCTTTGATTTCGAACGACGACAAGGGCACCGCAAGTACAGCCACTGAAGAAGGAGCTAACAACCATGGCCTATTCCAATGAGCTGACCGAGATCGCGATCAACGAGCTGAAGGCGCACGGCATCAAGCCGCATCTGCGCGACACCAATGGGGGCCATATCGAGATCGCGTGGCAGGTGGTGCCCGAAAAGGAGGTTCGCAAGATCATCGTCGCCAAGACCACCAGCGACTGGCGCTCGCGCATGAACACCCGCGCCGACGTGCGCCGGCTGCTGCGGGCCGACAACGTCTCGCTGAAGATGTCGCAGGACAAGCCGAAGAAGCCGGCGCAGCTGCAGGCCGAGAAAGCGATGTCGCTGCCGCAGCCCGACGTGCTGCCGATTCCCGATCAGGTGGCCGCGATGCGCGGCGAAATGGCCGACCTCACCGAGCTGGTCGTGCGCCTCGTCAAGATGGTCGGCAACGTGCGCGACAACATCGCGGCCTACGTGCCGAAACCTGCGCAGGTCAAACCGGCCCCCACCTCCTCACGCAGCGTCAAGCTGGTCGAGTACCTCTCGCATGACCGCTGGGTCAACATCGACACCCTGCCGCGCGACACCGGCCTCGCCGCCGCGCAGATCAGGCTGAAACTGCAATATCTGAAGACCCACGGCGAGATCGAGCTGTTCAGAGGACAGGTCAGGCTGAAGCCGCCGAAGACGAGCGAGCCGAGCGAGCCGCCGAAGAAGAAGCTTCACTGGAAGACCGCGCAGAAGCTGGCGCGGGAGGCCGCAGCAGCGAAGGATGCAAAACATGGGACGACGGCCAAGGGCGCACTTCGTGCCGCTGTGTCCCTCGATCCCGCTCGTGCCGCTCGCGCAGTTTTCGGAGATGCGGCTCACGGAGGAGCAATGGGCGAAGGCGTGGTCGCTGTGCGGCCCAAGCATCGAGCGAAACATGAACGGACCAAGGCCGCTTGCGCTCTGGAAGGTGATCGCGCCGGCATATCTGGAGGGGCTGCAGCACGGGGCCGCAATCACGAGGCAGCCGCATGACTGAGCACACCAAGGACAAGCTGGCCGCCGCCCTGCGCGAGGTCGGCCTCGACGACATGGCCAACAAGGCCGCCACTGGCTACTACCACGACTTCCTGTCGCCGCTCGATCTGCCCGAGGTGACGCTGATGCAGCATCTGCGCGAGGCCGCCAGTGGAGACGGCGTGCGCCGTGCCGCCATCCTGGCGCTGCGTGGTCGGGTGATGGACGGAGACTTCGACGCGACAGCGGCCGAGAGCGAGGAGTGGGCGCAGAGCCCCGAGGGACTGGAGGCATTCCGGCGGCTGCTGGGGCCGAGCTGACGATGCCGAGGAGCTGTCCCATGTTGTGGCTGGGCCTTGGCCTTGGCTGCATGCTTGGCGCGACGCCGAGGGCAGCATCGTCGCGATCTGCGCCATGGGGCAGAAGAGTGACTGAAAAGCAAAAAGGCCCTGTGCCTGAGGGCACAGGGGCAGCTCGTTGCGCGGGAGTCGTTCCAAATTATTTCGTTTGCCATTTGCCATATCACCAGCGACCGGCGCCGGATGCATGGTGAGCTTGGGCTGGCGGATACGACGGCCTCAACTTAGCCCACCAGCGAGTTGGGGCCGCCTTTTTGCGACGACGGCGTCGTTCATCGCGGGCTGGAAGATCGGCCGGAGCCTGAAGTCGCTTCCTAAGTCTCGCTTGACCGAGCTGAGGCGTATGCCCTCGATCGCGCCGCAAGACCTAGCGGCTTGTCTCCGACGCGAGGGCGCGGAATCAATGAGCCGACCGCCAAGGTCTTGTCGCATGCCTCGCCCTATACGACGCCACACCCCAACCCACGCCGACGGCCGGCCGCGCAAGATCACGTTCGGCCAGATGCGCGAGATGGGCTTGCGCGGCGTGCTGGTGTATTGCCCCTGCGGCCACCACGTTGCGCTGGATGCGGAACGCTGGCCGGACGAAATGCGGCTGTCCGACCTCGAACCGCGGTTCGTCTGCCGAGCCTGCGGATCACGCGGCGCCGACGTTCGGCCGGACTTCGAGCGAGGTGATCCGCGGCGCGCGATCATGGGCCAATGCAGCAGCGGCTACTGAGTCAGCGAGACGGCCCCGGCCCGGCGGGGTATTTCGGGGGTGTGGGTCGGGGCCGCTGCGCTTGGTGTCGGTTGCACCTAGCAAAGGCGAGCCTACGCACACGCTGAACGGCTGTTTGTTCGCTTTCGCACAGTCCGTTGCCTATTTTTCCCGATCTGATTCACATAGGCAAATGCAGCCGGGACATGAGCGGCGTACTCGCCGCCTCCGCAGGTGATTGAGAGGCGATGGTGAGTGAAAGCGCGCGGCCAGCGAACAGATTTCTCATTCGCATGGGGGGCGTGGGTTGGATGGTTTACGATCGGGAGCGCCGGGGTCCGGCACTGATCGGCAGCGACTGGGCAGCGAGTTTGACGCGGGAGCAGGCCGAGCGAGCGTATGAAATCCTTGTTGGCTCAGCAGACGACTCTGAATAGGTTCTGCCGGCCGACTTGTGCTGCTCGATCAGTGCGGAGAGGAGCGCTGAACTTGAAAATGATCGATGAACGTGCCTTTACCAACCCCGAAACCGCCGCGCGCAAGCTGATAGAGATCGCCAAGGGCATCGAGGCCGTCCAGGACGGCCGCATCCATATTGAAAAGATCAATGCGCCGTTTCTCTACACGCTAAAGGCTAGCGGGCCCGAGTTCGGCGTCGCCCTCAAGTTCGCCATAGAAACGGGCTGGCTGGAGCTGCACGAAAGCGGAACTTACGTGCGACTCAAGACGGGCCAGGACTCCATTTGAAGCGATAGCGATAGCGAGCCACCAACTGAGGCGGCCTTACCGAATCATGAGCATAGCGATGCTTGCAATGAGGGTGCCGAGGCTCGTTACCATTGTGGCGAGCGCCAGCTTACCCAGCCTATCCAACTTGCTTCCCGTCACTATCAGCTTTCGCATGTGGAGATGGCTTAAGTACCAAAGTGAACACTTGTTCCAAAGCAGCCTAGGTTCATCTTAGGCGTAGCTTCTGGACGATCTCGCGCAACTCGGCAGCAGCTCATACTGTTCAATTATCCGCCGCGCCGGCTTTGGCTCCTTTCGGGGCTTCAGGATCTTGGCGGGCCGCACCTATCCACACCCACGACAGTAAGTGGCTCGCAAAAAAAACGGCCCCAGCACAAATATCCGGAGCCGCTGGAGGCCTCGACGGTAATGGGGGGCCGTCAAGGCTTCTTACGGTCTAGGACGATTCGGCAACGGCGTCTGTATACCTTTGGAGATATGCGCGGTTAGAGGGGCCGCCCTACTGAGGCCGCCCTATTCTTGCGGGATGGTAATGGAGTCCGATGAAGACCTATCGGGCTCTGGTCCTCATATCTGATGGGCAGATTATCCACTTGGTTGAAATGGTCTGTTCGACTGAGGAAAACGCCCGAGCACTTGCTGAGCCGCTAGCTGAAGCTAATCCCGTGAAGGGGCGCAGCGGATAGTACGTTTCGAGCCCAAGAAGACCAACTGAGGTGGCCTTACTTTTCTAGCTCTCTGAGGATGCGGGCCCGGTGCTCGATGTGCTGAGCTTGAGTTGCGTAGAAGTTGTTGAGTAGCTTGCGGGCCTCTGTCGTGTCTGCCCCGATCCGGGCAAGGGCCGCGATGCGCTCTTCCTGCTCGTCAATGTGCCGCTTGCCTTGGGCGATATGCCGCTCGGCCTGTTCCAAATGGCGCTGCTGCATTGGGCGGTCCATAAGCCAGCTTAAAGCGAATTTGGACACTCACAAAGTTAACTTAGGACACCTGGGGTCAAATACGGACAGGAGGTTCAAGAAGGAAGGTCGAGGCTCACTGCCTCCGCAAGCGTTCTACCTCGATCGTGAAGCGCACCCGCATGACCGGTCCTGTATCGTCGCGGACCTCAATGGCGGCCTCGCCGGGTTTGATAGGACGGTGCAAGCTTTCTCGGGCCGCGTCGGCCATGGCTCGCGTGGCTTCCCGCTCTACACCCTCCATGTCCGTGAACTCCAAGCCTTCCTCGTCAACGACAAGGCCCTCTTGGTCGACCAGATCGAAGTAGTAGCGCGCCATTTGATCCCGCCAGTCTTTGGGCCAGTCAATTAACGCGTGTTGGCTTCGTTCCAATTTGGACGCTGCGGAACCACCGGACCTAAAACACCGGGATGGCCAGCTAGGTGGGCACCGTTAATGGGGCCCGCTTGCGAATTACCGCACATCGAGTTCTTTGATCGCGAGAGCCGATATCTTGGCCGGTTCATGGACGCCGCTTTGGGCGATCTTGATGATCTTCTTCGCGATCATTTCGGCCAGGGGATCATCGCGATCCTTGACGCAAAGAGTATGGAGCGCTTGCCCGTAAGCTGCCGTGATGCGGCTGACCATTTCCGGCTCAATCGCGGCATCTCGAATTAGTTGATGAATAACACCCATCTCTCAACGGCGGGCGCGCCCAACAGCCTCCAACTCTTTCAGGATGCGGTCCCGATGCGCTACGTGGCAGACCTGTAGCTGGCAATAGCTATCCAGCAAATCCACCGCCAGGCTCGTATCGTGACCGGCCAGCGCTAGTTCACCAATGATTTCGACCTGCCGGGCAATATGGCGCTCACCGAGTGCAACGTGCTGCTCGGCTTCCGCTAAGTGCTGGCGCACCATGGGAAGGTCCATGGGTTCCATCTTCGCACGAAAGCGGAATCGGACCTAATTACAATCGCCCAGGGCGGCCTATTCTTCCGTCTGGTAAGGCAGCGGAATGGGGTCGTGATGCTTCCGCCCCAAGAAGGTATCGGGCGGCGGCTGGCTCAATAGCTTGACCGATCTTTCCACTACGTCGTGGTATCTGGTCCAAAGGTGAGCGATGCCGGCCTCCAAATTCTCAGGTCGATAGACGGTCATCCTCTGTTGCAGCATCGTCTCCCTCCCATGCTGAGACGAACCATGAGCAAGCTTCCCCAGACGGAATTGTCGAAGGGAAGACCGAATGCTGTGTAACACATCCGAAGTTCAGCGGTTCCCCCCGGAACCGCAAGGCCACGCGGGACGGCTAACCGCCCAGGGAGCAGGGCAGGAACGTTGGCTAATGCTCACGCTTGTTTTCTGCCGGGCTTGCCGCTGAGCCAGGCGGAGCGGCCCCGGCCATACCCCCCAAGCCTCTGCGCGCCGGGGCTGTCTCTCCGCCTTGGAGCAAGAGGGCATTAAAGCAGGGGAATAAAATCTGCCGGCGCCTCTACGGCTTCCAGCTGGACCGCACCCAACGTGCTCGCTGCCCGCTGGTCAGGTCGATCGGCTCTCAGCCTCTCCTGAAGAACCGGAGAGAGTGCGGCATGCTCCTTCTGCCTGCTCTCTCGTTAAATTGGCTGCCCAGTCGGTGCCGATCAGCGCTGGACCTCTGCGCTCCCGATCGTAAACCATCCAGCCGGCGGCTCCCATTCGGACAAGAAATCTGCCTGCCCTCGGCCCTCTTTCACTCACCATTGCCTCCTGTTTCCTGGTTGGGATGCAAATTAGGTTGTGCTCATTCCGGGATTGCATTTCCATGCATGAAACAGGCAAGCCAAAAATGCAATTCCGGGCCGGGCCAACGAGGTGGCTTGGTAAAGGCGCGGGTTCGCCGGCGCTGGCGAAACAGTAGCGCGGCAGCAGATCAATTGATTCGCATTTGTCTGTTTGTGCCCTATCTCTGATCCCAGGTCACTGGAGTTTCGCGTATGGCCTCGCCTTCCATTATTCCGAACGATCGCCTCGACAAAGATTTCTACGTGGTCCTGGAGGAGTTCCGGGACGGCGCAGCGTTTCGCGAGACGGACGAAGGCGTCACCTACGCCACACTGATCGGCGACATGCTCACCGGCCAATACGATCAGGTCCTTCGCGTCGTCGCGTTCAATCCGGTCGAGGGGTGGTCGCGAGACGCCTCCGAAGATGTCGCGCGCGAACTCGAGCGCCGCGTTGCCGCCGAAGGCCACGAGATCTCCGACGCCTTGAGGAACTTTGTTGAGAGCCAGCTCGGCCGCGCCATCGGCATCCAGCTGGCGCTCCCACTGCGGATGGCGAGCTATGCCTCGTGAAGGCAAACCGCACGGCAACTGGCGGCCGCAACGCGAGAGCGATCACTTCATCCGCTGCACGATCTGCGGCGAGTTGCTCGACATGCGCGGGCTCAGCGAGGTACTCGAATTGCGCGGGCAGCAGGTCGAGGAAGAGCCGACACAGCATTGAAGGGAGGCCCGGCATGACTTGCGCCCGCTGCGACGGCACGCACTGGGTTTGCGAGAACCACCCCGAGCGCCCGTGGGAAGGACCGAACGCCTGCGACTGCGGTGGCGCGGGTGCGCCCTGCCCCGTGTGCAACAAGATCGGCCCCGACGAGATGCCATCGCTGCCAAACGGGTTTGAGACCAGCTTTACGACCACCGACATCATGCGCCCATTTCTTCGCAAGCCAACGAAACAATAGTCGCTCTGAGCTACCGAGACCCCTTTTTGACGATGCGTAAAGCGTTTGAGTTTTGCTTACCGACGGCCGCCAATTCTGTCCCAGACGGCCCCGACTGGATTCACGAAGTCAAATACGACGGTTACCGCCTGATGGTGGTGCGGCAGAATGACCGCGTGCGCCTGCTCACCAGGAACGGCCACGACTGGACCAAGCGCTATCCTTTGATCATCGAGGCGGCGCTGAAGAACCGGCAGAAGCATTTCGTGATCGACGGCGAAGCCGTGGTGCTGACCATGACCGGCATCCCCGATTGGGACGCGCTGCATTCGCGCAAGCACGACGACGAGGTCCAGCTCTACGCCTTCGACATCCTCGCGGGCGACGGCAACGACTACCGCCGCCTGCCGCTGAAATTGCGCAAGCCGGCTGCTGCGAGGCCGCCCCGAGGGCATTTTCGCCGCACTGTTCGAGCAGGGCGAGATCGGCCCCGACCTGTTCCGGCACGCCTGCCTGCATGGCCTGGAAGGCTTGGTGTCCAAGCATGGCAACCGCGCCTATCGCGCGGGCCGCTGCGACCACTGGATCAAGGTGAAGAACCGTAAGCACCCTGCGTTCGGCCGCGTCCTTGACAGTTTCGACAGCACGACGAGCTAGGGCGGCGAGGCCAGCTGTTGATCCCAAGCGTCCGCTTATCGCGGCAGAACGGACCAGATTTACTCAACCTGAGTTCTTCGCATTTTTGACCCTCTGCAGACTCGTCTGCGACTTAGGACGCGTCTAGTTCGACGGGCGCGTCCCCGAGCCGCAACGCACTCCGGTCGGAGCTGGGTGCTGTGACGGACCGCAGCTCAGGGACTTGATTTTTCCGGCAGCGCTAAACGACAAAACCGCGTTCACTACAGTTGCCTCGCTGATGTACGAGATCAATATCCCACCGTGCGAGGGCTGAAGATCGTGCAGCTCGGTGGCGGGGCGATTCCGAAGACGAGCAGCCCAGTAGGCTCGAAGGCCTTCTCTGCCGGTGATAGCTACTTCGTCACAATCGCAGTACACCACGGCGTCGTCGGCGTACATTTCGAGTATCGCATCGATATCGCCCGCACGGTAGGCATCGAGCCAATCGACGGCAGCGGCCATCGGGTCGAAAGACATACATGCGCCTCCATGCCACCAGCATCAGAGATTTGGCCGGGGTAGCCAGCTAAGTCTCTTCGCGAATCAATCGCTGAATTTTGAGGTTCTCCGCGGCTAAGCCCATATGCCGAATGCCTTAGGGTGGAACCTGTCTGTGACGCGGGCTAATTAGCATTGGCGGCCGCAGTGGGCAGGACGGGAGCGGTCGCGCCACCCCATACATCGAATGCCATATCGCTAGAACCCCCGAGCCCTGTGGCCGTTAAGCCTTGGGCCAGCCTGATCCCCATCGGCTGGTCCGGCGTAGTGCATCGGCCCCAACTCACCCCCCGGAGTTGGGGCCGCTTTTTGCGGGACGGAAGCGTAGTGTTTCAACAAGCTCCGCTACGCCGCGCTCTTTGCTTCACGATTTCCGAAGTGAAGAAGCTCGGCCGATGACATGCCAGAAACTCCCGCTTTAAGGACTGACTGCTTGCCCAGCGCAAAGCTCAATTGACACCAACCAAAACGAGTATTGCCAGGTTTTCCCTAGCTGGTTGCATCGGCATTAACATGTGTAAAGCGTTTTCTCGTTGTGGTCTGCTTCAAAGCATCGCGGCCGCGCCACTGTCATGCAAATGGACGATGACGGTGTGCCCCTCAGTCTCCAGGGTCCGGCCAACTCGGCTTACTCAGCGCGAGAGCGCTCTACGTTGGCTTCGGATCAGGTCGAGCGGACCCGAGGGCGATCTTCAGCAATCGCTTCTTAATGAGGAGCTATCGAATGGACAGGTTGCAGGCCAAGCGGCGCGGCAGCTCCCGAGGCCAGCCATTCATTTCGGTCGCGATACCAACCTTCCGCCGTCCAGACATGCTGCGCCGTGCGGTCGAAAGCGTGCTGCAGCAGGACTTCTCCGATTGGGAATTGGTGATCAGCGATGACGAAGGCCCGGCGGGCGAGAGTTGGCATATCGTGTGCGAGTATGCCCACAAGGAGCCGCGCATCCGAGTTATCGAAAACCGCAGAGGCCGTGGTCAGGTCGAGAATACGAACAACGCGATGCTTACGTGTCGCGGCCCCTGGATCAAATTGTTGCACGACGACGACTGGCTAGCGCCAGGAGCGCTCACGACTTTCGCGAGGCTTGCGAGGGCTTACCCCACCGCGGCATTCATGACCTCCACATGCCATCTCGTGCAGGACAACGGCATAAGGTACCGACGAGGGGGCGAGATTTACCGCTATTCAAGTCAGCAGTGCCTAGTGGATCTCTATTTGGCGGGGAAGACCCGGTTGCTGCGGATGGTCCCTTCCACGCTGCTCGTCAACGGCAAGGTCATCAAGGCCGGATGCCTGATGCGAAACTACCAGTCGATAAGTTGGGGAGTGGATCAACTGTTCTTCGTTGATCTGGCCTGTCATGGCGACATGGTGGCGATAGACGAAGGTCTTATTTTTTACGACGCGACGAACCACGCCAGCATCACGGCTTCCGGATCGTTCAACCAAATTGACCGCGAGACTTTTGATCTCAAGCGCCTCACCTGGAGCCTTTTAGAAGATAAGACAGCGCTTCCCAATCCTGAAACGGTCGTGCGTGCACTACGGGTTGCTCGACTGCGCGGACGGATCGGCCGCCAACCAATCGCCGCAACTATCCGCGACGCCGTTCAAATCCTACGTCCCTCGGTTCTGAGAGCTGCCAACAGGACCATGCAAGCCTGGGCGCGCGCTCCGGGGACAATCATATTCGTGCTTTCTTGTGGAAACGCTCTGATCTGATGTGCTCTTCTGGGCAGCATTTTGGTGTGCTTGCTGGCGAGGTCCAAAAAGCAATGGAGAACCTGGCAGAGTTCATCTTAAGGAGCTTTTGGCCTTCTCCAACTTGGCCGGGTGATGACACCGCACGAGGTTCGACCTGAACGATCATCGCCGACACAGCCGCCCGATATCCTCAACGAGTTTTAACGGATCGAAAGGCTTCTGCCACCGTTTCACCCCCGCAAAGCGCTCCGGGATGATGTCGCCGCCGTATCCAGTATAGAAGACAAAGGGTACGCCCTGCCGGATCAGTTCGTCCGCGATGGGATAAGCCGCCCTATCGTGAAGATTGATGTCGATGATGGCGGCGTCGAAGTGATCGCGTGCGGCTCGGCGGTACGCTGCGTCAAAGTCACCAAAGGGTCCAATGATACTCGCGCCGCGGGATTTGAGCGCTACTTCCAGATCGTTCGCCAGAAAATACTCGTCCTCGACGATGAGAACACGGCAACCGTTTAGCTTGTTGTCGCAATCACTCATGGCACGCCCCATGAAAGAACGACTGCCACAGTACAATGGACGGGACTGCCCGATGGTTCCGCGACTAATCTTCACCTTTGAACATTCCGCCCCCGTCACGGGGCGGTATATCAAATGCTCTTTGTTGGCTGTAGCTAGAGTTTGACCGCCCCTCCTCCTTCGCGGCGCATCTCTCCACAAGCCGAATCATGACCTGGTCGCGCCGCTGCGACGACGCGCTGATCTCGCGCAGCATCAGCATGAAGCTGGCGAGGAACAGCACATTGAGGATCACCAGCGCGAGCGCGCGCGGCTGCGCCTGCAGGCTGGCGACGATGGCGCGCGCTGTCCGACGCATTAGGGAAGTCCTCCCGAAGCGAGTGAGGTCACGAGTAGAAGCTCGTGCTGTCGAAGGAACCGGCAGTGGTGCCCGGAATAACGTTCGCGCCGCCAAATCCCGCCATGCCACCGCAACTGGCACAGGAGTAGCGCTGCCCCGTCACCGTGAAAACGCCAAGGCTGAAGATCACGCCCGTGCCCTCGACATAACCGAAGCGACGCGCCGTGATGGTTGTCCCATAGGTCACGCTCGCGCCCCATGTGATGGTGGCGCTGTTGAGGAACGCTGTCGCCTGCATCTCAACGCAGATGAAACCGATGCCACCCATGAAAACCTTGTGGTTGGCACCCGAGAACGTGATCGCCGCGCCCCCTTGGCCATAGACGCGGTAGTTATTGCCCGATCCGTTATACTCAATGTTCTGGAGCGTCAGCTTGCAAAGCGTCGAGACTTGCACGTCCTGCGTGGTCGAGGACTGCAAGCGGAAGCCGCTGATGTTGAAGTTGCCGCCTGTACCATTCACAAGAATGGCGTTGCCCGCACTCGAAATTACGCATGACGAGGGTGAGGCATTGTTGCCGGTGAACGACACCTGCCCCGACCCGATATAACTCTTGAGAATAAGGGTGGCATAGGTGCCGTTCGCCACCGTGACGCTCGCGCCATAGATCGAGGTGTCTACGCTCGCGATGAAGTCCATTGCCTTCTGCAACGTCGCGAACGCGGTGCCAGCAGTCAGCCCATCGTTGCTGTCGCTGCCGGTCGTGCCGTTGACGAACAGGTTGAGGGTCGAAGTGATAATGAAACGCGAGCGCCCATCGACGTAAGCCTTGGTCGCGGCGTGCAGGCTGGCGGTGGGCGCACCCGACAGCGTGAGCAGGCCGCTCATGGTGTCACCCGCGAGCGCCACCGCGCGCGCCCATGCGCCCGTGCCTGCCGTGTTCTGCCGCCCGTACATGGCACCGTCAGCCGGTGGCTCTGCAATGCCGCCGCCACCACCCAGCAAGGAGATCGGCACTTGCGCATACTTGCCCGTCGCCGGGTCGTAAATCAGCGCGTAGGTGGCGCCTGCCGGGACCGCACCAATGACCGGGAAGTCGGTGTAATCGAGATCAAAGATGAAGTTGCCGCCATCCTTGGTCACGTCGATGCCGTTGCGACCGATCACGTTGGCGGGAAACTTCGGTGAGACCTTGAGCCTGATCGCGCGCGGTTTGACGGAGAGGAACGGGACACTCATGCGCCACCATCAGCCATAGCAGGTTGCCGTTAGCTGCGCCGTGATGGTCGGCGCTCCAACCTTGGTCCACGTCAGGGTAAATCCATCGGCATTGAGGGAGGCAACGACAAAAGACTGATAGTTGCTGGTGTCCTGCCGTTGAATGCCCGCCATCGTGGCTTGCGCGAACACGCTCCCCGCCATCTGCAACTCCATACAGCTATTGGACACGCTGTCAGACTGCCCGAACGACGCCCACGTCGCGCCGCCGACCACGCTGGTCTGAAATTGCAGCAAACGCGGCTTGAAACCGACCCCCGTCACGGCTTGTGCGCCGGATGCCAGGGTCAAGTCTCGACTGAATGTCACTGCCTTGTAGAGCCCGCTCGCACCGCTCCCCGCCTGCGCCACCCACTTCTCGCCGTCCCACACATAGACGGGCAGACCCGGTCCCGGCGAATAGGCCGCGCCCGGGGCCGAAGCGTCAGGGAAATTGAACATCAGCGCATCCTTCGAGCCCGGACGATGCCGTAAGAAGACAATGTGGAAACCGCAAAGTTGACCAAGCCAACGAGATAGATCGTCGTCGTCGCCGTAATGTTGAAGCGGTTCGGCAGAACAACGTTGTTGAACGTGCCGCCGCCACTCGCGAGCGCTGCCTGATAGAAGTCGGAATAGGAACCGACATTGCCGCCGATCACGCCAGACGTAACGTTCAGACCAGCGGCATAGCGGGTCACCGTCGTTGTCGCTGCGGGCGCATGGAACGCCATCGCGGTCACGTCCCAATCACCGGGGCTCAAGGTGATGCTGGTGATGTTCCTTTGCGTGCCGGTCGTCATCGACACTGCGGACCCAATCGTCGTGACGCTTTCGACATACTCGCCAATGTCGCCAGCCGCTGCATTGTCGCCCGCCACCGTGCCTTTCATCGACGGCGCGGCGGCTGCTGCCGAAACCCATTGCGTAGACGTGCCGTCGTTCATTCGCACAAACAGCCGACCGCTGTCGCTTTCGAACCACAGCGAGCTATCGGCCGCGCCCACAGGCGGCGTGTCGCTCACATAGACCGTGCTCCCGCTGCCGCCGAACAGCGCGACGGGCAACTGCGCATACTTCCCGGTCGCGGGATCGAAGATCAGCGCATAGGTTGTGCCCGCAGGCACACTGGCGATGACGGGAAAATCAGCGAAGTCCAGATCGAGCAAAAATTCGCCGTTCTGCTTGGTGACATCGATGCCAGCGCGCCCGGTCAGCTTCGCCGGAAATTTCGGGAGAACCTTGAGCTTGATCGCATCGCTCATTGCGCGTCGATGCCTTCCATCACGTTGATGTTGCCGATCACGAGCTGCACCGTGCGGGCGTCGCGCGAGATGCGGACGCCGACGTTGTAGGCGCCGGGGCACAGCCCGCCCATCGCGGTCGCGTCAAAATCCCACTGGAACGTGCCGACATCCGGCAGCGTGATCGAGCCGTCATCGGTCGAGGCCTTGAGCCGCACGCAGCCGCGTTCGTCGGTGACGCTGAGCGTCACCCGGCAGCCTGTGATCTCGATCACCTCGCCGCTCTCCACATCGGTGAGCACGACGGCTTCGGACCAGTCGGACCGATTGGAGGTGGTCGCGAAATGTCCGGTGTACATCGCGACCTCACAGCTTGATGTAGAGCGTGCAGAGCTTGCGCGGCGACACTATCGAATGCGGCCCATTACCAAGGGCAGCGCTGCCGTCGGTGTTGCCGCTGAAGGAGTGTTGGTGTCGCGCGTTCGCGCCGCCCGTTGTGTTGCCCGTGGTTGACGAATTGAAATAATTCGGTGTCGTACCTGTGCCTGCACCTACTGCGGGCGACGTATAACCATGCGCGTGATCGGGAAAGTCCGTGCCGGTCGTCCCGCTGAAACCATGAGAATGCTGCGGGATTTCAGCCACAGTCAGATAGTGATATTCCGAGCCTCCGCGCGATCCGAGCACGAGCGGATTTGCGCCGAAATAGGTTGCCGTCAGCCGCCCGGCCGCGCTGTTGCCCATATCGTCAAGGCCGCTGATCGCACAACCGCGAAAATCCGGCGTGCCAATCGTCTTGTTCGCCGCCCAATCGGCCGCCGACGACGCGCCACGGCTTGGCGACACCGGCAAGGCACCATCAGCATTCCAGAGAAAATTGAACAGCGCTTGGCAGTCGGCATTGGCGCGTTCCGATGCGCCCGACGTGGCCGAGCCAATCGTCCGCCCGTTCAAGCGCACAAAGCCCGCGAGCACGCCAACGCCGTAGAATGGCACGATGGCGCCGGTCTGGATCAGCGTGGTCGGATCGACACCACCACCGCTACCGCCGCCCGCGCTGGGGCCAATGACGAGGATGCCGTCGCGCGCGAGTTGGGTGACGCCGAACTTGTCGTCAAGCCGCACTTTCACATAGCCATCGGCGAGAAAAAACTGCGGAATGCGCCCGGCGGCATCGAGCGGGATCGGGTTCGGCTGCAAGATGGTCAACGCGGCGTCCTGATAGGGTTGCTGCGGCGTCGAGACCGTGCCCGCCTGGATGATGTAGAGCAGCGCGCCCGACAGCGGTTTGCCGTACTCGTCGAACTGCTGCGTCAACGAAAGCGGGATGGTGCCTGCCATCAGGTTGCCTCAATAAAAAACCCGCGGAAGCGGGTCACTGGTCGCGATTGGGTGAAACGTAGATGCGTGGGATGGGCCCGGCCGTGCGGCCCGCGATCTTCAGCGCGGGATACGCACTGTCCATGTAGCGCTGCGCCACGCCGAGCGCGTGCATGCCCACCCCTGCGAGACGCGGCGATGTGGCCGCGAGCGTTGCGGGGATCGCGGCCAGCGACCATGCGGAGCCGTGGTTGAGAACCTCCAGCAAAGCGGACCCGATCTCGCCGCCAGCAAGATATTTCGAGAGGCTGCGAGGCTCCCACGAGTTGAGCGAAGCACCCGCGATCTTGCTCGTCAGGTTCGGCGCGCCGACGCGCTCCAGCTCGCTGACCATCTCTGCGCGCTTGCCGAAGCTGGAGTTGACGTTGTTGCGCATGATCGAGGTCAGTTTGCGCAGCGCGGTGTCAACCGTCGCGCCCGGCTTGAGCGACAGCGTCTTCTCGATCTCACGCAGAGCGGTCGAGTAGCGCTCGTAATTCGCCATGGTCTTCGCGTAGAGTGGATCTTGCGCTGCGATAGTGTCCTTGATTGCGCCAAAGACATCGCCCGCCATCTTGCGCTGGGTGCCGTGCTCGAAGGGCAAGCGCTCGATGATGTCGTAGACTTCCTTTTTCAGGTTGTCGAAGCCTGCGGGCGTGTGAAACTGTTGTGGCGGCAGCGCCTTGTACTGGTTGACGAGATCGACCAGATCGTTGCGCACGCCGAGCAGCTTCTCGCGCGGCCTGCCGTTGAAGTAGACCATGTTGTCCACGCGCTGCAGAGCGGCGTCGATGTCCTTGAAGTCGAGCACTGCAGGGTTCCTGCCGATGGCCTGCATGTCGCGCTGGTAGGACGCCTGAGCGTTCTTGCGCATCTGGTCGGCGGCCGAGCGCGCGTCGGCGACGATCTCCTCGATGGGGGCCTTGCCGCGCATCTGCGAGGTCAGCGCCTCCGACGCCGCGCCGCCCTCGCGCCCGACCAGCCGTGCCTCCGTAACGGGGGTGGCGCCGACACCCGTCAAACCGCCGAGGGACCACTCACCCATCTTGACCGGGAGCATTGCGGGCTTCGTGACCAGATTGATCGGATCGGTGTAACGACCGACCTTGCCAGCGACGCTCGCAGCCTTGCCAACCATTCCTGGCGCACGCGCCAGCAGCGCTTCGCCGCCCGTAAGGAGCGACGAGATGTCCGCAACCACACCAGCCGGGTCTTTCGCCAGCGCCTGTTTCCAGCCCTCTGCCGAGCCGTAGCGGTTTACGAAATACTGGCCAACCGCGTCAGCATGTTGCGTGTGCTCGTCGCCCGACATCAGCCCGGTCTTTTCGAGCACGCCCTGTCCCACGTTCTTCAGCGCGGTCGCGGTGTCGATGGGGTGGATGACGGGCTGCACCAGATCGCGCATCACGCCGCTGAGACTGGGCAGGAAATTGCGTGCCGCTTGCCCCGGCACGTCCGACCAGTTCAGCGGGGCCTCCGGGGCAGCCGCCTCCGGTGGCGCTGCATCGATCACCGGAGCACTCTGCCAGCCGCCGCCAGAGACGACGGGAGCGTCCTGCCAGCCCATCAGGGTTTCCTTCGCGGCTTGCCGTCTGGCCCGACGAACACCGTCTTCGGCGGCAGTGCGTCGTACTCAGCATCTGTCGTGATTTTCACCGGAGCACCCGGCGCTGCAGGAGCAGGCGCAGCTGACGGCGCGGTGAGCAGGTTGCCGCCACCGCGTCCCTTGCCGAGCAGTTCGCCCATCGCGGTGAGATGACGCTCAAGGCCGTTGATCTTGGAGGTGATCGTGAACTTGGTGTCGCGCGGCGTGATGCGATACTGCGCCGCGTTCTGCTCTGCCTCCGTCTGGCTCATGCCAGCGCCGGTCAGCAGGCGAATGAGGCTTTCCGCCCCGGCATCGAGCATGCGCTTGGTCTCGCCGGGCGTGCCGACATTCGCAATCGCCTGCGCGTGGTTCTGCCAGTTCTCGATGCCGACATCGCCACGCTCAACGCGCTGCCGCAGTTCGGGCAGCGTGCTCATGAACGATTTGGCGAGACCGATACGCGCGACGATCTCGTCACCGATCTTTTCGGGCGTGGCACCGGGGATCGGCTCGACGCCCTTGCTGTGATCATTCGGATCGGCCCAGCGATAATTGGCGGGAAGCTTGCCGCCCTTGCCGCTGGCGTCGGCTGCGGCACCGGCAGCGTCGATGGGCCCTTCCGGCCCCTGCTTCTTCACGCGGACCAGCCGCTCGTTGCCGTCGCTGTCCTTGACCGTCTTGACCTCGTAGTCGTTCTTCACGTCGGTCATCATGATCTCGGAACGCCCGGTGCGGCTGTTGGTCCGCACCAGATTGTCGCCGACCACCTTGAAGTCGTAGCTGCCGGGGTCGAGCTGCTTCTGCAGCAGGCCAATCGCCAGCGGTCGCGTCACCGGGTTGCGATAGAGCGCCGCCATCTGCTCCGCGCCGATGGCGGGCTGCTGCGGCTGGTTGCTGGTGATGCTGTTCACGGCGCGGTCCTTCACCGCGTCGAACGCGAGCGCACTCTGCGCGCCGGGACGCGAGGTGCCGTCCGTGATCTCGGGCGGCAGGCCGAGGTTGCGGTTGAAGCGATCCGCGTAGGCCGACACCGTGGTGTAGCCGTCGCTCGCGCGCGGATTGTTCATGCCGCGCTCGCCCGCGAACCATGCCTTGGCCGCGCCGGTCGGGCCGTACTTGTCGGCGAGCCGTCCGAACTCGCCCTTGTAGACCGCGTCCTGCGCTTCGGGGTTGATCAGGAACTCGCGCGGCGTCAGGCGCTGGCCGTAATAGCGCTCCGTCCAGTCGGGGACATTGGCGCCCATGACCTGATAGCGGCCGAAGGCGCGGTCGCCGCTCCGAGTTGGCGGGCCGACCAGCCGGTAGTTGCCCTGCGGGCTGCCGCTCTCGATGGCGGACGTTGCGCGCGCATAGCGCGCCATGGGATCGGCCTGCGTTGCCATCGCCAATGCGTCAACGGGCTGCCGGGGTGCGGCAGGCGCAGCCTGCTGCGCCGGCTGCGGCGTCGGCCACGGCGCCACGGCGACGGCTGCGCCGCCTGAGGTGCAGCCGGACTGATGCCTGGCCGCCGTACCAGGCGCTCGCGACTCAGTTCGGCCGTCCTCAGCCTCCTCGCGGTTTTTCTGGAGCTGCTCGCCGATCCGCTGCAGCGGCGACCAGTCGATGGTGCCGATGAAGGAGCCGGGCGTGTCGTAGCGGGACGGATTGATTGCCATGGTCGCCTCACGCCATCCCGAACATTCCGCCCAGCTTGCTCAGGCCCTGCCCGAGCGGTGAGCCTGCGAAGTTGTAGGTGCCGTTGCTGTATGCGCCGCCACCGCCGCTGCCGCCAAAGACGGAGCCGAGGCCGGGCATGCCGAAGGCCGCGCCCGCGATGGACAGACCGGCACCGAGCAGGTTCTTCGCACCGGCAGCCTCGCCCGCGGCCTGCTGATTGTTCGCCGCGACGTTCTGGCCCATGTAGTTGTTGGCGACGTTGGTCTGGTTCTGCGCGTACTGGCTGGCGAGATCGGCGAGGCTGGAGTAGCCGACCTGTCGCCCCTGCGCAGCGCCAGCTGTGTACTGGCCGCCCATCCCGGCGGCGCTCTGCAGCCCCGCCATCCACGGCTGGTACTGCGTCTCGTAGAGGTTCTTGGTGATCCAGTTGGCGGTGTCCTCATCGGCGTTGCCGCTCGCATACATGCCGCCGATGGCGCGCCTGCGGTCGATGGCATCGAGCGCCGCCTGCTGCGTGAGTTCGTAGCCGGGGATGGTGGTGAATTGCGACCGCACCTGCTTCTGCGCGTCCGTGCCATTGACGCCGAGCGCATTGAGCCATGTGTCGCCTGCGGCGCTGTATTTGACGCTGAGCGCGGCGAGCGGATCGTAGGCCGCGATGCCCTTGTTGAGAGCGTCGGTCCCGGTGCCGTAGCCGGTCTTGAGATAGTCGAGCGCGCTGGTCTGGTACTGGGCCGCGAGCGCCCGGTTCTTTTCCGCAGCCTCCTTCTCGGCGCCACCGCCGAAGAGCGTGTCGAAAAAACCAGCCATGTCAGTTTGCTCCGGCCTTGAACTGGCCCTGTGTCGCGTCCCAGATCAGCACCTGATTGTTGGCAATCGCGGTGACGGTCGGCGGCGCAGCGGGTGGCGAAGTCGGCCGCAAAAACTCGATGTAGCCGAACAGATTGACGAAGCTCTCGATCACCTTGAGCTTCTCGTACCAAGTCGGGTTCATGCTGCCGTCAGGCAGCAGGATCGGCACGTCCTGCGCAGGCAGCGAGAACTTCGTCCTCATCGCAGCTTGTCTCCGAGCATGTCGGCACCCATGAAGGCGAAATCGACGCCCGCGCTTTCCTCGAAGCGCCAGCGCACGCCCTGTACTTCGGCCTGCCCCCAGATCGAGGACCGCACGCGCCCGTTGGTGATCGCCTGCCGCCCGATCCTGACGTTGCGCGGATTGCTCCAATCCTGACCGCCGTTGCGCGAGATCGAGATCGCGATCTCGGCGTTGGTCTCGTCGGGGTCGTGCCCGGTGGCGTCGCTGGCCCGCCAAGAAGCAGCCTGCTGCGAAGCGCGCGCCCGCCGCTGCTCCGGTTCCGCTTGCGCCGCCGGCCTCGACACCGGCTCCGCCGGCTGCGGATAACGAATAGATCGGCATTCCCAATGCGTGGCCGCCCGGCTAATGCTGGGGCATGCCACTCCATCTGATCAAGCTCGCCGTCGGCTGCGACTCCGTCAAGGAATTGAAGGAGTGGGTGGCCGAACGGATGCAGACCGCCAAGAAGAAGGGTCTGCCGCAACGTCACATCCACATCACGCGCATGGTCCCCAAGCGCGACGCCGAGATCCTGGCGGGCGGATCGCTCTACTGGGTGATCAAGGGCGAGATCGCCGCGCGCGAAAAGATCATCGGCATCGAGCCGTTCCGCGACAAGGACGGCATCGGCCGCTGCCGGATCGTGATGCAGCCGAAGGTGATCTCGGTGTCGCCGCGGCCGATGCGCCCGTTCCAGGGCTGGCGCTATCTCACCGACGATTCCGTGCCGCCCGATCTCGGCAAATCCGCCGCCGGCTCGATCGCGGCCATGCCGGAGCCGATGCGGCGCGAGCTGCGCGATCTCGGGCTGCTCTGACGAGCCCGCTTAGGGCGATGTGACGATGTGGAGCCGCGCCAGGTCGGCCGGCGCCATCACCATCGGGCGTCCGCCTTCGCCGATGCCGTCGACGATGTCGACCAGTGCGGGCTCGACGCCCATCTCGAGCAGGTATTTGCGGTACTGCTCGCCAAAGATCACGGTCAGGCTCTCGCGCTGCTCGGGTGCGACGTTGGGGGCGCGGCGGTTGCGGATCGAGCGGCCCGTCAGCACCACCTTGGCGCCATCAGGGAGACTGCGATGCACGCCGCCCGCGAGCATGAGGACGCAGGCGAGATCGCAGGCCGGATCCGGCATCGACACCTTGGCGTCGAGCGGGCCGCCCGGACGCTTCAGCGCAAAACACTCCGTCTCGGATTTGCCGGCACAGGCTTCGACCTCGGTCGCGCCTGCGGTGGCATCGAGGCCGTGGTCGCGCAGGATGCGGCCCATGCTGACCGCAACATTGAGGTTGGACCCGCCCCAGCTATGGATGACGAGCGGCAGCTTGTGTCCCGCCTGGCGATCGAGGATCGCGATCAACCGCTTGTAGCTGTCCCATTGCACCGTTCCCTCGGCAGCGATCCAGTCGGAACAGCCTAATCCGCAGGCGCCAGCGGGGCCGTGGGCGACGTAGAAGATCATCGCGTCCGGCGGTGAGCCGTACGGGCCGATCGGCGGCCGTTGCTGCGCCGGCGCAGCGGTCGCTGCGACGAGCGCCAATAGGCCGCTCAAGGTCATCGTGCGGATGGATGACATGCCTTGCCGCTCGGCTCGTTCCCTCGCGCCGATCATCCATCCGGGCGAGGGCGCGTGCAAGTCGATCCCGCCGGTTACACCGCGATATTGTCGATCAGCCGCGTCGTGCCGAGCTTGGCCGCCACCAGGATCCGCAAGGGGCCGTCCTTGCGCGAGGTGACCGGCGCCAGCGTCTCGGCGTGGCGGGCTTCGAAATAGTCGAGCGCGAAACCGGCCGCCTTGATCGTCTCGGCGCCGCGCGCCATCGCGCTTCCGAGGGCTTCGCCCGCCTTGATCCGTCCGGCGCTGTCCTTCATGGCACGGTAGAGCGTGGTCGCGGTCTGCCGCTCCTCCGCCGAGAGGTAGACGTTGCGCGAGGACATCGCGAGCCCGTCGCGCTCGCGCACCGTGCGGGAGCCGATCACCCTAACGCCGAGGTCGAGATCCCGCGCCATCTGCGTCACCACCCGCAGCTGCTGAAAGTCCTTTTCGCCGAAGATCGCAACATCCGGCCGGCACTGCGTGAACAGCTTGCCGACGACGGTGGCGACACCTCCGAAGAAGTGCGGCCGGAAGCGGTCCTCAAGGCCGGCGAGCGCTGGTCCCTCCGGCACGATGCGGGTGGCAAAGCCGTCCGGGTACATGGCCTCGACGCCGGGATGCCAGACGATGTCGACGTCCTCGGCCGCGAGCTTGGCGATGTCGGCCTTCCAGGTGCGCGGATAGCGCCGAAATCCTCGGTCGGTGCGAACTGGGTCGGGTTGACGAAGATCGACACCACGACGCGGGTGGCGCGCCGCTTGGCGAGGCGCACCAGCGACACATGCCCGTCATGGAGTGCCCCCATGGTCGGGACCAGCGCGATCGTGGCCTTTCGCTTGCGTAGATTGTCGACGGCGCGTCGCAGGGTGGGGACCGTGCGGGCGATCAAGGGGCTTCGTGACATCGGGACTCGAATCGGGACTCGAAGGGGGTGGGAATCGGCGCGGGCGCGGCCCGACGGCCGGCCGCCTAACCTTAACAAGCGGCGGTCGTGGACGCCATGCATCCGGATGCGGCACAGCAATTCGCATCGAGCCGCGCGCGATGTCGCGCGTGTGTGGGCTGGATCACAGACGCGCAGCGGCACTGCTACTCATGATGAAGAACGGCGCGTTGCGATTTGCATTACCTGTCACGCATTTCACTTGACCGCAGACGCGGTCAACTCGAAGATATTCGTTAGGGGTGTTGAGGATCGCAATGCTTGTGCAAGCTAGCCAAGGCCAATCCGGCTCGGCGCATGTGGTCGTGCTCGGCAATGAAAAGGGCGGCTCCGGCAAGTCGACCACCGCCTTGCACATCGCCGTTGCGCTTCTGAAGGCCGGCCAGCGCGTCGCCACCATCGACCTCGATTGCCGCCAGCAAAGCTTTACCCGCTACATCAGCAACCGCTCCGCCTGGGCCCGCCGCACCGGGCTCGGCCTCGAGCTGCCGGTGCATCGCTGCATCAAGCTCGGCGAGACCATGCAGATCGCCGACAACGAGAACTCCGAGTTCCAGCAGTTCATGGAGGCGGTCTCGGCGGTCGAGCGCAGCTTCGACTTCATCGTCATCGATACGCCCGGCACCGACAGCTATCTGATGCGGCTTGCGCACTCGATGGCCGACACCCTGGTGACGCCGATCAACGACAGCTTCCTCGACTTCGACGTGCTCGGCACCGTCGACCCCGCCAACTACGCGGTGACGGGCGAGAGCCATTACGCCGAGATGGTGCGCGATGTCAGGCGCAAGCGCCGCCAGCTCGACGGCGCGACCACCGACTGGATCGTCGTCCGCAACCGTCTGTCGATGCTCGGCTCCCGCAACAAGCAACTCGTTGCCGACGGCTTGAAGGATCTGTCGCTGCGGCTCGGCTTCCGCTACGTCGACGGCTTCGCCGAACGTGTCGTCTATCGCGAGTTCTTCCCGCGCGGCCTAACCGCGCTGGACGAGATCGACGAGGCCACGCTCGGCATGCGGCCCAATCTCGGCCATCTCACCGCGCGGGAGGAGGTGACCAGCCTGCTCCGCCAGCTCAAGCTGCCGCTCGACGAGCGCGGCCGCCGCCGCGCCGCCAACCGGGCCGAGTGGTTCAGTCAGGTCGACAAGCCGCTCGAGGTCCACGACATCCTCGGCGCCTGACGAGGGGCGGTATAGGACTACTTCCGCATCGATCCGCTTGGTCAGTTCCCAACGGAACCGGGCCCGCATTCGCCCGTTTTCACCTACGTTCGCTGCGAAATTGAACCGGATCGAGACGGGTTGCGTCCGACAGGGACCTGCACGCTGACGTAGCCGTAGGAGTACGGGTTGCCCAAGAATCGTGTGCGGCGCACAATGAAAGGGCTGTCAGCTCACAATATTTACGCTTCCTGTCACGTGGCTGTGACATATATTAGGGAATAGGCGACAAGGGGCCAAAGAGCCCCGGAAGAACACGATTTTCAACAGGGATTCAGGCCGCAAGAGCCTGAGGCTGAGGACGAAAATGAAGCGTGGAATTGCCGTTCTGGTTTCGGTCAGTGCCCTCTGCGGCATCGCTTATTTCACGGCGAGCAAGTGGGCGATCAAACACGAGACCATCACTTTCTACGACGCTTCGCGCGACAACCGTCCTGTGCCCGTCGACATCGCGGTGCGCCGTGACAAGGAAATGCAGGCCACTGCCGGCATGATCACGCTGCCGGTCGCGGTGATCAATCACGGCAACACCGTCAAGAACACCGAGTACGGCTTCCTCGCCAACATCTTCGCGGCGCGCGGCTATCTCGTCGTCAGCCCGCAGCATGATCTGCCGACTGATCCTCCGATGGTGACCAAGCCTGGCGAGCTCTATGTCGGCCGGCTGCCGCAGATCCTGCGCGGCGTCGCCAACATTCATCTCGCCATGCAAGAGATGAAGAAGGTTCAGCCCAACGCCGATTACGACAAGGTGACGATGGTCGGCCACTCCATGGGCGGCGACATCACGATGTACTTCGCCAAGCAGTATCCGGACGAGGTCAAGAAGGTCGTCACGCTCGACAATCTCCGTGTGCCCTTCGTCACCGCTGGCAAGTTCAAGATCCTGTCGTTCCGCTCCAAGGATCCCCAATTCAAGACCGATCCGGGCGTGATCCCCACGGACGAGGAGTGCGAGAAGGCCGGCATCCAGGTCGTGAAGACCGATTTCCAGCATAACGACATGCGCGACACCGGTCCGGACGACGCCAAGAACTCGATCCAGGGCATGCTCGACAAGTTCCTGAGCTCGACTGACAGCGAGGTGGCGCCGGTCGACACGCAATCGTCCCCGCCCAAGATTCTCGAGCCCGGTCCGGTCGCTCTGATGGCGCCTGCCAAGAGCTAACCTCTCGCTCCGGCCGATCCGATCTTTGAAGCCCCCGTCGGCGCCCGCCCGCGGGGGCTTTGCACATTGACCGGGCCGTCGTTGCTGACCACATTAGCTGCTCACGCAAGGCGAAGAGAAGAGATGTCGGGCGAACCGATCAAACCGCATGGTGGCGAGGCCGTCTCGGCGCGAGCGGACGGTGGGCTGCCGAAGGCAAGGACATCGACCTCGGAGGACATCGCCGCCTTCGTCGCCAGGGCACGCTCCCTGTCGCCGCATGCGCCCGGCGCGAAGGGGCGGCTGATCTTCGCGCTGGATGCGACGATGAGCCGGCAGCCGACCTGGGACATGGCCTGCGCGCTCCAGGCCGACATGTTCCGCGAAGCCGCGGCTCTCGGCAGTCTCGACATCCGGCTGGTCTATTATCGCGGTTTCAACGAGTGCCGCGCCACGGGGTGGATCTCCGACAGCAGCAAGCTTGCGACACTGATGAGCAAGATCGATTGCCGCGGCGGCGACACCCAGATCGGAAAGGTACTGAGCGAGGCGCGGCGCGAGGCGGTCGTCTCCGGCGTGCGCGCCGTCGTCTTCGTCGGCGACGCCATGGAGGAGAAGGTCGACGACCTCTGCGCCAAGGCCGGCGAGCTCGGCATGCTCAAGGTGCCGGTGTTCCTGTTTCAGGAAGGCGATGACACCGTGGCCGAGCGGACGTTTCGCGAGATCGCGCGACTGACCGGCGGCGCCTGGTGCCGGTTCGATCCCGGCGCGGCGGCGCAACTGCGCGAGCTGCTGCGCGCTGCCGCGGCCTACGCTGTCGGCGGCCGCGAGGCGCTGTTGAAACTGGCGAAGGGTGAGAGCGGCGCGGCCAGGCTGATCGGTCAGATGAAGTAGGCTAAAGCGTGATCCGGAAAAGTGCGCAGCGGTTTTCCGAAAAGGTCATGCGCAAACAACAAGCTAAAGCGCGATGACGATTCATCCTGATCTCATCGCGCTTTAAGCCGGCGCGGCCTGCGCCGGAGATGGCGCCGCGACCGGCGGCGGCAACAGCCGTCCCTGCAGGATCAGGCGCAGCGTGCCGAGGGCGGTCAGTCCGACCACGATGTTCGCGGCGCCAAACAGCCATGGCGCAAGCTGTGCGGTCGCGCCGGTATCGCCATGTCCGACCATCCGGACCGGTGCGATCGCAAGCGCGGTCGCGCCGAACGTAAAGCTCCAATAGGACACCGAGAACGGCTGCTCCATGATCCAGGGCAGCAGGCGGAGCAGCAAAAGCGCCATCATCAGCCCATAGCCGACCAGGACATGCGCGACCATGTCGGGCACGCCGCCATTCATCGCGAGATAGGCGACCGCGCCGACCGAGGGGGGCGCGAGCTGGATGCCAAGCGTCGGCCGCAACGCGACGGGAAGCGTCGCGGCGGTGTAGAGCCGGTGCAGCAGCACGGATTCGATCGCTAGCCAGGAAAAGAAGGCGACGCCGAAAGCCAGTTGTCCCCAATCGGGGTAGCCGAGCGCCGAGGCAACGCCAGCGGTGACGAAGCCGCCGGCAACGGTGGGCAGATAAAGGACCGGTGTCGTTGCGGTGTGATCGCGGTTACCGCGCCACAACAGCCCCGTCCGCCACAGCGCGAAACCGAGTGTGAACGCGGCGCCAGAGCCGAACAGCATGAGGGCGGCAAGATGCGAATAGGGCTCGGCTGCGATTGCGATCAGCATGGTCGAGACACCGGCAAGACCGATGAAGCAGCACTGCACGGGGTGATGGGCTTCGCTGAGCGACTCGGCACGCGCAAAAATCCAGCGCAGGGCGAACAGGACGATCAGCAGCGCCCAGACGATGGACGCAAGGCCGAGCAGGATTTCGCCGACGATCGCCGGCAGTTGCCAGACTTGGTGCGCCGCGCGCCAGGCATTGCCGAGGCCCGCAAGCCCAAGCACGATGCCGAAGAAGGCGGCTGGCACGATCGGCGGCTTGAATCCGTTGCTCATGGTCTCCCCCAACAGCTCGCTCATACCTCTACGGTGCTGATGCGGTCCTAGTTACCGCTGGGCGTGCCGGAATGATCGGACAGGGCGCTTATCGGCAAACGAACGTCTCGTGTCATCAGCCGATCGTGGACGTGAGCGAAGGACGCCATGCTTTTTGACAACAGGGCGACTATATTCCGGCCATGACCCTGATCGCCGGCGCTGTCGCCGTTATCACGCTCTATCTGCTGCTCCAGATGTTCCGCTCCGCCAATCCGGCGGTGCTGGCGCGCACCATCAAGTTTGGCGGCGGCGTCGTCGCGCTGGCCGTCGCGGCCTTCACGGGTCTGCGGGGTGAGTTGGCGGTGGCGATCCCGCTCGGAATCATGGGAGCTGGGCTGCTCGGCTGGACGCCGCTGGCCAACGCGGGCTTCGGCAATGTCGGCGGGCTGTTCGGCGGCGGCGGGACGCGTCCGACCGGCCAGGCCTCGCGCGTGCGCTCGCAGTTCCTGGACATGCGGCTCGACCACGATTCCGGCCAGCTCGCGGGCCAGATCGTCGCCGGGCCCAATGCCGGGCGCGACCTCGACGAGTTCGATCTCGCTGGTCTGTTGGCGATGGTCCCGGCGTTCGACGCCGAGAGCGTGGCCTTACTTGAAAGCTATCTGGACCGCCGGTTTCCCGCTTGGCGTCAGAACGCGCAAAGCGATGCGGCAGGGCGGCAGCGCGGCGCGGCGCCGGGCGGCAAAATGACGGCGGAGGAAGCCTATCAGATCCTTGGCTTGCAGCCGGGCGCGGGGCGCGACGACATCAGCCGGGCTCACAAGTCCCTGATGAAGAAACTCCATCCCGACCAGGGGGGCTCGACGTATCTCGCTGCCCGTGTAAACGAGGCCAAGGATACTCTGCTTCGTACGCATAACGGCTAACTCCGGCAACACGCCACAAACGCCCGTACCGCGTCAGCTCCGCTTCTCCGTTTACCGTCGCCCTGATGCCCGCCATTATCGGCGCGGTCGATCCCTTGCGTAAAGTTTTAACCGTAAAATCTTGACGAGAGGTTGTCGTGGAACAGCCTTTGGCGTCACCGCATCGCAAACGAAAAATGCCCGCGCAAGGCGCGGGCATTTGCTCTGGGAAAGGTCCGGCAGGTCAGTTGCGGACCGTGATGCAGGAGATTTCGGCGCGCTTGAGGGCGCGGCAGACGGCCTCGGCCTGGTCGCGCTCGAGCCCGGCGAAGCGGGCGCGGTAGAGCTTGCGATTGTCCTTGGCGACCACAGGCTCGGTGAACGGATCGGCCTTGCTGAGCAGGCCGCGGGCCGAGTTGCGCGCCGCGTCGATGCGATGCTGGGCTTCGGTCTCGCTCTCGAGCGCGCCAACCTGGACGATCCAGCCGCTATGGGTGACGACCGGCTTGGTGGTGGCGCTCATCTGGATCGGCTGCGGCGCCGGATCGGCGGACGCGAGCTTCGCAGCCGCCGGGGCAGGAGCGGCGGCGGTTCCGGCCGGCACCTGGACCTGCGGCGCGGGGCGGGCCGGGGTGTCCGAGGCATCGGCAACGTCGCTGCTCGCGTCTGCGCCGTTGCGTTCGGTGACCGCGGCGACGGTGTGGGTGGTTGCGCCCTTCTCGAGATTCTCGGCGAGCAGGTTGCGCATGATCGCGTCGCGCGAGCCGCCGCTGCGGCCGCCGAGCACCACGCCGATCAGGTGGCGGTTGCCGCGGCGCATCGAGCTCACGAGATTGAAGCCGGAGGCGCGGGTGTAGCCGGTCTTGATGCCGTCGACGCCCTCGACGCTGCCGAGCAGGTGATTGTGGTTGCGGATCGACTGGCCGCGCCAGTTGAACGTCGAGGTCGCGAAATAGCGATAGTAGCGCGGGAAGCGCTCCTGGATGGCGCGGCCGAGGGTGGCCTGGTCGCGTGCGGTCGTGACCTGCTCGTCGTTGGGAAGGCCGTTGGCGTTGCGGTAGACTGTCCTGGACATGCCGAGCGAGCGCGCCTTGCGCGTCATCATCGCGGCGAAATCGTCCTCGTCGCCGGCGATCGCTTCGGCGATGACCACGGCGGCGTCATTGGCGGAGCGGGTGACGAGACCCTTGATCGCGTCCTCGACGCGAATGGTCTGGCCGGCGCGCAGGTTCAGCTTGGTCGGATCCTGATCGGCGGCGTGCTGCGACACCGGCATCTCGGTGTCGAGCTTCATCTTGCCGGACTCCAGACGCTCGAACAGCAAGTAGAGCGTCATGATCTTGGTCAGCGAGGCGGGATGGCGGATCCCGTCAGGGCTGGTCGCCTGGAGCACGGAGCCGGAATTGCCATCGACGATGATAGACGCGAATTTGGGGCTGGAGCTCTCGGAGACATCGCGCTGCACCCGATGGCTCACGTGATGGCGGCGATGGCGCCGCGCCTCGGCCGCGTCGGTGGTGAAGATGACTGCGGTGGTGACTGTAAGAAGCCCGAAAACGCCGACCCGCGCCAAGCGCGAGGAAGACAAGCTTTTACGAAGCATGGAACCCCGTCCCCGTTTCTCACTTGATCACCGGCTCGTGAGGCGAAATTGTGCCCACTGGACCCGGGATCATTACCTGCTCAAGCTGTCCCTCCGCTGGCGTTCGCCACGGGAGACGTTCGGCCTGAGCCGCTGTTCTGGCTAAGGTGATGTTCTCAAACGGCTTTTGACCGCCTGCGGAAGCTGAACACGTCCAGGGAATCAGGGTAGGGCGCCGCGGTTTCCAAAAGCTTAAGGAACCATTGCGGGAACGCCCGGGAATTTCCGCGACTTGCATCCATTCTTGCATCTGCTTTTGTGCGTCGCACAAGATTCTTGACATTTTTGTGCGTTGCACTAATTGTGGGCAGAGTCAGGGAGCCGGGGCTTCCCGACGAGAGCCAGGGAAAAGGATTGCGAATGTTCAAGGTTGAAGACTTTCAGAACTACGGGAAAGAGCAGTTCGAGCAGTGCGTCGCCTCCGCGACCTCGGTGCAGCACGGCCTCCAGGCGATCGCGAGCGCCTATGGCGACTACACCAAGAAGTCGTTCGAAGACACCAAGTCCTTCGTCGAGAAGCTTTCCGGCGTGAAGTCGCTGGACAAGGCCATGGAAGCCCAGACCGATTTCGCCCGTTCCGCCTACGAGACCTTCGTCGCGGAATCGCAGAAGATCGCCGGCCTCTACAGCGACCTCGCCAAGCAGGCGTTCAAGCCGGTCGAGACCATCGTCTCGAAGTTCACCCCGGCCGCCAACTAAGCCTTCCCGGTCATCCTGGAATCAAAAAGCCCGGCTGATCCAGCCGGGCTTTTGTTGTTGTTGTTGTGGCGGGTGGCCTCAGCGCGCCACGCGCAGCTTGGACAGCGAGGTGCCGATGTCCTTGAACACCGAAACGGTCTGGTCCGCCGACGTGACCAGATAGAACTTGTCGGAGCTGCTGGCGCAATATTGCAGCACGCTCGAGGTCGCATCGTGGCCGGTGTTGACCTGCACCGTGTAGATCGTGATGTTCGCGGCCTTGGCGTTGTCGCACAGCTTCTTCTGCCGCGCGTCGATCTGCGAGGCATTGTTGTACCAGCGGTTCTGCGTGTTCAGACCGTCCGAGAGCAGCACGATCGCGTCCTTGTAGGTGTAGTTGGTGTCCTTGGCCGGCGCGTTCATGGGATCGCCGGTCGACAGCGTCATCCAGCCCCAGGCGAGCCCGATGCCCTGGTTGGTGTTGCCGGTCGGCTTCATGTTGTCGATCACGGTCTTGAGCGAGGACCAGTCGTAGCTCAGCGGCACGATCGGCTGCAGATAGGCCGAGCTTCCGGATCGGCAATACGAATATTGGTCGGCCGGGAACAGCGTCCCCGCATTGCCGCTGGTCGGCGTGGTGTTCTTGGTGTCGTAGTCCTGGTCGCGGTCGACCACGCAACCGGTCCAGGTGCTGTGATCGGCCGGCGTCCACTTCCAATTGTTGCAATTATTGTTGCTGCCCGATGTGCAACTCCAGCTGCCGTTGGCGGCGTCCCAGTCGCTGAAGTCGATCCAGTACTTGTTGTAATTGCTGGCGCCGACATTGACGTCCTTGGCGAACGGCACGATCGAGATGTAGACGTCGCCATTGGTCTTGGCGAGGGCGCTGAGCTGATCGACGAGGTTCTTGGCGGCGGTCTGCATCGCCGGCATCTTGCCGTCGTCGGCCATCGATCCGGTGTTGTCGAGCACCATGGCGACGCGCATGCGCACCAGGCCCCAGGCGCTGGTGGATGTGGTGCCGATGTCGAGCGTCGGGAAGCCGGCGATCTTCATGAAGCTGGTCGTGTAGGTGCCGCTTCCGGTGACCTGGATCGTCGAGCCCATACTGGTGCTCGCGGTGTAGGTGGCCGCGACGCTGACCGTCGGGATCGCGTTGGTGCCGGTGAACAGCGCGTTGAAATACTGCTGCGCCTTGGTGCTCAGCTGCGACGTGGTGATGGCACCGGTCGACAGGTCCTTGGAGAGCATCAGCGCGGTGGAGTCGAGGGCGGCCTGCATCGAGGTGCGGGCCTGGACTGCACGGCTGTAGTCGACCGCGGCGCCGATGAATGTCAGCACCGGGACCAGCGCGATGGCGAAGATCACGGCGATATTGCCTTGCTCGGCCGCTGCAAAGCGGGCGAGCTGTCGACCAAGACGGCGGATAACGGGCAGGCGAAACATGACGATCCCCGAAATCTGTAAATTTTGCCCGATTTCGCGCCAAGCCCTTGAACGGCAGGTAAACGGGGCCGTAGAAAACCGGAGATACCCCGCGAGAAACCGTCGCGGCCGCGTTGCAGCCGGGTTCCTGGTCAACAGGTTCTAAACGGGTGGGCGGAAATTTTTGTCAAATCGATCCGGATTGATTAACCTTGGCCAGGATCGCCCGGACCGGAGTCGGGACCGCCGCGGCCGCATCGGCCAGACCTTTGCACGCTTGCGGCGAGCCGGGGGCAGGCCCATATTGCTAGCGAACGATCCGGCTGGACCGGATCCGTCGGGAGCGGCGATCCAACAAGGCGGCGCGCCAGTGCGAAGCTCCGGAGGGCGGGGTTGCGCGGCGAGCCGTAATCCGCTTCCGTTGGGAATTTGAACACCTGAGCCATGCCGCACCTGTCTTCCAGACTCGACCTGTCCGCGCCAGCCGCTGCCCACGCTCCGCGTATGAGCAATGACGACAACCGCTCGGGCGGCCCGACTGCGCCGAGCACGTCGGTCATCACCAAGGTCAAGCCCAAGACCAAGCGGCCGAACCTGTATCGCGTGCTGATCCTGAACGACGACTACACGCCGATGGAATTCGTCGTCCACGTGCTCGAGAAGTTCTTCCAGAAGGATGTCGAGGCTGCGACCAAGATCATGCTGCACGTCCATCACCACGGCATCGGCGAGTGCGGGGTGTTCACCTACGAGATTGCCGAGACCAAGGTGACGCAGGTGATGGATTTCGCCCGCAAGCACCAGCATCCGCTGCAATGCGTGATGGAAAAGAAGTAATCGCGCGTCGCGTTCCTTAGAGTGGTTCTGTTTGTGTGGTGTGTGACGGCAGCAGATCCCGCTGCATGATCCGACGAACATCGGCGCGCGCGTCAATCCTGCCCAAATGGGTAGTCCTGCCCAAATCGGAACGGGTTTTGCATTGAAAATACCGCAGGCGTGTCGCTGCCGAGTCGCGGAACCGGTCTTTCGCCGCGATCTTGTATAACTATATGTGACAAAGGTTGTTGTTGCCTGACCGGGCGATGGCGATCATGATGGTGGGGGCCATAGAGGACGCGAATGCCGACTTTTTCCCAAAGCCTTGAACAATCCCTGCATCGTGCACTGGCGATCGCAAACGAGCGTCATCACCAATACGCGACGCTCGAGCATCTTCTGCTCTCTTTGATCGACGATTCCGATGCAGCTGCGGTCATGCGCGCCTGTAGCGTCGATCTCGACAAGCTCCGCACGAGCCTCGTCAACTATCTTGAGACCGAATTCGAGAATCTGGTGACGGATGGCGCCGACGATGCCAAGCCGACGGCCGGTTTCCAGCGCGTGATCCAACGCGCGGTGATCCACGTGCAGTCGTCCGGTCGCGAAGAGGTGACCGGCGCCAACGTGCTGATCGCGATCTTCGCCGAACGTGAAAGTCATGCAGCGTATTTCCTGCAAGAGCAGGACATGACGCGCTATGACGCGGTCAACTACATCAGCCACGGCATCGCAAAGCGGCCTGGTGTGTCCGAGGCGCGCCCGGTTCGCGGCGTCGACGAGGAGACCGAGGCCAAGGGCAACGAGGACGCCAAGAAGAAGGGCGAGGCGCTCGAGACCTATTGCGTCAACCTCAACAAGAAGGCGCGCGACGGCAAGATCGATCCGGTGATCGGACGCAATTCCGAGATCAACCGTGCGATCCAGGTGCTGTGCCGCCGGCAGAAGAACAACCCGCTGTTCGTCGGCGAAGCCGGCGTCGGCAAGACCGCGATCGCGGAAGGTCTCGCCAAGCGCATCGTCGACAGCGAGGTGCCGGAGGTTCTGGCGGCTGCAACCGTGTTCTCGCTCGACATGGGCACGCTGCTCGCCGGCACGCGCTATCGCGGCGACTTCGAGGAACGCCTGAAGCAGGTGCTGAAGGAGCTCGAAGCTCATCCCAACGCTATCCTGTTCATCGACGAGATCCACACCGTGATCGGTGCGGGCGCGACCTCGGGCGGGGCGATGGATGCCTCGAACCTGCTCAAGCCGGCGCTCGCCTCGGGCACCATCCGCTGCATGGGCTCGACGACCTATAAGGAATACCGGCAGCACTTCGAGAAGGACCGCGCGCTGGTGCGGCGCTTCCAGAAGATCGACATCAACGAGCCGACGGTCGAGGATGCGATCGCGATCCTCAAGGGCCTCAAGCCTTATTTCGAGGACTACCACCGGCTGAAATACACCAACGAGGCGATCGAGGCTGCGGTGCAGCTGTCCTCGCGCTACATCCACGACCGCAAGCTGCCCGACAAGGCGATCGACGTGATCGACGAGTCCGGTGCGGCGCAGATGCTGGTGGCCGAGAACAAGCGCAAGAAGACCATCGGCATCAAGGAGATCGAGACCACGATCGCCTCGATGGCGCGGATCCCGCCGAAGAGCGTGTCGAAGGACGATGCCGAGGTGCTCAAGCATCTCGAGCAGACCCTGAAGCGCACCGTGTTCGGTCAGGACAGGGCGATCGAGTCCCTTGCCGCTTCGATCAAGCTGGCGCGTGCCGGCCTGCGCGAGCCGGAGAAGCCGATCGGCTGCTACCTGTTCTCGGGTCCGACCGGCGTCGGCAAGACCGAGGTCGCCAAGCAGCTCGCGGCGACGCTCGGCGTCGAGCTGCTGCGCTTCGACATGTCCGAATACATGGAGCGGCACACCGTGTCGCGCCTGATCGGCGCGCCTCCCGGCTATGTCGGCTTCGACCAGGGCGGCCTGCTCACCGACGGCGTCGACCAGCATCCGCATTGCGTCGTGCTGCTCGACGAGATCGAGAAGGCACATCCTGATCTCTACAACGTGCTGCTCCAGATCATGGACCACGGCCGGCTCACCGACCACAACGGCAAGCAGGTCAACTTCCGCAACGTGATCCTGATCATGACCACGAATGCGGGCGCGGCGGATCTCGCCAAGCAGGCGTTCGGCTTCACGCGCTCGAAGCGGGAAGGCGACGCCACGAGGCGATCAACCGGCAGTTCGCGCCGGAATTCCGCAACCGTCTCGATGCCATCGTCTCGTTCGGCCATCTCAGCGTCGAGGTGATCGGCACCGTCGTCGAGAAGTTCGTGCTTCAGCTCGAGGCGCAGCTCGGCGATCGCGACGTCACCATCGAGCTGTCCGAACCCGCCAAGGCCTGGCTGGTCCAGCACGGTTACGACGAGCAGATGGGTGCGCGTCCCATGGCACGCGTGATCCAGGAGCACATCAAGAAGCCGCTGGCCGACGAGGTGCTGTTCGGCAAGCTCAAGGGCGGTGGCCACGTCCGCGTCGTCCTCGTCAAGGACGAGGCCGACGAGACCAAGGACAAGATCGGCTTCGAGTTCGTCGAGGGCCCGGTCACGCCGAAGCAGGAAAAGCTGCCCGGCACCCGCAAGCGCCCGCCGGGCAAGTCCAAGCCGGGCGGCGGCCCCGGCGGCTCGAAGGGGCCGACCTCGAAGGGCCCGCTGGTCAAGGCTTGATCGCGAGCGACATGAATCGAAAAGGCCGGCTGCAAAGCCGGCCTTTTTGTTTTGGCGAAGCCGGCAGCGCCTCGCTCTAAACCAGGCGTCGCGCGCTCAATCGCCCTTCATCCGCTGCCCGTCCTGCACCCGCACATGCTCGGCGCCGCGCGCGCCGGTGGGCGACAGGCGCAACATGCTGAGCAGTGCGCCGCATAGCGCAAAGCCGACGGCGGCCAGCAGCGCGATCCTGGTTCCTTCCTGCGGATAGCGGCCGAGGAACAGCGCGACCAGGGCAGCGCCGGTGGTCTGGCCGAGCAGCCGGGCGGTGCCGAGCAAACAGGAGGTTAGAAATGCCAGTCCAGAAGCCAGTTCTCACGGCGCTCAAGGGCGTGCGGCTTGCGTCGCGGCTGCGGGCTTCGCGGCCGGGGTCTGCGACCATGCCGCGCCCGTCATTGCAAGAGACATCGCGCTTGCCAAAATCAGTCCTGCCGCCACACGCATGGTGTTGTCCTCGAGATTGATCCCGTTGTTCCGCCGCGGCTTTTAGCCTCCGGCAAAACCCATCCTGCCCCAAACGATCCTAGCCTAGATGGTGGGCCATCGCCATTGCAACGGCTGTTTGGCGCCCCGCCACAATTGTGCCCAGCCGGATTGCGGCGCGGCGCCTCAACTGTCAGCCAGTGCCTTCGCGATGGCCGTCTTGACCCGGGTGTCGGCCGGCTCGACCGCGGATGAAAATACCTCGGCGATATAGCCGTCGCGGCCGATCAGGTATTTGTGGAAGTTCCAGCGCGGAACTTCCCGGGGGCGCGCCTCGGCCGCCCATTTGTAGAACGGATGCGCTTTCGCCCCGACCACAACGGACTTGGCGGTGATCGGGAAGGTCACGCCGTATTGGTGGTGCGCGGTCTCCGTGATCTCGCTGGTGCCGCCGGGCTCCTGTCCGCCGAAATCGTTGGAGGGAACGCCGATCACGGTCAGTCCGCGCCCGCGAAACTCGCTCCAGAGCTCCTGCAGGCCGGCATATTGCGGGGTGTAGCCGCACAGCGAGGCGGTGTTGACCACCAGCAGCGGTTTGCCAGTGAAAGCGGCAAGGCGGATGTCGTCGCCTGACAAGGCAGGGAAGGAAAACGCGTAGGCGGAGATCCGGCTCATGCCGCCGTCGGCGAGCGCGCGGCCTGCCGGCGCGAGCGTGCCTGCCAGCGCCGCGATCAACATCGTCCTGCGGTTCATCATGAGCGGCGTCCCCCGAAATGAATCCGGGCCGGATGTTACTCCGCCGGCGCGAGCGGGCCGCTCAACACCGCGTTATCGGACGTGGCGACGCGCGGGCTAATACAGGCGAACGATGAAGTCGGTGCCTTCGCCGGTCTCGCCCTGGTTGATGCCCTGGTCGGAGACGATGATCGAGCCGCCCGATGTCAGCATCTCGTTGACCTTCGCCATGGTGTCGGCGGGGATCGTGATGCGGTCGAGCGCTTCCGCCGGGCTATCCGGTGTGACCACGGGCTTGGCCGCGACCGGGATCACGGCGGCACCACCCTTGCGGCGCGACACGCGTCCGTCGTCCTCGCGCGCGGCGGCGCGGACCGAGACCGGCAGCGATACCACGGACCAATGCAGCGCATTGGAATCGGTCTTGTCGATCTCGGCGGTGAAGACGTGGGTGCCGAGCGGGCGGTCGCTCGCGGCGATCGTGATCGGCACCTCGAACAGCGGCGCAAAGTTCTGCCGCACGTAGACCTTGGAATCCTTGCGGCTGATGAAGACCGCGATCTGGCCGGCCCGCTTGGGCGCTTCCGGCTTTGCCGCGGGCGCAGGGTCTGCGACCCGCGTCTCATCCTTCTTGGCGTCCGGCGCAGGCGCCGTCGCGGTCACGGCCGCGTCGGGCTTCTTGGCGGTGTCGGCGGCTTCGGCTTTCGCGGGTTTGGACTTTGCAGCTTCGGACTTCGCCGGTTCGGATTTCGGTGCGCTCGCCGGCTCGGTCTTGGTGGCCTCGACCTTGTCCGCGGGCTTTTCGTTGGCGGAGGCCGCGGGCCTGGCTTCGGCACGCGCCGGCTTGGCGGCTTCGTCCGACGGCGGCTTGGCCGCATCAGACGCCTCGGCCATCTTCATCTCGGGTTGGGTGGCCGCTTCGATCTTGTCGGTCGGCGCCCTTGCCTCCTCGCGGGCCGATGCATTGCCGGTCGTCACGTCGGACATCACGGTGTGACCGACCGACGCGCGCAGCTCGAGCGCGCCATCGGCGCTCGCAGTCTTCGTCTCGACCGGCTTTGCTTCAGCGGCCTTGACGTCGGCCGCGCCCTTGTCGGCCTTGTCGCCGGCATTGGTCTGCGGCTCGAGGCTGGCGGCGGGCTGCGGCGGCACGCGCACCGAGGCGAGCAGCGGATGCGAGAAGCTTTGCGGCGACATCTGGCCGGGCGCGACGATGACGCGCGCGCCCATCTTGGTCCAGTTCCACATCTTCACCGCGAATGCCATCGGCATGCGGATGCAACCATGCGAAGCGGGATAACCCGGCAGCACGCCCGCATGCATCGCAACACCGGACCAGGTGATCCGCTGCATGTACGGCATCGGCGCGCCGCTATAGATGTTGGAGTGGTGGAATTTGTGCTTCTGGATGACGCTGAACACACCCATCGGCGTCGAGTGGCCCTTCATGCCGGTCGACACCGGCGATTCCGCGAACACGCCGTTGCTGTCGTAGATGGTCACCTTCTGCCGGTCGATCGAGACGACGATGACGAGCGGCCCTTGCGGCTTCGTGCCGGCTTCCTTCTCGGCGACGAGTCCTTTTTTTCTTGCTCGAGACGCCCTGCTTTTGCGGCTTCTGGCGCGAGATTTCGGGATGCCGCTCCTGCCGGGCGTAATAGGATCCGTCAGAATAATCCGTCCAATAATAAAACGCTGCGTCCGCCCGGCTGGTCGTGCCGAACGCACCCGCCGCCGCCAAAATGGCGACCCGCCACAGCCGCGCCGGCTTGGTAGAGAAACCGGACCCGTTCACGCTGTTCATCCTCGAATCCACAATCCAAATCAGACATTAGTCTCGCAGAGGGGTCATGCGTTCACCAGCGCGGCGGTTCCGCGGTCCGCTACTTTTGTCCAAGACGTAGCAAAAAAGCCTCACAGAGCGGTAAACGGCGGCCGGGCCTGGCGGGCCGTCGTCTTCCTGTCCGCCTGCCGCGCCCCTACATTGCGGGGACTTGTTACCGGAGAACTTCATGTCATCTCGTTTCCCCGGTCTTTCCGGCATCCGCTTGAAGGGCCTCGCTTTATTCCTCCTGGCTTTGGCTCTGCCGGCCACTTCCGCATCCGCCGCCGATGAGCCTGATCTGATCTTCCGCCGCTCCACCGTGTTCAAATGGATGAGCCCGAACGACAAGCTCGCGACCTATGGCCTGGACGATCCCGAAGTCGAGGGCGTGGCCTGTCACTTTACCGTGCCGGAGAAGGGCGGCTTCAAGGGGTGGCTGGGCCTGGCCGAGGAGGTCTCGGACATCTCGCTGGCCTGCCGCCAGGTCGGACCGATCAAGTTCAAGAACAAGATGGAGCAGGGCGACGACATGTTCCGCCAGCGCCGCTCGCTGTTCTTCAAGAAGATGCAGATCGTGCGCGGCTGCGACGCCAAGCGCAACGTGCTGGTCTACATGGTCTATTCGGACAAGCTGATCGAGGGCTCGCCGAAAAACTCGACCTCGACGGTGCCGATCATGCCGTGGGGACCGGCCGACGCCAACGTCCAGAAGTGCGGCGAGTTCTTCACTCAGTGACGTAGTTGTGTTCACCCGGTGACGGTGGCGCGGCTGGATTGCGGTCGCACGAGGTGCGAGCCGGTCAGCCGCACGAACGCTTGCGGCGCGGCGTCATAGCCGCGGCCTGACTGGAGCGACATCGCGCCGACGGAAGCGACGCTGTTGCGCATGGATTGTTGCTCGGCGCGGCCCGTCTCTGCGTCGCGCGCCGCTGCGCGATCTTGCGCCATCATGATGGCCATCCCTCACGTGATTGCGCCCGGTGTACCGGGCGTCCTGGTTTCGATGGCTTGGGTCGCTGCCGATGCGTCTCGCGTTCGACTTGGCCCAGCCTTCGTTCGGGCTTCTCTTCAGCAGAAAAACGTAAAATGCATGTGAAGTGCGGAAGGCACGGGCGTGACGGCGTGCGGTGCGTGGCATCCCTACCGGTGTGGACGGTGCTTGCGAATCGGCTTTGAGCGGCCGGGCGAGCCATCTGAAAAGATTGGGATTTTCCGCCGAATGTTTCGTCGCTCCGGCCGCGACGAAACAATTATCACGAAGACGAAACCATTTTCCGCTTTTGGCGCATCACGCGCGAAACGACGCATGGTTATCAGCGTCCCAACGACGACGACGGACCGCCGGCCATCGAATGGGACAGACGATCATGCGCGCACTCAGCTTCATCCTTGCTTTTGGTTTCGTGCTCGCGGGTTCCTCGTTTGCGGGTACGCCGGACGGCAACCTGCCCGGCGTCGGAACCTTCCAGTACAGCGGCTCGCCCATCACTCCGGCCCCGCAGCCGATCGTGGTCGCCGCGCGCTTCTGATCGCCTTCAAGAACATCAGCTGATGAAGGCCATTATGATTGCTCGTTTCTGCGTCGCCGCATTCGTAGCTGTTCTGACGATCAGCGCTGCCCAGGCGCAGGTGCGCGCTCCATCAAGGCTACCGGATCCCCGCAGCGAATTCGTGCGCCAGTGTGCGCCGCGCATGCTCGGGCGCTGGGAGCATCCGGAGGAGGTGTGCGGCTGCCTGCATGATCATGCCGCCGCCGCCGTCGAGGACCGCGATTTGCGCGAGGCGCTGCTGCGCGGCATCAGTGAAACCGGCGTGCCGACGATCGAGACCGATTGGGTGCCGGCGTCCAAGCAGAGCGAGATCGGCCCGACCTTCACCAAGATCGCCAAGCCGACCCTTCAGTGCATGTTCGATCCGGCGAAATCCTGATCCGCTATTTCGATTTCGGACCATAGCGCGGCACGCAGGTGGCGGTCCGCGCCACGCCCTTGTCGGTCATCTTCGAGCCCCGCACTTCCTTGACCTGTCCGGCGGGGCAAGTTCCGTCGTCCACCTGCACGCGTTGGCCGAGCTTGAGATCGGTGATGTCCTGCTCGCGTCCGACGGTGACGGCATGCGCCGTCGTCACGAGCGCGGCGGAGATCAGGAGCGAGAGGCAGGCTGCACGGTAGAGAGGCATGATGAGAGGTCCCGGCATCGATGCCGCAATGTAGGGACGGGCCCGCGATTCTGATAGTGAACCTTCGTCACGCCCGCCGGGCCGATTTGCTTCTGGCGCGCAAGGCTGCGCGCGATTCCCGCGCCAGCCGCCGGGCAGAGGCGACGAGCTCAGGAACCGCGTGCCCCGAAAATCCCAGCACGAAGCCGGGCAGGGGACGGGCGCGCGAATAGGTGTCGGCGAGCAGCCAGCCTTCCGCACCGGCGGCCTGCTTGGCCTCTGCCGCGACCGACAGATCGACCGCTGGATCGAACCGGGCGACCAGATGTAGTCCTTGCGAGGGCACCGGCACCGACAACGCGCCCTCGGATGTGGCTTCCAACGTCTCGGCCAGCACGTCGCGCGCTTCGCGATAGAGTTTTCGCACCCGCTTCAGGTTTGCGGCGAAGGCGCCGGAATTGAGCATGTCCGCGACCGCGCCTTCCATCAGCGTGCCGGGAAAGCGGTCGAGCGCAGCACGCGCGGCGGCGACGTCAGCGATGAGGCGCTCGGGCAGGGCGCAATAGCCGATGCGCAGGCCCGGAAACAGCGTCTTGGCGAACGTGCCCATGTAGATCACGCGCTGGAGGTGGTCGATGCCGGCGAGCGACATCAGCGGCGCGCCGTCATAGCGGAACTCGCTGTCGTAATCGTCCTCCAGCACGAAGGCGTCGGCTTGCCTCGCCCAGTCCAGCAGCTCGAGCCGCCGCGGCATCGACATCTGCACGCCCAGCGGAAACTGGTGCGATGGCGTCACATAGGCCGCGCGCGCGGACCGCGCTGCGGTACGCCCCTTGGCGACACGCATCCCATGCTCGTCCACGGGAGCGGGGACCGCGCGATAGCCGCAATGCGCGATGGTTTTGCGTGCGGCAGGGTAGCCGGGGTCCTCGCACCAGACCTGATCGCCAGCCTTCAGGATTGCGCTCAACACGATGCGCAGCGCATGCAGCGTACCTGACGTGAGCATGATCTGATCAGGGTCGCAGCGCAGCCCGCGCGCCGACAGCAGATGATCGGCAATCGCCGCGCGCAGCTCGCGGCTGCCGCGGGGATCGCCATAATGCAGATGCTCGGACCCGAAGGCGCGCATGCGCCGGCCGACAAAGGCGCGAAAACGCTGCACCGCGCGCTCGTCGATATGGGTGCAGCCAAGCGCGAACGCTCCTTGCCGGGGCGCCTCGACTACGATCTTCGAACTCTTCGGCTCAGTCGCGCGCGCCGGAATGCGCGCCGCAACGAACGTACCGGAGCCGACGGTCGCCTCGGCAAAGCCGTCGGCGATCAGACGCTCATAGGCGGTGACGACGGCGTTGCGGCGGAAGCCGGTTTGCTTCGCCAGCGTGCGCGATGGTGGCAACGGCTCGCCCGGTTTGACGAGACCGGAGACGATCTTTTCGCACAGCGCCTGGTACAGCCGGTGCGCGGCGGAAGCGCCTGGCGTGATGTGCGCCCCGGTGAGATCGAGCGGCAGCTCGGCTTTGGCGGGCGCAGAGGAATTGGTCGGAATTTTTTGCATGGAATTGGCACTATCGCAGACCAAATCGGCCGCTACAACTCTCCTGGAATTGTTCCAATCCCGACAGGAGCGGCCGTGAGCCAGACCGAAAGCCCAAATTCCTACCCGACGTCGCGCGCAACCAGGTCAAGCGCCGTCATGACCGCGGCTTCTACGATCACGAGACGGTTCATCGCATCCTGGATTCCTCGATGCTGTGCCACGTCTCCTACGTCATCGACGGCCAGCCCTATTGCACGCCGACCTTCTTCTGGCGCGAGGGCACGAAGCTCTATTGGCACGGCTCGAGCGCCAGCCGCATGCTGCGCAACCAGACCAAAGGCGAGCGCGTCTGCCTGACGGTCGCTCATCTCGACAGCCTCGTGCTGGCGCGGTGCGGCTTCAACCATTCCGCCGACTATCGCGCGGTGATGGCGTTCGGCACGGCCTATCTCGTCACCGACGCGGAAGAGAAGAAGCGGGCGGTGGTCGCCATGGTCGACCGCTTTTTCCCGGATCGCACCGCCACCTTGCGGGCAAGCAACACGCAGGAGATCAAGGCGACGTCCTTCATCGCGATGGAGATCGAGGAAGCCTCGGCCAAGGTCCGCGCCAAGGGGGTTGCCGACGACGACGAGGACTATGCGCTGCCGATCTATGCCGAGCGCATTCCTGTCCGTACCGTGCTCGGCGCGCCGGAACCTTGCCCGCGCCTGCTCGACGGCGTAACGCGCCCTGCGACGCTCAATGGCTATTCGGAAGGCCGGTTGCTCGAAGATGCATTGCGGGATGCTTATTTTGTGGAGTACCCGAACAGCTGAAATCGGCTAGCTTCGCGCTCCCAAGGATCATTGAAATGCCTGGAGTTGCCTGATGAATGCCGAAACGCAGCAAAGGATTCTCGACGCCGTCGACGCCGGCTTCGAAGCCCAGCTTGCGACCACCCGCGATTTCGTCGCGATCCCTTCGACCCGCGGTGCGGAGGGACCGTGCCAGGACATGATCGGCGACCTCCTGCGCGCGCGCGGCTATGAGGTCGACGACTGGCACATCAACGTCGACGATCTCAAGGATCTGCGCGGCTTCGGCCCGATCGAGCACGATTTTTCCAAGGCGCGCAGCGTGGTCGGCACCTATCGTCCCGCGACCGAGGCCGGCAAATCGCTGATCCTCCAGGGACACTGCGACGTGGTGCCGGCTGGACCTTTGGAATTGTGGGACACCCCGCCGTTCTCGCCGGTCATCAAGGACGGCAAGATGTTCGGGCGCGGCGCCTGCGACATGAAGTCCGGCACGATCGGCGCGCTCTATGCGCTGGATGCCATCAAGGCGGCCGGCCTCAAGCCGACGGCCCGGATCCACTTCCAGTCGGTGATCGAGGAGGAGAGCACCGGCGTCGGCGCGCTCTCGACATTGCAGCGTGGCTATCGTGCGGATGCCTGCTTCATTCCGGAGCCGACCGGCGGCAAGATGGTGCGCTCGCAGGTCGGCGTGATCTGGTTTCGCCTGCGCGTGAAGGGCCACCCGACCCATGTTGCCTTTGCCGGCTCGGGCTCGAATGCGATCATGGCGGCCTATCATTTGATCCAGGCGCTGCAGAAGCTCGAGATCGAGTGGAACGAGCGTGCCAAAGCCGATCGGCACTTCAAGACGCTCAACCATCCCATCAACTTCAACCCCGGCATCATCAAGGGCGGCGATTGGGCCTCCAGCGTACCGGCCTGGTGCGACGTCGATTGCCGCATCGCGGTGTTGCCGGGCTGGTCGGTGGCCGATCACCAGAAGGAAATTCTGGCCTGCGTCGCCGCCGCCGCGCGCAACCACCGCTTCCTCGCCAATAATCCACCGGAGGTGGAATGGTCGGGCTTCCTTTCGGAAGGCTATGAACTGACCGACGCCGCCGCGCCGGAAGCCGCGTTCGGCAAGGCCTTCAACAAGGTCTATGGCGGCGCGGTGGAAGACCTCGTCTTCACCGCGCTCACCGACACCCGCTTCTATGGCCTCAATTACGGCATCCCCAGCCTCTGCTTCGGCGCCAGCGGCGGCGAGATGCACGGCTTCAACGAATTCGTCGATCTGGACTCGCTGAAGCAATCGACCAAGGCGATGGCGCTCTTCATCGCGGAATGGTGCGGGGTGGAGAAGGCGTAGGCGCTGCCGCAGCTCTCGTAGGGTGGGCAAAGGCGGATTTGCGCCGTGCCCACCAGTTGTATCCGACATGACCAGGGCGTGGGCACGCTTCGCTTTGCCCACCCTACGACGTCTTGGCTCGAGCGCTCAGTTGCCCGAAGCAATGGCGCGCCCAAATCCTTTAAGCTTAAAAGAAAGACTAGGATGCGGCCTTTAGCGGTGGCAGACTGGCGCCCGGTTCGGTGGACGAGTCCTCGGGAGCAACAATGCGCGATTGGGATGATGCTTACGCCAATTCGGCCCATATCCCGGGCTCCGACAAAATGCCGGCACAATGGGCGGAGCGGGCGGCGGCCTACCGCGCCGGGCTGAAGCATTTTCGCCCTGACATCGTTTACGGCTCCGGCGAGCGCCAACGCCTCGACCTGATCCTGCCCGACGGCGACAGCAAGGGCCTCGTCGTGTTCGTCCATGGCGGCTACTGGATGCGCTTCGACAAATCGACCTGGACGGATCTGGCTGAAGGCGCACGGCACCACGGCTGGACGGTCTGCTTGCCGAGCTACACGCTGACGCCGGCGGCGCGCATCTCCGACATCACCGCAGAGATCACCGCTGCGATTGCGAAAGCGGCTTCGCTTGTCGCAGGACCGATCCGGCTCGCCGGCCATTCCGCCGGCGGCCATCTGGTCACCCGCATGCTGTGCGACGACAGCCGGCTCGAGGGCGCCATCTACAACCGCATCGCCGGCACGCTCTCGATCAGCGGCCTGCACGACCTGCGTCCGCTGCTGAAGACCAAGATGAACGACACGCTGCGCATGACCATGGAGGAGGCGAGCCTCGAAAGCGCCGCGCTGCATCTGCCGCGCGGACATTCGCCTGTGACCGCCTGGGTCGGCGGCAGCGAGCGGCCGGAGTTCATCCGCCAGTCCGATCTGATGGCCAATGTCTGGACCGGGTTCGACGTGCCGACCCGCCTCGTCGTCGATCCCGGGCTGAACCATTTCACCGTGATCGACGGGCTCAAGGACCCGTCGTCGCCGATCACCGCGCGTCTGATCGGCCTCGACTGAGCAAGGGCAGGGATGTGATCGATCGGGAGGGATTGTCATGACGTCCAGCGATTACGATCCTGCAAGCGAAGGCGCCGAGACCGATTTCGCCCGGCGCATGTCCTATGGCGACTACCTGGCGCTCGATGCGATCCTCGGCGCGCAGCATCCGCTCTCGGAAGCGCATGACGAAATGCTGTTCATCATCCAGCACCAGACCACCGAGCTGTGGATGCGTCTCGCCATCCACGAGCTCAGCGCCGCGCGCCGCGCCATCGCCAAAGACGAGGTGCAGCCCGCGATGAAGATGCTGGCGCGGATGTCACGCATCTTCGAGCAGCTCAACAACGCCTGGGACGTGCTGCGCACGATGACACCGAGCGAATACACGCGCTTCCGCTCCCAGCTCGGCCAGTCCTCGGGCTTCCAGTCGCGGCAGTATCGGCTGATCGAGTTTTTGCTGGGCAACCGCAATCACGCCATGCTCAAGCCGCACGCGCACGATGCGGAGACGACGAAGCTGCTTGAGGACGAGCTCGCGACGCCAAGCCTCTATGACGAGGTGTTGCGGCTCGCCGATCGCAATGGGCTGAAGATGCCGGCGGCTGTACTGGCGCGCGACGTCCGCGAAACTCATAGTCTCAACGAAGGCGTGCTTCAGGCCTGGCGGATCGTGTACGAGGCACCGGAGACGCACTGGATGCTCTACGAGCTCGCGGAAAAGCTGGTCGATTTCGAGGACTACTTTCGCCGCTGGCGCTTCAACCATGTCACGACGGTCGAGCGCGTCATCGGCTTCAAGCGCGGCACCGGCGGCACCGGCGGTGTCAGCTATCTCAAGCGCATGCTGGAGGTCGAGCTGTTCCCCGAGCTCTGGCGCGTGCGTACCATTCTCTAGAGATGTCCATGACCAAGCTTCGCGTCTACGACGACACCAGGGCGCTGTTTCATCTGCCCGACGGCGTGATCTATCTCGACGGCAACTCGCTCGGGGCGCTGCCGCTGGGCGTCGCCGAGCGCGTCAATCGTGTTATCACGGACGAGTGGGGCCATGAGCTGATCCGCGCCTGGAACACGGCCGGCTGGTATGCCCAGCCGCGCCATGTTGGCGATCGCATCGCGCGGCTGATCGGCGCGGAAGCCGGCTCGGTGATGGTCGGCGACACGCTGTCGCTGAAGGTCTATCAGGCGCTCGCCGCCGCGCTCGATATGAACGCGTCGCGCAAAATCGTCCTGTCGGACACCGGCAATTTCCCGACCGATCTCTACATGGCCGAGGGCCTGATCGCGACGTTCGGGCGCGGCCATCAATTGCGCCTGGTGGCGCCGGAGCAGATCGAGGCCGCGCTGTCGGAGGACATCGCGGTGCTCTACATCACCGAGGTCGACTACCGCACCGGCCGCCGCCACGACATGGCCACGCTCACCGCAAAGGCGCATGCGCTTGGGATCGTCACGGTGTGGGATCTCGCGCATTCGGCCGGCGCGCTGCCCGTTGACCTCGCCGGCTGCGGCGCCGACTTTGCGGCTGGTTGCACCTACAAATACGTCAACGCCGGCCCCGGCGCGCCGGCCTTCCTCTACGTCGCGCCGCGCCATGCCGATGATGCACGCGCTGCGCTGTCGGGCTGGATGGGGCACGCAAAACCCTTTGCATTCGAGCTTGGCTATGCGGCTGCCGGCGGCGTCGAGCGCATGCGCGTCGGCACGCCGCCGGTGCTGGCGATGGCGGCGCTGGAGGCTTCGCTCGATATCTGGGATCGGGTTGATATTGACGAGGTCCGCGCGCGTTCGCTGGCGCTCGGTGATTTGCTCATCGCCGAGGTCGAACGCCGTTGTCCGTCTCTGAAGCTGGTGACGCCGCGTGCGCATGCGCGCCGCGGCTCGCAGGTCTCGTTCGCCTTCGACGGCGGCTACGCCGCCATGCAGGCCCTGATTGCCCGCGGTGTGATCGGAGACTTCCGCGCGCCTGACATCATGAGGTTCGGCATCACGCCGCTGTATATTGGAGAAGATGAAATCATCCGCGCAGCCGAGATCATCGAGGAGGTGATCGCAGGCGAGGTGTGGCGGCGGCCGGAGTATCAGGTCGTCAATGCGGTGACGTGAAAGGATCTATCACCGTCACTCTGAGGTGCGAGCTGGGCGGCGCCGACGCGCCGCTGGGCGAGCCTCGAAGGGCGACGGCCGAGCTGCATCGGGGCCGTGCATCCTTCGAGGCTCCCTGCACGGTGCTGCGCACCGCGCAGCTCGCACCTCAGGATGACGGCGACAGAGAGGCGGTGCTTGCGCGTTCACCCCACAGCGCTTTCACGATCGCATCCAGCCCGTCCGTTAGAGCCGCCGGCCCCGGCTGCAAAATGATCGTCGACTTGATCTCGACGATGCGATCATGCCGCACCGCCGGAATGTCACTCCACCCCTCACGCGCGCGGATACGGCCAGGGACAACCTTCTTGCCGCACCAGGAAGCAAGGATCACGTCGGGCGCGGCCTCGCGCACAGCCTCGGCCGTCACGATCCGATCCTTCGCGGCCTGCCGATGCCGCAGCTCCGGAAACACGTCCACGCCTCCGGCGATCTCGATCAGCTCGGAGACCCAGCCGATGCCCGAGATCAGCGGATCGTCCCACTCCTCGAAATAGACTTTTGGCCGGGACGAAGGGCGGGGCGTTGCGGCGATCGCGGCGAGGCGTTGCTCAAAACCTTGCGCGAGGTCCTCTGCGCGCCCATTCGCGCCAACCAGCGCGCCGAGCGTGCGGATCATCGCGAGAATTCCGGCGATGTCGCGCTGGTTGAAGACGTGGACATCGATGCCGGCGCGCACAAGGTCGGCGACGATACTGGCCTGGAGGTCGGAGAAGGCCAGCACGAGGTCCGGTTCCAGTGCGAGGACCTTTGGAATGTCCGCGGAGACGAAGGCCGACACCCGCGGCTTCTCCCGCCGCACCTGCGGCGGTCGGACGGCGTAGCCGGAGACGCCGACGATGCGGTCCTGCTCGCCGAGCAGGTACAGCGTTTCGACCGTCTCTTCGGTCAGGCAGACGACGCGGCGGGGCGGGAAGTGGCGCATGGGAGGAGCATATGCGCAAATGCGGGCTCTGATGTCACGGCGGCCATTACCTCGGACGTCATTGCTTTGCCGCGCGAAGCCATTCACCCTGAGACAACAAGAAATTGGGAGGACTTTGATGACGCCGCTCGAGAAACTTAAAGCGATGAAGATGCCGTTCGCCGAGCTCAAGGGCGTCGAGTTCGTCGAGGCCGATAGGGATCGCGTGGTGGCGCGGATGACGGTCCGCCCCGATCTCTGCACGCTTCACCACACCATCCACGGCGGTGCGGTGATGGCGCTGGCTGATTCCGTCGGCGCGGCTGCGACCGTGATCAACCTGCCCGAGGACGCCAAGGGTACGACCACGCTGGAGAGCAAGACCAACTTCATCGGCGGCGCCAAGGAGGGAACCACTGTTATCGCCACCGCGAGCCCGGTGCACCGGGGCCGGCGGACCCAGGTCTGGACCACCCGGCTGGAGACCGAGGACGGCAAACTGGTCGCGATCGTGACCCAGACCCAGCTGGTCCTGTAAGATTACGGGGCCTTGATTTTGTTAACGAATTAGTCGCTTCCGATGCCTCTAAGTTGGGCAGGTTCCCGTCTTGAAAAATTTGTTGCGACGCACAATATTGGAGGCCTAGGGATTCGAACGCCTCCTCGAGGGACACCAAGAGGAGTTTTGACGTGGTACTTGAAGACACCGCCCGCACGAGGTCCGTTCCGGGCTATGTGCGGACCCTGAGCCAGCAGGAAGAATTGCCGCTTCTGCGCGATCACCTGCTCAGGCTCGATGCCGCAAGCCGTCACGACCGCTTCAACGGTTTTCTCGACGACAGTTTCATCGAGCGTTACGCCGCCCGCTGCGCCGAGGACGGCACCGTGATCGTCGCCTACATCGTCGATGGCGTGGTGCGCGGCGCGGCCGAGCTGCATCCGCCGGAAGGTGATTCGCTGCCCGAAGTGGCCTTCAGCGTGGAAGCATCAGTGCGCCGCCAGAACGTCGGCACCATCCTGTTCAGCCGCCTGATCGCCGAAGCGCGCTGGAAGGGCTTCAAGCGCCTGCGCATCACCACCGGCGCCGAGAATCACGCGATGCGGGCGCTCGCCAGGAAGTTCGGCGCGCATCTGCAATTCCGCCATGGCGAATCGACCGGGACGATCGATCTCACCAAGACGACCGAAGACGAGCTCGCCGATCTCGCCGCCGCGCCGTTCAAGGCCGGTCGCGCGCTTCTCAGCTTCAACTCGACCTGCTGGAAGATCATCTCCAGCATGTACGGCAGTCGCGCCGCCTAGCTCGAAGAGCGGACGAATCAAAAAGCGGACCGGCAAAACCGGTCCGCTTTCGTATTTTGGGGTCGTGAAATGAGCGCTCAGGTGCCGGTGCGCTTGTCGTTGCCGAAGCGGCGAACGACGCGGCGTTCGACCACGACGGAGCGCTGCGCACCCTGTTCGCCGGCGATCACGCGCGTGGCGGTAATGCGGCTGTTGGTGCGGGCCTGCTTCTTCACCTCGGCCTGAACGACGTCGAGCGGCATGCCCATCAGCGCTGCGGCGATCTCGGCCTGCTGCTCCTGGTCGTCGGTGATGCCGACGGCGGCGAAGATCGCCTCGTCCAGGGTGGGCGGATCGTGGCGCACGCGCCGCGTGCCATATTTGGTATTCCAGTCTGCGCTCATAACGGCCTCATTTCGATGCCGGGATACCTAGTGCTACCGATGTTGCATTGCAATATGGAATCGGTGTGGCATCACAGCTATGCGCCGGTCGGGTGTCAGGGCGGTGACGCGACACCGGCGTCGACCCCAACACGCTGCTGTGGCCAGCGTTTCAGGGCTGCGTGCCCGGCCTCGGTCAGCCCGTAGATTCCCCGGTCGGCCCGTTCGAACCAGCCATACACATTGTTAAGCAAGATCTTGCCGGCATCGGGACAGCGCTCGCGCAATTCGCGCACGCGCCGCGGACCGTCGGCGAGCGCCGATGCGCAGGCGAGCGCCTGCTGGCGATACGCCGTCATGATCGGCGCGCGCGTGCTGCCGCCGAGCACGGGATCGCCCTGGCGGCGCTGATGCTCGGCGACGAGACGTGAGCGCACCTTCGGTTCGCGGCGCGGCGCCGCGGTCGGCGGCTTCACCAGCACTTCGACCTGGCCGCGATCGGTCACCCCGAGCATGCCGAAGCCGAGCCGGCGGCAGAGATTGCGATAGCGCGCATCGCTCTCGCGCCCCTTGCCGCGGATCGACATCTTGGCGGCGATCCAGACCTCATCGGCTGCCGATGCACGATCGACCGCCTGCAGGATCAGCTCGAGATTGAACGCGAGCTTGAGCTCGCCGATCACGACGACCGGCGGATCGCCGGCGCTGAGGCCGACGAGATCGCAGCCACCGATCTCGCCCTTCACGGTGAAGCCGAGCTCTTCGAGGAAGCGTTTGACGGGAAGATAGAGCGCGGTTTCCACGGGACGTCCGATCGGAGAATCAGTTGCGTGCAGTCTAGCCCGGATCAGACTCACCCTCCGCGTCATTTGATCGGGAACAGAAGGTGCGATTATGCTGCGGACGGGGACAGGTGGGCGGCTTGCGACATGACGATCAGGAACGGGCTCTATCACATCCGGATCAAGTTCCTGGATAGCATCGAGGGCGGCAATCAGGGCGTCATGGTGCTGCGCGACGGCACCATGCGCGGCGGCGATTCATTCTTCTTTGCGTATGGCAGCTACGCCTCGGCCAACGGCAAATGGAAGGGCGAGCTGACCAACGAGGAGCACTCGCCCTCGTTCGACGAGCGCCCGGTATGGGGCCGCAAGGTGGTGACCATCGGCTTCAGCGGCACCTATACCGACGAGACCGCCTATGGCGAGGGCATCGCGCTCGCCGGCAAGCAGAGCATCCGCTTCAAGGGTGATCTGCGGCTGCTGGTGCCGGACTAGACGCGCCCGCCGACCGGGATCAGCGCCCCCGTAACGCCGCTCGCGGCGTCGCTGGCGAGGAATAGGATCACCTCGGCGAGTTCTTGCGGCGTCACCCATTTCGAGAAGTCCGCCTTGGGCATGTCGGCGCGGTTCGCTTTGGTGTCGATGATCGAGGGCAGCACCGCGTTCACGGTGACCTTGCCTTTCCACTCGTTCGCCAGCGCCTCGGTCAGACGATGCACGCCGGCCTTCGACGCGGCGTAGGGGCCCATGCCGGAGCCGGCCTGGAGCGCGCCCATCGCGCCGATGTTGACGATGCGGCCGGCCTTCGAGGCGGCGAGATGCGGCAGCGCAGCGTGGGAGGCGTTGAGCGCCGTCAGCACGTTGAGCGCATGCATGCGCTGCCAGGTCTTGATGTCGCCGTCGCCGACCGTCTCGAAGGCGAAGCCGCCGGCGATGTTGATCAGCGCGTCGAGCCGACCGAAATGCTTCGCAGCGGCCTCGATCGCCGTCTTCGCCTGCGCAGCGTCGGACAGATCGATGCCGCCGATCTCGATGCGCTCAGGCGTTGCCGAAAATTGCGAGGGCGCATAGTCGATGCTGGCAATGCGCGCGCCGCGCGACTGCGCGGTCTCGGCGACCACCTTGCCGAGTGCGCCGAGCGCACCGGTCACGACAATGACTTTTCCCTGCACGAAACACTCCGTTCGTTCACTTCGGGCCGACTATTGCTCCGCTTGAATTGGACTTGCAATGGCGGCGGCTTCCAAACTGGGCTATAAATGCAACTTTAGATCGTAGAGGAGGTTGTTCCATGCCTGACAATTTTCCTGCCCTCGAATTTCCCGCTTCGATCGTTGATCTCAAACATCCGCTGGACAATTTCCGAGCTGCGTTGGCCGGAACCGGGCCCGTACGCATCGTGGCGATGGGATCGTCTTCGACGGCCGGACTCGACAATGTCATTGCCTATCCCGCACGGCTCGAACTGTATTTGAGAAGACATTTCAAGGACCACGATCAGCGTCCGAACATCCGGATCGACGTATTCAACCGGGGCAAGGGCGGCGAAGAAGCGAACCTGGAAGTGCCTCGGTTCAACGACGACATCTTTGCTGACAATCCATCGCTTGTGCTTTGGCAGGTTGGAACCAACGCCGTCTTTCGCAAGGAACAGTTCAACTTCGATGAGGTGGTCGGCAAGATCGCAGAGGGATTGAAACTCCTGCACGACCATCCGACCATCGATGTCGTGCTGATCGATCCGCAATACACGACGGCCATGCTGTTCGACGACAACGCCGAGCTGGCCGAAAAGATGGTTTCAGCGATCCGAACCGCTGCGCAAGACGCCAAGGTCAACCTGTTCCAGCGGTGGGCGCTGATGCGGCACTGGCACGTCTCCAACAAGGCGTCGTTCGAGCAGCTCGTTGCCCCGGACGATGATCTGCAGCTGCACCAGAGCGACTGGAGCACAATGCACATCGCCCGTGCCCTTCGTTCGGCGATCCTCAAAGCCACCGGAGCCACGAAAAAATGCGGGTGCTTGATTACGACTGCAGATAACGCGCCCGCAGCGCCTCCTGCTCCGGTGGGCCAATCCTGAGCCCATCGCGCAAATAGGTTTCGAGGTCGCCATATTCCTTGCCGACGGCTTCGAAAGCCGCGGCAAGATATGACGCCTCGACGCTGCCGATGGCATTGCGCACATCCTCGGGCAGGTCGATGGCGGCCAGCGCATCGCGCTTGTAGTGTTGGTTGGTCAGCAAATAGTCCTCGGCAATGACGTCGTCGGGCACGCCCAGCGTTTGCAGGATCAGCGCGCTGGCAAAGCCGGTGCGATCCTTGCCGGCGGTACAATGGATCACGAGCGGCGCACGGTCTTCCAGCAGATGGCCGAACAGCGTGCGGAAGCTGTGTGTGTTGTGGCGGACATAGTTGCGGTAGGAGTCGCGCATGATCTCGCTCGCGACCGGCGCGGTCAGTCTGCCCGCGACGAGCTCGGCGCGTAGCGCAGCGACCACCGTCGGCTCGATCGGCAGCGAATGCACGGTGATCTCCTCCACCACACAGATGTCGGCCGCGCGCTCCTCGACGCCGCGAAAGTCGAACGCGCTGCGCACGCCCAGTGCGCGGATGATCTCGACGTCGGCGGCCGTGAGCTGGCCGAGATGGTTGGAGCGGAAGATGTGCCGCCAGCGCGTGGTGCGGCCGTCGGTGGTCGGATAGCCGCCGAGATCGCGAAAATTGCTGGCGCCTTGCAAGGCGAGGTGACGGGCAGGGGAGTGCTTTAAGGAAGAGTCTTGCATCGGATCAGCTTGGGTTATGGTTCCACTGGACGCACGGCTGGCGTCCTTCAAGTCTATCACGGGGGCGATCATGGACCGGCACAAGGCCATTGTTTTGGCGATCACCATGTTGGCGGGCGGAGTTTCCGGCGCGCGGCAGGCCGACGCGCAGACGTTCCGGACCTACCGCTGCGCCGATGGTACGCAATTCATCGTGGGGTTTTATGACTACGACAAGCGCGCCTTCCTCCAGATCGACGGCGAACCGGTCACGCTGGCGAAGCGGCTCACGCTGTCTGGCGCGCGCTATTCGGGGGCAGGGGTGACGCTGAAGATTGGCAAGACCGGAGCGACCACGGTCAAGCACCTCAAGCGGCCAGTCACGGCGTGCGCGGTAATCGAAAGACCTCAGCTCTAGACGGGAGGCCACCCGGAATCAAAAAGGGTCGAAACACCGTTGTTTCGACCCTTTTTCAAACTGCCGCCGGTCGCTCGAGAGAGCGCGGCGGTATCAACCCTGCCACAGGCATTAGCGGTCCCATTTTGGCTTGGCTTCGTCGACCGCGTCCTGGTGATACCAGCTGTCGCTGCAGATCGAGACGTTCGCGGGAAGCGAAGCCTGATCGGCGGGAAGGCGGGTCTCGCCATAGCGGCGTCCGGCGAGAGCTGCACGGCCCCCGACGGGAAATTGATAGATCTTTGCAGATCCCTGACTCAGACCATTGTTCATCATTGCGATTTCTCCTTGGTCAAAGCGCCTTGGCCTCCATGGTGCGCCCGACTCGTTCGATTGTGGTTACTGGAATCCCCATATCGGCCGCGCTTCCCGAATTGGAAAGTGCCCAAGAGGAAATCAGTTGCAGCCTAATTTGTGGGCAAGCGACCCTCTGCACCCCCTAAGGCACCGTCGGGATGATCAACGCCTGTGCCATTCCAAAGGTTGCTAGGCAGGGGCCCATCGCTTTACGAAAATTGCCGGACGTTGATGCGCGTTTGATCGGCAACCTCCGGCGACGGTCGGCATGCTTCAGAATCGGGCGTTTTCCGCGGGATTTTTGCAGTGCAGCTTCACGCGAAGGTGCGCGCCTATGACGCACGTCGCTGTGGACAGTCCGCCCCCAGCGGGCCGAGGCCGACGGTGGTGGAAAACCTCCCGGGCTGCGGCCATTTGGCACGCAACGTGCTTATAAGGCGGCGGCCGATGATGGCCGGGTACAAACGTGCGGGGGCTCTCAACCCCACCTTTCGCATCATCTACAGAGAGGCTCAATGACCAAGTATAAGCTCGAGTACATCTGGCTCGACGGATATACGCCGACTCCGAACTTGCGCGGCAAAACCCAGATCAAGGAATTTGCGTCGTTCCCGACGCTCGAGCAGCTTCCGCTCTGGGGCTTCGATGGCTCCTCCACCCAGCAGGCCGAAGGCCACAGCTCCGATTGCGTGCTGAAGCCGGTCGCCGTCTTCCCGGACGCGCGCGCACCAACGGCGTGCTGGTGATGTGCGAAGTCATGATGCCCGACGGCAAGACCCCGCATGCGTCCAACAAGCGCGCCACCATCCTCGATGACGCCGGCGCCTGGTTCGGCTTCGAGCAGGAGTACTTCTTCTACAAGGACGGCCGTCCGCTCGGCTTCCCGACCGCCGGCTATCCGGCGCCGCAGGGCCCGTACTACACCGGCGTCGGCTTCTCGAACGTCGGCGACGTCGCCCGCAAGATCGTCGAGGAGCATCTCGACCTCTGCCTGGCTGCCGGCATCAACCATGAAGGCATCAACGCGGAAGTCGCGAAGGGCCAGTGGGAATTCCAGATCTTCGGCAAGGGCTCCAAGACCGCTGCCGACCAGATGTGGATGGCCCGCTACCTGATGCTGCGTCTCACGGAGAAGTACGGCATCGACATCGAGTTCCACTGCAAGCCGCTCGGCGACACCGACTGGAACGGCTCGGGCATGCACGCCAACTTCTCGACTGCCTATATGCGCGAAGTCGGCGGCAAGGAGTATTTCGAGGCGCTGATGGGCGCGTTCGAGAAGAACCTGATGGACCACATCGCCGTCTACGGCCCGGACAACGACAAGCGTCTGACCGGCAAGCACGAGACCGCGCCCTGGAACAAGTTCAGCTACGGCGTGGCCGACCGCGGTGCTTCGATCCGCGTTCCGCACTCCTTCGTCAACAACGGCTACAAGGGCTATCTGGAAGACCGCCGTCCGAACTCGCAAGGCGACCCCTACCAGATCGCTTCGCAGATCCTGAAGACGATCTCGTCCGTGCCGACCGACAAGAAGGCCGTGGCCTAACATCCTCCCGGTCCGGGCTGGGGGGCTGGCCCGGGTTGGTCTTCAATCCGCCGGAGCAGACAAGCTCCGGCGGATTTTTCATTTTGATGACGTCCATCATTTGCGGTCTGCCGGTCATGCCGGCTTGAAATCTGTCCACCGCCGCCGAAACCGGGATAGAGTGCCAGCGGGATGCGCGCGAGGGCCGGGGACACGGCTGGTGTTTGAAGGCTTCTACAAGGTGCGGTTTCAACTCGGCGACGCGGTCGGCCGGAGCGTGATGCATGCCGGCCACGGCAAGATGCTCGGCGGCAACTCGGCCTTCGCCCATATCGGCACCTACAAGAAGACTGACGACGGCGTCGACGTCGTGATCAAGACCGTCCGTCACAACCCCGACCCGAACTACCGCGCCATGGCGGGCACCGACGATGCGACCTTGCTCGCCAAGGGCTGGGCCGAGGGCAATCTCTATCGCTTCAAGGGCGAATTGAAGGAGCTGCCGGGCGTGCCATTCCAGTCGGTGATGACGCCGATCACCGAAGACGAGGTCCCCATCGCCGGCGGTGTCCGCGAGGGCGGCATCGTCGACGGGCTCTATTCGGTGCATCTGCGCATGCTCGACGGCGTCGACGGCGGCCTCACCGGCGTGATGCTGCTCAAGGGGGGCCGCATCCTCGGCGGAGATGCCGCGTTCTACTATCTCGGCAGCTACACCGCCGCGAACGGCCGCTGGAAGGGACAGATCCTAAACCAGGAGCACACGCCCGCGAAGGACGATCCGATCTTCGGCGGCCACGAGGTCGGCATCGGCTTCTCCGGCCGCTATGACGGCGAAGAGGCGGTGCTGGAGGCGACCGCCCTTGCCGGCAAGCGCAGCCTGCGCCTCACTGCCGCGCTCAAGCTGATGCACCGCGCCTGATCGCACCCTTAGGAATTGCCCATGGAAACAATTCGCATGCTCTCGACGCTCGGCCTGATGGGCGCGATGCGCAGCCTGTCCTCCGCCTTCGAGGCCGCCAGCGGCAGCCATGTCGATGCGGACTTCGCGCCGACGCTTGCGCTGCTCAAGCGTCTGCGCGACGGCGAGGCCGCCGATCTCGTGATCCTCACGCGCGAAGGCCTCGACGAGATGATCGGCGAGGGCCGCGTGATCGCTGGCAGCGCAGCCGATCTGGCGCGCTCCTTCGTCGGCATCTCAGTGCGGGCAGGGCAGGCCCATCCCGACATCGCAACTGAAGCCGCGCTACGCACGACGCTGCTCGCGGCGCGGTCCGTCGCCTATTCGCGGCTGGGCGCGAGCGGCGTCTACTTCGCCCAGCTGATCGTGCGGATGGGGATCGCGGAGAAGATCAACGCCAGGGCCACCATCGTCGAGCAGGGGTTTACGGCGGAGCGGCTCGTCAGCGGCGAGGCTGATCTTGCCGTGCAGCAGATCAGCGAGCTGAAGCAAGTTGATGGCATCGAGGTGGTCGGCGCGGTCCCGCATGAGCTGCAAACGCCGGCCGTGTTCTCCGCCGGCCGCATCGCCAGCGCGCAGCATGCGGAGGGCGCGGATCGTCTGCTCCGCTACCTGTCATCGCCGGAGGTCGTGCCCGTGTTGCGCCAATCGGGACTCGAGCCTTGAATTTGCCGGGGCGGGGACGCAACGTGGCGTTCATGCGAACCTATTTCCTTGCCATCCTCTTGACGCTCGCGGCGCCGCTGGCGGCGCATGCGCAATCGGCTGATCTCGTCCTGTGCGACAGGGTCGCCGCCGATCCCAGCGATCCCGACAAGCCGGCCGATGTGAAAGGCGTGACTGATATCGCGCCCTCTGACATCGCGACCGCGATCAGGTTTTGCAAGCAGGCCGCGTCATCCTCGCGGCGGGCGATGTTCGCGCTCGGCCGCGCCTATGCGGCCAACCGCCAGACGAACGAGGCGATCGCTGCCTGGCGCAAGGCGGCTGAGAAGGGATCGAGCGCGGCGATGGTCGAACTCGGCGTGGCGTATGGCACCGGCGCTGGTGTCGCCAAGGATGAAGCACAGGCGCGAAAACTGTTCGAGAAGGCGGCGCAATCAGGCAATCCCCGCGGCGTCAGCAATCTCGCCGCGCTCGGCGGCTCAACCGGCACGCCGGCCGATCCCGCGCAAGCGCGCGCGCTGCTCGGCAAGGCCGCCGAGACCAATGCGGAGGCGCAGTACCAGCTCGGCCTGATGCTGGCGAGCGGCAATGGCGGCGAGAAGGACGACGTCGCGGCGCGCGCGCTGTTCGAGAAGGCGGCGGCGCAAAACCATCCCGGCGCGCTGGAGCGGATGGGCGCCTTCGCGCAGGAAGGCCGCGGCGGTCCCAAGGACAAGGACGCTGCAAAAGCCTATTACGAGCGCGCCGCAGCTCTCGGCGACGAGGACGCCAAGAAGGCGCTGGAGCGGCTGCGCTGTCCCTATGCGATCAAGAACAAGCAGGGCCAGCTCGTCACGACCCTGTGCTTCTAGCTCACTTGTAGTAGTAGGCGACGTTGTTGCGGGCGTCGCGATAAGTCGTATCGAGAAAGTCCGGATATCGAGCGGCCGCGCGCGCGACCGCGCGCACGACGCATTCCCAGAAATCACCGTTCCAGTTGAAGTGCTCGAAGGTGGCATCTTCGAACTTGACGGCGGTGATGATGGCCCGCCGGATCGCATCGTCATCGGCGCGCGGATGGGCGCGCTTGAGATAGCCGAACATCGGCCCTTCATGGGCGTGGTCGCGGTCGTAGCGGTATTTCTCGGACATCTGCTGCGGCGTGAGGGTGCGATTGATGCGGACCTCTTCGGCGGTCGGGCGCCCCTCGATCGAATTGAGCCGATAGCGCCAGCGCCACAGTTCGAAGGCGGCATCGAGCAGCGGCTGCTTCGCCGCGCTGGCGATGAATTCTCCGATCTGCTGTTCGGCTGATGGCTCTGTCTGGGTCATGCCTCTTTGTCGCGCGCCGGCGCCAACGGGTTCGACCGAGCTTCGAGCGCAAGGAACCAGCGCCGGTGCGGGCCGTTGACATCGCAACGAGCGGGAGGTGCAGCCATGATCCGCAAACTCGCATCCGGCGAATATCGCCTCTATTCACGCAAGGTGAATCCCAAGACCGGCAAGCGCCGCAACCTCGGCACGTTCAAGAGCCGCGCGGCGGCCGAGAAGCACGAGCGCGAGGTGCAATACTTCAAGCGTCATTGAAGCGCGACCCGCCGCGCGAACAAGAAAATCGAAACAACCCCATGCACAGTAGCCAGGCGGTTGAAATCGCCTGATACGGATTTACCGAATTAAAACTTGACCCGTCGGGCAAAACAGGGGCATGATGGCACCATGCCTGAGTGGGTTCCGCGAGCCGCCCTGCGCGGAAAAGCCGGATGGCCTTGGTCGGGCGCCGGTGCTAGGTAGCCCACGATTCTTTTTTTGATTTTGCGGGTCGATGACATTGCTGGACGGGCTCTACAAGGTTGAATACGGCGTTGGCGGCGCCTTCGGCCGCAGCATCATGTGCATGCACAAGGGCAAGCTGCTTGGCGGCAATTCCGCCTTCGCCCATCTCGGTTCCTATGAGGTCAGGGACGGCGTGATCGAAGGCGAGGTCATCACCGAGCGCCACAACGACGATCCCAATTACAAGCCGTTGATGGGCACCGACATCGCTGCGATCAAGGTTCGCGGCCGGACCGAAGGATCGACGATCCTGTTCGAGGGCAGGGCGGAGCCGATGCCGGGCAACGTGTTCTGGGCCAATCTCGCGCCGCTCGACGACGAGGCTCTGCCGCCGCGCGGCACGGTCGGTCCCGACGGCATCGTCAACGGGCTCTACGCCATCCACATCCGCGCGCTCGACGGCGTCGATGCCGGGCTCTCCGGCGTGATGCTGCTGATGGACGGCCGCATCCTCGGGGGCGATGCGTTCTTCTACTATCTCGGCTCCTATTCCTCGGCGGACGGCCGCTGGAAAGGCGAGATGCTGAACCAGGAGCACACGCCGGCGAAAGACGACAATCCCGTGTTTGGCGGTCTCGAGGTCGGGATCGGCTTCTCCGGGACCTGCACCGCCGACAGCGGCGAGCTCGAAGGCATTGCGCTCGCCGGCAAGCGCAGCCTGCGCCTTGCGGCGTCGCTCAAGCTGATGCGACGGGCGTAAGCTACGGGTGGTTTCGTCGCGTCCGCTGTGCTGTCACAAGGCGACGTTGAAGTCGTGCATCTGGATGTCGGTCTCGGGCCACAACCGGACCCCTTCATCGTTCACCCTTTTGTTGCCGATGAGCGTATTCCGCCCCCCATCCAAGGCCCAAGGTAACAGAGATAAGCGAGCCGAACAGCACGCCAAACTTCGACGCATCCAATAACTTTTCGTCCGTGAACGCGAGCATGGCGATGAAGATTGACATGGTGAAGCCGATGCCGGCTAGGAGCCCGATGAGGCAGACGCCCGACCATGAGACATCAGGCGCAAGGCGGCACCAACCGATGCGCACCGCAAGCCATGTCGTACCGATCACGCCGATCGGCTTGCCCGCGCACAACGCAAGCGCAACGCCTAGCGTCACGAGCTGAGGGCCACCTGACAGCTCCATGCCCTTGAAGCTGACCCCCGCATTCGCCAGCGCGAAGATCGGCATGATGACGTAGGCCACCCACGGATGCAGCGCCGTCTCCACGCGGATAACGGGCGGCAGGATCTCGGGACGGAGCGACCACACCGGCGTGATCAGGCCAAGTACGACCCCTGCCAACGTCGGATGAACCCCGGTCATCAGAAACCCCGCCCAGACGATAAACGCCGGCACGACATAGACATAGGCAGAGCCAATCCCGAGGCGCTGAAAGACGAGCGCCATGACAACGCCGAGCGCCGCGACCGCGAGGCCGCTGGGATCGATTCCGCTGGTGTAGAACAGCGCGATAATGAGCACCGCGATGATGTCGTCGATGATCGCAAGCGCCAGCAAAAAGACTCTGACGTTGCCTGGAATCGATTTTCCGAGCAACGCCAGCACGCCCACAGCGAACGCGATATCGGTGGCGGTGGGTATCGCCCAGCCGTGGCCGCGCCCCGGAACGGCGTTGAAGCTCAGATAGATCAGCGCTGGAACGACGACCCCGCCGAATGCCGCCAGCACCGGCAAGATGGCTTGGTCGAACCGGCTCAGCGTGCCCTCGTGGATCTCGCGGCGAATCTCCATGCCGACGACGAGGAAGAACACCGTCATCAGCGCGTCGTTGACCCAGAAATGCAGCGGCTCTTCGAAGGCAAATGCGCCGAAGCGAAGTGGAATCGGCAAGTTCCAGAGATCATGATACGAATGAGCAAATGGCGAATTGGCCCACAGCAATGCAGCCGCCGCGGCCGCGAGCAGCACAATCCCGCTGATCGCCTCGACATGTAGGAAGTGCTGGAGTGTCGCGAGCGCTCGCTCAGCGAGAGATTGGGACCCTGAAGGGTTTCTGCCGGGCCGCTGATCTGTCATGGGCACACGCATCCTGCGTGGCGGCCCGACCATCGCTTAACCTGTCACTGCTTCATGCAGTAAGCACCCGTCGTCCTTCTACACAACAGAGCCGAGAACGCAACTGCGATGGTAATGGTTCAAAAGCCAACGTGGCGCACCATGCCGCGATTGGTCCGCTAAGGGCCAAAATCCGACGTGGAACGAGCCGTCGGAATGTCCCGCTCTTGATCGAGAAATGAGGGCGCCGACTAGCGACGTGTGCTAAATAGTGAAAGCTTCAATTCCGATCGCATCAGCCAGAGTGGTTAGTGATGCTTCCCGAAACCCGATACGCCAGAAGCGGCGAGGTCCATATCGCGTATCAGGTCATTGGGAACGGTCCACTCGATCTTGTCTGGGTACCGGGATTTATCTCGCATGTCGATCATGTTTGGGATGAACCTCGCTGGGCCGGCTTCATGGAACGGCTCGCCTCCTTCGCTCGCTTGATCTGCTTTGATAAGCGCGGAACCGGGTTATCAGATCGGGTTACGGCAATTCCTACGCTTGAGGAGCGAATGGATGACGCGCGTGCGGTGATGGACGCGGTCGGTTCGAAACGCGCAGCATTCCTCGGCATTTCCGAGGGCGGTCCGATGTCACTGCTGTTCGCTGCCACATATCCTGACCGCACCCTTGCTCTGATGCTCTATGGCTCTTATGGGCTATTTTCGACGGCCGTGATGTCGCCGGATAAACTTGCCAGTTTCTTGGAAGAGGTTGAACAGTCATGGGGGAGCGGAGCGCTTGTTCCCGGGTTTGCACCGAGCCTTGCCCAAGACAGGGCGTTTCGCAACTGGTGGGCGCGCTTCGAGCGCCTCGGCGCCAGCCCGTCGGACGTGAAGACACTCATGCGGATGAACAGCGAAATTGATATCCGCGGCGTCTTACCCGTCATTCACGTACCCACGTTGATAATGCACAGAACAGATGACCCGCGGGTGGATGTCGAGGCGAGCCGTTATCTGGCCACACACATTGCCGGTGCGCGCTACGTCGAGTTGTCGGGAAGTGATCACCTGTTCTGCGCAGGAGACTCACAACGCATTCTCGACGAGATAGAAGAGTTCTTGACCGGGTCGCGCTCTCATTCCGAAATGGAACGTTGTTTAGCGACTGTATTGATCACCGATATTGTTGGTTCGACAGAGCGCGTGTGTTCCCTTGGCGACCGCGAATGGCGCCACCTTTTGGTCAGGCACGACTCGAGCGTGCGTCGCGAGATCGCTCGATTTCGTGGCAAGGAAATCAGGACGACCGGCGATGGGTTTGTTGCAACGTTCGACGGTCCCGCCCGTGCAGTACGTTGCGCCGCGGCTGTCCGTCAAACCGTGCGCGACCTGGGCCTGGAAGTTCGGGCCGGTCTGCACACCGGAGAGATAGAGATTTTGCCGAATGATATTGGCGGGATTGCCGTACACGTCGCAGCTCGCGTTGCTCAACTGGCTGCCCCGGGGGAGATCCTAGCGTCGAGTGTGCTCAGGGATCTGGTTGCGGGTTCTGGTCTCTCCTTCGAGGATCGTGGCGTTTATGCGCTCAAGGGACTGGCCGAAGGGGTGCGGATCTTCGCTGCGCGGTGTACTTCAATCGTGTAGGCGGCGAACGTGATGTCCGCTCGGGGGCAATCGCTGACAGTCGGCGGGCTTTCCTAAAAGGTCGGCTGAGGGCCAGAAGGCGAAGTCCCAGTGCCTCTCGGAATACCCTCCGCAAACAAGGTCAGCCCAGTGTCGCTTCGATGGACCGACGCGACGTTGGCGCATGGCTTTTGAGTTTGCATCAAGCTGCACAGCCTCGGTCAAAAGCTGACTGCTGGCGAGCTTCGCTGCAACGTCAGCAACGGGCCAGAAGCGGGCGTGATTGCCTGTGAATAATCTAAGAGTCCGGGCCGTGGAGCGGCACTGGTCGAGGTGTTGGGTCGGTCCGGCCGCCGGAGCCGAACAACCACCCAGTCTCGTAGCGGAGCGCGAACTTACCCGGCGCCGGAAACTAGATTGCCGACACAGCATCTCGACGAAACGAATGTGGACCCAGAGGTGTGCGTGTGGGTAGTGCCAGCCGTCCTATCTCGCGCGTTCGGCCGCCGCAGTTAGCACAGGATAGCGGGCATAGAGCGTGTCGACGCGGTCCCGCCACATTGCCACGAACGCACCCGAGGTGAGACTATCGACCGACTTCCATTCGCGTTTGACCGCAGGCAGCGTGTTCCCCCAGATAGCGCGCTTGCACCATCGCTCGCCCTTCGCCGAGCCCTCCCGGGTTGCGCACATCGACTTCCAGGCAATCCGCTGCGGACTGCTGATGTGTTGGGCGGCTCCTTCCCAGCCCTGCTGGTGGATCAGGTAAAGGTCGGAAAAGGTCGGCTTCTTGTGCGTCATTATTTCGAATAGCGCAGCCTCGCTGAGAAACTTGTAGGCCGCACTCATAGCGTTGTCGCGAGGATTGAGAATGTCGCCCGATCCGTATTTGCTGAACTCATACTTGCTCAGCTGGAACAGGCCGATATAGGAGCCGGTGCGTTGCTTGGGATTGAAATCGGATTCGATTTTGGCGACCGCCTTCATGAAATTGACATCGACATCGAACGCTTCGGCTGCACGTTCGATCTCCTGGACGGGCGTTCCGAGCGGAACGCCGCTCAACGCCGACAAGGCGATCTTCGCGGGTTTCTCCGGCGGCGGAATTTCCGAGTAGACGTAGTATTTGAGATACGACGGTTTGCCTTCGGCCGGATTGGGCGAAGCAACGGGCGGCCCGTCCTGCTGTAGCTTTGCCGAGTTCTCGGGCGGCGCTGCCTCAAGGCTGGCGACCTGCAACATTGGCTCTTGAGAAGTGGTTACATCGGATGGCGGCACCGAGTCCCGGGCCGCGGCGCTGAATCCCGCCGCAACGATCGCATTAGCCGATAATCCTGTATCGAATTTCGTTTCGATGGCCGGGGCCGGAAACGCGGCGCCGGCATTTGTCAGGACCGCCGTCACATTCGGCGGGATGCCGCTGAATGCATCAGCCACTCTTGCATTCGGCGTTGCGGCGCTTGGGCGCGGTACCGCGAGTTGACCAATCGCGGCAAGCGAAGTCGCTGTCAACGCACCAGCGATACAGCCTGCCTGCCAAATCTTCAGTGTCGCCAGCCGCGCGGCCACGGTTCCCCCAATCGATCCAACCACAGATCCCCAATGTTCAGCCCGGGCCCTGGATCGATTTATCTTTTGGATTTGCCACAACGAAGGCGTGAGGTCAGACGGCTCGCATTTCTCACTGGCTGTTGCGGCAAAGACGCACTCGACAGCGCTGCTGACCAACTTCGGAACGATTTTTCCGTCTGTTTGCCTCGTAAGCGAACGCCGTGTCAGTTGAGCTGCAAGCCGCATCCGCACCACAGTACCGATCATTGCGATGGCGGTTCCGCTGTATCGGCGTCCTCAGGGTCATTGGCTGCTCTGGCCAGCATGCATGCCACTGTTGGGGTCACCTTCAGGAAGCAGGTCTCCAGCGCTCTGAGCCAAGGTCAGCACGGGCCACAAGCGGACGTGAACAAGCTGATGCCACGGTCGGGACGGCCAATCGGTCGTCAAATCCATCCCGCGAGGGCGCCAAGAAACCAACCACTAAAGAAAGAAACAACAAGCAAGAGGAGATCGGTCGTGGTGAAGGGACCGACGCCTTGACTGCCTTGAGCACGTTCAAAGCCGATCAGTCCCAGCGCAAAAACTCCCGCGCAGAATACGGGCCAAATTGCTGCTAAGCGTCCTCGCGCGTCGCGCGATAGAGACCTGGAGCGACGAAACGATACCGCGGCACTCAGGACAATCACGACAAGACAGGCGGTGAGGAGGTACATGGACATTATCCTTCGCGCGTTGCCGTTTTACTGGCCGGCTCCAAAGAAAGGCTTGCCGAGCAGATCGAAGTTTATCAATCGCGGTACTGGTTGATATCCGTAACCGCAGCCGATGCGGACGTCGTCTGCTTTGGCTCAATCGCCTGACTTTGGGCAAGCGCCGCTCTTTCCAGCTTGCACCTCCAGACATGATCAGACCGTCTCGGCCCGCTGCAAACGGGGCGAGGAGCGGACTTGGCAAACTTGCTCCGATAAGAAAGATGCCACACTCAACTTGAGGATCGGTCTATGGCGATAGACAAACGAGCTTCTCGTGTCTGGCGCGGTCGCGTCAGAGATATTCTGAACCAGCAGTGGGATCCGATTGGCGGGTGCCCTGCCGATGAATACGATGGCTATGTTGGTACTATCGCTGCCATGGTTCGCGACAATACGACCGATGAGGGAAGTATCTCGAATGGGCTGAGTCCGTACACCTGGGCTTTGGCTGGTTCGACCCCGAGCGCGCTAGGACGGTCATCGCATCAATAAGAGCACTTGGTACGGCGCCGTAGCTTGGGAGGCGTCCCACGAACTTCCGCTACGGGTCAGAAGTTGACCGTCGGAGAGCCCGGCAGCTTGGTCTGCAACGGGCCAACAGCGGAAGCCAGGCCCGTCCCAACGTCACACGATCTGGCGAACAAGTCGCACCACGTTTGCGGGTTCGCCAGAATCGTTCGCCAATTTCGGCGAGCGACGACGCAGGAGAAAGGAAACGCCGCAAAGCGTCGCCTTTCTCCACACGACGCGGCAGATGAAAATTCCGGAATGGCCTTCGAACGACAGCACAAACTCATTCGCAAATATGTAGTACGGCGTGGAGATACAGGCCCCCAGGGCGCTTATGTCGCGCACCACGCATGGAGGCGTCCCACGAATTCCATCGAATGACAGCCGCGCGGCCCGGTTGATCGGTATGCGCTCCATTGCTCGACGTTCGATCATCATGGCGAGATGCTCCGGGTGAGAAGGCTACTTCCCATCGAACGACCGCAGCGATTGCGTTCGCGCTCCATGAGTCAGCTTCCCGGTCCCGCCGACGTCCGGAAAACGGCAACATCTGCAACGTTGATTTGCCCGGCTCGCATTAACAAGCAGTCCTGTTGTCTTATTAAAATTGGATCGAAGTCGATGGTTAACTCGCACGCTTGACGCCGACCCGGCAGGCGGATGTCTGTGCTTTCGAGGCAGGCGGTCGGCTTCCCCGTAGCGCATGGATGCCGCCTTTGGCGCGCAAATGCACGACCAGCAATCTTGCTCAGTTGGTTCATCTGACGACCGCCAACCGTTCTCGACCGATGGACTGAATCGTATGTTTCGGGTCCCTTGCAGGCGTCGCGGGAACGAACGCCAACGCAGCTATGGGTCACAAGCTGCCCTTGGCGGGCTGCTTCACCTTGGTCGGCTCATCTCCCGGAAGAAGACTTTTCGGCTCTCCGAGCGAAGGTCAGCAACGTGCACCGCAGCAAATTAACCGCTCTTCCATCACCTCATCGCAGTTGGAGAGCTACTCGGGCAACCCCGCTTTCCGAAGCCCCTCAATCATCAGCTTCGCGTTTGATTGCCCGCCCCGCGCGATGAACGCTGATATTGTAAAGGCGGGATCGAACTCAAGCAGACGCGCCACCGCCTCATGGGCCTCTGTCTCGCGCCCGAGATGGGCGAAAGCGGACGCGAGACAGCAGTAAGCTGGCCAAAAGGAGGATTTCTGGCGTTGGGCTTTCTTGCCTGCGACGATGGCCTCGTCAAAGCGACGAAGCTCGATCAAGGCTATGCCCATCCCGACAAACGACGGATGTAGCAGCGGATCTATTGGGTTCATGCGAATGGCACGTTCGAAGCTCTGGACCGCTTCCTGCGGTAGTCCCGCAGCTCTACAGACCCAGCCTCTGGCCGACCATGCGCCAAATGAATTGGGATTGAGCGCGACCGCCCGGTCTGCCATTTCGGGCGCACTTTCAATATCGCTGACCATGAACGCCGAGATTACAGCAGCCGCTGCTAACGTGTCTGGATCACTATCGTCGAAGCTCAATGCCAAGCGAGAAAGCCGAACGGCTTCCCTGCGGTCGAATTGGGGATCGTCAGCATAGCCGATAATGACGTTTCGCATGTAACAGAGACCTGCCAGAGTCGCGGCACCGCCGAACCGAGGGTGCAGTTCCAAGGCGCGGTGAGCCAACCTGATCGCCTCGGCCAACCCTTCGCGGGTCGCCATGTAAGACTGCGGCAGAGCGCGGAGATAATAATCATACGCAGTGAGATTCTCCGGCCGCCGCCGCGCCGCCAATGCGATTTCTGTTTGAATAATCTTTGGCTGAATGGCCGAGACGACGGCGACCGTCACTTCGTCCTGAAGCGCGAAAACGTCTGTCAGGTCGCGCTCGAACCGATCCGCCCAGATGTGCGCCCCTGTAGTCGCGTCGATCAACTGCCCTGCAATGCGAACTTTCCCTGAGGCCTTGCGCACAGACCCCTCAAGGACATAGCGGACGCCAAGCTCGCGTCCCACCTGCTTCACGTTCACCGCCTTGCCCCTGTAGGTAAAGCTGGAATTGCGGGCGATCACGAACAGCCATTTGAACCGCGAAAGCGCCGTAGTGATATCCTCAACCATCCTGTCCGCAAAATACCTGCTCGGGGTCGCCGCTCATGTTCTCGAACGGCAGCACGGCGATGGAGGGTATGTCCGGAAGTGGTGGGGCAGCACTCAGCCTATCGCTTAGCGGGCTATGCGCTCCCGCGCGTATAGCAAAAGCGCGGACTGGCCTGGCGATGTTCTTGAGAGGCTGTTCGCCCCGGTCCTCGAAGCCAACGTCCAGCTTGCCTTCGACTTCGCTATACACCTTTTCGGAGATCAGGATGCCGCTCGGATCGGCGACCCCCTCCAGCCGGACCGCGATGTTGATCCCGTCGCCAAAAAGGTCGCCGTCAGCCCCGACGATAACCTCCCCGAGATTGACCCCAATGCGCAGCTTAAGGGAGCTTCGGCCCGACGCGATCCTTTCCTGAATCTCCACCGCACATCGCACCGCAGCCGACGGACTTGCGAACTCGGCCAAGGCGCCGTCGCCCGTGGTCTTGATCAGTCGCCCGTCGTGGCGGGAGAGGCCAGGCTCGATTACTTCGCGCTTCAGCCGCTCGAACTCGGCGTAGGTGGCTTCCTCAGCGCGTTGCATCAACGCAGAGTAACCGACCACGTCGGCAGCCAAAATCGCCGCTAGTCGCCTTTGAACCCGCTGCTCGGTCACAACGCCCTCCGAACGGCCAGACTTGCCACGGCGGTAGACGGGAAAAGTCTAGCACTTTGCAGAGGACCGTGAGCGATAATTGCGGGAGAGAATGAGCGTGCGTCACCTTGGAGGTCCGCTTCGGGTCAATAGCTGACAGTCGGCGGGCTTTCCTAAAAGGTCGGCTGTGGGGCCAATAGGCGACATTGACCAGGGACGAATGAGCCTCGTGAGCGGCCACAGTGAAGGTCGCGTCACCGTGCCCGAGGTCGATGCAGCAACTACTCGGGATAGACCTGAACGTCCTTCGGCCCCGGCTTGTTGAAAAGGATGAATACCAAGGGGTTGCCCGGCTCGGACATTGCGTCGCTGCGCTGGCCCGTTATCTCTCCGGCTACGGCACTTATGTACTCCGCAACCACCTCGCCGAAGCTATTGCGCTGGATGGCAACCTTCTGTCCGGCTTTGACCTTGTCGTTGAGTTTGACCAAATGCTCAACGAGACCGCCCGCGGTGGCCAGGATCGGGTATGCGCTGTCTCCGACAAAGACAGTCACGTTCTTTCCTGTACGTCCCATTGGCCCGGCAACGATGCCGTGATGCTTGAGGACGTTCATCGTGCCTTCGACGAAGAGCGAGATCATCTCGGGATCCAGGACGCGCGCAGCGCCGATTTCCGGCGTGAAGGACGGGATGCCCACGTCCATAAACGCGTTGTGCAGGACGCCGGGATAGACATGATTGTCGAAAATCTGGCTGACGGGATAGAGCTCCACCATCGCCTTGACCTCGGGCACATCCATCCCGCCAATATTGAATGCGGTGACTTCGAATCCGGTTGTCCCTGTGTGGAAGTCGATCGCGAAGTCGGCGTTCGGCCGCAGCAGCCGGTTGAACAGAAGGCCGGCGTGTCGGCTGGGTGCGGTGGCGCCGTTCTCGTTCCCGGGCCACTCCCGGTTCATGTCGATCAGATCGACGCCTCGGCCCTGATTGGGCCATCTGCGCTGCATGCTTTCCAGGGCCGGACGGGACACGTCGGTGACCGCCATGACCGTGCCCGACATCTGCGCCGGGTCGAGTTGGCTCATCACGGTCTGGACCGTATGCACAGAACTCATCTCGTCGCCATGCACGCCACTGGTCAGGACGCCGCGTTTGCCCGGCTTTGCTCCCTTGGCGACCGTCACAGACACATACCAGTGCTGTCCGGTTGGCATCTCAACGCCCTGAAAATACAGAAGGTGTTTCTTGCCGGGCTCCAGGTCGTTGACGTCGAGCGCGCTGACGACCTTTTTGCCTTCGATAACATCGCCGGTATAGACCGTTCTTGATGCCGGATTTGCAGGGGGTGTCGCCGCGCCCTGGGCATTCGCGGCACCAGCGTTGACGACGATGGCGGCCGCGGCGCCGACCGTGGCAACGGATGCCATCATGAGATCGCGGCGATCAATGCCTTTTGCAGACTTGTCCGGCATGATGGGGTCCTTCGTGATTGTGAAAGGCAGCTGTCGTTGTGAAGGCAAGTTCGTACGACGGCACGGCATGCACATTGGTCGCAAAATCCCACGGGACTTCAAATACCGGTCCGCCGCTGAAGTCGCAAGATTGCGTGATTTCTACCCCGCCTTGTTTTCGGAGGACGACATTGAAGCCGGGTCTGCCCATCGCCGCACGAAAGGGCTCAAACTCTCGGCTAAGGGCCGGATTTGGCATTTCGGCTCGCGACTGGCTCCGAGGCCTGCACAGCCTGGTCTTCCCAGTCCTCCCACTCGACGTTGTTGATCTCGAGATAACGGGAGACGGCGACGCCGATGGTCGGGAAGAAGTAATGCTCTCCCAATTGCGCGAACAAGCCAAATCTCTTCAGCTTGTCCTTCACGGGATCCTTCAACTCGGCGAAGCAGAGCTCGATACCATCCGCGTGTAACGTCTGGTCCAGTTCGGCCACCACGTCGCAGGCGGTTACATCGACGCTGGTCACCGGCTCTGCGGCGACGACCAGCCAGCGCACCGGCGTCGGTGAGGTCGCAACTGCATGCAGGATGCGTTCCCTGAAGAACTCGGCGTTGGCGAAAAACAACGGCGCATCCCAGCGAAACAGCACGAGCCCGGGGATCAGCCGTGCATCCGGATATCGCGTGATGTCGTGATAGCCCTTCACGCCGTAGGCACGCCCCAATATCGCGGAATGAGGGCGCCAACCATCCCACAGGAATTCGATAATCGCGAGGACGATCGCAAGACCGATTCCCTGGATCACTCCGAGCACGGCGACACCGACAAAGCAGACGATCGCCAGCCAGAATTCCCAGCGCTGGATGCGATAGATCCGCTTGAGGTCGGCAATCTCAAAAAGGCCGAGCGCCGCCGCAATGACGACCGCGGCCAATGCGGCGGTCGGCAAATGCTGAAGCAGATTCGGCGCGACAAGCAGCAGCAAGGCGATGGCAAGTGCGCCGACGACGCTGGTGAGTTGCGTGCGGGCGCCGGCGGCTTCGGCGACAGGGGTCCGCGAACTGCTGCTGCTGATCGGAAACCCCTGGAAAAATCCGGCCGCCAGATTGGCGGCCCCAAGCCCGACCATTTCCTGGTTGGAATCGACCCGATCTCCCAATCGCGCGGCGAAGGCACGTGAAAGTACGCTGGTATCGGCAAACGAGACCATCGCGACTGCACAGCCGCCGAGCACCACTGAAACGATGTCGCCGGTGGTGATCCACGGGATGACGAAAGCCGGCAGCCCCTGAGGAAGGGGACCCAGCACCTTGACGCCGTGCTGCGTTCCAAGATCCAGCGCTCCAACGATGATCGTGGCCCCGACGACCGCAATCAGGATGCCCGGCAGCTTGCTGTTCTTGAGAAGCAGGATCACGATCAACGTGGCGAGCCCGATCGCGAACGCGACCCAGTTTATCTCTCCGGCAAGGATCGCGCTGGCGATCGCCCAAAGGCTCCGCAACGGTCCTTCGCTGTCAATGGAAAAGCCGAACAGCTTCGGCAACTGGCTGATCAAGACCGTCAGCGCAATTCCGTTCATATATCCGTAGCGGATCGGCTTGGAGAGAAGCTCGGTGACGAAGCCGAGACGCGCGATGCCTGCCAGGATGCAAACCGTCCCCGAGACGATCGCCATCATGCCGGCGAGGGTCACGGCGCGCATGGGATCGCCCTGAGCGAGCGGAGCAATGACGCCCAGGAGGATTGCTGCCAGTGCCGAGTCTGGTCCGAGGACGAGAATGCGGCTTGGGCCGAACAACGCGTAGGCCAGCAGCGGCACGATGGTTGCGTAAAGGCCATAGATGCCGGGCAGGCCCGATGCGGCTGCATAGGCAATGCCGACCGGGACCAGCATTGTCGCAAGGACGAGACCTGCAAAGACGTCGTGCGGAAGCCAGGCTGCCTCATACCGGCGAATTGTCTCGAGGCCGGGCAGCCAGTGCTTCATCAATGCTCCCTCCGGTAGGCCACGTTGCAGCCGCTGTGACGTTCGTGCGGCTCTGCTGCGCCGCAACAGGACCTCATGGGCTGGAAGGCCATCGAGTTCAGCGATCGCCTGGCAGGCCATTGATCAAGATCAATACTGCGCGCGGCTCTTCTTGAAGTCAGGCCGGCCTCTTGCCGCGCGGCTGATCGCGCGCGCCGGCAAGCGCGGCCTGCGCGTAGCGGCATCGCTCGAGCTGGTGCGGCGGGCGTAGGGTGAGCGCCGTATGGAAGTCGCGTCCGCTTCCAAAGCAATGCGTACACCGAACCGGGCTGCGTTTGTCTGCAGTGACCCGTCTCGGACATTGAGCAATCGGACATCGGCGTGTTTTTCTGCTAAATGATTATCTTTGCTGGCCGAGGTGCGTCTTGAGCAAAGAGCGCGTGGAGCGGCGACTGGCGGCTATTCTTGCGGCGGACATCGCGGGATATAGTCGGCTGATGGGTGCCGACGAAGAAGGTACCCTTGCCCAGGTCAAGTCGATTAGGACAGCGCTTGTCGATCCCACCATCGCGGCGCATCGCGGTAACATCGTCAAGACCACGGGCGACGGGATGCTGATCGAGTTTGCCAGTGCCGTCGATGCGGTGCGCTATGCTATTGAAATCCAGCGCAGCCTGGCCGAGCAAAACGCCGCCGAGCCGCAGGATCAAAGGATCGAATTCCGCATCGGCATTCACGTCGGTGACGTCATTTTTGACGACGATGATATTTTCGGCGACGGCGTCAATATTGCTGCCCGGCTTGAAGGCCTCGCGGAACCGGGCGGGGTCTGCATGTCCGATGATGCCTATCGGCAGGTTCGAGGCAAGGTCGAGATCGCCTGCGATGATATCGGACAGCAGTCCCTCAAGAATATCGCTGAGCCGATGCAAGCGTGGCGGGTCCGGTTGACTGATCAAGACCCTTCCGCGGCAAGCCAACCTCAGGTCCTGCCTCCCTCCGACAGGCCGTCCATCGCCGTGCTCCCGTTTCAGAACATGAGCGGCGACCCGGAACAGGAATACTTCGCCGATGGAATGGCCGAGGACATCATCACGGCGCTGTCCCGTTTCAAGGCGCCATTCGTCATCGCCCGAAACTCCAGCTTCACCTACAAGGCGCGGGCCGTCGACGTGAAGCAGGTCGGGCGCGAGCTTGGAGTGCGCTACGTCCTGGAAGGGAGCGTTCGCAAGGCGGCAAACCGAGTGCGCATTACGGGACAACTCGTCGACGCCGCTACCGGAGCACATATTTGGGCCGATCGGTTTGATGGCGAGCTCGGCGACATCTTCGATTTGCAGGACCAGGTGACTGAGAGCGTCGTCGGGGCGATCGCGCCTGCGGTGGAAAAAGCCGAGATCGAGCGCGCCAAGCGCAAGCCGACCGCCAGTCTCGACGCCTATTCCCTCTATTTGCGCGGTCTGGCCCGGCTTCATCAGTTTGGTAACCGGCAGGCAAACGGTGAGGCATTGCGCCTGTTCAACAGCGCGATCGAGCTCGACCCGGAATTTGCCACCGCCTACGGTCGTGCAGCCTCTTGCTACCTCACTGCCAGGATCAATGGCTGGATTCCGGACACGGCGAAAGCGATTGCCGAAGTGAAGAGACTGACCCAACGGGCAGTCGAGTTGGGCAAGGATGACGCGATCGCGCTCTCCGCTAGCGGGAATGCCTTAGCCTTCGTTGTCGGGGATGTCGGGGTCGGCGCAGGCCTGGTCGATCGCGCGCTTGCGCTCAATTCCAATTTGGCTGAGGCATGGCATTTCGGCGGCTGGGTCAAGATCTGGCTCGGCTAGCCGGAATCGGCAATCGAACGCTTTGCACGTGCCATTCGCCTCAGCCCACTTGATCCGTGGCTGATGGGAATGCGAGCTGGAACCGCGTACGCACATTTCTTCTTGGACCGCTATGACGAAGCGGCATCATGGGCGGCAATGGCATTGCAGTGCAGTCCGGATTATCGGCCTGGATTACGTATCGCTGCCGCAAGCAACGCAATGGCGGGTCGGCCGGAGCAAGCAAACAAGGCAATGGCCCGGCTGCGAGACCTGAGCCCCACGCTGCGCCTGTCCAATCTCAAGGACGTGCTCGGCCCTTATCGACGTGCCGAGGACGTCGCGCGATATGAAGAAGGACTGCGGCAGGCTGGGCTGCCCGAATAACCGTGCCGTCTAGAAAGCACACCGCCTGACGACCGCCCCTAGAGTTCTGCGAACCCACCGTCGACGACCATTTCCGATCCGAGCATGTAGCTGGAGGCGTCGCTGGCGAGGAACAGCACCGCTGCGGCGATCTCGTCGGGACGTCCCAGGCGCCCGAGAGGGATGAGCTTGCTGGCACCGGCGAGATAGTCGCGAAACTGTGCTTCGGTCTGACCGGGATGTTCGGACTGACCGACACCGCGAAGGATGGGCGTCTCGATCAGGCCAGGGCTGACCGCGTTGACCCGAATGCGCCGGCCAAGCAGCTCGGCCGACAAGGTCCGGGCAAACGAGCGCACCGCGGCCTTCGATGCCGACAGGACGGCGCGCCCAGGCACGCCGACCTGGTTCAGCCAGGCCGTGTTCAGGATGATGGAGCCGCCATCCCGCATGACCGGCTCGATCGCCTGGACCGAGAAGAATACGGACCTGACATTCGTGTCCATCAGAGCGTCATATTGCGTCTCGCTGGTCGTCGCCAGCGGCGTGACATAGGCGACCCCCGCGTTGGCGAAGAAGACGTCGAGCGCGCCAAAGGCTTTCCGCACGTCCGAAGCCATCTTCTGAAGAGCTGCGCTGGACAGCACGTCGGTCTGCAGCGTCAGCACGTCGGCACCAACGAACTTGCGCGCGCGCTCGAGGGCATCTGCCTCGCGGCCGGTGATGGCGACCCGCGCGCCATTGGCGTGCAACTGCTTCGCAGTGGCAAGGCCGATGCCCGAAGTGCCTCCGGTAACGAGTGCAGTCTTTCCGTTGAGCATGGAATTCTCCCGATCGGTTAGGGCGCTCGACGTGTCGAGTGCGATTAGCTGGTTCAAATGATCCGATCCAGCTACTTGCCGTGGCCGGCGTGACCCATATTTTCGTGCCCGGGCACCGTGAACGACAGCGTCGTGGTCTGGCCCGGGAAGACGTTGTGATCAGGATCGACCAAGGCGATCGTGACCTTGTGCGGACCGGCAGGCAGCCCGGCGATGTCGACGGTATTGTTGTCGCTTGCGTCCGCCCACCACCACGGCAGATCGTCGACGGTGATGTGCAGATGCCCGACGCGCGGAGATACCTGACGGGCGCCTGCGCCGAAGACCTGCACGATGCGCAGGTTCTCCACGCGGTACTGCGCCCAGAACACACCCTGCGCCAGCGCCTCCGGAACCGGAGGATCCACGATCAGCCTGGGCGCGGGCTCGTGTTCGACCGCGATGTAGGGCGAGGCGCCGCGGATGTCCTTCGCGGTCTGGGCGAGGGCGCTCGCGGCGAGCATGGCGGTCGCAGTTGCCGACGCAATGCAGGTTCTGGCGAAAGGCATGGCATTGCTCCAATGAGTACAGGGTCGTTGTTGGTGAATGACCGCGTCAGTTGCGGCTGACGCGCCAGGGCAGACTGCGCAGCTCTTGAGCCAAGGCGTGGATGCCGGACTCCCGATGGCGACTGGCCCAAAGGCCGAGCCAGTCCTCGGAGTCCAGAAAGAATTTCCAGTCGCTGACGACCGCGTGCCTCAAGAGCAGGAACGGCACTGGCGCAGGACGTCGTCGAGGAATGCCTTTGCGCGGTCCGTCGTCAAATCCGTGAAGACGACGACGATCGATTGGTAGTTTGGCTTCTCGCCATCGACCGGTCGAGGCTCCTGAAGCAACATCCTGTAGCCGTTGAGGGCCTCGATGACATCCGCCTGGCTTCTGCCAGTGGTCTGCTCGGGCGCCAGCCAGAGCGTCCTGCGCTCGCGGGCCGCCGGCACGAAGGGACACACCGGCCCGGCGCGGCCGAGATCCTTGTGCGGTTTGGCGACAAATTCCCTGATCCAATGGGCAACCGCGCGTAGCGCGGTCAGCTCGCTTTTTGCGAGCGTGCTTGCCCTGCTGCCGTCCTCGAGATCCTCGAAGAGGAAGAGATTTGCGGCCTGCGCCAACGAATGAGTCCCGTCCATGGGTGGCTCTCCTCGAGACGGATCGGTCCAGATCGACCGGCGGGCGATCCCTGCCGCCGTGCGCTGCAATCTGGACGCTCGCCAAACTGTCCACTAGCTGGCAAAATCGGGAATGACCGCACAGGATTTTGGACAATGCCGCTATGGACGCAGTCACGGTCTTCGTGAGAGTCGTGGAAGCTGGTAGCTTCGCCGCCGCTGCGAAGCGTCTGGGCATGCCCAAGACGACAGTCAGCGCCAAGGTAGCGGGATTGGAGAAGCGTCTCGGCGTAAACCTGATCCAGCGCACGACGCGCAAGCTGCGCATGACCGACGTCGGCGAGAAATACTTCCATCATTGCGCGATCGCGGCGCGCGAGATCGAGTTGGGCGAGGCCGCTCTGCAGTCGGCGAAGGTGAAACCGTCCGGCGTCCTCAAAGTGACGGCGCCGATCGATCTCGGACATGTTCTTCTGCCGCGCATCGCGCAGGCCTACACCGCGAGATATCCGGACGTGTCGCTCGAGTTGATCCTGACCAACCGGGTTGTTGATCTGGTGGAGGAAGGTGTCGATCTCGCCATTCGCTGGGCCGGCGCGCTGAAGGATTCCTCGCTCATCGCGCGGCGCTTCATCGAGACGGACTCGAACCTGTGGGCGTCGCCGAAATATCTGAAGAAATTCGGCAAGCCGAGCCATCCGCGCGATCTCGTGAACGCCGCGTTCCTGGCTCACCCTGTTCTGAGGACGGTCATGCTGACGAACGGCAGGTCCGATTTCGAGCTTCAGCTGAACGGGCGGACCTACGTCGATGACCTCGAAGTGGTGGCGGCGCTGGTCGTGCTGGGAGAGGGGATCGCCTGGCTTCCGGACTTCCTGGTCCGGGACGCAGCGGCGGCCGGCAAGCTCGGTCCGGTCCTGTCGCAATGGCGGCCGAAGCAATACCAGAACTGGACCTACTACTTTGTCTATGCCGGCCGCCGCTACACCCTGCCGAAGGTCGAAAGCTTCATTCAAACGGCCTTGGCGCAGATTTGACAGAGGCATCCGCTTCGTTGAAGTCGTGCCTCCAGATGTGGGTCTTAGGCGCCAAAAGCTGATGTTTAATCGTTAGGTCAGGCATGTCCGGAGCCCTGTCTGATCGCCAGCCCTTTTGAAAATAGCGATCGGGACCACGAACGTTGGGAAAGGTGGCGCGTTGAGCGGGATAGGGCACCGCACTGGAGACGAAGCATGCGTACCGTTACTCTCGCGATGATTGTAGTTGCCGGAAGCGCAATTGCCTTCCAAGCAACGGCGCAACAGCAAAAGGCCGCGCCTAGTGACCAAACCAAGGACGAGATGCGCACTGACGTAGACAAAGGGCTCAAGACGAGCGAGCCCAACGAGCAGATGCAGCGCGACGCAGATAAAGGAGCCAAGACACGCAATTCAGGCGCGTCCGGATACGTCGCCGACCAAGACAAGCCGGGCGCCTCTGCGCATCCCCCGGGCCAACCGGGGGGTGAGCAAACGACTGGTTCTGGCAGCCAGACTGGCCCTTCGAAACAAGGCCGGCAGTAATCGCTTTGGTCCGACCTCGCGCGCACACGCCGCCGCCGATCCTATCGTGCGCTTCTAGTCATCCCTCCGGCACGCCGGCGAGGCGCAAGCCCTCGAAGTAGCGCTGGCGCCGAGCGAGATATACCGGATTGTCACCCTTGGCGTTGATGCGGTAGCGGCGGATCGTGAAGCCGGGATCGAGGGCAAGTCCTGCTTCGGCGATCGATCGCGCCTCCTTCAATTCCCCCACCAGCGCCAGGGCGGTCGCAAAGTGAAAGTGCGACAGCGCGTGATTGCGGTTGAGTTCGAGGCTGCGGCGAAACCAGCCGATGGCTTCATGGTCTTGCTTGATGCCCAGCTTGGCCAGCCCGACAAACATGTACCACAGAAAGGCGCGCGTATCGCGCGGGGACAGCCGAAGCGCCTCCTGAATGTGACCCTCGACTTCCTCGCAACGGGCGGACTGATATTTGCCGAGGCCGATGAACCCGTGGGCATCGGCCAGATTCCGGTCGAGCGCCAGAGATCTCAGGCATTGGGCGATGCCGTTCTCGATACGGTTCGTCTGAATCTGCACGGCGCCGAGCAGCATGTGGGCTCTGGGGTGATCGGGGGCATGGAGCAACACGCCGTTCAAGGCCGTTTCCGCGACTTGAAAATGAGTGTTGACGTCGTCGGCCATAAACGCCGATCCCACGGACACCTCGACCTGAGCCGCGGCGACCGCTGCTTCGATGTTTCCAGGATCAAGCACCAGCGATCGCGCGAAGAAATCCTTGGCCTGCGTCAAGAGCGCGCGAGTGACGCCTCTGTTTTGGAGCGCGCGGCCCTGGAAATACAGATCCATCGCGTCCGGACGGGGCGATCGCTCCGCGCGCGCGCTTCGGCGGCAATGAGCTCGGCATTCAGGGTGTTGGCGAGGCGCGACACGATCTCGTCCTGCATGTCCAGCAGTTCGGCCGCGCGCTTGTCGAAGCGGTCGGCCCAGAAATGGCTTCCGGTCTCGGTGTCGGTCAGTTGCGCATTCAGGCGAAAACGGTTGCCGCCGCGTTGCACCGAGCCTTCCAGCACGTAGCGCACGTTGAGATCGCGGCCGATTTGCCTGGTGTCGACGGCCTTTCCCTTGAAGGTGAACGCGGTGTTGCGGCCAATCACGAACGAGCCGGCGATGCGCGACAAATCCGTCGTCAGGCTTTCGGTCACACCATCGACGAAATCGTCCTGCGCGGGATCGCCGCCGATGTTGGCGAAAGGCAGAACGACGATCGACAAATGCGGCATCGAAGCCGCCGGCAGCTCTGCGGTATCGGATGGCCGCGGCGTGTCGCCGGAAACGACGGTGGCATCGATCGGCTTTGCATCGACAACAAGCATGTAGCCGCGGCGCGGCATTGTCTTCAGAGCCGAGCGGCCGGCGTCTCCCAAAGCGCGCCTGATGTCGCCGATCGCCTGGACGAGAGAATCCTCCGTGACCTCGCAGTCTGACCAGACCTCGTCCATGATTTCGTCCTTGCTGACCAGTTGCCCAGGCCGTGTCGCAAGCAGCCGCAGCACCGCCCAGGCGCGGGGGCGTAAGGGGACGACGTCGCCGCGTCCGTCGCACAGGGTTTCACGGGCCAGATCCACCATCCGGTCGCCGACGAGGATCGGGGGCTGCGACGATCTCAACAAGAACGCCTCGTGGAACTTGCTTTCGGAAAATTTCGGCGGAGTTTCGGGACGCTGGGACGATTGTACAGCATTATGTTGCAGCTCGGGGTGGCAAAACGCCGCCCTCACGGCCGCCAGTATGAGGTAGCCTCCATGATCCGGCCTCTGATCCTTGCTGCGTTAAGCCTTTCGATCGTCGGCCCTTCACCCGTCGCTGCGGCCGACAAGAAATACGGTCCCGGCGTTAGCGACACCGAGATCAGGATCGGGCAGACCGCTCCTTACAGCGGGCCGCTCTCGTCGCTGAGCCGCTTCGGCCGGATCGAAGCCGCCTATCTCAACATGATCAACGCGGCTGGCGGCATCAACGGCCGCAAGGTGACGCTCGTTTCGCTCGACGACGCCTTTTCGCCGACCAAGACGGTGCAACAGACGCGAAAGCTCGTCGAGGACGACAATGTGCTCGCGATCGTTGGATCGATCGGCACACCGACCAACCTGGCCGTGGCGAAATATCTCAACGGCAAGCAGGTTCCGCAGATATTGGTGCTTGCCAGTACCCCGAAGCTCGACGATCCCGAGAACCTGCCATGGACGACCACGTTCATGATGCCGCAACCGGTCGAGACCAAGATCTATGCCGAGTATTTGCTGAAGACCAAGCCTGATGCGAAGGTCGCCGTGATCTATCAAAACGATGATCTCGGGAAAGGCAATTTGGCCGGGTTCAAGGCCGCCCTGGGATCGAGAGCCTCGACCATGGTGGTGGCAGAGGCGGCCTACGACATCATGGAGCCCACGGTCGATTCACAAGTCGTGGTCCTCAAGGCGTCCGGCGCCGATACGTTATTCCATGCCTCCAATGCACGCTTCGCGGCGCAAGCGATCCGCAAGGCGCATGAGCTCAACTGGAAGGTCCAGCATGTGCTGCTGTCTGGCGTCAGCAGCATTTCGGCCGTCCTGCGGCCGGCCGGACTTACCGCATCGACGGGGGCGGTTAGCGCGTGCTGGCTGAAGACGTCAGAGGATCCCATGTGGGATGACGATGCCGGCATGCGAGAGTTTAGGGCCTTCATGAAGCAATGGGCACCGAACGACGATATCGAGGAATCGATCTTCCCCTATGCGACCGCTCAAATGATCGTCGAGGTCCTGAAGAAGTGCGGCGACGACCTGTCGCGGGAAAATCTGATCAGGCAGGCCACCAGCGTCCAAGGGCTCCAGCTGCCGACATTTCTGCCCGGCCTGACCATCAACATCACCCCGTCGAGCCGGATCGGCTGGACAAAGGCCAGGATGGCGCGCTTCAACGGCACCCGATGGGTGCTGCTCGATGATTTCGTCGGCAACTGACCACAGATCGAATCCGGAAATGACACTGTTCGAGGTGATCGGGTCATGACCGGCCGGCTGAATGTCGCGATTGTCGGCGCAGGGATCGGCGGATTGTCTGCGGCGCTCGCGCTGAACGCGCGGGCCCTGAACGTCACCGTCTTCGAGGGAGCAGAGTCGCCGCGCGAGGCCGGGGCAGGGCTCTCCATTCCTCCGAATGCGCTGACCTTGCTCAAACGTACCTCGCTTTGCGAGGCGATCGAGCAGATCACCACGAGGAGCCAGGGGCTGACGCTGCGAACGTCGCAGGGACAGCCCGTTTCGAGGCCGGGTGCGCCGATGGCGCTGAGCTATCAGATTCACCGCGTCGAGCTGCTCGAGCTGCTGCTTGGTGCGGTGAAAGGACCGGTCCGGTTCGGACATCGCTGCATCGCCGTTGCTGACACCGAGCGCGGAGCGCGATTGACCTTTGCCAATGGCGTGGTCTGCGATGCGGACGTGGTGATCGGTGCTGACGGCATCCATTCGGTGGTCCAGCGGCAGATCGGCCTCGTGGCGCGCCCGACCAGCGAAGGCGTCGTGGCGTATCGCGGCCTGGTGCCGGCGGAAGAGCTCGCGTCGGGCCTGGAGCTGCGAGGCCTCAACATGTGGATGGGGGATGGTCGCAGCTTCATCTGCTTTCCGGTGTCGCAGGGGCGATTGATCAACATCGTCGCGTTCGTCCCGAGCATGCGTGACATGGAGGAGACCTGGTTTGCACCGGGCGATGTCAGGGCGCTCGCGGGGGAGTACGAGGGGTGGGATGCGCCGGTCCAGGACCTGATTGCGGCGCTCGATCACACCTTTCGCTGGGGCATCTACGATCGGCCGCCATTGCCGTATTGGTCGCGCGGGCATGTCACGCTTCTCGGTGATGCCGTCCATCCGATGGTGCCGCATTTCGGCCAGGGCGCGGGACAAGCCATTGAGGACGGCTTCGTACTTGCCGTCCTGCTGGAGCACGCCGGGCGCGACGAGATCCCGGCGCGCCTGAAAGCTTACCAGGATCTAAGGCTGGAGCGGACCAGCCGCGTGCAGGCAGCCTCACGCCTTGCCGGTCGGTTCTACCGATCCGCCGGCGGCGATCCCGCGGAGCAGGCCCAGAGGATGCGCGGCTGGATGTCGGCGGCGGAGTGGATATTTTCTTACGACGCGGAGGAGGCCGCTCTGGCCGTCATTCGGGGAACTGCAAGCGCAGCCTGCGCCTTGCAGCCTGGCGCAAGCTGATGCGGCGGGCTTGATCGGGCATTCTCCGATTTCAGGACAAGAACCGGAGTTCGATGCGCGGAGGCGACGCCTAGACATTGCGGCGATCGCCAGTCGATCCATGAGTCTGCAAATCATGAGTCCTGCAAATGAAGGGTGTTTTTCCATGAGCAAGCTAGAGGATAACAAGGCCGTCGTTGGCCGTTGGTTCACCGAGTTCTGGGGCGAGTCCGTCAATCTCGGCGTCATCGACGAGATTGCAGCTCCCGACATGCTGCTCAAATATTCGCTGCATGAGCCGAGGCGTGGCCGCGCCGACATCAAGGCGTTCATGACCGACTTCCGCGCCGCGTTCCCCGATCTCAACTTCTGGGGCACCGCGGAGCTGATCGCCGAGGGCGACTATGTTGTCGGTCAATGGGAGGGCGGTGGTACCCACACCGGCCCGGCCTTCAACGATTTCCTGATCGGCGGCCTGCCGGCAGCGACGGGCCGCAAGATGCGCTTCACGGGTACCACGGTGCTCAAGGTCATCGACGGCAAGATCGTCGAGGAGATCGGTCTCGATGACGGCGTCACCGCACTGACCCAGCTCGGGTTGCTCAAGGCGGCGGCCTGATCGGAACGCTTCTGCACCATCGGCATATCCGATGTCGTTGAACGAGGCTCGCACGTTGTGCGGGCCTCGTCTGCTGTTGCGCGCCAGGCGCATGTGATCGCTTGCACATTGTCGGAAATCGGGTGGCGGCGTCTCCGGCATGGTGGAAACTAATGCCTATGACTGCAGCGTCCGTTCAGTTCCGAAGGCAGATGCCCTTGCCGGTCGCGGATGATCCGCGATGGGCCCGCGTGCTTGCGCGCGACAAGGCCGCGGATGGTCATTTCTGGTATTCCGTTTCGACGACGGGGGTCTATTGCCGGCCGTCATGCCCTTCGCGCGCGGCGAACCCTGAGAACGTCCAGCTTCACGACAGCCTGGCGGATGTCAGCGACCGGATTTCGGCCGTGCAGGCGTTGCAATCCGGACGCGCCTTCGGTCGAAGCCGGGAATGCCGCGCTGGTCACCAGGGTTTGCCGCATCATCGAGACGAGCGAGGAGGAGCCGTCGCTGGAGGATCTCGCCGCGGCAGCCGGCTTGAGCCCCGGTTATTTTCATCGAATCTTCAAGGCCGCCACCGGGCTGACACCGAAGTGCTACGCAGCTGAATTCCGCGCCAGGAAGGTTCGGGAAGGTCTGGCGTCGTGCAATTCCGTCACCGAGGCGATGTACGACGCCGGCTTCAATTCAAGCGGGAGGTTCTACGAAAAGTCGACGGGGATGCTCGGCATGACGCCGTCGCAATATCGTGCCGGAGGGGCGAACGAGGAGATCAGGTTCGCGGTTGGTCAAAGTTGTCTCGGGCCCATCCTGGCCGCGTCGAGCCGGAAGGGCGTGGTTGCGATTCTTCTCGGTAATGACGCGGATGAGCTGGTCCGCGATCTTCAGGATCGCTTCCCCAAGGCGCGCCTGATCGGCGCCGACCGGGACTATGAGGCGATGGTCGCGCGCGTGGTCGGCCTCGTGGAGGCGCCGGAGATCGGTCTCGATCTGCCGCTCGACATTCGGGGCACTGCGTTCCAGCAGCGGGTCTGGCAGGCGCTTCGGGAGATTCCTGTCGGCGCGACCGTCTGCTACGCCGAGCTCGCGCAGCGGATCGGGGCTCCCAACGCTGTGCGCGCCGTTGCCGGCGCATGTGCGGCCAACAAGATCGCGGTCGCCATTCCGTGCCACCGCGTGATCCGCAACGACGGGTCGACCTCCGGATATGCCTGGGGCGTGGAACGCAAGCGGGCCCTGCTCGACAGGGAAACCTCGCGCGCCGGCTGAACGCGCTACGCGGCCAGGTGCCATCGCGCATCGCCCGTGTCTACCTCGCGCGGAAGCTCGACCGGAGCTTTTCTCAATTTGAAAGCAAGCATCGGAGTTTGAGCAGGAGCGCGTGCGCGTAGCTTCGATCATGAGGACAAACAAGGAGCGACACCATGAACCTCAGGACATCCGAAGCCGCCTCGCGGTTGCTGCCCGCAGTCGAGCCCGACAGCACGGTGACCGACGTTCTTTTTTTCGGGGGCGCCGACACAGTTCTAGGCAAGGTGCTGCTCGCCCGCAGCGCCAAGGGCGTCTGTGCCATCCTGCTCGGCGACGACACGACCGCCCTTGAGACCGATCTCGCGGCGCGCTTTCCCGAAGCCACTCTGATTGCGAACGAAGCGATGGTCCGCGATGACCTTGCGAAGGTGGTCCGCTACGCGGAGAAGCCCTCCAAGGGCCTCGACCTGACGCTCGACATGCGCGGCACTCCGCTTCAACGCCGCATCTGGGAGCAGATCCGCACGATTCCCGTAGGCAAGACGAAGAGCTATATGCACGTGGCGCGGCTGATCAACTGCGTCTACCCGCGCGTCGCCGCCCGCGTGGTGGCGAACGCCTGCGCCGCCAATCCGATCGCGCTTGCGGTCCCGTGCCACCGTGTCATTCGCGCCGACGGCGAGCTTGCGGGTTACCGCTGGGGCATCGGGCGCAAGCGCGAGCTGCTTCGGAAGGAGGCCGAGGCATGAAACTCGTCAGGCTGGATGGCGACAGGATTGGTCTTTTCGTGCTGCTTCCGACGGGGCCCCATGCCATCGATATCGCGAACAGTCTCGGTGTGTTTCCTCACGATCCGCTGTCGAACGGTCTTCTCAACGGCGCGCTGAAGGACGGTTGCGATTGGTCTGTCATCGTCAAGCATTGGGTCCATCTGCGCTGGCCGCTGAAGAGGCTGCAAAGCATCGCCCTGGCGAATCCCGACACGCCTCGTCTCGTCTTGCTGCCTCTTGTCGACGCCACGGGCACGGCGAGCACGGCCAATCCGATCATTGCCATCGAGGTGACGGATATCGAGGGCGTCGAACGGCATGATCCGACTGGCTGGCACACCATGCAACGGCAGTTCGCGCTGCCGCCGGGGGATGAAGCCGTGCGGCAGTCCGCGGCAGACGAGACCGTCAGGGTGATCGACTTCCGATCGATCGAACAGCGGCGCCATCCCTCGTAGACGAGGGCGCTTTCACAGCTCCACGGGGAGGCGGAGCTCGCGCACGAGAAGCGCGCGCTTTCGCCCCACGCCCCATCGATACGCGCCGATATCGCCGCGACTGGTCACGGCACGATGGCAGGGAATCCCGACAGCGATCCTGTTTGCGAGGCACGCGAGACTGACTGTTTCAGGCGTATGTGGCGCGCCCAGTCGCTGCGCGATCTGCTCATAGGTGATGAGATCGCCGGCAGGGACGCTCTGGAGGACCTGCCAGACGCCGACCTCCGCGGCCGTTCCGACCAGATTCAGCGGCACGCTGATATGTGCGCGGGGTGTCTCGACGACGTTCACCGTCTGGGCGCCGATTCCTTCGAGCTCGTAACCGCCATAGGTCGGCTCCTTGTCGGGAAATTCGGATCGTATCGCCTGGTCCAGCTCCTCGCGGGTGTTGCCGAGCAAAATGGCGCAGATCCCGTTCGGCGAGACCGCGGTCAGAACGAAGCCCAGCGAGCACCTGGCCGTGACGTAGTGGAAATAGTCGTTGCCGCCAGAGCGGTAGGACGTGTTTTCGTTCCACATAGGGAGAAGTCCTTAGAGGGCGATTTGGCGAGGCCGATCTATCGGCGGAGCTGAACGACGTTGGCGCGGAGCGGAGGGGTGGCATCGGCGTGAGGCCGGGGCTCTGCAAACAGCAGCAAGTCCAGCCGCGCCCTCAGTGCCTCGGCTTGTCGGCGGACATCCGGGTCGTTCGGGGCAAGGAAATCGGCGAAGAGGCTGACCGGCGCCTCCTTCAGGAGCGTCTGCACATCGGCTCGCAGGAATTGTCCGCGTGCGGCGGCCAACGTGTAGAGATTGAGGGGCGAGAAGCTCATTTGGCGGTCTCCGCCGGCGCGTTTGCTAGTGGGTTTTGACGCGTTGTCCCGCGCCGTCGAGATGGGCCTTGCCGAGCTCAAGCGAGAGGTCCTCGGTGAGGCTGAACGAGATCTTGAAACCATCCGGAGTTCCGATCGTCAGGATGCGGAGATTGTCCGGACCGAACTCGATCTCGAATTCCCGGAGCGGATACGTGATCCGCATGCTGGGTCGTTGTGGGCGCGCTTGACAGCGCTCGATGCCATCGCGGGCAGCGTCATCAGCAGCGCCGTCACCGTCTCGATCTTCAGGATGATGCCGATCTCGCGGTTCGCGATGTCGACCACGATGAGCCTGACCGCAGTGCCGTCTGTCGCAGTCTCGAAGTTGACCAGTTTCTGAATCTCGATGTCGGTTGTCATGTCGCGCCTCTCTGCTCCTGCGGCGCGTAGCGCGCCTGCGCGTCGTCGGCACTCCGCTTCTTCGCTTTAAATTCCGGACGAATCCGATTTGGGAGCACGATCCGGAGTGGCCGCCCGCGACGGTCGGTCCAGGCTCCCTGTCCTTGGTCAGCAAGGGAGTCGAGGAACGATGTCGCTGAGAGATTTCAATGCGATTGCGGCTGCGCGGGGGGATGGCCTGGATCCGAAGCTGCGCGAGCTGCTCGAGCGGGCTGCCGTGTCACCACATTCCGAGCTGGTGGTGCGGCCCGATGGAATGCTCCAGTCGGGTCCAAATCCGGGATCCGCGGAGTTGGAGAGAGTGTCGGCGGTTGTGGTCGACCTTCAGCAGCTTTTGGCGACCCGCGCGAGGTGAGGGCGAGTTCGGGGTGCAGATCAGGTCATCCGGGACCGTGCACTTGCGGAAACCCCCGTCCACGGCAAACCTGTCGTTAATAGTTTGCCGACATCCCCCTGCGAATCTGGCGCAATCGTGATGGCCGGACGATTTGCACGGTTGCTCTTGTCGTGACAAAAGGGGCCATGCATCCGAGGAAGGTCTTCAACTGGCTGATCGCACTCGCCGTGGCGGCGGGGCTCCTTGCGGCGCCCCTGTCGGCTCCGGCGATGGCGGCATCGCAGATGGCGGCCGTCACCGACGAGATGCAGGCGATGGCGGACGATATGCCATGCTGCCCCGATCAGCAGGACCAGAAAGCCCGGGATTGCGGGTCCTGTCCCTTCGTCGCGCTTTGCATGCTGACGATCACCATGCCGCCTCGCGGAGACGGCGCGCTGGTCGATCGCATGGTCTCGCGAGGCACTTTCGCTCTGCCTGACGATCTGCTGATCGATGGACTCGGCGAACATCCTCCGGATCACCCACCTCGAATCAACGTCTGACCGGCGCCCCGGTGCCGGAGTGTTGACGCGCGGCCGTTGAGGACGCGCGTCGAAGCTTGCCGCTTCGGCGGCCCATCAGACGTTTCGAGGAACATGACATCATGAAGACTACCTCTGCTGCGCGTGCGTTTGCCGCCGCGCTGCTCGGCCTCACCATCATGGGAGCGCCGAAGCTCGCCTTTGCCGGCATCAAGGACTACGAATTCCAGCTCGTCGAGCCGTCCGTCCAGGCCGGCGCCGACAGGATCGTCACGGTCAGGCTGGTGAACAAGACGACGGGGAAGGCGGTGCCGGACGCCGTCATCTTCGCCTCTCGCCTCGACATGGCTCCGGACGGCATGCAGGAGATGGCCACCAAGGTGACCGCCATGCCGGGCACGGAGCCGGGGACGTACCGCTTCAAGGCCACCTTTGGCATGGCGGGGCGCTGGCAGCTCTCGCTTGGCGCCAAGGTGCAGGGCGAGACCGGCACGGTCGAAAGCAAGCTCGTCGTCACGGCGCAGAAATGAACCGCGCCATCGCGACGGGCGCGGCCGCTGCGATTTGCGCAGCGGCCGGCGCCGCCTTTCTCGTCGGCGGAATGCCGCGAGGAGGCTCGTTCGCCGCCCAGCCAATCGTTTCAGCCGCGGCAGCCGCCGAGCGCGGCGAGCCGATCTATTACTGGGATCCGGACGGCAAGCCGTTCTACTCACTCACGCCGAAGACGACGCCCGATGGCCGCGCTTGGCGCGGTGTGCCGGCGGGCGCCGACGTGAGCTTCGACGATCCCGAGGACGCGCCGGTGGACACCAGGGCTGCCGACGCGAAGGCCGAGCGGAAGATCAAGTACTATCGCAACCCGATGGGGCTGCCGGATACCTCGCCGGTGCCGAAGAAGGACCAGATGGGGATGGACTACATCCCCGTGTACGAGGGCGAGGACAGCGACGACGGCTCGGTGAAGCTTTCACCCGGCAAGATCCAGCGCACCGGTGCGAAATCGGAGCCGGTGGTGCGGCGGCCTGTCAGGTCGATCATCCGGGCGCCGGGGACCATCCAGGAGGACGAACGGCGCGTCTCGGTAGTGGCGCTGCGGTTCGAGGGCTTCGTCGAGAGCGTCGCGAACGTCACGACCGGCGATCATGTTCACAAGGGCCAGCCGCTCCTCAACGTGTACAGCCCGGCGCTGTCGAGCGCCGCCGCGGAATATCTCTCCGCCATCAGCGCCGGCGCGACCGGAAAGGAGCTCAAGGGCGCGCGTCGCAGATTGGAAAATCTCGCGACGCCCGAGCCGGCCATCAGGGAGCTCGAGCGCACCCGGGACATCTCGCTGTCGATTCCGTGGCTCGCACCGCAGGACGGCGAAATCCTGGAGCGAAACGCGGTGAACGGGATGCGCGCCGGACCAGGGGACGTTCTGTTCCGGATCGCCGACCACCGCCTGGTCTGGGCGCTCATCGATGTCGCCGAGCGCGATCTGACGCAGGTTGCGGTCGGCACGCAAGTGACCATCAGGCCGCGCGCGCTCGCCGGCCAGAGCTTCGACGGCACCGTGGCGCTGATCTATCCCCATCTCAACGCCGCGACGCGAACCGCGCGCATCCGGATCGAGGTGCCCAATCCCGACGAGGTGCTGCGGCCGGAGATGTATGTCGATGCCGAGATCCAGGCCGGCACGCCGGGACCGGTACTGACGGTGCCGGAGAGCGCTGTGCTCGACAGCGGAAGCCGCCAGGCGGTTCTGGTCGACAAGGGCGAGGGACGCTTCGAGCCGCGGGACGTGAAGCTCGGCCGTCGCGGCGGCGGGCTCATTGAGGTGACCCAGGGCGTGTCGGAGGGCGAAGCCGTCGTCACCTCGGCCAATTTCCTGATCGATGCCGAGAGCAATCTGAAGGCCGCGCTGAAGGGGTTTGCCGAGACGCGCGGCGACAAGCCGGCCGAGCCGGCGGCCGGTGGCATGGGAGCGCGGCCATGATCGCCCGCGTCATCGTCTGGTCGGCGCGCAACCTGCTGCTGGTGCTGTTCGGCACCGGCTTCGCCGCGGCTGCGGGACTCTACGCGCTGGTCCACCTGCCGCTCGATGCCATTCCGGACCTCTCCGACACACAGGTCATCGTCTACACGGAGTATCCGGGCCAGGCGCCGCAGGTGATCGAAGATCAGGTCACATATCCACTCGCGACCGCGATGCTGACGGTGCCGAAATCCAAGGTCGTCCGCGGCTTCTCCTTCTTTGGGGTCTCGTTCGTCTACGTGATCTTCGAGGACGGCACCGACATCTACTGGGCGCGCTCGCGGGTGCTCGAGTTCCTGAACGGCGCGGCGTCGCGGTTGCCGGCGGAAGTGACGCCGACCATCGGTCCGGACGCGACCGGCGTCGGATGGGTCTACCAATACGCCGTGATGTCCAAGGAGCTCAATCTCGCGGAGACGCGGACCATTCAGGACTGGAATCTCAAATTCGCGCTCGCCAAGGCGGAGGGCGTCGCCGAGGTGGCGAGCGTCGGCGGCTTCGTCAAGCAGTACAACGTTGTTCTCGATGCGCAGCGGATGCGCGACCTCGGCATCACCATGCAGAAGGTGCGGGACGCGATCCGCGCAAGCAACGCCGACGTCGGCGGGCGGACCGTCGAGCTGTCCGAGTTCGAATACATGATCCGGGGGCGCGGCTATCTCAAGAGCATCGACGATCTCGGCAACATCGTCCTGAAGACGGACAGGGGCACGCCCGTGCTGTTGCGGGACGTCTCCCGGGTCGAGCTCGGCCCTGACGAGCGGCGCGGCATCACCGAGCTGAACGGCGAGGGAGAGGTCGCCAGCGGCATCGTGCTCCAACGCTTCGGCATGAACGCGCTCGACGTCATCGAGAACGTCAAGAAGCGGTTCAAGGAGATCGCGACCAGCCTGCCGAAATCGGTCGAGATCGTTCCGGTCTACGACCGGTCGAACCTGATCTACGCGGCGATCGATACGCTCAAGCACACGCTTATCGAGGAGAGCCTCGTCGTCGCGCTGGTGTGCGTCGTGTTCCTGCTGCATGTCCGCAGCGCGCTCGTCGCCATCCTGATGCTGCCCGTCGGCGTGCTGATGGCATTCGGGGCGATGAAGCTGCTCGGGATCGGCTCGAACATCATGAGCCTCGGCGGCATCGCCATCGCGATCGGTGCCATGGTGGACGCCGCCATCGTGATGATCGAGAACGCCCACAAACACCTCGAACGCGCCGGGCCGGGCAAGTCTCGCATCGCCATCCTGGTCGAGGCCGCCTCGGAGGTGGGACCGGCGCTGTTCTTCAGTCTGCTGATCATCACCGTGTCGTTCATGCCGATCTTCACGCTGGAATCGCAGGAAGGGCGGCTGTTCAGCCCGCTTGCCTTCACCAAGACCTTCGCGATGGCCGCCGCCGCGCTGCTCTCGGTGACCCTTGTGCCGGCGCTGATGGTGATCTTCGTGCGGGGGCGGATCGTTCCGGAGCACCGAAACCCGATCAACCGCGTCCTGATCTGGATCTATCGTCCCGTCATCAAGGGCGTGCTGAGGGCGAAAACACTCGTCGTGCTGCTCGCCATCGCGGCGCTCGCGGTGACGATCTGGCCCGCGCGCCAGCTCGGCACCGAGTTCATGCCCAACCTCAACGAGGGCACGCTGCTCTACATGCCGACGACGCTGCCGGGCATCTCGGTCACCAAGGCGGCCGAGCTGATGCAGACGCAGGACCGGATCATCAAGTCGTTTCCGGAAGTCGCGTCGGTCTACGGCAAGGCCGGCCGCGCCTCGACGTCGACGGATCCGGCGCCGACCGAGATGTTCGAGACCGTGGTCAATCTCAAACCGAAGGAGCAGTGGCGGGCAGGGACCACCATCGACGGACTGATCGCCGAGATGGATCGGGCGCTGCAGTTCCCGGGCGTGTCGAACGCCTGGACGATGCCAATCAAGGCGCGCATCGACATGCTTTCGACCGGCATCCGGACGCCGGTGGGCGTCAAGGTCATCGGCACCGATCTTGTCGAGATCGACCGGCTGGCCAAGCAGGTGGAGCAGGTGCTGCGGGCGGTGCCCGGGACCTCGTCCGCCTACGCCGAACGTGGCATCGGCGGCTACTACCTCGAGATCACGCCCGACCGATCGGCGCTCGCGCGCTACGGGATCATGGTCCAGGACGTTCAGGACACCATCGCCGCCGCGCTCGGCGGTCAGACCGTCACCACCACCGTCGAGGGTCGGCAGCGCTTCACCGTCAACATGCGCTACCCGCGCGATCTCAGGGACAACCCGAACAAGATCGCCGGCGACATTCTCGTTCCCATGCCGGCAGGCGGCGCCGTACCGCTCGCGGAGGTCGCGACCGTGCAGCTCGCCCGCGGCCCGACATCGATCCGCACCGAGAACGCCCAGCTCGCCACGTACGTCTATGTCGACATCCGCGACCGCGATCTCGGCGGCTATGTCGCCGATGCCCAAAGGGCGGTCCAGGCCGGCATCCAGTTTCCGCCGGGATATTACGTGGTCTGGAGCGGTCAGTACGAATATCTGGCGCGGGCCGCCGCCCGTCTGAAGATCGTCGTGCCGGCGACGCTGCTGATCATCTTCCTGCTGCTGTACCTGAATTTCAGGTCGATCACGGAGACGCTGATCGTCATGCTGTCGCTGCCATTCGCGCTGGTCGGCGGGCTCTGGCTGATGTGGTGGCTGGGGTTCAATCTCTCCGTCGCAGTTGCCGTCGGGTTCATCGCGCTCGCCGGCGTCGCCGCCGAGACCGGCGTCGTGATGCTGATCTACCTCAACCATGCGCTTGCGGAGATCGAGCAGCGCCGCGCCGCCGAGGTGCGGAGCCTGAGCCGGGCCGACCTGCGGGAGGCGATCATGGTGGGAGCGGTCGAACGGGTCCGGCCGAAGATGATGACGGTCGTCGCCATCATGGCGGGATTGCTGCCGATCATGTGGAGCACCGGCACCGGCTCCGAAATCATGCAGCGCATTGCCGTTCCCATGATCGGCGGCATGATCTCGTCGACCTTGCTCACCCTGATCGTGATCCCGGCGATCTTCGGGCTGGTGAAGGGCGTCCGATTGCCGCATGAGAACCAGGACCGGCAATGTCATCCGCCCGAAGCCCATCAGGCAACGAGCGATCGGCTGGAGCGGTTATCCGCGAGATGATCGCTCCCGGCGCTCTATAATGATCGGGAAAAAATGGCATCAGCCGGAACGTTCGCGGAGATGATTGAGTTGAAAATCATGGACGTTGCGGCACGGCTGATGGCCTGAGGGAAATGACTCTGCGGCGGATTCGCAGCACAGCCGCTCGAGGATCATGATGTACAGGACTGCGATATACGATGAACTGCAGCAGGTGGAGCGCGACGTCGTCGAAGGCGAACGGCGGCTCGCAGAGCAAGAGGCGCTCATTGTCGAAATGAAGCAGCAGAATGAGGACACGGCCAAAGCAGAGGCCGAGCTTGAACGAATGCGGGAAGAGCAGCGATGCCGCGATCAGGACCGGCAACGCCTGCTCTCGCTGCTGCAACCCTGAAATGATGCCCGCGATGAATCCCGTCACGGTCGTGGCGGCAATGTCGCGCGATGATCGAGCGAGCGTCATTTGCAGCGCTCGACGCTGATGTTTGCTGGTGACGGCAGGGACGAGGGCTCGCTTCAGGCCAGAAGCGGACGCCGGGCCAGCAGTCAGCCCGGCCAGAACGGCGCCTGAGAGCGTCGGGACCGATGGTCGGAGGTCGGCCTGGCGGTGAAATCCGTACCTCGCCGGGCTTCCCCTGGGGCGCGGCATGGACTATCACGCTGCAACGCAAAAATCCCCAAAAAGACCCCATGATCCGCCTCGACAACGTCAGCAAGCAAGCCGGCCACCAGATCCTGTTCATCGAAGCCTCCGCGGCCCTCAACAAGGGCGAGAAGATCGGCCTCGTCGGGCCGAACGGCGCCGGCAAGACCACGCTGTTCCGCATGATCGCCGGCGAGGAACTGCCGGACGAAGGGCAGGTCTCGACCGATCGCGGCATCACCATCGGCTATTTCAACCAGGACGTCGGCGAGATGTCTGGCCACAGCGCCGTGGCCGAGGTGATGAATGGCGCGGGTCCCGTCAGCGAGGTCGCGGCCGAGCTGCGCGCGCTCGAGGCCGATATGGCCGATCCTGACAAGGCCGACCAGATGGAGGAGATCATCGCGCGCTATGGCGAGGTGCAGCACCGCTTCGAGGAGCTCGACGGTTATGCGCTGGACGGCCGTGCGCGCGAGGCGCTGTCCGGCCTCGGCTTCAGCCAGGAGATGATGGACGGCGACGTCGGCAAGCTCTCGGGCGGTTGGAAGATGCGCGTGGCGCTGGCGCGTATTCTCCTGATGCGGCCCGACGTCATGCTGCTCGACGAGCCGAGCAACCATCTCGACCTCGAAAGCTTGATCTGGCTGGAGAAATTCCTGCACGACTACGAAGGCACGCTGCTGATGACATCGCACGACCGCGAGTTCATCAACCGCGTGATCTCCAAGGTGATCGAGATCGATTCCGGCTCGCTCACCACCTATACAGGCGATTACGAGTTCTACGAGCAGCAGCGCGCGCAGAACGAGAAGCAGCAGCAGGCCCAGTTCGAGCGCCAGCAGGCCATGCTCGCCAAGGAGATCAAGTTCATCGAGCGCTTCAAGGCGCGCGCATCGCATGCCGCGCAGGTGCAGAGCCGGGTGAAGAAGCTCGACAAGATCGAGCGTGTCGAGCCGCCGCGCCGTCGCCAGACGGTGGCCTTCGACTTCCCGCCGGCGCCACGCTCGGGCGAGGACGTCGTCGCGCTCAAGAACGTGCACAAGGGGTACGGCAGCAAGCGCATCTATGACGGCCTCGATTTCATGATCCGCCGCAGGGAGCGCTGGTGCGTGATGGGCGTCAACGGCGCCGGCAAGTCCACGCTGCTCAAGCTCATCGCGGGTGCGAGCGAGCCGGACGAGGGCACGGTGGCGCTCGGCGGCAGCGTCAAGATGGGCTATTTCGCCCAGCACGCGATGGACCTGCTCGACGGCGAACGCACCGTGTTCCAGTCGCTGGAAGACCAGTTTCCGACCGCGGGGCAGGGCTCCTTGCGCGCGCTCGCCGGCTGCTTCGGCTTCTCCGGCGACGACGTCGAGAAGCGCTGCCGCGTGCTCTCAGGCGGCGAGAAGGCGCGCCTCGTGATGGCCAAGATGCTGTTCGATCCACCGAATTTCCTGGTGCTGGACGAGCCGACCAACCATCTCGACCTCGCCACCAAGGAGATGCTGATCACGGCGCTGTCGGATTTCGAGGGCACCATGCTGTTCGTCTCGCATGACCGCCACTTCCTGGCGACGCTGTCGAACCGCGTGCTGGAGCTGACGCCGGAGGGGATCCACCAGTACGGCGGCGGCTACACGGAATATGTCGCGCGCACCGGGCAGGAAGCGCCGGGGTTGCGATCGTAGCGAGCTACGTCAGGTTTCGCCGAAACCACTCCAGGCGCTTTTGCTCTTCTTCGGGAGATCGACGTTCCACGAGCACGAAGCCCACGAGGCGCTCATCCTGATCTGACCAGAAGCTGCCGTACCATTGGGGGGCGGCGAAGACTGTCACGGCAACCAGCTCCGTGGGATGCAACTTCTCCAGTGCGGACAGCAACAAAGGGAAGCCGCGTGTGACAATGCCGGCCTCCGTCGTGGTCGCCTGTCGTATTTTGTAAATTCGAAGCCAATGCTGTGCCGACGCAACGTTCGCTTCCTCTCCCGCCGGAACGATCCTGATCAGGTCAGGCTGACCCAGGAAATCAAGAGCTGCCTCGGTATCTTCGTCCGCTGGCAGCGTACCGATCATCTCGGCCAGCAATTCGACTGTCGTCACCGCAGCATCTCTCCGAGGAGCAGCTACAGTAACTTTCGTGCAGAGTTTGCCAAGGCATGTGATGCCGTTCGTTTCGCACTAGGAAGCGCCGGGGTTGCGGAGCTAGTCCTTGCTCTTGCCCGGAATCGTGGCGATGGCCTCGATCTCGTTGGTCCATATCCCGCCGGAATAGCCGCGCGGGAGCCGGGCGAACAATTCGGGCGTATCGATGCCGGTGGAGAATTCGCCGCCGCTGTAGGGGCCGAGCACGAACACCGTGCTGTTGGCGCCGGTCATGCGGCCAAGGAAGCGATCGGGCCAGCCCCACAGCCAGGGGGCGACGTTGACCGGCACGAGCACCATCGCGTTGTGGCAGGCGGCGGGCACCAGGCCGGTCCAGCCATAGCCGATATAGCGGATCAGGCAGCTGCGGATGGCCGCGCGCGAAATCGTGCGGACATCGGGGGTGAGGCGGCGGACCTCCGCGATGGGCTCATCACCGCCATAGACCATGATCGCCCGGCGTCGCGCGGCCGGCAGCGCATTCAGTACGCCGGCAAGTTTCTCGCCTTCACTGGCGTCCCGGCTCTTCACGTTGATGAGGAGTTTCTTGTCGGGGAAGGCCGCGAAAACTTCTGCCAATGTCGGCATCATTCCGATGCCCTTGCCGCGAAACGGGAAGGTCTTGCCGCCGTCGGCGGTGTAGCCGTAGCCGATATCGAGCTTCTTCAGCTTCGCCATGCTTTGCGCGCGCGTGACGCCCTGGCCGTCGGTGCGGCAATCGAGCGTCCAGTCGTGGAAGACGGCGAATTCGCCGTCGGTGGTCGGGTGCACGTCGAGCTCGACGACGTCGGCACCAGCCTCGAAGCTGGCCCGCATCGAACGCAGGGTGTTTTCGAGATAATCGTGGACCGGCGGCAGCATCCTCGTCGCGGTGCAGGTGTCGTTCTTCACGTCGCGCTCGTCGAAGCGCTGGGCCATGCCGCGATGAGCGAGCAGCACCGGCTTGCCGTCGCGATGCGGTGCCAGAAGGCTGGTGTTGTCGAGGTAGACGCCTGTCGCAACAGCGATCAGGGCTGCCGCTGCGAATCTGACTTTCCGGCCCACTAGAGATTCCCCATTCCGCGGTCATCGTCGACGGCGTTTGAGGTTGATTTGGGGCGGTCGCCGCGCATGGGCGTTGTCCGCGCTTAAACCAAGCGCGCAGAGTGCGGAGCGGTTGGCTGTGCGGTCCTCCGAGATCAGATGCCGAGCGCGCTGGAGATTTCGCCGAGGGTTGCTTTCTCGGCGTCGCTGACCTGAACGCCTCCACCGAACCAGCCTCCGCCTTCCGATGCAGCCTCAGCCGTCTTTTGACTGATTTGACGCAGCCAGTCCTTGAAGGCCGCGGCATCACCTGGCGCTTTTGCAGCAAGCAGCGTGGCAACCTCGCGCAACGAGTTGATCGTCTTGCTCTTGATCTCGGCCGGTGCGCTCTGGCCGAGTTCTGCCTTCAACCCGTCATGAGCGACGGCCCGGCCATCGCTCGTCTGAGTCGGCGACCACAGCCTTTACCAAAGGGTTGGCATTGGGATCGGTGGCCGCCTGGGCGAGCGCGGTGCCGCCGGCAAACGATTCCTTCAGAAGGCCGAACAATCCGCTCGGTGCGGCAGCCGTGATCGCCATGCCCGCATTCATCGGGCTTCTCAAGAGGAGCGCCCATTCATCCCTCGTGAAATTGGTCTTGTCGGCCATGAGTCTTCTCCTTTCAACCTGCCGGACGGGAGGCTGCGAAACACCTCCCGTCGCTTGAGGTGTGGCGAGTCTTGTTGCGTGTGGCGTCTCAGACTTTCGCCAGCTCGTCGAGCTTGGCACGAAGATTGTCGATCACAGGCTTTGCGATCGTGCCGGCCGGCGTCGCCGAGACCTTGTCGCACATCTCATTGATGGCCGGCGCGGCCGCGACGATCAGCTTGGCTAGCGCGCGTCGTGCTTCTGGCGAAAGCTTGGCCGCCCGCGCCGTGATGCCATCCAGTTGTGAGATGGCGTCGTTGATCTTCGGCATGGCCGCCTGCGCGCTGGCTTCATCGGTGATGGTTGGCAGTTGAGCCTTCAGCGTACCAAGGGACGAATTGACCTGGTTCGCCAGGTTCACCCCGTCAACGGTCAAATCCGCGGGTGCCATGCCGACGGTTGCGGTCGAGGGCCGCGTGGCAGTTGTACTCTGAGCGACCGTCTGCTCGGTCGGACGTTGAAGCGCATATAAGAAGGCAAAACCACCAAGGATAGCCAGCGCGACAAGCCAATACGGCCATTGCGTCCGGCCGGCGGCGATGGCGGCCTGGCTCGCGGCAGTGGCGCCGGAAGCGCCGGCGATCCGGCTCCCTGTGGCGGCGGCCGTCGCCATTCCACTGCGCGTTTGGTCGATCAGGCCCAAGGCGCTGAGTTGATCACCGAGCCCCGAGGGGATCGCCGCCATGAACTGATCTTTCTGCGATCGCAGAAGTGATGCCAGTCCGTTTGCATCTACCCCGGCGTCACGCTGCTGCCGACCGAGCATACCCAGGACCAACGGGCCCACCACGGCGAGCAACGACTTGCCGCCGGCATCACCCGTTCCCGCGAAGTTGCCGATCGCTTGGCCCATGGTGTCCATGGTTCGGCCTCCAAGCAGTCCGGACAACATGCTCGAACCCATCTGAGCAAGGCCCGGAGCGCCGGAGCTGTGCAGCAGATCGATGGGATTGCTGCCTTGCTGTTGGGACAGCAGTTTTGACAGTTGATTGGCGCCAGCCGGGGTTCCAACCAGATCGGACAGGCTGGCGAGTATTGTCGGGATGGCCGCTACAGCGGCCTTCTGCGCAGTGCTTTGGTCCATGCCGAGAAAGGAGGCGATCTTCGCGATGACTTCAGGGGTCAAGAGCTGTTGTACAGCTGAAATGAGATTGACGGCCATGGCGGTCTCTCCACTACGTTGCAGGTGTGTTGGCTGCCCCCATAGTTCGATGTGACAGACGTCGATGGTTCCCAACGTCACGCAAGTTGAGATTGCATAAATCGTCCGGCCCTTTGATCCAGATCAATGGTCTCCGGTGCCGGTCGAATGTGAAGAGTTCCCCATCCGGCGAATCTAATTGAGAGGCATCGCTAATTCGCCGATGAGCCAAAGCGGCTATCGTGATGCTCTCACGTAACTTTGCGAGCAATGCAGGTGGATGGAAACGCCGCAAAGCGTCTCCGTTCGACACGCGAGCGGCGGTAGAACCGGTAACCTGGATGACCCATTCGAGGAGGTGGCGATGCGGATGCTCCGTTGGCTAATCCTGAGCAGTGCGATGATCCTGGTGATCACCTCGGCTACTGCTCAAACTTTCGATCCCAGGTCCCCTGTCTGCCTGCAGAAATGGGAGTGGGGTGGCAGCACCTATTTCGAATGCGCCTATACGACATGGGATCAGTGCCGGGTGGCGGCGATCGGACTTGCCGCGATGTGCCTGGAGAACCCTTACTGGCGGCGACCGCAGCCGAGGCTGTCAGGGGGCCGCCTGCGTCCTTCTGCCCCATACTGATGCGGCTTACTGACCTCGACGTGGCCCGTCCTGGGTCACTCGCAACCCGGCGATCAAGTCGCACCACATTTGTTAGCGCACCGACAGCATTCGTGACGGCGCACGGGTCGGCACGACCCTGGCCGCCTCACTCATCGACCTTCCTGAATTTGATCAAGCTGAACGAACCGATATCGGTCGTCCCCACGAAAGCGAAGCCGGCCAGGACAGCGAGCCCGCGGTACTCGGCTTCAGTGCGCTCGCAGCCGCCGGGGCCACGCAGCATATTGAGGTCGCTCATGATGCAGGAGCGGTCCTTGGGCTCTGTGGTGGCACGCTCCGGCATGATCCGCTCGACGAGGATCAGCGTGCCGCTCGACGGCAACGCCTGGCGGCAGTTGCGCAGAATGGCCTCGCAGCGGTCGTCCTTCCAATTGTGCAGGATGCTTTTCATCAAAATGGTGTCGGCCCCGCTTGGGACGATTTCGAAGAAGCTGCCGGCGACGAACCTGCAGCGGCCGGCAATGCCGAGCCGGCCGAAGCGTGCGCGCGCGTCCGCCTCGCAGCGCGCGAGGTCGAGGGTAATGCCTTGAAGATGGGGATTGCGCTCGAGCACGCCGCCAATCAATTCGCCGGTGCCGCCGCCGACATCCATGACGACGCGTGCGGCGGTAAAGTCGTGGGCCGCAACGATTTTCGGCACGATGCTTCGGGTGAGGCTGACCATTGCCGCGTTGAATCGACGGTTCCACTCCGTCGCGTGGCCTGTCACGGCATAGCGGTCGTCACCATCGCCACGCAGCTGCGTCGCAGTCTTTCCGGTGCGAACCGAATCGAGCAGTCCGCTCCAGGCTTGCGCGAGCATCTCGCCCTCGAACAGCACCCAATCCTTGAAGGACGGCTCGGCGCGCTCGTCGAGCTGCCGGCCGAGCTCGGTCATGGCGAAGCGGTCGTGGTCGGCCTGCCTGCACAGGCCAAGCGTCGTCAGGCCGATCAGCAATCTGCGCAATGCGCTCTCGTCGGCGGATACCAGACGGGCGAGCTCGGCCACCGATTTCGTCGCGTCGCCGATGGCCTCGGCGAGATTGAGCTTCGCGGCGGTATAGATCACCGCTGTGATGCGATGCGACTGCACCAGATCGTGGACGGATGCCGGCTGGTTCATGTGTTGCCTCCCTGGCAAACCCGCGTCAATCGGTCGGCACGAACCCGGTTGCCTGCACGATCGCCTTCCAGCGGTCGGATTCGGATGCGATCAGCCGGGCGAAGTCTCCCATCGCGATCACGTCGGGCTCGAAGGCCAGCTTCGCCATTCCGGATCGGACCTCGTCGGTGCGCACGGCCACCTGGATCGAGGCATTGAGCTTTTCGACGATCGGCGCCGGCGTCTTCGCCGGAACGAAGAATGCAAACCATGTGAGGTCCTCGAGCGCCGGGTAGCCGGCTTCCCGCATCGTCGGCACCGCGGGTACGAACGGGCTGCGGCGTGGCCCGGTGGTCGCCAGCGCACGAAGATCGCCGGACTGGACCAGCCCGAGCGCGCTGCCGATCGGCATGACGGCCGCCGCAATCACGCCCTTGACCAGATCCTGGATCGCGCCACCGCCCTGATAGGGTACGTGAAGAAAATCGAAGCCGGCGCTGCGGCCAAGTGTCGTACCGAGAAAATGCAGCGTGGTTCCGGCGCCCGGCGTGCCGAAAGTGGCGAGCTTCGGATTGGCGCGGCACCAGGCCACGAAATCTGCCAGCGTCTTGACATCGGCCGGCACCTTTGGGCCGACCATCAGCAATGTCGGGGTCGAGGCGACGGTCGACACCGGCGTGAAATCGCTCGGCTGGTATCGCAAGCTCCGATAGACGTGCGGAAAGAACATCATGAAGCCCAGCGGCGCCAGTAGCATGACCGATCCGTCGGTGTCGGCATTCTTCACCGCCTCGACCGCGATGCGGCCGCCTGCGCCCGGCCGGGTCTCGACGACGATGATTTCCGCATAGTCGCTCATCTGGCCGGTCACGAGCCGCGCCAGGGCGTCCTGCAGTCCCGGCGTGAAGCCTGTCAGGACATGCACGGTCTTCGCGAGCGGCTGCGCGAGCACCGGCGCTACGCGATCCGCGACAGCGAGCACGATGCCGGCCGATGCGGTCAATACGTCACGACGTGTGATCATCACCTGTCTCCACGACCCGATCCAATGCGTCCGTGCAGGCTCTACCTGCGGGTGTAGCATTTCAGGAATGAACGAAACAGGCTTTCCCGGCGGCTTACTTTTTCCTTACCGGCCGCTTATTCTTGAGCGCGAGCAACGGAATATCGGCCATGGAACGCGGCGGGGACTTGGCTTGCGCTATTCGTTCGACGATTTCTCTCTCGACACCGATCGGCGCGAACTTTGCCGTGGTGCCGACGTCATCGCCATCGCGCCCCAGGTGTTCGACCTGCTGGGATATCTGATCGCCAATCGCGAGCGCGTCGTCAGCAAGGACGATTTGATCGACGCGATCTGGCAAGGCCGCGCCGTATCTGACGTCGCTCTGACCACCCGGCTCAATGCAGCGCGGAAGGCGATCGGCGATTCCGGAGACGAGCAGCGGCTTATCAAGACCTTTCCACGCAGGGGTATCCGCTTCGTCGCGACTGTGCGCGAGGCGCTCGGGCCGGCAACAGCAGCCGCCAGCAGACCGCCCACTCCCGCCGCGGGCAAGCCGTCGCTCGTGGTCCTGCCCTTTGCCAATGTGAGCCCCGATCCCGCGCAGGACTATTTCGTCGATGGCGTGACGGAGAGCCTCACCACGGACCTGTCGCGGATGGCCGGCATCTACGTGATCGGCCGGAACACCGCCTTCACGTTCAAGAAGGCGCAGGCCGATTTGAAGCAGATCGGCCGCGAGCTCGGCGTTCGCTACGTGCTCGCTGGCTCGGTGCAGCGGGCGGGAAGCCGGATGCGCATCAACGTCCAGCTCATTGACGCCGAGACCGGCAATCATTTGTGGGGCGAACGGTTCGATAAGGAGGTCGCCGACCTCTTTGACATGCAGGACGAGATCGGCGCCCGCCTTGCCAATCAACTTGGAACCGAGCTGGTCGTGGTGGAGGCCCGGCGCGCGGCGACGATGCCGAACCCTGACTCGATGGACCTGTACTTCCAGGGCATGGCCTATCTGAATCGCGGAACCGATCCTGCAACCCTGTCGCAGGCTCGTCCGTTCTTCGAACAGGCGCTCCGCCTCGACGCCACCAACGTCGAGGCCATGGTGGGCATCGCCGACGTCGATGCCATGCGAGCGACGTCCAGATTGATAGACCGGACGGTGCCCCTGCGGGCGGTCGAGGAGTCCTTGGTGCCGATACTTGCCCGGGCGCCCAATCACGCGAGAGCGCATTGCCTGATGGGTGTCGTCCAGATCTTCACCAGGCGCGCCGCCCAGGGCATTGCCGAATGCGAGCGGGCCTTGGTGCTGGATCGAAACCTGGCGACCGCCCATGGGTGGATAGGGCTCGGTAAATGCTATCTCGGCCGAGCCGAGGAGACCGAAGCCCACATCATGGAAGCATTCAGGCTTTCGCCTCGCGACACAAAGGCCTCGTCCTGGATGAATACGGCAGGCGTCGCACAATCCTATCTCGGAGCGGACGAAGCTGCCGCGCGATGGTTCAAGCGATCGATCGCGATCAACCGGAACATCGCTCCGTTCGTACATTTCTTTCTCGCAGCCGCGTTAGCTCATCTCGGGCGGAACGACGAAGCACGGGACGTCGTGCAGGCGGGGCTCAGCCTCACGCCCGGGTTCAGCATCGCGCAATACGACGTGAGCTCTCCAACCGATAACCCAATCTGCCTGAAACAGCGAATTCGCGTCGCCGAGGGTCTACGCAAGGCAGGCCTTCCTGAGGCGTAAATGGAGAGCAGGAGAGCGATATAGTCATGAAGCAACTCCGGATCGGCGACGTCGCGATCGATGCGGTGATCGAGCGGGAAGGGCCGTGGCGGCGGCCGCAGGATTTTTTCCCGGCCTATGAAGAGGGCGTGTTCGCCCGGCATCTGCCGACGATGGAGCCGGAGGTGTTCGACGCCGCGCGCGGCATGATGGTGATCACCTATCAGACCTTTGTGGTGCGCACGCCGCGCTACACCATCCTAGTCGATACCTGCACCGGCGAGGACAAGGGCCATCCGCCGCCATTCGACTTCCCCGGCAAGGAGCGTTGGCGCAACGAATTGTTCGCGCTCGGGATCGGCTTCGAGCAGATCGACTACGTGTTCTGCACGCATCTGCACATCGACCACACCGGCTGGAACACGACCTTGCGCGACGGCCGCTGGGTGCCGACGTTTCCGAACGCGACATACGTCTTCCACAAGGGCGAGTATGCGGCCTGGGAGGCCGAGCATGCCAAGGGCAATAATCCGCCGGGCACCGTGTTTCGCGACAATTGCCTGCCGATTGTCGAGGCCGGGCAGGCGCTCCTGGTCGACGACGACTACGCGCTCGACGACACCGTCACGCTGACGCCGACGCCGGGGCATTCGCCCTGCCATTGCTGCGTGAACATCTTTTCGAGAGGTCAGCGCGCGGTGGTCGCGGGCGATCTCATGCATCACCAGATCCAATGCCGCGAGCCGGACTGGTCGGCGAAGCCGGATTGGGATCCAAAACAGTCGGCGGTGTCGCGGCGGACGTTCTTCGCCTCCGTCGCGGACACGGACACGCTGATCCTGCCGGTGCATTTCCCGGCGCCGACGGTGGGGCTGATCAAGCCGTTCGGAGCCGCGTTCGATTATCGGTTCAGGCGGGAGTGATCGCCGTCATGGCCGGGCCTGTCCCGGCCATCCACGGCCTTTGCTACACGGAAACAAGAACGTGGATGCCCGGACATCTAGCGCGAAGACGCGCTTCTGCCCGGGCATGACGAGTTCGTGGAGCGACCGCGCGTCGGACGATCTAATACGTGAAGAACATCCGCTGAATTTCCTTGGTGTCGGTCGTCTTGGTCAGCGCCAGCATCAGCAGGATCCGCGCCTTCTGCGGATTGAGCGTATCAGAGACGACGAAGTCGTGTTCGTCGTCCTTGGCTTCCCCGTTGCGCGCGACGATGCCGTTGCCGACACGGCTGCTTCTGACGATCACGACCCCCTTCTTGCGGGCCTCATCGAGAGCCGGCTCGACCGCGGGCCGGGCAAGACTGCCGTCACCCACGCCGGCATGCACGATGCCCTTGGCCCCGGCGGCGACGAAGGCGTCGACCGCGACGCGGTTCATGTTGGCGTAGCCGTAGACGATATCGACTTGCGGCAGGGCATCGAGGTTGGAGATGTCGAATTCGGAGTCCGCGGTGTGCCGGCGCGTCGATTGGCGATAGAAATACGGCTTGTTGCCCTGCATGTAGCCGAGAAAGCCGAGTTCCGGGGTGCGAAAGGTGTCGGCCGTCGAGGTGTTGTTCTTGGTGACGTCGCGCGCCGCGTTGATCTGATCGTTGAGAGCAACGAGCACGCCCTTGCCGACGGCCTCGTCACTGCCTGCGAGGATCACCGCGTTGAAGAGGTTGATCGGCCCGTCGGCGCTGATCGCCGTCGACGGCCGCATTGCGCCGACGATGACGACGGGCTTCCTGCTCTTGACGACCAGGTTCAGGAAATAGCTGGTCTCCTCGATCGTATCGGTGCCGTGCGTGATCACGATCCCGTCCACGTCATCCTGCGCGAGGAGCGTGTTGACGCGCTTTGCAAGCTTGAGCCAGTAGTCATTGTTCATGTTCTCGCTGGCGATCTGGAAGACCTGCTCGCCCTTGACGTTAGCCACCGTTTTCAGTTCGGGGACGGCGTTCAGGAGGGTCTCTATGCCCACCGTGGCTGCGGTGTAGCCGACCACGGTGGTGCTGCTCGCGCCGCTGCCGGCGATCGTACCGCCGGTGGCCAGAACCATGACGTTGGGCAGACCGGGGCCCCTCGCGTTCGCAGCTTCAAGACTAATGAGCAGCGCGAACAGCAAGCTCACTGTCGCCATGATCTGATGACGCACTCGAAGTTGCCACATCTTGACGTCCCTTTCCTGGAAACCTTCGTCGATGCGCCCCGTTTCGCTCAGCACTGCATGATCCGTCAGCCGGAGCTTTCTGTCTAGGGTTGTAGTATCGCCGGATGAGTTGGCTGGCTGGAGTGCGCGGCGCCCGCGTTGTGGCGGCGACGATTCTCCCCACCCTCTATCTCCATTCGGAAACCAGAACGCGAATGCCCGGGCCTTCGCCTCGCCGAAGAGGCTTCGGCCTCGCAGGCGGGACAAGCCCGGGCATCGAGTTCGTGGCACGAGCGATTGCTCGCTAAAGCGGCAGTAAGTTCAGAGAAGCCGCAGCTCCGCGGGCGCTACGCGCTGACTTCGCACTTCTTCATGAAGCTGCTCTTGGCGGCGCCGGCGAGCGGCTTGCCATCGGCGCTGACGGCCTTGGGCGCGCAGGCGTCCGCCTTGCACTTCTTCAGGAACGAGGTCTTGGCGGCGCCGGCCAGCGGCTTGCCGTCCTTGCCGACGGCCTTGCTCTCGCAGGTGTCGTCCGCGAAGGCCGAGCCTGCTGCAAAGGTGGCAACGATCGCTGCGAGGAAAATCCGCTTCATCATGGGTGTCTCCCTAAACCAGAAATGGCATGCGGATTGGAGCCGCGAATCGTGGCGCAATCAAGCAGGATCGCGCGCCACATGCTCAATCGCAGCTGTTGCCATTCATCTGCGGTTCAGATTCCGCGCGCGAGCAACGCCTTGAAATCGGCCCGTGCGCGCTGCGCCTCGGCGCGTGCCGCCTCGGAAGCATCACCGAGGCCGAAATAGCCGTGGATCAGGCCGGGGCCCTCATGCTGCCTCACCGGCACGCCGGCACCTTCCAGCGCCCGCGCATAGGCGGCGCCTTCGTCACGCAGCGGATCGAACCAGGCGGTGGTCACGACCGCCGGCGCGAGATCTTTGAGCGAGGTGGCGCGGAGCGGGGAGACGCGCCAATCGGCGGCGTGAGCGGAATCGGCAAGGTAGTGGCCGCAAAACCATTGCATCGTGGCACGCGTGAGGAAGTAGCCATCGGCATTTTCCGCGCGTGAGGGAAAGCGCGCGTTCTCGCTGACGTCGGCATAGAGGCCGACCGTATCGGTCACGGGATAGACCAGCAGCTGCGCAGCAAGCCTGATGCCGGCATCGCGGCAGGCGATCGCGGTGGTGGCCGCGAGATTGCCGCCGGCGCTGTCGCCGGCAACGCCGAAGCGCTTGGCATCGCCGCCAAATTCCGCGACGCGGCCAAACACGTCGCTGACCGCTGCGAAGGCGTCCTCGAAGGCGCCGGGAAAGCGGGTTTCCGGCGGGCGGCGATAATCGACGGAGACGACGACGGCGCCGGTCTCGATCGCGAGATTGCGCGCCTGGCGGTCATGCGTTTCGAGATCGCCCGCGACCCAGCCGCCGCCATGGAAGAACACCACCGTCGGCGCCGGCGTGGTGCCGACCCGGTAGACACGCGCATCGAGCGGTCCGGCGCCGCCCTTCACCTTGATATCCTGCACGCTGGCGACGGGCGGCGGCGGCACCGCCGCGCGCGAGGCAGCCAGTTCGCGCAAGGAATCGCGAGCGCTCTGTGGCGTCATCGTGGTGGGATCGCGCAGCGGCAGCAGCGGAATGATCTGGGCGATGACGGGATCGAGCGGTGCAGGCATGATGATCCTCATAAGGGTTCTTGGTCTTGCTTGCGCGCTAGCATAGATTTGGCGCGCCGCATCGGCAACCGCAGACGCGTTACGATTGCAATGCGCGCGAACGCAGGGGCAGGGAGGTTCTAGGGTGGAATTCGAGACGCTGATCCAGTCGCGCCGCAGTGTACGCGGTTTCAAGCAGCAGCAGGTAGCCCGTTCTGTGATCGAGGCGATCATCGACAGCGCCAAGCGCGCGCCGTCGTCGATGAACACCCAGCCTTGGCATGTCCACGTGCTGACTGGCGCGCCGCTGGAAGAGGTGCGCCGACGCAACATGGAGGAGATGGTTGGCGGCGCCAAGGTCAAGCGCGACATCGTCAGCCATGGCGAGTACCAGGGCGTGCACCGCACCCGGCAGGTCGACATCGCCAAGAAACTGTTCGGCGCAATGGGCATTGCGCGCGACGACAAGCCGATGCGGCAGGACTGGGTGCTGCGCGGCTTCCGCCAATTCGACGCGCCGGTCTCGCTGGTCCTCACCTATGACCGCGTGCTCGATCCCGGCGCGGTCTGCCATTTCGATCTCGGCGCGCTCTGCTACGGCATCGTGCTCGCGGCCTGGGACCGCGGTCTCGGGTCCGTCATCAACGGGCAGGGCATCATGCGTTCCGACATCGTGCGCGAAGTCGCCAGAATTCCAGAGGACGAGGTCATCATGACCTGCGTGGCGATGGGCTATCCCGACGACAACTTTGCCGCGAACGCGGTGCGCTCGGATCGCGAGCACAACGCGGAGTTCGTGCGCTACGTCGGTTTTGCCGATTAGCACGACGATTCATGGGGAGGAGAATATTCTCTCGCGGAAATTTTTGGTGCGGAGTCGTTACGGCCTCTTGCAATCTCGATCGTGCAGGAGGAACAATATGCGGGCTAAAGGGTTTGTTGCTGGCGCGAGGGAATTGATATGCGGCGGCTGGCTAGCCTGGTTCGGTGGTTCTTCGGTCCGCGAGTGCGGCGCCCGATCGATGAGGATCCAAGTCTTCCCTTCACACCTGAAGAGTTCAGCAGGCTCATACGCAGCGGCAGACGCGAGGACATGAGGCTGCTTGCGGAAGGCCTGGCTTGCCGGTCGATGCCGCAGCGGGCCAAATTCCGGGCCACGCACTAAGGCGCGATGAAGCGTCATCGCGAAGACGAGATCGACGCGCTCATCGCGTGAGCGCGACCTGCTTGAATGAGCTCACCAGCACCTTCTCAAGCTTCCCATTCATCCCGCAGAGAATGTTGTAGGCCTCCGTGCGTGGCATGGTCGGCTTGTAGTGGCGGTGCTCGATCAGCGCCGCAAAGATGTCGGAGATGGTGAGAATACGGACGATGTCGCTGATGTTCTCGGCGCAGAGCGCGTCCGGATAGCCACTGCCGTCGAGATATTCGTGATGATGCCTGACGGCATCGAGGATCTCCGGCGTGATCTTGTCGTGGTTTTTCAGAAAATCGTAGCCGGCGGCAGGATGGGTCTCGATCATGGCGCGCTCTTCCGGATCGAGCCGGCCGGGCTTGTCGAGGATGGCGAGGGGAATCTGGGCCTTGCCGATGTCGTGGAACATCGCCGCCGTGTACAGGCGCTCGAGGTCTGCGGGGCGGACGCCGAGGCTCAAGCCGAAGTCGATGGCGACGCCGGTGACCAGCAGGCAATGCTGGTAGGTTCCCTCGTGGTGGCGACGTACCGTCGTGAGCCATTCGGACAGGCCGTGCTGGGTGATGCGATCGGCGATCTGGCGACCGGCTTCCTTGGTGCCGTCCACGTCGAGCGGCTGGCCAAGCGTGACGGCGGTGAACATCGAGGCGATGGCGGTCGCCGCGGCCTCGACCGCGTTGTCCGGCCCGGCCGGATCATTCGACAAGGCCGAGGCCGGGTCGGCAGAATCGGACAGCGCCGCCAGCAGTCTGGTCCGGGTGACCATCGCCGGAAGCACGAGAGTGGCGCCGAGCGCGTAGGCCTGTGAAATGCCGACGTGAGAGGTGTGCTCGAGCAGGAAGATGCGCTTCTTCGCCTTGGCGAGCTTGCCGGCGCGCTTCTTGATGGCGGCGATATTGTCGACGTCGCGTAGCTCCGCGCGGATGACGATGGCGGACGGCACCTGCGACAGCTTGGCGTCGGCATCGAGCCGTTCACCGGCGACGGTAAATCTCTCTTCGAGGATCGAGCGAATGCCCGACAGTTTGTCGGACGTGTCGGCCAGCACTTGCACGAGAGGGCGCGCGGCCTCCGTTTCCCGGATACCGTCTCGATTGACGGGGTTTTGTATGGTTCGCGCGTTCTGCACGGTCTGACCTGGACGTTACCGCATTTGCTTCAAATCGCTGGATGAATGATTGGGTTACTTGCTCTGGGCCGCGCTCTCGGCCTTCGCCTTCTGCTTCCTCTTGCCATCTGCGGTGATGAAGTGAACGCCGGCCGTGGTGCCGTCGATCCAGATCAGCTCGCAGCGCCGGTAAGCCAATCCGGTCGACGACAGCAGCATGAAGAACTCCTTGGCCTGGAGCACGTCGAGCGTACCTTCGACCTCGACCTTTGCGCCGGTTTGCGACACGTCGAGCAGGACGCAGCTGCGTCGCCACGTACCGTCCGAGCCCATCAGGTTGACGGGTTGCTTGTGATCCATCCTTACGCGAGCCGCCTTTCGACCGTCGAACTTCATTGGCTTTCCCCCATTGTCGCGCCGCGATTTCACCGACCGTTCGCTTTGGCGCTTGCCGCAATTTCTCCCCAGCGCACCGTCCATTGGCTGGTCGACAGAAGCAGTGTCTCGTAGATGTGGTGTGCGCGCTCGCGCTCGGCGAAGGAGAGCCGCGTACCGCTTCGGTTGCTCAGGATCGCAAGCGTAGTCGCCCAGTTCAGCCGCGACGCCCGGCAGGCCATCACCAGGCCCTCGCAATCGCCGTCGGCCATGATGCGCTCGACGACCTCGATCGGAGCGCCTGACAGCACCGACAGCGCCGTGAACAGGCTGGCGGTCTCGCCGCGGATCGCGAAGCGGTTCACCGTGGAATCGTTGAGCTTGCCGACGCGGTTGAGCGCGACGATCTCCGGCCGTGCGCCGGCATAGTCGGCCGGGCAGGGTCGCGCCGGCGCGGCTGTTTGGGCGGGCGGCGCGGCGGACGCGTTGGGCTTGGCCGCACGCACCGCGGCTCGGCCCGCCGCCTGCTCATGCATCATGCGCGCTTGCGCATCGCGCGGATTGCGGCCCTGGACATTGGCCCGCTCCTGGACCCGCTCATGCGCGAAGCGCTCGCTTTGCCCGACGCGAGCCCGGTCCGTCGTCACCGCGGCGTTGCGTCTGCCAATGGCGGCGTCGTGGCGTGCAGTCGCGGCGTCGCGCCCGGAGACCGCAGCATCGCTCCTGACATTGCCATTCACATTGCCTCTGGCGTGCACACCCTCACGCCCCAACGCAACCGCGGCATCGCGCGTCGCCGCGCGGCCGATACGAGCGGCACGCGGATCGATCGTCATCTGTGTCGCGAGGCGCTGGTGCGAGGTCCAGTAATTATTCCAGTAGGCGTGGCGGCGATACCAAGGCCGCCCCTCATAATAGCTCGACCAGTACGAGGCCAGCGCGAAGGGAACGACAGGCACGTCGATCTCGTCGACATAATCGGGGAGATAGACGTAGTGGTTGCGATAGAGATATTCGAGATATTGCGATGACACCCAGCCGCGATCATCCGAGAAGCTCACGTCGCACCAGGCATTGCCGCGCAGGCAGCCGTGGATGTTGACGCGGGCGCCTCGGGGATGCGATCGACCAGCGGAAAGCCCGAACCCGGACCGGCGCGCAGGCCGGTCGAGACGGTGACGATGCCCGGCGCGGCCAGCGCGGCCGTCGGGGCGAGCAGCAATGCTGCAACCAAAACGCTTTTAAGTCTCATGGCGTGTTCCTCCTCTCAAGGCCGAACGCGCCATTGAACCGAGCGTTCCGCGGGCGGTCGTCGCATCCGTCGAAAGATCGAGATGCACGCCGCACGCGGTTCAATATTCATTCGCCGTTCATCGGCACAGCGCTGGAAGCGCTGTTTTGCCCTCAGCTCGCTTGCAGCATGAAGCCGCCGAAGTACGACGCAAGCGCAGCAAAATCATCGAGCGGCAGCACCGTCGCGACATACTGGTCCGGCCGCACCACGACCATGCAGCCCGCCTTCCGGTCGATGCCGCGCATGGCGAACACGTCCTGGCCGCTCTTGAGGTCCGGACAGAACATCTTCTCGTAGTCGTACAAGCCGTAACGGCCTTTGCTCGGGAGCAACATCGGCGGCATCGCCTCGATGGCGAGTTCGCGATGATCCTGCTGAAACACCGCGCGCAGATCGATCACGCTGTCGATATCGCCGCTTCTAGGCGTATATCGCCGGATTGGAGATTTCTGGGATTCAGCGAGGAAATTGCACAGCGCGCGAATGGCCGAGCCTGCGGCCGCCGGATCTTCCGCGGGAGAAAACGCGTAGATCCGGAAGCGGCCATCCGCCTGCGCGGCATGGCCGAGATGCACCGGCTTGGCGTCGCCCAGCCGGATCACCGGCGCAGAGTGAAAACGCTTGCCGATAGCGAGGCCTTCGGCGAGATGCTGATGTGACGCCGCGCCGGTGAGGATCGATGGCTTGTAATGCGTTGCGGTGCCTGCGGTGTAGCGACCGTGCCGGACAAAATAGTCCTGCGTCTTGGCCGCATCGGCGCCGCCGGCCTTGGCAGCGGACGCCAAGATCCCCGCCCATTCGCGGTCGAAATCGATCAGCTCCTTGGCGACCGCCTGCCGTTCCGCAGAATAGGAATGCAGCAGGCGTGGCGCACACTGCTTGCGCAGCACGGCCGCGAGCTTCCAGCCGAGATTGAAGGCGTCCTGCATCGAGACGTTCATGCCCTGCCCGGCCTTCGGGCTGTGGGTATGGCAGGCATCGCCGGCGATGAAGATACGCGGCAATTGCGCATTGATCTCGGCCTCCGGCACGTCGTCGAACTTGTCGGTGAGGCGCTGGCCGATCTCGTAGACCGACCACCAGGCGATCTCCTTCACATCCAGCGTATGCGGCTTCAGTATCCGCTGCGCTTTCGCGATCACGTCATCGGCGGTGATGTTGCGGTTGGCGACGCGTTCGCCGACGTCGAGCTTGGCGAGCTCGACATAGAGGCGGGCCATGTAGCCGCCCTCGCGCGGAATGATCAGCAGGCTGCCGTCCTTCGCCGACTGGATCAGCGCCTTGAAGCGGATGTCGGGAAAATCGGTCACCGCCAGCACATCCATCACGCCCCAGGCGTGGTTGGCGGAATCTCCGTGCAACTCGCGGCCGATCGACTTGCGCACCGTGCTGCGCGCGCCGTCGCAGCCGACGACGTAGCGCGCCTTGATCGTTTCCACCTTGCCCTCGTTCGCGGCATCGACGCGTTCGAGGCGCACGGTCACGGCATGATCGCTGAGCCCTGCGGCCGGATCGACCTCGAGATCCAGCAGGCGGCGGCTGTAATGCGGTTCGAGCTTGGCGGGCGACTTGCGCATGACGTCGAGAAAGCCGTCATGGATACGCGCCTGGTTCAAGATGACATGCGGGAATTCGGACAGGCCATCCTCGACATCCTGCACCCGGCCGCTGCGCACGATCTTTTCCGGCGCCTGCTCGTCGGGCTTCCAGAACGTGGTCTCGTTGACCCAATAGGCCTCCTTCAGCACGCGCTCGCTGAAGCCATAGGCGTGGAACATCTCCATGGTGCGGCAGGCGATGCCGTCGGCCTGCCCGACCAGCAACCGGCCCGGCTTCTGCTCGACGATGCAGGTCTTGATGTCAGGGAATTGCGCGAGCTGCGCGGCGAGCGTCAGGCCCGCCGGGCCGCAGCCGACGATGAGCACATCGACCTCTTTAGGCACGGTGCCCGGCGCACCCGAAGCCTGAATGCGCTCGGCGGGATCGGCGATCTCAGGATCACCAGGCTGGAATCCATTGAGATGGAATTGCATGAGCACCTCTCCCGGAAACGTTCTGTTTGGTATTGCTCAGTATGCTGACTATCAGTATGCTTGTCAATAATCACACCCCTCCCTGCTCTTAAGGAGAATTCGGTGAGCGATCCTAGCGACATGCCCGGCCACCTGGCGCGCCGGTTCCAGCAGATCGCGGTGGCGGTATTCCTGGCGGAGGTCGGCGATGTCGGCTTCGACCTCACGCCGGTGCAATACGCCGCGCTCGCGACCATCAAGGCCAATCCGGGGCTCGACCAGGTGACGCTCGCCGGTCTCATCGCCTATGACCGCACCACCATTACCGGCGTGATCGATCGCCTTGTCCAGAAGGGTCTTACCGAGCGCCGCGCCAGTCCGCGCGACCGCCGCGCCCGCGAGCTCGAGATCACCGACGAGGGGCGGCGCACGCTGCGCAAGATCACGCCGGCGGTCGAGTCCGCCCAGCGCATCATGCTGCGCGGCCTCACCGCGAAGGAAGGCGATGAGCTGATGCGGCTGCTGCGCAAGGCCATTGCCGCCGGCAACGAGCTCAGCCGCGCCCCGCTGCGCGAGGTGCAAGTGTAGTCCGGGATTTGGTCCCGCAGTTTTGTCCGTAATTGCCGCAGGCCTGCGAAACCTGGAACTAACCTTCGGCTGCTACCGTCGGAAACATTCGGCGCTTAACGCGCGATTAACTTTGCCGGTTTGGAGCTTGGAATGCGCAGATTGGTCATTTTTGCCGCGACGGTCGCGCTCTCGACCGTTCCTGCGCTCGCGAACGGCCATGGCGGCGATGCCCCTCCTCCGCCGAAGCCCGAGGCGACGAGCGCACCGGCGAAGGTGGTCCTGACCAAGCAGGGTCCCAAGCTGGTCGATCTCAAGGGCATGACGCTCTATTATTACGAGCGCGACACCACCGGGAAGACCTCGAACTGCAACGGCAAGTGCACCGAGAGCTGGGTGCCGCTGTCGGCGACGGCCGACGCCAAGGCCGTCGGCGACTTCACCGTGATCAGCCGCAACGACGGCAGCAAGATGTGGGCCTACCGCTACCGCCCGCTGTACACGTCACCCGCCGACAAGGCGCCGGGCGATGCCAATGGCAACGCCACGACGCTGCAATGGCGCATCGCGCGACCCGACGAATAAGGCACGGTGGCAGAGAGGTCAGCGTGCCCGCGTGCTGACCACTTTCGCGTGCGCGCTGGAATCGACCGAGGCGTAATTGACCTCCGCATTCCAATGCATCACCACATAGAGCGCCATGCCGGCCAGGAGCGATCCGTAAAAGCCGAGTGTCACGATCCGCCACTTGCGGACGACGCGGCGGTCAGTCTCATTCAATGGATAAAAAAATTTCTGCATGATGCCTCCAATGGCAACGAGCCATGGAGGCATAGCGCAACCGCAGCAAAACCGCTGTGAAGCATTTCACTCTCGACGAAGCGCCGATCGCGCCCGCCTTCACGCTTGAGTGAGCGCCGCGACCGCCACGCGCAGAATCCCGCGCCTTACCCGCGCCAGCTGGGCCCCGCCTGGACGCGCGCGTTCTGCCCGGGCGGCAGCACCACCACGGTCGAATTGAGCTTCACGCGGTCGTAGAGATCGATCACGTCCTCATTGCGCATCCGGATGCAGCCGGACGAGATCGCCTGCCCGATATATTCGGGCTGGTTGGTGCCGTGGATGCGATAGAGCGTGTCCTTGTTGCCGGCATAGAGATAGATGCCGCGCGCGCCCAGCGGATTGGCGGGCCCGCCGCGAACGCGCGCCGGATACGGCCCGAGGCGCGCCTGGATCTCTGCGGTCGGGACCCAGTCCGGCCATTCCGCCAGACGCCCGACGCGCGCGACGCCGGAGAAGGCCATGGCTTCCTCGCCGACCGCGACGCCGTAGCGGATCGCCTTGCCGTCGGGCAGCACGTAATAGAGATAGCGCGCGTCGGTATCGACCAGGATCGTGCCCGGCTGCTCCTTGCGCGGATAATCGACGACGTGACGCAGATATTGCTCAGGCACGCTCGCCTGGGCGTAAGGCGTATGTGCGAGCAACTGCCTGTCGCGCGGCGTCATGCTTGCGTCGGTCGACGGCGACAACGTTGCCTGCATGCAGCCGCCGAGCGGCAGCAAGGCAACCACAAACGGAATAATCAGAGATTTTGGCACCACCGGCCCCCCGATAGCAGATAGCAGCAGCGCCCCCAGCAACCCTAGATGCTGCCCAAATCGTGCTGAAAACAAGGCAGACCGGGAACAATTGCCCGTGTTCAATCGAGCGGGTTCCATCACCACAAACGGCGGAAGAGCGCCGCATGATCTCCACCCCCTCGCCTTGCTTTGGTCAAACCCGGCTGGACTCGTGCGTCATGGGACTTGGGAATGGGCTCACCTCAACGAATCGGCTCGCGCCAATGCGGACCAAGAGCGCTTCAAAGGAGCTGCGATGCTCGCGACGCTGAACAGCAAGCAAATCGTCGATGAGATCGTGAAGGACACGATCAAGGACAACGATCCGCACGACGCGGTTCAGATCTCGCCGGACATTCAGATCTCGCCGGATATGGTGCAGGCTTCGCGCCCCATCAGCGTTTCTCCGACGCTGGCGCCCGATATCGCGCTCCGCCCGGAGCCGAAGTTCGCGCCGGAGCAAAACATCAGCATCGTCTACGGCGCACAAGCCGCGGCTCCATCGGTCGACAGCGCGGTGCGCGTCGAGGCCAGCGATGGTCGCGGCCGGCGGAAGCGATCCGCGGTCAGCACGTGGCTGCGCGGCGCATCTGTCGCATTTCTGTTTGCGGGCGGCAGCGCGGCGGCCGCGATCGCCTGGGAGCAGCATGGCGACACCGCAAGACAGATGCTCGCGCAATGGACACCGGCATTGGCCTCGCTGACATCGCAGCTGCTGCCTGCGACACCGCAGACGGCGCCGGTCGCCGCTGCACAGGCCGCCCCGCCCGCGGCAGCTGAGGCCCCGCCTGCGGCGACCGATCAAATCGCCGATCAACCGGCCTCGCCGCCTCCACCTCAGCCTGCCACCGCCACCGCAGCAGCGCCGCCCGATGCCACCCAATCGATGGAGTCGATGACGCGCGACATGGCCGCGATGGCGCAGCAGATCGAGCAGCTCAAGACGACGATCGCCGAGCTGAAGGCCGGCCAGGAGCAGCTGGCCCGTGAGATGACCAAGCCGCCCGTGCCGAAGCCCGTAGCCGAGGCCAAGCCGGTCGATCCGCGCGCACGCGTGTCAGCGATTCAGCCGCGACCCGCACCGCCGCCAGTTCGCAAACCGAAGCCGGCCGTGTCACACACCTACATGCCGGCCTACTCGCCCGCGCCGCTCGCGCCACCGCCGCCGCCATCACAGGCAGCCGCAGCACCGCCGCCGGTCGCGCCCGTGACGACGACGCAGGCTGTTGCCGATGACGACGGACCTGTCGTGCGTCCGCCGATGCCGGTGCACTAGACGAACACCAGCGTCGCTACACGCTGTCCGAGTCGAGATGATGCGTTGAGTCCGGGTGATTACGGGAAGCGATGCTGACTCGTCTTCGCCAAGGAAGCTTTCGTGAAGCAAGTTTGCGCGACGAAAGCTTCAAGAGAAAAGGCCGTCGGGATCTATGCCGCCGGCCTTCTCTTGCAGCTGCCGGTTCCCGGAGCCCGGTTCTGCTGCAATTCCATGCCTCATGATCGCGTGGACATGTTTAATAAAATCTTAACGCCACCGTTCATTGCTCATCATTTCTGCGCCTTAGGCACAGAGATTGTGCGGCTTGTTCATCCGATAGATATCGACTCAGTGGTACGATCCAGCATGTTTTGAAGACTTCCGTCGAAGGCTTCGTTTGGGAATTTGGGTCGTCACACCGGAGAATTCGGATGCCATACTACTCCTTCGATCTCGTGGTTGGTGAAGAGTTCAAGAACCAGGGCGGAATCATCCTCGAAGACATCGAGGTCGCTTCGGATCGCGCCGTTCAGCTCGCATGCGAGCTGTCGCAGGTGAAGCCGGAGCTGCAGCAGAAGGGCTGCGCGGTGCGCGTCACCGATCGCGATCACAAAGAGGTCTATCGCACGCCGCTCGATCCTGTGCCGGCCTGGCAGCGCTAATCTTCAAGCACCGGCGCTTCGAACCAGTTCGTCAGCGACAATCCACCGTCGACGACGAACGCTGCGCCGGTGACATAAGCCGACAGCTTGTTCGACAGCACCGCGAGCGCCATCGGCACGAGGTCGTTTGCTTCGCCGAGGCGCCCGAGCGGAATGTGTTTCGCCAGCGAGGCATCGGCAACGAATCCACCTGCCGCGATCGCACCGGGCACCAGCGCGTTGACGCGGATATTGCGACGACCAAAGGTCTTCGCGAGCTCCTTCACCAGCATCGCCATCCCCGCCTTCGCCGTCGAATAATGCGGCAGGTTGCGCGGCGTGCCCGCATGCAGCGAGGTGAGGAACAGGAACGAGCCAGGCCGCTTCGCCGCGATCAGTCGTGTTGCGATTCCGCGCGCCAGATGAAAGCCGGCGTCGAGATTGACGGCATGCATCTCCTGCCAGGTCCTGCGGTCGACAGCGAGCGCGTGATCGGCCTCGCGCCGCGGCGGCGAGGCGCTGTGCACGAAATGCGTGACGTCGCCCAGCACCGCATGTGCCGAGGCCAGCAGCTCGTCGCAAGCCTCGAGCTTGGCGAGATCGCCGACCCACGGCACCGCCAGCTCAGGCGTCTTGCTCGCGCCGATCGCGGCAGTCACCCGCTCCGCGCTCACGTCGGCGAACATGGTCCGGACGCCCTCGCCGACCAGGCCCAGCGCGATCGCGCGGCCGATGCCGTTACCGGCGCCGGTGACGAGCGCGGTGTCGTGAGCGGGATCGAACGGCGTGCTGAACAGGCTCATGTCGCTCTCCGTGGCCGGGATATCCGCTACGATAGCGCACCGCATCGAGGCGCCACAATTGCGCCCCGGCACCATTGCGGAGCGGCGCGCCGGACGCTAGCCTCCCAAAAAAACGAGGAGGTACCCCAAGAATGCGCACCGGTTTTCTGATCGCAGGCCTGTTGTTGATCGCCGCGCCGGCCCAGGCGGGCGATGCGCCGGTCCGTTCGACCTATGTGACGATGGTCCTGCAGGCCTTCGCCGCCAAGGTCGAGTGCCCGGGCACGGATCTCGTCTACCAGGACCTCGTGCAGAAGGCGCAGCAAATGCAGCTGCCCGACGGCACCACCGAGAAGGTGCGCAAGGCGATCGCCTGGATGCACACCGGCGGCAAGATGGGCGAGAAGCAGGACGACGATCTGATGGCCGAGGTCGCGGTGGCGACGCAGGCAACCGACATGGATCAGCGCCGGCTCGGCATGCCCGGCTGGTGCGAGGCGCAAAAGACCAATCTCGCCGGCCTGATCCGCAGCAAGGGCGGCTAGCCGCCCTTGGCGGCCCGGCTTTGCCGGTGAACCTCGGCGCACCCCTCCGAGTCCAATGCTTCGAGCTGAGGACAATGCGAGGGGCCATGCCTGCCGATATGCTTTGGACGCGCCGGATGGCGGCGCTCGCGGTGATCGTCGCCGCCAATTTGGCGCTGCCCGCTTTTGCCGCGACGGCGGACAATCCGGTCGCCGGCAAGCAAGTGCGCTTTCCGCAGGGGGTATGGAGCGCCCTGCCCCAGGTCGGCCCTGACGGCAAGGTGAGGCAATGCGTGCTGATTGCGCCGAGGCAACGCAGCAAGGCGGGCGGCAAGGTCGACACCGCCTTCGCCCTCAACATCAGCCGCGGCTCGGGCCTGTCCATCATGTTGATGGATGACGGCATGCCGAGCGAACACGTGCTGGACGACCAGGCCGAGATCGTCATCGACGGCCGCAGCTTCCGCGCGGTCGGCTTCCCGGTCGGCAACGCCTTCGCGCTGCATCCGGGCGATGCCGAGGGCATGCTCGCGGCGCTCGGCAAGGCGCGGGACGTCACGTTGCGCTCGGACGGTGCCGGCGTCGATTCCGGGCCGATCGTACTCGATCTGCCGGCGGATGCGCTGAGCTGGCTGAAGCAGTGCGGCAAGACCTTCGACATCGCGGTCGACAGGCCGACCGATCCCAACGCGCCGGAGATGCCGGCGCCGCGGCCGCGCTCGCCGAAGATCGCGGTGATGCCGCCGACCCCGGCCGGCCCGCCCGGGATCGAGGACAAGCAGAAGATCGAAGGGTGGGATGCATCCGAGCTACGCAACGGCGACGTGGCGATCGTCGCCTGCTTCATCCGCCGGCGCTATCTCATCGGCACGGACGCGCCCGCGCCGCAGCGCCGTCTCGCCATCTTCCTGATCGTCAGCCGCGCGAAGGGGCTGACCATGATGCTGAAGGATTCCAAGCTCAACCGGCCGGAAGGTCAGGCCATCGAGGCGACGCTGAGAATCGGCAATGTGCCGTTCGAGGCGTTCTCCGCGCAGGTCGAGGGCCCCGACGAAATCGGTCTGTTCCCGCAGCATGGGGCCGAGTTGGCCGAAGCGATCGAGACGGGTTCGGTCCTGGCGATGAGGGCCAAGACGATCGAGGACAATTACGAGTTCTCGGTGCAGCCGGGCGTGATCGGCTGGCTGCGCGCCTGCGCCCGGCGCAACGCGATTGCCATCGAACCCGCAGGGCGATGAGGCGCCGTTAAGCATCGCGCGGCGGAACCGCCGCGCTGGCAAATAATCGTCACAATCATCGACAGCATGAGGCCTTGCTTCGAACAGGAGAACCCCATGCGGATTGTCAATCTCGTTTTCGCCGGAGCTCTCGTGGCCGGCTCCGTGCTGACTGCCCCGGCGCTGGCGAAGAATTCCGATGCCCAGAAAGGCGAGGACAAATCGGCCTCGTCGTCATCGTGCAGCGCCTATCAGCAGGCGCCGGATGGATCGTGGGAGCCGCTGCCCTGCAAGGAGACCGGCGAACGCGCCCAGCCGCAAACGCAACACAAGTCCGGCGCGCAAGGCGGCGATCAGGGCGAGCGCTGAGCTATCCGGCCCCCCGGGGAACTCACCGGTTCGGACTGCGTTGAGGCTGCGGCTTGCCGCGGTGCGTTCGCCCGCCAGCATACCGTAGGCAGAGTCAAGGAGCGGCTCCTGGAAACGCCAACCCCGCGCGCGCTCGTGGATGCGATCGAGTTGGAAGACCTTCGACGCCGTCTCAAGGCGATCGAGGAGGAAAACGCACGCCTGAAGGCGCTCGGGATGGCCGACCAGACCGGGCGCCGCGCAGCGGAATCGGCGCTGGCGGAAAGCGAGGAGCGTTACCGGACGCTGTTCAACTCGATCGATGAAGGCTTCTGCATCATCGAATTCTTCGACGGCCCGCACGGCCCGCTCAGCGATTACATCCACGTCGAAGCCAACCCCGCCTACACCCAGCATGCCGGCATTCCCAACGTGGTCGGCCAGAAGGTCCGCGAGATGGTCCCTGATGAGGCCGACGGCTGGGTCGAGCTCTATGGCGGCGTGCTCAGGACCGGGCAGCCGATCCGCTTCGAGCGCGAGCTGGTCGCGACCGGCCGCCAACTCGAGCTCGCCGCCTTCCGTGTCGAGCCAGCCAGCCGCAAGCAGGTCGCCGTGCTGTTCCAGGACATCACGGCGCGCAAGCGGGCTGAGCGGGAGTTGCAGCAGCTCAACGAGACGCTGGAAGCGCGCGTGGTCGCCGCATTGGCCGAGCGCAAGCTGATGGCCGACCTCGTCGAAGGAACCGATGCCTTCGTGCAGGTCGTCGATCCCGGCTTCCGCTGGCTCGCCATCAACGGCGCCTCGGCTCGGGAATTCCATCGCATCTACGGCATCTTGCCGAAGGTCGGTGACAACATGCTGGAGCTGCTTGACGATCAACCCGAGCATCGCGACGCCGTCCGCGCCGTCTGGTCGCGGGCGCTCGCCGGCGAAGCCTTCGTCGAGGTCGCCGAGTTCGGCGAGCCCGGGCGGGACCGCCGCTTCTACGAGATGCGCTTCAACTGCCTGCGCGAAAGCGAGGGCCGGCTGCTCGGTGCCTACCAGTTCTCCTACGACGTCACCGACCGGCTGAAGGAGCAGCAGCGGCTGCGCGTAGCCGAGGAGGCGCTGCGTCAGTCACAGAAGATGGAAGCTGTCGGGCAACTCACCGGCGGCATCGCGCACGACTTCAACAATCTGCTCACCGGGATCATCGGTTCGCTGGAGTTGTTGCAGACGCGGCTCGGCCAGGGCCGCGTCAATGAAATCGACCGTTACGTCACCGCGGCGCAAGGCGCCGCCAGGCGCGCCGCCGCCCTGACGCATCGGCTGCTCGCTTTCTCGCGGCGGCAGACGCTCGATCCCAAGCCGACCGACCTCAACCGCCTCGTCATGGGGATGGAGGAGCTGGTCCGCCGCACCGTCGGCCCGGAGATCGCGGTGGAAGTCGTCACCGCAGGCGGGCTGTGGCCGACGCTGATCGATGCGTCACAGCTCGAGAGCGCCCTGCTCAACCTCTGCATCAACGCCCGCGATGCGATGCCCGGCGGCGGACGGCTCACGATCGAGACCGCCAACCGCTGGCTCGACGAGCATGGCGCCGGCGAGCGCGATCTTGCGCCCGGCCAGTATGTGTCGCTCTGCGTCACCGACACCGGCACCGGCATGACACCCGACATCGTCGAGCGCGCGTTCGAGCCGTTCTTCACGACCAAGCCGATGGGCCAGGGCACCGGGCTCGGCCTCTCCATGGTCTACGGCTTCGTGCGCCAGTCCGGCGGCCAGGTCCGGATCTACTCCGAAGTCGGCCAGGGCACGACCATGTGCCTCTATTTGCCACGCCATTATGGCAACGAGGCTGACAGGCCGTCCACCTTGGCGCCCAAGAGTGCTGTGCGGCCGAAAGCTGGTCACACCATCCTGATTGTCGACGACGAGCCGTCGATTCGCATGCTGCTGACCGATGCGCTGGAAGAGATCGGCTTCAGCGTCCTGGAGGCTCATGACGGCCCGAGCGGGCTGAAGATCCTGCAATCGGAGGCGACGATCGATTTGCTCGTTACCGATGTCGGCCTTCCCGGCGGCATGAACGGCCGCCAGCTTGCGGATGCTGCGCGCACAACCCGTCCGGCCCTCAAGGTGCTGTTCATCACGGGCTATGCGGAGAATGCCATCATCGGCAACGGCCAGCTCGCGCCCGACATGCAGGTGCTGACAAAGCCCTTCGTGGTCGAGACGCTGGCCAGCCGCGTCCTCGATATGATCAAGGATGGAACGGTGCGGAGCTGATCAGCTCTGGGCCGGACCGCGCATGATCTTCATGGCGTCCTCGATGTGACGCCATTCCTTGGCCTCTTCGGCTTCGCCGCGGCCCTCGCAGGCCTGGGCCTGTTCGGCGGCTTTCGCAATCGCAGCGAAACCATGTCGTTCCAGCATCTGCCGCGCGACGGTGTGGACCTGGACCTCGGACATCATGGGCGCTCTCCCGTTTGCAGAAGCCACGGGACATCGCTCGGCTGTCCCGCGGGGCCCATGACAACGATCGAGCCTCGGCCCTCGTTCCGCACCGGACCACGCCCACGCAACAACAAAGGCGGCCCGCCATGCCCGGCGGACCGCCTTCTCACCCACCCCAAGAAACCTACGCCAAGATTGGCAGCCTTCGGTCAGGCCCCCTACCCGACCGCGGCCCTCTTGCGCTCGATATCGTTGGGCACCTCGATATCGACCTCCAGGGTCGAGACCTCATCGCCGCGCTCGAGCCGGACGATGACCTTGGTCGGATCCAGCGTGACATGCCTGGACACGACGGCGAGGATTTCCTCACGCAGCACACCGAGCAGGTCGGGCTGGCCGCGCAATCCGCGTTCATGCGCAAGCAGGATCTGCAACCGTTCGCGGGCGACCGGTGCGGAGGCCTTGTTGCCGCGGAGAAGTCGAAGCAGTCCCATGCTCATGCAGCCCTCCGTCGCAGCAGGCGGTCCATCAGCCCCCTCCGCTCGGCGGGAACGTGCATCGTGATGCTTTCACCGCAGAGGCGCTTGGCCGCGTCCATGTAGGCCCGCGCCGGTGCTCCATCCGCGTTCGAGAGCGTCACCGGCGTGCCGACGTTGGAGGCCTTCAGCACGTCCTGGCTCTCGGGGATGATGCCGAGCAAGGGCGTTGCGAGGATTTCCAGGATGTCGTCGATGGTCAGCATCTCGCCGCGCGCGGCGCGGGAGGGATCGTAGCGCGTGATGAGAATGTGCTTCTCGACGCGCTCGCCCTTCTCGGCCCGCACGGTCTTGGAATCGAGCATGCCGATGATGCGGTCGGAATCGCGCACCGAGGAGACTTCCGGGTTGGTCACGATGACGGCCTCGTCCGCAAAGCGCATCGCCATGGAGGCGCCGCGCTCGATGCCGGCCGGGCTGTCGCAGATCACCCAGTCGAAGCGGCTGCGCAGCTCGGCGATGACCTTGCCGACGCCCTCTTCGGTCAGCGCGTCCTTGTCGCGGGTTTGCGAGGCCGGCAGCAGCCAGAGGTTATCGAGCCGCTTGTCCTTGATCAGCGCCTGCGGCAGCTTTGCGACGCCCTGCACCACGTTGATGAGGTCGAACACCACGCGGCGTTCGGCGCCCATCACAAGGTCGAGGTTGCGCAGGCCGACGTCGAAATCGACGACGACGACCTTGTCGCCACGTTGCGCGAGCGCAGCCCCTAGCGCGGCGGTCGTCGTAGTCTTGCCGACCCCGCCCTTGCCTGACGTCACGACCAGTACCTTACTCATCTGAAATGTCTCCTTTGCTGGTCAGTTCAGTGCTGTAATTCGCATGGTATTCCCCTGCAGCCAGGCCTGCGCCGGCTTGCCGCGCAAGGCGGCGTCGATGTCGTCCGCAGTCTGGTAAAACCCATCAATTGCAAGCAGTTCGGCCTCGATCTTCTGACAATAAATCCGCGCGCTCTTGTGCCCGTTGACGCCCGCCATGGCGCGGCCGCGCAGCGCGCCATAGATGTGAATGGAGCCACCGGCCACGACTTCGGCACCGGAACCGACCGAGCCGAGAATGGTGATGTCGCCCTCGGGGAAGATCACGGTCTGGCCGGAGCGCACGGGCGTCTCGAGCAACAGCGAGGTCGGCTTGGCCTCGGCCTTCTCAGCCTTCTTCGGCGCGCTCGGCTCGACCACGCAGCTGCGCCCGCCCGACAGCAGCGGCGGCATTGCCGGCGTCAGCCGCGATTCGTCCACGCCCTCGATGCCGAGCACGCGAATGTTGCGGTCCTGGAGGCTGGTGAGCAGATGGCTGATGCCGGACTGGCTGAGATCGACCGAGGACAGGTCAACCACCACGGCCGGCCGACGAAGAAGCCCGGCGAGCGGGCGATGGTGGCGTCGATTTCCTGGAGCCACTCCAGGATCGGAACCGTCGGCACGAACACGAAGGCCACATAGGACCGCCCGCGCAGGCGCACCATCTGACGTTGGACTTTTGCTGCAGCCTCCATGACGGCCGACTCGTTCCCCGTTATTGAATGGTTAACGATGCGGCGGATTTGGTTAACGGCCGGTTAATTCTTTCGTGGCGTTACGTGGGGGTGGCCGGGGGCCGTAGGCTTCAAATCCTAACCCGTCATCCTGAGGTGCGAGGCATGGGACGCAATGCGTCCCATGGGGAGCCTCGAAGGATGCGCGGCCCCGATGCAGCCACGCGGAGAGAGCCGGGCCGTCGCCCTTCGAGGGCCGCCGAAGGAGCGGCCACCTCAGGGTGACGGTGAAGGATGAGTGCTCGCTGCTTCCCACATCGGCAATGACGACGTTGGGGCAGAAGGCCTCCCAGCCCCTCACCTCACGCCGTCCATTGTGATCGGAGGCCAGATTGACACCGTTGCATCATCTGGCTTCGATCCGCCTCCCCGCAGCCGGAGCTGATCATGTCAATCCAGTCGTCCACCAGACGCAAGACTGCGCCGGACATTCGGGCCCGCAAGCGCGGCGAGCCGATCGTCATGCTGACGTCCTACCACGCGCATACGGCAGCGCTGGTGGACCGGCATTGCGACGTCATTCTGGTCGGCGACTCCCTTGGCAACGTCATGCATGGCTTCGAGACCACGGTACCTGTTACGCTCGACATGATGATCCTCCAGGGCGCAGCCGTGATGCGCGGGTCCAGGCAGGCGCTGGTCGTGGTCGATATGCCGTTCGGATCGTATGAGGCTTCCAAAGAGCAGGCATTCAACTCCGCGGTCCGGATCATGAAGGAAACGCAGTGCGGCGCGGTGAAGCTCGAAGGCGGCGCCCGCATGGCCGAGACGATCGCATTCCTGTCCGGGCGCGGCATCCCGGTGATGGGTCATATCGGCCTGACGCCGCAATCCATCAACACCCTCGGCTCGTTTCGCGCCCAGGGCCGAAGCGAAACGGATTGGGGGCCGATCGAGGACGACGCGAAGGCGGTCGCCGATGCCGGTGCGTTCTCGGTCGTCGTCGAAGCCGTCGCCGAACCGCTGGCGCGCAAGATCACCGAGACAATCGCGATCCCGACTATCGGCATCGGCGCGAGCGCGGCGTGCGACGGCCAGGTGCTCGTCCTCGAGGACATGCTGGGACTATCACCGCGAACGCCGAAATTCGTCCGGCGCTACGGCAATCTGGGTCCGGCCATCGAAGCCGCGATCGAAGCGTATGCCGCCGATGTGCGGTCGCGCGCATTTCCCGGGCCCGAACACGTCTACGACACGAAGAAGAGCTGACGGCACGAGGCCGTCAGGTGCCGCTCGCGGCGCGCCCTATTTCTTCACCTTGCTCGCATCCATCTTGATGGCGGGGTCCAGCATCTTGGTCGAGAATGCCGTGGTCACGTCGAACGGCTTCTCCATGCCCAGATAGGTCTGGACCAGCTCGTAGTCCTTCTTCATCCGCTCACCGTCGATCCAGCCAAGACCCTTGGTGGTGGTGAACTCGTCGGTCATCAGGAACTTGATGCGCTCCCACTGGCGCTCCTGGTTCTCCTTGTCGAGGCCGGAGACCTGGTCGAGCAGCGCCTTCAGGCACGGGCTGACGTCGGCGACGCAGGCCGCGAAGGCCTTCTGCGAGATGCGCACGAACTCTTCGACCAGTTTTGGATTCTTCTGGAGGTAGGCGCCGTTCACGATCAGCGAATTGCCGTACGGGTTGAGCCCGATGTCCTTCCAGTTGACGTAGCCGAGGTCCTGTCCGAACTCGATCACCTTCAGATCGTGCTCGTTGTAGAAGTCGCTGATGATGTCGACGGTGTGGCTCTTGAGCCCCGCGATCTTCGCGGTCGGGCCGATGTTCACGAAGCTCACGGAGTCAGGGGCGATGCCTGCGGCTTTCGCGAACGCCGGCCACATCACGCGCGAGGCATCGCCGGGCGGATTGCCGATCTTGTGGTTCGGAAAGTCCTTCACGCCGTTCACGCCGTAGCTCTTCAGCCAGTAGAAGGTCTGCCCGGTGTTGGCGTAGATGCTCATCAGCGCGACGTCGTCGGCGCCCTTGCTCTTGGCGACCAGCATGGTGGCGAGATCGGCGATACCGAAGGGCGAGCCGCCGGAGCCGACCTTGGCGGCGGAGACGCCGGAGCCCTTGCCGACCTCGATGGTGAGGTCGATGCCTGATTTCTCGTACCAGCCCTGCGCCTTGGCGTAATAGAACGGCGAATGGTCCGCCGTCGGCGTCCAGTTCAGGATCAGATTGACCGCCTCGCCCGCGCTGGCCGGCACCGCCGGCAGACCAAGCACCAGCGCCACAACAGCCGCCTGCAAACGCTTCATCGCATCTCTCCCTGTGCCGGCGACCGGCTTGTCGCTCTCCCCATGTGAGGATACCAATGCAACAAGGCCGCCCTCAACTTGTCAACTGTTTGGTTGGAAATGCCCGCAAAACGTTCAGGCGACACCGTGCCGCAGCGGCGCGACCCCGTCGCCACCCGCAACAAGCTGCTCACGGCGGCGCGCCTGGAGTTCGCCAAGCACGGCTTTGCCGGCGCCCGCGTCGACGAGATCGCCGAGCGCGCCGGCGTCAACAAGCAGCTGGTCTACCATTATTTCGGCGACAAGGACGCGCTCTATCTCGCCGTGCTCGAATGGGTCTACGCTGATATCCGCGAGCAGGAGCGCAGGCTGAATCTGGAGGGCCTGCCGCCTGACAAGGCGATCAAGAAGCTGATCGAGGCCTCGTTCGATTACCTCGCCACCAACCCTGATTTCATCGTGCTCCTGAACGACGAGAACCGCGGCGGCGCCCGTCACGTGCGCGGCTCGACGCGGCTGGAGGCGATGCATTCGCCCCTCGTCGTCAGCGTCTCCCATATCCTCAACGAAGGCGTCCGCGCCGGCATGTTCCGCAAAGGGATCGATCCCGTCCAGCTCTACATTTCGATCGCGGCGCTCGGTTATTTCTACCTGTCCAACACACCGACGCTCTCGGCGATCTTCGGCAAGGATCTTTCGACCCGGACGGCCCGACGCAACCGCCGCCGGCACGTCGTGGACCTCGTGCTGCATTCGCTCCGGCCATAATCAACCAACTGGTTGAAACTTCCCGCAAGGCCGGTTAGGCTTGAGATCAGCGGCATCGTCGCTGCTAGCAACAGGGAGCAAACGGTGGCAGGAGACGCAGCCCGCACCTCGCGCAGCTTTGCGGTCATCCTGATCGTGCACCTCGCCGTGCTCGTGCTGTGGCAGGTTGCGGTCGATGCCTTCCACGTGCCGAAATTCATCCTGCCCTCCCCGCTCGCGACGATTCAGACGCTGGGCACCGCAAGCTATTCCTGGGGCGCCAACACGCTGGTCACCGCGATCGAGATCCTCGGCGGCTTCGCGCTCGGCGCCTTCGTCGGCGTCGCGCTCGCGGTGATCTTCAGCTGGGCGCCGCTCGTCAGCCTCGTGCTGCTGCCGCTGTTCGTGACCTTGAACATGATCCCGAAGGTCGCGCTCGGCCCGCTCTTCATCGTCTGGTTCTCCTACGGCATCGTGCCGAACATCCTGATCGCCTTCAGCATCTGCTTCTTTCCGATCCTGCTCACCACTGCGCGCGGCCTGCGCGAGGTCGAGCCCGATCTGCTCGACCTCGTCAAATCGCTGCGCGGCTCGCGCTGGACGCTGTTCCGCAAGATCCAGCTGCCGGGATCGCTGCCTTACGTGTTCTCCGGCATGAAGGTCGGCGCCATCCTCGCGGTCGCCGGCGCCATCGTCGGCGAGTTCATCGCCTCCGAGCGCGGGCTCGGCTACCTCATGATCCAGGTGCAGTCCTCGCTCGACACGCCCGCGATGGTGATGGCCGTCGTGCTGCTGACCCTGCTCGGCGTCGCTCTCTACGGCCTGGTGCTCGCCCTCGAACGCATGTTCGTGGTCAGCGATGCCAGGCAAGCCTAACTGAAGGACCGCCCCATGCTTCTCACCCGCGAGAACCTGCCGAAGACCATTCCCGATATCGCGGCGCTCGACGACCTCCTGTGCCGGCCGACGCAGGCGCTGATCGACGATCTCAGGAAGGTCGAGGGCGACATCATGGTCCTCGGCGTCGGCGGCAAGATGGGCCCGACGCTGGCGGGGCTCGCCAAGGCCGCGGCCCCGGATCGGCGCGTCATCGGCGTCGCCCGCTTCAGCGAAGCCGGTGTGAAGGAGTGGCTGCACGCGCGCGGCGTCGAGACCATCAATTGCGACCTGATGGACGAGAAAGCCATTCAGGCCCTCCCCAAGGCGCCGAACATCATCTTCATGGCCGGCCGCAAGTTCGGCGCCGAGGGCGACCTGTCGCTGACCTGGGCGATGAACGCGCATGTGCCGGCGCTGGTCGCGCAGGCGTTCCCGTCGTCGCGGATCGTCGCGTTCTCGACCGGCTGCATCTATCCTTTCGTCCCTGTCGAGGGCAAAGGCTCGACCGAGGACATGGCGCCGAACCCGCCCGGCGAATACGCGCAATCCTGCGTCGGCCGCGAGCGCATGTTCGAGTATTTTTCGCGCAAGTTTTCGACGCCCGGCCGGCTGTTCCGCCTCAACTACGCGATCGACATGCGCTACGGCGTGCTGCACGACATCGCCACCAAGGTGCTCAACGGCACCCCGATCGACGTCAGCCTCGGCCATGTCAATTTCATCTGGCAGGGCGATGCCTCCGCGCAGGCGCTGCGGTGCCTTGCGCATTGCACGGCCCCGACCTCGCCGATCAATGTCAGCGGCCACGAGATCCTTGCCGTGCGCGATCTCGCCCAAAAGTTCGGCGCGCGCTTCGGCCGCACGCCGGTGCTGACGGGCAAGGAGGAGCCGACGGCGTGGCTCACCGACACGTCCAGGGCGGTCGAGCTGTTCGACCTGCCCGTCGTCGACACCGAGCAGCTGATCGCCTGGACCGCGGACTGGGTGTCGCGCGCCATGCCGAGCCTCGGCAAGCCCACCAAATACGAGGTGCGCGATGGACGCTACTGACGCTCCTCCCATCCTCAAGCTCGGCGTCGACGACGCGATCGCCGGGCTCGCGCTGTCGACCGAGGCGCACTGGAACCAGACCGAAGAGGACTGGCGCATCTTCCTGCGCGACGGCATCGTGTTCGGCATTCGCGACGGCATGCGGCTGATCGCAACAGCGGCACTGCTGCCCTACTCCGGCAACAATGCCTGGATCAGCATGGTGCTGGTGTCGGCCACGCATCGCCGCCGCGGTCTCGCAACGCGCCTCGTCGATGCCTGCCTCCAGACGGCGCGCAAGAACGGCCTGACCAGCTGGCTCGACGCCACCCCCGACGGCGCCGCCGTCTACGGCCCGCTCGGCTTCACCCCGACACTGCAATTGCGCCGGCTGAAGTTGGTGAAGCCGGCGCAGGCCTCCGCGCCGGCGCCGTCAGCCGCCACGCTCGACGCGCTTCGCGCGCGCGACCAGAGGGCCACCGGGTTCGGACCGGAACCGCGACTCCTCACCGCCTTTGCCCGACGACTCCGGCTCGCGGACCATCGTCACAGCGAATGGATGCATCGCGCTGGTCCGCGATGGCCGGACCGCGCGCCACATCGGCCCATTATTCGCTGACAATGCCGCGGACGCGCTGGCCCTTGTCCACGCGATCGCCCGCTCCGAGCCCCACCCCCTCCTGATCGACACCGTCGCCTCGCAAAGCGCGTTCCTGGAAGGACTGACCGCGTCTAGCTGGACCATCGAACGGCCGTTCCAGCGCATGCGGTTCGGCCCCGCCACATCGGCGGGCGACGAACTGCCATTCGCCGTCGCCGGCCCCGAATTCGGATAGACATCATGCACCACAGCCAGATCAACGCAGACGTCCGCAAGCTGATCGCCGAAGGCACCGTGCTGCCGGCCCATCCGCTGGCGCTCACCGCCGAGCGCCAGCTCGACAAGCAGCATCAGCGCGCGCTGACGCGCTATTACATCGACGCCGGCTCCGGCGGCCTCGCGGTCGGCGTGCACACCACGCAATTCGCGATCCGCGATGTCGGCCTCTACCGTCCGGTGCTCGAGCTCGCCGCCGAGACCGCCGTAGTTGGACCAAGCGCCCGCTGGCGATGGTCGCGGGCCTTGCCGGCCCGACCACGCAGGCCGTCACGGAGGCTCGCACCGCCCTCGACATCGGCTATCACGCCGGCCTGCTCAGCCTCGCCGCGATGAAGGGCGCTTCCGAGGACGAGATCATCGCGCACTGCACGACGGTCGCAGCGGAAATCCCGCTGGTCGGCTTCTACCTCCAGCCCGCCGTCGGCGGCGTCATCCTGTCGAGCCGGTTCTGGCAGCGCTTTGCCGCGATCGACAATGTCATTGCGATCAAGATCGCGCCGTTCAACCGCTATCGCACGCTCGACGTGCTGCGCGGCGTCGTGGCCGCCGGCGCGCTCGACCGCGTCGCGCTCTACACCGGCAATGACGACCACACTCCTGCTCGACCTGATGCTGCCGTTCGATCTGCGCGACAGCGGCGTCACCACGCGCACCTATTTCAAGGGCGGCCTGCTCGGCCATTGGTCGGTGTGGACCGCGAGCGCGATCAAACAGTTCGAGCGCTGCAAGGCGGCGCGGCACAAGGACAGCGTGCCGGCCGACCTGCTCGCGCTCGATGCCCGCGTCACCGACTGCAACAGCGCCTTCTTCGATGTCGCCAACAATTTTCACGGCTGCATCGCCGGCTGCCACGAGATCCTGCGGCGCCAGGGCCTGATGCGGGGATTGTGGTGCCTCGATCCGAACGAGGGTCTCAGCCCCGGCCAGAAGGAGGAGATCGACCGCGTCACGCGCGAGCACGCCGACCTCAGCGACGATGCTTTCGTTGCGGCAAACCTCAGCAAATGGCTGGCATGAGCTCCGAGGCCTTCATCAGCCTGCAAGGCGTCCGGAAAGTCTATCGGACCGGCGGCTCCGAGTTTTTGGCCGTGTCGGACGTCACCATGGACGTGCAGGAAGGTGAGCTGGTCTCGCTGGTCGGCCCCTCCGGCTGCGGCAAGACCACGGTGATGAAGATTCTGGCGGGCCTTCACAGCGCCGACGGCGGCACGGTGAAGATCGGCAATACCAAAAGCCCGTTCGATCCGACCTGCGACATCGGCATGGTGTTCCAGCAGGCGCTGCTCCTCAAATGGCGCACGATCCTGGACAACGTGCTCCTGCCGGCCGAGATCGTGGGACTACCGATGAAGGCCGCGCGCGAGCGGGCGCGCGATCTGCTCAACCTCGTCGGTCTTGCCGGCTATGAAGAGAAATATCCGCAGCAGCTGTCCGGCGGCATGCAGCAGCGCACCGCGATTGCACGCGCGTTCATCCACGATCCCAAGCTGATCCTGATGGACGAGCCGTTCGGCGCGCTGGATGCGCTGACGCGGGAGCAGATGAACCTGGAGATGCTGCGGATCTGGCGCGAGAGCGGCAAGACCATCATCTTCGTCACGCACTCGATCCAGGAAGCGGTGTTCCTGTCCTCGCACTGCGCGGTGCTGACCGCGGGCCCGGCGAAGATGGCTGATTACTTCCCGATCGACCTGCCCTTCCCGCGCGACCTGCCGCTGAAGACCACGGACGCCTTCGGCGCCTATGCACGGCGCATCTACGCGAAGCTGGGGCTGGGCGCGGCGTAAGACGCCACACGATCAGTCCCGTAGGGTGGGCAAAGCGGAGCGTGCCCACCATTGTCAATGAAGCGAAAGAACGTGGGCACGGCGCAGTCGCGCCTTTGCCCACCCTACGAGAGGCGTAAACACCGCGCCCTTCTCGTCGTCAGCTCTTGTTACGCATCTTGCTGAGCAGATAGTTGTCGTAAAAATTCTCGGCGATCTGCGTGTAGAACAAGAGCTCCTTCATATACGCGTCGTGGCTCTCCTTGGTGCGCTTGAACAGGTCGCTCTTGGCGGCGAGCTCGTTCAGGTGCTCCTGGGTCGCGTTGTAGCAGGCTTCCAGCACCGGCTGCGGGAACGCCTTCAGCTCGGCGCCGTTGGCGATCAGCCGCTTCAAGGCCGCCGGATTCACGCTGTCGTATTTCTCGAGCATCCAGGCGCCCGCGGCCGAGGCGGCCTGGTTGACGATCGCCTGATAGTGCTTCGGCAGGCTCGCCCATTTCTCGTCGTTGACGATCATGTGCAGCATGGCGCCGCCTTCCCACCAGCCGGGGAAGTAGTAGTACTTCGCGACCTTCTGGAAGCCGAGCTTCTCGTCGTCATAGGGACCGACGAATTCGGCCGCATCGATCGAGCCCTTCTCCAGCGCCGCATAGACGTCGCCGCCCGCGAGCTGCTGCGGCACGATGCCGAGCCGCGCCAGCACATGGCCGCCCATGCCGGCGATGCGGAATTTGAGGCCCTTCAGGTCGTCGACGGTCTTGATCTCCTTACGGAACCAGCCGCCCATCTGGGTGCCGGAATTGCCGCAGAGGATGGCGTGGGCCTTGAAGGGCTTGAGCGCCTCGTTGGTGAGATCGGCGCCGCCGCCGAAATACCACCAGGACTCCTGGTGGCGATGGTTCATGCCGAACGGCGCACCGGTGGCATAAGCCAGCGCCGGCTCCTTGCCGATGTAGAAATAGAGCGGCGTCTGCGCCATCTCGACCGAGGCGACGCTGACGGCGTCGAGCGCCTGCAGGCCCGGAACGAGCTCGCCGGCCGCAAAGGTCTGGATCTGGAATTTGTTGTCGGTGGCGTCGGCCACGTATTTCGCAAAGGTCTGCGCCGTGCCGTAGATGGTATCGAGCGACTTCGGGAAGCTCGAGGTCAGGCGCCATTTGATCTCGGGCGAGCCCTGCGCAATCGCAGGTGCAGCAACCAGCGTCGTCGCGCCGGCGACCGCGCCGCCCTTGAGAAATGTACGGCGTTTCATGATGAGCTTTCTCCCTGAATCAAGGTTTGAAATGGATGGCCCTGATCAGCCCAGGGCTACGGTCTTGGCGGACCGTTTGCCTGTTCCTGAGGCAGAGTTCAAGCCGCGAGAACGCATGGCGCGGTGGCCATCGGCTGCCAAAACAGCGCACCGAACCAAGGGCTTGCCGAGAACGCCTCTGGCGTCCCTGGATCAGGTCTCCTGGAGGAAGACCGATAGCGCTCGCTGCAGTTCCTTGAACGCGCGCGGCCCGATCTTGGCGGCAAGGGCCCTCTCGCTTTCGGCGATCGCAGGCCGCAGGCGGCCCAAAAGCGCGGTCCCGGCCTGCGTCAGATACAGCACGTAATAGCGGCGGTTGATCGCCGAGGCCGAACGCTGCACGAGGCCCCGCCGCTCCAGATGATCCACGAGACGCCCGAGCCCGGCCCGCTCGATCGACAGCGATTGCGCGATGGCGAGCTGATTGACGCCCGGATTGGCCTCGATCACCGACAGCACGGAGAACTGCGCCGCGCTGATGTCGAACGCGGCGAGCCGCCGGCTGACATCCTTGAAGACCCAGAGTTGGGCCCGCCGGATGCGATAGCCGAGCGAACGGGACAGATCGTCGGAGGCGAGCAGCCTCTGCCGGGCAGGCTTTGCGGCCGCTCCGGCGCGCGGCGCGGATCGCTTCGCAACAGGCGCCGGGCGTGGCGCGGCCTTGGAGGATCGCTTTCTGATGCCCGCCTTCTTCGGCTCCATCGACAATGATCTTTCGCAAGCCGGCGCAGCGGCTATCCGGGATTCGCCCGCCGAGTCTATCGCAGCCGGGCCAGATCGAGAAGCCGAGCGGGATCGCACTGCGTGAGCACAGCTTCTACGACAGGTTGCGCTGCGCACTCGCGCGCCGCTTCATGTTGACACGGCAACATCGCACGCCCTAGGATCGAAAAAGCCCACCGTGACACGAGCGGGACCAAGGGGGATGACGTCCGTGCTTCCATCAGAGATGGGCGGCGAGCCGCGTGCGATCACGCATAGCGGCGCGATCGGCGCGCGCCTGCGCGTTGCTTGCAAATGCCGCCGCGTCACCTCTGCTTTGGCAACGACATCGTCAACGACACTGCCTGAACGAACGCGCCCGCATGGGGCGCGTCCGCTCGACCATCATTGTTGAAAACTGGGAGGGACTGACATGAAACGACGACTTCTCGCATCGACCATCATGGCCGGCTGCGCGGCGCTCGGCACGCAGGCCATTGCGCACGGATTCCCGCCGAGCGGCGTTGCGCCGCGCGCGTCCTGCACCGCCCTCACCGGCCTCACTTTGCCGAACACGCAGATCCTGAGCGCGACCCAGAAGACGGGTTATTGCAACGTGATCGGCATCATCAACAAGCGCGTCTCGACGCAGGATCCTGACCATTTCACCTACGGCATCGGCTTCGCACTCAACCTGCCCAACACCTGGCACGGGCGTTTCGAGATGATGGGCGGCGGCGGCACCGACGGCAGCCTCAATGCCGACCCGCAAGGCGCCGCCGGCGTCGAGGTCGGCCAGGGCTGGGCCGTCGCGGCCAATGACGGCGGCCACGAAGACAACGCCAATAATCCGGTCGGCGGCCATCAGGACGACGATGCCAATGCCGGCGGCTCCGCGCATTTCGCGATCGACGCGCAGGCGCGCCGGAACTATGGCTACAACGGCATCGAGACGACCGCGACGATCTCGAAAAAGATCATCTCCTATTTCTACGGCCTCGACACCGCCTATTCCTACATCATGGGCTGCTCGAACGGCGGCCGCGACGCCATGATGGCCTCGCAGCGCTTCCCCTGGCTATTCGACGGCGTGATCTCGCAAAATCCCGGCTTCAACCTGCCGCAGGCGGGCCTTGCCGAAGCCTGGAACGAGCAGGTGCTCGGCACCCTTTCAACCAGCAAGGACGTCAACGGCCAGCCCTTCATTCCCGACACCTTTCCCGCGCAGGATCTCCAGGTCGCCTCGGCCGCCATCCTGAGCGCCTGCGATGCGCTCGACGGATTGGTCGACGGCATCATCGACAATTATCACGCCTGCACAGCGAAGAAGGTGTACCCGGCGCTCGCCAGCTACACCTGCGGCTCGGGCTCGCACGGCAGCACGCCACATGGCGGCACCTGCCTCACCGGCGCGCAGGTCGACGCGCTGAAGAGGATCTACGCCGGACCGGTCAACTCGAGAGGACAGCGGCTCTATTCGAACTGGTTCTGGGATGCCGGCATCTGGACGCCGCCCAGCGCGCCCGGCGCGGGCTGGCAGCTCTGGAACGTCGTCACCGCACCGGTGCCGAACGTCAACACGGCGATCAACCTGACGCTCGGCGCCGGCGCGATCCCGATGATCTTCCAGACCCCGCCGGTCGTCACGCCCGTGAACGGGCCGAACGGCCAGGAAGCCTTCGTGTTCAAGTTCAACTTCGACACCGACGCGCCGAAGATCTTCACCAAGACGGCGGCCTACCCCGAGAGCAGCATGGACTTCATGGCCGCGACCTCGACCGACCTGCGTCCGTTCAGGGCACGCGGCGGCAAGCTGATCATCTCCTCCTCCGTCAATGACGGCATCTTCTCGGGTGCTGCGATCGCGCGCTGGTACCGCAACATGGACCGGCACATGAGCGGCCGTGCGACCGATTTCGCCCGGCTGTTCATGGTGCCGAACATGGCCCATTGCGGCGGCGGCGCCGCCACCGCGAGCTTCGCCACGAACCAGCTCAAGGCCCTCACCGACTGGGTCGAGAAGGACATCACGCCGGACCGCATCGTGGCGACCAACACCAACGCCACCTCGCCCTATCCGGCGGGCGGACTGTTCGATCCGCGCGTTGCCACGAACTTTCCGACCGGCGGCACTAGGCCGCTCTGCGTCTACCCGAAGATTGCGTCCTACAAGGGCAGCGGCATGACCAACGACGCCGGCAATTTTGCCTGTATCGACCCCGGCTTCGGACACGGCGGCGACCACGACTTCCACGATGACGACGACGGACGCGGCGACGAGCGGCATTGAGGCGCCGTCTGTCCCCCTCGTGCCCTGGACGCAGCGCAGCGCTTCTTCAGCGGTGCGCTGCAGAGCCGGGACACGAGAGGGACGAATGCCTTCACCTCCACACTCGCAATGACGAAAGAGACGACCTGCTCAGAGCAGCTTCGCGCTCACGAACAGCGCGCGCACGGCGTTGGTCGCCTGCACCGCGAGCATGGCGTTGTCCGCGGCACCTTCGAGCGCCGCGACCGCGTCCTCGTGCAGCGCGCGGAATTCCATCCACTCGACGGATTTGAAGTTGGTGAGGAACTGATAGGCCTGGCCGACGGTCGCGATCGCCAGCGTGTCACCGTTCAGGCGGATCTTGAACGTCGTGCGCAGCGGGGTTTCGGACTTAGATGGATCACTCATGGGCTGCTTCTGGACGATGACGGCTTAACGAAGGGAAAACGGCAGCCCCGCCGTCCGGCGAATATCAGGAATCGGTGCTGGCGCGTTGTGAAGCCGTCGCCGATCCGCCCAGGCTCGGCACTACGACGAGGCGGTTGAACTCGCCATTGTCCCAGGCCTTGAGGAAGCGGTCATAGTCCTTGATCGAGACGCAGCCGTTGGAATCGCCGCGCGGTCCGAGCATGTAGCTGTGGGTGAGCAGGCCGACGCGCCCGAGCGCGCTGGTGCCGTCCGTCGGCGTCAGGCGCAGCGCACGGATGCCGTGGAACAGTTTTTCGCGCGGCTTCAGATCGTAGGTCGCCGGCGGGGTCGCGCCCACCATGCGCTGGTCGACATGGTCGGGGTCGTCCATCAGAGCGCCCATGCCCGAATGGGCTTCCAGCGCGACGCCGCTCGGCAGGTAGAGCGCCTTGGCCTTGATGTCGTAGACCGCGGTGCGCGAATCGTAGCCGAGAGCGGCGAGATCGGGCCCCTTGGCGAACAGGCCGTCGCCGGGGGTCAGGGAGGCCAGCTTGATCTTGGCGGTGAATTTTTCGAAGAAGCTGCGGTTATCGACCTTGGGACTGGTGTCGGCATAGGCCTGGCTGGAGGCGACCTGGGAGGCGAAATCGGCCTGCACCGGACGCGAGCGCGGCATCGGGACGGCGTCGGCGCGCTGCGCGGGTCTCTGCTCCTCGACGGCATGCCGGTCGTCATCGGTCAGTGTCGAGCGCCACTCGTCGCCCTGGAGCTTCTCCGCGAGCATCGCCTTGGCGTCGCGGAGCTTGAGCTGGACCGCATTCAGGGCGGAGCGCTCCATCGTCCGCAAACCGAGGTCGCGCGCCTGCGGGTTGCCCGAGAGCGATGCGAAGCGGTCGTCAAACGAAGGGGTATTGGCGGGCGGCAAGGAGGCGGTGACCAGCGGGGTCGAGTCGCCGATATCCGCAACCCAGGCGGCGGCGCCGAGCGCCAGCGCGACGGCGGCCAGAGACAGCAGTATCGTCTCGGTCCGCCCAATACGGCGGCGCGACGTCAACAGCCTCTCGGCGCGTACGCGGTCGGAAACCATCAGATCCCCAAATCGACCCCCGGGGGACCCACCCCCACCCGGAGATTCTCTATACCAGCTACCACATTGGGAGCCAAAAGTTAGGCATAATCGCGGCCGGCAAGGGCCCGTCAAGGCATCCCAAGGTATCCTATGACCGATCCTTTCGATCTAGAGCGCTTCGTCCGAGCCCAGGACCCGGTTTTTCGCGCCGTCCGGGAGGAGCTGGCCCGGGGGCGGAAGCAGAGCCACTGGATGTGGTTCGTCTTCCCGCAAATCGCCGGCCTCGGCTTCAGTGCCATGTCGCAGCGCTATGCGATCGGCTCGCGGGCGGAGGCCGAGGCCTATCTCGCCCACCCCACTCTCGGCCCGCGCCTGATCGAATGCACGCGCCTCGTCCTCGCCGTCGAGGGGCGCACCATCAACGCCATCCTCGGCGCGCCGGATGATGCCAAATTCCGCTCCTCGATGACGCTGTTCGGCGCGGTGTCCGATCAGCCCGTTTTCGGCGAGGCGCTCGGGCGGTATTTCGCAGGCCAGCGCGACGGCGCAACGCTTGAGATCCTGTCGAAGCTCGACCGGCCGGCGTAGCCGCCTGCGATCAGCGGCCCTGGAAGACGGCCGCGCGACGCTCGATGAAGGACTGGATGCCTTCCTTCGCATCGGCGCTGCCGAGCACGCGGTCGCGGATTTTCGGGATGTAGGCGATCGCAGCCGCCTCGCCGCCTTCGATATATTTCGCCGCCGCTTCCTTGGTCACCTGGATGCCGAGCGGTGCATTGCGCGCGATGATGGCTGCGAGCGCCATCGCCCGCTCGACCTGTTCTCCCGGCGCCACGATCTCCTGGACGAGGCCGATCGCGTGGGCGCGCTCGGCCGAAAACTCGTCGCACAGGAACAGATGATACATCGCATCGCCCCAGCCGGCGCGAGAGAGGAAGCGGAAATGCGCGCCGCCCAGCGGCGCGATGCCGCGCTTCGCCTCCATCTGGCAGAAGCGCGCATCGCCGGCCGCGACCACGATGTCGCCGGCGAGCATCAGCTCGATGCCGATGGTGAAGACGATGCCCTGCACGGCTGTCACGATCGGCTTGCGGCAGCGCTTGGCCAGCCCGAACGGATCGACGTTGCCCTCTTTGATGTTGCGCTTCTCCGCGGTCGGTCCAAAGAATCTGGGCATGTCGAGACCAGCCGTAAAATCCCTCCCTTCGGCGCAGATCACGCCGACGCGGTAGGCCTCGTTGTCGTGCAGCTCGGTGGGCGCATCGGACAATTGCTCCATCATCACCGGGGTGAACGCGTTCTTCTTCGCAGCGTTGTCGATGATGATCTTGAAGACGTGGCCGTGCACCTCGGTGCGGATCTGACCTTCGCTCATGTGCTTCTCTCCGGATTGTTGATGTTGGCAGCAAGTCAGGCCGGCGACTGAATCGCCGCGCGGATCGCCTCGATCCGCGCCGGCGTGAACACGCCGGAGTCGAGGAGCTGGAGGATCGACAGCACCCCGCCCCGCGATCCCCAGCTGCCCTCGTCGATGATCTCGAAATTGACCCACCAGGTCGGCGATGGCGCCGGCATCCCGCAGGCTTCCGCAAGCCGCGCCAGCACGTTGCGGATCACCTCCGCACGCACCTCTGCAGGCCAGGCCGCATTCATCACCGCGATATTGACGGTGATGATGTCGCGCGGTTGGTCCTGGTCGGACAGCAGTCGGCCGCCGATTGCCATGCAGTCGGGCGGCAGGTCGTGGAAATGCACCTGAAAACCCATTCGCGCCGCCGGCGCGTGCTGACCGACTTCGGGCTCAAGCACGGCGTCGGTCAGGCTTTCCGCAAGAAGCCGGCGTTGCGGCAGGCCAAGCCGTCCGGCCGACGCGGTCACGGTGATGATGGTCAAGCTGGCACCTCTGCACGACTATGACGATCGTCATATTTCAGCGCGGCTTGCCTATGTCAAGCGTCATAGTCTAGATGGTGGGCAGCCAATTGTGGAACTCCCGATGACCACCGCCACCACACGCGACAAGATGATCGCCGGCGCCGCCGACCTGATGAGCCGCCGCGGCGTCAACGCCACCAGCATGCGCGACGTCGTGCGCCATACCGCCACGCCGCGCGGATCGATCAGCCACCATTTTCCGGACGGCAAACGGCAATTGATCGCCGAGGCCGTGACCTTCGCGGGCAAGCAGGTGTCCATTCCCCTGGAGAAGGCCATGAACCAGCACGGCGTGATCGGTGGCCTCAAGGCTTTCGTCGCATCGTGGCGCCGCCGGCTGGAAGCGACCGGGTTCGAGGCCGGCTGCCCGGTGCTCGCCGTCGCCGTCGACCGCTATGTCGGCGAAGCCTCCGACAAGGACGACGAGGCGGCGCAGCAGCATCTGCTCGGTCTCGCCGACGGCGTGTTCGTCGAGTGGCGGCAGATCATGCGCGCGGCCTTGCTGCGCGAAGGGCTGGCTGCGGAGCGGGCGGAGCGGCTTGCCACGCTCGTCGTGACCTCGATCGAAGGCACGGTCGCGATGTGCCGCGCCAATCGCAGTGCTGAGGCGCTCGATCAGGTTCAGGACGAACTGGAGACAGTGCTGTCGACCGCACTCGCCCGCACAGCCGGATAGAATGGAGACGCACCGATGGATCTGTCCCGCGAACGCGAGCTCGCACGCCGTCTCGCCAGCCTGCGACGCGAGAGCCGGCAGCAAAGCGGCCTCGATGCGCATCTTGTGCCGCCGGATCCCGACACGGCGTACCGCGTCGCGCAGATGGTGGAAGAGGAGTTGGGCTGGGCCGTCGTCGGCTGGAAGATCGCCGGCATGAAGCCCGGGCTCCAGCGCCAGCTTCGCACCTCCTCGCCGATCTATGGGCGGGTGTTCGCGCCGCTGATCAAGACCTCGCCCGCGAGCGTCGCGCATGCCAGGCAGTGCAGCCCGATTCCGGAGGTCGAGTATCAGGCACGCCTCGGCGCCGACCTGCCGCCACGCTCCAAGCCCTACACTGTCGAAGAGATCGGCGATGCCGTCGCCTCGCTGCATCCCGGCATCGAGCTCGCCGAATGCCGCTTCGTCCATGACGCGGCGTTTCCACCGATGCCGGCGATCCTGGCCGACGGCGCGGGATCGGGAACGATCGTGCTCGGAGAGCCCATCGCCGACTGGCGCAGCCGCGACATCGCGAATCAGGGGGTCGTGCTCAATTGCAATGGCGTGGAAAGGCGCCGCGGCAGCGCGGCGGAGGCGATCGATCATCCGCTGGTGCCGCTAACCTGGCTCGCCAACGAGCTGTCGCGAAGCAGAATTGGTCTCAAGGCCGGACAGACCATCAGCACCGGCACACTCACCGGCATGCTGCGGCCGAAGGCGGGCGAGACGTACGTCGCCGATTTCGGCCCGTTCGGAACCGTGAGCGCGACCTACGCCTAGAGCGTTGCCATCGGAAGGGCGCATTGGACGAATGGACGCATGCGGGCCGAGCATGGCGGCCGCCAGCGTAAACCGGCGATTAAGACGGCCCGCCTATTTTTCGGAGAATATCTTTCTCCCCCTGTGCAATTGCCGGAATGCCCATGAAAATCGGTACGCTGCTGACCACCGCCATCGTCTCGTTGTCGACCGTCGGCGGCGGCCTCGCCGTCTACGTTGCCGTGACCAAATACCAGACCATGGAGCGGATCACCGAGGCGCAGGGCCGGCTTGCGATCGTCCGGGCCGTCAGCGACATCCCGCGCTATCTCAACCCCGAACGGGGCTATTCCACCAACATCCTCTACGGGCCCGCGACCATCGATCCCGCGCTACTGGCCGAGCAGGACAAGTTGCGCAAGTCGACCGACGGGGCGCGCGACAAGATGAACGCGCTGCGCAAGGAGCTGCCCGGCCCGTTCGACGACGGCGCCACCATCGGCAACAATATCGACGGCATCAATGCGAAGTTCACGGCGCTGCGTGAGGCCATCGACAAGGCGCTGGCCGGCCCGGCCGAGGCGCGCAAGGACGCTGCCAAGAAGATCGTCGCCGACAATGCCGTGCTCAACGGCGGCGTGACCGCGCTGCTCAACGAGCAGGTCCGTCGCATGGCGATCCTCAACGGCGACGCCTATCGGCAGGCCAGCTACGCCAACATCGCCATGACGCTGCGCGACGTCGGCGGCTTCAATTCCAGCCTGCACAAGAACCTCGTCGGCGGCAAGAAGCCGGCGACCGACGCCGAGAAGGCGGACATCGGCCGCTCGCAAGGGCGCAACGACCAGATCGTGATGTCGCTGCTGGAATTGCGCGGCAATCCAGCTACACCGGCGAACGTCGCCGCGGCGCTGGAGAAGTTCAACACGATCTATGTCGAGGAGTTCGGCCGCGAGCTCAAGCTGGCCAAGGAAGGTGCGGTTACCGGCAAGTACGAACACGATGTGGACACCTATTACACCGCCACCCAGCGCGGCCTCAGCACCATTATCGAGGTCCGCGATGCCTTCTACGACAATGCCGAGCAGATCCTCGCCGGCGCCTCTTCCGCGGCGCGCACCAGCTTCACCATCGCACTCGTCGGCCTCCTCGCCGTGCTGATCGCCAGCGCCGGCCTCATCGTGACGGTCCGACGCCGTGTCTGCGCCCCGATCGTCAATCTGACGACGCGGATGTCGCGGCTGGCCGACGGCGAGGTTGCCGAAGAGATCCCCGGCGCCGCGCGCTCCGACGAGATCGGGGCGATGGCGGCGGCCGTCCAGGTCTTCAAGGACAACATGATCCGCGCCGATCGCCTCGCCGCCGAGAAGCAGGCCGAGAACGACGGCAAGATGCGCCGCGCCCAGGCGCTCGACGAGCTCACGCGCTCTTTCGAGGCGAAGGTCACCGAGCTCGTCGGCGGCCTCTCGCGTGCCTCCTCCACCATGGAAAGCACGGCGCAGTCGATGACCTCGACCGCAGCCCAGACCAACAGCCAGGCCGCCGTTGTCGCCGCTGCGTCGCAGCAGACCTCGACCAACGTGCAGACGGTCGCCAGCGCCACCGAAGAGCTGACCTCCTCGATCACCGAGATCGGCCGTCAGGTCGCGCAGAGCACCGAGATCGCGGCCCGCGCCGTCGACAATGCCCGCCGCACCGGCGACACCGCGCGTGCGCTCGCCGAGGGCGCGCAAAAGATCGGCGACGTCGTCACGCTGATCCAGAGCATCGCCGAGCAGACCAATCTGCTTGCTCTCAACGCCACGATCGAGGCCGCCCGCGCCGGCGATGCCGGCCGCGGCTTTGCCGTGGTAGCGTCCGAGGTGAAATCGCTGGCCGGCCAGACTGCCAAGGCGACGACCGAGATCTCCGAGCAGATCACGGCGATCCAGGCCGCGAGCGACGAGACCGTGGCCGCGATCCGCAACGTCGCCGACGTCATCGCCGAGATCGACCAGATCGGCACCGCGATTGCCGCCGCGATCGAGGAACAGGGCTCTGCGACCAAGGAGATCGCCCGCAGCGTCCAGGAGGCCGCTCGCGGCACCCAGGAGGTCAACACCAACATTTCAGGCGTGCAGCGCGCCGCCGACGACACCGGCGCGGCCGCCAGCGAAGTGCTGGGCGCCGCCGAGCAACTCTCGACCCAGTCGCGCGACCTCGCCGGCCAGTTCGACCGCTTCCTCAGCGAGGTCCGTGCGGCTTAGTAAGGCGGCGCCTTCCGAGCCCGCTGCGCTTTCGCCGCCTCGATCCACCATGTGAGATCGTCGGCAAAGCGCGGGAACGACCGTTCCAGCGCCTTGCCGCCCTCGCCGATCGGCTCGCTCTCGGCCGACAGCGTCTGCGCGATCGGGCCGACGCCGATGGTGCTCGAGATCACTACCATGCCCATCTCCGACAGCGTGCCGTGCCAGGCGGTCGAGGCGCGCGCGCCGGACAATCGGCCGGCGGAATAGCTCACGATCGCGGCCGGCCGCCAGAACCACTCCTCCAGGAAATGATCGGTGAGGTTCTTCAGGCCGGGCTGGATGCCCCAATTATACTCGCCGGTCACGAAGACAAAACCGTCGGCGCCGCGGATCTGCCCGGCCAGCTTCTCCAGCGCCTCCGGAGCCGAGCCCTTGGGATACTCCTTGTACATGCGGTCGAGCATCGGCAGGCCGATCGCCTTGGCGTCGATGAATTCGACCTCCTCGCCGCGCCCGCGCAGGCCTTCGATGACGAAATTCGCAAGGCGGACGCCCATGCGGTCGGAACGGTAGGACCCGTAGAGGACGAGAATGCGGTTGCTCATGACCGGCACGTTAGCACGAAACGGCGCGGCGGCCGCCTATCGTTTTCGTCGGAGCTCCAGCGTCTGTGACGGCGTCTCGCCGAACTGGTTGCGATAGCTTCTGGAGAAGTCGCTGAGATGCCAGAAGCCGAAGGCGAGCGCGACGGCCTTGACGCTGTCGGCTCCGCCCAGCAGCCGCTGGCGCACCAGCCACAGCCGGCGCAGGCGCAAATAGCGATGCAGGCTCATGCCGCGATAGCGGCGGACGACGTCATGCATGGTGCGGACCGGCACGCCGAGCTTGCGCGCGAGGTCCTCGGTGTAGATGGGTTGAGACAGATCGCCGGAGAGCAGCGCGCGGATATCCTGGAAGATCTTGAAGTTGCGCGTGTCATTCGGCCACACCGTCCATCGCGCCGGAACGATGTCGGCGATGGCCGCATCGACGGCAGCGAGCAAGGACTCCCTCATCGCGGCCGCCTTCATCGGCACCTCGGCGGCATCGACGGGCTCCGATGCGGCGGCGACCACCTCTGTGACGGTTCGCCGCAGCCGATGCAGGGCGCGATCACTGGTCTCGAACAGCTTGAAATTCGACTTCGCTTCCGGCCAGCCACGATCCTTCACCTCCGGCCTGAACACGACAGAGCCGATCTGACGCTGAACCTCCTCGATCGTGGTGTAGGCCGCACCGCTGCTGCCGACGACGATGACCGCGCGATCGCGCTGCGCGCCGTTGAAACGAATGGGCACGTCGAGATCGTCCATCGCGAAACCGATCGCGGTGCAATCGCCAACGAGCTGCGCATCGACGACGCGCGGAAACGCGCGCGTGACGTTCACGTCGCAGCCGGGCAGGTGCAGGATGATCTGCTCGGTCGCAATCCTTCGCACGAATGGCGTGAACTCGATGTTCAGCCCGCGTATCGAACTGCGAAACTCGTCGACGTCGAAAAACCGAAATATCTTTGGCGCTAGCAATGGCGCATCATCAATGCTGCTCATGACAAATGAAAAGTCGCGTCCTGACCGACGCGCGTCCGGCAATACCGCCGATCTGAGTTCCCCCTTTCGGTTCCCCAGTTAGAAGCGAAGGAATCATCCTACTCGTCACGCTTCAATTGGCGAGTGTCCCATCTCAAAGGACAAGTCGTCGCAACTCGCCTCGCCGAATTTCGATAGCGATTCCGGTTGCATCGACGGTGCATTAATACCCCAGCGTTCAACGTCTAAATTTCAAATTAACCGCTGTGCGGCGCAATCAGGGGCGTTGAATAGTCGAAGTTCATTTTGAGTACAGGCTCCTGCCATGATGGCAAATTCGCCTGCAGATATTCTGGTTGAATTGGAACAGGCGGTCGAAACGTGTCCGCTTGACCGTTGCGGCCGTATCCTCGCCGGCATTGTGCAGTTGCTCACTGGCAGCTGCGACCGGTCGCAGGAAGTGCTCGCCCACGTGGTCGACGGCGTTCTGCTCCGATTGACGGAGCGGGTCGAGGCCCGCGCATTGGCCGAGCTCAGCACCACGCTTGCCGAGCTAAAGGTGGCGCCGCCCGAGACGTTGCGGCGCCTTGCCGCGCACAATGATCCGGACGTGGCATGTCCCGTTCTGCTCAAATCACAGATGCTCGGCTCCTCCGATCTTGCGGCCGTCGCGGCTTCCGGCGGCGAGCGGCAGCAACGCGCGATCGCCGCCCGGGACGACATCGAGCCGGTCGTGACCGAAGCACTTGTGCAGCGCGGTGGCCCGATCTGCCTCGCGCTGATCAAGAACCCCGGAACCAAATTCTCCGACGCTGCCTACGCCGCGCTGATCGCGAAGGCTGGAGAGGACGGCGAGATTGCGAAGGCGCTGGTGCTGCGGCCCGGCACGCCCGACCTCGTCGTGCGGAAGCTGCTCTCCGCCCCACCCGGCCAGAAGGCGTCGGCCAAGCCCAACGCGCCCGCGGTCGCGCGCGGCTATGCACCGACTGTTTTCACCGACCTGCCGCGCCTGCTGAGCGCGCGGCCGGCGAGGAGGGATCCGGTTCGATCACCGGCATTTTCTCCGTGCTGGTCGACGGCGACGATCACAACGAGCCGATCGCCGACACCATCCGCGGCACGCTCGACGGCCACATCGTGCTCTCCAGGCACATCGCCGACCAGGCGCGCTATCCGGCCGTGGACGTGCTAGCCTCGGTCTCGCGCCTCGCCCACAACGTCTGGGACCCCGAAGAGCGCGAATTGGTGAGCAAGCTGCGCACCATGATCGCCAAATACGAGGACACGCGCGACCTCCGCCTGATGGGCGGCTATCAGTCGGGACGTGATTCGGGCCTTGACCAGGCCATCGACATGGTACCGAGGATCTACAGCGCCATGCGGCAAGACGCCTCGGCTCCGCCGAGCGCCGACCCGTTCCGCGAGCTCCGGGACATGCTCCGGGGCGACTGAAGCATTTTCGGTTCTGATTGAGTCAGAACCGAAGCTCTAGTTTCTTGTTTTTGACGCGCTTTCTCGACGCGCTGCTCGTCACACCGGCCCTGCTCATTATCGCGACAGTCGATCATGTACGCTGCCGACGCATATGCATGCGCATCGCCAACATTCCCGCCACAAGCATGTCATCCGTTCGGTCGAGATTCGCGCGACCGGGATGAAAGGGATCCAACCGGTCCATTTTGCGGGCATTACGGTAACAACCGCTGCGTGCAATCCCTGCGAGTTCCATTGGCGATTCCCTGACGGATCGCACAAGTTGTGGACGGCGCGCCGATGCGCATCGTCGCCATGCACAAGCTTCGACCACGCTGCATCGACGACAGACAGCAATATGCGTGCAATCAAACCATCGTATATTTGCTCGAAAGGCACTTGTTATGCTGCATATTACGATCACCATCATGTGTCCCGAAGAACAAGATTGTCTTGAACGTGACAATTGCTTCGAGCGACATCCAGTCTCCTAGAGTGACTTGACTTGATTTTGTTGAGAAGCTCATTCATCGTTTCGGTGAACATAAAGAAACGTCTGCGTGTGACTTGAACTTCAGGGGCTTCGGTTGAACAACTCCGATCCATCGTCCGCCAGTGACGGCAACTCGGGCTTTCGTTCGACGACGCCACGATTGGCATACCATCGGCGACGCCGCGTCTCGCGTCGCGGCTTGCAGTGCCCGTCAGTCCAAGTCGGGTACCGAGCAGTCCGTGCTTTCGTGCGGACATCGGGCAAGGCGTGCGAGTCGGACATTGCGGGTCATACGGCCTCCCGCAAACGATTCGCGTGCTACGGCGGAATGCGGCTCCGGGGCGCCGCAAAAGAGATTCCCGGGGCGAGGTAAATCCATGCCGTTGGCACGTGAGGCTGTCGAGCTGCTGGTCCAGGCGGCGAGAGCTTGGTATTTCGAGGGCAATCAGCACGGGTTGCGCGATCGGGAATGGATGGCGCTGCGCTTTCTCGGCCGTGCCAACAGGTTTTCGCGCACCCCCTCCGCGCTCGCCGGCTTCATCGGCGCCACCAGGGCGACTGCATCGCAGATCGTGAAGACGCTGGAGGGCAGGTCCTTCCTGGTGCGAAAGCCCTCGCACGAGGACAAACGCTCCGTCGTGCTCCACGTCACTGCGCAAGGCGAGAAAGTCCTGAACCAGCATGACCCGATCAATCATGTGGTGAATGCGGTCACTGCACTCGGCACCGAGGAGTGCCTCCGCTTGCGCGACTCGCTCCGCGAGATCCTCAATCATCTCGACGCGGCCCATCAGCGGCTCGACGCCAGCATCTGCCGCGACTGCATGTTCCTCGCCGAACGCAGCCCCGGCCACGCCGGCACCGGCAAGGGACGCGCAACGGCCGAGTTCATGTGCCGGTTGTATCGGGCCCCGATCTCGCTCGAGGAGACAGAGCTGCTCTGCACCAGTTTCGAGCGCACCCGCGATCGTCCGAAGATCGAGGAACATCTCGACCGCGCGCGCGTGGCGAGCCAGGGATGAGACGCGCATCGTCTTCCGGACAACAGAGCGTGCAGTCGGGCTGTCGCCCTCCGCGGCGCGATGCGCCGCAGAGCGTGCACCTCAGGGTGACGGGGATAGATTGGCGCTGGTTGCAGCGGTGCCGTAGGTTGGGCAAAGGCGCAAAGCGCCGTGCCACCATCTCTCCATGATGACAGAAGTCGTGGGCACATTTCGCTTTGCCCACCCTACGATGCCTGAATGTCTGGCACGCTCTCTGCCTATCACTGCAACTTTCGTGAGGGCGCGGCTTCGCTCTTCCAACTGTCATTCCCCGCGAAGGCGGGGAATCCAGTACGCCGCGGCCCATCGATTCAATCACGAGCCCTCGGAGTACTGGATCGCCCGGTCAAGCCAGGCGATGACAGCGAGTGTGTGGTTGCAGACATGCGTATTCGCCCTCGCGGCGTCATTCACCCGAGCTTTGCTTGATCTCTCCACCCTCAAGGCCAAGAGGGCGCAGGGAAGGCCGGGTGCCGGCTAGCACCCACGGTCCGCTGCGCGAATAGGTAGCGCAAGGAGACCGCACAGCAGCATACAGGTGACTTCGTCGTTGGCGCAATCCAGCTCATGCACGCCGGTAATGCGCCCGTCATCATCAAGGATGTACGCGCGGTAGTCCATGGCAGTCGTTCCCCGAGCGGAACAATTATAGCACCGTGCAAATGGCTGAAAAGCGAATTTAGGGCCCCTTTTCGAAACCTTTGCGCCGTTGCGGGATTACACGCTCAGCTCGGGCTATCCGAGCCGAACGATGGGTAACTTTGCCCCGGCCGCGTGGTCCCCCGCTGCCGGGGTTTTTACTTTAGGGCGGGTTGCGGAAATCCTACTGCCGGCCAATCTTTCGACCGGCCAGCCCCTCGCTTACTGCTCGTGAGAGGTCTGCCTTTGTGCTTTCTCCGCCATCGCCATCCACTCCTCGGCCAGCTTTAGCCATGCCTGCTTGTCGTCAGCGCGGTTGGCCTTCTCTGCCTCATCAAAGCAGGTCTCCGCTTCGCGGAGATATCTGGCAGCGACATCTTCCATAAGCGGCAAAATGCGTAGGCTGGCCGAAAGTGCCCACGTGGCCGAGAATCGTCTGAGTTACTTCCTAATCGTCCCAAGTCAGCCTTTGACAGCCGCTGCACTTGAAGATCCGTACTTGCTTCTCAGTACGTGCATACAGAAAGCTCTGCATCTGAATGAGCCGACCATCGCAATGAACGCAGGTGATGAATTGCGCAGGCTGAACCGGCTTGGAACCTGTGAGTAGCATGGTGATGCTCCACATGCGCTTCTGAGCCCACGAAGCTAGCGTACCACCGAGCCGTCCTTCTTGAATTAAAGTAGGATAGCCATTCACATATGTAGTGGTCGGAAACCGGATATTCGGGAAAAATTGGAAGACCGGGGCTGGCCGCATATTGCACGTAGACTTTTCACCCGGTTCATTTGACCTTGCGCGGGCCGCAGCGATTAAGTTCGCTGCGGCCTTCGCCATCGACAAGGGCTGGCGCGAACTGCACGAGAGCGGAACTTACATCCGCTCGCTGCCGCAAAGCGAAGCCTGCTTGCACGCAAGTAGGTGCAGGAACATCTGGCAACACTCAAATTTGTCCTCCTGCCGGGACTGCCACGAACCCGGTGGAGCTACATAACTGGAGTGGCTCTTGGAATGCGGGCCCCGGTCATATCCCCATTTGGCCGGGGTCCGGTCGTACAAGGTCCGCCGCCGATTTGAGGCTGCGGCAGTTCAGCGGCTCCGGATGCCAGACCTTCGGCACCGGGAGAGCTAAGACCTCATAAGCCTGAGCCAGCGTTTCGCGCGAGCGCCGAACCAACTGTCGCGTGAACTCATCTTGTTTGTATATGCAAGGTCGAACCTGATCCTGTGGCCGCATGGACCATGCGCCGACTATGTACCAAAGTGCACTTAGCGTCCTTCATCTAGGAACGAAATTGGGAACACGACACTGCACGCAGCAGCGTAGACCGGAACGTTTGAAGTGTCGGCGCGATTGATCAGACAGAGCACAACGGCTCCCCTAGGGAGGGGCCAGATGATGGACAACAACAGCTCGATCTTCGATGAGCTGAGGCAAGTCGAACGCGACGTGGTCGAGGGAGAGCGCCGCCTCGCAGAACAGGAACGTTTGATCGTTGAGCTGAAGCGTGGCGGACAAGACACCGAGCCCGCCGAACAGGAACTGGAGAGGCTGCGCAAGGATCAGCGCCTTCGCAATCAGGGTCGGCAACGGCTTCTATCGAGGCTTCAGCCCTGAATCATTGTACAGCTCGGGGCCCCTGCCAAGGTAATAGGAACGACGCGGGGCGGTGAAGGGGGAGGTCCGACATGACTTTGCGGGCGTTGCGCCGGCACGCATTGTGAACCACCCCGAGCGTCCGTGGGAAGGGCCGAAGGCCTGCGGCTGCGGCGGCGCGGGCGCGCCTTGCCCGGTCTGCAACAGGGTCGGCCCCGACGAGATGCCATTGCTGCCAAACGGGTTCGAGACCAGCTTTACGACCACCGAGATCATGCGGCCGTTCCTGCGTAAGCCGGGACGAGGACCTAAGAAATAGCTGCAAGGACTCCCGCTCGACGATTCCCCGCCTATCTGACGAGCATGCTTAAAGTGTTTGAGTTCTGCCTGCCCACGGCCGCCAAGACCGTGCCTGACGGCCCCGATTGGATCCACGAAGTCAGGCTATCGCCTGCGCGTCGCGCGACAGGGCAAGACGGTGCGGCTGATTACCCGTAATGGCCACGACTGGACCAGACGCTTCCCATGGATCGTCGCGGCCGCGCTGAAGAACCGAGAGCAGCAATTCGTCATCGACGGCGAGGCCGTGGTGCTGGGTCTCAACGGCATCTCTGATTTCAACGCGCTGCACTCGCGCCGGCACGATGAGGAGGTGCAACTCTACGCCTTCGACGTCCTCGCCCTCGGTGGGAAGGATCTACAGCAGCTGCCGCTCTCAATGCGCAAAACCAATCTCGCGCGGTTGCTCCGCGGCGGCCCGGACGGCATGTTCATTGCTCCGTGGGAGCCTGGCGCGATCGGCCCCGACCTGTTTCGGCATGCCTGCCACATGGGCCTCGAGGGCATCGTCTCCAAGCGCCGAGACCGGCGATTTATCGCCGGCCGCCCGCGGGAATGGATCAAGGTCAAGAACCGGCAGCATCCGGCTTTCGCGCGGGTGATGGATTCGTTCTAGGGCGGGAGCGTCTGCTTCATGTGTAGACTCGAGCGTCAGCGGTTCTTGTCGACTGCTGCCCTTCTGCGAAGTTGGGCGGGTCTGACGGAGGTTCGCTCATTGCGGCAGGCGGACCAGATTTGCTCAATCTGAGTTATTCGCATTTTGACCCTTAGCAGACTCCGCCTTCAGGAGGTGAACGAGGCCTGACGTGTCGGCCTGCAGCTCAGTGTCCTGATTTTCCCGGCATCATCAAAGTCTAAGACCGCCTGCACTGCAGTTTCCCCACTGACGTAGGAGATTATTGCGCCACCCTGCGAGGGCTGAAGATTGTCCAGCTCGGCAGCTGGGTGTTCCTGCAGATGGGCAGCCCAGTAGCCTCGCAGGTTTTCTCTGCCGGAGATCGCCAATTGGTCACAATCGCAGTAGACCACAGCATCTTCGGCGTACATTTCGAGTAGCGTTTCGATATCGCCGGCGCGGTAGGCATCGAGCCAGTCGACGGCGGCGGCCATCGGGTCAAAAGACATACAAGCACCTCCTGCGCCAGAAAAAGAAATTGGCCGGGGTACCCAGCTCAGTCTCTTCGCGAGTCGACGCGAAGTTTTTGGTCTTCAGTCGGCCAAGGCCATATGCCGAGTGCCATAGGGCGGATACTTATCCGCAGAGCGGTCCAGATTTGCTCAACCTGAGTTCTTCGCATTTTGACCCTTCGGACATTTGATTTGACGCGAGTGGATGCAGCCCCCGATGCTGCCTCAGTGGGGAGCGGCGTTCGATACAACTGGATCGGGAGACCGCAAATGGCGGCTTACGTGATTTTTGACGTCGATATTCGTGACTCAAAGCAATACCAGGAATTCATGTCGGGTGTGAAGCCTGCCCTGGAGATGGCCGGCGGCAAATATCTGGCTAGAGGCGGAGCTCACAAGGTCTACGAAGGAGATTGGGAACCTCGAAGGATTGTCTTGTTGGAATTCCCGTCGATCGCGGCATTTGAGGCGTTTTACAATGGCGCAATGTACCAGGGACTCAAAAGCATAAGAGACGCTTGCAGCTCAGCGCGGTTGGTCGGGGTGGAGGGCCTCGCCTGACGGCTCGCTGGGCCGCACGTTTGGTGTCCCGCTTTTTGCCCATCAGCGAAGTGGCGGGTCACCGCTTTGAGGTCTGCTTCGCGGAGTCTAGCGGACGCGAATTGCTCGCGTTGAGCTTTCGCATGTTGACCCAGAACTGACCTCGAACGCAATGATCAAATTGATGCGCCGCACCTACTTTGGACAACTCAAACCGCTGGCGCTCATTGGCATTCCTGATACTCTTCGTTTCGCGACTGCATTTGCCAAATCTTCCACGTCCTGATGGGGTGCTGGCATGTGGATGTGTTACACACGGCTTTCACCAACCGCGGCCGGAGTTCTGGTGCTTTTAGTAGCCAATCACCCCCCTGCATTCGCTCTCGGCAGTCACGTAGGGCACGACGATCCCTGGAATTCCGAACGTATCGATCGTTTACCGCCCGAGGTTCGAAGTGCCATCACCCGCATGTGCGGGAACGCGACGGCGGCTCATTACTTTGCAACCTTTCTCGACAATTCACGGCTGATCAAGCTGCACTTCGAATATCTGCATTGCGATGAGCAGGCAACGTTTTGCAGGGGCACCAGTTGCCTGCGACAGGAGTACATCTCTACGGGTAGGCGTTACCGGCTCCAGAAAAGCTATTACGGCCGCGACAACGACTGATCGCCAATCGTCATGGCGTCACCTCAGGCTTGTCATTTCCCGGAAATCTGTTGAGTAGCGGACTTCGACTCACCGCTCGATGCGTGGGTCCCGAAGCCGGCTCTGGCAACATCGATCCAGAACTTGCTTCGGTGATCAGGCTGCGTTGCTCTTCGCGGCTAATAGAACCACGTTGCAATAATGCGCTCGGGATGGAGTGATCGAGACTGGCGGCCGCAAACGTGGTCGGCGGCTACCTCCTTGCCATGTGCTTCATCATGGGCTTGCACCTGTAGAGCATCGCCCCAGTGATCGCGGCCCGACCGGAGCTTAGCGGTTAGGATTAAGAGTGAGCAGGTCGACGTAGCGCGCGTGCAATGTCACGAAACGCTTGGTTCCCTCGATGAGCACCCTGACCTGAGTCGCGGTCCCCCCTCGGCCAACAATAATACCGACCCGACCACTCAGGCGCAGCCCGGCCGAAGAAGCAACAACGATCCTGCGACCAGTCATCAGCTCTTCCTTGATGACCAATAGGTCCGCGGACTTCGGCAGGTTACGGTTTGTGCTCCGGGGCATGGCCTATTCCTTACCGCCATCTATGATCGTTGGACACGCGATTGACGGTGTCACGCCTCGCGACCGCAAAGGGGCCGACTGAAGCCATCCCCAACATATTCCGGTGCGCTAGGGTTGCGCCACAGTTCGGCGCAATCGCCGGCGCCCTCCCCTGTTGTTCGAGCTTAGTGAAAAACGTGGCTTCCACCGGCGCCTGCCACCGAATTGTTTAAGTGGTCGGATCGGCAATCAAGCGGGACCGCCGAAAATGCCATCGCCACGGGACCAGCGGGGGCAGGATTTTTCAGAGGGAGGAGCCAAGCTAAACCGCTTCTCCCTTGGGCGTTCCTAGTGTTCTTGACGAAGTTGCCGCTCGATGTCGATTGCTTGATCCGCATTACGTGCTCGCTTGAGCAAGGCGTTACGTTCGTCTCCCGCCGGCTTTCCGTCTGCGCGCTTACGCATATCCTGGGCAAATTGCTCAAGCCGCGCCTCGAGAGAATCTGTCTGCTTGAACCGCCTGCGCTTCAATCCCATCGCATGTTCCTTCTGCTGACGAATTGATTGTACGCCGGCGTGCAGACAGCCGCAGAAACATAAGTTTATTTCCGGCTTAGACCTTTGAATGAGCTGGCGCGGAGCAGTCCTTCCGAAGTTATGTCGCGATACTCGATTTCGGCAACAAACTTCGGCTCGACCCAAGTGGCCCTGGGTCTTTTGAGTTGCTTACTCAATCTACTCTTCGGGCTGACTACACTATCGAGTGCATCCCTGATCTTGCGCGAGGTGGTCCGGCTCCATCCCGTGCCAACCTAGCCCACATAGCGCAGCTCCTTCCCTTCCTGTTTGCCGAGATAGAGAGCGGCAACACCGATGGGATCTTTTATGAAGCCGACCACGGGAAATTGACCCTTCTGGACAGCCTTGATCTTCTGCCAAGTTTCAACCCGCTCCGATCGGTAAGGAGCATCTACGCGCTTGGAGATAATGCCCTCGTAGTTCAGCTTGCTGGCGGCTTCGAACAGCGCCTGCCCGTCCCCTTCATGATGTTCGCTGTAGAGGATGGGCTCCTTGATGTTATTGCTCTCGATTAGCCCTTTGAGCAGCTCCTTACGCGCGAGCTGGGAAAGCTTCCGGAGATCGTGGCGATCAAGCCAAAGGAGATTGAAGGCGAAGTAAACCAAGCGGTCCTGATCTCCTCTCGCGAGATCGGCCTGCAGCTCTGAGAAATTGGGTCGCCCTTCTTGGATAACGACGATCTCGCCGTCAACGACCGCCCGACCTTCGATGTCGAAAGCGCCAGCGATGATTGAGAATTTGTGGACCCAGTTGCGGCCGTTTCGCGTGTAGGCGCGACGATCATCTCCGTCGATGCGAAGCTGGATACGGTAGCCGTCGTATTTGACTTCGTGAATCCACCGGGCCCCCGAAGGCGCCTTCATCTTCAGGGTCGCGAGCTGGGGCGCAATAAACCCCGGCATCGGAGGAGCCCCTGGCTTTTTGCCGGCGCCTTGGTAGGCTTCGCCACTCACGCAACTCACAAAAAGCCCGCCGTTTCGAATGCTAAATCGCCTGCAGAGTTCCCGGGCGCGTTCTCAGATACAACCGCAATCGCGTTTTTCGGGCAGTATTTCCGAGGCCAACGGGAACGACAGCCGAACGGCAAGAGAACGCGGTGTGCACGTAAGGCGGCCTAGGCCGTCTGTCCCACCTCTGGCAACAGACATCACGGTGTCAGACACCGAGGACCGCTGATGGCCCGAGAGCTGACATTCATTTCCTGCGCACTCTGCTCAGAAATGTGCACAGCCCGTCAGGAGCGGACGGCGAGACTCCCCTTAAGTTGGCTGATCATTCCCTCAGATCAACGGTTCTATTTTCGCCGGATAACGTGACGAAAGTACCGGTTTTGAGACAAGCCAAGCGGGCGGGTTCACATCGTGACGCCGTCTTTGGATTGAGGCTGTTCTTCCTGCGGCACGAATCGGCACGAGAAGAGCAGCTAATAGCAGGCCGCTGAGCATTGAGCCGCTCTTGCCGTTTGCTGCAATCACCCATCAAGCAGCCTTTGCCGCCGTTGATCTTCTTGTCGTACCCGGCGCCACTGTCGCCAACGTACTTATAGTTGAATGCGACTGCGCAATTGCTGGTGAACATGAGCGCCAAGCTGATGAGTGCTGAAGCGAATAAATGACGTTTCATAATCGCCTACTCCAAGTCACTTGCAATTTAAACAGGTGGAGCGCAGCACCGCAAGCGGCACAACCTTGTCAATTCTTCCACTCTCTCATGGCTATAGGTTCACCTCTAATAGGCGATCGCGCGCCCGAAGCAGTTCGTCTCGCCGATCGAGAAGCTCCTTGAGGAAGAAGTGCAGCATACCGGCAGCTACATCGGACCGGAAAGCGGCACGAAACACGGTCAGGCCGAGAAGAAGTAACTACGGGATATCAGTCTGGCTCCGAAGTCCGATGCTGTACGGCTTGTTGAGGAAGAACTCACGGTTGCCCACCGCGGCCTCGGCGTACTGATCGATCGCGACCTGGATGGCGAGGACGTGGTCGTGACACCAGCCCTCACGGGTGCCGAGCCTTCGGACAAGCTCCGGCGCCTTGATGTACTCGGGCGGGTTTTCCCAATCCAAGAAATACTGCGAGCGGACTCTCACCATTTCCGCCCCCCAGTACCCGCGGTTTGATCTCGCGCGGTTCAGCTTTCTTCTTCTCATCCCGTTGCGCCAGACGCCGATTGTCAGTTGCGCTTGCGCGAGGGCGCAAGCCGCCGACTTCACGCCGTCAAATGGTCCCGCGACTGCCCGAATTCGTTAGCGGGTCGTTAATCGGACGTCGGCAAGCTTATGGGCAACGCTGCCCGGCGCCCCCAACCTAAGGCAGCGAATGCGATGGCCGGCGGCGGTGATGCCCGCCGGCCATTTCATGTCGACCGGGTTCTCGCTTCACAGGCCGAGCAACATTTGTGCTCTTCCTGGACGAAAGGCTGGTCGCATTGCCCGCTTGAAACGCGATCCGGCGTTCTATGTGCCCCGGCGGGGGTCTCGTCAAGATAACAATCAGGCTTCGATCGCAACGATCAGCTAAATCAATGGTCTTAGGTCATCCACTTCGTCAAAGGTGCGTCATTCGTCTTGCGATTTCACGCGACGCTTGCGCTGCAGCTGGGATAACGGCTCCTTCAAGCTCGCCTCGAACCTGTACATCGCGTCGACCATAAAGGTGATGAGGCGCGGCCGATCCGTCTCATCGAAGAAGTCGCCTGCCTCCTCCGTCTGAATGCGTGAGGCGCGCTTGTTGTCCAATCGCTCCCAGATCAGGGGCCCACCGAATGTAGCTTCTACTTGCGCCTTTAAACAGTTCGTCGAACACTGCCTTATTTTTACCCTCCTCACCCCGATCAATGTACAGCTGAACGCGGCCGTCGGATTTCGAAGCAACAAAGTTGAACGGAACGCCACGCCCCCCGATCCAGCCGAAACATAGTGAAAATGGTTTGGCGAGATGTTCGCGAACCTAGGGCTCTTCTGCGAAGCAGCTCTGAGCAATTCAGCCCAGAATTGAGGCCGCATTCGATACCGATGCTTCTCTTCAGTGGCCGCTTCGACCTCATCCAACGACTTAGACGCGAGACCAATCATAAACCCCTCGATGTCCTTGGTTGGTATGATCTGATCAACAGCCAAGGAAATGTCGCTTCCGGATGACCATGGCCTAACTCGGAAACACTGGATACGAAGTTTGAAGTTCAGCAACCAAAGGATCGTCGACGTGACCTCCTTACGAAAGTTCGCTACGATCAGCATGATCCGCTGTGTCGACCCCTTATCCAGAACAATTTCGTCGTAATCCTCCGCGTGAATTGCCTGACAGACGCCGCCTGGAAGGAGGCCACGGTGCTGGCCGGCCAAATTCTGCAGGGCCTCAATGGCGATCTCGTCCCCGGTCGCGAATGGCGGTTGGAGGTGACCGACGAATTTCGAAATCGGCTCTTTATCCTGCGCATCCACGCCGAGCTGCCGCAGTAGCGCGGCCCGCTCGGCACCTCGCTGTGACCTCGCGAAGCTGAACCAGCAGCTCGGCTTCCAGCTCCCGAAGATTCCGCGCACTGACGCCCTCAGGAAATTGAGTCATCAACTCGTGGCACCGGGAGAGCTTACGTTCAATGACCGCTTTTTCCTGATCTTCGCTCACCTCGTGGCAATGCAGGGCAAGGGCTATTGTTCGCGAGCCGCGACAAAACGGCCCTACCCCTTTTGGGATACAGCGAGCCGTTGTCTCTCATTGCGAGAGCGCGCCTTGGTCTGCGAGATGATCTTGCACATGGCCTCGGCGCGCCTAGCCAGTCGGCCCACAATTGGGGGCAAGCTACCGCCCTATGGCTTTCGGCATATGGGCTTGGCCTAACCGGAATAGCAAAAATTCAAGGTCGGTTTGGCCAAAGACTTAGCTGGGCGCTCCTAGGCCAAATCCTGGCATGGAGGTGCTTGTATGTCTTTCGACCCGATGGCCGCCGCCGTTGATTGGATTGATGCCTATCGTGCGGGCGATATCGAAGCAATACTGGAAATGTACGCCGAAGATGCTGTGGTGTTCTGCGATTGTGAAGGCGTGGTTATCGCTGGCCGAGAAGGCTTGCGAGCCTACTGGGCCGCCCGTCTGCAGGAATGCCGCGCTGCCGAGCTGGACGATCTTCAGCCCTCGCCCCGTGGGGCGGTGATCTCCTACATCGCCGAGAAAAACATAGTGAAGGCCGCCTTGGCCTTTGACGATGCCGGAAAAATAAAGACCCTGAGTTGCGGTCCGCTACAGCAGGGCTGCTCCAGCTCCTTCAAAACCAAGGCTAAGACGCCGCCAAAGGTAGTAGGAACGACGCAAGGCATCGAAAATTTCCTCGCCCGTTAGCCCTTCACGCGGGTTGGCCTGAAGGGACGGGGCGGCTCCGGGTTGCTCCAGGTACCGGAGCCGCCTTTCCTCGAAGCAGGTCGCCCCGAAATTTAATCCGCAATCCGGCTCCTTTCGTACAGACGCAAAGCAACCCGAAACTGAGATTACCGCCAGCGCATGCGTTGGGTTAGCGTGCGCTGGCGGCCCCGGCTCGTCCCCTACCAGCCCCGGGGATGGGCTTGGGGCCGTTCCGACCCAGTTCGTTCTACCGAAGGAACCCAACCTGAGTTGTTGTCGGGGATGGCCGATGCCGTCGATGAGGATGACAAGCTGTTCGCCCATACTGCCGCAGCTATCGCCGAGGCGGAGCAGCAGCGCGCGAAAATACGGCTTGGCAGGCCGAAATCTGAAACGGGATTCGTCGGATGCCGAAAGCGCTGCGATAAGTCCGCTTGCTAGCGCACAGCCGCCCCGATTTGCCCGGTCAGCGTCTTCGCATTTTGAAGGCGTGGCGGACCAGGCTAGTCGGACGATGCTGCGTATCCGCTGAGATCTCTCGCGCGCTGATCTGGCTGCCGATGCCGGTTTCGTCGCTCTGCATTCTAATGTACTGCAAATCTGGGTTTCCGCGATCGGGAACCGAAGCCGCCACGCGCGCGTTTCTCTGCGGGAGATTCAGGCCACCCAGTCAGTTTCAATCAGCGCGGTCCCTTGCGCTCTCGATCGTAGACCATCCAACCAGTGCCTCCCATCCGAACAATATCCTAGCTCGTTGGATAGCTGAAATTGCGCTCGCGCTGACGCAAGACAGAGGCCAGGCCCACCAAGGGCGAGGGCGGCGTTGCAGATTTACCTGCTCGTTGGCTAGCGCGAGCGGGCCGCGGGTGCTGCTCCTAAGCCGCAATCTAGGAACTTGTGAGAAGGAAGACGGTTCGTCCGAGCGGGACCACGAACCGAGCTGCGCTATGTCGTTATCCGATTGCATCCTGCCATCCTGTCCAAGCTGTGCAGCTTGGCCGATGGCTGTCTCTGGTCCTGTGCCCGACTTCTACCGGCTAATCCAGTTCCGTTGCCCGCGCTGCTCACATAGCGAAATATTCGATGCGGGCCGCTCAGAGACCGCCCTGGGCCCACATTGGCCCGCAAGGGCAGGACGATTTCGGAGCGCCGTCGCCTCGCTATGAATGCGAGCTGAGACGCATCGAGGGCTAACTTAGGAGATCGAGGCTTGCAAAGCCAGCGGCGAGACACTCCGTTCAAGACCGAGCCCGGCGCACGGTCGGCATCCTGTTCCGGCTCGCCTTGTTCGTGCTCGTGAGCCTGTGGTCGCGGCTCGGTTGGTGATTTTCCTCGAGAAGGTGGTCAATCGAACAGAGGAACGGCGCGCGTACAGTAGGCTTCGAGCTACTTGGCACTGGCAATGCGCCAAGTCGGCGGCCCAGGCCTCAAACCTCAGCCGCGCCCACGGCCAGGGCCGTTCGAGCGCACTTCAATGTCGAAGGTCGCAGTGAACTCCCACGCTTGCTGTCTCCACTCTAACCTAGGTGAATCGCGTCGAGCGTTCCTTCGGGGGACAGTGCACAAGTGAACAGAGAGGCCTTCGATCTGGGAGTAGCGTGATCTTGCTTGGCTGCAACCCAAGCACCTCGCATCGCGGCCCCGGCACTCTCCTTCAGCAGCATTGTCCCTGTGTTGGGCCGGGGCCGTCGGCGAGACGCAGTTGATAGCTTTCGTTCAAAGTCCTCTTTGCTGCTTCCAATTTTCTACGAGAGCAACCGTGCTGGTCGCGTGCTCACCTGGCAACGTTTGGCATTGCAGATAGAGAGACAACCGCCAAGTGCGCTCACCCGGCTCGTATGCGCCATTACTTTGTCGCCTCGTGTCGAGAAGGCAGTCCGCGCGGCTTTCATAATACCTTTTGCCACCTCCTCCATTTCAGCATCGCTCAAAGAGCTTGGCAATTCTGACGTCATTGCTTCGAAAGCCAACAAGTTGCTGATCCAACGCGTTCATCGCGTACCAACGTCGCAAAGTGTCTCAACTTCCTTCCTAGCCTCTGTGGCTCTCGCCTCGCCCCACCGGCCCTTGAGCCCTTCGACCATAGCGTGCTGCTTCAGAAAGACTTTCGGCCTAAGTCACTGTTTTTGAAAAAAAGCCCAACGATACCGAACCTCATCAAGCATTTGCGGATCATCCACTGATCGTAGAGAGGTCAACCGTCGCAGGAAGATCGCGGCCGCGCTCGTAAACTAGCCGCCAAAGGTCCTCCGGGGCCAAAGCTCTTCCTTTCGCATCTGCCAAGACGTTCGCGATCGCGGCAGCAAAATCGCTCGCATATGGCGGACTGTTCGAAATGATCCATTAGTGATGGGCAGGCGGAGGCAGCATGGCTGCGGAAAGCCTCCTGCAGATGCCCGCCGCGAGCGCGTTCGCCTTTGCCGGTAGCAGGCCGCCTTCGTCGCGGATCACCTGTGCGATCATCCGCTCCGCCTTGTCCGCATCAAGTCGAATTTCCGCCAATCTCCTTGCGAATCGCGACCTGTGCAATGACACAATGTAGGGTAGCAACGCGAAAGTCGTGGGCCTCTGACGGCAGTCGCCCGATGCGCCAGTGCGCCGGTTTACCGATCGTCCAAAGCAGCAGGCAGATCAGCGCGACCGGCATAACGCCGAGCAGGATGGCGCCCCAGTCAATTCTGCGCATTCACTTGACCTCAAAACCGCGGACACATCAACTCCACAGTGTCGAAGCATGCTCAGGCTGTGTCGAGAAAGACCGCTGCAGCGGCTTTTTCACCACTGGGCGTCCACGCATTAGTCGGGGAATCTCGCCAATCTTGGAGGTTACTCCGGCGTGATTGATAAGCTGGAGAATGCCGCGACGCGACACTCACTTTCGCTCGCACCGATCAGACCTGAATGTCAAGATTCCTGCAGGAAGATGGAGCAACAAAGAAATGTCGTCCGGGTGCATCGCTGAAGCCATCTTCGAAAGGTCCAGCACTGCGTCGTCGGCAGGCCAACGAATTGCCGGACCTCACTGCGACTGTTTTCGTTGCCTGCAAACAGGTCAGCCGCAGAGTTCAGCACGAGTAGAACCGGCATGATGTTGTTCGCTGTCAGCAACAACTCCTCGAACAAGCAGTCGGCTGGATATGCTCGAACGATCCGGCACGCCGAGCAGCGCGTCTTTGCCCGCGAGCGGCATGAGGTGCAGGCAGCCGTCGTCCAACTCCTTGAATGTGACGCCGAGACGGGCGCGGATCGCTTCCAGCCTGAAGTGCAATTCAGACTCGTCGTCTTCGGCGTCGAGATAGATTGCCGGTCCGGACTCGGCAATGAGCCGAACCAGGGCGCGAGTGCATGGGCGCAACATAACTGCAAGGTCAGGATCGACTTCCCGACTCCGCCTTCGCAAGAGAGCAACGTCACCGCTCGGCGGATGATGCGGTCGCGCACCGCCCAGTCGCGTTGCGGGACGTCGGCGTCGTCCCAGCCGGAGATGTCGAGCGGCGTGAGAGGCTTGTGCCCTGACGGTAGTGACGGCGGCGCGGACGTGCGCCCGGACTTCGTGCGGCGGATCTGCTGGCGTGCAATCCTGAGCCACTCGACTGGCGATCGGGAACTGCCGGAAACCAGAAATGCTCGCGCAAGTAAACCGGCGGCGCTGAGACCGCCTAAGCTTTAAGCCCTTGGTGTGCGCAAAAAGAAGACTGCCCTGGAATCCCGACGCCGCAACCAGCGCGTGCAAAAAATTGACGGCTCCTGGGTCTGTTGTGATGGACCTTCGCAGCGACGATCCGTCAGGGATGTTGACGGAATTGGGTTAGTTTTACGGATGTAATGTTGAGCTCTCTGAGATTTAGGCCCCTAATCATTCGCGGAGTTTCAAATGATTACCGCCTCTCAATGTTTAGAACTGGCGCAATGGTGCAAAGACTGTCTCAAGGATCTGGCATCTCAAGAACGCGCTTTCCTCCTGAATATCGCGAGAACCTTGCTCCGTTGGCTGGCCAGTTGGATCGACTCGAGCGCTGACCAGAGATGAACAGGCAGCCTAGCTCCGCAACGTGGCGTGAGCTGGGCTCTGCGGTTGGCATCCGTGCCGCGCGGCCCAGCCTCGCTGTTCCAGCGGCAACGCCCTGTCAATTCGCAGAGCGAGTCATAGGCGGCGGCTTGCTCGCTTTCTAAGCTTCTTTTCGATCAAGTTGTTTACGGCCTGAGCGAAGGAATGCTGGGCTCCGACGACCGCATTGCGCTGTTCCAACACGTCCAACAGGATCAGCCGCAGGCCGCTCTTTCGCCCCTTCTCCAATGTCACTCCCAGTGCTCATTGATGGCCCGTTCAGCGAACGGATGCAGTTTGGGGCGCCCTTGGCGATCAGCCTGCGAAGAATGGCCTTACAGTTCTCAAGGCGGGCATTGGTCGAATATACTGCAAAATGAAACCACAGTGGCCAACGAGAAGGCTTCAACTCCTAGCTTGGCATTCCGAAAGGGCCAGAACAGATTGGCTTTTCTTCCAGTGAGCAACCGTCTACGGAGCCGAGGATCAAATCACCGCGTTCGTGCCTGTCCCGATCTCCCGCTCCGCCTCAAGCCAGAATTCAAGATCGCGCCCCGTGGGGTGCCCGGCCTGCTCCCACAGCTCATAAGCGCGGTCACTGATTTGATGATGCCAATAGCGACGAAACAGGTTGATCCTTAGTTCCCGCAGCCAATCTACATCGTGGAGGTAGGCGGCTGCCCGAGTAGACAGATCTCTTTGGTGCTCTAACTTCCTCAGTTGTTTCACTCCAGCTCCCTCCGATCCCCTTCCGGCGCCGTAACGTGTTTCGGGCCGCACGACGCCTGGTCATGGCCGCACGGCGAATTCACTTCTGCACACAACAAGCTCCCCCTGAATGCGTGTTGGACTGCCGGGAAATACGGGCATAGTTTCCCATCTTGTCATTCCACACGCAAGAGACGCGATGGGCTAGTTGAGAACGTGGATTGATCCTAGCTCCACTCGTTTTCAGGCACTGAGCCGGGCGATGGCTTGAGTTCTTCGAGGCCGGCTTCGATCAACACTAATTCTTCCTGGATCGCCTTGACGGCGTTTTCCGGATTGACGCCTGAAACGCCTTGCAACTGAGCGAGCACCTTCAGGCGATGAGCCAGCAAATTTGTCAGGGCGCGTCGGTTTCGCACCTTCACATAGCCAGCGACAATCAGTTCCATTGCCCTCGACACCTTCGCTGCCCCTACAGCCGCTTCTGTTCCGGCACTCGTTGCGGACCTTGCATAGTCTGCTTCAATCGTGGCGAGACAATCGCCGCCGGTCCGGCTTCGGTAGTGCGATATTCGATACCGCCTTTGGAAGACCGTTGCTCCATCCATCCGTTTCGGACAAGGTCACGTTTGGTCTGTCGTCCAACCTGGAACCTGGGACCAACCCATGGTCGCGTAGTCGATCGAGGATCTGCCGGTCGTGCTGATTGAAGGATCGGGTGTTGTCTTGCGCGCCGTCGGAGGCCGCAAGATCTCTCGAGCGAGTGTTCTGCTTCCCTGGACGTACAACATCGCAAAGCGAGGTTGAAAATGTATTTGCCGTCGGGAAACCGATTGAAACCTCTCCTACTGCATGACTATTGACCCTGGATCTGAGGCGGCTATTGACGCTTAGCAGACTCCGCCTTGGCAGGAGCCGGACGAGGCCTGACGTGTCGGCCTGCAGCTCAGTGTCCTGATTTTCCCGGCATCATTAAAGTCCAAGACCGCCCGCACTACGTTTTTCCGGCTGACGTACGAGATGATTGCGCCACCGTGCGAGAGCTGAAGATTGTCCAGCTCAGCAGCTGGGTGTTTCTGCAGATGGATAGCCCAGTAGCCACGCAGGTTTTCTCTGCCGGTAATAATCAATTCGTGGCAATCGCAGTAGACAGCGGCATCTTCTGCGTACATTTCGAGTAGCGTTTCTATGTCGCCGGAACGGTAGGCATCGAGCCAGTCGACGGCGGCGGCCATCGGGTCAAAAGACATGCAAGCACCTCCCTGGCAAATAGAGATTTGGCGGGATACCCAGCTTAGTCTCTTCGCCGATCGATCGCGATTTTTTTGATCTTCACTCGGCCAAGCCCATATGCCGGATAACATAGGGGACACTTGGGCTCACGATGGGTCGCAAACCCAAGAGCTAGCGGCTTGCCTCCGCACCCGTCAGGCGAAATCAATCTGCCATGAGCATCAAGTCGCGCGAATACCTGTTCGGGATCACGGTCCGCGTTCTGGCCGAACGCGCGCGCAGGCCTAGAATGCCCGGATGCTCGGTTTTCGTGGCCCTGCCTAGCCATCCCCGACGCTCGGTGATGCCCTCAACGCCGGCTATCGCTATCTTGAGGTGAAGTGCCTCGGCTGCGAAACCCACCAGAGCGTCGCGCTGGACGTCGTCAGGCGCGCCAAGCCGACCCCATCCACGAGCTGGAGCGCTACATGCGCTGCCGGCAGTGCTCTGAGCGTCAAGCGCGGCCCTTCAAACGCAGTCACGTTCTCGCCTTGCGGACCCACGAAGATTTCGGCCGCCAATTCTCCGTCTGTCTGGTGGGCTGGGGAGCGTTGAGAGATTCGGCTCAGGTCCCGCGACAAGCTCAACGGCTTCCCACATCTCGTTCCATGGATTGGAACCAAACTTAACCCAAGTTAGTTGTCCGGCATGGCCGGCCCCTTCTATGCCCACGAAAAGCTGTTCGCCCGTGCAGCAGCTATCGCCGAGGATGAACAGCTTCGCGCGAAAAATATGGCCTGGCAGACCGAAATCAGAGACGGTATTCGATGAATGGTGGCGCGAACCAGCTTTCATCCGAAAAGCCTCGCGCTGCTTTCCCCTCTCGACTTCCTGTTCCGGAGCAAACCTATCGACCGTGGCCGATCGAGGACGACGAGATTCCATCTGAACCACCCGCATGGTTGCCATGACCTTGGCGGCGTTGGTTCTGGCCCGCATCAGATACTGCTGGGCAAGCGCTCTCGTCGCCAAGCTCTCACGAATTGCCCTTTCAGCACGGCGAAGTAAGTCGTCTTGCATGAGAGCGGAATGCCGGCGCAACCGCTTCGTTCCCAGCGAGATCATCGCCGGAGATGACCTCTAGTCGTCCTCGCTTCCATTGCAGACGGCTCGTGCGTCCTGCGGCCGAGAAACGTGTCCGGCTTCAGCAATTTGAGCACTTCGATTGATCTGGCCAGCAACTCGCGCAGGCGGGCGTTCTGCTCGGTGATCTCCGCAGCTAAATCGTGCGCGCGGACGAGATTAGGATTGTCAGCCATGATGGCGCCCCTTGCTTTGCAGGCGGGAGCGCGCTCGGTCTCTCAGCCACCGACGCCTACGGGACAGAGCCTCGGCCGGTGATTGGGTGAAAACGACCAAAGACCGCATGATTTCCAGAATGAACTTTTGATGCGGACAGGAGGTCAAAAGTGCAATGCGAGTAGGAAACGGATGACAAAAAAGGCGCCACCGGCGACGATGGCCGTCGCACTGATCGCGAAAACGGCTCTCCAAGTGTTGTCCAAACGACGCCTCGCATAGCATAGCCCTCGGGGACGGCCCCAGCATCGGGCCGGGGGGGGGGCATGATGATGCTGGGGCCTCCCGACAGGCTCTTGCCTCATGGGTCAGAAGCAGTCACCGCGAGACAAGCACGTTTCCGACCTGCTGTTCCTTCGCTTGCTTACTATTCCCGGATGTGTGCCCCAGTTCCCACGGTCTGCTGACGAAAGGCCGCAGGCGCCGCTCTGGTACGACCCCTGCGGCCGGCGCCGCGACGTTCCGCACGATCGGCGCGGCACGTCATATTCCTAGCATAAGAGCCGCCGAGGCGTGCCCTGTTAATATTCGCGGCCACCAAAAACGGCGGCCCCAGCAGGGGGTCGGCTGCTGGGGCCGTTTGGGGTCCCGCTCCGACTTCAGGGGGGCTTTAGGGGTGCCGGAGCAAGGAGATAATTTGCATCTTTGCCACTTGTTCCCGACCCGTAAACTGCGCCGAAAATATTATCTCGCGCCCCATGCGCACGGCGTACGAGCTTTGCCTGGGTACCGCAGCCAAGCAAGTGCCTTCAGGGCCGGACGGGATTCACGAAAGGCGCGAGGGCTACCGGATGCTGGTCGTTCGGGAGGACACCCGCGTGCGGCTGCTCTCGCGAAATGGCGCCGGCCGAAGCGCTACCCCTGGATTGCTGAGGCAGCGTTGAAGAACCGGCAGAAGCGGTTTGTGATCGATGGTGAGGCCGTCATCCTCGGCGTGGACGGCATCAGCGACTTCAACGAGGTTCACAGCCGGCAGCCGTTACGAGGTTCAGCTTTATGCCTTCGATATCCTCGCGATGGGCGGAGAGGATTTGCGGCCCCTCCCGCTCCATCGGCGCAAGGCAAATCTTCAGCAGCTACTGGTGCGCCGGCCTGATGGGATCAGCCTGGCACCCTTCGAGCGCGGCGAGATCGGCCCCGATCTATTCCGGGCTGCCTATCGCATGGGACTAGAAGACCTGGTTTCCAAGCACCGCGACAAACCGTATTCTCGTGGTCGGCAGAAGCACTGGATCAAAATCAAGAACCGAAGCCATCCGGCGATGAATCGCGAACTATAATCGGAGGAAAGTCTCTATGACTTGGTACGTGAAAGTACGGAGTGCCGATAAGACCGTAGCTTCAATCCTTAAGGATGTCTGGAACCAAGCGGTCGATGACGTCGCTGAGTTTCGCAAAACTGGCCGTGAAGCGTGGATCGAAGATACGAATGGGCGCGTCATTGACGAGACCACGGGCAAGGTAAAATCCTAAGACGTACGCACCAGCGTTTCCGACGGCCTCACGTAAATTGCGGACGATGTTCGAACAGCCAGCCGCGACCGGTGACTTTCCCCGCTATCGATCCAGTCAGTTCGCGCGTGCCAAGGTACTACCACTCGGTCGAAGCGCTCGGAGGGCCCCAGTTCCACTTGCTTGGCACATAGGGAGCTGCATCATCGGCGGCGTGCTCCGCATCAGGCACCTTCGAGGGACGCGCCACGCGAGCCTGGTTTGAAGCGACCTTGGTTTGGTCGGTGCGCCCCGCAGAGGTCTGAGCGACATCATTTGGCATGCTGGACTCCCAAAAACGAAAGGGCTTTTTAGCAGACGTCTGTCACTGACAGCTGTGACTGAATGGCCACATTCACTGCGATTTAGGAGTAGTTCGGAGCCCCCCGACAGCTTTGATTTTCAGTTGCCGTCCGCAGAACCTCTCGCATCAAGGAAGTGCAAACCCGTTTGACCCCAACTTGGTGCAGAAGCCCCATTTTGTGCCCACGCGTTTGGTTTCTTTGAGTGATTAGTGCGACCCGCGACCGTATTCAACCGCGCGAACTGACTTAGTGGACATGCTGCGCGGCGTAGACAGCGATTGCGGCCGCCTGGATTTCAGTCGAATAGCGCTGGTGTTCGGTCGATATCCACACGCTAGCCGGCCTATCACGGCCGAACAGACGAGGGAAAACAGACCGCCCCACAGCCAAGAGCGCCCCGCGCGGCACTGATGGATCTTAAATACAGGAACGCCCAAAGCAGGGTTCCGTAGTTTCGCCTGAAACCGCCATTGAGCTTAGCGATCTTGGACAGATCGCAAGAGGTTTCGACTTCGTCAGCCATCACGCTGGCCTCCAGTAGTTAGAGCCAGCATCCTATGAACCACTGTTTTGCCCGACGGAGCAAGCAAAATTCGGTGAATCAAAATATTTTGGTTGGCCCTTTTTCGACGTTGACCTATGGGCTGCGCTCTTAGATCGTGCAGGGCACCAAACCTTTGGTTGTTGTGTTGTATGATGCACACTTTCTGACGTGCTTGAGTTCGGCCATGTCCAGGTTTGGAATGCTCGTCGAGCTGATCGGATACGGAGTGGCGCGTATCGTCATGCCATTCCTGTCGTTGGGGCGGGTCTATGTCGAGGTGTTCAGCGCGACCCCGGAGCCATTGCGGTGGCCTGGCTACCTCCGCGATGCGACAGGCCGGATCGAATTGCGACCGGATCGAATTGCGACAAGCCGCTGCCGCATGGATCGGGTTCGGGATGTGCCTCTTGGTGCTGCTCGCGATCATCGCCATGTTTCACGGCACGTTGTTCTGGGCACGGCTTGAATATCGGCAAATGGTAGCATAGCAGCTCGACCAAGAGCCGGTCTCTGAGCGGGCTGAATCCATGACCGGTAGTCCAGGTACTCGAAGGAAAACGCGGCTACGAACGGCCCGTTCCTTTGCTCAGTCCTTTGAACGAGCTAAGCGCAACCCAAGAAGGCCGCGATGGCATCCGCTCCAACAAACGAGTATCCGGCAAGCGCATGAGAACCGCGCCCGCAGACAGCGGGAGTTTCCGCTCACTCGCTTGCAATAGGTTGCTGAAATTATTTTTATGACTTGTTTTCGCGTGAAGTGACTTTATCTCCGCGCCATGGATCTCAGCGACACCCAGGACTACGCGGTTCAGGCAAAGCTAGCCGGAGTAATAGGCGCCACCGTATTCTATCGCGTGTTCGCTGGCGTCAGATTTGCTGAAGTGGATGGACCGCTTTTGTACGTCCATGCGAAGGACGAAAGCATCGCCGCGGAGATCGAAGATGACTTCGCCTTGTTGATTGCGGATTTGGCTACGGAGATCTTGAAACAGGTGATTGAGGTCGTCGTCGTGCTGCCCAAAGTATTTCAGTAACGGCTCTCACACCCAGTTCCGAGGGCTAGATTGACGAAGGTAGTCAAACCATAGGTGCTCCCCGCCGCGTTGAGCGTAGAGGCTCCCGACCTCTGTTCAACGGCTCCACGTTTTGGGCTGCATCAACCGGGCGCGGCTTTCAAGCAGCCTTTTGGGGTTGACCAGTTTTTCCCGATACCTCAAGCTGTTTATGGGCAGGGTTTCGAGGAAGCGTAATGCCGAAAACCCTTTTGGACTTCCGAGCGCAGAACCTTCGTTTACTTGAGCGGCTATGCCCCGATGATCCTCGCTACATACAATACTGGATAAAGCAGTTCGACGAGCAAAACGGCATTAAACCCGAAGGGCCCCCAAAGCGAGGTGCTGCTCCACGTTCGAAAAACGTGTCCCTCGCCCGGACCAACTAGGCTGCCGCGGCCTAGGCTCCTAGACCTTCGATGCAAGCTCGCGATCGATGATCATTTGGACGCGACGCTCAGCTAACAAGGCGAGACGGGCATTTGTCTGTTGCTTCGCGTCTCGCCGCCCGTTTCTTGGGCTTCGAGATGCCTCAACGCTTTCTTCAGCCGATCCATGGTCGCCCGCTCTGATCGGGAAATAGTAGCAGGGACATTGGATCGTGGAGTACCAAACGATACGCAACGGCAAATTAGGCACGGAAAAAGTAGCTACCACGTAGCCGCAGGCTCGCTTTCGCACAGCTTCCTAATATTTCCTAACCGATTCACATAGAGCAATGCGATCCGGAAAGCCGGGGTGGATAATCGTCGGACCGGGGCTGGTTGAATAGTTCACGTAGATCGTTTCACCCGGTTCATTTGACCGCGCGCGGGCCGCAGCGATTGACCTTGCTGCGGCTTCGTCGTCCCGCGCGAGAGCGGGAGACAGATAGGTCTCGCGCCACCCTTTCGCGCAATGCCTCCAGATCTAAGCTATTCTATCACCTTATCAGCCATCGCCAGCACGGTTTCAGGAATCGTCAGGCCGAGAGCCTTTGCGGTTCGCAGATTAACGGCGAAAACGAATTTGGTCGGTTGCTGGACGGGCATTTCGGCAGGGTTGCCGCCCTTCAAGATGCGATCCACATAATGGGCCGCCATGACGAACAGCGGTAGGATGTCCGGTCCATAACTCATCAGGCCGCCGAGCTCGGTGTAGCTGTTGACCTGGAAGACGGTGGGAATGCCGTGTTCGAGGGCGACGGCGGGAAGCGCTGGCCTGACCGGGTCGGCAAGGACATACGCGACGTCGACGTTACCAGCCTTCATCTCCGCAAACGCCTTCTTCAGGTCCTCAGGGTTGGGCGCGACAAACCGTCCGGCTGACACCCCGATTTTGGCTGCGGCCTTGCTTGCGACTTCGAAGAGCTGCGGGTGCGTCGGGTTATTTGAAATCAAGACAGCGAGGTTCTTCGCACCCGTGAATACGAGTCGAATGATATCAAGCGTCTTGGCTGTGGTATCGCCAAACATGTTGGCGACGCCTGTGATGTTGCCGCCCGGACGTGCGAAACTCCTGATGAACCCGGAGCTAATCGGATCGGTCGATGGGGACATGACGATGGGAATCGATGACGTGGCCATCTGGGCTACCGCTATCGCGGGAGTGGCCTCCGCAACGATCACATCGGGCTTCAGCGAAAGAAGCTGTTGCATAAGTTCGGGGAGCTCTGAATAACGACCATTAGCGTCCCGAACATCGAAAACGAGATTTCTGCCCTCTTGGTATCCGAGTTGGCGAAGGGTCTCTTTCATGACTGGAACGGTGACCGACGCTCGCCCGGATGCAAGGTATGCTACGCGCCAGACGCGCGTTTTTTGAGCGCAGGCTTTCCGCATGCAAAGGCTCAGGCAGCCAACAAGCACCAGTCGACGTGAGATTGTGCAATCCATGACGATCACTGCCGTTGATTGCTGCCGCGGACAAATAGCATGGCGCGTGGACTTCGTCAGCTTACGACCATCTGTGGTTTCGACCAACTCCGCATAGGAGGGGGGCGTCGCGCGGGCCGCATGCTCGGCTTCCAAGCCCCGGCCTCGCCTTAGGCCGGCGAATGAGAGACCCTAGCTGAGGCGACCTACTCCTCCGTTAGCTTTTTTTCGATGTAGGCGTTCACCGCCTCCGCAAAGTTGTGCAGCGCGCCTAGTACGGCCTCGGACTGGGCTAGTACGTCCAGCTGGATCAGCCGAAGGCCACTCTTGCGAGCCGCGGCAGGGGTCGCTTCCAAGTAGTCGTTAATGGCTCGCTCAGCCAACGGGATGCATTTCGCGTCGCCCTTGGCGATCAGCTTCCGGAGGATGGTTTTGCAGTTCTCGAGGTGAGGCATGCCCGAAATATGCCTTCGAGACAGTCATTCATCCAGTTCTTTTGGGAACGGCTCGTAGGTTCTGCGACCTAGGAAGGTATCCGGCGAGGGGAGGCTAAGCGCCTCAACGGCTCGAGCTACGACGTCGCGCATTCTGGCGTTCTGCGTGGCGATCCGCACGGCCAGGTCCTGCACGCGAGCCACGTTGGGGTGTTCGGCCATAGCTGGCACTCCCTTCGCTGTGAAGGCGGGAGCACAATAAGATCTCTAAGCCAAGGACGCCTACGGACAGATCCAATGGAGGAGTTCGAGCGAAGAACCCGCCGACCTGACAGCCGGCGGCCGGTACACGCTACAGTTCGAAAGGTCGCTCCCTTCTCGCGCTGCCTTCCAAGATTGGCTTCCATGGCAAAAGCGTTTAGCGGACAACCTGCCAGCGATGTTGAAGGTTCCTAGCACTATGGCCGCGGCAAGCCCGAGCCTATGGTCCGCCCTCCGACGGACCCCACCCGCGACGCGCTTGCGCAGAGCAGGAGAAACAGCGCGCGCTCCGCCTTGTACCTAGCGGCAGCGCGGCTGCACTCCGAGCCGGACATCACGACCTCGCCTCCAGCTGCGCAGACGGCCCACTTCCATCGGCCGCGCCCGCGTCGCTTCAACACGACATCGAAGCCCGCGTAGTTCTCTTCGCCGGTTCGAGTGTTCATGCCGCGATCCATCCCGGCAAGCCGCCTTGGAGCTGGTCCAGAAGCCGCTGCTCGCGCTCGCTTCGGCTCAGGTAGAGGTCGCGCCCCTTCTCGGTTTTCGCGCTGGCAAGCAGCAGCCGGTAGTGAGCTAAAACCTTCTCGCTGCCGCGGATCAGCAGGTCCCTCACGGCGATCATGGCGCGGCCCCTGTTGTAGCAGGCAAGGCCGGTCTTGGGGGCATGGTGAGCGCGATGGGAAACGTCGGAGACGTCAACGCCTCCAGCGCCGACCTCTCCTCCGACAGGCGCCGTTCGATAAACTGCCGTTCGATGTCCGACAGCCGCGTCTTTAGAAGTCTTCGATAGCGGTGGACGTTGTTGCGGTGCGCACGGATGCGGGCAAGGTTCTCATCGAGCATCTTCGTCACTCCTCACCGTCTCCTAGGCCGCTGCACGCTCGACCGACCGCAAGCGCATCGGCTTGCCCCCGGGAGGATGCCGGGGGCCTTCGTCCAGCGCGCAAAGCGCCTCCAAAATCTCGTCGATCGTGACCGGCGCCTTCAGCCCCTCGGGGGCCCGCAGTGACGGGCACGATGCGATCGCAGAAGCGTCTGATGCCCACGAAGCCAGGATGGCACGTTTCTCGGACAGGCTGAGAGAAGGATGAGAGACCACGTCCCGGGGATGCTCGAAAACCGTACCGGGATGGATGATGGCGTTTAGATCGACAACGTTGTCGTGAAGAGCGGTCGTCGGCCGCATGGCTTCCTCCATTTCCAAGACGAGTTGAGGGGAGAGCCGCGCGGAAGGCCCGCGCGGCTTTGATCGCTGATCAGCAGGATGGCCTCAGGCGGCCTTGGATTCGATCTGCGTGACGTTGCTGGGCACGACGCCGTTGATCGCGATGCGTCGCGGCTTCATCGCCTCGGGAATCTCCCGCTGCAGGTCGATGACAAGCAAGCCATTCTCGAAGCTAGCGCCCTTGACCTCGACGTGGTCGGCGAGCGTGAACTGGCGCTTGAAGTGGCGAGCGGAGATGCCGCGATGGAGGAAGGTTTTGCCTTCCTTCTCGCTCTTGTGGCCTTCGAGCGTCAGGACGTTCTGCTCGACTGTCAGGACGACTTCGTCCGGGCTGAAACCCGCGAGCGCCACCGAGATCAGGAAGCGGTTCTCGTCAAGACGCTCGATGTTGTAGGGGGGATAAGTCTCTTCGCCCGCGCGCTGGGCGGCTTCGGCGAGATCGAAAAGACGGTCGAAGCCGATGGCCGACCGGAACAGGGGCGAAAAATCAATAGTGCGCATAGCCAGATCCTCCTGGGAGCAAAATGGTTACGAGCGGCACCGGACACGACCAGTGCCCGTCTCAGTGGCGGGACCCGAACGGCATCCCGATCGTCGTACGACGACGCCGAAAAAATTTGGAAGCCAGAGAAAAGTTTCAAGACCCACAAACAATTTTTTTTGCACGAGGAAGCGCGATGGTTAAAACTGGTGTCCGGACCTATTCTCGACCTTCCTGAGCGCCGCCCGCAGCCTGGCCGCGTGCTGCGGCGGCGTCGAGGGGCACCTGCGCTTTTGCCCTCGCCTTCTCGCGTCACTCCCGCTCCAAACGGCTTGAGCTTCCGCGGAAAGCTTCGCGAAACTAGCGCCGGCACGCGACCCAGAGGCCGACCAGGAACGCCGCGCAGCGATCGCGCTTATCGCACCGGTCGCTGCGAACACTGGAGTTCGCGGCGTTCGGCCGCGTCCTCGAGAGCTTCGACAGTATGAAAAGTTACGCCCCCTGAGCGGACGCATGTAGGGAACGGCTCCCGCGCACAAAAGGCGCCCCCGGACAGAAACAATCTCGCATCGACCGCATCGCATGGTTTTCCCGGATGGTAAGTACGATGCGTTCCGGTCAAGCCAAGACACCCACCGATCAAAAGTCACGACCGGCACTCGGCGAGGGCCTGGTCCAGGTGCTTTTCCTCGTCGGCAGTCACGGCCGCGATGACCGGATGGCTTTACTTTCTCTTTCGCGTGCTGACTTCGGTCGCGGCTTGGCTCTTGGCGTGAGCCTCATGAGCGCGGATGCCAGACATTCGCGCCCTCAGGATTGGCTCGAACGACGACCGCTTTCAAGCTCCATCTCGCGCGTACTAGGATTTAGGCGCGCTTCACCTGGGCTCGAGCATCGGCATGAGTGGGCCACTCAAAATTAGCAAATGTCAGCTTTTGAGTTCCGAAAAATTACTGTCAGTAATTGCCCTGAAGTGTTTGACGACAGTGCCTGTGCTTTGCTGATGCACGTCGAAACGGACACCAATTGCTGTCCAGGAACAAGGATGCTTGCCATGCCGCGTTACTTTTTCGACCTGCTGGAAGACGATGTCGTCGCTGTGGATGAAGAAGGCTTGGAGCTTTCCAGTTTTCGAGCTGTGCAGGCCGAAGCTGCCAAGTCGCTCGCCGACATGGCTCGCGACGCACTGCACAGCTTCCCGCCCGCGATCGGTCGGCAAGACATGGCTATTGAGGTCCGCGATGAATTGGGCCCCCTGATGCAGGTCAAGCTCACGTTCGAGGTCGAGGCCCTGAGGTCAAACTAGAGCAACGGCAAAGAGCGACCCACCAGCTGTCGGCCCGAGGAGAGGCTTTGACCGAAAAAACTAGGAACTTCGAATTGGCCGCGTGATTGTCTGAGCCATGCCGAGGTTCTTCCTCGATATTCATGATACCCGCGAAATTACCATCGATGACGACGGCATTGACCTTACTCGCACCGATGCCGTGCGGCGACTCGCGATGGAAGCTCTCGCACAAGCAATCCTGGATGGCGCAAACGAATGTTCAACAGGTACAACAAAGGTGGTCGTACGGGACACCATCGGTCGTGTCGTGCTGCGGGCCAGCGCTGCAGTAGCTCTCGAAGAGAGCTAGTGTAGACGGCGCCCGGTGCTAGATCGCAGTCTCGGTCACAGTGCCTTCCTCACAACGGGAGCAGGGAGGAGCCAAGCTAAATCGCTTCTCTTTTGGGCGTTCCTAGTGTTCTTGACGAAGTTTCCGCTCGATGTCGATTCCTTGATCTGCATTACGTGCTCGCTTGAGCAAGGCGTTACGTTCGTCTCCCGCCGGCTTTCCGTCTGCGCGCTTACGCATATCCTGGGCAAATTGCTCAAGCCGCGCCTCGAGAGAATCTATCTGCTTGAACCGCCCGCGCTTCAATCCCATCGCATGTTCCTTTTGCTGACGAATTGATTGTACATCGGCGTGTAGACAGCCGCAGGAACATAAGTCCTCGCTTCGCTCCTCGCAACTGGTGCTAGACATCGCGCATGTCCAAAGCCACCCCGCGCAACGCACGCGCTCGCGGTCGGCGTTGCCTTCGCCGTTCACACCGACGACTACGATCCGGCCCCGAGAGCACGGACTGCAGCACTCGGCGCGCATTGAAGACGCTGAAGCCGGTGGTGGAAGCCGGTCCGGTCATTGTCCTTTCCGGCCAGGAAATTCTCTATGAAGAAGCTCGCCGCTGCCGGCGGTGGCAAGTCGGCGCAGATGATGAAGCCGCCTGAGGCGGAACGCGTTGCCGGCTTCAAGATCGGCGGGATCGGCCCTTTCGGGCAGCGAAGACTCGTGCGCACCGTGGTCGAGCAGGGCACACTTGGGCAGGAGCAGGTCTACATCAATGGCGGTCAACGTGGCTTAGCAGGTTCGGTTCAAACCAGCCGACGTGCGCGACGTTTGAAGGCAGTCGTGGCCAGCGTGGTCGCCTGAGCAGGACGGGGTCATTGGTGGGACAATTGCGCCGCACAAAATGTCAGGCCTCGCGAAGCTTTATTTTATTCGCCCGCTCGCGCCCATTGAGCCCTGCACAGCCGTATTAAACTATGGTAGGATGCTACATCCGCTGAAATAAGCGCGTCGAAAACAGGGAGGACGACATGCGGGCGACTGCGTTAAGAGTCCTTGGCTCGCTGGCCGTAGGACTTTTTTTTTATGTCGGCTATCGCGACGGCCGCTGAACCGCCAAAGGAGATGAAGCTCTACGTCTTCTCTTCGGGAGCGCTCAATCTCGACAAGTCGATCATTCAGAACGGCAGTAGCGGCAAGGTCCAAATTCCTGTCGGCTTCTTCCTGATCCGACACCCCAAGGGCGATGTGCTGTTCGATTGCGGCAACAACGACCGCATTATCAAGGACCCCGACTATTGGGGGCCGTTCGTGAAGGCGCTTGATCCGGGTCGTTCGCCCGACATCGCCATCGACGCTCAGCTTTCCAAGATCAACGTCACGCCATCTGACATCAAATATGTCATCCTCGGTCATTTCCACGTCGATCACGCCGGCAACATCGGCAAGTTCCTGGATTCGACCTTCGTGTACCAGCGCGACGAGATGAGGAACGCGTTCTGGCCTGCGCCGGGCTACGCGACCTTCTTCATCTCTGAGGATTTCGCCATGCTGCGCAACAGCGTCGGCGGGGGGATGCCATCCAAGTACAAGACCATCGAGCTCGACGGCGATCTCGACCTGTTCGGAGACAATAGCGTCTTCATCCACCGCACCGTGTCGCACACGCCCGGAAGCCAGATCCTGGTGGTGCGCCTGCCGAAAACTGGCACGGTGGTGCTGACCAGCGACGCTGTTTATCTTCAGGAGAACCTGGACAAGAACATCCTGCCGAGCATCGGCAGCGTCTATGATCCTGTCGGCATGCTCGATGCCTACGCCTGGGTGAAGCGGGTTCGCGACACCGAGGGCGCCGACATCATCTATGCCCACGACCCCGATACTTTCAAGGCGCACAAGCACTCGCCCGAATTCTACGAGTGAGTGGTAGTAGCCTAGGGACATCCCGCAGGAGTCGTCATCCCGGGCCTTCGCGCCCGGGATTTTGCTCGCTAGTCTTGCGCGGTGCCCGCCAGAGGGGGTCTAAACGTTCCATGCTTCCGGCTGACTCTCCGGTCGTTCTCGCCGAGCGCGTCACAAAATGGTACGGGCCGCGACGCGCCGTCGCCGACGTGTCCTTTGCGATCGCGCCGGGGGAGATCGTCGGCCTGCTCGGGCCGAACGGGTCCGGCAAGAGCACGATCTTCCGCATGCTCACGGGCTACCTGGTTCCAACCTCGGGACGTATCGAGATCGCCGGCCACGACGTGGTCGAGGATTCCCTCGGCGTGCGTCGTGCCATCAGCTATGTGCCGGAAGATGCACCGCTCTACGACCACATGCGGGTCGACGAATTCCTGCATTTCATGGCCGGTATCAAGGGTTTGCACGGACCGAAGGCGAGGACTGCGATCGACGAGGCGGTGGATCGGTTGGACCTCGCGCGCGTCATGAGGCTCACGACTGGCAAACTGTCGCGCGGCTTTCGCCAGCGTGTCTCGATCGCGCAGGCTCTCCTGGGCGATCCAAAAGTTCTGGTGCTGGACGAGCCGACCAGCGGGCTCGATCCGCACCAGGTGATCGCCGTGCGCGACCTGATCCAGTCGCTGGCTGGATGCCACACCGTGTTACTGGCCTCGCATATCCTGCCCGAGATCGAGAAAATTGCCTCGCGCGTGATGATCCTGCTCGACGGCGTGCTCTTGACGTCCGATGCGCTGAAAGATGCCACACGGGATCAAACGTTGCGCCTGTCGGTAGACGCGTCGGAAGAGGCCGTCCACGGCGCGACGAAGGTCGTCGCCGGCGTGCGCGAGGTTGTCGCGGATCCCGAGGGTGCTGGACGCTTCCTCGTCAGGGCGCAGCGGCGTCCGTCGGTCGCAGCCGAGCTGGTCTCCGTGCTGGTCGCCGCGCAAATCCCGGTGCGCGAGCTGACCGAGCTGCGGCCTGATCTCGAGCGGGTGTTTCTCAATCTCACCCGGCGACTGGAGGCGGCCGCATGAGAAGCTTCGCGGTGCTGCTCGGGAAGGAAGCGACGGCCCTGTTCTCCTCGCCGATCGCCTACGTGCTGATGACGGTGTTCCTGCTGATCATGGGCTACAGCTTCACGCTCACCCTGTTCCTTAGCCACCAGCCCAGCATGGTGCACATCTTCTTCCAGATGTTCGTGCTGTTCATGCTGACCGTACCGCTGATCACGATGCGACTGTTCGCGGAGGAGCGGAAGCTCAAGACGCTGGAGGTTCTCCTGACCGCCCCGCTCTCCGAAGTTGCGATAGTGCTGTCGAAGTTCTTGGCGGCGATGAGCCTGATCGTGGTCATGCTCGTGCTGTCGGGGGCCTACGCGGCCGCGCTCGCCTGGTTCGGCGATCCTGATTTCGGGCCGATCTACAGCGGCTATTTCGGGTTGCTGCTGTTCGGATCGGCACTGGTCGGCACGGGCCTGTTGGCCTCGGCGCTGACGGCCAACCAGGTGATCGCCGCGCTGATCTCGCTGAGCGTCTTCCTCCTGCTCTGGATCATCGACAATTTCGGCTGGCTGCTGCCGAGCCCCGCGGACACGCTGGTGGTGAACCTGTCGCTCTCGGTCCATTTCCGCCCCTTCGCCGTCGGCTCGATCTATCTGTCAGACGTGGGCTTCTTCCTCAGCGTCACCCTGCTGACGCTGCTGTTGACAGTCCGCGCACTGGCACGGCGGTGAGAGGCGCAGGCGATGAGCGGATCTGTTAAATCGAATGTCGCTCTCCTCGTCCTGGCGGTTGGCGCCATCCTCTGCGGTGCGCTCGGATTCGCGTCGCTCGGCGAGACTGCATCGAACATCCTCCTGTTCGTCGCCTGCGCTTTCGCGCTGTTCGCACTCTTCATGCTGGCAATCCGGCTCCCTTTGCGCGGCGGCGGCTCGCGCTGGTCGGCCTGGATCGGGAACGCGTCGATCGTTGTCGCAGCGGTTACGGCGGTCTTCGGCGCCAACACGGCGCTCTATCGCCACGACGTGCATTTCGACGTCAGCCGGGAAGGTCGCAATACGCCGCCGCAACAGCTCACTGACGTGATCGCGCAACTGCGCACACCGCTCGCGCTGACCTATTTCTACAATGCGAGCGATGCCAACGCGATTGCGGTCCGCGACCTCGTTCAGACCGCGTCGCGGAATCATCCGCTGCTCGCCTTCCGCGCGATTGATCTCGACAAGGAGCCCGGCCTTGCCCGCGACCTCGGTGTGCGTGCCTACAACACCGCCGTGCTGCAGGCCGAGGATCGCAAGATCCTGGCCGAAAACGTCATCGATCCCGCCCGCATCGGCTATGCGGCGTTGCGCGTGCTGCGCACGCGCGTGGAGACCGTCTGCTTCGTTACCGGCCACGGCGAGACGTTCCGCCCGCTACCTTCGCATTTTCATTTCAGCCATGTCGAGACTTTGAAGGGGCACGAGGCGCCGGGCGCCGGCGACGTGCTGGAAACGGCGCCCGAGCAACTCGACCGGCTCTTGCTTGCCCTCGACCAGATCGGCTTCGAGATGCGCGAGCTCGTCACGGCGACGGCGTCCAGAATTCCAACTGACTGCTCGGTGGTCGCCGACATCGGCCCGCGCACAGCCTTTGCCGCTGACGAGGCGGCGCTGCTCGGCGATTATGTAAGAGGTGGAGGCAGGCTTCTGCTCCTGATCGATCCGCTGTCCCAGCTCGATGGCGATTTCGAGCGATTGCTGCTCAAGCCCGTCGGACTATCGAGCGAGGCACAGATCGTCATCGATCCCCTCAATCATTTCCGTACCGATGCGGACAAGGTCGCCGTGCCCTATTATCCGCCGCACCCGATCACGAAGCGTCTGGCACTGACCGTGTTTCCGCAGGCGCGGCCGATCGCGGTGGCGCAGCCGCCGTCCGGGGTCAGCTTGATCGTGCTTGCTGCGAGCAGCCAGGATAGCTATTTGCGCTCGCCCAAGTCTGCTCCCGCCGCGACGGAGAGAGACGCGACGAACACGCGGCGGAGCGCACAGCCGCTGGCGGTCGCGCTGGAAGGCAGCTGGCCGGAGGCCTCGCCGGGCAAGCGCTTCCGTCTCGTCGTGGCCGGCACCAGCAAGTTCGCAAGCAACGAATATTTTCCCTACGTCTCCAATGGCGAGCTCTCGCTTGCCATGCTTCGCTGGCTTGCCGAGGATGATGCCACGCCGAGCGTCGCACCGCAGACCTTCAAGCTGCCGGAGATCGTGTTGACCAGCACCCAGATGCGCGACACTTTCATCGTGCTGGAGGTGCTGCTGCCGCTGAGCACGGCTCTGTTCGGTGTTGCGATGTGGTGGAGGCGACGGTGACGGACGGGGCGGCTGAGCGCGGGATGACCCGATGGCTGATGCCGCTCCTCGCTGTGTGCCTGCTGGCGCTGCTGGGTGTCCTGATCGTCAGCGGGCGATGGCCGGAGCTGCGCAGCAAGGTCGCATTTGCGCCGAAGGGCCTCGTGACCATCGCGCCCGCCGACGCGCGGCGGGTGGAGATTCGTTCGGGTCGCGGGAGCGTTGTCCTGCTTCGCAAAGCCGGCGAGTGGATGATCGAGGGGATGGATGGCGCCGTGCCGGCCGAGTTCGGATCGCATCTCGAAACGGCGCTGCGACTCGTCGCCGTCAGCGAGCCCGCGCGCGAAATTCCGGCCGCCGAGCTCGCTGTGGAAAAATTCGCTGCATTTGGGCTCGACCCGCCCGCAACCGTGGCCGTGATCGAGACGGCCGATGGTTCGACGATCTCCGTGAATTTGGGCGCGCTCAATCCGGCGAGCACCTCTCATTATGTCCGCATCGCCGGGCGTCCCGCTGTGTACCTGATGCCGCGTCATTTCGGCGAGGAGTGGCGGGTTACGTTCGATATGGCGCGCCGCCTGCGCGGCCCGACTGGGCCGGATGCCGCAAGCCGTGGCAAGAGCTTGTTGCTGCCCATCTCTATGGCGCAGGTGTGGGCGTTCGAGATCGTCTTCGCGGGCAAGCTCACCCGCTTCGAGCGTGACATTGACGGTAACTGGTTCCGGCACCTCGGCCAGCACAACCACGCCGCCGGTAATGTTGTGCACGTCGCCGATCCCGAGCAGGCCCGCGTCATCGACGCGGCGCTACGCGCGTTCGATTCCGCCGCAGTCGAGACGCGCGTCGGACCGGCTGATCCGTCGCAAGTCGCCCGCTATGGGCTCAACCTGCCGACCCTCATCGTGCTGGTGTTCTCGCGCGATGCGGCCGCGCCGCTGGCAAGACTAGAGTTCGGCGTATCCGCCGATAGTCTCGACCGCTACGCACGGCTCGCGCCCAATGGCGCGGTGGTCACCGTCGCCGAGTTCGAGATGCGCCGCTTGACGGAGCTGCTCCGTGCCATCGGAGCGGGATCGTGAACTTAGCTCGCCTCCTGCTGCTCGGCTTTGTTCTGCTCAGCTTGGGCGCGCCGGTTCGCGCGCATCAGGTCAACCTTTCGACAGCGCGCGTGGCGCTGACCACCGATCGCACCGTGACCGTCGAGGTCGCGCTCAAGGGCAGCGACATGGACCGGCTCATCGGCACCAAGATCTACGACGCAAAGGAAGACGTGGTCGATCCCGGCGCGGTCGATGCGGCCGCTGGGTCGATCCTCGCCTACATGAAGGCACATCTCGCCGTATCGGGGACCGAAGGGACGGCCTGCGCCCCCGGGATTCCGGCCATCCTGGCCGATGGGGACGGTGTCATCTATCGCAACAGCTTTGCCTGCGAGGGCGTTGCCGGCGACATCGTCTATCGCTCAACCGTCCTGACCGAGAAGGATCCGACCGCGCGCCAGGTGGTTCTGGTCACGCAGGGCAAGTCCGAAGCGCAGGCGCTGCTCGATGCCGGCAATACCACCGTCACACTCTCGGCGCCGGCGCCGCCGCTAGGGTCGACAATGCAACGCTATCTCCTCACCGGTATCGAGCACATCTTTCTCGGCTACGATCACATCGCCTTTCTGATCGCGGTCGTGCTGTGGGCGCGCCGGCTCGTTCCGGTCATCAAGATCGTCACCGCCTTCACCGTCGCCCATTCGATCACGCTGTCGCTGGCGGCGCTCGACCTCGTCGTGATCCCGAGCCGCGTTGTGGAGCCAGCGATCGCGGCCTCGATTATGTTCGTTGCCGTTGAGAACTTCTTCTCGCGCGACATAGACAGGCGCTGGCGCGTGGCCTTCCTGTTCGGCCTAATCCATGGCTTCGGCTTCGCCGGCGCGCTTCATGAGGTCGGTCTGCCGATGGATGCGATCGTGCCGGCGCTTGCGGCCTTCAATATCGGTGTCGAAATCGGCCAAGTCGCGATCGTCGCGATCGTACTCCCGGTGCTCGACCTGTTCGACCGGCTGATCACGACTGACCGCGCCAAGCCGATGAGAGCGACTGGGCTGGTCTATGCCGTATCCGCTGTGATCAGCCTGCTCAGCGGCTATTGGCTTTTCATGCGCTCAAGTTTCGGGTAACGGTCCCGGGCATCTCCGGGTCGGAGACGCACCGAGACTGCCGGACGACCGATTCAGCCGGGCGCTGGTTGACACCGTCGCGCCGGGCAGTCACGCCCACAGTATGAAATTGTACAGTGTGTCCAATAAATCGGCTCTACATGGAAATGAGGCTTGCAAACCGACGGCGGGCCATTTCTTTTTTTGGCGCGAATGAGAGACCCTAGCTGAGGCGACCTACTCCTCCGTTAGCCTTTTTTCGATGTAGGCGTTCACTGCCTCCGCAAAGTTGTGCAGCGCGCCTAGTACGGCCTCAGACTGAGCTAGTACGTCCAGCTGGATCAGCCGAAGGCCAATTTTGCGAGCCGCGGCAGGGGCCGCTTCCAAGTAGTCGTTAATGGCTCGCTCAGCCAACGGGATGCATTTCGCGTCGCCCTTGGCGATCAGCTTCCGGAGGATGGTTTTGCGGTTCTCAAGGTGAGCCATGCCCGAAATATGCCTCCGAGACAGTCATTCATCCAGTTCTTTTGGGGAACGGCTTGTAGGTTCTGCGACCTAGGAAGGTGGCCGACGGGGAGGCTAAGCGCCCTCAACGGCTCGAGCCACGACGTCGCGCATTCTGGCGTTCTGCGTGGCGATCCGCACAGCCAAGTCGTGTACGCGAATGTTGGGGTGTTCAGCCATAGCTGGCACTAGAGCGACGCAACATTTGGTGGCCTCGCGGAATACTACTCAGCCACTACCGCCATCTATCTGGCGGCCGGGGAAGTGCCGACTTTGAGATTGACCAATGAACGCCTTTGCCGATCCGAAAGCAATGCGGGTTGAGCGAGATCAAGGGCTAATCGTCCCAGGTGAACTTCTGACAGTCGGTGCACTTAAAAATGCGCACCTGCTTGTCGTTGCGAGTATTGAGGAAGCTTTCCACCTGGTTCAGCCGACCGTTGCAATAGGAGCAGGTGTCGAATTGCTCTTAGCGCTGGAGAAGCGGGTAACTGACGCGCAGCATGATGATGCTCGTTAGCAAGAATGCCAACCAATGTTAATCCGCCAGGGACGTTCCGAAAATAAATTAGGATACCTTGGACTAGGACACTTGCCTACCGCTCCGTTTAATTCTCGCGAGGGGTCTGCCTTTGTATTTTCTGCGCCATAACCATCCACTCTTCTGCCAGCTTTAGCCATGCCTTCTTGTCGGCAGCGCGAGTGGCCTTCTCTGCCTCTTCAAGGCAAATCTTCGCTTCGCGGAGATATCTTGCACCGGCCTCTTCCATGAGCGGAAAAATGCGTAAACCGGCCAAAAGTGCCCCAACCAAATGATTACGGCTCCGGTCTGGGCAAAACCTGAGCCGCTATTTCCAGCGGATGAAGAACGTTGGGGCCTCCTCGCTTGGCGGCTTGGGCGGGTTTTCGCCGCGTCGTCGGTGAGGAACTAACGTTCATGGCCATGCGTTATGAGGAGGATTTCGTGGTCGCGATGCGCAAGGGCCACGTGTTCGCCCGCACACCGACACTCCCCGCATTCTGCAGCGCTCATCGCCTCCTCGTATCGCTCGACGGCAGTCCACACGGCTTCGTCGATGAACTGTTGGCAAAGCGCGGGCTGCAACGCCGCATTGCCCTGACCGTGCCGACGTTCATGATGGCCCTTCCCCACCTTTCAAGCTCCGATCTGATCGCGGCGTTGCCGCGCCGGCTCGTGGAGCGACACGCAGCCCGCTTCGCCCTGGCTGCCGTCGAACTTCCGCTCAAGCGCAAGTCCGATCTGATCCAGGCCGTCGCGACCAAGGCCGCAATAATGGATGCCGGCATTGGGTGGCTGATGCAGCAAATCGGCAAAGGTGGCTGAGTCACACCTAAAATATCTGGCTGATATCTAAAAGACGCGTCTCTTCGCTCGATCTGCTACCGGATCTGCTCGGTCCACTCTTTGAGCTTCTTGCTCTCGGCAATCACGCGGGCAGCGCGTTCGAGAAGGTCATCTTGCATCGCTGCAACTTCAAGGCAGCAAAAAGCCAAAGGAGGCGCGGGCTTGAGCTTCTGTCCTGATTACCGGTTGCCTGAGCCAATGGGTCGCTCCGGCGAGCCGGCCCCTGATCCGGTGGTGCCGATTGGCTTGCCGTTCGCTGTGTGGCCCACGCCAACCCCGGGCGCACCCACAGCGCCAGCGCCTGCGGCGCTGTCCGGCGCGGCGGTGTTGGTTCCGTGTGTCGCTGCCTTTTGCTCCGCAGCGACCGTGCCACCCGGCGAAGCCTGCTTGGCCGTCGGTGTGGGGGATTGCGGAGCTTGCGTCGGATAAGAGCTCTGACCGTTGTTCTGGTTACCGTTTGAAGCCGCTGGTGCGGTGCCTTGCCCGATCGGATTAGAGAAAGGTGCGCTGCCCGGATTGATGGGCGTAGCTGTATTTCCTCCGGTCGTGCCAGCAGCAGTTCCAGCGCTCGACGTTCCTGCTGCGCCCGAGCTTGCCCCGCTGCTTCCAGACGCGCCGCCGGACGCTGCTCCGCTCCCACCACCTCCGGCGCCACCGCCGCCACCTCCACCACCGCCTTGTGCCAACACCGGGGCGGTTACGAGGATCAGAGCGAGGGCAAAAATAGATGTGCGGTTCATGACCTTCTCCATGTGAAAAGGTCAACCGCTGGGGAGAAACGTCGGTTCCTAGCCGTCCGCTTCCTCAAGGACTGCTCGATCGGTCGCCTCAGGGAGCCGCCGGCATCCCGCTCCAAACACTGGGCATCTCCGTACCCGCATCGAACTGTTCGCTTGCTATATGCTCGATTGTCGCTCGGTGCCTTTTAAACGCGCCGGCTAAGTCGTTTGGATCGGTACCGTCCGCGATCGCGCGATCGCGCAAAGCGGACCAGTCGACCCGGCAGGCGATGCGGTCGTCGCCGTTGAACATCGCGAACAGGATGGCTTCAGGTGCTGCCTGCTCGAACTCGCCGGAGGGGTCGGGTGAAAGGGGCAACTTGGAACTCGCGCTCACGATGTCATGCTGATTTCGATCGACGCCGAGACCGTCAGGACGCGAGCAATCTGCGTCCTCACGATGACAGACATCGGCCCCATCTCTGCACGGATTTCGCTTTTGGTCCGAATGGCTTCAGCGAGGGCTCTCAGTGCAGCGCCGCGGGCGGCGGCCAGGTTTGGTAGATCCTCGCCGGCATCATCAATGGTGAGACCGAGGTCGTCGTGAAAATCGAAAAAGTAGCGCGGCATGCCCGTCAAAACGCTGAAAGATGCCGCTCGTTCCTTTCGCAGGACCTAACGCTGCCGAGATAGTAGTCGATGAACCAAAAAGTCCCGTAGAAGCTGACACCGAGCAGAAGCAGAAGGCCGATACCCATCAACAACCAATCTCGTTTTGGAACAAAACGGCTTGTTGACAAAGAACTCGCAGTAGCCCAGCGCGGCCCTCGGCATATTGATCGATCGCGACCTGGATGGCGAGGACGTGGTCGTGACATCAGCCCTACTGGTACGGGCCTTCGGGCAAGCTCCAGCGCCTTGATATGTCCGGCCGGGTTTTCCCAGTCCGAAAACTACTGCGAGTGATGGTCGAAGCCCTTGGGTGATTACGGGCGGTCTTTCACAAAACCTGCTGGTGGTCGACGACATCCGCATAAGGACTGATGCGGCAAGCCTCGCGTTCGGCGCCGAGATCGAGCTGGGCGAAATTACCAGCGCCGGAGGTAACTTCTATCTGAGAGGGGCGCTGCGAAAGATGGAGACGGTCACAATCAACATAGGCAGCGGCAGGCTAGAGGATCCGCCTCCCTTCGGCCCAATTTTCCACTACACCCGGTGGAGTGCAGGCGTCGTCAGAGACAACAAATGACTGCCGCTCATTGAGTTTCCATTTGCCAAAGGGCCTTGAGATGACCGACTAGTTGACGGCTGAGGCAATACGAAAAGAGACAACAAAGAGAGCCACGATCTACACTCGATTCTCAACCGATCTTCAAAATGAGCGTTCAATTGAAGATCAGCTTTCACTGTGTCAAAGCTACGCCGAGTGCGAAGGCTTAACCGTTATCAGCACCTATGAGGACCGTTCTGGCGACTCCGTGATGGCACGCGAAGGCCTTTACGGATGTTGGACGAAGCGCGGAACGATTCTTTCAGATATTGATCGTCGAAGCGCTCGATTGCCTCTCTCGCGACATGGGAAGATCTCGCAGGCTCCATACGGATACGCCGCGGTCGCCAGGAAAAGTGGCGAACGGGTCATTATCAAGGACGAAGCACAAGCGATCCGCCGTATCTTTCCGGAATAAGTAGACAGTCGAGCGCTTCGCGAAGTCGCGCACGATCTCAACAAGGAGATGCTATCGCGGTAGGCGCGCAGGCGATGCCCGAAACAACCGAGGAATGGTTCAGGCGCGCCACGCTTAGATCGCCGCGGGACAAGCCGCAATGAGCGATGACGACAAGGTCTCGCGCATGCTGATCAGGTTTAAGGCGCCGCCCGAGAGGGTGACGAGGCGCCGTTCCTCAAGGTGATCGATCGATAGGGCGGCCCGCGGGGGGCGCCAGCAGAACTGGCCTCGCAGCTCATGGGCCTTAGTTGTCTACCTTCTCTTTCACTATGAGCCCCGTTTTGGGATCAGCGGGGAATTCCATCTTTTGTCCGTTCTTGAGCCCCGTTCCTCTACACGCTCAAAGCCGGCGGCCCGGAGTTCGGCGCCGGCGTCAAGTACGCCGTCGAGAAGGCCAGGTTCGAATTGCATGAGAGCGGAACCTACGCACGGTTGTTGCGGGGCGAAGGTGATTACTGATGATGCGTTCGCTTGTGACGTACTGCGGGCTTTCCGCCTTTCCCGGCGTAGTAAGGATTGACCACGCATGATGCCGCACGGCCTGATGCAGAGGCCTGACACTGGGCCATGTTGGTGTACGCGCACTCGAAGTAGTAATCCATGAAGCCGCCCGTAAAGATTTGGAGGCAAACCGGATAGGCGGGGTCGTAGGTTTGCGCATGCAGGGATGTGGCAGCGCAGAGTGCGCCGCTCACGAGAATTGCAAGGACTGGGACACGCATCAGAACACTCCTCCATCAATCAGAGCGAGCAAGTTAATTGGACACCTGCTGCCCCGCCAGTAGTAACAACAGCGGGTCGCGGCGGGAGATTGCCCGTTTGGGTCCGCTCGCGGGGCTGGCTAGGAACGCCCGGACCAAAGCAGCGTTGGTCGGGCATGCGCTTTTATTTCGGTTATCAAGACTTCGCCGGGACAATCCGCGATCGTTTTCACCCGGTTTTTTTGACGATGCGCGGGCCGCGGTCTGTCCCAGGCTGCGGCCTTTGCGTCTCTTTCAACTTCCATTTTTTCTTGGAGGTCTGATGGCCAACAACCACTGCTTGATTGTGCGTGCTGCTGGAAAACAAATGGATTTGCTTCGAGGGGAGGTCTCCCGCATTGCAATAGCAAGTCAACTGGGCTGGTCGACTGACCGTGCCGAAATTGGTACCCGCTTCTGCTTTGAAGATGCAAAGCCGAAAAATGAATTCGCCGTCATCTGCGACAACTTCGGTGTTGCCAGCAAGGACGGGCTAGCCAAAATCGTCAGGGCAGGCGCCCGTTAATAAAATTCCGCCGACTTTGTGAGCCGGCGGGAGTTGAGACTTGAAGATTTAGCGACCGGGCTTCCAATCGCCGCTGACATCCTAGCAACTCAGTTAGACTTCACCGTGGCAAGCTTCGCTCAACGCACCGGGGTGCCCACTGAGCCGGCTGGAGCGCTCACAAGGCTCGGATTAGATGCAGTCGATGCTGAAGATCCCCCTCGCCTTCGCAAGCGGCTATGGAGCTAACGGAGTACCGAAGTGTTTCGAGAACGCCCACTTCCCAAGAAGCCTTTCCCGATGGAGCAGCTCGAGCGCTGCCTCGCGAAACTGTTGGGGATCGTGCTCGGCGGAACTTACAAAAGCTTAGCGGCGTTGCGGAAGATAGCTTTGCGTTTAGCCCGAATTTCCGCATGCCCCGCTATTTCTTTCACGTTAGACACGAGCAAAAGCATATCGATCACGAAGGCGAGGAGTTACCTGACAAGCACGCGGCCTGGAAAGAGGCCACGGTCATGGCCGATCAGGCGCTCCAAGTATTAGACGGCAAATTGCAGCCAGGCCGGGAGTGGCGGATGGAGTGACGGACGAGTTCCAGCACGTCCTTTTCGTTCTGCATATCAATGCCGAAAAGCCGATGCAGTGAGGAATCACGACGGATGGCCACTACGTTGGCGGGCCTTCCAGCTCTCCAGGTGAGCGGGAGAGAATGCGGTATGCCCGCTCTGCCTGCTACTTCGTCAAATTGGCTGCCCACTCAGTTCCGATCAGCGCCGGTCCCTTGCGCTCTCGATCGTAAACCATCCAACCGGTGCCTCCCATCCGAACGACAACCTGCTCGCCCTCGGCCCTCTTTCACTCACCGTGGCCCCCTAAGTCCTTCACTGCACCCTGGCGAGTAGGCAGCACCTTATTTATCGGCTGCATTTGCCCTTTGTGAATCAGCAGGGCAAAAATTGGCAAGGCGCCTGTCCGCTCAGCCACTGACGCCTACGGGCAGAGCCTTGGCCGGTGATGGGTAAACTGCCGCCATCAGTCGTCCCAGATCGGTTCACCGCACCGGCATCCGTAGATCATGCGGCCGCTTCTTCGCAAGAAGTCGCAAATGTCTCTCACCGTCTAGGCCGCGCTGGAGAAGCGCAAGCAGCATTGTCATTGGCGGGGAGGCTGTGGTTTGCTGGGCGTTGGGTGTTTCTCTCTTCAATACGCTGCAATTAGGAGGTGCAGCTTCACGTTTTCGACGTCTTCGCCCTGGGCGGATTTACGGCATTTGCCACTCTCGATGCGCAAAGCCGGTCTGGGCGCGTCCGGCCGGACGGCAATGTTCTAACTTGCTAGAGGCGCCCTGAGCCCGGGTTGCTCGTACGAAGTGACCTCGCGCTACATTGCACGGCTACGCTATGCCGACCAGCGATCCTGTTCTTCTTGGTAAGCGTGTTCGTTGAACCGCGCCGCGACTTGTTCAGCCAGCTCCTTCGACTCCGTGGAGGCGATCGACCGGCCGTCGCGCGTTTTGAGCTTTTCTTCGTCGGCATGAATGGGCACGCAAAGCGAGCAGGTGTAATAGGCGCAACTGTATTCTATCGCGCGTTCGCTAGGGTCGATCTTCTGGGCCTTTGGCACGGATCCTAGGAATTCAATCAAAGCTCCAGGCGCGAGTCCCCTGCGGACAATGCGCGAAGGTTTAATGATGCCGACCGCGCTCTTAGCTTGGATAAAGACGTACGTTCGAACCTCTCCTCTCTAATGGACGGCTACCGGGTAGGCGCCACCGGATCGGTCCCGGGAAGTTGTTGGCGACACTTAAAGTGCGCTCCTCGTCTGTCTCGAGAGCTATCTTTTGAGCGAGCATGACGTCGCCCTCTACCAAGCCGCCCAGCGGGACGAAACACCAGCCCGCGCCGAGCCGCCCGTCCTCGTCGATCTCGTTGACGTTCCCGGAGGTTCCCCGCCGGATGCGGTAACGCTTCCCACTGTCGCATCCTACCACATCGAAGTATCCCTTGCTATCGAACTCCGCCCTTTGCGCGGGTGAAAGCCAAGAACGCAGCAGCCGCAGCGCACGAGCTTGAATCGTTTTCTCGGCCTTAGCTGCTTGATAAAGCTTGCCAACCGCGACGCCTCGAAAAGTCCACGGGCCGATGCGATCAACCTTTCTCTTCACTTGGTGATCACCCGCCCACGAGCCGCGGGAAGAATAATGTCTCTTCGGCTGTCGGATCGAACGCCGTTATCCTAGTTACCTCACCCGGGCCATTCCGCACTGCCGCAGTATATCCTTTCAGAGTAAATTGCAGAAAGCGCCTCTCCGCCTCTGCCAATGCTTCTGTATTGCAGTTGTCGAAGAAGTGCCTGCTATCGCCGCTGTGGTCCATCACGATTTGCATTGCCATGCTGAGGCTCCCGATTGTCATCAAAGAGGAATGTGGAAGCCAAGCCCTCGTTCCTAAATTCGCGACTGCGGCTGTGAGGCGTAGCTCGCGTGCCTTTGACGATACGGCGATGTCTCCGCCGACACGTGTGGAGCCACACGCAACGGCTTGACCAAGAGCTGGCGTTATTCGCTGAAGGCTCTCTAGGGCTAGCGGCTTGCTTCTGCACCATTCTGGCGGAATCAATCGGCCAGGGGCACGAAATCGCGCGAATACCTGTCGGGGGACAACAGTCCGTGTTCTTCCGAACGCGCCCGCGACGCCCGCAAGAACACGGAAATCCTCGCCTGTCAGGGGCTGGAATCCCCGCATGCTCGGGTTTCGAGGCCCTGCCCAGCCCTCGTCCCCACCCTGGGAGACGCCCCTAAACGCAGGTTACCGCTATCTGGATGTGAAGTGCCTCGGCTGCGACACGCATCAGACGGTACCGCTTGATATTGTCCGGCGGCCGAAAACCTTCACGTCTACGAGCTGGAGCGCTACATGCGCTTCCGGCAGTGCTCCGAGCGCCAGGGACGGCCAAAGTGCAGCCATCTGGTGGCCTTGGCCGCGTCAACCGCCGCACGGGAACCATAAGCCCGGAAATGAATCGTGCCTGCAGATCCTCAATCTGGAGGACTGCAATGCGATACGTTGCGTACGCGGTTGATTTGTCGGGTGTTGCTCGCGCGGTTTACGAGATCAATTGCTCAACCGACGACGACGCCGAAGCTCAAGCCAAAAAGTTCTTAGAGGCTCATCCTGCTGTTGAAGTATGGGATGGTCCTCGCCGAGTTGCACGGCTAGTGCGTGAGAGCTGTCGAGGCGGACAGCAAGAGTGATCCGCCACTCGCTGTCGTGGGTGAGCGTGATGCAATTAGTCGCACAACACGACGAACTGTGCCCGCCGGCACCCGATCGACGACCTCAGTGTTTAGCCAGGGGGAACCTCGGGCTTCGAGCTACGAAGATCTCGAGCACGAGCGCTGCATCCATTTCCGGTTAGGGTCAGATGCGTCCTTTTGACCAGCAGTCGGGCGCTTTCGGTTTACCCGCGACTCCGGACATCTCGCCGCGATGCACCAACGGAAGCGATGGGCCATCAAGCGACATCGTCAAGTCGAGGCTATCAATTGAACCCGCGAGCGTAGGCCGGCGCCGCAGGGCGCGCGGCGCGGTGATATGTGCTAAGCTCTGGCCGGTTAAGCATCGAGAGAGGATTGTGACGCGACGCGAGTTCATCGCACTCGTCAGCAGCGCGGCGGCAATCCGACCGCTCGGCGCGCGTGCAGAGCGCCCGCCAGAACGTGTCCTCTATTTCACATACTCGGCCGGCTATCGGCACGACGTGATACCACTTTCCGAAGCAATCCTGACGCAGCTTGGAAGGAATTCCGGTGCCTTTGAAGTCATCGCAACGGAAGACTTGTCTGAATTTTCGACCGGAAACCTCGAGCGGTACGCCGCTGTGATGTTCTACACCAGCGGAGAAATTCCGATGAGCTGCGCCCAAAAGATAGCACTTCTCAACTTTGTGCGCTCGGGCCGTGGCTTTCTCGGCGTTCACTCGGCCACCGACACATTCTACACTTGGCCAGATTATCTCGATCTGATCGGCGGCTACTTCAACGGTCATCCCTGGCATCAGGGTGTGACCATCGAGGTGGCTGATGTTGCGGATCCACTGGTGGCGTTTCTGGGGAATTCGTTGCAGTTGAACGATGAAATCTACCAGATTAGCGACTTCGACTATCGTGGATCACGCGTGCTCCTGCGCCTCGACCAAAGCTCGGTGGACCTCAATAAGGCCGGTGTGCATCAACGCTTCTATGGTTGGCCGCTCGCCTGGAAACGATTTTACGGCGAGGGGCGAGTATTCTATTCGGCGCTTGGCCATGAGGCGTCGGTCTGGCAGGACCCGCGTTGTCAGAAAATCCTCACTAAGGCTATCCTCTGGTCTACGAGAAGGTCGGCCTAGTGCAACCGGATTGCTAAGCCGCTTGCGCCTTTCCTACAGGCAAATATTGTGGCGGCTATCGACAATGCCGCTCGTCTGGATCGAGACTGGCTGTCGCCCGCCATGACTTATTCTCGGAAGTACCCGACGCTGCAAAGAATTGGAAGACAAGAACAAGGCCATCGCCCGCTCAGTGCTGGATATCACTTCGGATTGGGGCACAACGCGAAGAACTCAGGTTGAGCAAATCTGATCCGCTCGGCGCAATTAGCGGACCTACGCCAGACGAGGCGCAACTTCACGAATGGGTCAAGAGGAGACATTCTACCTTTGCCTGTATCCGTCTTGCTGCTACCCTCTGAATGGATTGCGACGAACGAAACCGGGGAGGTCTTCCATACAGCCGGTCACCCGCTACGCAAAGAGCGGCGACGTTCACGTCGCCTACCAGGTATTCGGCGAAGGGCCGATCAATTTGATTCTTGCCCCATATTTTGTATCGAACATTGAGGTGTACTGGGAGCACCCCGCGGTCGCTCGATGGCTGTTGGGGTTGGTATCCTTTGCTCGGGGCGGCGCGTGCACGGTTCGGCGGCAACGGTCTGCCGGTCGCCATCATCATGACGCATGCTCATTTCGACCATGTCGGTGCGCTCAAGACCTTGGCCGGCGAATGGGACGTGCCGGTCTATCGGCCGAACATTATTATCTCGAGGGCATTTCGCTTCCGGCGCCCCACGCTTCCAGCGCCGCTTTCATCGGTGGCGCAGCAATGGCCAGATCGTAGAAGCCGAGGGAGGCTTGTGGAGCTTGCGCACCATGCCATCTGCATAGCCCCGATCGTTTCATAGGGCGCTCCCCGACGGCGCCATGCGACGAGCACTCCGAGCAGGAACGCCACGGCGAGTAATCGGAGCGGCGCCGCCGCTGTGATCCGGCGCACTCGTCGGACAGGCGCGCCGTAGCCGATCGCGCGTCGAACGACGGCTCACCCGCCCCTGCGCCATGAGATGAGGCCTTGTCCGCGGCTATAATCATTCTCGAGGCCGAATGCTTCGGTCATCGCTGAGGCGTCTGCCACGTCCACCGGTTGGTCTCCTTGGCATCGTACGTATTTTCACAGGCAACGCAGCTCTCAGATTGAGCGCGGCCCTCATGGAACCTCAACGGGGCAGCACCATTATTTCCAAATTGGCGTCGTATGGGGAAACTCGTCTTAAGCGTTGTGGTAGTCAGCCTCGCGATCGTTCTCGCGTTCGCGGTCTACGTTATCACGCTGTGAAGGAGCGGCGCTCAAGGTCGGCCGCTCAAATGAAGGGCTTGCCTCCAGTAACTGCCAAAGTTGCACCCGAGGTATAGCTCGAGAGCGGATCCGCGAGCATGACGTATGCCGTCGCAAGCTCGGCCGGTTGGCCGGCGCGCTGCATCGGCACTTGCTTGCCGAAGTTCTTCACAGATTCCTCCGGCATCGTCGACGGAATGAGCGGCGTCCAGATCGGACCGGGCGCCACCGCATTGACGCGAATGCCTTTCGCAGCCAGCATCTGCGCGAGCCCGCCCGTGAAGTTCTGGATGGCGCCCTTGGTGGTGGCGTAGGCGAGCAAGCTCGGGTTCGGCGTGTCGGAGTTCACCGAGGCGGTGTTCACGATTGCAGCTCCCGGCCGCATGTGCGGCACAGCCGCCTTGGCCAAGTAGAACATCGCATGGATGTTCACCGCGAACGTCATCTGCCACTCCTCGTCGCTGATGTCGGCAATGTCCTCGAACATCGCCTGGTGAGCCGCATTGTTGACCAGAATGTCGATCCCGCCGAGTTCATCGACAGCGCGTTGCACGACGGCAAGACAATGATCGGGACGACTGATATCGCCGGCAATCAGGACGACCTTGTGGCCTTCACGCTCAATCAGCGCCTTGACCTCGGCAGCATCATCGTCCTCGTTCAAGTAGGCGATGACGAGATCCGCTCCCTCCCGGGCGTAAGCAATCGCAACGGCACGGCCAATGCCGCTATCGCCGCCGGTGATGATCGCCTTCTTGCCGGCGAGGCGGCCCGAGCCCTTGTAGCTCTCCTCGCCGTGGTCTGGCCGCGGATTCATCGCGCCGGTCGAGCCAGGCATCGGCTGTTGCTGACTCGGAAACGGCGGCTTGGGATATTCGGTCATGGAGCAGCTCCGGAACTCTGCTCCGCTAACTGTGCTCCACCGGAAGTGTTCCTAGCGGATCCGTCACCGGACCAGCCCGCTCAAAGCGTGGACGACAGGCTGTAGCGGCCCGTTCAGTCAAGATCGACCGTGGCGAGTGTCACCGGCAGCTTGAAGCGCCGCGGGCCGACGCTCCCTGGATTGAGAGAAAGGACGCCATCGTCTTGACGCTCACCTTGTGCGAGTGGCCATAGATCACCGCATCAACGTTGTTGGGGGCCAGTCTATCCTCAAGCTCCGCCACATCGTGCAGGATGTAGAAGCAGTGCCGGCCGATCTGCACTGTTTGCGTCGCGGGATAGACGCTTGCCCAATCGCCGATATCGACATTGCCACGGATCGCGGTGACGGGCGCAATCCGGCGAAGCCGATCGATGATGTCGACAGCCCCTATATCGCCGGCGGGATGATGTGCACAACGCCGGCCAGACAACGCTCCGCCTCTGGCCGCATCAGGCCGTGCGTATGGGAAATGACTCCAATCCTAGCCATGTCACTCTCGGACCAGTACGAACTCGTTGGGGTCGCATTTTAGGAACGACAATAAAAGGCCCGCATTGCCTGCTTATTAGCAGGAGCACGCACATGGGCAACACTGGAGTTGGAATGCTTTTGGGAGATACTTCCGTGAAAGCATGGTATCTTCTGTTGCTGGGCGTCGTCGTCCTCGGCATCGCGATTTGGTACGGCCTCAGACGATCAGGCCATTTGCGGCGCAGCGAGCGAGCCCAACTCGACCGGAATACGGAAGCTGCCCAGCGCCGGGACGACCCGCAAAAGCCGGTCGTGAGGTGATGGAGCCGAACACGATGGTGAGTTCAACAGATGCTTGAAGACCTTCGCGCGATCGCCCAGCCGGGCGCAATCCTTGCTGTCGTCATCGTCCTGCTGCTGATGGCTGCAGCCGATGCGGCCATCGTCGTCACCACCAAGGGCTGGCCGTTTTAGTCCGGTCACATGGACAATGTTGGACAGGTATTCTTTAAAGGTTGCGCGCCTCTCCTGCGGACCGCCATCGGCACGACGGCTACCTACGTAGCGCTGGTTGTCCTGCTCCGCATCGCCAGTCCTCGAACGCTCGCCAAATGGTCTGCGTTCGATCTGATGGTCACAGTTGCGCTCGGCTCCGCATTTTGCCAATGGCGTCCTCTCAGGCAGTATCAGCGTGGCGCAGTCGTTGGTCGGGTTCGTCATCCCGATCGGGCTGCAATTCATCATCGCATTTTTAGTGGCGCACCGGAGCAGCTTGCGAGTGGTCGTCAATCCGCAGACCGCGCTTCTGCTTCACAACGGGTAGTTTGCGCACGACGCCACGCGGCGCCAGCGCGTGGCGGAGGCCGATGTGCGTGCTGCAATCCGACATCAAGGCATTGACTGCATTGAGAATGATGGCGCGGTCGTGCTTGAGGCGGACTGCACTTTCAGCGTCACAAGCAGCTCGGCCCAGGCGCCTCCGCGCTCGCCGACGTCCCCGAGCTTGGCGGCTCCAATTCAGCAAACCGACACACACACATGAATAGGAACCTTCATACGATTGACCGGTTCCGCCTCCCACAGGGGAGCACGGCGAACATCGATGCCTGTCCGAATGCGAACGGCCCTGGTGCCATTTGTGACACTGCCGCTGGCTGCCTGCGCCGGGCGGCAGTCCGCGCTCGACCCCCATGGAATTCAGTCCGATCAAATCCTTCGCACCCTCTTCGTCTTTCTGATGATCGCGGCAATCGTCTGGCTCGCCGTCGTGATTGTGCTCGGCATTGGTCTGTTGCGTCGAAAGCGCGCCGCCGAACGGCCGCTCGCGCTGCACTTGCCGTTCGAGCAAGCCACTGGTCGCGTCGTGCTGGGATTAGGACTCGCGACCCTCGTGATCGTGCTCGGGCTCTCGATCGTCAGCTATGCCGGTCAGCGCACCGTGTTCGCCAAGGACGACAGTGCCCTCACACTCAAGATCATCGGCCATCAATGGTGGTGGGAGGTGCATTATGAAGGTGATAGCCCCGACCGGAGCTTCGTGACCGCCAACGAGATCCGGATTCCCACCGGTCAGCCGGTGAAAGTGGAGCTGGAATCCGCCGATGTGATCCATAGCTTCTGGGTCCCGAGCCTGACCGGGAAGATGGACCTGGTCACCGGGCAGGCCAACGAGCTTCAATTCACGGCTAAAAATGCTGGCGTCTACCGCGGACAGTGCGCCGAGTTCTGCGGACTTCAGCACGCCCATATGGCGTTCGCCGTGCTCGCATTGCCGCCGGACGAATTCGGCCGCTGGCGGGATCACGAAAACCAGAGCGCCAATAGTCCCGCGGACCAGCTTGGCAAGCAGGGCGAGCAGCTATTCCGCGCGAGGGGCTGCGCACTCTGCCACAATATTCGCGGAACGCTGGCCGGCGGGCAGCTGGGGCCCGATCTGACACATGTCGGTAGTCGCACGACTGTCGCGGCCGGGACGCTGCCGATGGCGCCGGCGACGCTCGGCGCCTGGATTGCCGATCCCCAGCACATCAAGCCCGGCAATTTCATGCCGAAGATGCCGGTGCAATCGGACGAACTCATCGCAATTCTGCACTATCTGGAGCAGCTCAAGTGAGCATGGCAGCTGACGAACGCGAATTGCGGGACGACGCGCTGAACGGCTTGCAGCTGTCGACACGGCTCGAAACTGTCTGGCGTACGCCTTCCGGACTCCTCGGCGCGCTGATGTCCGTCGACCACAAAGTCATAGGTCGCCGCTACATCGCGACTGCATTCGCGTTCCTGACACTCGGCGGCATCCTTGCAGTGTTGATGCGCATTCAGCTGGCGAGGCCGGAACAAACGTTCCTGTCACCAGACAAGTACAACCAGATCTTCACGATGCATGGCTCGACGATGATGTTCCTGTTCGCCGTGCCCGTCATGGAGGCATTCGCTGTTTACCTCGTGCCGCTCATGGTGGGCACGCGCAACATCGCCTTTCCGCGCCTGAACGCCTTCAGCTACTGGATGTATCTCTTCGGCGGCTGCTTCCTCTGGATCTCTTTCCTAGTCAATACCGGACCGGATGTCGGCTGGTTTGCCTATGTCCCGCTCTCGTCCCTGCAATACACGCCGACGAAACGGCCCGATGTCTGGGCGCAGATGATCACTTTCACAGAGGTCGCGGCGCTGGCGGTTTCCGTGGAAATCGTCGTCACCGTCTTCAAGCTGCGCGCCCCCGGTATGACGCTCGATCGCATTCCGCTGTTCGTCTGGGCGATGCTCGTCTCGAGCTTCCTAGTGATGTTCGCGATGCCATCGATCATGGTCGCGTCGACGTCGCTGATCCTTGATCGCCTCGTCAATACCCGTTTCTACGACCCCTCCTCCGGCGGACATCCGCTGCTCTGGCAGCACCTGTTCTGGTTCTTCGGTCACCCCGAGGTCTACATCATCTTCATTCCCGGCACGGGCATGGTCTCGGCGATCCTCGGAACGTTCTGCCGGCGCCCCGTGATCGGCTATCCCGTCGTCATTCTTTCACTGATCGCGACCGGATTTCTCTCGTTCGGTCTGTGGGTCCACCATATGTTCGTGACCGGCCTGCCGCAGCTCGGCGCCGGCCTGTTCACGGCCTCCAGCATGCTGATCGCGGTGCCGAGCGGGCTGCAAATTTTCTGCTGGCTGGCGACGCTTTGGGACGGCCGCCCAGTCTACCGAACGCCGCTATTGTTCGTGCTCGGCTTCCTGGTGATCTTCGTGCTAGGTGGCCTGTCCGGCGTCATGGTCGCATCGGTGCCGATCGATACCCAGGTGCACGACACCTATTTCGTGGTCGCGCACTTCCATTATGTTCTGATCGGGGGCGCGGTCTTCCCTCTCATCGGAGCCGTCTATTACTGGTTCCCGAAAATCGCCGGCCGTATGATGAGCGAGCGGCTCGGCCGCTGGAATTTCTGGTTCGCCTTTGTTGGCTTCAATGTCGCGTTCTTTCCGATGCACATCCTCGGGCTGATCGGAATGCCGCGACGTGTTTATACCTATACTGCCGACATGGACTGGGCCCATCTGAATCTTCTGTCCAGCGGCGGCGCCGTGATTTTCGCGATCAGCTTTGCGCTGCTGCTCGTCAACGTGATCTCCAGCCTTCGCAGCGGCGCCCTTGCGGGCGATAACCCCTGGGACGCTTCGACGCTGGAATGGGCGACCTCCTCACCTCCACCGCCGCACAATTTCGATCGTATTCCCGTCGTCAAGCACCGCGATCCCCTATGGTTCGACAGCGACAGTCTTCCCGTCGTCGCCGGGCTCAGCGTCGAGCGACGCGAAGTCTTGTTGACATCGCTCGCGGAGGCCGACCCTCAGACCCGCGAGGCTTCGCCTGAGTCGAGTGTTTGGCCGCTCATCACGGCGATTGCGACAACCATTTTCTTTATCGGTTCGATCTTCACACCTTGGGCTGTGCTCTGGGGCACCCCTCCGATGGCCGTCGCTCTGATCGGCTGGTTCTGGCCGACCGGCAGCAAGGAGGACGAGGAGTGAGACAAACCATCGTCCGCAACGTCGCCGAACTGCCAACCTATGGCTACGGCCCGAAAAGTGGCCCATGGTGGGGCGCCATGGGTTTCATGGCGCTTGAGGGTATGGGATTCGCCATTGCGATCGGTACATACCTTTATCTCTATGCCGTAAATTCCGATTGGCCGATCGGTGCCGCGCCTCCGGATCTTTGGCCGGGCACGGTCGAGGTCGCAATTTACCTGTTGAGCATCATCCCGAACGAGATGACCAATCGCGTTGCGCACCGGCAGGACCTCACGAAAGTGCGCATTGGCCTCATTGTGATGTCGCTGATCGGCATCGTTCTGCTGGTCCTCCGCGGCTTTGAATTCGCGCATCTCAACACGCGTTGGGACAACTCTGCCTACGGATCGATCGTCTGGCTCATCCTCGGACTCCATACGACGCATCTCGCCACCGATCTCGGCGACACGGTGGTGTTGACGGTGCTGATGTTCACCCGTCACGCCAGGCCGCGCCGGTTCAGCGACGTCACCGACAACGTATTCTACTGGAATTTTGTCGTGCTGGCCTGGCTGCCGCTTTACGCTTTGCTCGACTGGGTGCCGCGCCTATGACGGCCAACGATACCCATACAAGACTGCTCTACTGGGCCGGGGTCGCGCTCGGTCCGCTTGCCTGGGGGATTAACCTGCAAGGCGTCTACGCGTTCGCGCACTTCTCCTGCGAGACGACGCGCGTGAGTGGCACTATCATGGGGGCGGCACTGGCTATCGTCGCCCTCGTCGGCACCGCGATATCCGCACGCGCCGTTCGTCGCGGCGCCGGCGCCGAATGGGCCGATGCGCAGGGCGGGGGTCCCCGGACGTTCATGGCGTGGCTAGGAGTCGGCAGCGGCGTCCTGTTCGCGCTCGTGATCGCAAACCAGCTTGCGGCTTCGTTGATGATCAGCCCATGCCTGCGCTGAGCCTGCTCGCGCTTCTTCTCGCCCTGCTTGTACGGCCGGCGATGGCCCATGGCATCTCGCAGGTCGATCCGGGATCGTTATGGAGCTTCGATCCCTGGCTTTTAAGTCCGCTCTACGTCGTCGGCATCGGCTTCTACGGGGGAACGCAGCGGCTCTGGCACCATGCCGGCGGCGGACGCGGTGTCAGCTTCGCCCAGGTCGCTGCATTCTGGACGGGATGGCTGATCGTGGCACTCGCGCTGACCTCGCCCCTGCATTGGCTCGGCGAGCGCCTGTTCACCGCCCACATGGTCGAGCACGAGCTGCTCATGGTCGTGGGCGCGCCTTTGATGGCCTTTGCCCGCATCAATGGGCCGATGATGTGGAGCTTGCCGGCTGCGCTTCGTCCCGCGGCAGGTCGATGCTTGAACCTGCCGATCGTGGCACGGCCATGGGCGCTGATCAGCCACCCTATCAGCGCGACGGCTCTCCACGGTCTCGCGCTGTGGATCTGGCATGCGCCGCCACTCTATGCCTGGGCCCTGCAAAACACCGGCATCCACCGCCTGCAGCACATCAGCTTCTTTGCAACCGCATTGTTGTTCTGGTGGATGCTGCTGCATGGCCGCGGGGCCGGTCGCAGCGTACGGCTTCGTGACGGTATCGCAATTGTCTGCCTGTTCGTCACCGTAATGCACTCCGGTGTGCTCGGCGCGCTGCTCACTCTGTCGACCCGCCTGTGGATTCCATCCCAAGATGTCTTTGCAGATGAATTCGGACTGACGCCGCTCGAGGACCAGCAACTCGCCGGCATGCTGATGTGGATGCCCATGGGCATTCTCTACACCGGCGCGGCGCTATTCTTCGCCTATCGCTGGTTGACCGCGATGGAGGAGCATTCCCGCTTGCGTCCCATCCGGGCCGATTGATCTAGCTCGGCCTCTTCATAGGAACCGCGTGATGCAACCGACGTTCGCCTGCTATAAACAACTTCTGCGGAGCGCCTATGGCTAAACATTCTGCTCTGGCAATAGCAGCCGTCATGGCGGCAACATGTTCGATTTCGGCCACCGCGTTCGCGCAGGATCAGCCCCAAGCGGCAGCGCCCTGCCCCATTGACCATGACCATCTCGCAAATACTCTTCGAAAGAGCGTGAAGCCTGGCGGCAGCCCCACTAATGGCGGCCTCGACAACAACGAATGGGCTGCGGTCGTGAACCGACAGGGCATCGTCTGCGCCGTCGCCTTTAGCGGCGGCAAGGTCGACGATCAATGGCTCGGCAGCCGAGCAATCGCGGCCGAAAAGGCAAACACGGCCAACGCCTTCAGCTTGAAAAGCACGGCGATGGCGACAGCCAACCTCTATGCCGGCGCCCAGCCCGGTGGATTCCTGTTCGGCGCGGGGTTGAGTAATCCACCATCCCCTGAAGCGATCTATGCTGGCACGCCGGACCAATTTGGGACCGATCATGATCCCATGGTCGGCAAGCCCGTCGGCGGAGTGATCGTCTTCGGCGGCGGGCTTGCGCTCTATGACGACAAGGGCATCGCCGGCGCGCTGGGTGTCAGCGGCGACAGCTCTTGCGCCGATCACAATGTCGCCTGGCGGGTCCGACACCAGCTCGGACTTGATCGTGTGCCGGCGGGGGTCAGCCCAAACATGAAGGATGCGATCATCTATGACATGGGCCCCGACGGCAAAAGCCCATCCGGATTTGGTCATCCCAAGTGCAATGGCAAAGAAGATCAGATCGGAGTCGATCTTGGCGCTGCTGTCTCAGGCAACGTCGTGCGGTAGCACAGACGCTCCCAAGCAGCGTTAGGAACCAAGCACAGGCGCGAGGTTTGTACGTGCGCAAAGCGGCCTGCAACGCAGCACGGCCTAGCCAACGCAGTGGAGAATTCACCTATGTTAATCCCTCGCGTCGGGCGGCGATTGCGCCGAGCGTTTGGCGCGCTTTGCACCTGCAGCGTGTTGCTATCACCCGCCTTTGCCCAAAGCGATCTTGCCGCAAGGATGAAGGACCCCGGTCAATGGCCAATGGCTGCCCGCGACTACGCCAATACGCGCTACAGCGATCTTGACCAGATCAACGCGAGCAACGCCGCGCATTTGCAGCTTGCGTGGACGTTCTCGATCGGAGCCGACCGCGGCCAGGAAGCCGCCCCGCTCATCATTGATGGCATGATGTATGTGGTCGGCCCCTATGCTGGCCCCTACCCCAATCGCGTCTTTGCGCTGGATGCCACCACGGGCGAGATTAAATGGTCCTACGCACCGAAGCCCGAGCCCGCAGCGGCAGGGGTTGCTTGTTGTGACGTCGTCAGTCGCGGACTCGCATTTGACAACGGCAAGATCTTCCTGAACACGCTCGACAACCATTCCGCCGCGATCGATGCCAAGACGGGCAAGGAACTCTGGCATACGAAACTTGGCGAGATCAACAAGGGCGAGACCATCACAATGGCGCCCGTCGTTGTGAGGGGTAAAGTTCTCATCGGGAACAGCGGGGGCGAACTTGGCGTGCGCGGCTGGGTCACCGCGCTCGATGAAAACACCGGGGCGATCGCCTGGCGCGCCTATGCGACGGGTCCTGACACGGATGTGTTGATTGGCGACGACTTCAAGCCGTTTTACGACAGTCTCAAAGGCAAGGATCTCGGCGTGAAGAGCTGGCCCGCCGATCGCTGGCAGGTCGGCGGCGGCACCATGTGGGGATGGATCTCCTACGACCCCGATCTCAACTTGATTTATTACGGTACCGCCAACCCAAGTCCCTGGAATGCAAACCAGCGCAGCGGCGACAATCTCTGGAGCACAACCATTTTTGCCCGCGATCCGGACACAGGCTACGCCAAATGGGCCTACCAGGTGAATCCGCACGATCTCTTCGACCATGACGAGATTAACGAGAATGTGCTGGTCGACCTCGAGCTCGGAGGCAAGCTCCGCAAGGTCCTGATCCATCCCGGGCGCAATGGCTACATGTATGTCATCGACCGCGCCACCGGCGAAGTGATCTCGGCGGACGCGTTCGACTTCGTCAATGCCTATAAGGGCGTCGACTTGAAGACGGGAAAGATCATTCCGAACGAAGAGAAAACGACGCTGCTCGGCAAGACCATCGAAAATATCTGTCCGAGCGCTCCCGGCGCCAAGGACTGGCAGCCGTCAGCGTGGTCGCCGCGCACCAAGCTGCTTTACGTGCCGCATCAGCATCTCTGCATGAACTTCAAGGCCTATCAGGTCGGTTACATCGCCGGAACGCCCTATGTCGGCGCCGACGTCGACATGTATGCCGGCCCCGGCGGTTATCGCGGCGAGTTCATGGCGTGGGATCCGATCGCGCGGAAGAAGATCTGGGAAATCCACGAAAAGCTTCCAGTCTGGAGCGGGGCACTCGTAACGGCCGGCGATGTCGCGTTCTACGGAACCATGGATCGTCTGTTCAAGGCGGTGGATGCAAAGAATGGGCACGTGCTCTGGCAATTCCGTGCCGGCTCCGGCTTCATCGGCCAGCCGATCTCCTACCGCGGCTCGGACGGACAACAATACATCGCGATCCTGTCGGGTGTGGGCGGCTGGCCCGGTGTGGTGGCCAACGCGGAGGTCGATCCACGCGTGCGCAATGGCGCACTCGGCTTTACAGGTGCGACGCAGGACCTGCCGTTCTACACCACCGGCGGCAGCGAACTGCTGGTGTTCAGGCTTGGCGCCACTGGTCAGGATAACGGTCATGCGCCTGCGCAGTGATTGTGCCGCCATCACCCTTGGCTGTCTGATCGGGCTCGCTTCTCCCGCAATCGCGGCGCCAGATGGCGAACTTCGCGTTTGCGCTGATCCGAACAATCTGCCGTTTTCCAACAGCGCGGAAGCAGGGTTCGAAAACAAGCTCGCGACGATGATCGCGCAGTCCTTTAGAAAGCAGGTCGTCTACACTTGGTGGGTACAGCGCCGTGGATTTGTCCGCAACACCCTGAGGGCCGAAAAGTGCGACGTCGTGATGGGCGTGCCTGCCGGCTACGATCTGGTGGAGACCACCAAGCCGTATTATCGCTCCACCTATGTCTTCGTTACCCGGCAGGATCAGAATCTCGATCTGTCCTCCCTGCTTGACCCGCGCCTGCATCATCTTGTCATCGGCGTACATCTCGTCGGCGACGACGGCAATAATCCACCACCGGCAGAGGCGCTTGGTGAGCAAGGCATCGTGGACAACGTCCGAGGCTACTCAATCTATGGCGATTACCGCCAAGCTGACCCGCCCGCACGCTTGATCGAGGCAGTCGAGCACGGCGAAATCGACGTCGCCGCCGCATGGGGGCCGCTGGGCGGCTACTTCGCTCAGCATTCGCCAGTGCCTCTCACGGTCACCCCAGTGCAGGACGGCGAACGCTTCGCGCCCCAGCAATTCCAGTTCGCCATCGCGATGGGCGTGCGCAAGGGCGACCACGCCCTGCGTGACCGATTGAACTCCTTCATCGATGAGCATCGGTCCGACATCATCTCGCTGCTTCGCAGTTACGGCGTGCCCCTCGTCGAACTCCCGGCAACCGCTTCCGGAGGACATCAGTGATGCGTGCGATTGCCACCTCCGTATTGCTGCTGATCGCCGTAAGCGGTCCTGCAGGCGCCCAGCAAAGCCTCCCGCAATCGCAGGAGGCACAGGTCCCGACCGTGGCGGCGCGCCCGAACTTCGGCGAGAGCGTCGGCAACGGCAGGCCGGGCGTGTTCATGCAGGTCCCGGTCACCCATCTCTTTCCCGGCGCGCAGCCAAATCCGCCGCAAATCAAAAATCCTTCGCAGGGCGACCCGAATGCGGAGCAGCGCGGAATGACCTACTTCGTCAATTTCAACTGCATCGGCTGCCATGCGGCTAACGGCGGCGGCGGCATGGGCCCGGCGCTGAGCAACAGCACGTTCACTTATGGCGCGCAGCCTGAAAATATCTATCTCTCGATCTATCAGGGCCGGCCGAATGGGATGCCCGCTTGGGGCGGCGTGCTGCCGGACAGCGTGATCTGGGACCTCGTGACCTATATCGGCAAGATCGGCAACGAGCCGAGCCATCAATGGGGTCGCACGTTCTCGGCAAACCCGCTCTCACCAGAGGTCGAGCAGGTCCCAAGCGAGCAGGTCTCAACGACCGATCCGTGGTCGGCAACCAAGACGTTCGGTTTCGGCCAGAAACCCTGATCAAGCGATCGGAGCAGTTCATGGGCCACAACCCTGCCAGTCCCGTCATTCGCGTGGTGATCGCCTCTTTGATGGCGTCAGGGCTTGGCGCCTGCGGGCAGAGCAAAGCCGCCGGACCGGACAATTTCGATGGTGACGCGCATCGTGGGGCGAAGCTGATCGCGCATTACCAGTGCGGAAGCTGTCATGAGATTCCGGGCATTGCGGGTGCGGACGGCAACGTCGGTCCGCCGCTCCGACGCGTGGGAACACGGACCTACATTGCTGGCTTCATTCAAAATTCGCCCGACAACATGGCGTACTGGATCGAGGATCCGCAACGGATGTTGCCAGGCAATGCAATGCCGGGGATGGGCATCCCGCAGAACGACGCTCGCGATATTGCAGCTTTTCTCTACACGCTCAACTAGCCGAGCAACCTCCGATGATCCCTTTCAACACCCTCTTCCGCGAAACGCCTTGGCTTGCCGTTACCATTGTGGTTCTCGCCATAATGGGTCTGTATCTGTTTCTCGGCGGCGTCTGGCTTACCACCCTGGGCGGCTCTCCTTATTATGTGATTGCCGCAGTCACTCTTCTGGTCATCGGCTGGCTGCTGGCGAACCGCCGCGCTGCCGCGCTCTGGGTTTATGCTGCACTACTGCTCGGCACAATGGCGTGGGCCATGTGGGAGGTCGGGCTGGATTTTTGGTCACTGGCACCCCGCGGTGACATTCTCGTGCCACTCGGAGTATGGCTGCTATTGCCCTTGGTTTCAGCGCGCTTGATGCCGCGATTACGAGCGGCGCGATCGGCTCTTGGCCTCGTCCTCATCATTGCAGCAGTTGTTCTGGGCGTTTCGCTCGTCAAGGACCGCCGCGCCATCGCAGGCGTTCTGCCGGATAGCGACACATCAGCAGCTGCAACGCCGGCCGGGCCTGCGGCGGGCGCGGACTGGACAGCCTATGGCGGTACCGGCTTCGGCACCCGATATTCCTCGTTGAACCAGATCACCAAAGACAATGCGAAGGACCTCAAGCCGGTGTGGGAGTTTCGGACCGGTGACCACAAGGGACCTGATGATCCGGACGAGATCACCAATCAGGCGACGCCGCTCAAGGCCGGCGATCTCCTCTACACCTGCTCTCCGCACCAAATCGTGTTTGCGCTCGAAGCCGCGACGGGGAAACTGCGCTGGAAGTTCGACCCGCACGTTCAACACAACAAGGCCTTCCAGCATATGACGTGCCGCGGCGTGGCCTATCACGCTGCCAAATCCGGCGCGCAAACCGCTGACGGCGCTGCTGCCCCGAGCGAATGCCCGGCACGGATTTTCCTGCCGACAAACGATGGTCGCATGTTCGCACTGGACGCCGAGAGCGGCAAACCCTGTGAAGGATTTGGTGATCACGGGCAAATCGACCTCAAGCAGGGTAGCGAGGTGACGACGCTCGGGTTTTATGAGGGAACCTCCCCGCCAGTCGTGACCGACAAAATGCTGATCGTCGGCGGAGCCGTCATCGACAACTACTCGGACCGCGTACCTTCCGGCGTGATTCGTGGCTTCGACATCTATTCTGGACACCTGATATGGGCATTCGATGCCGGCAATTCCGACCCGAACGAGATGCCTTCGGCTTCACATCATTTTACGGCTGGCTCGCCCAATTCCTGGAGCATCTCGGCGGTCGACGAAAATCTGGGCCTCGTCTACGTCCCGCTCGGCTCAAGCTCTCCTGACATCTGGGGCGGCGACCGCTCGGCAGACAAGGAGCGCTACGATTCCGCGCTGGTCGCGCTCGATATCGCCACCGGCAAGTTGCGCTGGTCGTTCCAGAACGTCCATCACGATCTCTGGGACATGGACATGCCATCGCAGCCAAGTCTGGTCGATCTTCGGGTCGGCCAGGGAGTGATCCCCGCGATCTACATTCCAGCCAAGACCGGCGATATCTTCGTGCTCGACCGCCGCGACGGGCACCAGCTGGTGCCGATGCCGGAGAAACCGGTGCCGCAGGGGCCTGCGTCGGGCGACCGGCTGTCGCCGACCCAACCCTTCTCCGAATTGAGCTTCCGCCCGCGCGGCATGCTGACCGGCACGCAGATGTGGGGCAGTACGATGTTCGACCAGCTCGCCTGCCGCATCAAGTTCAAGCGCCTGCGTTACGAAGGGCCATTCACGCCGCCATCGGAGCAAGGCACGCTGGTGTTCCCCGGCGATTTCGGAATGTTCGAGTGGGGCGGCATCGCCGTCGATGCAGGGCGGCAGATCGCAATCGCAAATCCGCAATCCATCCCCTTCATCTCCCGCCTCGTGCCGCGCGGAAAAGACAATCCCGCGGCGCCGAATGCAGCACATCCGCCTGGCACAGAACTCGGCGTGCAGCCGATGTACGGCGCACCCTATGGCGTCGATCTCGGCATTTTCCTTTCGCCGCTCGGCATCCCCTGCCTTGCGCCGCCCTGGGGAACCGTTGCAGCTATCGACCTCAAGACGAACAAGGTCGTCTGGCAGCATCGCATCGGCACGATCCGCGATCAGGCACCTGTTCCACTCCCCTTCAAGCTCGGCGTGCCCATGCTGGGCGGACCAATGATGACGGCTGGCGGCATCTTCTTCATCACGGGAACGATGGATAACTACATCAGGGCGTTCGACGTCGACGATGGCAAGCTGCTCTGGCAGGATCGGCTTCCCGCTGGCGGGCAGTCGACGCCGATGACGTACGAGTCCGGCGGCAAGCAGTATGTCGTGACGGTCGATGGCGGTCACGGCTCGTTCGGTACCAAACTCGGTGATTACATTAGGGCCTACGCATTGCCGTGACGGCGACGACCTCCGCGCGCTCTCACTTTGGGCCTGCGCGGAGAGCGGGCCGCGGACACGGCCAATGCCACACAGGCAGCAATACCGACCATCACAAGCCCCGCGCTGATGATGCCAGCCGGCGGAAGCTGTTTCCTCGCCAGCCAACCGCCATCCGCCGAAGTACCGTCCGACGAGACGTTGATCAGACTACCCTCGTTGATCGGCGCGCGTCGCGCGCGCGACAGCAGGAAACGAAACGCTCGTCCCAGCAGATCCTCCGTCAGCTTCGGAGCGATCGCATACGACATCTGACCGGCGCGTGCCGGCCAGCCGACGGCCACCTCGTCGCGAGGTGCTTGAACCAGACTCAAAAATGTCCGGGCGACGTCTTCGGACTGATACAGCATCGGACCAGGATCGAGCTGCTTTCCGGACACGTTCGCGCCGTGCACGAAGCCCGGCGTGTCAACCATCGCCGGAAACACGCCGCAGACATGAATGTTGGGGTGCGCACCGAGCTCCTGACGCAGGCTAGCGGTGAACCCGCGCAGGCCGAATTTGCTTGCCGTGTAGGCGGCGGCGAACGGCGTGGGCGCCCAGCCTCCTAGCGAAATGTTGTTGATCAGGATCCCGCGCTTTTGACGCAAAAAGATCGGAAGCACGGCGAAAGCACCGTGCATCGTTCCCAGCAAGTTTACCTCGATCGTGCGGCGATGAAGCGCCAGATCGGCGTCCTGATAGGCCCCGAACACGCCCGTGCCGGCATTGTTGATCCAGACATCGATGCCGCCGAACGTGTCCTCTGCCTGCCAGGCTAGAATCTTTACCGCCTGCGCGTCAGTGACATCGGTCGGGACTGCCAACGCCCGCCCCCCCGAGCGCCTCGCATTCGGCTGCAAGCCGCGCCAGAACTTCACCGCGTCGCGCGGCCAGCGTGACGCTGGCGCCTTCGCGCGCGAACGCAAGCGCCGCGGCTCGGCCAATTCCGCTGGATGCGCCAGTGATGACCACGCGTCTGCCGGCATTTGGCCGCGTCGGTGCCGCCGCGTCTACCATTGGAAGGATCCAGCGCAGGGATCGTCGAAGTCGGGCAGATCCCTCCGTAGCGAACCAATCGCCATGCGCGAAAATGACACGCTCGGGAGCAAGGTCCACAAGCCGCTCGGCTGCGGCCTGCACCGAACGGCCGCCGAGGTGCGACAGGAGCCGCAAGTAAATCGGAGCTCGTCCGTCGGGCTTGGTGATGCCCAGCACATTTGCGACAGCCTCGGTCAGAGCCGGAAGGTGGCTCGCGTTCAGATTCTGGACGAGATCCGTGAGGATCAGCGTGCGGCTGCGTTTGTCGAATATCTCGACCTCGGAAAACATCGGAGCATTGACGGCGATGGTTTCGAATTCCGCCGTCCATGCGTCGGGCACAATGTCGCCGAGTTCCTGATCGATCCGAACACCGGCCTTTCGAACCTGCCGCCGCGCCGCAAGGCCCCGCGCAGCGTATGTCACGGCATGCGGCAACTCCTTTTGCCACGCAGGCAGGAACATCCAGTGCGCGACATTCGGCGCCAAAAGGAACTTGATTGACCCCAATTTTCCCATTTCATCGCGAAGGGCCAAAGAATATCGCACCGGTGAGTGCAACACGAGATCGCCGTTGGAGAGCCTGATGACCGTCATGCGCACCGGCAGTTGCAACCCAGCAGCGTTTATCGGTCGATCATCGGCCATCCAGATATCATCGGTAACCCTTGTGAGGCGGGCCTTCGAAATCATGGCATCAGGCTTGTTCATGAAGTTTCCAATCAGGCTGCTGCTCCAAATCCCTGGACTGATGCCCGTTCCAAGGAGGAAGCCCTTAGAGGCCGACGTGGGTCGCAGCGCGCCGCCTGACCGCTCACGTTCGCGATGTGCCGGGGCTGCGGGCTTGCGCGGGAACAACGGTTCCTGCATATCAATATGATTAACGTCGATCAATTTACACCGCGCGATTATCCGACACGAACTGGCGTTCTCGCGACGCAATGCGCCCGAGCTCTGCACTGTCGCCAAAGAGGGCGCAGGGAAGGCCGGGTGCCGGCTGGCACCCGCGGTTCACTGTGCGAATATTGCGCTACAAGAGGCTGCACAACGGCATAGAGGTGAAGACAGGACATCCAGCCTTCCCTGCGCAGTGCGTTGACGGCTTATGTCGTGATCTCCCTGGGGAGCGATACACTATTGCCCCCGTCGCCTTGCGGATCACTGGTGCGCGAGCCCGGTTGGGCCACATGCATCACCACAAGACTTGGCGCACAAACTCCGGGCGTCAGGACCACACGTCTCTATTTTGGCATTCGGTGAAACACGCCGAAACTAAGAAAGCCATTTAAAACAAGTGCTTTTCCACTACCTGATATGGGCTGTTTCAGCGGGCTTCACCAAAATAAGGGCCCGGCCCTAAGCCTTCAGCGTCCGCACGACAGACTGAAAGCCCTAAAGCCGAGCCCTTTGGTCCCGAGCCTTAGGAGCCGAAACCACATGGATAGTAGCATTGTCCCTTCCCGCGCCGGCAAGCGGGGCCACAACAGCAGCGTCATTCTGACCGACCGGATGTACGAGAAGCGGGTCCCCAAGCGGACCAAGCTCTACGACCGCAAGTGCCCTGGCCTCTACGTCAGCATCACCGCGGCAGGCCTAGCCACCTTCGCCTTCAAGTTCACCGACAGGCAGTCCGGCAAGCAGCGCACCGGCTGGCTCGGCGTCTACAATCCGGAAACCTTCACGATCGAGGACGCCCGCAGCAAGGTCTACGGCCTCAAGGCCATGGGCGGCAACGCGCTTGCCGAGACCTTCCACGACCAGAAGACCGCAAAAGCGAAACGCGGCAAGACCGTCGCCGAGATCATCGACGAGCGCATCAAACGGATGAAGACGCCAGGCAAAAAGCCGGACGGCGAGATGCGACCTCGGCTGGAAAGCTGGGAGAACACGGCGAGCCACCTTGACCGCTTTATCCGCCCTCGCCTCGGCAAGAAGCTGGCCATGGAGGTCACCAAGCACGACATCGCCACGCTCTCGAACGATATCGTCGGGTGCAAGTTCGGCAAGCCCTCGGTCAGCAACGCGCGCCATATGCGTAAAGGGGCCTCGGGCCTGTTCAACGGGGCGGCAGAAGCGGGCCGCGACTACGTGACGGCCAGCCCCTGCGTCAACCTGCCCAAGCTGGACGCTGAGCATCCTCGTACTCGGGTTCTGTCCGAGGATGAAATCAGGATCTTCTGGCACGGGCTAGACCGCAACGACCTCCCCTATGACCGGCGGACGCGGCTGGCGCTCAAGTTCGAGTTGGTCACCATGCTGCGCTCTCGTGAACTGCTCGGTGCGCACCGGGACGAGCTATTTGACCTCGATGGCGAATACCCGCGCTTCGACGTCCCGCTCAAGCGGGTTAAGAAGCGCCGGGTGATCCAGCAGCCACTGTCTGATCTGGCCGTCGAAATCATCAAGGAGGCGCTCGCCTCGGACCGTCAGCAGTTTGTGTTCGAGAGCCCGATGTACAAGGGCCAGCCGATCCACCGCAAGGCAATGGCGGACGCGCTGCGCGGCACTAAGCACGAGAGGAACAAGGACAAAACTAAGACCGCCGGCCTCTGCGAACTGCTCGGCCTCAAGCCATTCACGCCGCATGACCTTCGCCGGACAGCAGCGACGTTGGCCGGCGATCTCGGCTTTGACGACGTGTGGATCGCGAAGTGCCTCGATCATGCTGCGGGCAAGAAAGCGGAGCAGATCGTACCGACCGTTACCGGCAAGGTCTACAATCACTCGAAGCGGATGAAGGAGAAACGCGCAGTGCTGAATGGCGTCGCGGCCGAATTGCGCCGGATCGTCGGCGAGCCCGCGTCTGCGATGCCCGCGAAAGCCGACCTGCGTCTCGTCAGTCTCGTCACCTGAGCCTCAGCCTAGATTTATTGCCCACTTAGATAGCGCGCGGTAACGGCGGGACCGTGCTGCGGCCGATCGATGCCGCCTTAGGTAGAGAGATTGTTCACGGTAAATGCCGTGATCCTGCAGCCGATCACGGGCACATGGCTCGCCTGGTCGAACGGGTATTCCCTTGGCGATGGAGTAGCTGGGTGGGCGATCATCAGCCAGAAGATCGCCAGCACGGCTGCGAACGCCGGAAATCCGAATGCGAACCACGAGCGGAAGAGACGGCAATATGCGGCAGGCAGCTTGGCGTCCGTCTCGATCGCGCGAAAGGCAACGTTCGCGCATTCGTATTTGCATGCACACCACAGGCAGCCAGAAGGCTGCCGGTCACCACCACGTAGAGTGCGATGGACACTGGGACTGATTGACGCATCTTTCGCTGCCGCTCATCCACCCTCTTTTATCAGGCCTGCGCCGGATGCGGCAAACCGAGAAGGCAGGGCCAGGAACAGAACCGGACTGACTGAGTTCGAGCTGTCTAACCTTTTACGGAGTGACAAAATGAGCCGCGGAATGCCGTCCATGACTGCACTTCTCGGATTGCTCGCCATCGCGGGTTATCAGAATCGGGACAAGCTGGCGGAGTTTCTCAAAGGCCCGGGTTCTGGATCTCTCGAGCCCGCCAATGCCCAACAGCCGCTTGGCGGCTTGCTCAGCAACCTCACGGGCATGCTGAGCGGGGCAGGTGTCGGCGGACTGCTCCAGGGCGGAATTGGCGAGCTGCTGGAAAAATTTAATCAAAACGGCCACGGGGACGAGGCTCGGTCTTGGGTCAGTTCGGGGCCGAACAAAGAGATATCGCCCCCGCAGCTGCGGGAAGCAATCGGCCCCGACGTGTTAGACAAACTCGAGAAGGAGACCGGGCTTTCTCAAGAGGAAATTCTCGGAAGGTTGTCGCGCGAGCTGCCCCAGGCAATCGACAAGTACACACCTGAGGGGCGTTTACCCACCTCATAACCTTCGAACTGTCGCTGTTATCTATGCAGGAGGAGCGAAGCATGAGTATTATCTGGACTATCATTATCGGCTTTATCGCGGGGGTGATCGCAAAATTCATCATGCCGGGGGACAACGAACCCTCCGGGTTCATCCTTACGACCATCCTCGGGATCGTTGGCGCCTTCGTTGCCACATATCTGGGCCAGGCCCTGGGCTGGTACCGTCCCGGAGAGGGTGCCGGACTCATCGGCGCCGTGGTCGGCGCCATTATCGTGCTCTTCGTGTATGGCCTCTTCGCCGGACGGCAACGGCGCGCGATTTGAAGAGCGGCTTTTTTCAAAGATCCTTTTTCTTGAAGCGAATCGTGCTTGATCAAGTACACGCAAAGGGCGCGCCGCCGATTACCGGCGCGCCCCGCCTCATTTGTCTGATTAAGGAGACTTGACCTCTGCACGAGCAGCTGTCGCGGCCTCCATGCCGGCTTGCTTAACCCGGTCCACCATTTCCGCGCCAGTGTCGTTGATTTCTGCGACGACCGTGTCCGAAGCTTCCCGCACGGCTTGCGAGACCGCGCCGGCGCGCCGATTCAGGTCGGCCTTCACATCGTCGCTGACTTCGCCAATATACTTGTTCTCGATCTCGGACGCGCGAAACGCGCCTGCAACCGCCGCACCGATGGCGATGCCCATGATCCCGAGCACGAGGGGTTGCCGTTCGAGTAGATCGGCGAGTGACGATTTCGCATTGTTTAGTGCTTCTCTATCGTGAAGCGAGTTGCCGAGGTTGCTAAATTTCTGCTGCGCGAAGGCGACGCCCTCCTCGAAACGATCTCGGACGTTGTCCGCAGCTCCCGAGACCGCATCGGAAGCGGCGGCGTTCGCGCCGCGAAGAGCTTCTCCGACGCCTAGCGAACTGTCGTCTTCCATTTCAGGTGCGGTCGGAGGCGCCACGGTCTGCTTGACAGCGGATACCGCCGATCTGAGACCACTTGTCCCAATGTCCGCGGCGGGTGCGACCGCCTCCACAGCCGAAAGCGCCGCAGTCTTCAGCTTCTGGTCACCGGCGAGCAACCAGAGCGCTCCGCCTCCGATCAGCGCGGCGGCAACCGGGTTTTCCCGGGCGGCGGTCACCAAATTATCCATAAAGCTGGTTCTTGTGCTGTTCATTGCACCATTCCCTTCACGGTATCCTTATCCTTTTCGAGCTGGCCGATCGTTTCCCGGGGGGCCAGATGACGCGCATCAAGCCGGTTGATGCCCATTGCGACCAGCGCGCCGGCTACGGCTGCGGCGATAACCGCCGATGTCAGATATGACAGCGGCTGCGACCATCCCGCGGAGATCAATGCCGCGGATAGGGCAAACAGGGCCATGACGATAGCCGGGATCACCAGAACGGCGCCACCTACGATCAGGCCCAGCGCCCCACCGATCTTTTGAAGCTTGTCGCCAAGCTCCGCCTTCGCCAGATCAATCTCGTTCTGGAAGAGCTTGGCGAACTGCGACATGGCATCGCCGAGCAGCGTCGAGATCGCCCTGAACTCGCTCTGGCCGGTTTTGATATCACGCTCGATGCTCATGGTGCTTTGCTGCCCTGTGTGGATGAGGTTTGTTGCGAACTAGGACCGCGCCGCACCGACTCCTGAGCCCAGCTTTGTTGTCCCGCCGAAAACGCGGTCCCGCCCGGCTGCTGACCGCTTCCCGACGACGATCTGTCCGTCGAGTCGCGCTGCCCTGGGGATGAGGACCGTCCTTCCGATGCCTTCAGAAAGCGGACGGCGGCGAAGCCCGCAAGCACCGATATCCCGAGAAAGGCGGCAGGCTGACGTTTGGCGAAATCGGTTGCGCCTTCGACGAGATCTCGGAAGCTCCCCTCCCGGATCTTCTGCGCGGCGCCCTCGACATAGTCGGCGGCGGAATCGATGCCACGTGCCGCGAATGGTACGTCGGTCTCAAAAGCTCTGCCGGCTTCACGGATGTTGCCGGCCAGGCGCTCGACAAAATCTGCACCGGATCGCTGCTGCTCGCGCGCCTGGCTCTGGATCTGGTCCACGGCTCCTTCCGCGACCCCCTTTGCTGCATCCGCGGCCTCGCCAAACTTGTCGCGCGCGAGATCGGCCGATGCCTGGAAAGCATCGCCGGCGCGTTGCTTTATCTCCGCGCCGGTATCGCCAATCTGTTCTTTCATATCCTTCGGGGTGCCCTTGTCCTGGCTCTTTCCAAATTGGGTGACGTTGTGCGGGTCCAGATCGCTCATGATAGTTTTCCTTCAAGTGTTGCTTTGAGAGGGGCTAAAGGCAGCTTTGACCACATCGTCCGCAGCCTCTTTCAATGTGTCAGCCATGTTCTGGGTCATACGACTAGCTTGGTTGCCAAGATCAGCCTCGGCGACCTTCTGCGCCGCAGCATCGGCTGCCGATGTGGCCGCGTCTTTCGCTGCCTCGAATCCGGATTGCGCGGCCGCGCCCGCAGCCTGCTTCACTCCGTCGCTTGCGCGTCCCATCACCTTTGCCTCAGCCTTCGTCTCAGGAAGAGCCGCAGCAATGATGGCGCCAATCGCGACGCCCAGGCCTGCTATGAGTGCAGCATTGTCGCCAATGACTTGTCGCGCCTGATCAGGCGCGCTCGCAGCGGCATCTTTGGCTGCATCCACACCGCTCTTGAGCCTTTCACTTGCCAAATCGACGGCCCCCGCCGCGCTCGCCCGGAGATCAGCGGCGAGACCAGGGGCCTTATCCTGCGGGTCACCAGCCATCCCAGCAGTTCGGCTTTGGGCGGAGGATAGCGTCTCCTTGGCATCGCCCTGCATGGCCCGCGCGCCTTTCGTCGCCTCCTTAAGCATCCGACCGGCTTTGTCCATGATCGGATCGGCGGCATCGGCAGCGCGATCCCGCACCGTCTTCGAAGTCAGGGCAAGCCCAGCGCCGATCATGAGAAGGGGCATCGGCGTACCCCGCATCAAACGCAGCAACGGAACGCCCACTGCAGCGCCCGCGGCCACTGCCTGCATCGGATTGTTCATGATCTGTTGCTTCAGCCCGTCCAGCCAGCTCTGGGTCTTGTGGCTGACGTAATCGGTGACTTCGGATTTAATGTGCGCTGGCGAGACTTTATGGCGGATGTCGTCGGCGGTGTCCGATATCTGATCCTTCAATTGGCTTACCGTCGCCGCCAACTCCGCGCGGCTGCGCTCGGACTCGCGCCTCAACTCCTCCACGGATCGTGTCATCGATTCATCCTCTTGCTTACTTTCTCTATTTGGTGACGAACTCACGCTTTGTTGAATTGTTCCTCGCGTGGCCTGGCGGTTGCTCGTCACGATAAGAAGGAGTGCGATCAGCGCGCACGGAGTGCGGCGATTGACGACCGTAAATGCTGGCCCGGAAGCCACCCGCTACGACGGATGTTGCGGTGCGGTTTCGAGCCTGAACGTCGGTTAGATGGCCAGCATCCGACTGCAGGGTTGCTCGGCTGAAAGATGGTGATCCGCCGATCTTGATCGCGGGGCTAACGGCGCCCGCGTTGCTCTCGTAACTGATCTCGAACGCGAAGCCGCCGCTTCTCGCGCTCATTTTTCCCTTCAACCGCACAGGGGATGTATCACCGTCGTTCTTCCCTTCGCTTACAGGGAATGGAAGATCGCCAACTGGGGCGCTCTCTTCACTTCGGTGAACGTCCCGGCGAGACAAACCATTCTCTCAGGTGAGAAGCAGCCTTAGCTCGACGCGTTGGGCGGACAAATCGGCCCCTGCCGGACGAAAGTCCTGTCCGCTCCCGCAGACGCTGCCCCGCCACGAGCAGCTCTTCCAAAGTTGTATTTTTGAAACGAAGCCGTCTCAGCATTGTGTTGCTCCCTCAGGGAGCTCGATCGCTCTCTCAGCCACCTTAGCTACAGAAAGTCAGTCTTAGCCGGTGATCGGGGCAACTGTCTGCAGGAGCGAAAGTTGCTAAGCTGAGCTCACGAAGCAGCTTAAGAGCCCTAACAGCTCCCACTCAGTTACCTCATCTCGAGTTGTTCGATAGCCAGACGCGAAATCTCCGCCGGATCATGGACGCCGCTTTGGGCGATCTTGACGATCTTGTTTGCAATCATTTCCGTCAGCGGGTCGTCGCGATCCTTGACACAAAGCGAGTGCAACGCTTGCTCATAAGCCGCGTGGATGCGGTTGACCATATCCGGCTGCAAATTGAGTGTGTGTAAGCGTAGGTAGGTAGACATTCGGATATCTCCCCAGCCAGGAACGTTAATCATACCACGGGAAACCGGAGGACAACGGACGCTTGCGCCCGGCGGATGAAATTACGCGAAAATATTGGCGGCTTGGGCGGAGGTAGGAGTAGCCTCGCGCGTTAAGAACGCGCAGAGATACTCCCCCACTACCGTCGCAACTGGAGGGGCTGTTAGAGCGATTTACAGAGTTTGACGGCTGCGCACCGGCATTCGTTCTTGACCAGGACGATGCACCATCCTTGCCATTCTGGAAGCGCCTAATGACCTTTTGGCGGTCGCAAACTACGCAGAGCGACGCTGTTGCTTGGCCGACGGCTTCTTTATCCCCGTCGCCTTCGCCTGCTTCTTACCGGCTATCTGCATCAGCATTTCCTTCTGACCAGTCGCCGCCTTGCGCGGGTTCTTGGCTGACTTCTTCGGAGCTGTTGCTGCTTCGGGCGGTGCTTCCCTTCCGACGCTGCGGCGCAGCGCCTCCATCAGATCGACGACATTCTCGCCCTTTGGCCGCTCCATCGGCCGGATCACCTTGCCTGCCCGCTTCTGGTTGATCAGTTCGACCAATGCGCTCTCGTAGTGGTCCTCGAACTTCTCGGGATCGAAATTGCCGGCCTTCTGGTTCACGATATGCTTGGCTAGATCCAGCATGTCTTTGGTGACTTTGACGTCCTGAATCTCGTCGAAGTATTCTTGCTCGCTGCGGACTTCATAGGGGTATCGCAGGAGCGTTCCCACGAGCCCCTTGTCCATGGGCTCAAGAGCAATGATGTGTTCGCGATTGGTCAACACCACACGGCCGATCGCGACCTTGTTCATCTCGCGGATGGTCTCACGGATCACAGCAAATGCATCATGACCGACCTTGCCATCAGGCCGCAGATAGTAGGGACGGATCAGATAGCGAGGATCGATATCGGCTTTATCGACAAACTCATCGATCTCGATCGTGCGGGTGGACTCCAGCGCGACCTCTTCGAGCTCTTCCTTGGTCACCTCGATGAACTTCCCCTTCTCCAGCTCTTATCCCTTGACGATGTCCTCATGGCGACCTAGTCACCGGTGTCCGCATCAACCTTGAGATACTTGATGCGGTGGCCCGTCTGCCGATTGAGCTGATTGAAGGAGATCTTCTCGGATTCGGATGTCGCCGGGTACAGCGCCACGGGGCACGTCACGAGGGACAGACGCAGGAAGCCTTTCCAGTTGGCGCGCGGGGCCATTTACGCAGAACTCCGTTTCGGGGCGGCCTGGATTCAAGACGATCCAAAGCGGCTGGTTCCGACACCTCCAACCCCAAATTTTTGGCGAGCCTCCTTTGGTCGGACCCGACATTTGTTCTCTGGCATGAGCGATCGACCCGCGAGCTGGCGCATGCCGACCCCGAAACAGATGGCTGCGAAGCCGGGATTGGCCCGGATGCCTGATCTACCACCCGAATACTGGCAAGCCCTCCTGGACGATCCCTGCGCCGATACTCGGCCGGTCCCCTCTGGAGCGGCGCTACGGCTGAGCCAGATCAGCCAACATGTTGTGAACTGTCGCCGTTGCGCCCGGATCGTCGAGATCAGAAGGCCGATGCAGTGCGCCGCTACGGACTGGAGGCTCTGTGGAAGAACGTCGGACAGCGCCTGCTGGACACCACGTGCTCGCAGCGCACCGGGCGGCAACGAGGAAGACGGCTGCTGGCCGTCGTTCGACATGCCATAGCCGGCGCACGGCCATGGCACCGAAACACCACCCGACGCCACTCTCCGGCGGCGACCGCAAGGCTCTCGCGCGGTTGGGACGCCTTTACAGGGATTGCCACACATCTACACGCCTAGTTCTTCCAGCAGCGCCATGCTGTCGGTCAAGTCGCGCACGTCGAAACCCTCGTTGAACCAGCGGCAGACCGGCGCCAGTAGACGGCGTGCTTCATCGCGCTTGTTTTGTTTGCGCCAAAGCCGAGCCAAGCTCAGGGCAGAGCGGAGTTCCCAAAGTTTCGCCTTCTGTTCGCGCGCAATCGTGATGGCATGGCGAAAATCGGACTCCGCGTCGGCCTCGGCACCTGGTCGAGCAGTCAGCATCAGCTCACCTCTCCGCCGCAACAGCTCCGCCTCAAACCATCGCACCCCAGATTTTTCGGTTAGTACCAACGCCTCGCTTAGCTGGCCGAGCCCATTTTCGAACCGCGCTGCTTTTGCCTCCGCTGTCGCAAGTTGGGCAAGATAGAACGGCAGAATCCATGCGGCGCCGGACGCCTGGAATCCTTCAATACCGCGTCGGAGTAACTCCACTCCAGCCTCGGTGTCACCAGCCTCGACCAACGTCCAGCCGCGATATGCGGTGCCCATCGCGAGAAAGAAGCCAAAGCGGTGCTCCTTGGTAAGCGCGATTAGCTCCTCTGCCCGGCGGCCCACGATGGCCACATCATCGAGAACAAAATGTAGCCGGCACGCGACGCTAAGTGCAAATGCAAGGCTGATCGGATGCAACGACTCCCGCGCCTCTGTCAAAGCATCATTGCTCTGATTGCGCGCCTGATCTGCGAAGCCAAGAAGACCACATGTCAGTGACAAGAACGAAAGCATTGCCACGCGGGCGTTTTCCGCGAACAGAGCCGTCAGAGAACGCTGCTGCGCCGGATCGTAGAGAGCGAGCCCCTGCTCGAGATGAGCGCGCGCTAAGGTCAAGTGCCCGCGATGAAGCCAGCTATCGCCGACTGCGCGATGACCTGCGACCAGAATGGCCGCATCCTTCTGTCGTTTGGCGAAGTCGAGCAGGGACTCAGCGATACGATGCGACCTATCCGTTTCACCCCGTACGTGATAATGCACGAACTCGCCCCAGAGCGCCTTGAGCAGGGTCGGGCTGTCGTTCAGGAGCTCGCAGAGGTGGCGGGCCCGAGCATAAGCCTTGCCTGTTTCTTCGGCCGCATGGCCCTTCACGGCGATTAGCGCTCCACCGAGCGCGAGTTGAAGTTCTGTTTCGACGCGCTGGCGCCCGGGGGTATCCGGCAGTTGGAGAAGCAGGTCGAGCGCCCTTCTCATCTGCCCGATCGCTTCTGTCATTGCCGATCGAGCCTTGGAACGCTCACCCGCCTCCTGCCAATAGGAAACCGCCTTCTCAATCAGACCAGCATGTCCGCAGTGGTGAGCAAGGATCTCCGGTTGCTCCTGGATGCCTCTAGCGAGCCTCTCCTCGAGCACGCCCGCGATCCGCGCATGCAGTTTGCGGCGTTGGCTGCGCAACATTGTGCCGTATGCCGCGTCCTGCACCAGTGCGTGCTTGAACAAGAAGTTCGCGTCGGGCGGTTCGCCACGCCCAAATACGAGCCCGGCGCTGATCAGCCGGTCGAGCGCCGCCTGCAACTCGCTGTCACGCCGCTGCGCGATCGCGGCAAGCAAATCGTAGGAGAACTCGCGGCCAATGGCTGCTCCGACTTGCGCCACCTCCTTTGCTATCAGACCGATTCGGTCAAGGCGCGCCATCAATGAAGCATGCAGCGTGGCTGGCACGGCAACTCCCGGCAGCGGCGCGAAGGAAATGGCCCGCGGGATCTCCTCGGGGCTCGCTTCAAGCACCGCTTTGGTCAACTCCTCGACGAACAGCGGAACGCCATCTGTTCGTTCAGAAATTTCATTGACGATTTCGGTCGCCAGCGTGCGGGCGCCGGCTACGCTCCGGATCAACGCGGCGCCCGCGTTCTGGTCAAGCCGGTTCAGCACCAACAAGGTGACATGCGGCTTCCCGGTCCATACCATCTGACAGTCGGGACGGTGGGTAACAAGCACCAAGACCGGTAAGTCCGATATATGATCGACCGTCCTGTCTAGCAACTCGCGCGAGCTCGGATCAATCCATTGCACGTCCTCGAACACGATCATGGTTGGATGTCGTCGCGCCAGAGCTTCGAGCTGTCTAATCAGAGCGGCGAAGCTTCTCTCCTTCCTTTGTTGCGGCGTTAAGGGAGACGGCAGGTACAGATCACCGTTCGGGATCGACAGCAGCTCGGCCAGGATCGCCTCGTCCTCGTCAGGCGGCAATGCCGGGGACAGCAGCACTCGGAGCTTGTCAAGCTTGGCCCTCGGTGTGTCCTCACGATCGAAACAAGCCGCTCGCTGGAGTTGTGCAATGAAGGGATAGAGCGCACTCTCCTGATGATGCGGCGAGCAGAAGTAGCGCAAGCAGGTGTGCGGTTCACGTTCGATACGCTCCTGGATAGCCGCGACGAGGCGAGACTTGCCGATCCCCGCCTCGCCGGAGAGCAGCACCACTTGACCGGAACCCGTCCTCGCACGCCGCCAGCTCCGCTCGAGCCAGGCTAGTTCATCGTTACGCCCAACCAGTGGGGTGAGCACTGAGGGGTGCAGCGCCTCAAAGCGACTTTCAGCCGTTCCCTCATGCAGCACCCGCCAGGCCTGCACTGGCGCGACGAAGCCCTTTAGCGTGACCAAGCCAAGATCCTCGTAGTCAAAGAGCCCGCCGATGAGCCGTCGCGTGTCCTCGGCAATGACCACCCCATCTGGCTCGGCGAGCGCTTGCAGCCGAGCGGCCAGGTTCGGCGTCTCGCCAAGGACCGCCTGTGCCTCCGCAGCTTCGCTGCCGATAAGGTCGCCGACCATCACGAGACCAGTTGCGAGTCCCAGACGAACCCGCAGCTCGAAAGCCGGTGGGCCTCGCGGCGCGCGCATGGAGGCGGCGATCTCAAGCGCGGCGCGCACCGCGCGTTCGGCATCATCCTCATGCGCTAAAGGGTGACCGAACAGGATGAGCATGCCATCGCCGATGTAGCGGCTAATGGTACCACCGTACTTGCGGACCGCCGCTGCGACGCTGTCGCGATACTCGGCGATTATCTTCCCTAGGTCTTCCGGATCGAGCTTTGTCGCAAGCGCCGTCGAGCCGACGAGGTCACAGAACATTACTGTCAGCTGGCGACGCTCGGCGGAAGAAGATGGCCCGGGTGACAGGCTTGAGCGCTCCGTGAGCGGTGGCACGGTGGATGTCGATGGGCGGGCCACTACCGGCGGCACGAGCTGGGCACCGCAGTCGCCGCAGAATTTCTTGCCCGACGGGTTGTCCGCCCCGCAAGCGGGGCAGCGGAAGAATAGCGGCGCGCCGCAATCGCCGCAGACCTTTCTTCCCTCTGGGTTGACTCTGCCGCAACTCGGGCAATCCATGCCGCACCCGATCGAACTGCTGACCTATACGAGTCCACGTCGGTATAAGGCAAATATTCAGAGGTCTTCGAAGATACCTCTTTCGGCTGCCTACCAAGCGCCAAGGACCATCAAACTCACAATGATCAGGATGCAGACACAGGCGATAGTCGCAGGGAAAATAAGCCAATCGGGTGTCATCGTTGCCTCCCGAGCGGTTGTCTCAGAAAGCTTAAGGCGGCAGGCTCGACATGAATTATGAACTGGCTAACACTCTGCGACTCAAGCCCATTTTCAATCTAAGAAGGCTGACAACAGCCTCACACGACCCAAACGCGAAGTGACGATTCGCATCGTGCCCAGAAGCGGGCGTCAGCTAACGTTGTCGCCTTGTTCGCGAGGAAGCGGCCAGCGTGTGACACCCTCTACGTAAACTCAATCCGGAGCATACAACGTGCTGCGAGACAGCGGCAATCTCAGAGGACGTCCGGGCCCCGTGCCGTTGACTGAGCCTCTCTCCGCCACGCCCTCACCAAGCTCTCGTCCGGAGCGTTGGGCGGTCTTTCTCGACGACCAAGCACTTGCGTTTTCGCTCTTACGTCAGCGTCCAAACTCGGCCGTAGTGCGAGGGGATGTTTAGCCAGACCTGCTGCAGCGCAGGAACATTCTTCAGATCCAGAGCGCCCCCATGTAGCTCTTCGGCGTAGTCACCGGCGATAGGAAACCAGAACGGGACGGTTCGGTCGGTGTCGCCGAAATTGACGGAAACCAACGTGTACCTGGCGCCGTCGTAACGCGCGAACAACAGGATGCCGAACCGCTGATACCGGTCCCAATCATTGAAGAAGAAGTACGTGCCCTGACGAATGTGGTCTCTCTGCCGCCGAATGCGCAGCAGCCTACGAACCAGGCTCACGATCGGCCGGCCCGACTCGTCGTAGAAAAAGTCCCAACGCATGGGTCGCAGCAGCGATACCCGGCCCATTCCGAAATCGGGCAGAAAGTAGTTCTCCGCAAACTCCTCGCCTTGCCAGAGCATCGGAATGCCTTTGCTCATCAGCAGACAGATCAAATAGGGCTGCAACATGTACCAGCGCGTGCGGTCGCCCTCCGCAAACAGCGGATTGCCTGCTTCGTCCGGATTGGAAGTACCGAAGTTGCACAGGAATCGTTCGTGGTCGTGGTTCTCGATGTACTGGAGCGCGGTCTTCGAGATGTCGTCGCCATTGACAGTTTCCCGGTCCGGGTAGCCGAACAGCCCGAGCTTGAGACCGAGGTCGGAAAGCTGCCCGCGGTGGCCTTGGGCCACCGCGCGCGCCGCGCCGAAGGTGCCATTCTGCCACGTGCTGTTGGAATAGGTAGACCGCAACACCTCCTCAGGGGCTTCGAGCTGCTCGGCCATTTGCACCAGCGCCAGCGGCTTGCCGGCTCCCGCGTCGAAGCGGCTCCAATATGGACGACCAGCGGCAATGTTCGCCTTCGTCAGCTGGTGCGTTTCATAGACAAGGCTCGCGTAGCCCACGCCCATCGGGCCGTCCCAGTAGTTCGGGACGCAGTCGTAGCGAAAGCCGTCGACGTGATACACGTCGAGCCAATGGTGATTGGCCGTATAGAAGTAGTCTCGCGTGATCTCCCGATTGAAATCCGTGCTCTTGCCGAAATTGCTGAAGTAGTCCTTGGCAAACGGCCCCATGAACGGATTGTCGCGGTACTGCAGCCGCGTATAGGCATCGTAGTACGGGAAATCTACGCCAGCATGGCCATAGACGACGTCCACGATCACGGCGATTCCGTGCTGATGGCAGATGTCGACGAGCTGCTGGAAATCCGACCGCTTGCCGAAGCGCTCGTCGACCCCGAAGTAGCCGATCGGCAGATAGCCCCAGTCGACCGAGTTGCCGACGTTGGATAGCGGCATGATCTCGATAGCATTGATCCCGAGGTCAGCGAGATAGGCGACGAGGCCGCGGACACGATCGAAGTCGTTGCCGAATTCCGCGATGTTCAGTTCATAGAGGATCAGATCTGCCAGCGACGGCGTTCGCCATTGGGCCTCACCGGCACTCCAGACATAGGGCTGGTAGCCCAGGGTGAAGGCGGATTGCTTGCCGACACCGAACTCGCGCGCAAAGGGGTCGATGATCCAGTCGAGCGTGCCCACGTTCGGGTTCGTGATCGTGTACCGGTGGACATAACGACCCGGATTGCCCCAGGCGGAGCCCTGCACAGCGGGCGGAGTTCCGGCGATGGGGACCGTGACCGACCAGAAATCCCCGTAGGGAGGACGAACACTGTGCGCGAGCTGAAACTCCCTCGCCGATATCGCCTGCAGAAATTGGTCCGCCTCATGGATGATCTTCACGGTGACGACGTTGCCGTCGGCCGCCGAGACCCAAGGAAGCCAGAGTCCGAAGGTTACGGTGCCGTTCGTCTCCACGGCACCCAATGATCCCAGCGGCATCAGGTCCATCGTTCACAGCGCCTTCCACTGGATGTTGCGGAAGAGCACACGGCCCGTATGCGTCTGTAGGCCGATGAAGCGCGGGTCCTGTGCGGTCGATGGAAGCCCGCGGCGCGGAGACTGCGGATCGCCCGCGAAATGGAAGAGGTTGACCGTCTGTCCATTCAGGGCGACGGTGATGTCGGCGCCATCGACGGTGATCTCATAGTCGTTCCATTCTCCAACCGGATGGACGGTCAATGGACCATCAGTCGGGCCTTTGAAGGAGTAGACCGCTCCAGTCCTGTGGATCGGCGCATTGTCGGGACGCGCCAACTGGTCGATCTGGATCTCGAATCCGAAGTTGACGCCGACATAGGCGGTGTTGTCGTAGCCTTCGTTGCGCGGGTCCGGAAAGCTGATGAAGACGCCTGAATTGTCATCTGCCGCCGTCATCATCCATTGCAGCCGCAAGATGTAGCGGCCGGGAGTCGGTCTCTTGAGCCAGAGCAGGCCCAGGTCCGTCCCGGTTCGTCCCTCGAGAACGCCACGCCGGACGCGGAACGAGCCGGGGTCGTCCCGCCCGGGCTGGTTGCTGATCGTCGACATCGTCCAGTCGCCGAGCGAGGTGCCATCGAACAGCGTCTCGAAGCCCGCATCGGCCGCGAAAGGCGGCGGCGTCATGATGAGGTCGCCGGTGCGGCGCGACAGCGCGATGCCGGTCAGCATCGGGTTGGGTGAGCCGATGCTCGGGAACAGCGCCGGGCCCGCCGCATAGAGATCTTCGGTGTGATGGAAACGTCCATTACCATCCGTGACACTCGCGGTCGGGTCGGTCCCCATCCAAAGAGTCCCGGCTTCATGATGGGTCGTCCCGAGACCGTCTTGATTGTTTTGGAGTACCTGCATCGGCTGCCCGTTGGCAAAAATTGCGGCGACCTGTTGCATGGCCGCGTCCATTGCGCCCCAGAGGTCCTGATCCCGAGGCGTGGTCGTGAGTGTTACCGACGCGCGACGAATTCCATATTCGTCGGGGCGCGAACTCAAGTCGACACGGCTTGGGTGGGCAGCAAGATTGGCCGGATCGATGGGCTCCATCTCTCCAAGTCCTCTTATTGCAATAGCCACGTGTGTATCGTTGGAGGTACGAAGCTGGTCGTAAAAGTCGACATCAGGAACCTTGCGGTAGAGCTCATCCTCCCCTCCGACGGTATTGCCGCCACCGCTCGCTGAAATCTGAAGATGGAAGCGGCCGATCAGATCGCCGTTAGGCCGCGTCGCTCGTCCCTTCACGAACAGGGCCGCGGTTTGCAGTTCGTTGACGGTCGGCGAAAGGCCGGAAATCGCCGCCCGGGGCACGCGGATGACGAGGTTCGAACGCAGATGCGCGATCAGATTCTTGCCAATGAGCGGCAAGGTCGGAAGTCCGGTAGCGTCAAACGAAGCCAGCGCAAGCCTGGCGTTCTCGATCGTACCAAGCGCCAGGATGACGGCACCACCCGGTGCCAGATCGATCGGGCCGCGGCTTGTATCGATGCCGGCAACGCGCCAGGTACCCCCTGCAGTCGGAACTGTACGCAGCGTCAAGACGTGCGTGTCCGGCAGCACCATGAACTCCTTGACTGAATCATTGCCGTTGGAGTCACTTGCCGCCGTCCGGGCCGCCTTCATCAGGAGCGGAACGACGCTGAATTTGTTCAGTGGAAAGAATCCCGCATGGGGCGGCCGCGCCTGTACCGCGAGGGGCGCCTCCAGCTTCAGCAAATTCAGGAGGTCGTTTTGAGAAAGTCCGCCGGTAGACGTCAGACCGAGTACCTGTGCAGGGTCAGCACCCGGCTTCAAGAGCGGCGAAGGCGGGAGCGCGTCGAGGGAGAACACACCTGGGACGCTCGCAAGATTGTCGAAAAGTCGACGTCGCAGGGCGTTCTGTAGTTCGCCGGCGATAAAATCGTTCGCCTCGTCGACACCGATTTGCCGGGAACTCTCGTCGAAATAGCGGGTGTTCAGATCGGTCACGGTAGTCGGCGGCCATGTCGCCATTTCTTCATCGAGGAGACGCGGCGACCACCCGCCCCAATAAAGCGATCTGCCACCCACCGTATATGCGAGCCCTTTGAAGGGGATGGTCGACTTCCAGGGGATGCCCCAGACCTCGTTGCGTGGCTGCTCCGGCTGCGGCAGGTTCTCGTTCAGGAAGAATGGATTAGCCGGGTCGGCGAACCCCTGGATCCCGGTGTTCTGGACGTGCTCGGGTACGGTGAACCTCCCGGCCTCGACGATCAGCGTCCGCAATCCGCCGCCGGTTTGTTTTTGTCGGAACCACAAATGCTCGGCGATCGCCGAGCCGAACGTCCCACCTCCCACAATGATGAAGTCGAACGGACGCCCGCCTGCGGATTTCCACGCATCGACCTCCGCGAGGTTGTTGCAGAGGTAGCGGCCCTGAACGTCTTTGGTGAACGAGGTTGTCTCCGTAGTGAGCGGCATTGCCCGTCTCCTGGTGCAATCCTCGAACTCGCCTTCTCTTAGTGAGGCACGTCCTCCTTCAACCTCAAATGATCTAGTTCACAGATTGCACTTTTTCCCTGGCGCAGCAAACCTGAGACGGCTCTAAACGTGAAAGGGTGCGACGGGCATATAGTCGGTCGCATCCATAGCGCCCAGTACCTGTTCAATTGCCGGCCGCCACGATGTAATCCGCGAAATACATGTGGCTGTCGGCCTTCGACCAAAGCCCGATCCGGCCGGACACCGGTTGCGCCAGCGTGTGTTCCAGATAAAGCTTTCCGTCGAGATAGCCTTCCACCTTCGTGCCGTTCACGCGAACCTTGAGGTCGTGCCACTGCCGCGTCGCGGTCGGTGTATTGCGTACCCATTTGACCGAAGACCGCTTGCCGTTCTCGAACTTCCACAGCACGATATTGTTCTCGAGGCAGTTCGCGCGGACTGTCAGGTAGTCTCCGTTTGGCTTGAGATTGAAGAGGATGCCGGCGCCCTGGTCGATGCGTCCGGACAAGCCTTCAAAGCGCACCGAAATCTCGCCATCGCTGAAATTGTCGATTTTTGGCGCGACCGCGTAGGGATAGTAGGCGTACGCCTGCACGCGATCGAGAAACTCAGCGTAGCGTTGCCCGTAGAGAGCCCGTGCCTTGTCGGCGATACCTGCCGACGATTGCCCCTCCTTCCACTGGCGACCATCGACCGTGATCACCTTCTTGCCCCCCTCCTCCTCGATCCTCCAGAAGCCAACCACCGGCACCAGTGATTTTGGCTCCCCGCCGACGGTTTCATTCGAGAGGTCAATTTTGATTGGTTCTGCCGCCAAGCTCGGCAGCACCGCACAACCGATTGCCAAGAGGATGGCGGCTCCAATTTTCTTACTGATACTCATGGCTTGACTCCTTGCTGAACGGGTGAGTCCTTGTTTTGGGCGAGCCGGCGAATGTGTCGCCAGGCGAGCACGATCAGGAGCGGCAATCCGCCGACGAACCACAGCAGCGCCACGTCCGCACTGACGACCAAGGGATAACCAGGGTACTCTTCGCCAAGGCCGGGCGAAGGCGGCTTCGCACCCGCGAGCGCGTACAACAGCGGCAGAATTTCACGCGGGCTGGTAGAGCGGCTTACGTCGGTTCGATCACCGTACGCATAATCAATCTGACCATAGGCGTCCGGATTGGGAATGTTTGACCACCCGCTCGTTAGAACGACGGTGACGTCGGGCATGACGCGCTCGAGCTTCACGAGAACGTTCCGACGGAGATCGATATAGCGGGGGTCCTCAGCAGCGAGATTGACCCTAATCACCAAGGGGCGCCGAAGCGTCGCTAGTAAGCGTTCATCTGCACGCGAGAAGGAGTTGCGGCGATCCTGGCTGACGTCCACGGACTCCCTGATTTGGCCCGCGGCGGCGAGTCCAGCTACGATCGCCAGCACGCACAGGCTAGAACGGATTACTTTTGTTCGCACCGGCGTGCCGGGCGGAAGCCAGACGATCGTGAGCGCGGCGAGCCCACCAATTACGGCGGTTATGCCGAGCACCAGGCCAGCCGACAGAAGCCCCTGCTCGAACGGACGCAACGTCTGGGTTAGCGACAGCTGCGCAAGCCAGGCCGACAGACCAGAGCGGCCAGCGAGCGCGAAATCCAGCACCCATGATCCGATGGTGACAGCGAGCGCGATGATGGCGGCGGTTGCCGAACTGTCGGATACGACCGCGGCCAGCAAGCCAATGGCGCCGGCAAGCAAACCGTACAGTAGATGGCCGAACAGAAGGTTCAGCGTCTCTGGCGCAGCCAAATGGCCGCCCAACATGACCCAGACAGCCAGCGCGGAAAGCGCTGGAATGCTCACGATGAGCCAGGCTGCCAGCGTGGCGCAGAATTTTGCGGCGATGAGCGTCGAGGTCCGGTACGGCAACTGGACCAGCAGGCGCAACGCGCCGCTTTCCTTCTCCTGGCCCAGCACCCGGATCGCTACAAAAGGAAATAACAATGTCACCGCCACATAGAACGAGCCGAATGTCGGGACCAGGATTCCATCGAGCGGTGACAGGCTCCTCGCCAGAACTGGCGACTGCAGGGCCGCCGCACTTGACTCGCTGTACAGCGACACCGCCTGGACGAAGCTGTATCCAACGAGCGGACAAACCAGCAGCAGCATGGTCCAAAGCGCTCGACCGGCCGTGACCTCGCGGAGCTCTTTTGCGAGCAGCGGAGCGATCGGTGCGGTAGGCCGCACGTATGCCTCACGTGAGTGCAAGGAAGATATCCTCCAGTGAGCCGTTCGGCAGTCCCGTCTGCGCACGTAGTTCCGCAAGTCCGCCGGACCCGCGCACCTGCCCTGCCGAGAGCAGGATGAAGCGGTCACAGACCCGCTCGGCGTCCGCCAACTGATGGATGGAGAGAATCAGCGTGCGCCCGCGTGCCGTCTGACGACGCAATACGCCCATGACGTCGCGCGTTTGCCGCAAGTCAAATCCGTCAAACGGCTCGTCCATCAGTAGCAGGTCGTGCGGCGCGAGCAGTCCGATGGTCAGCATCAGCCGTCGGGCATAGCCCTTTGACAGAGCGTGGACGCGCTTTCGAAGCACCGGCTGTAACCCCAACGCTTCGATGATCGAGCCGATGTCTGCGTCTGACCGTCGAAACACGTTGCCGACGAACGACACGACCTGCAGGACCGGTTGGTCTTGGTATGGGCGGACGCCATCGGGCAGGTAGAACAGGACGTCGCGCCGACGGCCTGCGGGCAGCGGCTCTCCACACCAAACGACGTCGCCTGAGTTTATCGGTAGAAGCCCGGCAACGGCTTCCAGTAGCGTCGTCTTGCCGGCGCCATTTGGACCGATGACGCCGAGGATTTCGCCCGCGACAGCAGAGAACGTCACGCGGTCTATGGCGGCGCCGTCGCATCCATAGTGCTTGGTCAGGTCTTTCACGCTCAGCAAAGACGACGAACGATCTGGCGAAAACCTGTCGTTGACGGTTGACATGCTGCGTCCTTCAGGAGTCCGGACGCGATGCTTGGGCATGTCGCCTCATGGGGAGATCGCATCCCCAGGCCCCGACTCTGCCAAAGCGGGCCTACTTGTCAATTAGGAACCACCCAGACGCGACGCCCCACGGTCGGTCAGATTGGACCCTTTGAACCCCGCGCTTCTAGCAGTCCGTCGCCATTTTCTGGGACGGTGCAGGCTCGGCCGCCCCGGCCGTTGCCTTCTTTGATTGCTCAGTGGGCGCGGGACGGGTCTGCTCGACCGTGCCTGCCGTCCTATCCGGTGCCTGCGTGGAGGGTGCGGGTTGGGTTGCCGTTGACTGCTCGGCAGCGGTAGGCTGGCTCTGCATCTGGCGCTGCGCGTCTTCCGACGACGTCGCGGTATGCTCTGAAGCTTTGCCCATCGAAGATGTCGGCGGATGTTCCTTGGCATCAGATGCGGTGGAACCGATGGTTTGCCCGGTATAGCCCGGGACGTTTCCTGATCCCGCATCGCGGCTCGCCGTGTTGCAGGGACCGGCATTTACGGAGTTGGTGCCGAAGACGAGCACCGCGCCCAAAATAATAAGTCTGTTAGCGATCATGACCCTTCTCCTGAACTCTCTAGAGATTGAACAAAAGGAGAAGTCTTCCGTTCCGGACGCGCGAGCAGCGCCACGGCTGAGTTCATGGGGAAATAGGGCTGCCTCAATGGCGGCCTCTTCCTCGTCATCACGTCTTTGCGCACTTCTCCTTCCACAAAAAAGCGAACCTAACTCGGCCAATGGAGCCTCAAGGGCAAACTCCGTCACAAGTTTTCGCGACCGCCTGAGATATTCACTTCGGATTATCTTCATTGAAAGGCAGGAAAAGGCTGTTTCTGATCGACGTTGCTGGTCCGAGAGCCTGGAGTGCCGATCGGCAAGCCGTTCGCGGCGTGACCGACGCCAACGGCTGGGGCACTGACGGCGCCGGGAGCTTGGTCCTGAGGAAGCGTCTTGATCCCAGTTCTTGCTTGTTCGGCGGGGCTCATCTGCCGATTGTTGTTGGTGCTGTTGGCGCCGTTCGTTGCCGTGAGCCTCCACCAGCACCGCCACCGCCTCCGCCACCTTGGGCGAGGACAGGTGTAACAGCGAGGGACAACGCAGGCGTAAGAAGAGGAGATTTTCGGTTCATGGCCTTCTCCCGATGGAAAGAAGATCAATGGCGTGAAAGAGGCGATAGTTCTAGGTCGACCGCTCTTCAGGAGGCTATCCCTCTCCCGTCCCTCCCCTTCTTTCCTTGCGAGTGAACGGTGACTGCTATCGTCGTCGCGAAAAATCAGGACGCAGCACTCGCGGTTCTCTTCAAGCCGACCAACGATCCTGTTCTTCTTGATGAGCATGCTCGTTGAGGCGTTCGACGTGCTGGTCAGCGAGCTCTACCCGGTCGACGGCGATATCTCTGTACGGGCGCTAAAAGCGCCGTCGCGCCGCATCGGCATAACGAGCGGGGCTGACTGTCCTAGGACTGGCCGCCGTCAGACATGGATCTCGCGGATCGCAAGCTCGGCGTTCGTGGGATGGAGCTGCTACCTAAAATAATCATCAACATCAGAGCGCGCGATTGAGCTGCGACCGTGCGGAACTCGCACATTTCGCGCGTTTGGAACGCCGACTTCCAAACCCTGTTGTATTTTCAGAAATGACCGTTGTGGTCGTTCCCCATATTGTTGAGCTTCGGATGAGCAAACGTAAGTCAAGCAAACGTAAGCTGGCAACACCGTCAAAGCGCGCGCGCAATCCGAAAATGGTCGCGCGGCCTCAACGGAACAAGCAGGCCATTGTTAGAAGCCCGAACGAGAATCCACTTCGCTCTGTTGCGACAGTCTCAATTAAACCGACTCCGAATGACGATCCAAAACACGAGGCTCCCATCATTGAGACTCGGGTGGATGCCATACCAGATGACCTCAGTAAGAGGATGAGAGACAGCGATCCATTAAAAGCTTTCACCTTAGCGACGGTAAACATGCAGGCTTATCAGGCGAAGCTTCTCGAAATAGCCCAGTCTAACGCGCAATTTGCCTTTGAATTCGGCCTGAGGTTTGCAGCGATCAGGTCGCCAGCTGAATGGTTCGCCGTCGTTTCTGAATTTGCAAGCAAACGGATCGATATGTTCGGGCAGCATTCGAAAGAAATGGCTGCATATCCGTTCTGGCGCATCGAGGCGGTGGCACGATAACGGCAAGCCTCACCGCTGCACGGGTTTTCTTGCCTTCGGCTGAGGGGCCAATTGCCCGATTCCGCTCCCTCGTTGTGAGCCCGCGCGTGCCCCGTAGTGAGCCTCCGCTTGGTGCCCATTGGCCTTTCGAGCCGAGGTCCTCAGTTGTTCAGTCGAAATACCGCGCCAGCGCGTACCGTCTAAGGATTGACAAATGTCCACAACTGAAACGGTCCTACTGATCATTTTGGCCATACTTGTCGTTCTGATACTCGGCAATATCGCATTTCAGGTGGCCGCCGAGCGAAAGAATCCGCCGATCGGCGTTTTCATCGAGTGCGACGGAGTGCGCCTGCACTATATCGAACGCGGTGATGCCGGCGCGCCTTGCGTGGTCCTGTTCCACGGGAATGGCACCATGATTCAGGATCTCATCCTAAGTGGTCTGGTCGATCGATTGGCGCACAACTTTCGCGTCATTTGCTTCGACCGCCCCGGATTTGGCTACAGCGACCGTCCGCGTACGCGCATCTGGACGCCCACAACGCAAGCTTCTTTGTTCGCTAAGGCTCTTGATCAGCTTGGAGTGCGCAAGCCGGTGGTGCTCGGCCACTCCTGGGGAACGCTGGTGGCAATCGCGCTGGCGCTGAGAACCGGCTATGCCGTGAGTGGGCTCGTGCTTGCGTCCGGCTATTATTTTCCAACCTCTCGGATGGACTTTTGGCTCATGTCGAGTCCGGCATTACCACTGCTCGGCGACCTGATACGCTACACTATTTCGCCCATCATATCGTGGGCCATTATGTCGAAGCTGATGCGCACGCTGTTCGCGCCGCGTGCGGTTCCGCCCGAATTCAAGAACGAATTTCCGATCTCCTTGACTCTTCGGCCTAAGCAGTTGAGGGCAGCCGCCGAGGAGAGCGCGTTCCTTATCCCAGCTGCCGCGCAGTTGCAGCATCAATATCGGGACATACGGTGCCCCGTTAGGATCGTGCATGGAAAGGGTGACCGGCTCATCGAGGCCGACCAATCGCGCCGCCTGCACGAAGCGTTACCCCGCTCCCTGCTGCAGCTGGTCGAGAATGCCGGTCATATGGTTACCTATGCGGATCCGCCGGGAATAGCGGATGCCGTGGCGGCGCTGGGACTCACCGCACCAATGAGGATCACGTAGGCTTTCTTGTTGCAAAGCCGCCTGCTCGGGGCCCCGACCTGCCAAAAGTGCAGAGGCGTTGGAGCGCCGAACGCGGAGCCGTTCACACTCGATATTCATCATAGCCGAGAAGAGTGCGAAAGCATCGCTCAACGCACAACCCCGCAGGTGACCGAGGCGCGAGGTCAGAAGCTCGGTGATTCTGAGATCGCAAGAACGCGCCCAGCGGCGGACCTGAACGCGTTGGCGAAGTCCGACTATTCATCAAGCGAATGCTCAAGGAAGAAGCGCAGCATTTCTCTCGTTGCATCCGGCCCTTGCGGATCGGTATAGGATCCTGCGGGGCTGCCGCCCGACCACGCGTGTCCCGCGCGTTCGAAGATTTTTCGATCGCCCACGTCGCTCAGGACGGTGCGAGTATAGGCGTGACCGTTGGGTACGCGTCCGCGAAGTACCTTCGTTGTCAGTCTCGTCGCGCCGGCTGACTGCTCGATGATCCGATCGCCATTCTTTGGATGCACCGTCGTGTCCCGATCGCCATGGAAGACGATGGTCGGGATGACAGATGTTTTGTCATCCGCAATTGCCTTGGAGCCGCCTCCGTGCCGCATGACGGCGAACGCAGAGGGAAGATCGCTCGCGACCCCGCGCGCCAGTCCCGAATGAACACCCACGGCAGCGTACAGGTCGCCATACGTCGCGCCCATGATAGCCGCGGCGGCGCCGCCGGCAGACAGGCCCCCGACATAGACACGCTTCGGATCGATCGCATGGTCGCGCATGATCTGACGCGTGATGCCGGCGATCATCGAGGGCTCGCCCTCGCCGCGGCGCTGGTCGCTCGTGCGAAACCAGTTCCAGCACTTTGACTGGTTGGCTCCGCTAGGCTGCTCGGGATACACCACGAAGCAATTCTGCTCTTCCGCCAGGAAGTTCATCCGGGTGCCGGCGGCGAAATCTTCTGGCGATTGCGTGCAACCATGGAGCATGACGATAAGGGGAAGCTGTCTTCCCTCAGAGCGGCTCGGAACGAACAGCTTGTAGGTCCGGCTCCCCGCCGCGTTGCTGTAGCTGCCGGCGATGAACCGTGTGCCGTCCGGCACAATATCCGGCGTTGATGGTGAACGGCGTCTCATAGGACGTTGCAGGCCGACCTCAGAAAACTTCCTCATGCCATCGAGCGGTGAGGTACGTTTACGGCCCTGAACGGAGCTAGGCTGCGAGGTCGACCGGCTTTCCCTTTCCTCGACGAGGTCAGCCTTCGCGTCGATGGTCGGCGGCTCGAGCCGCGGAAGCGCCTGAGCGGGGCTGCGGGACGTCGGTGCTGTGGTGATGCCAGTCGCGCCTTACTTTTTTCCATAGCAGATGTTGAATTCTGGCCAGCCGCCCCACCTTCCGCCCCACCTGGGGTGCCCCGGTCATTTAGCGCTCCCTTCACAAGGGAGAGGTCTAAGGTTCGATCCCTTGTGCGCCCACCATTAAAACCTCTGAAAACGCAGCGCTTTCTGAAAATTCGCCCTCGTGCCTATTCGGCAGTTACAGGCACGAAAAAGCAGAACTAAGGAGCAACAGGCGGGGAAAGAGCGGGGAATTTGTTCGCCTCACGTTCCTCGCTACAGCAGGTCGTGCCTCAGATGAAATTTCGTCAGCTTGACGCCCTCATTAGACCGCCCTTCGCGTGATAGAATGGCCGTCAACGGAGGCGGCTTATGTACACGGCAAAATTGATCGGGGAGTCCGACAACCACATTGAGACGCGCCAATTCGCCGAAGAAGGCGCGGCCATTCGCTGGATCACCGGAGCCGGATTGGCTGATTTCAGCGATCAGACCGCCAGAGGCGAGGTTTGGCGCGACGGCCAAGTGATATGGACGCGGGGCAATCTCCAAACCAAAGAAAATGAGGAAAGAGACCGACTGGCCTATGCTGCTCGGTGGCGCGCTGGCGCGTTCAATTAGATCACGAAGGATAGCGGACCGATGCCCAAGGGCAATAAGGGCGAGAAGCGCCACGCCGACACCGCACAGAACGCCATGCTGATCGGCAGGATAGCGACCGGCGAAGTCGAGGACGCGCCCAGCGAGGCACCTTGCTCGCCCATCTCGATTGATCACCTCAGAGCGAACTCGGATTGCTAAAAAGGCAGATCCTCGGGTCTGCCGACATGGCGCACGTTTTCAACTCGTTTGTGGAGCACCAAAGCCTCACCATCGGGTATGTCACGTTTTACCAGAGGCACGACCCTACAGCAGCCTCATCCCAGTCTCTTCGTCCCATTCGAGCTCGCACAGCACCTCCGCCTCCACAGAGGTGTCGCTGTAGAAGTGCTTTGCATGCTCCGCGAGCATTCGCCGAGCGGCGTCTTCTGCCTCCGCCCTAGAGTTATGCCGCTCGTGGAAGGAAGCCGCCGCTTCTGCGGTCCGGCGAGACGCCTCCCACTTCAGCAGTTGCACGATCGCGTACCAAACGCCGCGACCCGTTCGCCGCCGGACAAGTATTTCGCGGCAACGATCGGCCGCTTCGGCAACACCTAGCCACATTGCAGCGTCGGCCTCGACCTTCGCGTTCTCGCGCGCTTTGAAAGCGACGCCCTTCAGCGCTGGCTCAGTGAGCCGTCTGAGTTTGTTGTCGATGGTCATGAGATTTTTGCCGATCTCTCGGACGGCCTCCTCGGCCTCCCACGTCAATTTGAGGGGCCTGGGAGCCGCTCCTTTGGCCCGCTCGACCTTGGGCTGCCCGGCGCGCTTGCGCCGCCAGATATCATCCGCAATTGCGTCCAGGTCCTCCTGGGAGGGCGTCCACCGGTTCTCGCGCTCCCACTTCTCCCGATTGAGCTTAGGAGTAAGATCAACGATTTTCGTCTGAGGCTTCTTCAGAGCCTCTTCGAGCGCCATGCCCGTCTCCAGCGCTGCGAAACCCGAAGCCACGAGATCCTTGTGCACTTGTCGTTCTCATCGAACGTCAGATAGCTGCCCTGCACTCTCTCGATGCGAACCGGCCTCTTGCCCTCGCTCTCCAGGATTACGTCCGCGACCTTCTGCTTTGTCCCGGCGTACTGCGGCATCGCGTCTTTGCTGCGGATCAAACCCATCATCACTCGTTGCGAGATGCTCTGAAGGCCGTCTTCGGCAAACAGATAAAAGCGAATCGAAAGCCCCATGGATAGTCCTCAATGATCCCGCATGTTTCCGTACCTCAATGCAACGGGCAATACCCAAGGGCGTGGAAATCTCCGACGGCAGCCATGCCGTGGCGCGCTCTGAAAGCGCCTGAAAGCTGGCCTTGATGCTCGCAATGTCCTACTCGAGAGGCTAAGGAAGCGACCGAATCTGCTGAGAGGGGGCCTGAAAAGATCAGCAACCGCCACTCTATTGCCATTGCGGCCATGTCGCCCTCGACGCCGATCGTTGACCTGACGCCGTTCGATTGTCCGATCTCAAGCCGTTGCCGCTTACTGAAGTTGGGAGTTCCGTCCGAATTGGCCTCGAATGCTTGGGCACGCACGGTCCTAGAACTTTCGATCCGATCACGACTGTATCGCACGGCCGCTTCGTAAAGCGAGAGCGGACTACGGCACTACGCAGCTTCGCGCAGTAGAAACTAATTCGAATCTCACTTGTTGTAGCCGGCACAATCACTTGCAGGAGACAACAAACATGCAACGTCTAACTTTGCTGGCCGCAACCCTGTTGCTGCTCGCGTCCCCGCCAGCGGGTGCCCAGTCGCAGCCCGCACAAAGCGGGCCTGGCAACAACGCCGTCAACAGTTCCGATAAGAACAATTCGAACGCACCGGTCTCGGGCCGCAACAGCTTTACCGAGGGCCAAGCGAAATCGCGGATCGAGGACGCGGGATATTCCAACGTCTCCGGCCTGCAGAAGGACAACGAAGGCGTCTGGCGGGGCAAGGCCGATAAGGCCGGCACCAAGACCGACGTCAGCGTCGACTTCCAGGGCAACGTGAACCCCGCAAAATAAGGAGCAGATAGCATGACGACCACAATTTCTCGCCTCTACGACAGTTATTCCGATGCCGAGGGGGCCGTCACCCGGCTCGAGAGTGCCGGCGTGCCGCACTCCGACATCAGCATCGTCGCCAACAATTCCGACAATTGGTACGCTTCACAGCGCGGCAAAGTCGACCGTGACCACGACGGCGTCGATGATCGCGCCGAGGGGGCGGGCGCGGGGGCCGGCATTGGCGCCGGAATCGGCGGCGCGGCAGGTCTCCTCGCCGGCCTGGGCCTATTGGCCATTCCCGGTTTGGGGCCGGTCGTGGCTGCGGGATGGCTCGCTTCCACGGCCGCCGGCGAGCAGCTCCGGGCGTTCGCAAAGGCAAACACCCCAACCGGTGTCATCAGCCTCAAGATGCAGCGCCCGCCGGGAGCGATCTCGAGCAAGGCACAACGCGAGGGCATCTCACTGAAACCGGTCAACCGTTCGCCTTATAACCGGCGTGCGACGAAGGCACGCACGACAAAGCGGCGCTAATACTTGGTAAGCGGGGTCTCGATCATTTTGCGGACCCCGCCCACGTTCGGCTCAGAGGCCAGAGGCTGGAAGGATCCACGAGCTAAACTCAAGCCAAGCACATAGGACAAATGACAAAGGCCCTGTGGGCGTTACGCCACATGGCCTTTGCTGGCACTGTGATTCCGTCCCACTTAGCAAACAAATGTTGCTCGATTCGCGTTCTCGGTAACGAGAAGATTTTAGGGTAAGCTATTTGCCATCCAAAGGCATCTCATCGTTCTGTCTCCGCTCAGCAAGAAGCTCCTTCTCGGCTTCGTACCAAAAGGTATCCATTGCGCCCGGAGGCTCGCCGGCCTCTTGCCAGAGCCGGTACGCGCGACTGCGGATATCTTCCTCACTCAAGCTGGTCATGACTTCCTTCCTTTCAGAAGCAAAGCCGCGCAGGCCGCCCGGTTCCTTTTGTGCGGCAACAAGTCTTGGCAAAGGCACGTGCTCTCCTGACTTCCGATAAGTGACTGGAAGTCAGTGCGCGCCGACGATGGAGTAGCGAGGAACAAAGCCAGTCACGCAAGCTTTGGACTCTTACTGGCCCGCCGACCGAGCTGGCGGAGCGGCCCCGGCCTCCCAAAAGCCCCCCAGCCGGGGCTCGCTCTTCGCACCCGGAGTACCGGAGTAAGCGTATGTGCTCGTCGCCAGCAATCGTGCCAGCAGATCGTCTCGATCGCGATATCTATCTGGTGCTGGAAGACTTCGGAGCGCACGCCGGTTGCGCCTGGCGGGAGACTGACGAACAGGACGCGGACCGCGAGACCGTGCTGCGGGATATCCTCTCAGGCCAATACGCCTATCCGCTTAGCATTGTCGCATCCAATACGGCCGAGGGCTGGTCTCGCGATGTCACCGAGGAGATCGCCGATATGCTGGCGAAACACGCTGCCCACGAAAGTCTTGATCTTCCGCCCGCGCTTGACGCCTCATTCGAGCCAACGCGACCCGCGCAGCAGACTTGCAATTGCGGTTGCCATTTCGAGCGCCGTCGAATGCAACACGGTACCCCTCTCCCGTCCTTGAGGGAAAGGCCAACCAGCTGCTTGCCCGCGGTCAATCGTATTAGGCCCCAAACGATAGTCATCGCATGCAACGGATCATCCCCGGGATAACAGCCGTCATCCTATCAGACGACCGCCGCCGCATTCTTCTGCATCTTAGATCAGATAACCTGCAGTGGAGTTTGCCTGGCGGGAGCGCAAAATTTGGTGGGAAGATCGAGGATCGTGTTCATCGCGAGGACTTGGAAGAAACAGGAATTCGTGCTGGATTGTTCGACCATGCGCGCTTTACTCGTCACCTGAGCATTTCGCAATTCAGTCTCCCGGTGGCAATGAAGTCGTCCTCGGTATTGAATGCAGAAAGATTAGAGGACAAGAGATGTCCCAAGATGATGACAGCATTGGAGCGAGATGGTTCGACCTGAACGAGCTCCCCGCTAATCTTATGCCGATGCAGTACGAGTTAATCGAGGATGCCATCGCCAACCAAGCCTTCTTGCTCAAATGAGTTATGAGGGAAAGGAAGCCTTCGGGCTTTTTCATTGGAACGGCCTTAGGCCAAACTCATTCGACCTTTGAGTGGACTACGCGTCCGCTCGTTACAGGGAAAGCCCCGTCGCGCCTCCGCCGTGGGGGGCTTTCTTCACGGAGGTCTCATGGGTAATCGCACAGGTAACGAACCGGCACCGTTAATTATTTTTGGCATAGCCGTTCTGCCAGTTATCGCGGTGCTGGCTTACTTCGCTTTTTGATTCAAAGAGAGCGCGAGACACGCCACCGACATGGCGCTGCAAACGGCGCGCGAGAGCGCCACCGTGGGCGAGTTCATCGGTCAATTTGACCGCCGGGTTCTGGGGCTGGCGCAGTCGCAGGACCTCCTGCTCCGCCAGAACTGGCGAGGAGCGTGGATGCGCGATCTGGTGCATGCCCACCTCGAGCCGTTCGGCGCAGGGCCCCGCGCTCTAACTAGCGGGCCGGACATCTTCCTGGACACGACGGCGGTTCAGAATGTCGGCTTTGCCCTCCACGAACTCGCAACGAACGCGTCGACATACGGTGCGCTGTCGAATGAGGCGGGACGTCTGGTCGTGGTCTGGGCGGCGCTGGAGGACGGTGGGGTTAGCCTCACGTGGGAGGAACGCGACGGCACCGCCCCGCACATGGAGCAGGAAGGATTCGGCTACCGCGTGATCACCGTGCTCGTTCCGCGCGCGCTAAATGGATCCTCCGAACAGAATTCACCCCGCAGGGCGTCCGATGGGAACTCACCATACCGGCTGACCATGTCGTCCAAGGAAACGAACCCAAGCCTTCCCAGGAGTGAATGTGGACGCTAATAAATTGAAGGTGCTGATCGTCGAGGACGAGTTCTTCATCGCTCTGGACGCAGAGGAGCAAGTCAAGTCGCTCGGCCATACGGTGGTGGGCACCGCAGTTTCCGCCGAGCAGGCGGTCCGGATCGCAGGCGAGGAAAAGCGGATGTTGTACCGATGGACATCAGGCTCATCGGGGCGGTCGATGGAATTACGGCCGCGCTGGAGATTCGATCTCTCTACGGCATCGAGGCGATCTTCGTGACCGCGAACACCGACCAATCAACCCTCGCTCGAGCCGAATCCATAAAGCCCCTCGCGGTTCTGCAAAAGCCGCTGACCAAGGACAGGCTGGCGTCACAACTAGCCCGGTTGCTCACAAGATAAGCCCCCCTGATGCCCCACTTAGGCATTTCACCGCTCACTAATCATGTTGCCAAAACGAAGGGCGCGTCCTGTGTTGCGATGAGTTCGTCGGGAAGCGCATAGCCCGCCACATCCCGAGGATTAATGTCGAAGATAGCTACGTAAGGCGAAAACTAACCGCCGAAGGAAGCTACTCGCACAGACCTTTGCGACGCAGGAGAGCCTTGTTGATGGCAACAGCCGCCTTGGCTCCTTCTCCGATCGCGACCGAGACAAGCAGAACATCCCGCGAAACGTCGCCTGCAACATAGACACCTGGCACGCTGGTCTCCTCGCTTTGGGGGTCCGTGATCACCCCGCCCTTATCACCCCTGCGGCAGCCTAGACGCTGCGAAAGATCGGAAGCCTGATGGCATCCCGTCGCGAAAAAAAGCCCTACGCGCACCAGATCTGGTCCGCTGGCGAATTTGATTTTTGTCAGCAGCCCCCTTGCACCCTCCAGAGAGCGGATGGGCTCGGCACGTAGCGGGATGCCATGCTGTCTGAGCCGACCGAGCGCCGCCCCGCTGACTGAAGACCCGTCGCTACAAGCGACGACGTCACTGACCCAGTGCTTCATCATCACTGCGAGATCGGCACCTCTATCGCCTTTACCGTAAGTTGCGACCGGCATTCCGGCATATTCATATCCGTCGCAATAGACGCAATGATGGACAGAGGTGCCATAGAAGGCAGCAATTTCGGGGATATGCGGCAGTTCGTCGGTGATGCCTGTCGCAAGAAGGACTTTGGCTGCGGTCCCCGTCGTTCCATCCGCGCAGAGAAATTCAAATCCCTCTTCGGCAGGACCGATATCTGTGACCCGCGTTTGCCGGATGGTCAAAGTGGGATAGCGACCAATCTCTTCGCGGGCAGTCTGCAGAAACTGAGCTGGCCGAGTGCCCTCGCTTCCCAACAATCCATGGATCGCGTGAGAAGCGCGGTTGCGCTGGCGCAGGTCATCGCAAAGGAGCACCGTCCTGTGGCATCGTCCCAATATCAGCGCGGCGCTCAGCCCGGCCGGGCCGCCACCGGCAATCAGTACATCGACGTTCATGGTGATCGTTCCACCATCTATCTAGGTCGCCTGCCTGTCACGGAACCTACCGGTGCCGTTCGCTTGTTAACTCCTGTAGAAGGTGAAAAATGCTGCGCCCGCCCATCGTTCCTCAAGGGAAAGACCTGACGCCGGAAGAACGGCGCGAGCGGCGGCGGCTGCGGCGGGAGAAGCAGCGTGAGGCCAATATCGTCCGCGCGGCGAAGATGCGCCGTGCCCGTCTCAAGCTTGAGTCCGAGGGCAAGATCAGTCGAGGCCGGCCGGGCCGAGCCCTCTATGTCGGCTGCTCAGGCTGGCGCTACTGGAAGTGGCGGGACAGCTTCTATTCTGAAGTACCTCAGCCGGAATGGTTCAGCCATTACCTCGCCTCCTTCGACACGGTCGAGATCAATGCATCGTTTTATTCATGGCCGACCGTTGCGGGCGTGCAGGCCTGGCGCCGCCAGCCCAGCGACGCAGACTTCGTATACACAGTAAAGGTCTGCGAGCTCATAACCCACGTCAAAAAGTTCAAAGACACTAAAGAGCTCATACGGGACTTCGGAGTGATCGCCGATATTCTCGGGGAGAGGATGGGCTGCTTCCTGTTCCAGCTGCCGCCGAGCTTCCACTACACAAAGGCCCGGCTGAATTCGATTGTCAGCCAGTTGGATCCGGCCCGCCGCAACGTCGTCGAGTTTCGGCACAAGAGCTGGTGGAACGACGAGGTCTACCGTGCCTTCCGAAGCGCCGGCATTATCTTCTGCTCCTGCAGCGGTCCGCGCCTGCCGGATGAGCTCATCCGCACGGCCAATGAAGTTTACGTGCGCCTTCACGGGCCACAGCGTTGGTACCGGCACGATTACTCAGATGAGGAGCTGCGCGAATGGGCGAAGCGGATCAAGGCCAGCGGCGCAAAACATTCGTGGGTTTACTTCAACAACGACTATGACGCCCGCGCGCCAGCCAACGCAAAGACGCTCTATCGCTTGCTCTCCGCACCAACTCGCAAGCGGACGCCACGCGACAGGAACTCCCAGGATCGGTGACGCTTGTCCTGCTCCCGGCCTCCGCCGCGATGAAGGAGATTCAAACCGTGCTTGTCTGGTACGCCGCACTAACGCTGATGCTCGACGCAATGCAGGTCGTGGAAATTCGGCTCCGCCGGATGGCGGAGGGAGGAATTGTTCCTGATGACTAGCGAGAAATTGGATGCTGCAGCGGAGCCGCGCGCCATTTTCATCAGGGGCGGCAATTACGGTCAGGTTGTGGAACGCTAGCGTAAAATTGTGTCAGCAAGTATCGAGCGATTGTCGCCAGACGTTCGCCTCCGGGCAACCCGACAAGCTGTTATCGGCAACATTCAGCTAGGAACCGCGCTTCGGTTGTAATGTTGAAGCAGGCCTTTTTTCACATTCCAGGGGATCACCATGCCTGAGAAAGACCTCAACAGTCTGTTCGTCGATACGCTCAAAGACATTTAGTACGCTGAAAAGCAGATCTACAAGTTGCTGCCAAAGATGCCAAAGCGGCTTCTTCCGACGAATTGCTGGCGGCTTTCGAAAAGCACCATGACGAAACCGAGGGCCAGATCGAGCGGCTCAAGCAAATCTTTGAGCTGCTCGGCAAGCCGGCGCGCGGCAAGAAGTGCGACGCCATCGAGGGCATCCTCGATGGCGGCAAGGAAGTCATGGAAGAATACGAGGATACGCCTGCCCTCGATGCTGGACTGCTAGCGGCCGCGCAAGCCGTGGAGCATTGAGGACCTGGGCCGACAAGCTCGGCCACAAGGATGCCGTCAAGCTTCTCGATGCGACGCTCGCCGAAGAGAAGAAGACCGACGCGCGCTGTCGAAGCTGGCGATCTCGGCTGTCAATGCCGAAGCCGCGTGAGGTCGTCATGAAGCAGTTCATGCTTGCAATGCTGCTGGCGACAGCCCTCACCGCCCCCGGGCTTCGCCCAGTCGATTGGAGAAAAGATCGGCGTCGACTCCGCTCTTGGTATCGCGCCCAAGACGGAGGACTTCGTCAAGGAAGCGGCGATGAGCGACATGCTGGAAATGGAGGCGGCGGAGATAGCCCAGCAGAAAGGTAATTCAGACGAGAAGAAATTCGCCGATCAGATGATTGCAGATCACACCAAGATTAGCAACGAGCTCAAGGAAATGGTGCCGGCCGATTCCGCGGCGGCTATTCCCGCCAAGCTCGATGACAGCTCGCAAAAGAAGCTGGACAAGCTGCGTGACACCAAGCCCGGAGACTTCGCGAGCGAGTATGATCCGATGCAGGTCAGCGCTCACAAGGATGCAGTATCACTCTTCCAGGGCTATTCGGAAGGTGGCGCCGATCCTAAGCTTAAGAATTGGGCAGGCAAGACCTTACCGGCGTTACAGCATCATCTCGGCATGGCCGAGGATCTGAACAAGAACCTCGGACCGCCGTCTTGCGCTCCTTCGTAACCATCTTGCTCTTTGGAGGACTTGGATATGAGGACCACGTTCGACTTCGCGCCCCTGTGGCGCTCTACTATCGGCTTCGACCACCTGGCCGGCCTCGTCGACAGCGCGTTGCGCCAGGCGACCGAGGACAACTACCCGCCCTACAACATCGAGCGCTCCGGCGAGGACCACTACCGGATCACGCTTGCCGTGGCGGGCTTCGGCGCCGACGACATTGCCGTGACCGCGGAGCAGAACGCGCTGACCATCGAAGGCAAGAAGCCCGAGAAGGCCGCCGGCGAATTCCTGTACCAGGGCATCGCAGCACGTCCGTTCCGCCGCATCTTCAATCTGGCCGACTTCGTCCAGGTGAAACAGGCATCCTTCCAGGACGGTCTTCTGATCATCGATCTCGTCCGCGAAGTGCCGGAGGCCATGAAGCCGCGCCGGATCCAAATCGCAGGCGCGACGGCTTCGCCCCAGATCGAGCAAAAGAAGGCAGCCTGATCGTTCTCATGCGATCGGCAAGCGGCGGCGGGCGCGCAAGCCCGCCGCCCATCACACCATCCCTTGGAAAGGAGCGTAAGGGAGACCACCGATGACCGATGCCAAAACCAATTCCGGCAATCTTAGTCCCCTCTTTCACCCCGCTGCGCACTACGGATCTCCTGACGACGTCCTGAACGACGCCGACCTCTCCACGTCGGAGAAGCGCATCATCCTGTCGTCTTGGGCGTCCGACATGTTCGCGGTCGAATCCTGCCCCAACCTGCGCGAGATACCTGGCATGGGGCATACGATCCGACTCGCCGATATCTTGGCGGCGCTGCGGCGCCTCGACGGCGAGGACGACGGTCCACCTCGCCCGGGGCGGGGCGACGATGCGACTGCGGCGGCCTTGGGCCGCCGCGCTCATAGCGATATCGACGGCCTCGACCGCGCGGGCTGTCTCCTGAGGGCCGGCTCGTGCTCAGACGGATCAACCCACGTTAATGCACGCGCTCTGAACCGCCCCAAGATCGCGTGGTTCCCTAAGTCGGCTGCACCGACAGCAACGTATCCTGCGCCCCAACGTTGTTCTTTGAAAGCGCGACTTGGATGCATCGCGCCCACCGTCTCGACGGCCAGCTCATGGTCGTCCTCGACGTCGACCGCGTGCTCGAGTTGAAGACCGAAGTGCAGATGGCTGCGTGAACCAACGAAACATCGAACCCGGAGAACCAAAATGAAGACATGTTTGGTGGTCGATGACTCCAGCGTCGTGCGCAAGATCGCGCGCCGGATCCTGGAGGGCCTGGAATTCCAAGTCACCGAGGCCGAGGACGGCTCCAAGGCGCTCGAGATCTGCCAGAAGCAGCTGCCCGATGCGGTGCTGCTCGACTGGAACATGCCCGTGATGGACGGCTTCGAGTTCATGGGCCACATGCGCCGCCTGCCCGGCGGCGACCAGCCGAAGGTGGTGTTCTGCACCACCGAGAACAACGTCGCTCACATCGCTCAGGCGCTCAGCGGCGGCGCCAACGAGTACATCATGAAGCCCTTCGACAAAGACATCATCGCCGACAAGTTCGCTGAAGTTGGTTTGATCCCGGTCGGACAAGCCATGGTCTGAGTGTGTCTGGCCTGACGTTTGGGCCAGAGTGTTCCCAGTACAGCTTCGAAGAGGCTATCCGTGACCCCGACCGAGTACGAGTATCTGCGTAAGTTCCTGAAGGATAATTCGGGTCTCGACCTGTCCGCAGACAAGCAATATCTGATCGAAAGCCGCCTGCTGCCGCTTGCCCGCAAGGTGGGGCTGTCCGGCATCGCCGAGCTCGTGCAGAAGCTGCAGGCCGGCTCGCGCCAGCTGATCACCGACGTGGTCGAAGCCATGACCACCAACGAGACCTTCTTCTTCCGCGACAAGGTCCCGTTCGATCATTTCCGCGACACCATCATGCCCGAGATCATCAAGGCGCGCGCCGGCAGGCGCAGCGTGCGCATCTGGTGCGCCGCCGGCTCGACCGGGCAGGAGCCCTATTCGCTGGCGATGTGCCTGAAGGAAATGGGCGCGGCCCTTACCGGCTGGCGTGTCGAGATCATCGCGACCGACCTGTCGCTGGAGGTGCTGGAGAAGGCCAAGGCCGGCATCTACAGCCAGTTCGAGGTGCAGCGCGGTCTGCCGATCCAGATGCTGGTGAAATATTTCAAGCAGACCGGCGAGACCTGGCAGATCAATCCCGAACTGCGGGCGATGATCCAGCACCGTCAGCTCAATTTGCTGCACGACTTCGCCCAGCTCGGCACCTTCGACGTCATCTTCTGCCGCAACGTGCTGATCTATTTCGACCAGGACACCAAGATCAACATCTTCAACCGCCTGGCGCGCCAGATCGAGCCCGACGGCTTCCTGGTGCTGGGTGCGGCCGAAACCGTGGTCGGTCTGACCGATACGTTCAGGCCGATCCCGGAGCGGCGCGGCCTCTACAAGCCGAACGACCCGCGTGCCGCCGTTGCCAAGCCGGTGCTCGCCGGCGCGGCGCCGCGCATGGCGGTCATGGCAGGACGATAGGCATGGCCGAGGATGGCAAGGGCACCGAACGCGTGACGTTCAGTCGCGGCTATGATGTCTGCATCATGGCCATCGACGGCACCTGGCGCCGCGACTGCAAGCTCAATGCGATCTCCGACACCGACGCCATCCTCACGGTGGAAGGCTCGATCCAGGGATTGAACCTGAAGGAGTTCTTCCTGCTGCTGTCGTCCACCGGTCTTGCCTACCGCCGCTGCGAGCTGGTGCGGGTCAACGGCGCCGAGATGGACATCCAGTTCCTGCGCGGCAAGAACCGGAAGAAGCGCGGCGCAGCCGGCGGCCACGACGCGGCGGCCTGATCGGCGAGCAGTTGCGCAGGACTGCGCGCTTTCCCCGACGTTGCTTTATATTTGCTGAAACATCTGGAAGAATTTGCCGCGGCGGTTTTACGGCGCCTAAGCGCGAACCGTGTACCCATTGCCGGTCTCAATCTCAGGAATACGGCAATGCCCAGAAGTTCCCTCTCCCCTGTCTCGTCCAACCTGCCCGACGTCGCCGAGCGGCGTGCGCTTCAGCTGCTGGTGGTCGACGACGATGCCACGCAGCGCAGCCTGATCACGGTCGCCGCCAAGCAGGCCGGCCACGAAGTCACCGTGGCGCCGTCCGTGGCGGAAGCCATCGAGAAGCTCCGCGCCGCGCGCTTCGACTGCGTGACTCTCGATCTCGTGCTGGAGGACGGCGACGGCATCGACGTGCTGCGCGAGATGGCGGAGGCGAAATTCGCCGGTGCGGTGATCGTCATCAGCGGCATGGACGGCAAGCGCCGCAGCGCCGCCCGCAGCTTCGCCCGCTCCGTGGGGATCGAGCTCCAGAGCCTGCCGAAGCCGCTGGACCTCGCGGCCCTGCGCATCAGCCTCGCCAATCTCGGCAAGACCGCGATGGGCCTGCCGGCGATTCACACCTGGGGTGGTGTCGCCACCGACGCGATCGTGGAACGGCACCGCGCCTGAGGCGCGGAGCTGCCATGCAATCAGCTGCGGCTGGTCAGCCGCGCTGATTGCGACTTACGCTGCGCTGCCAGATTCGGACAATTGTTGCAGGGCGTGACTGAGCTCCGCCCGGCAGGCGTTGAGGGCGGCACTCGCCGTGGCATAACGCGGCGTGACGTCGTCGAGCACGACAATCTCGGTGGAACCCGCGAATGCGCTGTCGTCCTCGCTCTCCATCGCCGCGTCGATCAGACGCATGCTGATCTCGATGCGCGCGATCAGAGAGCGAAGTTCGGCTGCGATCAACTGACGGCTGTCAGTATCGGCCATCGCGGCGAGCGGGGGTATGCCGGCGTAATTTAGCATGGATATTCTCCGTACCCCGCAATTAGGCACCCTGCCGCTACTTGTGCGTTAAGTCCATGTCCCGTACAAATACGGGTGGGCCGAATCCGCGCCGATCGCCATAACGGTTTGGCGCGGACGCGAGTCCTTCATGCCAACTGGATGTGGCACATGGCCGAACAAAGCTCTCGCGGTGAAATCTTCGTGGTCGACGACGACCCTGCCGTTCGCGACACCTTGTCGATGGTGTTGAAGGCGGCGGGTTATGAGGTGATCTGTTTTGCGGACGGCGCTGCGCTGCTCTCCGTCGCGCGAAACCGCACACCGGCTGCGATCCTGCTCGACGTGCACATTCCCGGAAAGTCGGGCCTCGACATCCTGAAGGAGCTGCATGGCGAGGACTATCCGGCACCGATCTTCATGATCTCCGGGCAGGGCGACATCACCATGGCGGTGGGCGCCATCAAGAGCGGCGCGCTCGATTTCATCGAGAAGCCGTTCCGCGGCAGCGAGATCGTCGGCCGGCTCGACGAGGCGATCGGGGCCTATGCTCGCAGGCAGGCGGAAAACGCCTCGCCGAAATTCGGCTCGCTGCATTTCCCCGGACGCGAGCCGTTGACGCGCAGGGAGCGCGAGGTGCTGGAGCAGTTCGCCTCCGGTGCGTCCAACAAGGAAGCCGGCCGCACGCTCGGCATCAGCCCGCGCACCATCGAGGACCATCGCGCCAACATCATGAAGAAGCTCGGCGCACGCAACGCCGCCGACCTGATCCGCATCGTGATGACCGCGGCCCAGCGCGCGTCGTAAGCGCTGGTTCGTTCTGGGTTCCGGCTCTGCACAGCAGCGCTGCGCGCTGCAGTGCGTCCGGGACACGAGAGCGAGGCCTCAAGCGCTCAGGGCCTTGCGGATGATCCGCGCGAGATCCGACTTGCGGTAGGGCTTCGCCAGCAGCAGCACGCCCGAATCCAGCCGGCCGTGATGGATGATCGCGTTCTCGGTATAGCCTGACGTGTAGACCACCTTCAGATCGGGACGCGTCTTCGTCAGCTCGTCGGCGAGCTGCCGTCCGTTCATCTTGCCGGGCATGATGACGTCGGTGAATAGCAGGTCGAACGGCTTGCCGGTGGCGACGATCGCGAGCGCCTCAGCGGCGTTCGCGGCCTGCAAGGTGACGTAACCCAGCGAATGCAGCTGCGCCAGCACGTAGTCGCGCACCAGCCGGTCGTCCTCGACCACGAGGATCGTCTCGTGTCCGCCCTCGATCGTCACCGGTGTCACGCCCTCTGTGGCCACCGTCGGCGTCTTGCCGGGCGGCAGGTACATCTTGATCGTGGTGCCGTGGCCTTCCTCGCTGTAGATCTTGATGTGTCCCGCGGACTGCTTGATGAAGCCGTAGACCATCGAAAGCCCGAGCCCCGTGCCCTTGCCCGGTCCCTTCGAGGTGAAGAACGGGTCGAACACCCTCGCCAGCATGCTCGCCGGAATGCCGGTGCCGGTGTCGCTCACGGCGATCAGCACGTAATGCCCGGGCCTGACATCGTTGACGCTGGCATAGACCTCGTCGAGATAGGCGGCACCCGTCTCCACGATCAGCTTGCCGCCGCCCGGCATGGCGTCGCGGGCATTGAGCGCGAGGTTGAGGATCGCGGTGGTGAGCTGGTTGGGGTCGACGATCGCGACGCAGTTCTCGTCCTCGAACACCGATTCGATCTGGATCTGCTCGCCCAGGGTCGGCCGCAACAGCTTCGCGGTGTCGATGATCAGCGAATTGATGTCGATCTCGCGCGGCTGCAGCGGCTGCTTGCGCGCGAAGGCGAGCAGATGCTGGGTCAGCTCGGCGCCGCGCGCGGCGGCCTCGTCGATCATCTTGGTGATGGCCGCAAGCTGCGGCTCCTTCTCGACCGCCTCCGCCAGGATCTCGATCGTCCCGGTGATGACGGTGAGGATGTTGTTGAAGTCGTGCGCGACGCCGCCGGTGAGCTGGCCGACCGCCTCCATCTTCTCGGCGTGGCGGATACGCTCCTCGGCCGCGATCTTGTCGGTGAGGTCGCGGTAGAACACGTTGAACAGCAGGCCCTCGCGGCGCTTCAGCGCGGTGACGCTCAGCTCGGCCTTGAATTCCTTGCCATCGCGCCGCCGGCACATGAGCTCGCGGCGGCGGTTCAGCGTCCTACCGTCCTCCTCTTCCAGGAAGCGCTTCAGGCCGGCCTGGACCCGCGCGCGATCGCTCTCGGCCACGATCAGGTCGATCGTGCTCTTGCCGAGCACCTCGTCGCGGCGCCAGCCGAACAGCTGTTCCGCCTGCGAGTTCCAGTTCAGGATCCTGCTCGCCTCGTCGGTCTGGACGAAGGCGTCGAGCGAGGTCTCGACGATGTTGCGGGCGAGCCGTTCGCTCTCTTGCAGGGATTCCTGCGCGAGCCTTGCCTCCGTCATGTCGCGTCCGACGAAGAAGAACCGGTGCGCCTGCTCGGACCAGCTGCCGAGCCATGACAGCCAGACCTCGTGCCCGTTCTTGTGGAAGCAGCGGGTGTCGTCGAGCTTGGGGCGGTCACCGCGCCGCAGCGCGCGCATCTCCGCGCGGGAATGCTCCAGATGATCGGGATGAACGAAATCGGCGCCGCTGCGGCCGATCATCTCGGCCGGCTTGTAGCCGAGAATGGTCTCGCTGCTCGGACTGATCTGCGCGACATGGCCGCGTGCGTCCATGATCATGATCAGATCCTGCGAGGTGTCGAAGATCTGGCGGCGCTCCTCGAGCCGCTGCTGCAGCACGCGCTCGGCCCGCCGCGCCTCGGTGAGGCTGCGCGCGCTGCCGGAGGCGCCGACGATCTCGCCCCGAAGGTCCCTCGATGGCGAGAGGCTGAGCGAGATCTCGACCGGCGTGCCGTCCTTGCGCACGCGCACCGTCTCGAAGCGCTCGATCGGCTCGCCGCTCGCGATCCGCCGCAGATAGTCCTTGCCCTGCTCGCGGCGGTCGGGCGGGACTATGATGGAGGTGGGCTGGCCGATCGCCTCGTCCGCCGAATAGCCATAGAGGCGCTCTGCCGCCGGATTCCAGCCGGTGATGATGGCCGCGAGCGTCTGCATCACGATCGCATCGTCGGACGATTCGACCGCGGCGCTGAACAATTGCTCGCGCGCCGCATGATGGCTTCGCGCGGCCTCGGTGCGGCGATGCTCTCGGACCTCGCGCTCGAGCGCGGCCGTGTTCGCCCTGGTCTCTTCGACCATCTGGGCAAAAGCGCGCGCCAGCACGCCGGTTTCGCCGCTGGCGTCGACCGGAATGTCCGCCGGCCGTCCGCTGCCGATGGCCTCCACCGCCGCGGTCAGGCGTCCGATCGGCCGGGTCAATGAGCGCGCCAGCAGCACCGCGAGCGCCGCCGCGGCGAGCACGGCGAGCACGCCGACGAGCAGGGACGTCTTCTGAATGGCGGCCGGCACGCGGCCGAACACGGCCGGGGGAACGGTCACGATGATCGCGATCCACTCCTTGCCCGACGCAGCGCCGGCGCGAGCGCAGCGCCGCTTGACCGGCCCGCGACGTCGGTTGTGAGGTGCGTCGACACGTCGGGCGTGCCGGCCGCGGCTGAAAAATACGGAAAATCATTGCGCCAGTTGGTGGGATGGCCATGCAACGAGCCGAATTCCCGCGTGCGGTCAGGATTGACGAGATAGTCGCCGCGCGAATTCACGACATAGATTTCGCCTCCCGAGCTCGTCGCCGCGCGGACGCGCTCGAGTGCCGGACGCATGTCGATATTGGCGACGATGATGCCGAACGGCTTGCCCGCCGCCGTGAAAAGCGGCGTCGCGACCCGCAGGGTCGGAATGTGCAAGTCCGTGGTCCCGCCCTGCCGGGTCGCGAGGTCAATCGGCGACACGTAAATCTCGCCCGGCGCGAGCTTGATCGTTTCCTGGAAGTAGGTTCGCTCGGTCTTGTGCGCCAGCTCGCTGTTGGGGACGATCCGTGCCGCCCCATTCGGGCCCGAGCGATCGACGCGGACCAGCTCGCGCTGGTCGTCGTCAATGCCGATGATTCGAAACTGCCCGTAGCTGGGCTTGGCCTCGATCTCGGCCACGAGCCGGGTTGCGATGCGCTCGCGCCAGGTCTGCTCCGAGACGCCGTCAGACGCGTCAATTCCGCCGCCGATGTGCGCGCGGATCAGGCCGTTGATGGCTGCGGCGGAGCGATAGCCGATCAGATCGCCGCGAACGCCGGAAACGTAGGATTCGAGATTGGTCGCCAGCAGCCGCGACTGGGCTTCGACCCGCTCCAGCACGCGCGGAATGACGGCTTGCGTGATGTTGCGATAGCCGAGCCAGCCGACGGCGGCCACGGTCACCGCCACCAGCAGGATCATCGCGATGGCCAGCCGCGTCGTGAGCGTCATGGGGATGTTCGCTGGACGTCCCGTATGGCCACGCTTGTTCTGGACTGGAGCAGAGGAGCCGTCCTCGTCATCGCTGGCCGGAGCTGACATCGGACCTCTCCGGCAGAGCCGCCTTCAGGCAGCCATCGACCGCGGCGAGCAGGGCGCCGGGCCCGAACGGCTTTTGCAGGCTCGCCACCGCGCCGAGCTTGGTCGCCATCTTCAGGAAATCCGGCTCCGCATAGGCGTCCGGCGTGGCCGAACGGCCGGAGATCACGATGATCGGAACGGCCGGCCGCTGTGCCCGGATGTGGCGCATCGTCTCCAGCCCATCCATGCCGGGCATGAAGATGTCGAGAAACAACAGGTCGAAATGGCTGGCCTCGAACGCTGCAAGTCCCTGGCGGCCGTCGCCGGCGACGGTGACGTGATGTCCGGCCCTCTCCAGGAGCAGCCGGATCGTGATCTGCACGGCGGGGTCGTCATCCACGATCAGGATGTTGGCCACGTCTGAAATCCTCCGGGGCGGAGGGGACATTCCAGCGCCCCCAAATCAAGCCATCAAATATGAAATTGTTGCGCGGATTCCGCCCAGCCTGCAAGCACTTCGCAACGATGCGGCGGTTTCCCGGCGCGGCACGTCCCGGTGCCGCCATTATGCATGCTTTCGTGCACATGGCTTGCCGGATGTGCCGCAAAAGGCAGTGGAACTGTCCGAACGGTTATTCCAGGGTTCGGTGACGGTTCATCGCAGCCCTAGTCGGTCAGGTACTCGGGATAGCGGCTCCGGATCTTGTCCAGCTCGCTCAGGGTGCCCGACAGGTGCGTGCGCAGGTGCTGCTGCGCGGCATCGGGGTCGCCGGCCTCGATCGCGCGCGTGATCAGCTTGTGATGGCGCACGATGTTCTGGGCCTTGCCGGGTGAGGGCAGATGCAGCCGGCGCAGCCGGTCGATATGTCCGCTGCGGCTGCGCACCAGCGACCAGAGCTCCTGCTTGCCCGCGGCGGCGTAAAGCTGCGCGTGAAAATCATTGTCGCCGGCGATGAAGCTCTCGAAATCGCCGGCCCTGGCGAATTGCTGCTGGAGCGCGATCGCGTGGTCGAGCCGGATCACCAGGGCCGCGTCATGCTCTTCCGCGAGCAGCCGGACGATTTCGAGCTCCAGCGCCTGGCGCAGGAAATGGGCCTGCTCGGCGCGGCCGACATCGACCCGGCTGACCACGGTCGCGTGCTGCGGAAACACCTCGACCAGTCCTTCTTCCTCCAGCCGCATCAGGGCGTCGCGGATCGGGGTCGAGCTGACGCCGAATTGCGTGGCGAGCTCGGTGCGCGACAGCGGCGCGCCCGGCGGCAGTTCGAGCGCGAGAATGGCGTTGCGCAGCCGCTCGAACACCTGCGGCGCGGCCTGCCGGGCCCGGTCGAGGCGGGCGGCCGCGCGCGGCGCGGTATGGACGGTTTCCATGGCAATGGCTCCGGCAGGCTTGCCTTTGATGCACTAATGCATTAGTGCATCAGCGGGGTCGCACGTCAATGGCGGCCGGAGGAAACGAACAACAATGATGAAGCAATTGCAGCGTGGCCTTGCGGCCATGGCCTTGATCACCGCCGCCGCCCTTTTCGCGCCCGCGGCGCAGGCGCAGCAGAAATCCGAGATCGCGCTGTCGCGCCAGCCCGGCATTTTCTACATGCCGAGCCACATCATGGAGAAGCTGAAGCTGATTGAGAAGCATGCGGCTTCGCTCGGCGTTTCCGGCGTCACCACCAAATGGATCACCTTCTCCGGCGGCGGCGCGCAGACCGATGCGCTGCTCGCGGGCGGCGTCGACATCCTCAACACCGGCACCGGCAATCTGCTGCTGCTGTGGGATCGCACCCGCGGCGGCGTGAAGGGCATCGTCGCGACCTCGGCGCAGCCGATGACGCTGATCAGCCGCGACGACAACATCAAGTCGATCAAGGATTTTGGGCCCGCCGACAAGATCGCGGTGCCGACGGTGAAGGTCTCAACCCAGGCGATCGTGCTTCAGATCGCCGCCGCCGAAGCGTTCGGCGCCGACCAATGGTCGAAGCTCGATGCCAACACCGTGCAGCTCGGCCATCCCGATGCTTATGCGGCGCTGTCCAATCCGAAGCATGAGGTGCACACCCACTTCTCGATCCCACCCTTCACCTTCCTGGAGCTGAAGAACGTGCCGGGCGCGCATGTCGTGCTGAACTCGCCCGACGTGATGGGCGGCCCGCTCAGTCAGGCCCAGTTCTTCACCACGACCAAGTTCGCCGACGCCAACCCGAAGATCATCCAGGCCGTGCGCGCTGCCACCAAGGAGGCGCAGGACCTGATCCGCAGCGATACGAAGCAGGCGGTCGAGATCTACAAGGAGATCACCGGCGACAAGACCTCGGTCGAGGAGCTGCTCGATCTCCTCAAGCAGCCCGGCATGATGGAGTGGAATCTCGAGCCGCAGGGCACGATGAAGTTCGCCGCCCATCTCTACAAGACCGGCACGCTGAAGACCCAGCCCAAGGCCTGGACGGACTATTATCTCCCCGTCGCGCACGACCTGAAGGGCAACTGATGGCGCTGCTCGACGTCAACTCCGTGACGCTGCGCTACAAGACCTCGAGCGCAGTCGTCACAGCCACGGAGAGGGTGAGCTTCACTGTCGACAAGTCCGACCGCTTCGTGCTGCTCGGACCGTCCGGCTGCGGCAAGTCCACCCTGCTCAAGGCCGTCGGCGGCTATATGTCGCCGAGCGAAGGCCGCATGAGCATCAGCGGCCGCGAGATTCACGGCCCCGGCGCCGACCGCATGATGATCTTCCAGGAGTTCGACCAGCTCCTGCCCTGGAAGAGCGTGCTCGCCAACGTGATGTTCCCGCTGCTGACGGCGCGAAAGCTGTCGCGCAAGGACGCCGAGGCGAAGGCGCGGGCCTATATCGAGAAGGTCGGCCTCACCCGCGTGGTCGATGCCTATCCGCACACGCTATCCGGCGGCATGAAGCAGCGCGTCGCGATCGCGCGCGGCATGGCGATGGAGCCGGACATTTTGCTGATGGACGAGCCGTTCGCAGCGCTCGATGCGCTGACGCGCCGGACCTGCCAGGACGAGCTGCTCCAGCTCTGGAGCGAGACCAAATTCACGGTGCTGTTCGTAACGCATTCGATCGCGGAAGCCATCCGCATCGGCAACCGCATCCTGCTGCTGTCGCCGCATCCGGGCCGGGTCAAGGCCGAGGTCGTCGACGTCGACAAGGTCAGCAATGACGACGGCAGTGCCGGCCGGCTCGAGACGGAGATCCACGATCTCCTGTTTGCCGGCGAAGCAACGGCGCACTAGGGGAGCCGCGCATGGGCGAAGCGAGAATTCTGCTGCGTGACGCGCCGGTCGCCACCATCGGCGCAGGCGAGGTCGAGCGCAAGCTGAGCGTGCTCGAACTGTTGTGGAACGACGGTTTCGTGCGCAAGACCGTCATCATCCTGTTCCTCGCCGCGGTCTGGGAAGCCTACGGCGTTTACCTCGACAATCCCCTGCTGTTTCCGACGCTGCACGACACGCTTCTGACGCTGTACGACCGCGTGAAGGACGGCACGATCCCGATGCGGGCCTGGACCTCGCTAAAAGTCTTGTTCATGGGCTATTCCGCCGGCATCGTGCTCGCTGCAATCTTCACCATCCTTGCGATCTCCACCCGGATCGGCACCGATTTCCTGGAAACGGTGACGGCGATGTTCAACCCGCTGCCGGCGATCGCGCTCTTGCCGCTGGCGTTGATCTGGTTCGGGCTCGGAAATGGCAGCCTGGTCTTCGTGCTGATCCATTCGGTGCTGTGGCCGGTTGCGCTCAACACCCATTCCGGCTTCAAGAGCGTGTCCAACACGCTGCGCATGGTCGGGCGCAATTACGGCCTGCGCGGCTTGCCTTATGTGGCGAAAATCCTGATCCCCGCGGCGTTCGGCTCGATCCTGACCGGCCTCAAGATCGGCTGGGCCTTCGCCTGGCGAACCCTGATCGCGGCCGAGCTGGTGTTCGGCGTGTCCTCGGGGCAGGGCGGGCTCGGCTGGTTCATCTTCGAGAACCGCAACCTGCTCGACATACCCGCGGTGTTCGCGGGCCTCTTGACGGTGATCATCATCGGGCTCTTTGTCGAGAACCTGATCTTCCGCGCCATCGAGCGGAATACCGTCCAGAAATGGGGCACTCAATCATGACCAAGAAGAAAACACCCGATCAGCTCCGCAGCGCGCGCTGGTTCGCGCCCGACGATCTCCGCTCGTTCGGCCACCGCTCCCGCACCATGCAGATGGGCTACGCGCCGGAGGAGTGGAAGGACCGTCCGTGCATCGCGATCCTCAACACCTGGTCGGACGCGCAGCCCTGCCACATGCATTTCAAGTCGCGCGTCGACGACGTCAAGCGCGGCATCCTGATGGCCGGCGGCCTGCCGATCGAGCTGCCGGCGCTGTCGCTGTCGGAATCGCTGCTCAAGCCGACCACCATGCTCTACCGCAACCTGCTGGCGATGGACGCCGAGGAGCTCTTGCGCAGCCATCCCGTCGATGGCGTGGTGCTGATGGGCGGCTGCGACAAGACCACGCCGGCGCTGCTCTTGGGCGCGACCTCGATGAACATCCCGGCGATCTACCTGCCGGCCGGTCCCATGCTGCGCGGAAACTGGAAGGGCAAGACGCTCGGCTCCGGCTCCGACGGCTGGAAATACTGGGACGAGCGCCGCGCCGGAAAGATCTCCGACAAGGACTGGCTCGACATCGAAGCCGGCATCGCCCGCAGCTACGGCACCTGCATGACCATGGGCACGGCTTCCACCATGACGGCGATTGCGGAGGCGATCGGCATGACGCTACCGGGCGCCTCCTCGATTCCGGCCGCTGACGCCAACCACATCCGCATGGCCAGTGAATGTGGCCGCCGCATCGTCGAGATGGTGTGGGAGGATTTGACGCCGACGACGATCCAGACCCGCAAGGCGTTCGAGAACGCGATTGCAGTCGCAATGGCGATGGGCTGCTCGACCAACGCGATCATCCATCTGATCGCGCAGGCCCGCCGCGCCGGCCAGGACATCGGCCTCGACGATTTCGAGATCGCGAGCCGCAAGGTGCCTGTCATCGCCAACGTCCGGCCGAGCGGCGATGCCTACCTCATGGAAGACTTCTTCTATGCCGGCGGCCTGCCGGCGCTGATGGGGCAGATCAAGCAGCATCTGCATCTCGACTGCATTACGGTGACTGGCAAGACGCTGGGCGAGAACATCGACGGCGCCGAGGTTCACAATGCCGACGTGATCCGCTCGGTCGACAATCCCATCTACAAGGAAGGCGCCCTCGCCGTGCTCAAGGGCAATCTTGCGCCCGACGGCTGCGTCATCAAGCCCTCCGCCTGCGCGCCGCGCTTCCTCAAGCACACCGGGCCGGCGCTGGTGTTCGACGACTATCCCTCGATGAAGAAGGCGGTCGACGATCCCAACCTCGACGTCACCGAGGATCACATCCTCATCCTGCGCAATGCCGGGCCGCAGGGTGGGCCGGGCATGCCGGAATGGGGCATGCTGCCGATCCCGACCAAGCTCGTGAAGCAGGGCGTGCGCGACATGGTGCGCATCTCGGATGCACGCATGAGCGGCACCAGCTACGGCGCCTGCATCCTGCACGTCTCGCCGGAGTCCTACATCGGCGGCCCGTTGGCGCTGGTGCAGAATGGCGACCGCATCACGCTCGACGTCGCCGCGCGCACCATCAACCTCGACGTATCGGAGGCCGAGCTCGCAAAGCGCCGCGCCGCCTGGAAGCAGCCCGAGCGCCGCTTCGAGCGCGGCTATGGCTGGATGTTCACCAAGCACATCAAGCAGGCCAATGACGGCTGCGACTTCGACTTCCTCGAGACCGATTTCGGCGCGCCGATCGGCGAGCCGTCGATCTATTAGCACAACTGTCATTCCGGGGCGCGCCACTTGGCGCGAGCCCGGAATCCATACTCCCGATCGTGGTTATGGATTCCGGGCTCATCGCTTCGCGATGCCCCGGAATGACGAGAAGAGAGGGCGTACCAAATGACCAAACTATCCGAAGCCACCCGCAACAAGCTCAAATCCGTCTCCACCGCCACCGTCGCCACCGCTTTGTTCAAGCGCGGCCTGCGCATCCAGATGATCCAGGATGTGCATCCCCTCGGCCCTGACCAGCCGACCATGGTCGGCGAGGCCTTCACGCTGCGCTACATGCCGGCGCGCGAGGATCTCAACACCATCGATGTGTTCAAGGACCGCTCCCATCCGCAGCGCAAGGCGGTCGAGGATTGCCCGCCGGGCGCCGTGCTGGTGATGGACAGCCGCAAGGACGCGCGCGCGGCCTCCGCCGGTGCCATCCTGGTCACGCGACTGATGAAGCGCGGCGTCGCCGGCGTCGTCACCGACGGCGGCTTTCGCGATTCCGCCGAGATCGCCAAGGTCGGCATTCCCGCCTATCACCATCGTCCCTCGGCGCCGACCAACCTCACGCTGCACCAGGCGATCGAGATCAACGTGCCGATCGGCTGCGGCGATGCGCCGGTGTTTCCCGGTGACGTCATCCTCGGCGACGCCGACGGCGTCATCGTGATCCCCGCGCATCTCGCCGACGAGATCGCCAATGAGACTTTCGAGATGACCGCGTTCGAGGATTTCGTCACCGAGGAAGTCGGCAAGGGCCGCGGCATCTTTGGACTCTATCCCGCCACCGATCCGCAGACGCTCACCGATTTTGCGGAATGGCGGAAGAAGAACGGCCGCTAAAACCAAAACCAGACCACATCAAGAAACAGGCCGGCCGCATCAAGCGCCGGCCTTTTATCAAGCAGGGAGGACTTTTATGAATTTCACACGACGCAACCTCGTGGCCGGCGCTGGCGCCGTGGCAGCATCCACGCTTCTCGCGCGCGCCGCCGGCGCCCAGTCGTTCGCCTTCACGCCGAACCAGCGCTATCCAGATCCCGCCGTCCAGATCCTCGACCCGAGCTTTGGCAAATACCGGCTCTATTCCTCGACGGTCGAGCAGGTCGCGACCGGCATGCGCTGGGCCGAAGGCCCCGCCTATTTCCCTGAGGGCGGCTATCTCCTGTTCTCGGACATTCCCAACAACCGGATCATGAAGTTCGACGAGAAGACCGGTCAGACCAGCGTGTTCCGCGCCAACGCCAATTACGCCAACGGCAATGCGCGCGACCGCCAGGGCCGCCTCGTCACCTGCGAGCACTCCGTCACCCGCCGCATCACCCGCACCGAGAAGGACGGCAAGATCACCGTGCTCGCGGACAAGTTCGAGGGCAAGCGGCTGAACGCGCCGAACGATATCGTGGTGAAGTCGGACGAGAGCATCTGGTTCACCGATCCCCTGTTCGGCATCAACGGCGAGTGGGAAGGCAAGAAGGAGAAGGCCGAGCAGGCCACCACCAACGTCTACCGCATCGCAAAGGACGGCAAGCTCAGCGCCGTCCTCACCGACCTCGTCAACCCGAACGGCCTTGCCTTCTCGCCGGACGAGAAGAAGCTCTACATCGTCGAGTGGAAGGGCACGCCCAACCGCAGCATCTGGAGCTACAATGTCGGCGACGATGGCTCGCTGAGCGGCAAGACCAAGCTGATCGACGCCGCCGACCAGGGCTCGCTCGACGGCTTCCGCGTCGATCGCGACGGCAATCTCTGGTGCGGCTGGGGCTCCAACGGCGCGCTGCAATCCGAGCCGACCGATGTCGGCGGCCGCAAGGTGTTTCAGCTCAAGGGCAAGCCGGAGGATCTCGACGGCGTGATGGTGTTCAGCCCCGAAGGCAAGCCGCTCGCCTTCATCAAGCTGCCCGAGCGCTGCGCCAATCTCTGCTTCGGCGGCCCGAAGAACAACCGGCTCTACATGGCGAGCAGCCATTCGGTCTATGCGCTGTATGTCGAGGCGCACGGGGCGGTGTGAGAGTGTTGGTGGGGCGGTAGCTCGCCCCACATCCCCACTGTCGTCCCTGCGAACGCAGGGACCCATAACCCCAGGGAGCAGTTTGGCGAAGATTAACAGTGAACACTTCTTCGCCGGTACTGCTCTCGCACCCTCCCGATACATCACGCGGTATGGGTCCCTGCGCCCGTGCGCAATTGCGCACTAGGCAGGGACGACGGCTGTGGGTGTCGCTACACCCCGGCCTCCGCCATCCCGGCCGCCCACAGCGCGAACGCATACACGATCGCCACCTCATCGAGCCGGTCGAACCGTCCCGATGCGCCGCCATGGCCGGCGCCCATGTTGGTGCGCAAGAGCACCGGGCCACCACCGCGCATGGTGGCGCGCAGGCGCGCGATCCATTTGGCGGGCTCCCAATAGGTCACGCGCGGATCGGTCAATCCGCCCATCGCCAAAATCGCCGGATACTCCTTCGCTGCGATATTGTCGTAAGGCGAGTACGACAGGATGGTGCGAAAATCCTTCTCGCTCTCGATCGGGTTGCCCCATTCCGGCCATTCCGGCGGCGTCAGCGGCAGCGTGTCGTCGAGCATGGTGTTGAGCACATCCACGAACGGCACCTCGGCGACGATGCCGGCGAACAATTCGCCTGCGCGGTTCGCGACCGCGCCCATCAGCATGCCGCCGGCCGAGCCGCCATGGCCGACGATGCGTTTTGCGCTGGTGTATTTCGCATCGATCAGCGCGCGGGCGCTTGCGGCGAAATCATCGAACGAGTTCGTTTTCTTCTCGCGCTTGCCGTCGAGATACCAGCCCCAGCCCTTGTCCGCACCGCCGCGGATATGGGCGATGGCGTAGACGAAGCCGCGGTCGACCAGCGACAGGCGGTTGGCGCTGAACGAGGCCGGCATCGCCATGCCGTAGGAGCCATAGCCGTAGAGCAGCAGCGGCGCCGAGCCGTCGAGCTGGAGCCCGCGGCGATAGAGGATCGAGACCGGCACCTCTGCACCATCCTGCGCCTTCGCCATGATGCGGGTGGTGACATAGTCGGCGACGTCGTGGCCCGACGGAATCTCCTGGCGCTTGCGCAAGGTCCGCGTGCGCTTGACCATGTCGTAGTCATAGACTTCCGACGGCGTCGTCATCGACGAATAGGAGAAGCGTAAGTTCGTCGTCTCGAATTCGTAGGAGCCCATCGTGTCGAGCGAGTAGGCGGCCTCGTCGAAGGCGATGGCGTGCTCTTCCCCGCCGGCGAGATCGCGGATCACGATCGACGGCAGTGCATTGGCGCGCTCCAGCCGCACCAGATGTCCGGCATAGAGATCGAGGTCGATGATGTAGATGCCGGGACGATACGGGATCAGGTCGCGCCAGTTCTTGCGCTCGGGCGAAGAAAGCGGCGCCGTGACGATCTTGAAGTCGATGGCGTCGTCGGCATTGGTGAGGATGAACAGCTCGTCGCCGCGATCGGCCAGCGAATATTGCACGCCGTCCTCGCGCGCCGCGACAAGGCGCGGCGGCGCCTCGGGGTTGGCGAGATCGATCAGCCGCTGTTCCGAGGTCTCGTGGTCGCCGCCGGCGATCACGCAGAAGCGGCCGCTGGTGCTCTCGTGCAGATGGGTGAACCAGCCGGCATCCTGCTCCTCATAGACCAGCGTGTCGTCGGCCTGTTTCGTGCCGAGCCTGTGCCGCCACACCTGCATCGGCCGGTGATTGTCGTCGAGCTTCACATAGAAGAAGCTCTTGGCATCCTTGCTCCAAACGACGCCGCCATCGGTCTCCTCGACGAGATCGTCGAGATCCTTCCCCGTCGCCCAGTTGCGCACGCGGATCGAAAAATATTCCGAGCCCTTGGTGTCCGCGCTCCAGGCCTGAAGCTTGTGATCGTTCGAGTGCCGGCTGCCGCCGAACTTGAAATATTTGTGGTCTTTTGCGAGCGCGTCGCCGTCGAGCACGATATGCTCGTTGCCGCCATCGCGCGGCATGCGGCCGAACAGCTCGTGCTGCCCGCCCTCGCGGAACCTGCGGAAATAGGCGAAAGGACCATCCGGCGACGGCACGCTGGAATCGTCCTCCTTGATCCGGGAGCGCATCTCGCGCACCAGCGTCTTCTGCAAGGACGAGGTATGCCCGAGCAGGCTCTCGGTGTAGCCGTTCTCCTCGTCCAGATATTTGCGGATATCAGCATCGAGCACCGCGGGATCGCGCAGCACCTCCTGCCACTTCTCATCCTTCAGCCAGGCACAGTCGTCGGTCACGGTGATCCCGTGCCGGGTGAAGGAATGCGCCCGGCGCGGGGCGACGGGGGGCTTTGAAGGTGTCTTGGCGTGGGTCACTCGATCCTCATTGCGTCTCATCGGAACCCATCTCGTCATGCGCGGGCTTGACCCGCGCATCCATCAAAGACGATTTCTTGAGCGATGGATTGCCGGGTCAAGCCCGGCAATGACGGCCGTAGAAAGCGGCGGGTCGCCCATAATATGGCGACAAGCCCGCGAATTGCCAGCATGGCCGTTCCAGCCACTGCGCCAAGTCGCCGGGTTGTTGATCAGCCCCTTCTATGCTTTTACGGGCCATATCCCCGCCGCCGGTCCAGCCTGATGCTGTTCAACTCCTATCCGTTCATCCTGCTGTTCCTCCCCGCTGTGCTCGCCGGCTATTTCTGGCTGGGGCGGCGCAGCAATCTGGCGCCCGTGATCTGGCTGGCGCTGGCCTCGCTGACTTTCTACGCCATCGGCAACTGGCAGTTCGTGGCCCTGCTGCTGCTCTCGATCGCCTTCAACTACGGCGTCGGCCATCTCCTCATCGTGGCGAAGCTCGCCCCCGGACAACGAAAGGCGGCGCTCGCGTTTGGCGTCGCCGGCGATCTCCTCGTGCTCGGCATCTTCAAATATGCCGGGTTTGCTACCGAAAACATCAACGCGCTGCTCGGCACGCACATCGCCGTCCACATCCTGCTGCCGGTCGGCATCTCCTTCTACACCTTCACGCAGATTGCGTTCCTCGTGGATGCCTGGCGCGGCCAGGTCGCGGCCTATGCACTGCCGCATTACGCGCTGTTCGTGACTTATTTCCCGCATCTGATCGCGGGGCCGATCCTCCACCACAAGGACATGATCCCGCAATTCGCGCGCAAGGAAACCAAGCATCCGGACGCGCATCTGATCCTGTGCGGAATCATCATCTTCGCGATCGGCCTGTTCAAGAAGACCTGCCTTGCCGACGGCATCCAGCCGCTGGTTGCGCTCGCCTTCGAGGCGCGCTCGCCGAGCTTCGACCAGGCCTGGCTTGGTGCGCTTGCCTACACGTTCCAGCTCTATTTCGATTTCTCCGGCTATTCCGACATGGCGATCGGCATATCGCTGATGTTCGGCATCTTCCTGCCCGTGAATTTCAACTCGCCCTACAAGGCCGCCAGCATCGTCGATTTCTGGCGCCGCTGGCATATGACGCTGTCGCAGTTCCTGCGCGACTATCTCTACATCCCGCTCGGCGGTAACAGGCGCGGCCGCGTGCTGCGCTATGTCAACCTGCTGATCACGATGCTGCTTGGCGGCCTCTGGCATGGCGCCGCCTGGACCTTTGTGGTGTGGGGCACGCTGCACGGCGCTTATCTTTGCGTCAATCACGCTTTCAACGCGCTGGTGCCTGATGTTCCGGCGTTGCTTGCGCGCCCCGTCCGCATCGCGGGCGCTGCGCTGACCTTTCTTGCCGTCGTCATCGCCTGGGTGTTCTTCCGCGCCGAGAGCGTCGCCTGGGCGCTGCGGATCCTGCACGCGATGGCCGATCCCTCGAACATCGTCCTCGGCCGCGAGGAGATCGCGGCGCTGGTGATGATTGCGATCTACGCGGCGCTGGTGTGGCTGGCGCCGAACACGCAAGAGGTCATGGGATACGATCACGGCAACCGCCGCGTCGGCGAGGCGTTGCGGGCCGGGCGCATGCGTCCGCTGGCCCTCTATGCGGCCTCCCTGGTGCTCGCGTTCGGCATTCTGGGCATTCAGAGCCACAGCGAATTCATCTATTTCCGGTTCTGATGCAGGGCACCCCCACACATCTGAGGCGTTTTCTGCTCGCGAGCATCGTGTGCATGCTGGGCGCGGCAGTGCTGACCTATGTCGTCGATCCCCTGCAGCTGTTCCGCGCCTCGCGTCTCGCCTTCTATTCCGACGACACGCGGGTGCAGAATGCCGGGCTGATCCGCAGCCAGTCGTTCGACACCGCCTTCATGGGCACCTCGCTGGCGATCCATTTCCGCCAGAGCGACATCGACCGCGCGCTCGGTGTCCATTCGATCAAGCTGGCGATGACCGGCTCCAACTCGCGCCAGCAGGCTTTCGTCCTGGAGCAGGCGATCGAGGCCGGCGCAAGGCGCGTGATCTGGGAGATGGACGACTTTATTTTCGTCGATGCCGCGGACATCGCGGCCGATCCTTATCTCTCCGTCGATCTCTATCGCAGGTCGGCCAAGGGCATTGCGTCCTATCTGTTCAGCGCGGCCATGGCGAAGGAATCCCTATTCGGGTTGCTGCGCTCGGTCCCGCCGCTGCGAGAGCCGCTCAGCCGGGCCGCGCCGTATCTCCCGGTCAAGTTCGCACTGGCGAATGTTGACGACATCTACGCCCTGCCGCGGGATTTCGACCTCGCGCGCGATTACAATGCGAACAAGACGCTCGCCTCCTTCGCTTATATCACCGCGCCTTCGCGCCGTCGCTTTCTCGGCGAAGGCTATGGCTATGAGGCCATGGTGCGGCATTTCGAGCAGGACGCCGTCGGTCTGATCACGCGCCATCGCGACGTGACGTTCGACATCTATTTCCCGCCCTATTCGATCCTGCAATTCGTCGCGATGCGCGATGCTTCGCCGGAGACACTGAACATCGTCATGGATCTGACGGCAGTCATTGCGCGGCGCCTGACGCGGCTTCCCAATGTGCGCCTGCACGATTTCCGCGCGATCAAGGCGGTAACGCACGATTTCGCCAATTACGGCGATGTCATACACCATTCGCCTGTGGTGGACGCGATGGTGCTGAAATGGCTAGCGAGCGGGGAGTATCGCGTCGATCCGAAGAAGCCGACGGCATCGCTGGATGAGCTGAAGGCGCAGGTCGAGGCGTATCGCGTGGAGCAGCCCTAGCCAAACATTCCGCTGTCGTCCCGGACAAGCGAAGCGCAGATCCGGTACCCATAACCCAGGGAGAGGTTTGGCGAAGACTAGCGGTGAAAAGGCCTTCGGTACTGCGATCTCGCCCAATCGAGAGATCACGCGGTATGGGTCCCTGCCTTCGCAGGGACGACAGCGCCGTTACACCGCCACCTCTTCACCGAGATACGACACCGCCGCTTCCAGCCCGCCCTTGCCGTGCGGGATCTTCAGTGCGTTCAGGGCGACCTCGACCACTCCGAGCGTGCCGAGCAGCATCGGCGCATTCACATGGCCCATATGGGCGATGCGGAAGGCTTGTCCCGAGAGATCGCCGATGCCGGTGCCGAGCACGACGCCGCATTTGTCCTTGCAATAGCGCTGCAGCACTGCGGGATCATGGCCGTTGCTCATGGTCACCGTGGTCACGGTGTTGGAGCGCTCGTTCGCCTCCGCGACATTGAAGCCGAGCACCTGGCCTTCGGCCCAGACGGCGACGGCGCGGCGTGCGGCTTCGCCGAGCAGGCTGTGGCGGCGGAAGGCGTTCTCCAGTCCTTCCTCGTGCAGCATGTCGATCGCCTGGCGCAGCGCGAACAACAGATGCACCGGCGCGGTGCCGGCATATTTGCGATAATTCTCGGTGCCCTCGCGCTCGCTCCAGCTCCAATAGGGCGTCGACATGTTCGCCTTCTTGTGCACCTCGAGCGCGCGCGTATTGGCGGCGACGAAGCCGAGGCCGGGCGGCGTCATCAGGCCCTTCTGCGAGCCGGACATCGCGACGTCCACGCCCCATTTGTCCATCTCGAACGACATGCAGCCGAGCGAGGCGACAGTATCGACCATGTAGAGGGCGGGATGGCCGGACGCCTTGATGGCCTTGCCGATCGCCTCGATGTCGTTCTGCACGCCCGAGGCCGTATCGACCTGGACCACGACGACGGCCTTGATCGTGTGCTCCTTGTCGCGGCGCAGGCGCTCCTCGACCTCGTGCGGCCGCACCGCACGGCGCCAGTCGCCCTTGAGCACCTCGACCTCGGCGCCCATCAGCGCTGCCGCATTGCCCCAGCCGATCGCGAAGCGTCCGCTTTCCAGCACCAGCACTTTGTCGCCGCGCGACAGCACGTTGCTCAGCGCCGCTTCCCAGGCGCCGTGACCGTTGGCGATGTAGATGTAGGACTTGCCCTTGGTCGCAAACAGTTTCGAGATGTCACCGAGCAGGCTCTCGGTCAGATCCAGCATCTGTTTGGAGTAGATGTCGATCGCCGGACGGTGCATCGCCCGCAGCACCTCGTCGGGCATCGTGGTGGGCCCGGGGATGGCCAGAAATTCCCGGCCCGCGCGAACGGTCATTGCTATCTTCCTTGTGTCGTGAAGACTGTCTGGTGGGTCGCTGATCTGTTCTTTCTACGCGGCGGGACGGCCCGAGAAAAGCACGGAAAACGCAGGTCTGGGGCTCTTATCTCTTAGTCTCCCGGCAACCGGCGGCCTCCGCCTCCTCGACCGAACAGAACCAGCGGGTACCCTTGCTGATCTTCATCTTGATCTGCGCGTACCAGCGGCTGGTCGGCTGGTGATAGATGCACTCGCCTGATGAGTTGACGTTGCCCTTGATGGTGCAGTCCGGCGAGGGCGCGATGGGGCCCGAGGCGGACGCGAGCAGCACTGCATGCGCGCCCTCCGGCGGCTTGGTCGCGCCCAGGATCGGAGTCTTCTTGTTGCGCACGCGCCAGTCCCAGGGCGCGATGAAGGCGCCCTGCCACATCCCGGCTTTTGCCTCACGCGCGGCAGCCTCATCCGGCTCGTAGTCATGGGAGATGCGGGTGTAGGCCAGCGCCCAGCCGCTATGCACCAGCCATTTCTGGATGTCCTCGCCGCCGACCTCGCAGCGCGCCACAGTGCGGCCGCGCCGGTCGATCGATCGGGTATGGCAGACCCAGGTCTTGCCTTCGGCATATTTGGCCAGCTCGTCGCGGGCCGCGACGCCGCAGGTCCAGCGCTCGGCCTTGGTGTTGAGGCAGAGCTGGTCGACCGCGGGCGCGTCGATTCCGCCGAGCCGGATCCGCGTGTTGCCGATCACGACGGCGTCGCCGGCGCGGACTTTTGCCGTGCCGCTGATGTCGGCGGCTTCGGCCAGCGACGGGACGAGGAAACACAGCGCAATCAGGAATTTTCGCAACATGCCGGTCCGCGTGTGATGAAAATGGCGATAGAGGCGCGCAATTGTGGTCGGCTTTTGGCCGGTGGGCCAGCTTATGCCTGGCGATTGAGCTTTCAACTTCCTGTCATTTGAAAGGTCCCGTAGGGCGGGCAAAGCGAAGCGTGCCCACGATGTCTTGCGTGGCGAGAGATCGTGGGCACGGCGCTCCGCGCCTTTGCCCACCCTACGAGACCTGTGTCCGAGGCACGAGACCGGACTCACCCCCGCGCCATCGCCCGCTTCGCCACCGCCAGCCCCATCAACACGAACGCCGATGTCACCTCCGGCCCGCCGACCAAAATCCGCGTCGGCGTCTTCATCTTGTTCCACTCGTAGGCGCGGAACGGGCCGCGTCGGCCGCCTTCGCCAAGGCTTGCGACGATCACGTTCAGCGCCGGCACGAAGGCGCGCGGATCGGCGCCGAGATGGCCGAGCGCGATCAGCGCCAGCGCGGCGTCGAACGCGTTCATCTCGGCGGTCATCAGCTCGCCCTTGACGTAGGACAGCACGCGGTGGCGGATGAAATCGAAATCGCCGTCGGGATCGATCGCCGCCTGCGCCGCCAGCGGCAGCGCCAGGAACGCCGCATAGCAGCGGCCGAAATAGGCGCTGTAGAGCTCCGGCAGATAATAGATGTGCGAGCGCGGATTGGCGAAGGCGCCGCTCGCGGCAAGCCGCTTCTGGAAGCCGATGATCCGGTGCACGGTGGCGAGCCGCGCCGGCGTCTCCAAAATCTTCCAGCGCGCGAGGTTGCGAAAGCTCACCTCGAGAATGTCGAGATTGAGCGTCGGATCGAGATCGTTGCCGTAGGGGCGCTCGCCCCTGAGATTGTCGATCCAGGTCGCAACGCCGCCTTCATAGTCGATATTGTCATTGAGCGGCACGGTCACGCGTGGCTCGTTTACGCCCGCGCGCACTTGATAGCCGGCATAGAAATCCAGCAGCGGCTGGTCGATGATCGCATCAAGGCAGCCGGCCTGCGTCGCCGCCGAGATCGAGCACGCCGTGGTGTCGCAATCCGGTACATAGACGCCGAAGCCGAGGTCCTGCTTGATCTGCGCGAAGTAGCGCGAGAAGCGCGGATGCGGCGGAGGGGCCAGCGCGGTGATGACGTTGAACCGCGCGCCGTCGATGCCCTCGACCTCTTCGCGGCTGATGTTGACGCAGAAATCCACCATGTCGGCGATCGCGCGCTCGGCTGCGGTCTTGTCCGAGGGCGTGGCGAGCCCGGTCTCGACATAGCTCAGCAGCGCCTCGATGAAGAACGCATCGTAGTAGGCCGAGCGGTGACGGATCTGCACCGGCTCCCACATCGGCTCGGCGATGCCTTTCCAGGGCGGATTGACCACGGCGCGCGCGTGCGTGCGCGCGATGAAGACGCGGGCGAGATTGAACAGCAGCGAGGAGTTCTTGTAGCCGCGCGCATTCAGGCCCGTCAGCGCCATGATCAGCTCGCGCCCGCGGAAATCGGGATCGCCGATCAGGTTGAAGGCGGCATAGGTCGGCAGGAAACCGTTCTTGCGATACGAGCCGAGCAGATGTTGCGCGCAGTCGCGGATCACGCCGTCGATCTGCGCTGGCTGCGGCATCGTACCAGTGAACGCCGCCGGCGGCGGTTTGGGATGATCGAGCGCGATGCTGTCGACGAGATCGGCGACGGGCTGGCCGACCGCGGCCCAGTCCGGCTCGGCATCGTCGCGGGCGCGGGTCAGCGCCTCGCGCAGCCGGGTCAGCTTCGTCTCCTCACGCAGCTCGGGCAGGCCGGCGCGGCGAAGCAGAATGCGCAATGCGGGATTGCCGAGCGCGGTCTTGTAGAATTTGGCCAGATGCGGATCGCCACTGGTCGTCGCCGCCAACACGGGATCGCAGACGTCATAAAGAGAGGGGCCGTCCTTGCGCGCTGTCAGCGCCCGGCAGGCGGCACCGGCGAAATAATGAAAGCTCATGAAATACCTGGTCGCGGGGGCCTTGGTCAGGAGCGGCAGGCACGCTCCCATCCGCGCGCCACCCCCGTGCCAAGTCTTTGAAAAAGCTACCCGGATTCGCGGGAAATACAAATGTGATGATGATCACAGAAAAATCCGGCACGGAGGCTGCATGATGAGGCTCCGGAAGGCTACGGGGGACGCAAAAAATCCGCATATTGGGCCGGGAGAATTAGTTAGCATACTCAGTGCCTTAGCTCAAATTTAGGGCAATCTATTGCCCCGCAGGCGATATCCGGTTAAGGGTTTGTTTGGTGCGGCGCCGCAAATTGCGCGCAATTCGGGGGCACATCCCCGGCCACTCCCTCAAACCTAAAGCCGCTATCGCGCTACTCAAACTGTGTGCGCGCGCTTGGTTGGTCTTTGGCACTGACAGGAATGAAGCGAGATGAATTTAAGGCAGCTCGACATTTCCCGACGCACGATCGCAGTCGCCGCAGCCCTCATCGGCACGGTATCGCTGGTGATCGGCGCCCATGCTGCCCTCAACATGCGCGCGCTCGATGCCGCCAAGGCGGTTTCGACCGACCAGGTCACCGGCTCGATCGGCCAGACCTCGCGCCTCGCCCTCGTCATCGGCAATGGACATTACCCCGACGCCAGCGCGCCGCTGACGCAGTCGATCAACGACGCCCGCGCGCTGTCCTCGAGCCTGCGCAAGAGCGGCTTTGACGTCGACATGGTGGAAGACGCGACCAAGGACGACATGGTCCGCGCCGTCAACCGCCTGAAGTCGCGGATCAAGCGCGACACCGTCGTCATGCTGTTCTTCGGCGGCTTCGGCGTGCAGGCCGGCCGCGAGAGCTACATGCTGCCGGTCGACGCCGTGATCTGGAAGGAGAGCGACGTCCGCCGCCAGGGCGTGTCGATCGAGGGCGTGCTCGACATGATGAAGCAGCAGGGCGCCAAGGCCAAGCTCGTCGTCGTCGACGCCTCCCGCCGCAACCCCTATGAGCGCCGCTTCCGCTCCTACAGCCATGGTCTTGCGCCGATCAGCGCGCCCGACAATGCGCTGATCCTGTCCTCGGCTTCGCCCGGCAAGGTCGTCGACGACGGCAAGGGCGAGCACAGCGTGCTGGTCGGTGAGTTCCTCAACAACCTCAATGCGCAGGGCAGCGCCGAAAGCGTCTTCAACAAGACCCGCGTCGCCATCTCCCGCGCCTCCGAAGGCGACCAGGTCCCGACCGTGTCGTCCTCGCTGCTCGAGGACGTGCAGTTCAACGAAGCCGGCGGCTAGTTTCTGCTCTCTCGTCTTGTGAAGCGATCGTAGGGTGGGCAAAGGCGCAACGCGCCGTGCCCACCATCTTTCAAAGATCTCGATAGAAGACGTGGGCACGCTTCGCTTTGCCACCCTACGAAGTCGTCCCTACTTCGCCGCTTCCGCGGCCATCACCGGCCGCACCGGGTCGCCTTCGCGCAGCAGCGCGCCGGCGCGGGCGACGACGATGTCGCCTTCGTTGAGGCCGTCGCGCACCTCGATATTGCCGCCCGACATCAAGCCGATCTCGACGCGCTTGGTCTCGACGCGGTTGCGGCGGATCACCTGCACCACAGTGCCGGCGGACGAATATTGCACGGCGGTGAGCGGCACCGCGACGTTGCAGCTCTGCCCGGTCTTGATCAGCGCGCGCCCGCTCGCGTTGAGCAGCAGCCGCTTCTGCGAGGAGATGCCGATATAGACCATGCCCTGCTGGATGTTCGGCTCGACGGTCGGCCCGATGCGGCGCACCTTGCCGTCGAGATCGCCAGCGCCGGCGATGCGCACCGTCGCCTGCTGGCCAACCGCGAGCTTGCGGATATCGGTGGTCGCGACCAGGCCAACCAGATCGTATTCGCTGCGCGCCACGATCGTGAACAGCGCCTCGCCCTTGGCCGAGGCCAAATTGCCAATCTGCGCCGTCGAGGTCGCGATCACGCCCGCCACGGGCGCGGCGACTTGAAGCGTGCCGCCTTCGGGCAGCGCGAGGCGCGCCAGCACCTGGCCGGCCGTAATGGTGTCGCCGGCTTCCGCCAGCACCTCCGTCACCTTCAGGCCGGGACGCTCGGGCCGCACCGAGGTTTCCTCGCGCGCGATGATGGTGCCGGTGGCCTCGACGATGTCGGAGAAGCAGGATTTTGCCGCCTTCAGCACCGTGACCGCCGGCCCCTTCGGCGCCTCGTCTTCGGCGGCGCGCGCGGCAGGAGCGGACAGCAGCAGCAGTCCGGTGAGCGCAACGAGATGTCTGGAAAAGAAACGCGCAGGCAATGGACGCATCGGTCATTCCGGTTGGGGCCTTGACGGCCTCATCGATAGCAGAAGCAACCGCGGCGGGCCATGGGCCGGCCGGATGAGAATGCCGCAGCGCAGGCGGCGCGATGCCGCCTGTAGGATTAGTCTTTGAAATGACGAAGAGGTTCGCCGTTGCCTCTTACCCTCCCCCTCCAAGGGAGGGTAAGCGAAGCGCCCTCACGGCAGGCTCAAGAACTCCACCCAGTTCGGCTTCTTGCCGGTCGGATAGGACTTCAGTTTCCCCAGCGCGCCGCTGCTTTGGTCGATCGCATAGACCGTCATGCTGTCGGAGAGCTCGCCGACCGCGGCGAGGTAGCGCCCCGTGGGATCGATGTGGAAGCCGCGCGGCTGCTTCTCGGTAGGCACGCTGCCGATCGTGGTCAGCTTGCCGCTGGTCGCATCGACCTTGTAGGCGGCGATCGTGTTGGTGGTGCGCTCGGAGGCGTAGAGGAAGCGGCCGTCGGGCGTGATGTGGATGTCGGCGGCCCACGGTTTGCCGGTGAACCCTTCCGGCAATGCGGTGGTGCGCTGGATCTCGTCCCACGCGCCGCTTTTGGCCTCATAGGTGAAGGCGGCGACGTCGCCGTTCAGCTCGTGGATCATGTAGACGAACTTGCCGTTGGGATGGAACACGAAGTGTCGCGGTCCCGATTTTTCCGGCACCTTGTGGGTCGGCGGATCGTTCGGCGTCAGCATGCCCGCGGTGGCATCGAACGCGAAGCTCAGCACCTGGTCCGAGCCGAGATTGGTCGCGAACACGAAACGGTTGTCGGGCGATGGCAGGAAGGCGTGCGCGTTGAGCCCGGTCGGAATCACCTGCTTCGGCTCGCCGACAACGCCGTTGGCCTGAAGTGGATTGAGCGCGACCTTGTTGCCGCCATAGGAGGCGCTGAACAGGAATTTGCCGCTATGGTCGACGGCGATGTTCGCCATGCTGTCGGCGAGCGGCCCGTTGCCGATGTGGCTGAGCTGGCCCGTCCTGGGGTCGATCGCAAAGCTCACCGCGAGGAACGGCTGCGAGCGTACGCCGGCGATCAGCACGCGGTGGTCGGGCGTGATCGCGAGCGGCGTCGAGGAGCCGGGCTTCTCGACGCCGGTGAAGGCCGCGGTCTGCACCGCCGTCATCTCGCCGTTGTCGGCCAGCTTGAACACGCTGATGTCGTTGCTGTCGGCGTTGCCGACATAGGCGAAGGTCTCGGCCATGCCGGGGCGGACTCCAGAGATGAGGGCGAGCAAAGCAAGTGTGGTGGCGATCGCAGCGCCTGATGCGCCGCGGCGTGTCGGTCTCAACATGGGGCTCCTCCATCAAGCCGGTGCGGCCCGGTCCTTTTGCCCTGGAGGATAGCGGGAGCCGCGCCGCCGCACCAAATCCCAATTAAGATCGATCAATGCCGAAATTGTATCAGTTGTGCGGGGCGGCTAGCGCACCGCCGCCGTCAGGCTGCGGGAGGGCAAATGCGGGCCGGTCGCATAGTCGGGTGCTCCGAGCACGCCCCACACCGCGACCGCAACCAGCGCGCAGGTCAAGATCGTCCAGACCACGAGTCGTTTCCGCATCAGGCCAGATCCATCATCCGTTCGATACCCCCATCGCCGCCAGCGATCGTGCACTGCAAACGGCGACGATCCTATGAACTCATTCACAAGTGAAAACAGCGAACCAATGCCGCGCCCGCGCATTGACCCGTCATGCCCCGCGAAAACGATCTTGAAGGCAAGCCCGACATGGGCGGCAAGCATGGCGGTCAGGCCGGCCAGCCGAAACCGCCGCCGCGCCCGCGCCAGGGCCCGCGCGATGAGGACGTCGTGGCAAAGCGCCACACCGGCCAAACCGATCGCAGCGCCCCGCCGACCAAATCAAAATAGCGCCTCGCCCGCGCCGTACTTTCATTGGGAACAGCGGCCTCGTCTTGCCGTTACCTTGATCCCGCGGGCGGAGGAGAGCGAAAGGGAGGCTGGCACGTGTTTTGGATCTATTGGGACACCGCCTGGTCGCTGATCATCAGCGGCATCTGGGTCGCCACCATCGTCAGCCATCCCGACGCCGAGTTTGTCGAAATCCAGGCGGCCCGGCAGGTGAAGTGAGCCCGCGCACGTCGCGCAGCCGTTGGGCTGACTGATCCGCATTGCGATCTCAAGGTGAAGCTCAGATCATGCTGCCGGGCATGAAGCAGCGGATCAAGGCGCGGCCGTTGACGTAATAGGGCCAGACCATGGTGCGGCCGGCGCGGTTCGGCTCGGTGATCACGGCATCGTCGGGCACCTCGATCCAGGCGCCCTGGAGCCTCACGCGATAATGTCCGTCGCGCGTGTCCCAGTCGACATCGTCGAGCGCGGTGCCGTCGGCATCGGCGCAGCAGGGCCGCCGGCCTTGCTGTGCAGGCTCTCGAACCAGCCCTTGAGCGGCGAGTTGGCGTAGCGGCCATCGTCGCGGGCCTGCGCAGGCAGGCCGATCATCGCGATGGCCGCCAGAAGAGGGATCATCCTGAAAGTCACGACCGCCATGTCGCCTCGCTCGATCCGCGCACGCGCGAGCGCGCAGACGCGAAGCCTGCTGCGAGGCGCGTGATGCATGTTGGCTGCCGCCCGCCGGCCAGAGTTCCAGCCGCCTCGGCAGGGCGATAACCGCAAGGCCTGAGGTTTGATCCTATTTTGGCGCGGTGAGCTCGCCGGGGCTACTACCGCCGCCACCGCCTGCGCCGACAGCAGGCTGTTTCAGCTTCGCGGCCGGTACGGCCGGGCTGAATAGCCAGCCCTGCATCTGGCTGCATCCGAGCTGGCGCAGCACCTCGCGCTGGGCCTCGGTCTCGACGCCTTCGGCCGTCGTCGCCATGTGGCGCGCGGCGGCCATGTGCACCACGGCCTGCACGATCGGCGAGGAATCCTCGGACTGACCGATGTCGCTGATGAAGCTGCGGTCGATCTTGATCTTGTCGAAGGGGAAGCGGTGCAGATAGCTCAACGATGAATAGCCGGTGCCGAAATCGTCGAGCGCGATCCGCACGCCGAGCTCGCGCAGCTGCTGCAGGATGGTGAGCGCCTCCTCGTCGTCGCGGATCAGCACGGTCTCGGTCACCTCGAGCTCGAGCCGGCCGGGTGAGAGGCCCGACTCCGCAAGCGCCGCGGCGACCTTCAGCGCCAGCGTGCTCGATCGGAATTGCACCGGCGAGACGTTGACGGCGACGTGGATATCGCCCGGCCAGCCCGCCGCCTCGGTGCAGGCCTGCCGCAGGACCCATTCGCCGATCTCGCCGATCAGACCGGTGTCTTCCGCGACCGGAATGAAATCCGCGGGCGAGACCATGCCGCGCTCGGGATGGCGCCAGCGCAGCAGCGCCTCGCAGCCGGTGACGACATTGGCCGCGAGGTCGACCAGCGGCTGGTAGTGCACCTCGAACTCGCCGCGGGCGAGCGCCTGGCGCAGATCGAGCTCGAGCTGGCGGCGCTGCCGCGCCTTGGCGTCGTATTCGGGGATGAAGATGCGGAAGGTGCCGCGGCCCTCGGTCTTGGCCGCATACATCGCAAGGTCGGCGCGCTTGAGCAGATCGTCGAGATTGTCGCCATGGTCGGGCGCGATCGCGATGCCGATGCTGGCGTCGGTCGGGATCTCCTGGCCCTTGCAATTCACCGGCGTGCGCAGTGCCGTCAGGATATTGTCCGCCAGCGCGGCCAGCTCCGGCTCATCGCAGGTGCCGGCCTTGATGATGGCGAACTCGTCGCCGCCTAACCGTGCGACGAGATCGTTGCCGCTGACGCAGGCGCGCAGACGGTTCGCCACCTGGCGCAGCAGCTCGTCGCCGACCTCATGTCCCAGCGAATCGTTGACGCCCTTGAACTCGTCGACGTCGATATAGAGGATCGCGAACGGCTTGCCCTGGGCGAGCTCGGCGACGCGGCGCTCCAGATGGCCGCGCATCAGCACGCGGTTGGGCAGGTCGGTCAGCGCGTCGTAATGCGCCATATGTGCGATGCGCTCGTCGGCGCGGATGCGCTCGGTGACGTCGTCATGGGTGGCAAGCCAGCCGCCGGCAGCACCAGGCTGGTTCTTGACCTCGATCAGGCGGCCGTCGGCGGTCTCGACGATGGCGCTCTGCGTGCGGCCGACATTGTCCAGGATGTCGTCGCAATAGGCATCGACGTCGCCGTGGAACGAGCCGGTGTCGTAGCGGTGCTGGATCACGTCGCGGAAATAGGCGCCGGGCTTCACCACGCCAGCGGAAAGGCCGTACATCTCGATGTAGCGGCGATTGCAGACGATCAGCCGCTGGTCCCGATCGAACATCAGGAGGCCCTGCGTCATCGTGTTCATCGCGGTGTCGAGCCGCTGCTTCTCCACCGAGAGGCGGTTGGTCATCTGGCGGAAGATCAGGAACAGCGTGAGCACGAGCAGGCCGATCGACAGCACGGCCACGAACACGAAGAACTTCGTCTGCGTGCGCCAGGTGGCGAGCGTCGCGTCCAGCGACTTGGTCGCGACCACGACCAGCGGCTCGCCGGTCAGGAGGCGCGAGGCGACGATGCGGTCCTTGCCGTCGATCGGGCTTGCGAGCTGCGTGGTGACGAAGGTGCGTTCGAACACCGACCGCTGCTCCGGCGTGCCGTTGCGGAAATTCTCTCCGATCATGGCATCGACATGCGGAATGCGCGCGAGCAGCTGGCCGTTCTGGTGATGCATCGCGATCGAGGATTCCTCGCCAAGCCCGCTCGAGGCGAAGAAGGATTCGAGCTGCTCCGGCGAGATCGCGCGCGAGACCATGCCGAGGAATTCGCCGTGCGGGCCGGAGACGCGCCGCGCGAACACGATGGCGGGACCGTTGCCGAACCGGCCGGGAACGACCTCGATCTCCTCCTGCGACGTCGGATCATTCTTCAGGCGGTCGAAATAGCCGCGGTCGGCGACCGAGATGTCGGCGACCGGCCAGCGCCGCGACGAGTTGATCAGAACGCCCTCGGCATCGAACACGTTGGCGCCGGCGACGTCGGACCAGCCGCTGGCTTTCGCGCGCAGCACCTCGTGCATGGCGAGCGTGCCCATCTCGCTGCGGAAGACGTTGGCGGATTCGATGCCGTGGCTTTCGAGCTCGGCGATGACGCTCTTCTGCAGCACCGCGAAATCGGCGAATTCGCGGTCGAAGTGCCGGGCCAGCAGCCGGACGGAGTTTTCCAGGCTGTCGCGGCCGCTTTCGATCGCATTCTGGCGGAAGCGGTCGACGGTGAGCGCGGTGCCGATGGCCATCGCGACCATCAGCACGAAGCCGCCGCCGATCAGCCACGTCAGCGGCGCTCCCTGCCAACGGCGCAGCAACGCGCGCATCCGCGCGGTCCATCGGATTGATGTGCCCATCCAGCCCTCCCGTGGGATGCAAGATGCAGCAAAACCGACAAGACCCCGTTACCAGTAAGGGTTAGGAAAATATGAATCGGAATGGAATCAGAGGCTTGGGTTCCCTATGCGGGCGCCTACGAGACCGTAGGCTGGGCAAAGGCGCCCTTGCGCCGTGCCCACCATCTCTTCGTGGCGGCAAAAAGCGCGTGGGCACGCTTCGCTTTGCCACCCTACGAAGCTACCAAGCGGCTCTCACCGCTTGATCTCCCACTCCAGCGCCTCCGCATTGCCCTTGGCGAACATCGCCGGGACATCGAACTTGCCGGTCTTGAGGTCATAGCGGCATTTCCAATCCGCCAATCCCTTCACGGCGACGTTCTTCGGATGCTTGTCCATCGCCCCCGACAGCGAGATCACGAGGTAACGGTTGTTGGGCCAGTCGACGCCGAGCCAGCGATAGGCATCTTCGGTGCCTTTCATCAGATTGGCCGAGATGTGGTAGTCGAGCTTCATGTTCTTCGTATCGGGCCGGCTGTGGAAATAGGCCCAGGCAAGATCGCTGAGCGATTTCCGGGTCGCATTGACGAAGGCGCCGTTCTCGACATGGTAGAGGAACAGATCCTGCGAGCCCGAGCCCGTCTTCTGCATCCGCACCAGCCATTGCGAATCGGCGGTGAAGCGGAAGCCGGCGCCATAGCCCTGCTCCGGCTTCAGCTCCGTCATCTGCTCGCCGCGTCGGGCCCAGACCTGCCATTTGACCTCGAAAAGGTCTTCACTGTCCTTCATGTATTGCTCGAGCTTGGTCGCACCGTCGGGCGAGGTGAAGGCGAGATCGGCGTTGTCGGTGAGGACGAAGCCCGGCGGCGGGCCGGATGCGGCGAGCGCGGGGGAGGCGGCAAGGAACAGGGCAAGCGCCAGCCATGGCGCGGGACGGCAAAATCTGGTCACGGAAGAAATCCCTAAAATAAATGCCGCGCTGCGGCCTTGCGCATTGGACTCCGGCGGGGCGGTGCCGGTTCATCCGAAAGAGGGATCATCCCATCGGCCGACTTGCTGCCGCAGCGAAATCGGCGCAATTTGCTGCCATCGGCTGATTTGCGATCCAAGGTTCTGCATCGATGTTGACCGCTTCCAAGGCCTTCATTGCGTTCTGTCTGCTCGCATTGGTTGGCACCGCGCTGGTGATCGGGCCCACCGAGCTGCGCCGGCTGTTGCCGGGCGGGGAGAAGACCGAGGTCGCCGCCAAACCTGAGGTCAAGGCCGCGAAGCCTGAGGCCAAGGCTGAATCCAAAGCCGAAGCCAGGCCGGATGAGTCCAGGCTTGCCGCCGCGCAGCCTGCACCATCGGCGTCCCCCGAGCCGGTCGTCCCGCCAAAGGCGGCGGCTCCGCTCGCCGAGACGCAGAAGCAGATTGCGGCACTCGGCGAGCTCGCCCCGGCCAATCCGCCGCGGCCGCGGCCGATGCCGGCCCCCGGTTCGACGTCGCGCGCGTCGACGATCACGGCGAGGCTGCGGTGATCGCGGGGCAGGCCACGCCGGGTGCCAAGGTCGAGCTGCTGCGCGACGGCAAGCCGCTCGACTCCGTGGTGGCCGATGCGGCGGGCCAGTTCGTGATGACCCCGTCCCAGCTCCCCGCCGGCTCCTATGAACTGACCCTGCGCGCGACAGCGTCCAACGCCACCGTCACCCAGTCCGCCCGCACCATGCCGGTGATCATCGCCGAAGCCGCGCCGCCGCCGGCGCGCCCGGCACCTGCCGCGCCGCGGCTGATGGGGACGCCGAAGCCGAAGGTCCTGGCGCGCGCGCCGGCCGCCAATGCGGTCGCATCGGCCTCGCCGGCAGAGGTCTTCAATACCGCGCCGGCCGATGCGGGCGGCAGCCGCGTGATCTCGCGCGGCGACAGCCTGTGGGCGCTCAGCCGCCTCGCTTACGGCGATGGCGCCCGCTATGCGGTGATCTTCAACGCCAACCGCGACAAGATCCACAACCCGAACCTGATCTATCCCGGCCAGACCTTTGTGCTGCCGAAGGCACACTGATGATTTCTGCGACGCTTTGACCGGCGCGGGGTCGGAACCTTTGGTTCCGCTCTGAGTCATCTCTGTACCGCGCACTGCGTGCCTGGCGCTGGAGGAGGGCCAAGAGGTGGTCAACTCAGTGGTCAATTCGGTCGTCATGCGGAGGCCTCGCATGGGACTGGTGCTGGCGGGCGCAGTCCTCGCGACTTTGGCGGTGCTGCTGCCGAGCAAGGCCGAGGCACAGTTCGGACTACGGGGCGGTCCGCTCGGCGTCGCCCGCTTCGCCGTCGGCCACATGATCGGCATGTCACGCCTGCGCCATTCCCGCATGGCGGTGCGGGGCGGCCGATACCGCTCCGCCGCGCTGAGATCGCAGGATCCGCGCGGTGCCGAGCGCGGTCAGCCGCCCAATCCCTACATCGTGCGTGCGGCGCTCACGGCGCAGGCCGCGCTGTCGGGCTGGCGTGGCGGCCGCCGCCCGCAGGGCTGGTGGCGCCATCCCGACGGCAGCTATGGCTGGGCCGGCCCGGTGTTCTGGCCGTTCGCGCAGGACGATCTCGCCAACGCCGTCATCCTCGGCGATATGACCAGCCTCTCGCTCTATGGTTATGGCGACATCTATGCCGCGATCTTCGCGCCCTATGCCGCGACCGAGCTCGCCGCCTATACCGCGCCGCAAGGCCGGCGCGCGCGCAAGGTTCCGTCGGCGCAGAATGTCTGTGATGCCAGCGATCCCGCTGGCTTCCCCATGGATCGCATCGTCACCGCCGTGCAGCCGAACGAAGTGCAGCGCGCAGCACTCGACGATTTCAGTGCCGCCTGGCTAGCCGCCCGCGACAGCATTCGCGCGGCCTGCCCGGCAGAGGTGCCCGCGACCGCGGCGGATCGCCTCGGCCTGATGCGCGAGCGCATCGAGGCGATGATCAAGCGACCGACGCGGTCGCAGCGCCGCTGGCTAAATTCGAGGGCCTGCTCGACGACGGCCAGAAGAAAAAGCTCGATGCGCTCGGCCAGGAGCGTCGCGCCGCGCTCGCGGCCGGCCAGAAGAAGGATGCGCAGGCGGCAAGCGCCTGCGAGGCCGACAACGATCCGCGCTATGACGTGCAGGCGCAGCGCCAGTACGAGCAGCTCGTGCAGCAGCAATGGCCCGCCGCCGACATCGCCGCGACGCTCAAGCTCGACGACACCGGCCGCGCACGCCTCGACGTGCTTCAGGACACCACGCTGCGCACCATGGAGACGCTGAGCCCGTGCACAGCGAAGACCGCAGCGACCCCGCAAGCCCGCCTCGCCGCGGTGAAGGCGCGGCTCGGCGCCATGCTGGAGGCGGTCAAGACCGTCGGCGATGCGCTCGATGATTTCGAGGCGGATTTGACCGACGAGCAGAAGGCCGCCTTCGAGGCCATCGGCCCGAAGCGGGGCGCGTGAGCGCAGAGGAATCACATTGAGAGCCGTTCCTCCGGCCATCCTTCGAGACGCCCGCTTTAGGCGGGCTCCTCAGGATGAGGACCGAGTGCGCGGCAGCAGCTTCAACCGGCGCGGTGCTGTTTAGCTTCATCCTGAGGAGACCGCTGGAAGCGGTCGTCTCGAAGGACGAGGCGCGCGCTCAGGCCGTCCAGGACGCCATATGCGATCGCCCTCCCCCACAAGGGGGGAGGGACCGGAGAGAGCAATTCTTTTGGCTCGGCTCGTTCGACTTCAACGCATCCCGCTTCTAGCTGAAGAAATGGCCGCCAGAGGCCAGCGAGTAAGCCTGCCACTGATGATCGAGCACGATCGTCTCGTGGCTGCCGTTGCTCTGGCTGATGTCGATGACGAGGTCGTTGGCGCCGCCGCGATGGGCGGTGACGTCGGCCGAGTCCTTGACGAGATCGACCAGCGCCGCCATCGACTTCACCACCGCGCCGGAGCCGGCGCCTTCGCCGTTGTCGAGCACGGCCGCGGCATGCGCACCTGATGAGGCGAAAGTGCCGGCCTCGTAGTCGTAGAACACCAGCGCGTCACCCTTGTTGAAGTTGAGGTCGAATACGGTGTCGGTGGCGCGCTGGCCGGCCGCCTGGTCGGTGCCGTTGAAGCGGAACTGATCGGCGCCGGCGCCGGCGTAGAGCAAATCGTTGCCGCCGCCGCCGTTGAGCACGTCGGAATGCTGGCCACCGATCAGGATGTCGTTGCCGCCCTTGCCGTCGAGGAAGCTGCCGACCGGGCTGAACAGTTTTGCGATCAGCAGATTGTTGCCGTCGTTGCCTTCGACGAGATTGTCGGCGATCGCGGTGATCTTGGTGCCGCCATTGCCGTCGGACGACAGCTGGAAGTTCAGGCCCGAGGCATAGGCATGGGAGTCGAGCTGCAGCGTGATCGTGCCGGACTTGCTTCCGGTGATGGTGAGGACGTTGTCGGCCGACAGCGTCACCTGGCTGGCCTTGCCGATGCCGGCGAGGTCGATGGTGTCGCCGACGCCGAAGCCTTCGATGGTGTTGTCGAGATGGCCGTGGTCCAGCGCCGCCTTGTCGATCTTGAGCGTCTGCGCGCCGTCCTCGAAGGTGATCGCGCCTGTGCCGGCGGCATCGAGCGCCGCGAGCTCCAGCGTTCCGGCATGCAGCGTCGTGCCGCCGGTGTAGCCGTTGCTCTGGCTCAGCACCGTTGTGCCGGTGCCGGCCTGGTCGAAGGCGCCGTTGCCGGAGATCGTCGCATTGAACACGAAGACGTCGGAATGGGTGGACGCGAACACGCCATTGTCGGTGACGGCGCCCGTGAGCGAGCCGCCATCGGCGAGCGCGAGCCTGGCGCCCGCGTCGATGGTGATGCCGGAGGCGAAGCTCTCGGCATCGGTGACGCTCCAGCTGCCGGCCTTGACGTCGAGCAGCTCGAAATTCACCGTATGCGCCAGCGTGCCGGAGCCGTTGCCGAGCAGGTTGAACGTATCGATGCCGTCGCCGCCATCGACCGCCGCGGTGAAGGTCGCGCCGGTGTAGTCGTTCACGATGTCGTCGCCGCCACCGAGCGCGACGCTGCCGTCAATCGTGCCGTGGTTCGTGATGATGTCGGCGAAGGTGTCGGTGATGGAGATCGCCTCGCCATTGCCGCCGTGGATCAGGCCCCAATTCTCGACCGTCGTCGGCGCGAAGGCGTTGCCGAGGTTGGAATCGTCGACCGTAATCGCCCGCTCGACGCTCGAGATCGTGCCGTAATTGACGATGCTTCCGCCGCCGATCGTGATCGCCTCGGCCAGGATGCCATCGCTGTGGCCCGTCGTGGTGATCGAGCCGTAATTCGTCAGCGCGATCAGGCCGTCGACGTCGATGCCGTCGCCGTCGCTGACGCCGTCGGCATGGCCGGTGATGAGGCCGGAATTGAGGATGGTCGTGGTGGTCGTGCTCGCGGTGTCCATGTTGATGCCGGAGCCGGCATCGCCGATGATGCTGCCGCCCGCATCGTTGCTGATCGTGATCGGCTGGTCGCCGGTGATGCCGTGGCGCGTGCCCTCGATGGTGCCGCCGGCATGGTTGTTGACGACGCCGCCGGCATTGCCCTGGAAGTCGACGCCGTCATTGGTGTCGCCGGCCGTGCCGCCGCCGAAGATATTGCCGTAATTGTCGACGACCATGTTGACGCCGCCGCGGACCGCGTCGGCATCGGCCGCCTTGATCACACCGGTCGCCTCGTTGATGAGGTGAATGCTGCCGCTGGTCGAGACCAGATCGGTGAAATCGATCGCCTGGCCGTTGGCGGATCCGGTTCCGGTCGACTGGATGGTGCCGACATTGTCGACCGTGACCGAATAGGTCGCGGTCGTGGTCAGCGTCGAGGCCGTGATGCGCACCGCATCGCCCTGCGACTGGATCACGCCATGCTGCTCGTTATCAAGCGTGAACGAGGTGATGTTGGTGAGGTTCGACGTGTTCAGATTGATCGCGCGGCTCGCCGAGGCGGTCGCGTCGATCAGGCCGTCATTGGTGATGGTGATGATGCCGGCACCGGGGCGGATCGCATCATTGCCGGAGGCGCCGATCACCGCGCCGGTGTGATTGGTGATGTTGATGACTTCGGTGGCCGACACGATCGCGGCGAAGTCGAGCGCCTGCCCGCTCGAGGCCGCAATGATGTTGCCGCTGGCGTCCACCGCGCCGGAGACGATGCTGCCGGAATTGTCGACGGTGATGGTGCCGGTGGAGAGTGCGGTGTTGATGCGGAACGCATCGTCGCCCGTGATCAGCTTCGCGCCGGCCTCGTTGGTGAAGCTGAGATTGCCCGTCGTGAAGGAACCCTTGGTGTCGATGCCGCGGCTCGTCGCCAGGATGGTGCCGGCATTGTCGATCACCACGGTCTGCCCGGCCGCGCCGCCGGTCCAGGTGATGTCGGTGGTGTCGGACAGCGTGCCGCCGGCCTGGATGATGCCGGTGTCGGTATTGCCGACGGTCTTTGCGGACGTGACTGTGGAACCGCTTGCCACGGTGAAAGAAGCCATGATCCCTCCCTGACGTGCCCTGGAAATGCGGCGCCGGCCGGCGCTGCGAAAATGCTTGGGACGAGAGCGGTATCGGGGGGAGATGACGGCGGGATGACGCGGTGTGGATCGCGTCCTATGAAAGACTTAGCCGCACGCCCAATCGAACTTCATATCCCCGAAGTCGAGCTGCGCATTGCCGCCGCCGAAATTGTAGCCGCCGAAATATTCCTCGAACTCGATATAGAACGGGCTCATCTCCGGCACCGCCTGGCACGGCCGCATGGTGCCGCCGAGATGGTTGTGGGCGTGGTCCTTGCTCCAGTCATGCAGGCGGAAATTGTCGCGGCCAGGGACGCCGCCGACATAGTAGTAATAGGGCTGATAGCCGGTCGGCGGGTTTTCCCTGGTGTGCTCGTCCTGCGGCCCCTTGCCGGCATTGGGATCGTTCGCGCGCGGGCTCAAGGTGATCGCGCGGGTCTCGCTCAGATCGGCGCGCGGTGACGCTGAAAACATCTTCTTCGCGTAAGGCGCCGCGGCCTCGAAGAACGCGCAGGCGCCGCCGACATCGAGCCAGCGCGGCCGGTCGGCCGTCGCCAGCGCAAGCGGCGCCGGCGGCGTCGCGAACGCGCCGTCATATTCGGTTTTGGTCAGCAGCAGCGCGGCATATTCGTAATCGAGAATGTCGGTCATGCGCGAGAGCCGCGGATGCGCTGGCCGTGCCATCACCGCTTCGCGGATTTCAGGACCATCGGGCGCGCCGCCGTCATTGTGATCGGGCGCAGTGGCAAAGAACGACACCGCGACGATGTCCGCGCCATGCACGCGATAATCCTCCGGCAGCAGCAGCGTGAAGCCGTGCATCAGCGGATAGCCGGTGACGGGATCGAGCGGCCATTGCTCGGATGTGATGCCCGGCGGCAGCCCGTAAACCCAGCCCTGGTCGCGTGCCCGCTCAGTGGGACGGTCCAGCATCTGCAAATCATACGCGCGCGAAGGCAAGGCAAACGCCACAGGCCGTCTCCCATCGGAAATTGAGCCTCGACGCCGAGGCGATGGTTAGTCGCAGCGAGGGGAGATGTGGTTCGGGATGGGAAGAACGCGATGATGCCATTCTGCCAGTGTTTTGCGCGACGCGTCAAAGGCAATTTCGCAAAATCCGTAGCTCCGGCGAAAATTTGGCGTCGTGCCGGAGCCTCGGCTACTGTGCATGGGGTTGTTTTCGAATCTTAGTTGGCTTCTACCCGCGCCGCCGCGCGACCGACGCATCGACCACGTTCTCGACCCCCTCGCGCCAGCTCAAAATCTCCATCGCAAGCACGGGATGATTAAAACCCTTGAGCTGGAGATCGTCGAGCGCGCGCGCCTCGACCCAGGGCTCGACCATGCCGTAGACGCGGCGGCTGACCACGATCTGGTTCGGCTTGGCCTCGCTGCAGAGACGGGAGGCGAGATTGGTGACGCTGCCGATCGCGGCATATTCGAGCCGCTGCTCGAAGCCGACCTGGCCGAGCGTGGCATAGCCGAGCGCGACGCCGATGCCGAACCCGAGGCTATGGCCGCGGTTGCGCCAGCGCTCGGTCAGCGGGCCGATGGTGTCGCGCATCTCCACCGCCATCTTCACGGCGCGCTTGGTGTGGTCCTCGAACTGGATCGGCGCGTTGAACAGGATCATCACGCCGTCGCCGGCATATTTGTCGAGCGTGCCCTCATACTTGAAGATGAGCTGGCCGAGCGCGGCGTGGTATTCGCGCAGCACGTTCATCGCCTCTTCCGGCTCGGTGGCTTCCGTGAACGCGGTGAAGCCGCGCAGATCGCAGAACACCACCGTCACCTCGCGGCGCTGGCTGGTGAGCAGCCCCTCGGGGCTGTCGGAGGAGGCGATCAGCTGCGCCACCTGCGGCGCCAGGAAACGCTCGAGCTTGCGGATGCGCTCGATCTCGCCGAGCTGGGTCTCGACGCGCTCCTCCAGCGACTTGTTCCAGTCCTTGAGCTGCTCGGTCTGCACGCGCAGCTTGTCGGCCTGGGCGCGCACGGTCTCGTTCGCGGTCTCGAGCGCGTGGCTCTTGTGATCGACCTCGGTGAACAGCCGCGCATTGCGCATTGCCAGCACGGCCTGGTTGGCGAAGGTGCGCATCAGGCCGATGATGCTGGCGGCGAACGCGCCACTGGCGCGGCGCAGTACCACCAGCGAGCCAAGCGTGCCCTGCTGATCGACCAGCGGCACCACCAGCACCGAGTGGAAGCCGGCATCGATCGCGGCATCGCGCAGCGGCTGCTCGGCCGCGTGGTCGAGATCGGCAATCGCGATCGGCTCGCCGCTCTCCGCGGCATCGCTCAGGATGTTCTCGCCTTCGCCGATGGTGACGTGTGCGCCTTCGGCCGACTTGTCGATGCCGCCCGCCTCCACCAGGTTGAAGCTGTGTGCCTCTGCGTCATAGCCGTAGATCAGCACCGCGTCGGCGTGGGTGATCTCGATCGCGCGCGCGGCAATGGTCGGCAGCACGGCGTTGAGATCGAGCGAGGAGGCCACCGCGCGGCCGACCTCTTCCAGCACCTTGAGCTCGTGGTTCGACTGCGCGAGGTCACGGGTGCGCTCCTCGACCTTGGTCTCCAGGTTCGAATAGGTCTCCTGGAGCTGGGTCGCCATGCGATTGAACTGGCCGGCGAGGTCTTCGAGCTCGTCGGAGGTGTGCACGTCGATGCGGTGGCTGAAATCGCCCTCGCCGAGCTTGTGCGCGCCGTCGCGCAGCGCGGTGATCGGGATGATCATGCGGCGGGCGAGCAGCGTCCCGGCGAGGATCGCCACCATCAGGCCCATGCCGATCAGAAGCGCGATGCGCACCAGCTGGTCGCGGATCGGCGTCAGGGCTTGCGTGGTCGGCTGCTCGAACAGCACGCTCCAGCCAAGTTTCGGAACGGTGCTCGCAGCGCTCATCACCGAATGGCCGTTGAAGTCGGTACCCGATGTTTCGGATTCGCGCCCCGGCGCGATCGCAGCCGCCACCTGTGGCAGCTTCGACAGGTCCTTGCCGACGTCGGGCCCCTTCGACGACGTCGCCAGCACGCGGCCGCGCGGATCGACCACATAGGCGAAGGCGGCCTTGCCGACCTGCGCGTCGGACAGGAAGTCGGAGAGGAAGCTGAGATCGATCTCGGCGACTGTGACGCCGGCGTTGAAGCCGGAATGCGCGACCGAGATCGACATGATCGGCCGCTGGTCGACGAAATAGGCCGGCGAATAGCTGACACCGCGAGCCACCGTATCGGTGAAGCGCATGTCGCGGGAGAGGTCGGCATTGCCGCCGGTCGTGGTCGACTGGCGCGAGACGCGCAGCACCTCGCGGCCCTCGCCGTTGAGCTGGAACAGCTGGTTGACGACCGAGACCTGGTGCAGCAGCTGGGCGTAGTCGGCGCGGCGCTTCTCGAGCGTGTCCTGGCTCGCCCGCGTCACCCAGCTGATCTGGCGCTCGAGCTCGGAGATCGACTGTTCCATGCGCCGGGCGACGGCCTGCGCCCTGTCCTCGAGCCCGTCGGTCAGCGATGTCTTGGTGGCGCGGTAGGAGATCCAGGTCTCCATCGCGCCGTTGACGGCGAGCACGAACACGACGAGGCCGACGAGGGAGACGACATATTTGGCGAACAGGCCCTCGCGCAGAAACCGTGTCTTGTCGTTCGCCCCTGCCATCCCGATCCTCTTGCGCCGCCATCGACGCCGGCGCTACGGGCCGTACCAGCCCCGGCAGCCTTCTACCATAATTCGGGCCAAGGGATCGTTCCGTGACCGTCCCGGGACCGGCTGAACAGCAGGTCTGGTTACCCGTTGTGGACGGCGGGGCTGCTGGACGGGCGGTGAAATGTCGCAGCCTCATCCGTTCGGAGGAAGCTGCGGATGGCGGGCTCATGTAAGGGGGAACGTGGAGTCCCGTCCGTTGGTCCGCCAATCACCGATTGAAGAGCTGCCGCAGCACATCGTTCATGGGCTGGCTGTCCTGCTGCGCCGCCGGCGGGTCTTCCAGGGCCGGGGGTGCGGGCGAAGCCTGCGGTGCCGGCGTGGAGGGTACTGCCGGCAGGCTGCGGCTGCGGCCGGTGCCCGTCGCCGTACCTGTTCCGGCACCGCTGGAAAGCCCCTGCTGGATCAGGCTGCCGATCGCCTCGCCCAAGGGGCCGCCGAGCAGATTGTTCTGGCCCGGCTGCTGGGTTTGCGGATTGGCATTGCCGGGCACGTTGCCGCCACCCGGCGCGGTCGCGCCGCCGAGGCCGAGGCCGCCCAAAATATTGCCGAGCCCGGCGCCGTCGGGGCCGAACAGGCCTTTGCCCATCTCGCGCAGCTTGGCATAGGCAGCCTCGGGATTATCGAGCATGCCGGCCATGTCAGGATAGATCTTCGGCTGCGACCAGCTGCCCTGGATCATCACGGGGATGCCGAAGCCGACCGGCTCGTTGGTGCGGCCCTGGCCTTCGGTCGTCATCACCAGCTTCGGCTCGACGCGAAAACCCATCATCTTGGTGTCGAGTGCGATCGTGCCGGCGCCAGTCACCCGTACCAGCGGCCCGATCAGGTTGAGATCGGTCGTCACCGCCTGACCCTTGTCGATGCGGAAGGAGGCCGAGAGCTGCGACAGGTCCGTGCTCTGCTCCTGGCTGCTGTTCTGGCTGTCTTGCCAGCCGGACAGCGTGCCCGATGTCAGCGAACGGATCATCTGCGCGACATTGATGCCGCGGATCGCGCCGTCCTGGAAATTGACGAAAGCCGTGCCCTGCATGTTCGCCATCAGCGCGCGCTGGCTGGTGCCGGCGCTGCGCAGCGCGAGCTTGGCCTGCAGCTTGCCGTCGATGCGGTCGAATTCGGCAAGGCCCTGCAGCAGCGGCAGCGCGCGCACGCCGACGAGGTCGGAATGCATGGCAAAGCTCGGCGCGCCGGTGGTCGCATCCAGGATCACCTCGCCCGAGACCTGGCCGCCATAGGCGCCGAGATTGGCGGTTCCGGCCTTCAGCACGCCGCCGGCGAGCTTTGCATCGAGCGCCAGCGGTGCGAGGCGGGCATCGCCGATCACGGCCTCGTTCGCGGAGAACCTGATTTGCGCATCGACATAGTTCAGTCCGGAGACGTCGATCGGCGCATCGCTCCAGGGCCGCCCGGACGCGCCGTCAGGCGATTTCGCCAGCGGAATCGCCAGCCGCTGGAAGTCGAGATCGAGCTTGACCAGCGGCTTGCTCGCGATGTCGACGGACGCCCAGCCGTTGAATGCGCCGTCGCCGAGCGTGCCGTTGATGCCGTTGATCATCACGATGTCGCCGTTCAGCCGCATCTCGGCGTGGCCGGCGAGCTGGGACTTCAGCACATCGGGCATGTCGATGGCGAAATCCACGGGGATCGTGGGCCGGTCGGTCGGCGGCGCCGGCGTCGCTGCCTTGATGTCGAACCTGGTCGGATGCTCGCCGACGCGCGCGGTGCCGGTGATGTTGACCTTGCGGTCGCGGTCGACGACGGCATCGGCGTTGATGGCGCTGATACGACCTTCGACGCGATCGCGCAGCCGCGAGAATGCGACCTCGCCGTCGGTGATCTTGACGCGGTCGATGGTGGCGCCGTCCGTGTCGAGCGCGAGCGGCTTCGACGAAGTGCCGGCATTCGGCAGGCGCTCGCGCAGCAGCGGCTGATAGAGCACGGGACGGGTGACGACGAGTTCGCTGATCTTCGGACGGCCCGACCATACGCTGGCGAGCGACATGTCGGCCTGCACGCTGTCGACCGTCAGGCGCGTGATGCCGCTACGATCCTTGGGATCCTGGAGCGTGAGATCGTTCAGCGTGACGTTCAGCGTCGGCCAAACGCTGATCTTGGTGGTGCCGTCGATCGACAGGCGATAGCCGGTCGCGCTCTCGACCCGCGAGGCAATCGTCGAGGTCAGGAAGCCGGAGGGGACCCCGACCACCAGCAGGAGTGCGATCACGATGATGACGGCGGCCACCGCCGCGCCGGCGAATTTCACTGCTCTCATGTCGACTTTCCAGCGGCGGACCATCGGCGTCGAAACCGGCAAATACCGGTACTTTGCGCCGCGTCCTTTCCGCCTGAGTTTATCCCGGGACGGGAAGTGGTTCCAAGCGGTCAAAAATAGTCAGGGGGAGCTGCAAAGTTATGTGACTTATGACACACTTCCCCGGCGCGGTTTTACGCGATCCTGATGTTGATGGTTCCAAGCGATTTGCCAAGAAATTCACAAGGACATTGAAATGAGCAAGCAGGCCGAATTTGCGGTCATCCTGAAGATGAACGCGATGTTCGCCGACCTCGGCGCAGATGAGCTCCAGCGGCTGTCCAATCTCTGCCACACCCAGCATCTGGGCAATGGCGAGGTGCTGTTCCAGAAGGGCGACCCCGGCGACGCGCTGTTCGGCGTGCGCCGCGGCCAGGTCCGTATCGAGACCGGCGCTTCCGACGGCAGCCGACTGACGCTGAATTTCATGGGACCGGGCGATTTGTTCGGCGAGGTCGCGGTGCTGGACGGCCAGAGCCGCACGGCGGACGCGACCGCGGGCGAGGCCAGCGAATTGTTCGTGCTGCGGCGCGAGGATTTCCTCGGCTTCCTCGAGCGCGAGCCGAAAGTCGCGATCAAGATCATCGCGCTCTTATGCCAACGCATCCGCTGGCAGAGCGAGCGCATGGAGGAATCCATGTTGCAGCCGCTGCCGGTGCGGCTGGCACGGCGGCTCTGTGCCCTCGCTGCCGATTTCGGCTCCGAGGTGCACATCTCGCAGGAGCAGCTCGGCATCTTCGTCGGCGCTGCCCGCGAGAGCGTCAACCGCCAGCTCCAGGCCTGGCGCAAGGAAGCGATCCTCGATCTTCAGCGCGGCCGGATATTGCTGCGGAACATGGCCAAGCTGACGGCGATCGCACGGAACGAGTGAAGTCACTAGCTCCGCGCTTCTGGCATCGCGGCTACTCCGCCGCCGGGTGCACGATGTTCTTCGGCGCTGGCCCCGCTTCCGCCGATGCAGTCCCATGATGCCCGTCCGTCTCGGCATCCTCGCTGTGCACGATCAGCCGCTTGCCGAAGCGCCAGATCAGCGCGCCGAGATCGTCCATCACCATGAACATCGCGGGCACGAACACCAGCGACAGGATGGTCGAGAAGATCAGGCCGCCGATCACCGCGAGCGCCATTGGCGAGCGGAACTCGCCGCCGGCGCCGACCGCGAGCGCGCTCGGCATCATGCCGGCGGCCATCGCGATCGTGGTCATCACGATCGGACGGGCGCGTTTCATGCCGGCGTCGATCATCGCCTCGTCGCGCGGCTTGCCGCCGTTGATCGCCTCGATCGCGAACTCCACCAGCATGATGGCGTTCTTGGTGACGATGCCCATCAGCATCAGGATGCCGATCCAGACCGGCGTCGTCAGCTGCTTGCCGGTGACGAGCAGGGCCGCGATCGCGCCGCCGATCGACAGCGGCAGCGAGAACAGGATGGTGATCGGTTGCAGGAAAGTGCCGAACAGCAGCACCAGCACTGCATAGACCATCATCAGGCCGGCTGTGATCGCGGTGGCAAAGCCGTCGGATAGCTCGTTGAGGCTTTCGGCATCGCCGGACGGTGAGACCTTCACGCCCTTCGGCAGGCTCTTCATCACCGGCAGTTCGTAGATCTTCTTGGTGGCATCGCCGAGTGCCGCGGAGCCGACGAGGTCGGCGGCGACGGTGGCCTGCCGCTCACGATCGTAGCGGTTGATGCTGGTCGGGCCCTGGTCGAGCTTGACGTCGGCGATGACCGAGAGCGGCACGCCGCCCTTCTCGCCGTGCTCGCCGAGCGGCACGCGCAACTGCTCCAGCGTCTTGAGATTGCCGCGCGCGGCGTCCTCGAGCTGGACGCGGATCGGCACCAGGCGGTCGCCGACGTCGAACTTGGCGAGCGCGGGGCCGACGTCGCCGATGGTGGCCACGCGGATGGTCTGCGACAGGCTTTCGGTCGAGACGCCGAGGCGAGCGGCAAGGTCCGCACGCGGCTCGATGCGGAGCTCAGGGCGCTCCAGCGCGGTTTCCGAGATCACGTTGGAGATGGTCGGAATCCGCTTCATCTGCGTCGCAAGCTCGCTGGCGACGTTGTTGACGATGTTGGCGTCGACGCCGGTCACCACCAGCGAGATCGCGCGCAGGCCGTTCTCGTCCAGGAACCAGAAGCGGATATCGGGAACGTTCTCCAGCTCCTGGCTGATCGAGAATTCGAGCTCGCGCTGGGTGATGTCGCGGTCGCTCTTGGGCGTGTAGTTGATGATCAGGGCGGCGCGCCGGACTTCTTGGGTCCCGGGCGGAACGCGGCCGCCGTCGACGAAGATGCTCTTCACCTCGGGTCGCTTGCGCAGGCGCGCGACGATGTCCTCGGTGACCTTTTCGGTGTAGGCGAGCTGGGTGCCTGGCGGCAGCTCGAGGGCAAGCAGCGAGCGCGCGCTGTCCTGCGCCGGCAGGAAGCCCTGCGGCAGCAGCGTGATGCTCCAGATCGAGGCGGCGAAGATGCCGAAGCCGATCAGCACGGTGATGAAATAGTGCTTCACCGACCACGATACGATGCTGTGATAGGTCCGCAGGATACGGCCGGGCGGCGGCTCCTCGTGTGCGTGATGCTTGAGGAAGTAGGCCGCCAGCATCGGCGTCACGAAGCGTGCCGCGAGCAGCGAGAAGAACACCTGCACCGAGACGGTGATGCCGAACTGCTTGAAGAACTGTCCCGCGATGCCCGACATGAAGCTCGCGGGCGCGAAGATCGCGATGATGGTGAGCGAAATCGCGATCACGGCGAGGCCGATCTCGTCGGCGGCTTCCAGCGCGGCGCGGTAGGGCGATTTGCCCATGTTCATATGCCGCACGATGTTCTCGATCTCGACGATGGCGTCGTCGACCAGGATACCTGTCGACAGCGTGATGGCGAGGAAGCTGACGAGGTTCAGCGAGAAGCCGAGGATGTCCATCGCCCAGAACGCCGGGAAGATCGACAGCGGCAGCGAGATCGCGGCAATGATGGTCGCGCGCAAATCGCGCAGAAACAACAGCACGATGACAACCGCGAGGATGGCGCCTTCGAACAGGGTCGAGATCGCCGCCTCGTAGTTGCCCTTGGTGTATTCGACCGAGGTGTCGATCAGCTTGAGATCGACGTCGGGATAGCGGCCTTGAGCGCGTCGATGCGCTTCTGCACGGCGGCGGCGACCACCACGTCGCTGGCGCCCTTGGAGCGCTTGATGCCCAGCGCGACCACCGGCTCGCCGTTGAAGCGGGCGAAGGTGCGGCGGTCGGCGATGGTGTCGGTGACGGTGCCGAGATCGTCGAGACGGACCTCGCCGCCGCCGAACAGCGGGATCATGGTGCCGGCGAGATCGCTCAGCGTCTTGGCGCCGGCCAGCGTGCGGATCGCCTGGTCGTTCTTGCCGATCTCGGCGCGGCCGCCGGCGACGTCGACATTGGTGCCGCGCAGGCTCTGGCTGACATTGACGGCGGTGAGCCCCATGGCCTGGAGACGGTCGGGATCGAGTGAAACCAGGATCTCGCGCTCGACACCGCCGATGCGCTCGACCTGGGCGACGCCGCGCACGCCTTGCAGCGCGCGCTTGACCACGTCGTCGACGAAATAAGAGAGCTGCTCGGGCGTCTTGCCGGGTGCGATCGCGGCATAGGTGACGATCGGCAGGCCGATCACGTCGACGCGCTGGATCAGCGGCTCGGTGACGTTCTGGGGCAGGTTCGACCGCACACGCGTCACCGCGTCCTTGACGTCGTTGAGCGCGCGATCGGTGTTGGTCTCCAGTGCGAACTGGATCGTGGTCACCGACAGGCCGTCGGTGATCGACGAGGTGATGTGCCGCACGCCCTCGACGCCGGAGACGGCGTCTTCAACCGTCTTGGTGACCTGGGATTCGAGCTCGGCGGGCGCCGCGCCGAACTGCGAGACCGCGACCGAGATCACGGGAATGTCGGCCGAAGGCAACCGCGTCACCGCGAGCTTGGTGAAGGAGACCCAGCCGAGAATCAGGAGGATGATCGAAAACACCACCGACGGCAGCGGATTGCGGATCGACCATGCCGAGATATTGAGAGCCATCAGCGTACCCGCGTGCGATCGAGTTCATCGGCGAACATGGTCTTGATCTGGTCGCCGTCATGCAGCGAAGAGCCGGCGTCGGCCACGACGATCTCGCCGACCTCGAGACCTTCCAGGATTTCCGTCGCGGTGTCGGACGTCAGCCCGACCCGCACCTTGCGCGTCTCGACGATGTTGCCTTTGACGACCTGCACGGTGAGATGGTCGATCGCGGTCTTGGGAACCGCGACGCCGCAGCTTCGCTTGGCATCGATGGAGGCGCGGGCGAATACGCCGACCTTCAGCGAGGGATTGTTGGTGACGCTGATGCGGACGCGGCCGAGCTGGGTGGCGCGGTCGATCTCGGGCGCAACCAGGCGGACCCGGCCGATCAGGTCGGGCGCGTCGTCGCGGCTGATGCGCACCGTCGCGCCGGGGCTGAGCTTGGGCATGTGCACGGCCGGGACCTGAGCATCCAGCTCGATCTCGTTGTTGACGGCGATGCGGAACATCGGGCCGGCCTGTGGGGAAGCGGGCGCTCCGACGACGGTGCGGACCTCGGTGACGAGGCCCGGCGCGGGCGCCTTCAGCGAGATCGGGCCTTGCTGGCCGGGCCGCTGCGGCTGACCCGGAATCTGCGGCGGCGGGGTCAGGCGCGCCAGCTCCTGGTTTTCGGTGACCATGGTGCCTTCGGTGACGAAGACGTCGGTGACCCTGGAGCCTTCCTGGTCGGCGACGACGACGGCCTCGCGGCGCGGCACGAAGAAGCCGGTCACGCGCACGAGGTCGGAGAAGCAGGCATTGGTCGACTTCGTCACGATGACGAGCGCCTCGCCCGGCGTTTCCTTCGCCTCGGGACGATGCCGATGCTCGAACAGATAATAGCCGACGCCGAGTACGACGACGAACAACACGGTTCCGGCGGGTTTGAGATATTCGGAGACGTTCATCGCCGGATTGTCCTGGCCTGGCTCACGGCCATCCGCACGAGGCCTATCAAGAGCGTTTCCCTGAAATAAAGCGGCGCCCCGCAAGGCTGCGGGACGCGCTCCGGAAGCAAGACTTTACACCACATCACGACGGGTCATTGCAAAGGATTGCGTCGCGCTCACTTCGATGCGGTGGTCTTGTTTTCCATGTTGACGACCTGCACGCGGCGGTTGACCTCCGCCATCGGCTGGCTCGGATCCTTCAGCTTGCTCTTGCCGTAGCCGACCGTGACGAGGTCGGTCGCGGAGATGCTGTATTTTTCGACCAGATAGCGCTTGATCGAGTCCGCGCGGCGCTCCGAGAGGTCCTGGTTGTAGGCCTCGCTGCCGGCAGCGTCGGTGTGGCCGGCGACCACGAAGGTCGAGCCCTTCAGGTCGGCGCTGGTCAGCGCGCGGCCGAGCGCCTGCACCGAGGGCAGCGACTTGGCGCTGATATTGGCGGAGTTGTAGTCGAACGTGATCTCGAGATCGATGTTCGGCTTGTCCTTGGCGACTGACGCGATTTCCTCGCGCTCGGTCGACGACAGCGAGCGGGTCGAGCGGCCGCGCACGGACTGGATCAGCTTGGTCTCCGCCGCGTTCGGCGCGGGATCTGCCTGCGGAGCGCCAGTCGAGAGGCCGCGGGTCAGCGGCTTCTTCGGCGGAGGGGCCAGCGCGCGGACGATCTCGTCTTCGGTGACGTTCTTGCTGTTGCCGTCGTCGCCGGCGACGGCGGGTGCGGCCTGCAGCGACAGCGCGGCGCCGATCGCCATGACCGACAGGATCGCGGTAAGTCCTTTTGCAGCAAATCTCATTGCCAGTCCCTCCTGCGCAGCCGACCTGCGCGGTTCCCAAAATTCCTTGCAATAAGCCCCCGGAAAGGCCGCTTGCGGCATCCGTTGTTTAGTCTTGCTTGGGCCGCCGAGGTTCGAGGCGTGTGCTGCCTCAACTCAAAAAAATACTAGCGTACTCCGTAGCTTGCGAATTCCTGAACGATGTTCGGATCCATCGCCTTGGCATTGGCGATGTCGAGCGCGCCTTCCTGGGCCGAGCCGTTGCGCTGCTTGGCGAGCCCCCGCCCGTAGAGCGAGGAGGTCAGGCGCGGGTTGATCCGCAAGGCCGCGTCGAAATCGGCGATGGCGTTCTTCACCGCGCCCGATTTGAGGTTGACGAGCCCCCGGCTGTCCAGCGCATCGACGAAATTCGGCCGCAGCCGCAGCGCCTCGTTGCAATCCTTCAGAGCGCCCTGGAGGTCGCCGACCACGGTGCGGGTCCAGCAGCGGTTGTTCAGTGCCTCGACGTCCTTCGAGTTGATCCGCAGCGTGTCGTCGAAATCCTTGATGGCGAGGTTGTAGGCACCCTTGCTGGCATAGACCTGGCCGCGCCGGTACAGCGCGTTCACGTCATCAGGATTGGCGGCGATCTTGGCGGTCAGGCCCTTGATGGTGGGGTCCTCAGCCAAAGCGGCCGCGCTCGGCCCGCTATCCACGCTCGGGGCGGGGGTTGTCTCGGCCGGCTTCGCCGGTGGTGGCGGCGGGGGCGTCTTCGTCGTGGAGGATGACATCTCCATGCGTCGCTCGCTTACGAACCTTTTTCGATCGGTAGGGTTAGGCGTCATTGCATTCGGATCGGCGCGCGAAATGCTGCAGAGCCCAATCCCGGACATTATTAGCTGCCTAGTTCTTGATGTCCGGCTGCCAGGCTTGAGCGGCCTTGACTTCCAGACCGAGCTATCGAGGTTGAACATACATATTCCGATCATTTTCATTACCGGCCATGGCGACATTCCAATGACTGTCAGGGCTATGAAGGAAGGAGCGGTCGATTTTCTCAGCAAACCGTTTCGCGATCAGGAACTGCTTGATGCCGTGGTTGCGGCGACCGAACGCGATCGCAAAAGACGGGAGGCTCAGCAGACGGTCGCGAACCTGCAGTCTTTATTTGAGACCTTAAGCCCGCGCGAGCAGGCGGTGATGAAACTGGTCGCTGCCGGTCTGATGAACAAGCAGGTCGCCGCCGAGCTTGGGCTCGCCGAGATTACGGTCAAGATCTACCGGGGACACGTAATGAAAAAGATGCGTGCACGCTCGCTGGCCGACTTGATCAGAATGACTGAGACGCTGGGAGTTCGCACTAATCGTCCTGAACAAACGCAAGTATGATTTTACAAGTTCATCAGTCGAGCCCACTTTTCGCGCAAGGTGGCTAATCTTTGCAGCCGCTATTCCCGCTTCAGGAGGGCTCGTCTTGTCCACGCCTTTGATTTCCGTCGTTGACGACGACGCCTCAGTCCGTGCGGCGACAGAGAATCTTTTGAAATCGCGTGGCTACATCGCCCAAATATTTGCGTCGGCCGACAGAGAATCTTTTGAAATCGCGTGGCTACATCGCCCAAATATTTGCGTCGGCCAAACACAGAGGAGCCCGGAGCAGGCTAAAACGCTTTGAGAAGCCGTACGGTTGATTGCGATTGCTGCGGTTTGGAATAACCGGCTTGGTTCCGCGCTCATCGAGTTCTTCACGCAATTCGGCGCTATCATAGGCTTTGTCACCGAGCATCCGTTTCGGCCGCTTGACCCTGCGGATCAGGCGTTCTGCGATCAGACAGTCGTGCGCTTCGCCTCCAGTCAACAGAATGGCGATCAGGCGCCCCTTAGCATCTGCGAGTGCGTGTATCTTCATGCTGCGCCCTCCGCGCGAGCGACCAACAGCCTACTTCTGCCCGCTTTTCCGCCCGCTGCCGAGCGATGCGCTTTGACGTGGGTGGAGTCGATCATCTGGGTGTCCGCTTTACAGGGAGAACGGCCGGCCCGGGATCGCGACCCGCTTCATGATCGGGCTCTTGCTGCTCAAGCACATTTACGGGCAGCCCGGTAAGGGGGTGTGCGAGCGCTGGGTTCATGACCTAGAGTTCTTCCAGCACGCTTTCACGCACGAGCGCTCGGACCTGAGCCATTGGCGCAAGCGGCTCGGCGACAAGCAGGAGCTGCTGCGGACCGAGCGCCTGCGGGTGGCGCACGAGGCCGGCACGTTACGCAGCCAGAACCTCAAGCGCGTCACGGTCGATACCACAGTGCAGCCGAAGGCCATCACCATTCCGACCGATGCCGAGCTGCTGCATGCGGGCAACAAGGGCCTCAATCAGTTGGCCAGAAGGCACGGGGTCAGGTCCGGCAATCCTATGCTCGCATGGCCAAGGCCGCCGCGATGATGGCTTCCCGCTACGCTCGCGCCAAACAGTTCAGGCAGCATCAGGGACAGTTGCGCATCCTGCGTAGCAGGCTCGGCCCAATCATTCGCGACATCCGCCGCAACGTCGAGGGCCAGCCGGCACTGGAGGGGGCCTTCGCCCTATCGCTCGGCTGGGCCGCGCAGTTTCGTTCGCAGCAGCAGCGCCAGCGCGGCTGGAAGCTTTATTCCTTCCATGGTCCGGAGGTGGAGTGCATGGGCAAAGCCAAGGCCGCCGCGCCTTACGAGTTCGGCGTGAAGGCCTCCGTCGTCACCAACAATCGCCGCGCTCCCGGCGGAGTGTTCGTGCTGCACGCGAGCGCAATGCCCGACATTCCGTATGATGGGCACCCCTGCGGGCTCATCGAGCGTACCGAGACGCTCACCGGCTGTCCGATCGAGCGGGCCTATGTCGACAAGGGGTACCGCGGCCACGATGCGCAGAATCCCCGTCGCGTCGTCATCTCCGGCCAGAAGCGCAGCATCTTCGGTGTCATCAAGCGCGAGCTGCGCCGTCGCTCTGTCATCGAGCCCATCATCGGGCACATGAAGGCCGAAGGCCACCCTCGGCCGCTGCTACCTCAAAGGCCGCGCCGGCGACGCCGCCAATGTCGTCCTCTCAGCCGTCGGCCACAACTTCCAGCCGCATCCTCGCCCGGCTTAGAGAACTCTTGGGCCTCTTCCCCGAGTTGCTAATGGCGAACGCTCGCCTCTCCAACACAGCTCAATCTGGCTTCTTAACTCAGGAGTTGGAGCCTGGAGGCCAAAGTGCGGTTCATTCGGCCACTGGATCCGGATGCGAAGAAGACGGATGCCGTACCACAAGCGGCGCTCTATCGAGTCGCTTAACTAGTCTCGTCTCGCGTCACCTGCGTGCCCCGCGCTCCGTTCCGGCAAAAGGATACCCTGGATAGCCGCTAAAAGCGGAACCTAACAAGGACTTGCAGAACGCAGGCGTGAGCTTGCCGCGGTGGATCACGACGTCTTCGTGACCCGTTGCAGCTCGAGCGTTCTGCCAGAGGCGATTGTAGCCGCGCTGTTCGTTGGATTTCACGTGGCAAGCGGCGAATTCGGCGTCATCCAATGTCGTTAACTGCCACGCATAGACCGGCCGCTTCGTATGGATGTGCACCCACATCGGATTCACCGTACCATTGCGCAGTGGCGTAGGCTGCAGCTTGAGCTCGAACAGCGTTCCCGGCTCACCCTTCAGCGCGCGCGGTGACTCCAAGGGAGCCAACTCCTCGGCCGCCTGCAACCGTTCGAGGTACTTCTGCGAGGGAAACGCATAGGTCTTCATGCAATCGATCTCGATCGAAGCCTTTTGCGCCGTCGCAGTACGTGCCTGCCCCTTAACCTCCGACAACATCGCCTTGAGGCGGACTATTTTTTTTTGCACTTCGGGCACTTGGATAGGCGTGAGTAGGCCGCGCCGGCGAGGTTCGTCCAGCGCCTTTACACAGGCCTCAATCTCCGCGGATTGGCTCTGCAGCCGCTCAACCACGGTGTCCACGACGTGCTCGGCATCTTCGGGCTTCATGTGGCGCGCTTGCGAAACGGCTCTTTGCTCACTGGGCAGATCGAATTGCAAGAGTTCGTCCAATCGCGCGAGCAGGCGGGTCAGTGTCTCCTTCGATGGCGGGGCCTGCCATATTGCCAAGTGTTCCCTCGCGGACGATGACATCCTCGTATGCGCCTCTTCCGCGCTCGCGAGTTTCTTCGTGCCCAGATCCGAGAGCACAATAACCTTGGTGGTTCGCGCCGTGTCGGCTTCGGGCCTAGCGAGCTGCGGCTCGGGCTGCCCGGCTGCCGAGCTCCCCGCACCTCCGGCCTGCCTCCGCTTGCCCTTCCCTTTCCTTCGCGCTGGACTGCCTTCGGCCGCCGGGTCGTTGCCGGCAGTGTCGGCCGGTGACGCAAGGCCAGGCCCCGTTGGCGGTGCAATGATGGCTGGTGTCTTCGGCTGCACTGCTAGCAGGCGCATGACCTCATGGGCCGTGACCCACGATCCTTCCACGATCTGATCCAACAGATCCAACGGAAGCTCGGGACTTGCTCCCTTATTCCTTAGCTCGGCAACCATGTTGGGCAACGCCGACGCAAATTCCGATAGCCGCTCCATGACCCCTTCCAGAACGGCGCAGTGCTCTGCGTCGAGGGCTTGTCCTTTGCTGTTCAGAACAGCGTCGCCCGTTGAGAGGAATGCCGGAACAACATCGCCCATGAAGGTTCCGAGTAGACGCGCCCGACCGTTCTCACCCAAGAGGATTTGCCTGACGGCCGGGTCGAGCGTGCTCGCGTGCGACTCAATCATGACCCGCGCGAGAAGGACTTGTGATTGCAGATGCACGCACCTCGTATTCAGTGCCCAGCCGGTATGCAGCCGTAGTGTCGCCTGTTCGGCCTGTCGCCTTTCGGCCGTTGCACTTGGCAAGCTGGCAGTGGCCGCGCAGACGGACTGCATCCGTTCAGAGCGCAATGCCTTCTTTTCCCACCACTCCGTGCAGGCCAAATAGTGTTTCGCCACACCGGAAGCCGCTCGGATCAGCTGGTCGGGCGGAGCATTGGATTGGCGCATCCGCTCGAGTATCTTTCCCGCATTCTCCCTACTCTTCTCCAAGGCGTAGATAGTCGGTTCGGCCAGCGCGTTGCATTCGTTCCCCGCATTCAGAGTCCGGTCACGAATTCGGCAAGCCTGCTCTTCGGACAGAATGCTGCGCGCCACATCTGGAGACAGGCTCGCGTAGTAGTCCAGAACTGCTGCGCCTGCTTTGACAACCTGATCGATCAGCTCTTGCGCCTCAGACGAGCTCTGAGCGCCCATGGCAGCGCTGTGGCAAGCATCAAGTTCCTCAAGCAGGCCGTCCATATTTTGTTTCGCTGCGTTGATCCCCTCCTCGCTTGAGGAAATGGGGACTGCCACACCCGAAGCTGAGGGCAGGCTCGCGAGCGTCGCCATTCTATCTTCAGACGCGAAGCGCATCCGCTCCACGACGGAGTTGAAAACTCGGTCGCCTTCCGCAGGGACAAACTTTGGCTCCAAATGCGCACTGCTCGATACCGACGTGGTGTCGGCTCCCGCAGCCCCAACGTGCGGTTCGCCAGGTCGGCCAATGCCCGTCATGTTCCATCTCCAATACGGTCAACAATGCGCAGCGTCCCTGGATAGGCCGCCTGGCTGACGGCTGGCTGACGAAGGATGCTCTCCGAATGCACAACCCCGCCGTCGGAGTTCCAATTTCATGGAAGCTGTTGTGGTGCTGAGGCAGCAATCGGGCATGACCCATAAGGTGCGGGATAGTCGATTGTAGCGCCGGTCCGCATTCCGCCGCCTCGCCGTGACCAGTATGGAAATGTGCGCTGCCAGAAATAGCCCTGCCAAAGTCATTCCCGAATACCGAAAGCCGTCGAGCATGGCGAACCGCACGGTCGATTGTCAGGCTTTCGGCAGCAGCAAAGCTCTTATTAACCGGGACGAGATGCTATTGGTCGACCAAAGAGTTTCGGATCCAACTATGCGTAGATCTGGCTCGATGTGGAACGTTCCGTCAACTCGACCTCTTCTTCTCGCGTTCGAGTGAGCAGAACCTACGCTGCGCAAATCCTTTTCAGAATAGGACCTCGCCGAGGATGCTGCCCAGTTAAACGCACTTAAATTAAAAATAGCGCAGTGAGCGTGCCAAGCACACCGAGCGCCAATCTGATATCGGCGAACTACCGTTAGCCGGTCTCGAAGCAGCAGAAAGCGTGAGAATCGGTTCCACCACCAAGATTGCTCCGACCGATATCGCGACGATTATGCAGATATTTCGAGATGCATGTATCCCAGTGCATGTCCGAAGACGAGAAGGATACCGCCGAAGGGTATTAGCAGAAACATCGGCAAGAGCGTTGTTAGGTCCCCGCCGGCCTTTCCAAACTGCTCTGAGGCAATCAACCCTGCGATTATCGAAAGCGCTACTAAGAAATGGCGTCCACCACTCACTCTTCAATGCTGAGCACATGATCCGAGGCTGGCGGCATGGGCCTGAACACGACCTCGGTCCGGATCAAGGTCACCTCTCAAGGATGTGAAACCGGAGGTGACGCGATGCCTTGTCGTGCCGCTCACGCTGCGCCTTGATCGGCCGCATCTGACGCTTCAGGCGGCGTTTGGCTGGACGAACAGCCATCTCTTGGAGTTCCTGGCCGACGAAGGACGTCGGGGTATCCCTGATCCCAGAGGAGATTTTTGGCCTTCAGCCCATCGATGCATCGCAAGACGCGGCTCTTCAATATGTTCAGGAGACCGGCGCGAAGACGATCCATTTATCTCTATGATTTCGGTGACAGCTGAGATCAAACTCGAAAAATGGTTCGACACCACGACGATAGAGGGACTTCCCTTCTGCTCAAGGACGTCGGCGGTGCGCCCGGCTATGCCGAATACCTCGATGCCAGCGGCGACCCTACTCATCTGGAATATGAAAATATGCGCTTCTGGGGCCCGCACAGTTCGATCCCAACCTCGTCACCCCGAGGATGCTCGAGGCCGGCGCCAGCGCATTGTCCATAATTTGGAAGCCGCGGCGTCGCGGCACGCGGCTCAAATAGATGTCAAGCGTCAATCATCAAAAGGGCCGCAGAGCTACGCCTACAGTCCGCTTAGCGGTCTGGCGCGCCAAGTCGGCAATGAAGAGGCGAGGAACTTCAGCTCGTTCACTTCAGCCGGAGTGAGTTTCTGGCTGACGGACCGCAACGTTTGTCTTGCCGCTTTGGGACCAACCCCGGCAAGCGCGCGCACGCTCGACGGCTTGCGAGGGATAGCTGCCAACCGGGCGCATGCTTGAGCTCCACCATCTGCTTGCCGATGTAAAGCTTACGAGAAGGACCGGACATTAGATATAATCTAGCATCCCAACGGAGCAATCGCGGTTGCTGCCACAGAGCAGATAACAGCAGACCTCCGCAACGTTCCCGAGGTCCTCACTTAACGAGTAACGCACATTTGCTCTGTATGAAGTCCAACATCAGCGGAGCAGGCAGCCGCAATAGTGTGGCCGGCAAGCCAGAGGAATGAAGTTCAGAACTGTCGAAGCGCTCAAGCTAAATGATCTCGAAGTATCTCCGACGTTCAAAGTCGGTGACCCGATGTTGAACGGCTTCCCACTCCCAACGGCGCGAGCAAGAAAACGCTTCAACAAACCTTTCTCCGAAGACATCACTTGCCGCCGCAGACTCTGCAAACCGAGAAGTTGCCTCCGATAGGCTTTGAGGCAGTCTCGCGGACGGCCGACACATTTCCGCGCTTGCATCACCGACGATCGAAGCCGGCAGTGCCGGACCTGTCTCGACACCCAATATTCCCGAACCAATCGCACTTGCGAGCGCGAGATATGGGTTCAGGTCTGCGCCAGGCAGCCTATACTCCAGGCGATGGGCAGATGGCTCACCCGGAATGGCGCGAATTGCGCAGGAGCGGTTGTCAACTCCCCAGCTTGGACAAATTGGTGCCCAGCAGCCAGGTACCAATCTCTTGTAGCTGTTGAAGTTCGGCGCAGCGAGCACACAGAACTCATTCATGTATTCTAGTTGTCCGGCGATGAATCGCCTCATAAGCTTCGAGACGTTGCCGAACGCATCACTGTCGTAAAACGCATTCTGACCATCCGAGGACATCGAGATGTGAATATGCCCGGACTGGCCGGGCCATTCCTCGGAAACCTTGGCCATAAATGTAGCCATCATGCCTCGCGTTTGCGCCCAGGCCTTTATCATCGACTTGAATATGGTTGCTCGATCGGCAGCCTCCAGCGCATCACAATGACGAAGTGACGCTTCGACCACGCCAGGTCCCGTTTCAAAGTGCAGTCCGCTGAGAGGTATTCTAGCCTTCTCACAAAGCGCCAAGATCTGATCAAACAGCTCATGTTGCGCGACAGAGCGCGCAATCGAGTAGCCGAACGGGCCGCGAGTTAAAGGAGCCCACTCGCCGAACGGCTTTTCTTCAATCGTGTCTGCGTTCTCCTTAAACAGCATGAATTCAAACTCGAACCCGGCAGTGCAGTCGTATCCGTGTTCAGCAGCCCTTCGCAGGACCTTACGCAGAATACCGCGCGGGCAGATGTCCTCATGTGCGCCCGTGAACTCCGCGAGATAGAGATATTGATCGCCAAGATGAGACACCGAACGGCCGGTGCCTGACAGAATACGAAGGTCAGCATCTCCGAACGCTGATAGCGGCTTTTGCGTGAAACTGGCCGGAATGACCCGGTCCGTACAATCCCACGCCAGCACCGCTTCAGAGAACTTGATAACTTTATCTCCATCCGAGAGATCTTCACCCAAGACGTGTTTGCCTCGCAGAACGCCATCGAAGTCGCTTGCGCCGACCATCGGCACGCGGGATGGATTCGCTGCGGTCAACCTGGGATCAGTTGGCATTAGTCGCGGTCCTGCATCACTAAATCGAACACCTGGTCCATCCGCATTGCTCGCAACTTGCGATAGTCACTCTCAAGCTGAGTCAAGTCGCTATTCACGAGATAAACGATGCCTGGTGTTGACGCCAAGTCGATCGTGGGAACTAGCTCTTGACCAATCGGAACGAATGCAATGGCATCCGCGAAACTTGGGAGCTTGCGGATTGCTTCGAGACCCGGGTAACCGGCAACGACACCGCCCATATCTGAGATCAGCGAGACGCAAAGTGCGTGAGCCCGCCGCTTGTAAGGCCCGCGCAGCCTCATATATTCACCAAAGCCGTTGGGATCTGCGTAGCGCCAGGCCGTCAGGGTCATATGGTTGTGCCCCAACGCCATCGTTCGTGCTTTTGCCGACATGGTCCCTTGAAGCCTCGCTCCGAAGTCCACCAGGACCGGTCCCCGATGATCGACGATGATCTCAGCATGAGCCGGTCCGTCGACGATCTGTAGTGCCTGCAACGCACGCTCCAAGTAGTCTGACAGTTCCTGAACGATTGGTTCGCTGCCCTCCAACAATCTCTCAAGTGAGCAGACCGATGATGCCCCCTCAATTGGAACCGTGTCATATGTCCAGGCCTCCGTAACGAAGGCTTCCCCGTCCATCGATACGGCATTGACCGTGTATTGCTGGCCATTTATTTTTTCTTGCCCAAGGGCAAAACGATTCAATGCTCCGACACGGTTCGTCTTCCCGACAATTGCGCTAAGAGCACGCTGAATATCAGCATCTGTCGAGCAAAAGAATACATCCTCGGTACCCGTACTGTTCAGAGGCTTGATCACGATCTGATCGAACTTCGCTTCGCGCTTCCAGCTCGCGATCTCTACAGGACTGTCGGACACGATTTGTCTGATCGATCGCACGCCTGCGGAGGTGAGCGCGCAAGACAATCGCGCTTTGTCACGCCGAGCAGCGGATAGCGCGGTCCCATTTGATGGTAAGCCCAGCCGCTCCGACAAAGAATCGGCGAGTTCAACTCCGGTCTCGCAGCCCGCGATAACGAACTCCAATTCCCGGCCATGGAGAGCCTGAAGATGATATTCAACGATGTCGTCGTACCCCATGCGCTCCCTGGGGCGAATGACTTCACCATACAGATCCGCATTGAAATGCGATTGGAATATGGGCGGAATCTGTGCAGCCGACATCACATGCACCGTTCCAATTCCATAGCGCTTGAACTCTTCCGGTAGGTATCGGGCGGTAGAGTAGGCGTCTACGATTACACAATTCCGTTCTTTCATGCGGATCTCCGATACTGCAAGTAGATGTTGCCGACAGCAACAGCCGTAATGAGAACATTTCCAACGAACGTGTGTGACGAAGGCACGATGCGAGAATCGAAGTACTGGAACAGGAAGGTGATGATAGGGGCGGTGGACAGGACCATGTTGACGGTGAAGGGCTCTACGTGCCGAATGCCCTGCTGGATCAAGAGCAAAGGAATAAGGATCGTCGACAGCCCAATTGCTGAGATCGTAAACCAATGCTGCGAGATCTCAGGCAAGATAGATGAATGATCGACTAGTCCCAGCAGCAAGAGAATCGTTCCATAAAAGCGATGCGCCAGGACTTGTCGGCCGGAAAACCCACGATCGAAGAGCAGTTTGACAAGTATATTTGTAAGGGCCAGCGATAGGCCGGCCACGATGGCCAAGACGATGCCAAAGGACGATCGAGCCCCCCACTCCACGCCTGCGTTGCCGCTGGCCGAGATCCAAATCATGTAAGTTCCGATCGTTGCGATCGTGACGCTCACGACAATATCGGCTGCTGGAGGGGCACCCTGGCGCCTGATCAGTGCATTCAACCACGCTGTTGCGGTGGGCCCCAGCGCCACCATGAAGGCGACGACGATCGCGGGTTCTGCGTATTTCAATCCGATAAATAAGCCGATCCAGCTGATTGCTGTCACGACATTGAGCGCGACAAAGACCAGGAGCGACCATTTCGTCACCGTTGCCCCGCCTCCCCCGTGGCGAGCCAGGAGATTGAACATCAGACAAACCACAGCGAAGGACAGCAGGAGCGCGACGAACACATCCGCTTGCTGAAAATACGACGCCGCATAAACCTCGCCTGCCGCGCTCAGGACGACGTAAAGCGCCACAAAGAAAACTCCCAGAGCGAAGCGATTCGCCAATCGTCCAGTCTTCCTGTGCCCGCGAGGCGACGCACGGCCCTCGCAGGACCCGACGCGTGCGTTGGCTCCGAGGAAATGTCCTTTCGACGTGCACGGACCACGTTTGGTTCGAAATGTCACAATCCGCCTCTAGCTCTTCTTAGTCCGGTAGTACCCAACACACGCCTCTCCAAACGCCTTGAACAATTGCTTGCTGAGGAGATCGCTTGAGACGTGCCATTCGGGGTGCCATTGCACACCGATTTGCAGCGTCGGGGCGCCAATGACCGAAGCCGCCTCGACCAAACCGTCAGGCGCCCACGCCTCCCGTCTCAGCGCCGGGGCAAGCGCCTCGATGCCTTGATTGTGCAGCGAGTTGACTTGCGCTTCGATCGTCCGCGCGATTGGAAAGAGCGCGCCATCGGAACATATCTTGACGCTGTGGGCGGCGTCGTACTGGCGGTCTCTTGGACGATCTGGCTTCTCGGCATGCATCGCACCACTTTCCGGCCTCCACTCCGCAAGCGATGAGCGGAGCGTGCCGCCGAAATAGACATTGAGTTCCTGAAGCCCACGGCAGATGCCCAGAATAGGCATTCCGAGCGCGATGGCGCTCTCTATAGTTACGGCAGAGAGCCTGTCCCGCGGACGGTCGAGGATCCCAACCTCAACGTCCTGCCGGTCATCCTCCGTCAAGGACGCGGGCGCTCTCAGGACGGCGGGGTCGATGTTCGATTCATCACCTGTCAACACCAAGCCGTCGAGCCGGCGCATGATCGCCGGGACGACCTCCTCCCTCGCATCTTCGGCGTCGACCGTCGGCAATATGACGCAAGCCACGCCCGCCTGACGATGGAGTGCCTGCAAGTACTTGCGCCGCAACCAGTCGCGGTGCACAGCATCGACCAGAAGACGGTTCGAAGTGACGCCTACCACGGCTCGGGTGCTCTCTGGTCGTAGCAACGTCACGCCACCTGCCCTCGTGTGCGAACCTCGGCAATGGACTGCTCATACAACCGTCGATTTCGCTCTTTTAACTGATCTATGACGCTAGGTTGACCTTGAGGTCCCTCGACAAAGAGCCCGCCCCAGGTCGCGGCAACCTTCGCATAGTTCGGATCCTGCATTCGGATTTTCTGAGCTTTGCGCAACAGCCAAAACGGAATGCCCGGCGAAAGGTGATGCTCAAGGTGGTACTCATCCAAATTCTGCCCGAGGATGGCCCGCTCGAGGAAATTTCCTTTCCGATTCCGGGTGAGATAGACGTTCTGCGTCTCGGTTTCGCACATAGGTGAGTGCTCAGCGAGCTCGATAAACCATCCGAGGACCTGAAACGTGGTGAGATAGGGCACGATCCAGAACAGGACGACGATATGGAGCAGCCCAACAGCATATGACCCGGCCAGGATGCTGATCCAGAAGACATAGAAGCCATACTTGTCGACAAGTATGCCTGAGCGGCTCTGATCCTCGACATCTGTGACCGAAAATCGATTCGTCCAAAGGTACTTCAGATATGCCACTGTCGCGCCGCCGAAGATCGGCTTCCAGATCATGTTGAAAGCGTACCGCTCCGGAGGCTGCACGTCGTAAACGCCGCTGGCCAGGAAGAACTTCAGGTCGGGGTCCTTGTCCGGGTCTCCAAGATAGGGGTGATGCAAATAGACGTGCGAGATCCGGTAGGCCCAGTGGCGCTGGAACAAGGGGTACGAAGCGAACAGAATGCCCAGGACGTAATTCCAGGTCGTGTTCTTCGCGAGCGTGCGGTGAGCCGCATCATGAGCGATGGTCGTCAATCCGCGCTGATAGGCACCAATTAGAAGGACGGCCAGCGGGTAGAGCCACCATGAGACCCACACAGTCGCGAGCGTGCACGCAGTGATGATAGCGTAATCTTTGGCAATATATGCGGCTCCCGTTATGTTGTCGGGCCTCAGCTCAGAGAGCTGCCTATTGATCTCTCGGCTGAATTGAACGGCCTCATAACGTGATGACCTCAACTTCCAAGCGTCTGCCTGATTCATGAGAACCTCCTCCTGATCGCCTTGCAGGTTGTCAGATTGCGGAAAGCGCCTTGTCCAGATCGCGCAGGATGTCGTTGACATCTTCGATGCCGACGCAAAGCCGGATCGAACCGCCGAATATGCCGGCGGCTTCGCGCTTTTCCCGCGGGACGGTGGTGTGGGTCGTCGAGACAGGATGGGTCACCAGCGTGCGCGCATCGCCTACATTCGAAACGTGATACATCAAGTCGACGTTCTGGATGAACTTGCGCCCGGCTTGCTCGTCCTCCACTTCGAACATGACCATCGCCCCGTGGCCGTATGCAGCACTCAGTGTCTGTTCGACGATTTCCCGATCGGCGCCTTCAAAGAGCCCCGGGTAGAAGACACGGCGTACTTTTGGATGCTCCTTGAGAACGTCGGCCACGATCCTGGCATTCGCGCAGTGCTGCTTCATGCGAAGTGGCAGCGTTTCAAGCCCTTGTATCAGTTGAAAGCTCGCAAACGGAGCGATGGCCGCGCCGGTATCGCGCAACCAGGTCATGCGAGCCTTGAGAAGAAACTCGCTCTTTCCTAGATCGTCGACATCGCGCACCGCGTTATGCCAAACAATTCCGCCATGCGCATCGTCGGGACGGTTGAACAAGGGAAAGCGAGAGGCTCCCCGGTAGCTAAACTCGCCGTTGTCAACGATCAGTCCACCGAGCGTCGTGCCATGGCCGCATATATATTTCGTTGCGGAGTACGTCGTAATGGCAGCGCCGAGATCCGACGGCCGGCATACCAGTGGCGTCGTCGTATTGTCTACGACCAACGGCACGCCGTACTTTCGGCCGATCTCAGCCAGCTGTTTGACGGGGAGCGGGATCAGACAAGGATTCGAAATCACCTCTCCGAACAGGCATATCGTGCGATCATCAATGGCACGTTCAAACGTCTCTGGCCTTCGAGGATCGGCCGTCCTCACGCTGATCCCAAGACGCTTTAAGGTGTTGTGGAGCAGGTTCCAGGTATTGCCATATAGATACGGAGAGGCGACGACATTGTCCCCCACTTCGCCACTTGACAGGTTGACGATAGCAAGGAACGTCGCTGCTTGACCTGACGCAACGGCGAGCGCGTCCTTTCCCATATCGACGGCGGCGTAGCGCCTTTCCAGCGCGCGCGTCGTTGGATTGATAATCCTTGTGTAGGTGAACCCATCGGCCTTGACATTGTAGACGTCGGCAATGTGGTTTAGATCGCCATCGAGTTCATAAGCCGTATTCTGGTAAATCGGCACTGCGACGGCTTTCGTTGCTACGTCACGCCGATAGCCCGCATGCAGAACAGCAGTCTCGGCCGAAAACGGCAGCTGCCGGTCCCCAGCCGCTCGCGCCGGCATCGTTACGCGAGCCCCGCATGACTCTTGGGCCGACATCGGCGCCGCTGACCGAGCCTGACCGGACCGGAAATATGTACGAAAAGCGCAGCCTAACTGCTCGATCCAGCTGGATTGGATTTCCCCAATACAACCGACGCGGAAGCTGCGCGTCGCAACATGCAGCTTCGAGTAGATGTAAAGGTTGTGGGCCGCCAAGTGGCGATACAGCCCATCGAATCCTGCTTGGTCCACGATTCCGGATGGCGCACTGAACGCGACGCAGACCGGCGACTGCAACTCCGTGGACAGCAGCGGAGACACCACACCTTCGAGTTCTTTGACGAGATCGTCCCTGACCTTCTCATACCTGCAGCGCCTGGCATCAATGCCCTCCTCGTGTAGAAGCTCCAGGGCCTTGGTCGTTGCCTGAACGATGTGTGTGGGAGGGGTCGATCGCCATTCACCCGTGCGCTCGAGCGAGAGCCATTGATCTCTCACGTCGAGCACAAACGACCTCGGTTCTTGAACTGCATTCTCCAGCAGCTCGCGAGACGCGATGACAAACGCTACTCCCGGCGGCCCCTCTATGCACTTGTTGCTCGAGGTGACCAGGACGTCAGGTCCACTCTGGCGCAGATCAATATTAAGGGCGCCGAAAGAACTCATCCCATCGATAATGGTCTTTACGCCACGTCGCCTCGCCTCCTCCACGATCGCGTCCAGCGGATTGACGATTCCGGTTGTCGTCTCACAATGCACGAAACACAGGTGCGTAACGCCAGGATTTCGGCTCAGATGCTCGCCAATTTCTTGCGGATCCAAAGGATCGGTCGCTCGCTTGACAAGCCTCAGTGCTTCGACGCCCCACAGCCGCAAAATCTGCAGAATGCGCTCGCCATAGATGCCGTTTATGCAAACGAGCGGCCTGTCCGCTCGGGACACAAATGAAGAGAGAGCGGCTTCCATTGCAAAAGAGCCGCCTCCCTGAATAGGCACCACCGAATAGTCTTCAGCGTTTCCCAGCAAGCTGAGCATCAGCCGCCTCATGCAGGCGGTCACTTCCTTGAACTCGCAATCGCGCGACGCGAGATCGAGCAGCATCCGGCTTTTGACTGCCAGCGATAACGACAATGGACCAGGCGTCAGCAAAGAGCGCTGTCTTGTCAAACCATTCCTCCTCAAGTTGTATTGGTCAATGGATCTGGAGTATGCCCGCGCCACCAGGGAGACCCTGTGGCGAGCGTCGACTTCTTCGGTCAAACGCCATAGATCGCAGCCGCGTTTCGGGTCGGCCTCCGAAAAGCCTGCCGCATGACAAACCTCCATATCTCATCGCAGATGCACGGCGATCTTTGCAAAGCTCTCCTCACCGATAAAATTCAAACCTCCAAGAAATTGGCTCCGCGACCACGCCCTCGAAACGCAATTGGCGCCGACGCGCGCTCTTATCCAGCCGTCACGCATGCGCAGATTTGAGCGCGGCTGCCTTCTTGCGTCACGAAGCGGCGGGTTGGCCGACCGACTTACGTGTGAACCTGCGCCATTCAGGCACACTTGACGTTGGAAAACGATGCAGTCGGATCATCGCGCCCGGATGCAGATCAAGGTATGGCACACTTGATCATCGTCGTTCGCAGCTGGAGTCTGATGCGTGGACTCAAGACCTGGTGCATTCGCACTCCGTCGCTCGTTGGAGGGTTTGTGACGCCGATGACCGTCGTCGTCCATTTCGAGATCGTACAACTTGACGTTAGGGGCGTTTCAACCCTCTCGCGGGATTTTCTCGCGTGAATTTTTTCTGACGTACTCCCATCTGGCGGCGACAAGCCGACGTAGGCAGCAGAGTGCGGAGATTCACAGCGAGCTACAGTGAGAGTCCGACATCAGGACGTCGGCATCCGCCTGCAAGCGCGATACCTGCAGGTAAGTGATGGCCCAATCTTCCGTTCACGTACGATCCTCGCCATACCCCCAGATGGAGGTAGCGAGCTTCTCCGCCGTGCAGGCGAGATCCTCCTGGATGCTGGTACCTGGAAAATATACGCGCTCGTCGCACATGACTGCCTTTATCACGTCGTTGCGCTTCAATGGAGCGGCCTTCGTCGAGTCCGGCTTGAAGACAATTGGGGGCCTTGGATCTCTGGCCGTTTAGCAGATCAGTTCGAAACCTTTCGGCGAGTCGCCGTGAAGCAGAACACGTCGTCCTGCTTAGGACTACGTCGAGCCAACTCCAGGTGATGGCACGTGTCCCTCTCTGCGAGCAATCGCTAGGCTGGCAGTATCGAGGCGATCTGGTTGGACGGATCGCACCTCCGAGCCGTCCTGCTCGCGTTGGCTCCTCTGCAGCGCCTGCTCGTTGATGGCGAGCTTGCGTTCGACGCGGCGTACCGCGCGGTCGAACAGGTTGACGGCGGACCAGAGCGGGTCATCAAGACATCGTCCTTGTCGCTTGTCATGGATGAACTCCCTTGCCTTTTGGGCCGCGCCCATCGCCGGCTTCATGGCAGGATGGCTAAGGATCGCGGCTGCTTTGTCTTGCGATGCGAAGGCGCGGCGCGTACGCGGGCCGCATCGGTCGACGAGCGGCGGGCCAAAAGGAAGCAAGCTTCCCGAAAGCTGGCAGGTCGCGACAGGAGGGAGTCGGGGTCTGCTAAGTTCGGATTGGTCAATATACTGAAGCAAGCGCCCGCTCGCTGGATGCGGCCAGGCTCGGAAAACCGGGCCCCACCCTCATACTGCTGCGCGAAAGATCGAAGCTTTTCGAGACGCTGCCTGGCTTGGCTAAATGGGAGCTCGGCGTCGCTGGCCGCACGCGTAGCAAGAAGCGCTAAGCGAAACTCAACCGACTGGGGCTCGGAATTCCTCTCTGGCCTTTGTCATCGTCGTAGATTCTCATCTGGAGCATGGAAGGCACTTCTTGATCTCCTCCGCTCCCGCCCAGGCTCAATCTCTGCTCGCGTACGCGGTCTCGAATTGCCCGTCACTTCGAGCACGTAACCGGAAGCGGGCACTCGAGGAGTGGGTGCGACACTTTTGTTCCTTTAGAGCGAAAAGTCCGGTCGCGGGCCAGCCCGAGCCGCATCGTCTTTGGCCGGGCCCGCAGGATATTCGATGGTGCGATGCGAGGGACATCTAACCATTAAGAATTGAGCGCGCCATCAAGACATCCACTACCGCTTCCGCTGAATGCTCTAGGGTCTGCTCCATGGTCCTCAGATGAATCTCCGGTGTTGTTGGTGCTTCGTAGCACGAATCGATCCCGGTGAAGTTCTTGATCTGGCCGGATTTCACTTTTGAATACAGGCCTTTTGGATCTCGCCGAGCGCATTCCTCGATCGGCGTATCGACGAAGACTTCTATGAACTCATCCTTGCCAACCAGGCCGCGCACCCTGTCGCGTTCGGCCCTAGAGGGCGAGATGAAGGAGCAGATCACGATCAAGCCACTGTCCGCCATCAACTTGGCAACTTCACCGACGCGCCGAATGTTCTCCACGCGGTCCGTCTCCGAGAAGCCGAGGTCCGCGTTTAAACCGTGCCGGAGGTTGTCGCCATCCAGCAGCATAGTATGCCGCGACATGCCACACAGCTTTTGATCAACCAGGTTGGCAATCGTCGTCTTTCCCGCGCCAGACAGGCCAGTGAACCAGATGACGCAAGGCTTCTGATTCTTGAGCGCGGCGCGCTCCCTCCTGTCCACGGATAGCGCTTGCCTAACAATATTGGTGTCCCGCCGGAGCGGAAAGGCGATCATGCCGGCCCCGACCGTACGATTCGTGTAACGATCGATGAAGATAAATGATCCGGTCTTTCGATTGAGCTCGTAAGGATCGAATACTGCGGGCATTGCGGTCGCAACATCGCAGAAGCCGATCTCGTTTAGGGAAAGCATCCCGGCGGCCAGATGCTCACAAGTGTTGACGTCGATCCGATGTCTAATTGCGGTAATGCTGCCGATAATCGTCTGCGATCCAATCCGCAGGACGTAATTGCGTCCGGGAGCGAGCGGCTCGTTGTCCATCCAGATCACATAAGCGGCGAACTGGTCGGCGACCTTCGGTCGGTCGTCCGGCCGCGACAGAATGTCGCCACGGCCGATATCGATTTCATCTTCCAGTGTAATGGTAACCGCATCGCCGGCTTCGGCGCCGACAAGGTCGCCATCGTGGGTCACGATCCGCTTGATGCGCGTGGTCCGTCCCGACGCGGCGACAACGATCTCGTCTCCTGCCGAGATCCTCCCGGAAGCCACCGTCCCGGCATAGCCCCGAAAATCCGGGTTTGGGCGGTTCACCCATTGGACCGGAAAGCGGAAAGCCTGGCCTGCGGTGCCGGACGGGATGTCAATGCTCTCCAAATGCTCGAGCAGGCAGGGACCATCGTACCAGTTGGCATGAGCGGAGCGATCCACAACGTTGTCGCCGTAGCGGGCCGAGATCGGGACCGGAACGATCGAGGTGAAGCCGAGACCGGCGGCAAAGGCCAGATAGTCAAGGGCGATCCGATCGAAGCACTCTTTGTTGTATGCGACAAGATCGATCTTGTTCACTGCCAGCACGACATGACGAATACCGAGCAGCGAACAGATAAAGGAGTGGCGGCGGGTCTGAACCATCACGCCTTTGCGGGCATCGATCAGGATGATGGCGAGCTGGGCATGGGAGGCGCCGGTAGCCATATTGCGGGTATACTGCTCGTGGCCGGGAGCGTCGGCCACCATGAAGGAGCGCCGCGGCGTCGTGAAGAATCGGTAGGCGACATCGATCGTGATGCCCTGCTCCCGTTCGGCCTCCAGCCCGTCCACGAGTAACGCGAAATCGATGTCATTTCCGGCGCTACCGTGCTTGATGCTGTCGCGTTCCAGCACCGTGAGCTGATCGTGGTAGATCATCTTGCTGTCGTGCAGTAACCGGCCGATCAGCGTCGATTTGCCGTCGTCCACCGAGCCACACGTGATGAATCGCAGCTGATCCTTTGTCCTGGCCGGGACCGCTTCCGTTGCCGGCTTTACAAACATCAAAAGTAACCTTCCCTTTTCTTCTTCTCCATTGAAGCGGCTTCATCGACATCAATTAGGCGTCCCTGGCGCTCCGACACAGTCGCAGTCCGCATTTCTGCGACGATGTCTTCAATCGCCATCGCGTTGGATTCAATAGCCCCGCTCAAAGGATAACATCCAAGCGTGCGAAAGCGGATCATCCGCATTTCCGGCGTCTCGCCGCGGTTAAGCGGCAATCGCTTGTCGTCGATCATGATCGTCGCACCATTTCGACGTACTGTGGGTCTCAGTTTTGCGAAGTAGAGCGGAACGACCGGAATCTTCTCGAGCATGATGTATTCCCAGACATCGAGCTCGGTCCAGTTTGACATCGCAAACACGCGCATGGTTTCACCCTGGCGTATCCGTGTGTTGAACAGGCTCCAAAGCTCCGGCCGCTGGTTACGGGGGTCCCATACGTGTCCGGCCGAACGGAAGGAGAGTATCCGTTCTTTTGCGCGACTCTTTTCCTCGTCGCGCCGGGCGCCGCCAAAGGCGGCATCAAATCCGTGGAGGTCGAGGGCCTGCTTCAGCGCGTCTGTCTTCATCACCTGGGTATGAAGCGCGGAGCCGGAATCGATCGGATTGATCCCGCGCGCGATGCCCTCCTTGTTGATATGGACAATCAAGTCGAGGCCGAGTCGCTTGGCTGTCGCGTCTCGAAAGCTGATCATCTCACGGAATTTCCAGGTCGTGTCGACGTGAAGCAGGGGGAAAGGCAATTTTGCCGGATAGAACGCCTTGATCGCAATGTGCAGCATCACGCTTGAATCTTTTCCGATCGAGTAAAGCATGACCGGCCGTTTGAACCCGGCGACCACATCACGCATGATTTCAATCGATTCAGCTTCGAGACGGCGCAGATGTTTCGGCAGCATATATCTTCTTTTCGATGCAGGATCTCTGTTCTTCGCCGTTCAGCTCCAGCCCAGAGTGGAGAATATGCGCGGAGGAAACGGCCGGCCAAGCGGCCGGCTCGTCCATGAGGTCGAGCTCCATTGGACAGCAGACTTGCAGACGCGGCAGCATTTCGTCTTCTTCCGCTGGTGCGGCCGGCGCCGGCTTCACACCTGATCGGGAGATCAGCTCGTGCGGGTTACGGATCTTGGCTAAATCAACCAACGTGTTTTGATCGCAAGCATTCAGATCGCCCATCGCCCTAGGAGTTATTGAGGATCCGCTCAAGCCGCTCGACTTCGCCTCGCAACATCTCGATAGCCGCGTCGCGGTTCTCCGAAACGTTCCAAGCAGTATGGACCGGCTCTCCAGCGTGAGAGGGACCGGATAATGCTCCGGCCTTGGTACTTCGCAAATCCCACCAAGTTCGGAATATTCGACGATAGAGTTCGGTTACCTCACTTCCCCTATCCAGCACTCCGGCTTTCTGTGCACGCACCAGTTCCTGCTCATATCCGAGTTCTAGCAAAAGCTCAGCGCCGACCAAATCAGTCACGGTTTGCATCTCTTCGACGCTCAATTGAGATTGCCATGATTTGACAGAGTTTTCGTCGACGGCCTTTCGTTCCAGGATATTTCGATCCCCAAAGCTGCTGGATCGAAGATAATCTGCTTGTCTCATCCCAGCCGATGCGACGGCCGCTGGGTCACAGCCGAGCCCCTTCAACAGACGCCGGATTTCCTCGTCCGGATGCGCCACAAGCAGTTCGTATTGCACGGACTGTGTCTGCGGGCGAGAGCGGTGCGCGGCGAGCTTGGGAAGGCCCAGAACCAAATCGGCGAGTGAAGTTATGATGACGTCGGGCAGACGGAGCATGAGATCGGCGAGACTGGATACGCTAACCGAATGCGGGCTTTCTGTCCGCAGCGGGATGCCCCACGTCGATTTCAGTGAAGCGGCGATGGCATAGGGATTGCGCATCAGAAGGATGTGTGGCGCTTCTGGATAGACAGATTCAAGAAACTCAAGCACGGTCCAATACCGCGGTGTCTTGTCTATGATGATGCGCTTGCCCGCGTCCGCCAGATACTGATCGTATGCTGCATCGGCGTAAGCGCGGCTGGCGATCGTGCGATCTATCCGCCCCAGGAACTCCGAGGTCGCGGCCTTGATCAGTGAGCTGCCCGCCGGATGGCGCTGGTCCACCTTGCCAAATGCTTCAAGCGCCAGCATCAACCAGGGTTCAGGCGGAGCCACAATGTCTGGATGGTGCTGGAGCAAATGCGCCAGGAGTGTCGTCCCGGATCGTGGAAGACCAAGAAGAAAGCACACCGCAGGCGAACGGCCGAAACGTCCGCTCATCGTTCAGACCCTCGTGCCTGAAATGCAAACTCTGCCGGCGCTCGCTCGATTGAGCGAAACAAGCCAGCCGGGGGATCACATGGACGGCCGCTCCCGTGCAAAGTATCAAAACAAGACTTTTGTGTAGCACTCATGAGTTTAGTCCATTCGGTTCGATCGATCGGCGGGATCACCGAAGATAACTGCAGTCCGCCCCCTCGATTGCTCGACAGTTAAAGCGACGTCAAGCGGCAGCTCAATTACACGAAGATCGATTGCGGATATGGGAAGGTTGGAAAGAGCTATACGGACGTTTGCCGAAGGCCGCCCGCGGTATAGGAAGGCTATTACGTGTAGTCATAAGTTGCCGTTGCTGGGGCATTGAAGCTCGGCATACCGGCGAGCGCGGCAAAGAAGCAGCCCACATCGCGGACATCTCACTTGGCGACGCGCAGCTATCTTGTCAGCGCGCATCGATTCTAATGCAACTTTGCCGTGCATACTGCCGTTGGTCCAAAACACTGAGCCATAGCTCCGACCAGCCCGTTGTTCGCAAGCCCATCCGTCCGAACTAGACCAACTGTTTGATTTACCTGCACTTGCAGCACTGCCGCCCCCTAATCGGCGCTAAGGACGTTGTAAAGGACGGAACCTGGCTTAAGATGGCTGATCCAGCAAGCGCGCTTGGCTGCATCTATACTGACGGAAACGAGATTGTCCGGCCGATCACATGGGAGGACCATTGTGCTGGGCATAACTGGGCCACAGTGGACGATCCTGATGGCGGTGACCTATTTGGGCAGAGAAAAAGGGGTGTAACGGCCAATCTGGTGTCACGATTTATGCACGTCGACCCTTCCTTCGTGACGACCCCCTCAAAGTTGTTAGAGAAAAACGGTTGCTGCGGTATAAGTCCTCCGCAAACGATGACCGGATCCTGCAGATGTCGCTGACGGCCAAAACGCGCAAGCATCTCGACATTGGCGCCACGACAGACAGCGCAGGATGAGCTCACTTTTGATGACGAAAGCGGCATTGACCGATCAAGCGAGTTCATTGCCAAGGCTGCCACAGTGAGACATCGCGTGGAATGGGCCCGCTCTGGCATTCAGAAGACCAAACGCACGACTGTCAGAAATGGAGCTCGCTAACCATGAGTCTCCCATTCTTCGAATATGTCTTGAAGCAGCGCGGTCGAAGGTGGTTGTGGTCCGTTCACAACGCCGACAGCGCGCAGGTGATGACGGGTTCAGGACGTAACCGCTCCGCCGCCATCTACCAAGCTAACAGAGCGCTTTTTCAATTGCTGCTGAGCGCGCCATATCGCCTCGGAGCTCGAGCTATCCGACAGGCTCGGCGGGGTCGGCTTACGCCCAAACTTTAGCCGTACTCCTACGACGGAGCTTTCGATTACCCACATTTCCAGCAGCTGCGATTCTTTAAGCCACGCACTTAGAGCACCGAGTCGTGCAGCCCGCTCCAGGGCAGATTTCCTTAGCTCTGTAGTCAGAACTTTAGGGACTTTCAAGGCTTCGTCGAGCGCGTCATTGATGAGAGCGGCGTCTCCGGGATCAATTTCGTATATCATCTTCAAGGCCGCAGCGAGTTCGGTATCACTCCGCCTCGGCGGACGCTCAGGAATGTCAGTGGACGCAAGGCTCAAGTCTGCGTAGCAGACATACGCAAGCTGTCACTGCAGTGATCCATCCAGCAATAAACGAAGGCTTACGGGACAGTTACGATCATTCTGATTCCTCGTCAGCTTCTAGAAAGCTAAGCCTCTTAGCGTGAACGTACTTATCCAGACCGGCGCTAGCTGCTCAGATCTGACTAGGAGAGTGGGATGGAGGCGTTCAATAAGCTCAACCCATTCGAGACCCATGTCGATCAGATGTACTACGATCGGCCGCAACAGCAGCAGGCCGACCAAGCCGGGTTTCAGCAGCACGTGAATGATTTGCGTCTTCACGGTCGCCTGCCTCCCAATTCAATTAGCCTCGGCGAGCCGCCCTGTGTTGCTTCGAACAGAGGTGCGGATCGTTCGGGAATGCCGCACGAGGATGTAGTCCGACAAGGCACCTCGCGGTCGCCGTCGGATTCGTTCGCCTGCTCTGAACGAGACGATCAGCATGTGCTTTTTCCGGTCGCGGATCGCGACGGGCAGTTGCCGGATGGCAATTTCAGTCTGACAGATGATTGGCACGCCATGGATTCAGCTGCCGATTGGCCGCCTTATAGTGTCGATCAGGAGGAGCATTCGTGGGCCGAGGCCGGTGATGTAGCGCCGGAGTCGTCAACATCCGGCGCAAATCGTTCCGCGCAAGATTTGGGGGCATCGATTCTGGGCCGACAGCCCCGGCCGGGCGATGGCAATACCTCTGGACTGACCCCGGCCGCAGCGCAGTGGACCATAGCCTTGCAAACGGGGGCTCCGGGGCGCGCAAGCGGTCAGACGCATGAGGATCCTGTCTTCAGCGAGTCGCGGCTTAACCAGATCCTGGATGGTTGGGCCGAGGAGGAAGGGCAGTCGCAAGACGAGAACCGCGAAGAGGCTGTAAGGCGAATAAAAGCCTGGAGTGAGGCAGGCGACGTCTACGCAGGGCTGGAGCTCTTAAATCTATCCCTGACGACACTGCCGGCCGCCCTTCCGCCTGGGCTTCAGTCGCTCAACGTGAGCGACAACGAGCTGGTGCACCTGCCTGACGCCCTCCCGTCTAGACTGCGGGCGCTCGGCGCCAGCGGCAACCGGTTGACCCGCCTGCCCGACACACTCCCTAGCGGGCTTCAGTCACTTGCCATCGGGGGCAACCGGCTGACCAGTCTGCCTGAAAAGCTTCCAGAGGGGCTTTTGACACTCGCGGTCGGCAGTAGCCGCTTGACCAGCCTGCCAGATACTCTGCCGGATGGGCTGCAGGACCTCGACGTCCGCGGCAACCGGTTGACCAGACTGCCCGACGCCCTTCCCATCGGACTTCAGTCACTTGCCGTCGGCGGCAATCGCTTGACCGCCCTTCCCAACACACTCCCGCCTGAAATCCAAGAGCTCGAAGCCGATGGCAACCGGCTGACCAGCCTTCCCGACACTCTCCCCGTCGAACTGCAAGTGCTCTTTGCGCGCGACAACCAGCTGGACAGTTTGCCCGAGACCCTCCCCCCCGAGCTCCAGAGACTTCACGTCAGCGGCAACCGGCTGACCAGCTTACCCGACAATCTCCCCGTCGAACTGCAGGTGCTCGAGGCACGCAATAATCGGCTGAGCAGCTTGCCGCAGGCGCTGCTAACCCGGCTAGGTTTTGGATGCATGGTTTATTTGGAGAATAATCCGCTGCCCGAGCAGGTGCGTACGAGTTTGGCGGAAGCCCTCAATTCCCGGGGCTATGACGGCCCGCGGGTCTTCTTCTCGATGGGCGAGGGAACGGCGGTGAATCAGGAACGGTCGCTGGCCGAGGTGGTAGCGGACTGGATGGACGGGGAGCCGGAGGTGATCGACGCCTGGCAAAACTTCGCCGGCGAAGCGGGGGCGCCGGAATACGCGCTCTTCCTCGATAGGCTACGGAACACCGTAAATTATGATAATCCTCATTTCCGGGAGGCCGTCGCCGAGGATCTGCAGCAGGCTGCGATCAGACCGCACTTGCGCGAGCATTATTTTCAGTTGGCTTTCGGGGCAAGCGAGAGCTGCCAGGATCGCATCACTCTGACCTGGAACAGCATGCAGACCGCACGCCTGAACGCTGATGTCGAGGACGGGGCCTATGACGATCGGCTCGGCGAGCTCATCCAGAAGGCTCGGGTCTTGTTCCGCCTGGGCGAACTCGAGCCGATTGCCCGTCAAAAGGTCAACTCACTCCAGTTCGTCGATGAGATCGAGGTCTATCTCGCCTATCAGGTCAAGCTACGTGACCGGCTGGACCTGCAGCTCATCGCCCCGGACATGCGGTTCTATGACATCTCGTACGTCACTGAGCACGACCTCACCGCAGCCGAGACGCAGGTGCGGAATGAGGAAGCGGCGGGGTTCGCCGATTTTATGGCAACTCGCTGGCAGCCCTGGGAAACGGTGGTGAGCCGGATTGCCCCCGACGCCCATGCAGAGATGCAGAACCGGCTCGCCGAGGCGATGGACGGGGAGTTTCCGAGCCGGCTCGAGCAGCGACTCGCCGAACATCACCTGACCGGAAACAGCGACGCCGAGTTGCAGTTCGGAGCCCAGATCCGCGACGAGATCGCCCGCGAGATCAAGGGCGCACTGATGCGGCAGGTGCTCGCGGATCATGCGCTTGAGCTATGAAGCGGCCGTCCACTCGGCGAGGATGCCGGCGCGCCGAACGGGCTGTTCGTTGAACGTTATGCCGGCAGGATTAGGCACCTGGCAGGCACGAGGCCGCGCAGAGGAGCTTCGAAGACCGCTTGACGAGGAGCCCGCAGAGGAGCTTCAGGAATGGCGAGATGATCACTTCACCTCGTCGGCTTTCGCGCAAGCCGAATTGCATTCAGAGCAGTTCTCTCAAGGAGAGCTTCGGCGAGTGCTGGATCATCTGGATGATGAAGCCGTGCCGTCGGCGGCCTCCGTCGCTTCAGAGGAGCATCAGCGTCTGGAAAAACAATTGCATGACGAGCTTCACGGACTAGGAGACAATCATCCTGCTGCGTCGGTTTAGCGCTGTAACCGGCGACAGTCGCCGGTGCGACGTAAAAGGTGATGACCAAGAGTCGGAGCCAAGTCCATGTCACGAGGGCGAGCGCGAGCTGGCCGATGCTGAACGTTGCGGCGCCAGCCACGAGGGCGACAGCGATGCCGCCCAGAGCGCCGGCTCTCGTGTGGAAGGCCCAAAGACCAACCGTTACGCCGGCGAAGACGGGCAACGCGAAGACTGCAAGCGTGAAGAGCAGCCACGCGAAAACGCTTATGACGAGGAAAACGAGCAGTGGTGCGAAGGTGATCTGGCGGTGGGCTCCGTGAGTCATATTGACGGTTGCGCCTTTCACCACAACCACGGCGCGAGCGTGAGTATAACCGCAAATAGAAGCCGTCGGAAATGGCATCCGTCTGATGTTCTGCGACGCCTGCAAAGCGATGCACCCGATCCGATGACGTGGCCTTCGCGTCATTGACCTTCCGATGTCAGAACCCAGTTAATCGGCTCGGATCCAGAAATCACGTCCACTGGCTAAGGTGCTTGCATAAAACTCTTGAGCGGGCCCATAAGGCGTCAACGTTAGCTCGTTCGAGGTCTGACTCAAGAACAGTAGTACAGAGACTCGTTATGAAGCCCGAAAAACATCGTGCGCATCGAAGGGACCTGAGACGTTGGAAGCTCCACCCGAATTGAATGCTCTTCGGAGCAGCATCGACAATCTGGACGCCGCCCTGATTCACATTCTCGCGGAACGTTTTAGGTGCACTCGAGAGGTGGGAAAACTAAAGGCTCGGTTGCAAATGCCTGCTGCCGATCCAGGTCGGGAGGAGAGACAGACAACAAGACTGCGTGCGCTCGCACAGGCCGCCAACTTTGACCCAGACTTTGCTGAGAAGTTCCTGGCCTTCATCATAACAGAAGTGATCCGGCATCATGATCTTGCTCGTGAAGAGATCGGCAAAGTGTAGAATTGCCTCGTTCAGCATGCGACGCGCGGCCCGTAAAGCTTGACAAGCAAATCCGGCTTCGAAGGATGCGCTGCTACTACGCGGATGTGGACGACTATCCTTGCGTTGCGAGCGGCTCGGTTTTCCTCTCCGCATACTCGGCCAGAGTTGAACCGGCGTCGGATCGACGCTTGGACGTTCTGCGGTAAGGTTCATGTGGGGGATCAAAGCGCTGCGCGGGTTAGTCTCACTAGCTCGCCGCAGAAGCATTGCGCAATGCCTTCGGGCAGCAGTCTCGGCAAGGGAGCACCAGATCGGCGCTTCCAAGCCGGCCAGTCTCGCGGGAGGCGCCAAGCCTCATCGTCGGCAGCGGCCTGCAAAAAGGTCGAACGTCGGCCCAGTCAATTGATGAAGGCGCCCCAAGGCCGCTTAGTGGCGCGCCGGGTATTCCGTGATCTTGCGTGCGCCCTGCCAGAGCTCAACAGCACAATCCTCCGCGAGTTGATAGGTTCATTTTTTCGCAGTGTCCTCGTCTGCGCAGATGATATTTACGCGCTTCGAAAGCGCGTTCCAAAAAACTTAATCAAAGATGAGGACGCGTTGGGCCCGTTCCGCGACGTTGAAGGCCATCCAGCACGAGCGTGAAAAACTCTCTCAGCGCCGATCGGCAAAGCTAATTTGCGACGAAGTATCTACGACCAAAGAGGGCGGCCCGCAAGCCGCCCTACCGCCATTAGCCAGCGTTACTCAAAATTACCGCTGATGTCCGAGTCCAATTCCGAGATTTAAGGCCTTCTGGCGCAGCGCGCCGGCGCTGCGTCTGGTCATTTTTGCTAACTTTATGACCGGGGTCCGAGCCTTCGAATGAACTTTGAGCTCTTTGATATCTGCCTTCGTCCACTCGCGCCGCTTGACGCGTTTCTTTGTTGCTTTTTTCACGATGAATGCTCCTTCTGAGAAGAGCGCTTGTAACATAGTTTTTTCGCAGCGACGACCGTAAAAAAAGAACAGTCATCGGAACTCGCGCCAGGTATTAGCTCGGTCATGCTTTCGGAAGACAAGGCGTCTGGACTAGTGCAGCTGTGGAATTGTAAACTTCGTACAGACGCTGTGTAGAGAGGCTTCGCTACAATTGAATGCTCAATCCACGCCTTTCTATTCGAAACTAAGCACGTAGACTAACATGTTCTGGAATGAGCAAGCCAATCGCGATGAACTTGAACAGCTGCATCTCGGGAGGTTGGTGATTTGTATTAAGCCTAGAGTGATCAAACATCGAGCCCTGAGAGACATCGGGGCGGTCTCCTGCTATGGTCACCTTATGACGATTATCGCGCTCGTTATCTAAACGCCAGAGCTCCCTTGGGGCATGCGCGAATACGAGATCGGTCAGGTCTTCGTGTCGGTCGTTCGGGCTCGGCTCAACGCGTTGGAGTGCACGAAGACATCAGCTCCTCCATTCCGTAGGTTGGATGAAGCCATATCGTCCCTTGGTCGCGTTGAACCACTTCACAGTACGAAAAGCCATTGCATTTATATCCAAACTGAACTTGCGCAATCTAGTCGGCGCACGTGGCCATCAGCAAGGGATTGAGCGGCAAGCCGTCACGCCGATAGCCCTTGCCCGTGCTCAATCGCTTGCCGGGCAGCGCTTTCTGCGCGCGCTGGTTCGTAGCTGCAAAGACACCGGGGGCGGCTACCCATCTTCGCGCTCTTGCGCGATCTCCCGTTTAACCTGACGCTGCATAGCACCCACATCTACCAATTCGAGCCTTTCAAGAGTCTTCCTTCCCTCGTCGGTGATAATCCAGCACCCGGCCTCTCGGTCGATCAGCCTTTGGCCAAAAATATCGAGTTGGGGCGCTCGGCTCGCGATACGCTTCATACGCGCCGGCCACTCTGGGCCGCTGCTGTAATAAATGGCCAAATGCTGTTTAACGACTTCGATGCTCGCCCGTCCGTGCGGCTGGCCGGCAAGTATCTTCAGTATGGACAGCTGAAAACTCACGCGCGCACGCCATCGAGTCGGGGAAAAGCTGCATAATACTTATCCGGAGGGAAGCCGCAGCGCCGTGCGCGGCTTTTCAAAAGAAACCTTGCGCCATAAGCCTAATGAGCAAAATATCCGCCTACCGTCGACGCCGTAAGCAAGGTTCTCGACGGGATCGGCGACATCCTGGGTCAGCGGAGATAGCCGCGTTGGCTACGCGTCTGACGAGGTTTCGACTGCCGTCTTCGACCGATTCGGGATCAGACTACGTCGGTGGTAACCGCGCTGTTGCACATCTTGGCGAATAACATCGCTCACTGAACGCACCGCCCGCTTCTTTCGCTTCCAACTGCCGGCCAACCCCGCAGGGATCGCAAACCCTCGCGGAACGACCAAAAGATCGCGTCTTCCGTTCACATAAATATCGAACATGTCGTCCCTCGGTTGACACCAGCGTAGATCGCCGGTTCATACGTTTGGTGACATCGAAGCAACAGTTGCGCGTAAAGAACTACGCGAGTTGTCTCCTGATTTCGCCCGCACCTGAGAGTGCACGGCGCAATCTCGCTTCTCTTTCACGTGCTCCCGATTGCCTAGAATGCAGGAGCCTTCGCGCGCGCCTTATTGTCGCTAACAGATTCCCCTTATCCGGGCGTCGTTCAAGGCAATAAGCGTTGCAGGCTACCGTCGGTTCGATAACGAGCCGGTGGACTGAATTGTCCTTTGGACAGAGGCCTGATGTGTGATGCGAGGGACTTTTGCCGCTCGGCGAATTCGATTGAGCATTTGTCTGCCGTGGCAATTCTCTTTTGTTCTGAGTTTATCCCTGATCGCGCGGTCGAATCGTACTCGGATGCTGATGTTACAACGTACGTGAGAACCGTGGCGGGTGCGATGGTGCCGACGGACGCGACGTGTTCACGTCCCAACTTACCGCCCGTTCATAGTGCGATTGAGGATGACGGCGGCACTGGCAGGCTGGCGGCGAAAGTGAGCACGCAGAAGGTAAACGCCGGATCGTATTCCCGTCGCCGCCAGAAACAGCGAGTACAGACACAAGGGCTGTCGTGGATTTCGAAGCGGCAATGAGGCTTGTCCGCTTGTCCTGTGTCGACCTTCTTTGAATGTGGGCATGCTCGGGAGCCAAAGCTCTTCGGCGACGACCTGTTGAGCGTAATCAATCACGAAAGCGCAGCGGGAGGATATCTCACGATCAAGCGCGCAGGTCTGTTCGTTCGGGCAGTCTTTGAGCGGACTTGCATGGTTCTGCTTCTCGAGGTTGGCGGCGCAGAGGACTTTGGTCTGACATAGGCCGCCCACCCGCTGGAGATCGCGCAATACGTCTCCATAGCCGCAGCAGGCGCGTTCTCGGAACACCCGGCAAGCACGACGCGCTTGCTGAGCTGTTCAGGAGAGTAGGCTCTTTGCGCCATGGTTTGAAAGGCAGATGCGGACAGGTCACGTGCGATCACATCGACGTGCTGCGGGCTAGGTTCGGATGTCCGGGCCAGGCTCGCGCGCAACCGGCTGAGTAAATGCCTCAACCGTCAAGGGCATTGACGTGTGCAGATTGGCTAACCACGCAGACCCTTTGAGACGGCCATGGCTGCCAGAGGCAGACTTGTTCTTTTTACTAATCAAACAAGACCGATATGTGGGAGCGAATCCTTCGATCCGGATGGCCCTGCCGGTAGGCGGAAAACCCTCCAGCGAGGTCCGCCAGGTGTCGTGAGACAATAGCGCGCGCGCCGATTTGACGCCAGCATCACCAGTTGTTCTCGAATCGAGTGGTCGCCGCGCCCCCTGTCCGGGATCACGCTTAGATTACAGATTGACCCACAATCCAATTCGCAGACTCCCTCTGCCAAAGTCAAGCTAACCAGCCCATGCTGGCGGCAATGCGGTCGGGGTTCGGAGCTCTATCACATCGGCGAAGACGGTCCAATCGCGAACACTCTTTTGCTTGCAGAAATCGCTCTCCGCCTGCTGTGCAGCAGCGCACAGCGAGGCGGCATCAACCTTGAACGTCGCCTGACAGGCACGATGTTCGTGCCCGGTATCGTCACAAACGATCTTGATGAACCGAACATTAAATGAAGTCATGGCATCCTCTTCTTGTGGATTTGCTTATCCACCATTCTGCCATTCGCTCCACAAGTGTATTTGATCTGCCTCAAGCGTCATCCGCAACCGGTTGTCCGCCCCTCCATCGAGATAAGTTGAAACTTGGTAGCGCGTCTCGCGCGCTCCTGTTGTCGCGCAGACCACGCAGCCTCTGCTTTTCCAGCTTGGCGAGATCGCACTCTGTTTTGCGCCGAGGGATAACACCTTCTGGTCTGCGCATGCCCTCGACTGACAAAATTGAACGACCGATAACTCGAGGAATGTCTGAAGAGACGATCGAGGGCCGCATGCGCCGTCACGCCCGAGCTGCCGGCTATTGATCTCTATCGATCCATACTCGACCGCTGGCAATATCGAGAGGCCGCTAACTTTACACGCGATACTTGGTGGTCCCACGAGACATTCCCGCAAACACCAGGTCGTCGCGCCAATCGCCGAGCAGAGCCATTTCTGAGGCGCGCCGGCGGCCGAGGCAATCGATGGCGAGACCTATGCGCACGTGATCGTGGGCCAAGATGAGGCAAATTGCCCTGCGGCCGCGACCGCACAGCCGATGATCACGCTTGTCGCAAGCCAACGTTTCGATGAGCCCAGGGCTCAAGACTTCAGCGCCAAAGCCTTTGACTGGGATCTGCCCGGCAAGGCCACCGATATTGGCAGGCGAGCGATCAATTGAACATCCGCTTGCCGGCTATCGCAACGTTGAGGACAAATGCCGTCGTGGCCCATTCGCGAGCGGTGCGCCTCAAATCAACCCCGCTACACGGTGGCGTGTCCCCTCGCGGATCGCCCGACTTGGGACATGTCGCCAGCCAACGCGGGCCTGTGGGCCCGCAGCAGCCGCTGGAGCTCCGCCATTCTGGATGCGCATCAGCTCTTTTTGACCTGTATCAAATACTGCGGCGACTGCCTACTGATAGAAGTGAGCTTCCCGTCCAAGGTCACACACATGGCAGCAAGAAAGACTTGGCGCACCATCATCTTTTCATGTCCAGATACCGGCGACCGAGTTCAAGGACTGCTGCCGGACGTGCCCGAGCCGCGTGCCGATGACCTCCACACAATAACCTGCGCCGCGTGCGAAGGCGTCCACTTCATCGACCCGCGGACGGGCGCGATGATCGGCGCCGAGCGCAGCTAGGCTCATCCGAATGGGTGTCAAGCGAGCTCCGGCGTCTTCCGGTTCTCGGGGATGCCGCCCCGCTCACAAGGGCGCGGCCGACGTCACAACAACCCAATGCCCCACGTTGACGCCGTGGGACAAAGAGATTTCCCACCAACGAAGGATGTCCGACATGACAGACCACGGGGACATTCGTCCCGCCGCCGGCGAGATCGCGGGAGCGGCAGTCCAGTTCTACTTCTGCAGAACAGCGGTTAATACCAAGCGCCGAGGACCTGAGCTGATCCATATCGATTCGACCAAGGCCCGGGAGTTGTTTCGCGGCGCCAATCCTAATATTTCGGGTGGCGAGCCGATCAAGTCCCGGCACGATAGGTTCAACGGCTCCGCGGCCGATAAAACCCCGGCCGCGGCTGGCGCAATCGGGACCACGCCGCCTGGGCAATATTGGGCTGAGCCTGCTCTCGCGGCGGCCAAGCCATCTCGTGCGTAGTTCAGAAGGTTGCCTGAATTTGTCAGCCGGCAGCGATGAACACCGTCCAAGATCTACTGGGGACCTGACCTGGGAGCGGGTCGAAACGGCGCCGCCCTTTGATCAGGATCTGGAGATTGCCGTGATCGAGGGGAATGCCATTCACCGGGTGGTCTTTCCTTGCCGCCGGGCCTTCGGCGGCTGGATCAAGGCCAAGACCGGAGAACACGTAGCCGTGCAGCCAACGCACTGGCGCATATGGCCAGATGGCGGCGGCCGTCCTGCACAATAGATTGGTGTGAGCTGAGGCGCGTTCTGCTCCGGTGGCCCTCGTGGAAAACAATGTAGAGTCGATCGAATGAGAGGGTCTACCAGGAAGCATGTCGGACCACATCTGGTAAGGCTATGGCATTGCCGCGGCAGCCGCCGCGCTGTCTCTCGTGCTGTCGTCAACAAGATCCAGATGCAGAAGGTCGCGGTGGACTTGATACGCAATGCAATCGACGCCATGGCTTCCTGCCCGCGCGCTGAAGTTGCTGTCGAAAGGTTTACAGTTGCTCATAAGGACCCCGGCATCAGCGCTGATATCACCGACCGACTGTTCCAGCCCTTTGTCACGACTGAAAGGCATGGCATGGGTGTGGAGCTATCAATCTGCCGGACGATCATCGAGTCACATGGCGGCCATATCGTCGCGCAAGCAAATCCGGGTGGCAGCGCGATCCCTCACACCGCGCCATTTGTCGAGCTTAGCGAAGAGACAGCATGATTGGACGGCGCATTCTTGTGATCGACGATGACGCCGCAATGCGGGACTCGCTCGCCTTTCTTCTTGATGTTAACGGTTTCTACGTAGCAACCTATGAGACGGCGACCGCGTTTCTTAATGACGTCGCGAGCGGTCCAGTTGATTGTATTGTGTCGGACATCCGCATGCCGGGTATGAGCGGTCTCGAGCTAGTCGGCAAAGTGAAGGCCAATCGCGTCAACTGCCCCGTCGTTTTAATAACTGGTCATAGCGACGTATCGCTCGCAGTCGAAGCGATGAAAGCGGGTGCGGCCGACTTCCTCGAGAAGCCGTTCGTGGAGGAGGTGCTATTGCGTGCGATCAATAGTGCTCTGGAAGCGCGGCCGACAAAACCAGCCGATGACGCAGCAAAACTCCAGGCGGAAGCCCGCCTCGCGTGCCTCTCGTCGCGCGAGCGTGACGTCCTGCAGGGACTATTGGCCGGCAAGATTAACAAGGTGATCGCCCACGATCTCGGCATCAGTCCCAGGACAGTCGAGGTTTACCGTGCAAACCTCATGGCTAAGACCAATGTCCGCAGCATGTCCGAGTTGATGCGGATCGCCATTGCCGCGGGACTCTAGCACCAGCGCAAATGGCGCGAATGGCTTATTCATGCATTCAAGCTGCGCACTCCTGACGAACGGACGGTTTTCAGGCGCACCGCACCGAGTGGGTCATGTTGTCGATGACGGCTACCGATGCAACACAGGCTGCTGGTTTCTTGCATCACGACGGCACATGAAGCAGATCAATTACGTCGGCCCACATTTGTGCTCCGATGGACAGCGGGTCTGTCGCCCCGGAGAACGGGGGCTACGGCAGCGTATCGCATGATCATCGAGCGCGTCGACCACGTCGGTCAGCGTACATCGATCGGGATGCCGTCAATATCTGCCTGGTCACCTCCGCGGCCGACCGATGCTGACGGGGATCAGAGCCAAGACGCCCGAACAAGACTTCCTGCGGCAAGCCGAAAGTGGCTGTGGACGACAACTTTTCGGCCGGCTGGAGCTCTTCACGGGTGCGGCCGTGCGTTTCCGACTGTTTCCACGGACGCGGCCGAGGAAGCCAGCATGCAGCTTTCTAATCCGGTTTGGCCATGTCTGAGCAAACAAGGGACCGCGCCGCCCCCATTCAAAACGCCCTGCTCATGGCACTTACGGGCAAATACTTAGGGACTTCTACCTAGGGAAAACATCCAAATTTTCGAGTTCGTCAGGAGCAGCCAATCTGCGTCCCATCGATGTCCGCAAGAAAGGGTCCGCCATGCACGCCCAGGCCGCCAAATTTACCGAAACCAGCCGTTATCCGACCGGCGTCTTGCGGGGGCAACCTCAACACTTCGGCGGCTAAGTTGATTTAAGCCAGCTCAAATTCAAAGCGCGCTACGTTTTTGCCTCGAACGGCGCAGAAACTGCGGCGTAGAAGGACACCGAATCGGCTTGGGCGATCTTGTAAGTGGCAGAAACGCTTCCGGCCTACATTGTGCCTCCAGGAGCACCGGAATGACCATCGACCTTTTGCTTCGAGAGCATCGCAACATTGATCTGCTTCTGGCCGCTCTTCAACGCGAATTGGAGATTTTTGAGGGAGGGATCGGTCCCGATTATGAGGTCATTCGCGCGATTATCAGCTATTTCGAGGTTTACCCCGAGCTGTACCATCATCCACAGGAGGACTTGATTTTTTCGAAGCTCAAGGCTCGCGATCCCGATGCAGCTGCAATCGTCGGCGATCTCGCGCTTGAACACCAGGAAGTGGCCGACCGTTTGCACCACTTCGCGCGAGCTATTGACGCCATCCTCGCGGATCGTGAACTCTTTCGGCGAGACGTCGGCGATATCATACGCGACTTTATAGTATGCGAGCGGCGCCACATGATGTGGGAAGAACAAGATTTCTTTCCGGCCGCACTGAAGGCTCTCTCGGCACAGGAATGGACCGAAATCGCTTCCGCCGTCACCGATGATGGAGATCCCCTGTTCAGCGAGACAGCGGCAGCCACTTCGGATGCGCTAAGAGCGCATATTCTGCAATTGGAGCAAGAAGCTGAGGCCGAACGGAGCTCGGTCGCAATTTCGTCCGCCAAGGCCGGCAACCCGTGACACGGCTCCGAGACGTAGGGGCCGTATTGATCAGCGCCGTCTTACAGCAGGAATTAGACCTCATGCTCATCCTGTCGAATGAAAATGGGGGTGTTCGCGGGCATGTAGGCTGCCGCACCGCCAAAATGGCTTTCTGCGCACGATGATCGCTTCCGGTGCCAACGGCATGGCCGAGCCTTCCTGAGCTCTGGTTCCGGCACGTTCCACAATGTGATGTCGCAGGTCCGGCAGTTGCGCAGTGACGCGAAACGGATGCCTCTGATGTCCGCCGCCGTACAACGACGGACGATTGCCGCCGCGCGGGTGGGGCGAAGCACTCCCACCTCTTTCCCAGCCTGGCACGCTCTGAATGATCCGACCGCGGCCGATTCGACCCACAGCACCCCAATTGCCGGGCACTTGCTCGCGCGGGCACGTTTAGCACGAACTGCAAGGCGCTGGACGACGTCCTCACTCTGCGCCGAGCCGTGTCGGATCGGAGATCGCCATGATTCAACTGGCCTGTGCTGAGGGCAGGACTACGCTCACGGCTGAGAAGCACCCTATCGGCACCAGTGCCATCTTCAAGCTCGTGACATCCTCCGCGTGGTCCGCTCATAAACTCTCAAACAGAGGCGCAAGACGAAACCCGACCATTGGGTGGAATCGGTCGACCAAGGACTGCCTTAAGCAGGGGTCAAATCAATATCAACCGCTCATGCATTGTCTACGCTTGCAAGATCCTTGGAGCCGGGTTTTTCGTATCGTCGCGCCGAGCATAAGGTTTCCAGGCAGGAAAGCGCACCGAGTTTGCGGCTCGTGCCCTGCGGTGACGCCCGGCATCACCGTCCTCGTCGCGTCGTAATCGTTGCCGACGTGCTCTTGACCGACAAACCTTGGTGTAAGTTTATAAACCTCGGGCTAACGGTCGCATACCACGGCATAATTGAGCTACGCTGAGCTTGTGCTTCAACTGAGCTCAGATTTTCGGCGAATGTCCTTGCCGTGATCGAACCGGCGGTTGTCCTCTCTCCGCCGATGGAAGTCCGCGCGATGCGTCAGCGTCGCTCCTCCCGGACTTTCGCCCGGCCCGCTCAGCGGGGCCGGGCTTTTTTTTTATTCCCAAGGCTCCATCGATCATCGACAGCGCAAATGACCGCAACAGATCCGCTTTGTCGAGAAGAGACCCAAGCCCGGATCAATGGCCTCGCGGATCGGATGCAGCGCGCAGTTGGCGGGCGGCAGCGACCATGTTCGCTAGTGCCGGCCGCACTTCCTCCCATTTGCGCGTCTTCAGGCCGCAGTCCGGATTGATCCAGAGCTGCGAATCCTGCAGCCGGGTCCGAGCCAATACCATCAGTTCCTTCATTTCGCCCGCCTCGGGAACGCGTGGGGAGTGGATGTCGTACACGCCCGGTCCGATCTGATTTGGATATTCGTAGTCCCTGAACGCGTCGAGTAGTTCCATTTTCGAGCGCGACGTCTCGATCGAGATGACATCTGCGTCCATTGCAGCGATCGCACCGATGATGTCGTTGAACTCCGAGTAGCACATATGTGTATGAATTTGCGTTTCATCGGCGACGCCCGATGAGCAGATGCTGAAGCAATCCACGGCCCAGTCGAGATAGGCCGTCCACTCAGATCGACGCAACGGCATTCCTTCGCGCAGTGCGGCTTCGTCGATCTGGATCATTGTCGCACCAGCATTCTCGAGATCGCGGACTTCGTCTCGGATCGCGAGCGCAATCTGGCGACAGACCTCGCTTCTGGGAATATCATCGCGAACAAAGGACCAGTTCAAAATCGTCACCGGTCCGGTCAACATGGCCTTCATCGGCTTCCTCGTTAGTGATTGCGCGTAGCGCCACCAGTCCACGGTGATAGGCTTCGGCCGCACCACATCGCCAAACAGGATCGGTGGCCTGACGCAGCGCGAGCCGTACGACTGCACCCATCCGTTCCTGGTAAATGCGAAGCCGGCGAGGTGCTCGCCGAAGTACTGCACCATGTCATTGCGCTCGAACTCGCCGTGCACGAGGACGTCGAGACCGATGTCCTCCTGCCAACGTACGGCGCGCGCAGTCTCCTCCTTGAGGAACCTGTCGTATTGCTCGTCACTTATCGCGCCTCGCGCATGCGCCGCACGGGCATTCCGGACCTCTGTGGTCTGCGGAAACGATCCGATGGTCGTGGTAGGAAAAGCCGGTAGTCCGAAACGATTGCTTTGGATCTCGGCACGACGGGCAAATGGGCTCCCGCGTCGACGCATGGTCTGATCGATCGCTTTCATCCGGACAGCGACATTGGCATCACGGATTTTCGGCGAAGTCCGGCGAACAGTCGCGGCACATTCCGACTCGGCAAGAGCTGGCGCAACATTCTGGTCGCCTGCGAGTGCCCGCGCCAGGATCGCAAGCTCCCGCATCTTCTGGACCGCAAAAGCGAGCCAGCTCTTGACGTCGGAAACGAGCCCGGTTTCAAGTTCAACATCGACGGGCACATGAAGCAGCGAGCAGGATGGGGCAATCTGTACACGGTCCTTGCCGAGCTTCGCAATCGCGGGTTCGAGCCGCTGGCGCAGCGACGACAAATTCGACCGCCATACATTCCGGCCGTCGACGACACCGAGCGACATGACGAGATCACTTCGGCCGCCAGCGATGATCTGGTCCAACAACTGTGGCGCTCGAACTAGGTCGAGGTGTAGTCCGGCAACTGGCAGGCTCAACGCGGTGTTCAGATTGTTCCCGAGGTCGCCGAAATAGCTGGCAACTAAGATCTTGATGGCCGGCACCTCCTTGGCGAGCCGATCATAGGCATGTCGCAAAGACTGCCGCGTCCTCTCATCCAGATCAAGAACCAGGCAGGGCTCGTCTAACTGAACCCAATTTGCCCCACGTTTGGCCAATTCCTGCAGAACCTCGATATAGGCCGGTAACAGTTCATCCAGTAGTGAGAGTGGCTGGAACGCAGGATCGGGACTCTTGCCGAGCTTTAGGAATGTGACCGGCCCGATCAGGACAGGGCGGGTCTGAAAGCCAAGGGCCTTGGCTTCCTCATACTCCTCGATCGGCTTGCGAGAGCATAGCCTGAAAGTCTGCCCTCTGTGAAACTCGGGGACCATGTAGTGGTAGTTGGTATCGAACCACTTGGTCATCTCCTGAGCGGGTGCGCCAAATCCGCGCGGTCCGCGACCGCAACTCGCATCCTGATCGTCGCATTGTGATCCCCGGGCCATGGCGAAGTACGTCTTCAGCGAAACGGATTCGGCGTTCGAAGCGTAAATCTCTGGGATGGCGCCAACCATGACACTTGTGTCGAGCACCTGATCATACAGCGAGAAATCGTTCGATGGAATGACGGTGACGCCGATAGATTTCTGACGAGCCCAGTTTGCGGCACGCAGGCCAGCTGCGTCCTCGAGCAACTGCAGTTCGCTGCGTTTTCCCGCCCAGTAGCTTTCAAGAGCGAGTTTGAGCTCGCGCCTTGGACCGATGCGTGGCGTTCCAAGCGTGGCAACCGGAAGGGAGAGAAGAGACATAAGTTAACCCCATGTTGGGGGCAAAGGCCGTGGCGGACGCAGGCAGGGGAAGTCGCGCGGTGCGACGGCTGCTTGGCGCACCACCGGGACACCCCGCCCGTGGACGAATAATTGTCGGGGCAGGTCTCCTGGCTCGCGGGTCATCGCTTCTGTCCGGCCTTCCCGAAGCCGCGCAGGCTTCAGTGACATCGTTGGACAGCGGCTTGCCGCTCACAGTTGCGGGGGCAGCGCCGGCATTGTCACCGGCTTCCCTCTTAGCTCCGGATCAAGTGGGACCGGAGAACCTCGACGATTTGGATTATCGGCAAGACAAGTCTTCCGTCAACCTCTCAGATTATGTCGCAAGCTGGTGCTGCGGCATCCGCTACGCGAATGACCGCGCATCCTTATCGCTGAGTCGATGTAGATGCGCTCTGCAGTCAGCGATATTGTGATGACCATCGCAGCTGCCCTCTGGCCGCACGCCAGTTCGGTGGAAGGGATAAAAGCGGCTTCCGCGGTCGGGACTGCTGCCTGGAGCAGAACGCATTTGATCCGTGTCCCAGGCTTCCCAGCAGGTTTTTCGAGCGCGTCCGCCATCCAGCCGCCCTCTCGACCAGCTGGATCCGTGCTGCACAGGCCTAAGACACGTGGCAAAGTCAGCAACATACCTGACCGGCACGTTGATTTGCAGTGCCAGCCAGACTCCAAATGCTCGGCGCGAGTGCCGGATGTCGCGAAAGAAGCGCCAAACGCGCTCTGGCCTCTCGGCCGCGAGTACCCAGAGGCATGCCAGAGGACGAAAGCTGACACTCCGGTAACGATAGTGAGCCAAACAGTTCTGTGGCGGCAAACGTGCTCCCAATTCTCATCAGGAACTTGGTCGAGGCGTTCAGCTGCGCCCACCGAACATTCGGCGCGTGACGAGGGTGCATAAGCCGCGCTGAACGGAAACATCGAGACGCCCGCACGTCGGAAAGCCGACAAAGAGGGCATAGAAGCGGTGCGAATTGCCGTCTATTAACCTGGCACGAGGAATGCAAGTCTTCGGCATGCCCAGTCTCCTCCTGCTGGGCATGTCTAGCACAGCAACTTGAGGCTGTCGCCGGCAACGAAGTTAGCGGCGCGTGATAGAGCGCCTGCTCGCACGGGACACCATCGGTCCCCCGTCGCGTCGTCGCTAACTTCTTGCGCTCGCGCATAACAGGCTGAAGTTGCCCGCTCTGCAATGACGTGTGGATGAAACCAGATAGGCCAACAGTCATGAGAAAAGTGTCTGGAAGACGCGCGTTATTGTTTTGTCTCGGTCGATCCCTGATCTGTCTGGCCGGGCTGGCTGCGACTGGCGACCGTGCTCGCGCTATCGAGAGCCCCCATATCGAAAGATTCAAGTCAACGTGGCGAGCGCAAGACGGTGAGACAATAGAACAAATTATCTCCAACGTCTCGAAAGTTGCACGGTTCGTCCCTCGAATGTGGGGCGTCGCCGAACTTGACGGAAACGACTATGTTTTCGTTTCGTGGACCAGGCACGCGGATGATATATTAGACGAACAGCACGTTATCACCTGGAGGATCGCACTCGACGGCACGTTTCAACTTGCGTCGACCTATGCAAAGCCGATCGAATTGGGCTGGCACGCCCTGGCGCTCGGGTTGATCGCCAGTGAAGTCAAGGATGGCGAAAGGGACGCAAATCTTCGCTTTCTGCATGATCCGAGCAACTTCAACTTCGTGACGACCACGCAGGGCCCGCTCGGCGATCTCCTGCGGCAGGGCCGCTGCACTATCGTTGAGCCTGTTGGAGTGGACTACTTGCCGACGCAGAAGGACAAGCCGACCGAAAAAGGTGATCTGTGGCGCGTTTTGCTTTTAGTGAACTGTAATATCCCAGGGCCCCGTTTTTACACCCATAACGGGGTCATCACTTTCGAGAAGAGCGAAGGGCAAGATTGGGAGCCGCAATCCTCCTTTGCCAAGCGTATCGCGGCCTTTCCTCCTGGCTCCTGGTTCGCTCGGATGGAGCCCAAGGAACGGGAAGAGTAAGAAGGAGCGAAAGCCCTCGGTTTAATGGTCGCGCGGAGCAAGATCGCGCCGCAGCTCCTTTACCGCCGACCGCCTCAGAGTAACTGCAAGAATATCAACGCTAAAGTGTCGGTGCTTACTCCTTCGCAACCGTCGCGAGCCTTTCCCGCAGCCTTTAGCCCGTCAGGCAAAAATCGGGCAGCACGATTACTCGAGCCTTTCCGCGACAGTCGAGCTCAGAGGCGCGTACCAGTTGGCGAGATTTTGCTCCCAGCGCACCCGACGCAGTGAGAGAACACCGATCTGCGAGGGAACCAGCTCTCCATGCCACTCTTCAAGGGACCGGGCTTGGAGATGCCTCGGGCCCTGATCCGGCGTGCAGGCCGCGCATCGCGCGATTGAAGGGTGAGCATGCCGACGCCGAGCCGGCACGATCAAGTGCTGCGACAAACCCATTAAGAGGGTAATGGGGCAGTGTCGGCATACCCTCGAACATCGGCCGGTTTCCGACTGGCCCCGGCGACGAGCCCCGGAGCCGTGCGCGAGGCATCGAGGAACGACTGATTCGGCGCTAAATTTCCTCGCGCGCATTCGTCTGCGCGTCATAGATCCGGACTTGAAGCATGGGAAAACGCTTCTTTAGTTCTGCTCCGCCTGCCCTGGCGCCGTCTTTGGTTGCGAATTCAGCTCTGAGTCGACCATCCACTTCAAGTGCGTAAGAAGAGACCGGCAATTCCCGTGGAGCTGCAGCCATTTGATTCCCATTGTGTAGTGAGGTCGTTGAGAACGATTGTAGCTTGAGTCGGCTAAACCGCACCAGAGCGGCCTGCCCGAGTGCCGCGATGGGGCAGCCATGATGCGGATTGACGCCTCGTACCGAATGGCATCAGGATGGTGCTCGCGATCGTCCGAACACGCGGGCGGCATACCCCTCGTGCGGTGCGTATACGACGAAGCCACGCAGGTTGCCGTTCCACATCTTCTGGCGCAAACGCACGCCCTCGTGCCGGGCTTGCCGGGTCAATCTTCACCTGTGATCGCGGTGAAGCGCACTACGACAGAGCGGCCGCCAGTCGCGCCGCCCACGACAATCGGGTTCTTCTACGAACGGGGCGGCGGCACCACGAAGATTATGGCGCACCGCAGAGGTGCGAAAGGCCACAATGCGATTGGCATTCACGCGTGGCTCTCCAAAAGATGGCTCGCGGATTGGCGGTTTGAGCAAACGATACCGATTCATTTACGCAGCGAGCCTTGAGCTGAACTCCGCGGCGCCTTTGTCCAGATCTCAGAGGAAGCGAGACCAGATTTCTTTCGAAAATCAATCTCGTCCTGACAAGAACTTACAGCGAAATGTCATCGCCCTCGCTGAAACCGTCGGCAGCCTTCTGTCTGCCGATGCGGGTTGCCACAAGCATAGCCAGGTTGCTCCTCCCCGCCTGACTTCCACTCGACGTCAAGATTCACACGCGACTTCATCTTAAAGTGCGTGAGAAAACAGCGTTCGAGGCTTGGTTTTCTCTCGCATACCAAGTCCGCCGCCGAGCGATGGAGATCTCCTCCTCAGGTCGAGAGGGTGCAGTACCCGCCCCGTGACAAAGACCGACGAGGCTAAGGATACCGCGACACGCACACCGGAAGAAATCGCTTGAACCTCACGCAGCGTCAGGTCGTAGCTTGGAAATGAAGCCCACGCTTTCATAGATCAAGCGTCGAAAGATGCGGCCGAATAATGGACAAACATTTAAGCAGCCGAATGCGGCGGCGCCGGATCGTGCGTGAACATGAATCAAGAGCGAGAGGTTTTTGTCGGGATGAAACACCGCGTAATGATGGTCGCATTGTTCGCTATCATCACATCTCCGGTCTGCGCGGCGAAGCTCCGCGGTCCTCCGCGCATCCTCGACGGCAGTACGATCGAGATCGAGCGATCCAAGCTTCGGCTCTCAGGCATCGAAGCTCCCGAAACTGACCAGATTTGCCTCGACGCCCACGGTCGGAAATGGGCTTGCGGCCTAGCTGCTCGCGACGAGCTGATCAAGCATTCGAACGGACGAACGTGGGATTGTCATACCACAGGACGTGATGAATACGGCAGGTCACGCGGCAGTTGCTTTATAGAAGGCGAGGACGTGAACGCCTGGATGGTACGCTCTGGTTGGGCACTCTCGTCGGGGCCGTACGTCATCTATGAAGTTGTGGCGAGCAAAACCTGCGCGGGGCTGTGGTCGGGGGCGTTCATCGCCCCCTGGGACTGGCGTCGCCGCAATAAGGGGACGATCATCATCGGCGCGAGCTCGGTTCCCGTCGACGCTCAGGCGCTCCTGCTCGGATCCGCGCTGCTATCGGACCCGCCCTCCTCCGAGTGTGTGATAAAAGGCACTATGGGCCGCAATGGCGAGCGCATTTATCACCTGCCCGGGCAACTCAGTTACGAACAAATCGACATGACCAAGCCCGGTGAACGCTGGCTCTGCAGCGAAGCGGAAGCCGAAGCCACCGGGTGGCGTAAAGCCGCGCGATGAGGTGAGATGCATGAAGGCAGGCTGTTCTCTGACCTATCTGACCAAGATCGCGCCGTCGCGCCGCTCGCTGTTGCTGTTCGCTTTTTCGGCGGTTTGCCTACGGGTTGGCAACAACATTGTCGATGCAAAGGAAGCAAAAGCGCCGCCCAAGCCGAATAACCTGATCTCGCCGGAGGCTGCCCTGAAGCGGCTAATGGAAGGGAACGATCGCTATGTCCAGGGCGTATCACGACGCCACGATTTCAAGCGCGAGCGTGAGGTTTTGGTGGATGGGCAAAATCCATATGCCGCGGTTCTGAGCTGCGCCGATTCTCGCGTAGCGCCTGAACTTGTCTTCGGCAGCGGACTTGGTGATCTGTTTGTCTGCCGGCTCGCCGGTAACTTCGTCAACGATGACACGCTCGCCAGTATGGAATATGCGGTGGCCGTGCTGAACACGCCGCTGATCCTGGTACTTGGCCACGATCATTGCGGTGCGATAGACGCCACGATCAAGTCGCTCCACGACGATAAGCCGCCGCCGGGGCACATTTCATCCCTCGTTGCTGCGCTTGCGCCTGCGGTAAAAGGATCGCGCCAGCAAACCCGTGACACGTTCGCCGAAGCAACCCGACAAAATGTAATCGATAACGTCGACAAACTAAAATCGGCGGGGCCGATTCTGAACGCGGCAGTTGAGCAGAACAGACTAAAGGTCGTCGGGGGCCTGTATCGGCTCGACACCGGCAGGGTCGAGTTGCTGAACTGACGCTGGCACCCTCGGCGGCCCGCTATCGTTTGCCGCCTGTTGCAGAGCTTCCGTCGAATTCCGGTAATTCACTCCTGCATCGGCTTCACCAAATGCACCGAATACAACCGCTCCACAATTGTCACAGCTTCGGGAAGATCCTTGGTATGCGCGGCCTCGTAATTCTCCTTGCATTCTACGTGCTCATATTGGCAACGCGAGGCCAGCACCAGGAAGCACTCATACCGCGGGCGACAGGATTCATGCCCTGCACGTTAATGCGCTAGACCAACAGAGGCGGTGCAAGCGGCAGATCGCGGTGCGAGGCATGCGGGTCTGGGCTCTCGGCCTAACGGAACACGTGACAATTCCGGCAGGCTCTCACCCGAGACCCAGCAGGCAACCACTTATGGTCCTGCTATGATCACCAGGTTCAGCCAGGTCCGAAGATCAAAAAGAGCGGAATTGCGACCACGACGACTGCCCAGCCGACCGATGTAAAGAAAACTGCTATTCGCGTCGGCATCGGACAGTCTCTCCTGCAGGCGCTCATCCGAAACTCCCGGACGCCGCCGTCACGTTCGTTGAATACTGCCGTGTGATGTCCACATCCAACCAACAGCTCACCCACAGTCGCGCGCACGGTAAATTGCGCTGTTGGTAATGTCTGGAAATCAGAGCGGGCCTGAAACTCCAGCAGGCAAGCCGAGCCCGACTGGTTCGCGCTCGAGGTCCACTTCAGTCGCTCTCCTTCCGCCGTGTCCGGTTGATGACGCGTTGTGCCTGGAATCAGACACGGAGGCGCGAACATCCTCCCGGCGCGGCTGCACGAGCCAAGTGATCTCGCTCGATTCAGACACGGCCGGCAGAACATGATTGATGGCACGTCGATTGCTGGGGACATGCAAAAGAGCCGCAGGGCATCGCCGACCTCGCGGTTGCCAGGTCAGGAATTCACAACGTGGTTCGACCGGCCGGGCGCAAGTGTGACAAATCTCCGTTGGAGGACACATGGCAACACCAGCGCTGTCTTCAGCGGTCGGAGACATAATGCAGCAGAGGTGGAGCGATCTCGACGCCGCATATCAGCTGCTTTGCCGGCTCAGCCTCAACGACACCAGCGACAGCCATATCTATGTCAGTCTTGCCGGCCTTCAACACCTTTTCTTTGAGTCAATGCGTTCGGGGGGTAGTTTGGACTGGCAACCGTCAGTAATCGCATCACGGTCAATATCAACTACGACAGTTTCGACCATCCCTGCCGACTGGGTATCAATCCGACCGGCTTCGCCCTGCGCGCGCAACCAAAATCAATGAAGTGCGGCAGCGATCGGCTCAAAACACCGAGGACAGCTTTATGAACGCTCCACCAGAGACGATGACTCCAGTAACCGACGCTACGGCTGCGACGTGGGATAATCTGTCGCCGCTACTGGCTGATATCCGCGCGCGTCGAAACGAATTCGCCCGAACGCAGAAGATTCCAGACGAGATCATCGACGGCTTCAAGCGCGTTGGCGTCTATCGAGCTATGGTCGCCAAGCGATTCGGCGGCGAGGAGCGAACGCCGGCCGATTTTTGTCACCTGATCGAGCGCATTTCCGAAGCCGACGGCTCCGCCGGTTGGGTCGCCAGCTTCGGCGATGGGGCTCGCTACCTCGCTGCTCTTCCGGAGGACACGCTTCAAACGGTATACGCGAATGGGCCTGACGTGGTGTTGGCAGGCGCGCTTTTCCCACTCCAGCCCGCCAGGCGAAGCACCGACGGGTTTGTCGTGAACGGCGTGTGGCCATTCGCCAGCGGCTCACCGGGCGCGGATCTGATAGGGGTCGGCATCACTCTGGAAGACGATCCGACCGGTGGCCTTGCGCGTGTAGCCGTGATGCCGGCCGAGAAGGTGACAATCCGGCCCAATTGGGACGTCATCGGTCTGCAAGGCACCGGCAGCCACGACGTCGTTGTCAACGATGTCATTGTGCCGGAGGAATGGACCTTGATCCGCGGCGGTCCGCCGACACTCGACGCGCCGATCTATCGTTATCCGTCCGTGACTTTTGCTGCCCAGGCGCATGCGATCGTCGGCATCGGTATTGCGCGCTCCGCGCTAGACGAGGTGGTCGCGATGGCCGGAAGCCGCGCCTCAATCACGGGAGCGCCCGTGATGGCAGAGCGCGGCTATGTCCAACTGGAGATGGCCAGAGCCGAATCCATGCTGCGTTCCGCCCGTGCCTTCTTCTATGAGGCCACCGAGGAGCTGTGGAAGGAAGCGCTAGAGGATGCGGTAAACCAGAGCACCACGACCCTGATGCGACTTGCCGCCACAAATGCCGCGCGGCAAAGCGCGGAGGTCTGCAACATTGCGAGCGTTCTCGCTGGAAGCGCGTCGCTCTACACAACCAGCAATCTGGCGCGAGCGATGTGCGACAGCTTCGTGGTTGCCCAGCATGGAGCTTTAAACGAGGGAACCCTCCAGAGCGCCGGCCGACTCCTGCTCGGAAGTGCAGCACAGCCCGGATTTCCATGAAGTGGTTCATCCACCTTCCGCACCCTCCCACACCTTTACTGTGGCTCCACAATCGGCCGAATGAGCGGCGGCGCTTTCAACGATTGCGGTTGTTCCGGTTACGCAACAAGGACGTTTGAATCGCACATCACCTCACGTCGCGCGCCATCTTGCAGCGGCGAATGATCCGGCTAGCTGGCGTCGAGTCACGGCGGGGTGCAGGAGTTATGCTAGCGGCCGCAATGCGCATTCCTCTGCGCTTGTGCGATCGCACTGTCGTATTCGCGATAACAGGTGATCTGGCGAATGTCTGGTCTTTTGAGTAGGAGAGAATTCGCAGGACGAACGTCGGCGACCGGAGATCACTCGGCTGCGCCCGGCGAACGGACGACTGCCATGGCGCGCGACCTTTCAACACCGGTGATGCCAGTCGGAAGCCGACAAGCTCGAAATGATGACTTGACGATTCATGATCGCCGACGCACGCGATCTTTCGGACAAGACGAACACACGACATGCCCATATGCGGTCGCTGATCACTTGCTATCGGCGAGAGGTCAGCGGCTTGAGTTTTATGCGGGTCAGCTCAAAAGACCTTGAATCGCACGTAGCGTCACGTTGTACCATTTTGAAGTAGCTGACGGGGATGGCCGGCAAGCCGACCGGGCCGCTGTTTGCCGCCGACGTCGGTGAGACGATGATACTAGTGCGTTCGATGTGTATACGGCAGAGGGGGACTCTGGTGCGCCAATCACTGCCTGCGAATTGCTCTAACGCGCTCCGAGTGCTCACATGCGAATAACGACGTATTTCTGCCCAGACACCGGGGATGGTGGGTCGCTACGCTCTTCGGCCGGCACGTTGATGGCATACGAACAGCCGCGGATCAACTCTGTTCAGCGCACTCACTTAATCAGCATGACTTTGACGATCCTCAGGACAACGGACAATACCTCCTTCCAGCTCTGCGAGCCAGTGTTGAGCCGCATTCCGCCAATAGTCGGCGGTTTTTGAAAAAAGGAGTGAAGCCAGGTTTCTGCGACCATTGACCACTCCGTAATTAGAATTTGCGGCGAACGTTTTGCCGCAAATCATCGTCGGCAGCGCTCCCTCTGTCGACGACTAACTTCCGCCCGGCCATCGACATGCGGCCGGGCGCTTTTTTTTTGCGTCGATGAATGACCGTTTGGAGGGTTCTGGTCCGTGGTGCTTGATGATTGCGAAGGGTTTAGGGAGAGAGACACACCTAAGCGATCGATTGGGAGGATAGTTCGTCACATAATGAAATCGATTGATCCGATCCTAGCGCCCGCGTTGCTCTGGCCTCTCGCATCCATGGTCCATGGCCACGACCTCGTGGCCGTCAACGCCAACCACCCGGCCACCCGCATCGCCGCTGTGGCTCTGCACGGAGCGACTGATTTAGCTGCCGCGCATGAGTTATGGAGAGGACCGTCCGCGTCAGCTTAACGCTCCATCCGCGCGTCGATCTCGTCGATCCCTGCGCGTGATGATGGACGACACCGTCCGCCCGGACGCAGCGCGCGGTGCTGCCCGGAATCGACCGCTCGGTCGGCCGTCCCATCTGTCCCGGTAAGCTCTCGCGTGCGGATTTTTCGCGCTACGAATTCGACGTCGTGAGGTGGGTGACGGCAGGGATACGCGTGCTTTCTGATCAGGGAGGGCGTGATCAGAGAGCACTTCTCTTCGTGATCACGTGAAACTCTGCACCCAAATTTAAATGGCCTTCGCGCAACTGAGCGACTATTGTCGATCCATGTCTCGCCTTTTGTGTCTAACTGCTACTATCATCCTGCCGATGCTGCCGGTCGTCGCGAACGCTGCGCCAATTAATGAAAAGGGGCCCAAGCCGGTCTGGCAAGGCTACGGCTTCCTGCCCGGCTATCGCCAACCGCCGAGCAACAGCATTCCGCTCTACAAGCAGAAGGACTTGATACGCCGGTTCTCGCGCGCCGACCGACGCCACTGGTATATTGACCCGGTTCCTCAGTATTACGGTTGGGACGGCGAGTGGCACTATTTCGGCCAACCCGGCTTCCGCGGCGGCCGCTACAATGGAGGCAGTTTCGGACCGTGCTGGACGCGGACGCCGATCGGGCCGATCTGGAATTGTGGATGATCGCGCGCGCCGCTAGGAGAAACTTCACGCCATTGCGCCGGAATTACGTCGCGGCATTTACTGACGTCCTGCCCCGATCTTCGCCATCGCGCTGCAGCCCCAGAGGCAGAGCGTGCTCGCAGATTCGATGATCAGGTCCGCCTGCGGCAAATGAGCAGGCAAGTAATCGCGATTGCGATGACGATCCTGATCCGATCCGGCGCGAAATCGGCCGCTGTTGATCGCCGCCTTTCTGCGCTGCGGCCCAGGACCCTTTGCCGGAGACAAACGGCCGCTGCAGTGATGCTGAACTCTCGCGGCAAGTTATTCTGGAATGAACAAAATCCTTCAGCTCGCATTCCCATTGACACAACAACAGGGACGCCAGGCGCGTGCTGAAATCCGCTCAGCTCAAGGAATTATGAGAACCGATGCAATTGTTTGGCATTTGTTCGAAGCAGTGCACCAGCTCCTCGAGGACAAGGCCATGCGGCAGCCGCTCAGACCATTCAACGCTTCGAGCGCCGGTTGGCAGTGTTAGAAATTTACCACCCGCCCGAGGTTGACGTCGTGCGCCGGGCCTGTAATGGCAACCCGGAAACTGGAGTGCCCGTCCGGCCATCGATATCCGCTCAAATGATCACCCGTTGTGCGGCTTTGGGCGCCTAAGCGCGATTGTCAGGTCCTTCAGCGATGAATGAGGCGCTCCAAGAGTCGTCACTAAAAGCGCGTATTTTTGAGCAATACATCACCCTCCACCGCGCGGGGATAGTGGGACGCCACCTCGAATGATGGCAATAGGTCAAGAATAGCTTGCAGCGACAACTGCCCTTCGTAGAGCTCGCGGTCGCTATATTCCGTGTACACGAAGCGCGTGTCGCTCAAGGTCTGCATGCCGCCGGCGATAACATCGGCTTCGGCTCCCTGGACATCCATCCAGATGAAATCGATCATATTCAGCTTGGCTTCGCTGCACCAATCGTCCAGCCGCCGCGTTTCAACCGAGACAGGGCGATCGAACCGAACCCAATCATACTCAGTAAGATGATTCTTCGGGCGGCGTATTGAGCCGGAGAGGTCCCATTCCTTCGCATCACCATCTGCATTGCTTGGATGGAAGTCGATCATCCCGTTTCGATCACTGATCGCGATTTCAAGCAGCTTCACCCTATTGAGGGATGGCCCCAGCTTCTTCTTGAAGCGCGCGATCGCTCTGGGGTCCGGCTCAAAGCAGTAGAGCTGAGCTTGCGGGCAGAGGTTGAGAAACTGTTGCGTATCGGTCCCATCATTACAGCCGATATCCAGGATGACGGGATTCGGCTTCTGAAGAAGTGAAACAATGTGCTGGTGTACTTCGATAGACGACACGGGTGCTTTTTCCATTGGGCGCGGTGATCGGTTAAATTTCGTCTTTGACGCCGCAATCACACGCCAGACGCGCCGGCACAACGCATATCAATGTATATGATTCATATACCTGTCGATTCCCTTGAATTATGACAGCCATTTGGAGGCCATCAACATCAAAAGGGAATCCTGTCGAACCGGGGCCTGCAGCGACTGCCCTGCAATGCAAATTGCCCCTCTATCTCGGTAGACGAGCCAACTGCGAGCTAGATCGTCGTCTCCGGTCCGCCTTTCGGAGCGGCAGAAAGATCGGCTTCGTACTAATGAAGTCGTCGGCTATTCTCCTCAAAGCGTGCCGCCAGACTGATCTCTCGTGCGCAGGAATAGCCAATTAGCTCGCTCCCGGTTGCGACAGGCAAGCTGTGCCTAGTCGACCGACCGTTGCCATCCCAGATTCGCTGACGCAACGTGTGAACCACCCAGTGGAATCACCTGATCCCCGGAATACCGTACGAGGTCAAGGGACCGACGCATAGGTTGCTGCGCGCAAGCAAAACACTGCACGGCGGTCGTCGCGGATCTCTTCGATTTCTGGCAGGAGACCTTGCTGCGGATCTCCGGCAAATCAAAGCTGGCCGTGGCGATCCGCTATGCCGTCTCTCGGCGCGCCCTCTTCGAACGCTTCCCACCGGCGGCCGCATTGAGCTCTACTCCACCACCGTCGAACCCGCCATTAGCTCCAACAATTCGAAAAGCTTTTCGCGGGCAGCGGCGGCGGGACAAACCTTGGCAGCCATTCGCAACCTGCCGCAAACGACGTAAATGACAATGTCGATCCATTCGCGTAATTTGAGATGACGTATTGCCAACGGCTTACCTTGAAACGAAATCGAAGCGCTTATGCCATAGGACCACGCCCTCTGACGACCTCAGCTTGCCGCTGGCGTAGTTCAAATCGAGATTTCACATGCCTTATGGTTGAGTTCGCGCACGCTCTCCTGATGCTTGCCACGTCGGTCCTCAGGCGTGGATCGCTGTTGAGCTGCCGATCTCGCTGCATCACCGACCGTGGTATACAATTTCGAACGTCGATCAGCAGGGTCAGTTTAAGAGGACGAGCTCTGCATGATTCCCCTGAATTTTGCGATAGGCCATCATATGCAACTTTAGGGCTCGCCGGTTTACGTCTGCCACAAGCGCGCATAAGCGCTTTCAGCCAGCAGATCAGGATGTCTGCCCTCCGCGACGATCCGGCCCCTGTCTAAGACGACGATCTTGTCGGCACCACAGATGGTGCTGACTCGGTGAGAGATGACCACGACAGTCTTGCCGTCCCGACGCAACTTCTCAAGGAGCCGGTGCACAGTGGCTTCGGCAAGCGAGTCGAGGGAGGAGGTCGGCTCGTCCAAGATTAGGATTTCCGGATCCCGGTATAGCACTCGTGCTAACGAAAGGCGCTGCTTCTCGCCACCAGACAAGTTGGCCTACAGCATCAGTCTCGCCTCAATCGCCGGAGAAAATGCCTGTAGCGTCCTCTCAACTCTGCTCACAATCCTGCTAATGTGGTGTGGCACGACACTTGTTCTGGACCGGACCGTCACTCGAGGTGAGTTGTTGCTCTCCTGCGTATGCACTGCTCGGCTATATCAACCGACCGGTCGCCGACCTGCTCCAAACTAACAAAATTGTTCCGCAGGCCGGCCAGCGCCGTCGAAATACGCGACGCTTCGATCGGTGTAAGGGCCGTGAGAAACCCTGGGCTCAACCGGTGTTTCGGCGAAAGCAATGTCATTTCCGCAACAGCTTGTCGGCCGTGTATCTAAGCGCGTCTGCTTCCGGACAAAGACACGCGCAGGCCCGCCAACGGATCAGCGGACCTGCAGGCACGGATCGTTCAGCTCATTTTTGGCCTGACTCTTGCTGTAATTTGGTTTGTCACAATGTGACTATCACCAACTTGAGCTCAGGAGACCTGTATGAATTTTCGTCCGCTTCGCGACCGCGTCGTGGTCAAGCGCACCGACGCCGATAAGAATGCCGCTTGCGCCGTTATCATTCCCGACACAGCCAAGGAGAAGCTGCAGGCATGGGTCGTTCAGCTCATTATTGGCCTGACCCTTGCTATAATTGGACTTGTCACAATGTGACTATCTGCAACTTGTTCGAAACGCTCAGGAGTCTTGTATGAAATTCCGTCCGCTTCACGACCGCGTCGTAGTCAAGCGCATCGACGCTGATGAGAAGACCGCTGGTGGCATTATCATTCCCGACACAGCCAAGGAGAAACCCTCGCAGGGCGAAGTCATTGCAATTGGCCCGGGCGGCCGCGATGAGACCGGCAAGCTGATTCCGATCGACATCGAGGTCGGAGACCGCGTGCTGTTCGGCAAATGGTCGGGTACAGAAGTCAAGATCAACAGCGAGGAGCTATTGATCATGAAGGAGAGCGACATCATGGGCGTTCTCACAGATGTGTTTTCCAACAAGAAAGCCGCCTAACCCAGCGCTCGCACAGCTCACTCCCTGAAGAGCGCCCACTTAGGCGCGCCGAAGGGTGAGAAAATAAGAACTGAGGGAATTCTTAATGTCAGCCAAAGAAGTCAAATTCGGAGTAGACGCGCGGGACCGCATGCTGCGCGGCGTCGACATCCTCGCTAATGCCGTGCAGGTCACGCTTGGTCCGAAGGGCCGCAACGTCGTGCTCGACAAGTCGTTCGGCGCGCCTCGCATCACCAAGGACGGCGTTGCCGTCGCCAAGGACATCGAACTCGACGACAAGTTCGAGAACATGGGCGCCCAGATGGTGCGCGAGGTCGCTTCGAAAGCGGCGGATGCTGCCGGCGACGGCACCACCACTGCGACCGTCCTGGCCGCCGCGATAGTCCGCGAAGGCGCCAAGTCAGTTGCCGCCGGTATGAACCCGATGGACCTGAAACGCGGTATCGACCTCGCGGTCGAAGCCGTCGTTGCGGACCTCCAGAAGAACTCCAAGAGGGTCACGTCGAACGAGGAGATCGCCCAGGTCGGCACCATTTCGGCCAACGGCGACCAGGAGATCGGCAAGTTCCTCGCCGACGCCGTGAAGAAGGTCGGCAACGAAGGCGTGATCACGGTCGAAGAGGCCAAGTCGCTCGAGACCGAACTCGACGTCGTCGAGGGCATGCAGTTCGACCGCGGCTACATCTCGCCCTACTTCGTGACCAACGCCGACAAGATGCGCGTCGAGATGGATGACGCCTACATCCTCATCAACGAGAAGAAGCTCTCCTCGCTGAACGAACTGCTGCCGCTGCTCGAGGCCGTGGTGCAGAGTGGTAAGCCGCTGGTCATCGTCGCCGAGGACGTCGAGGGCGAAGCGCTCGCGACCCTCGTCGTGAATCGCCTGCGTGGTGGCCTGAAGGTCGCGGCCGTCAAGGCTCCGGGCTTCGGCGATCGCCGCAAGGCCATGCTGCAGGACATCGCGATCCTGACCGGCGGCCAGGCGATCTCGGTGACAGAAAGCCGTACCTGAAAGCCAACCCAACATAACAGTTGCCGGATCGGCGCGCGCCTAAGGCGCGCTTGTCCGGGACGACACTGAGTGTGACGTGAGAGCCTCGAGCCCCTCAGCTGTCCCACCCGCTCCCCTTGATCCCGGGGTTGGCATAGACGATGCCGCCATCGACCGCGATGGTCGCGCCCACCACGTAATCGCCTGCGCGCGAGGCGAGATAGATCGCGGCGCCCGCCATATCCTCGTCGGTGCCGATGCGCCCGGCAGGCACGCGGGTGGCGACCTCGTCGCCATGGTCGCGGGCGGCGCGGTTCATGTCGGACTGGAACGGGCCCGGCGCGATCGCCGTGACCACGACGTGGTCGGAGATCAGCTTCACCGCCATGCGCCGGGTCAGATGGATCAGCCCGGCCTTGCTCGCGGCGTAGGAATAGGTCTCCATCGGATTGACGAAGATGCCGTCGATCGAGGCGATGTTGATCACCTTCGCCGGCCGCTCGGCGGAAGCTGCTGCGCGCAGCGGCGCGGCGAGCGCCTTGGTCAGGAAGAACGGCGCCTTGACGTTGAGGTTCATCACCTTGTCCCAGCCGCTCTCCGGAAATTCGTCGAACTCCGCGCCCCAGGCCGCACCGGCATTGTTGACGAGGATGTCGAGCTTGGCCTCGCGCTTCTTGAATTCGCCGGCGAGCAGCTCGGCGCCGGCCAGCGTCGAGATGTCGATCGGCAGCGCGATGCATTCGCCGTCATAGCGCGCGGAGAGCTCCTTTGCGGTCTCCTCGCATGGTCCGGCCTTGCGCGCGGTGATGTAGACCTTCGCCGCGCCGGCGCTCAAGTATCCAGCCGCAATCATCTTGCCGATGCCGCGCGAGCCGCCGGTGACGAGCGCGATGCGGCCTTTGAGCGAGAACAGGTCGTTGAACATGGTTGCCTCCCTGGGGTTGGCGGCCGTTTTGGGCGGGGAGGCGAGGGGAGTCAAGGAAGGCGCCGAGTGTGGTGCCGCGGCGGCTCAACAAACTCAGTGTCGTCCCTGCGAACGCAGGGACCCATAACCCCAGAAAGTAGTTTGGCGAAGACTAGTCGTTCGGCTTTCGACCAACCCCACTCGGTGGATTCCGCGGTATGGGTCCCTGCGCCACGTGCGCAATTGCGCACTAGGCAGGGACGACAGCGGATATTGGAGCAGCTACGCCGCGGCGATCCGGCGAAAGCCGTTCCACATCGCAGTCGCAGCGCCGGAGGTCAGCACCGGCAGGATGCGCGTGTCCTGGTAATTGCCGTTAAGTGAGACGCGCGGCAGCGCGGTCATGTGGCCGGCGTTCTCGGCGAACAGCATGCCGGGCCGCGTCGTCACCGCGGTCTTGAAGCCGGCGGATGCGGCAAGGGCAAATTCGCGGTCGCCCGCGGCTTCACGATCGCCGTAGGGATAGGCGAAATGCAGCACGGGGCGCCCTAAGGCCTGCTCGATCCGTGCGCGGCTCACCGCCATCTCCTGCGCGGCGATGTCCTCGGCCTGCTTGGCGAGATTGCAATGGCTGATGGTGTGGGCGCCGATCGTAACCAGCGGATCGGCCGCAAACGCCTTCACCTCGTCCCAGGTGAGGCACAGGCTGCGGCACAGCGCTTCCATGTCGACGCCGTATGTGGTGCAGAGCGCCTCGATCTCGCGCTTGAGGTCGTGCTCGCCCGGCAGCGCGCGCAGCCAGTCGTGCAGGCGGTCGAACGCGGCCTGCTTTGCGGCCGGCGTGCTCGCATCGAGGCGCAGAGCGGAATTGCCGATCTGAACGTCGATCTGCTCGGCCTTGGCGATGACGGCCTCCAGCGCCGCCCACCACAGCCGTCCGGATCCTTCCGCGAAATCGCTGGCGACATAGACCGCCAATGGCGCGTCAAATTCCCGCAGCACCGGCAGCGCATAGTCAACATTGTCGCGATAGCCGTCGTCGAGCGTGAAGGCGGCGAAGCGGCGGTCGAACCGGCCCTGGACCAGCCGCTCGTGCAGCTCGTCCATGCTGACGATGTCGATGTCGCGCGAGCGCAGATGGCATAGCGTGGCACGCAGGAATTCGGGGGTGACTTCGAGATGCCGGTTCGGCTGGAACGCGCCCTCGCGGGCCGGACGCACGTGGTGCAGCATGAATATGGCGCCGACGCCCGACAGAAGCGGGCGCAACAGGTGGTGCGCCCCGCTGAAATAGAGTGCTCCCAGCCCGGCGCGGATGACGTTATTGCGGAGTTGTTTCATTGCAGGCTGGCCGACCCCAGGCATTCCGCCCTCAACTTAGGGTGGGACCCTTGAAGAAAAAGTTATTCCAATTGTCCAGGCAGGGCCTTCGGAAGGACGCCATTTCCGGTTTGACAGCCCGCCAAGGGTTTGTTTTGTCTCCGGTTCCAGAGTTCGGGTCGTCGAATGCAGAAGCTTTTCTTGTGGGCCAGCAAATGGTGGCCGGGGCTCATTCCCCTGGCCGTCATGTGGGGATTTGCGGCCTGGAATAATACCTTGCCGGTCGAGGCGGACCTCTCCGCCCGCAGCACGGCAGCGCTCAAGGACACCGTCCTGGACAAGACCCGGATCACGGTGGACGGCCGCGACGTCAGCCTGGCCGCGGAGGCCTTTTCCGAGGAAGGGCGCCGCGACGCCGTGATGGCGGTCGAGATGGTTCCCGGCGTGCGTCTGGTCGACGACCTCACCCGCCTTGTTCCTGAAGCAAAACCTTTCGTCTGGAATGCCGAACGCGACGTGGTGCGGGTGACGCTGTCGGGCTCCGCGCCGTTGCCCTCGATGAAGCAGCGGCTGACCGAGGCCGCCCGCAAGGAGGTCAATGGGGTCGAGGTCGCCGATCAGATGGGCCTGGCGCGCGGGGCGCCGCCGCGGTTCGAGGCAGCCGCGATGCTGCTGCTCGACCAAATCGGCAAGCTCAAGGACGGCAAGATCACGATCACTGATACCAAGGTCAACCTGTCGGGCATGGCGCGTGAGCTCGGCGGCCGCGAGGCGATCGCCGCCGCGCTCAAGAACCTGCCCGAGGGCTTCTCGGTCGCCGCCAACGACATCAAGGCGCCGCCCTACATCTTCCAGGCCTACAAGGACCCGGTCGCCGCGACCGTGACACTGACCGGCTACGTGCCCGACAACAACGTGCATGCGGCGATCGCGACCAGCGCGTCGCGCAAATTCTTCGGCGAGAAGGTCGTCGACAATCTCAAGGCCAGCATCGGCGCGCCCGGCTCGTTCAACACCGCCGTGGTCGCGGCGCTCGGCGCGCTGTCGCGGCTGTCGACCGGCACGCTCGTCGTCTCCGATCGCGAGGTGAAGCTGTCGGGCGATGCGCTCTATGAGGGCGCCGCCAACGACATCCGTGCAGGGCTCGGCAAGGACTTTCCGAAGAACTGGCAATACAAGCCCGAGATCACCGTGAAGCCTGCCGCCGGCCCGGTCGACGGCACCGTCTGCCAGCAATTGTTCACCGAGCTCCTGAACAAGGGCAAGATCCGCTTCGCGACCAAGCGCGCCGACATCGATCCGGATTCCGCCGGCATTCTCGATCACCTCATCGAGACCGCGCTACGCTGCCCCACCACAAATATCGAGGTCGCTGGCCACACCGATGCCGACGGCGAGGATTCCTTCAACCAGGCCCTCTCGGAGAAGCGCGCGCAGGCGGTGATCGACTATCTGGTCAAGGCCGGCCTGCCCGCCACCCGCTTCACCGCGGTCGGCTACGGCGCCACGCAGCCCCTTGCCGGCAACGACACCGACGACGGCAAGGCGCAGAACCGCCGCATCGAATTTCTGGTGAGGTGACGATGCCCTATCTCGTCTCATTCCACATGGGCTGGCTGATCGGTTCGCTGCTGCTCGGCTTTTGCATGGGCTGGATCTCGGTGGTCCAGCGTGGCAACGGCACTTCGAAAGTGACCGCGCGCTGGCTCGCCGTGCTCGTCGCAGGCCTCGTCGCGGTCTCGTTCGCGCATGTCGTCCCCGGCCGCTTCGGCTACTGGCTCGACCTCGGCCTGATCATGTTCGCCTGCTATCTCGTCGGCTGCACCATCGGTGCCTTGCTGCGCGACCGCGTGGTGTCGCGGAGCCAGCCTGTGGCTTGAGGCCCTGGTTCGAGTCATTTGAGTGAGGTAGCCACCGCTCTCTCGCTCCCTCCCCCCTTCGGCGGGGAGGGATCGGGAGAGTCCCCTCTCCCTACCTCCCACAAGGGGGGAGGGAACGTACCTTCATCGGGCGACAGACGAGGGCTAATTCCCAGATCCAACAATAACGGTCAGATCGGGATGTGAAGTTACGATGCGCTTAGAGCACGCTTGACATCAATACGTACGTACGTATTATTCAACTTATGCCAAAACCCTCGCTCAAAGACGCCATCCTCGATGCCGGCCTGAAGGTCATGTTCCGGACCGGCTATCATGGCACCAGCGTGCGCGACGTCACCGCTGCGGCGGGCGCGCCGCAGGGGTCGTTCACCAACCATTTCCGCTCCAAGGAGGCGTTCGCCTCCGAGGTGCTCGACCGCTATTTCGGCGTCACCAGGGGATTGGTCGCCGAGGCGCTCGAGGACACCTCGCTGACGCCGCGGGCGCGGCTGAAGCGCTATCTCGACATCATCAGCGGCCGGCTCGAGGCCGACGGCTACGGCCGCGGCTGCCTGATCGGCGACCTCAGCCTGGAGGCCACCGGCAGCAGCGAGCTGCTGCGCGCGCGCCTTGCCGAGATTTTTGCCGAATGGCGCGTGCCGTTCGCCGCCTGCATCCGGGATGCCCAGACCAGCGGTGAGATCGCCTCCGATTTCGCGCCCGAGGAGCTCGCCGATTTCCTGCTCGCATCCTGGCAGGGCGCCATCCTGCGCATGAAGGTCGACCGCAATCCCAAAGCGCTCGAGCGATTCAAGACCATCGCATTCCAAACCGTGTTCAAGGAGCTGACATGACCAAGCAGATCGAGATCCGCACAGCGTCCGTCCTGGGAAGCAACGTGGCCTATCGCGAGGCGGGCGCGGAAGGCGCGCCGGTCGCGCTGTTCCTGCACGGCAATCCGACCTCGTCGCACATCTGGCGCAACATTTTGCCGCTGGTGTCGCCGGTCGCGCATTGCATCGCGCCAGACCTCATCGGCTTCGGCCAGTCCGGCAAGCCCGACATCGCCTACCGCTTCTTCGATCACGTCCGCTATCTCGACGCGTTGATCGACGAACTCGGCATCTCCTCGGCCTATCTCGTCGCGCAGGACTGGGGCACCGCGCTCGCGTTCCATCTCGCCGCGCGCAGGCCTGAGCTCGTGCGCGGACTTGCCTTCATGGAGTTCATCCGGCCGATGCCGACCTGGCAGGATTTCCACCACACCGATGTCCCGGAGGAGCAGGATCACGCCGAGGCGGCGCGGGCCGTGTTTCGCAAGTTCAGGACGCCGGGCGAGGGCGAGGCCATGATCCTCGAGGCGAACGCCTTCGTCGAGCGCGTGCTGCCCGGCGGCATCGTCCGCAAGCTGGGCGAGGACGAAATGGCGCCCTATCGCGCGCCGTTCCCGACGCCGGAAAGCCGCCGGCCCGTTCTCGCCTTCCCGCGCGAGCTGCCGATCGCAGGCGAGCCTGCCGATGTCTACGCGACGCTGCAATCCGCGCATGCGGCGCTGGCCGCATCATCCTATCCAAAGTTGCTGTTTTCGGGCACTCCCGGCGCGCTGGTTGCGCCGGAATTCGCCGAGCGGTTCGCGGCCTCGCTGAAGCACTGCGCGCTGGTCCGGCTGGGCGCGGGATTGCACTTTCTCCAGGAAGATCACCCCGAGGCGATCGGTCGCTCCGTCGCCGGCTGGATCGCCGGCATCGAGGCGATGCGTCCGCAGCTCGCGGCTTGAGAGGCGCAGGCCGCCTTTGGTGGCCGCTCCAAGAGGCCCCAAGGCAATGCCTTGGCGTGGCGAAGCGTCAGGTGAGGGTTTTCTCCTCTGGGGGCCCTCGATTACGGAGATACCCTCTCCCCAACCCTCCCCCGCAAGCGGGGGAGGGAGCATACCTCCGTCGTGGCGTGCCTGGGATCAGAGTGTTGCGCTGCGGTGCACGCCCGCAATCTCCGCAGCCTGTCGCGCGCCGGAAAATCTGTGTACGCCTTTCGCCCTCTTTCAACCGGCAGGCGCGCCCCATAGATTGATTTCGGCTTAAGGCGTGACGGAACATTGTGCGGCCGAAATCATCAAAACTTCATGGCGCTTGCGCAGGATTGCTATGGAGATTCGCCTCGAGCCTTGCCGCCGAAAGCGCCAAACCGTGCATCCGGAGTCCGCAACGTGCCTAAAACATTGAAGGCACGAGTTTTTGTTCGAATTGCTGAATTCCACTCGGCCCCAAAACGCGCTAGTGGAGGGGCGGGGGGCATGCGCGATGCCGGAGCCGGCGGCGAGGGTTCGTTGAGTGCCAGTGCGTCGTCCGCCTGTTCGCCGGCCACCCCGGCCGTTGAAGCGTTGTTCGAGGTCTAGATGCTGGAAGCCATACGCAGGGCGATGTCGTTTCTGCGCCAGAAGCAAATCCTGCACAAACTTGGAGTTGTGATCAGCGTCGCGGTCATCGGCATCGCTTGCTATGTGCTCTACCACATGCTGCGCGGCATCGACTTCAACGAAGTCCTCGAGGCGATCAAGAGCACCGAGCCGCGCCAGATCGCGATGGCGGCGCTGTTCGTCGCCGCCGGCTATTTCACCCTGACCTTCTACGACCTGTTCGCCGTGCGCGCGATCGGTCATTCCCACGTGCCCTATCGCGTCAACGCGCTGGCCGCCTTCACCAGCTATTCGATCGGGCACAATGTCGGCGCCAGCGTCTTCACGGGCGGCGCGGTGCGCTATCGCATCTATTCGGCCTATGGCCTGAACGCGATCGACGTCGCAAAAATCTGCTTCCTCGCCGGCCTGACCTTCTGGCTCGGTAATGCCGCCGTGCTCGGCCTCGGCATCTCCTATCATCCGGAGGCCGCCGCTTCGATCGACCAGCTTCCGGCCTGGCTGAACCGCACGCTGGCGATGATGATCATCGTGGCCCTCGTCGCCTATGTGGTCTGGGTCTGGACCCAGCCGCGCGTGGTCGGCCGCGGACCCTGGACCGTGGTGCTGCCGGGCGGCCCGCTGACGCTGCTCCAGATCGCGATCGGCATCGTCGATCTCGGCTTCTGTGCGCTCGCGATGTACGTGCTGGTCCCGGACGAGCCCAATCTCGGCTTCGTCGTGGTCGCGGTGATCTTCGTCTCGGCGACCCTGCTCGGCTTTGCCAGCCACTCGCCCGGCGGCCTCGGCGTGTTCGACGCCGCCATGCTGGTCGGCCTCTGGCAGATGGACCGCGAGGAACTCCTCGGCGGCATGCTCCTGTTCCGCGTCCTCTATTATCTGTCCCCCTTCGTCATATCTGTAATCTTGCTGACGTTTCGCGAAGTTATAATCGGCGCACGATCGAAGCGTTTGCAGCAGGCGGCGCTCAAGCTCGACCCCGGCCCGGCGCGTGAAGCCGCCTATGTGAGAGAGCGCAGCGACAGCGGCGCCTGACCTGCGCCGAGCCCCTAGGAGAAGCCCGCACCGATGGCGATCGACGCCCCATCGTCTCCCTCCGCGCAGCCCTGGTCCGACCGGCTGCGCCATTCCACCGTCATCCTGATCGCCGCAGCGCTGACGCTGTCGGTGGTAGTCTCGCTCGGCGAATTGTCGGTGATGCGCGCTGCGACCGTATTCCTCTGCATCGCCGCCGCGGCGCTGATCCCCTGGCGGTTGCACGACAATGCCGCCTCGCGCGACGACACCCGCCGCGTCAACCCGGTCGAAAGCGCGGCGGTCGCCGCAGTGGTCGCCGGCATGCCCGATCCGGCGGTGCTGCTCGACCGCGCCGGCCGCGTCATCCATCTCAATGCCGCAGCCGCCCAGCTCGCGCCGGCGCTGCGCAAGAACGAGCTCGCCCAGTTCGCGCTGCGCTCGCCGGAGATCATCACAGCGCTACGCGAGTCGATCGCGACCACCGAGCCGCGGCGCGCGACCTATCTCGACCACGTCCCGGTCGACCGCTGGATGGAGCTGATCATCACCCCGGTGCCGGTTCCAACCAGCTTCGGCGGCGCCGACAAATGCATGCTGATGACTTTCCACGACCAGACGCCGCTGCGCCGGGTCGAGGAGATGCGCGCCGACTTCGTCGCCAATGCCAGCCACGAGCTGCGCACGCCGCTGGCCGCGCTGTCCGGCTTCATCGATACGCTCCAGGGCCAGGCCAAGGACGATCCCAAGGCGCGCGAGCGTTTCCTCGGGATCATGCACAACCAGGCCACCCGCATGGCGCGCCTGATCGACGACCTGCTGTCGCTGTCGCGGGTCGAATTGTCGGCCCATGTGCGGCCCGACACCCTGGTCGACCTGCTGCCGATCATCTTCCAGGTCGCCGACGGGCTGGAACCGCTGGCGCGGGAGCGCCAGGTCGAGGTCGAGACCCATCTGCCGGAGACCCCGGTGATGATCGCCGGCGACCGGGAGGAGCTGCTGCGCCTGTTCGAGAACTTGATCGAGAACGCGCTCAAATACGGCGCCTCGGGCGGACGTGTCATCGTGTCGCTGACGGTTCCGGCAGCCACTGATGGAACTCAGGAAATCCGGGTCCTGGTACGCGATTTCGGCCCTGGCATCGCGCCCGAGCACCTGCCGCGCCTGACCGAGCGGTTCTACCGGGTCGATGTCGGCGACAGCCGCTCGCAGGGCGGGACCGGGCTCGGATTATCGCTGGTGAAACATATTCTTAACCGTCACCGCGGCCGGCTTTTGATCGAAAGCGTGCCCCGGCAGGGCGCCACCTTCACCGCCTGTTTTCCCCAGGTGAAGACCCTGACACAGAGCTGAAAGCCAAACGATTTCAATCGTTTGACTGTGTCATCCGACTGTCACGAAACCTTCGTAAAAGCACAGCCGACTGCTCCTAAAGGGGCGGCGCGGGGAGCGCGATCGGGCGCGGATGGCGCTTCGCTCCCCTGTATGGAGACCAGCATGAATTTCATCAAAACTATCGTCGCTGCTGGCTTGGTCGCCGCAACGACGACGGCGGCGTTCGCTGCCGATATCACGGGTGCCGGCGCGACTTTCCCGTTCCCGATCTATTCGAAGTGGGCTGACGCCTACAAGAAGGAGACCGGCAACGGTCTGAACTATCAGTCGATCGGTTCCGGCGGCGGTATCAAGCAGATTCAGGCCAAGACCGTGACCTTCGGCGCCAGCGACGCGCCGCTCAAGGCCGAGCAGCTCGAGAAGGACGGCCTCGTTCAGTGGCCGATGGTGATGGGCGCGATCGTCCCCGTCGTCAACCTCGAGGGCGTCAAGGCCGGCGAGCTCGTGTTCGACGGCGAGACCCTCGCCAACATCTATCTCGGCAAGATCACCAAGTGGGACGACGCCGCGATCAAGAAGCTCAATCCGAACGTGAAGCTGCCGTCGGACGCGATCACCGTGGTCCGCCGCTCGGACGGCTCGGGCACCACCTTCAACTTCACCAACTACCTCTCCAAGGCCAGCGCGGACTGGAAGAGCAAGGTCGGTGAGGGCACCGCGGTCGAATGGCCGGTCGGCGTCGGCGCCAAGGGCAACGAAGGCGTGTCGGGCAACATCAGCCAGACCAAGAACTCGATCGGCTATGTCGAGTACGCCTATGCCAAGCAGAACAAGCTGACCTACACCGGTCTCGTCAACAAGTCCGGCAAGCCGGTTCAGCCAACTGTCGAAGCCTTCCAGGCGGCCGCTTCGAACGCCGACTGGGCCAAGGCTCCCGGCTACTACGTCATCCTGACCGACCAGCCCGGCGACAAGTCCTGGCCGATCACCGCGGCGACCTTCATCCTGATGCACAAGGAGCCGGCTGATAAGGCGGCGTCGAAGGAAGCCATCAAGTTCTTCGCCTGGGCGTTCAAGAACGGCGCCAAGGCGGCCGAGGAGCTCGACTACATCCCGATGCCCGAGAGCGTCGTGAAGCTGATCGAGAAGACCTGGTCGGCCGACATCAAGAGCTAAGCTCTCCTGTTCCGGAAGGCGGCGCGGCTGCGAAAGCCGCGCCGCTGGTCCGGAGCTCTCGCGAACGATCGTTCTCCGGGCCGGTGCCGCAATGGCGAACCATCCGGGGCACGCGACAGCAACTTAAAAAAACGTATAGTCAGTACAGGGGATCGGCGTGGCAGAGATGGCTGTCGAGAGCAATGTAGTAGATGCCGCCGGACCGTATGATCGCGCCAAGGCATTGAGCGCGTTCAAGCTCGGTGACCTCACCTTCTACTGGATCACGCGCCTCAGCGCGATCTCCGTGCTGCTGATCCTCGGCGGCATCATTGTTTCGCTGATCGTCGGTGCCTTCCCGGCGATGAAGGAATACGGCATCTCCTTCTTGTGGACGCAGCGCTGGGCGCCGTCGGCAGATCCCCCCGTGCTCGGCGCGCTCGGCCCGATCTACGGCACGCTCGTCACCTCGTTCATCGCGATGGCGATCGCCATTCCGGTCGGACTTGGCATCGCCATCTTCCTCACCGAGCTCTGCCCGCAATGGGCGCGCCGCCCGATCGGCATGGCGATCGAGCTGCTCGCCGGCATCCCCTCGATCATCTACGGCATGTGGGGCTTCTTCGTGCTGGGCCCGTTCCTGGCCAACACCTTCCAGCCGTTCATGATCAAGATCTTCGACGGCATCCCCGTGCTCGGCGCGATCTTCGCAGGTCCCCCGTCTTATCTCAGCCTGTTCAACGCCTCGCTGATCCTCGCCATCATGGTGCTGCCCTTCATCACCTCGATCTCGGTCGACGTGTTCAAGACGGTGCCGCCGGTGCTCAAGGAAGCCGCCTACGGCGTCGGCTGCACCACCTGGGAAGTCGTCCGCAGCGTCGTGATCCCCTACACCCGCGTCGGCGTCATCGGCGGCGTCATGCTGGCGCTCGGCCGCGCGCTCGGCGAGACCATGGCGGTGACCTTCATCATCGGCAACTCGTTCCGCATCTCCTCGTCGATCTTCGCCCCGGGCACCACGATCTCGGCGGCGATCGCGTCCGAGTTCGCCGAAAGCGACGGCCTGCACCAGTCCGGCCTGATCCTGCTCGGCCTCCTGCTGTTCGTGCTGACATTCTTCGTGCTCGCAGCCGCGCGCCTGATGCTGCTGCGTCTCGAAAAGAAAGCGGGGAAGTAACATGAACCCGATTTACGCACGCCGCCGCCGCATGGACATCGTCATCCGCGCGCTCTGCCTCGCCGCCGCCGCCTTCGGCGTCACCTGGCTCGCGCTGATCCTGCTGACGCTGTTCTACAACGGCCTGACCGGGCTCAACCTCCAGGTCTTCACCGAAAACACCCCGCCGCCCGGCTCGACCGAGGGCGGCCTACTCAACGCCATCGTCGGCTCGGTGATCATGACCGTGCTCGGCGTCGGCATCGGCGCGCCGCTCGGCATGTTCGCCGGTACCTATCTCGCCGAGTACGGCCGCAACGACAAGCTGACCTCGGTGATCCGCTTCATCAACGACATCCTGCTGTCGGCACCCTCGATCATCATCGGCCTGTTCATCTACGGCGCTGTGGTGGTGCCGATGCGCGGCTTCTCGGCGATCGCCGGCTGCCTCGCGCTCGCCGTGATCGTCATTCCGGTGGTGCTGCGCACGACTGAGGACATGCTGCTGCTGGTGCCGAACGCATTGCGCGAGGCGGCCTCCGCGCTCGGCCTGCCGCGTTCGCTGGTGATCAAGCGCATCGCCTATCGCGCCGCGCGCTCGGGCCTCATCACCGGCGTGATGCTGGCCACCGCCCGCGTCGCCGGCGAGACCGCGCCGCTGCTCTTCACCGCGCTGTCGAACCAGTTCTTCAGCCTGAGCCTGAACAAGACGATGGCCAACCTGCCGGTGACCATCAACAACTTCGTGCAGAGCCCCTACGCCTACTGGAAGCAGCTCGCCTGGAGCGGCGCCCTGCTGATCACGTTGACCGTGCTTGCCTTGAACATTGGCGCGCGCATCCTGAGCGCCGAGAGGACCGCAAAATGAGCGATATGTCAGTTACCGTCAGTACGCCCGTTCAGCACGGCTCGCAGCCGCTACCCGAAGCCCCGGCCAAGGTGACGGTGCGCAACCTCAACTTCTATTACGGCGAGCATCACGCGCTGAAGAACATCAACCTGACGCTCGGCACCAACCGCGTCACGGCGTTCATCGGCCCGTCGGGCTGCGGCAAGTCGACCCTGCTGCGCATCTTCAACCGGATGTACGACCTCTATCCGGGCCAGCGCGTCACCGGTCAGTTGATGCTCGACCAGACCAACATCCTCGACCCCAAGCTGGACCTCAACCTGCTGCGCGCCCGCGTTGGCATGGTGTTCCAGAAGCCGACGCCGTTCCCGATGACGATCTACGAGAACATCGCGTTCGGCATCCGCCTCTACGAGAAGATCTCGAAGTCCGAGATGGACGACCGCGTCGAGAAGGCGCTGCGCGGTGGCGCCCTCTGGAACGAGGTCAAGGACAAGCTCAACGCGTCCGGCCTGTCGCTCTCGGGCGGCCAGCAGCAGCGCCTCTGCATCGCCCGCACCGTCGCGGTGCGGCCCGAGGTGATCCTGTTCGACGAGCCCTGCTCGGCACTGGACCCGATCTCGACCGCCAAGGTCGAGGAGTTGATCCAGGAGCTGTCCGAGAACTACACGATCGCGATCGTCACCCACAACATGCAGCAGGCGGCCCGCGTCTCTGACAAGACCGCCTTCATGTATCTTGGCGAGCTGATCGAGTTCGACGACACCAGCAAGATCTTCACGTCGCCGAGCGATCGGCGGACGCAGGATTACATCACCGGCCGGTTCGGCTGAGGAGACGGGATATGGGTTCTGAACATACCGCAAAGGCCTTCGACACCGACCTCCAGGAGCTCACGCGCCTGGTCGCCGAGATGGGCGGCCTCGCCGAGCGCATGATAGTCGATTCCGTCGACGCGCTGATCCGCCGCGACGTCGCGCTCGGCCAGCGCGTGGTCGCGACCGACGCCGAGATCGACGCGCTCCAGAAGAAGATCGAGGAGCGCGCCGTTCTCACCATCGCCCGTCGCCAGCCGATGGCGGTGGACCTGCGCGAAATCGTCGGCGCGATGCGCGTCGCGACCGATCTCGAGCGCATCGGCGACCTCGCCAAGAACATGGGCAAGCGCGTCGCGGCGCTGGAGACGGACTTCCATCCGCTCAAGCTGTTCCGCGGCCTCGAGCACATGACCGACCTCGTGCAGCAGCAGGTTAAGTCGGTGCTGGACGCCTACGCCGCGCACGACCTGCCGGCGGCGATGGCGGTGTGGAAGGGCGACGAGGAAGTCGACGCCATCTGCACCTCGCTGTTCCGCGAGCTCCTCACCTACATGATGGAGGATCCGCGCAACATCTCGTTCTGCATCCACCTGATGTTCTGCGCCAAGAACATCGAGCGCATCGGTGACCATGCCACCAACATCGCCGAGACCGTGTTCTACATGATCGAGGGCCAGGCGATCACCGACAAGCGGCCGAAGGGTGACATGACGACCTTTGCCACAACGGTCCCGAATAGCTGAAGAGTCAAGGAGCGACGACACCATGGGCGCACGCATTATGGTGGTTGAAGACGAGGAAGCTCTCACCGAGCTGCTTCGCTACAACCTCGAAGGCGACGGCTATGACGTCGAGACGGTGATGCGCGGCGACGACGCCGACACCCGTCTCAAAGAACACATCCCCGACCTGATCGTGCTCGACTGGATGCTGCCGGGCCTCTCCGGCATCGAGCTGTGCCGGCGGCTGCGCACCCGCCCGGAGACCAAGCAGCTGCCGATCATCATGCTCACCGCGCGCGGCGAGGAGAGCGAGCGGGTGCGGGGGCTTGCGACCGGCGCCGACGATTACATCGTCAAGCCGTTCTCGGTGCCGGAGCTGCTGGCGCGCGTGAAGGGCCTGCTCAGGCGCGCAAGCCCGGAGCGGCTCGCCACCGTGCTCGCCTATGGCGACATCGAGCTCGACCGCGACAAGCGCCGCGTCGCGCGCTCGGGCCGGCCGATCGATCTCGGCCCGACCGAATATCGCCTGCTGGAGTTCTTCCTCGAGCATCCGGGCCGCGTGTTCTCGCGCGAGCAGCTGCTCGACAGCGTCTGGGGCCGTGACATCTACATCGACGAACGCACCGTCGACGTGCATATCGGCCGCCTGCGCAAGCTGCTCAATCTCGGTCGTGAGCAGGACCCGATCCGCACTGTCCGCGGCGCCGGCTACGCGCTCGACGACCGCTTTGCGAAGGCGGAGCAGACGTAAGAACGATTGCAAGCGAGCAAAATAAAAGCGCGCCAAGTGGCGCGCTTTTTTATGTCACGGGTCGTCCCGGTCGCGTGCCGGGACGATGTCGTTTGAAGCAGCGTTCAGCGCGTGCCGGGCTTTGCCGGCGCACGGCGACGATCCGCCGCCGGCTGGTAGGCGACGCGCGAGTGCTGCGCGCAATAGGGCAGGCCGGAAAGCGCCTTGCCGCCGCAGAAGAAGAAATCCGGGCTCGAGGGATCGCCGACCGGCCAGTGGCAGGTCGCCTCGTTCAGCTCCAGCAGCGACAGCCGCTGGCTCATCGGCACCACGTTATCGTAGGTGACCGGCTCGGCCTCCACCTCGACCTCGAAGGCCTGCGCCAGTGCGGTGTTGCCGCGCGAGATCGGACGGCTCACGCGCATCATGTGCTGCGCGGGGCGGGCCTTGCGCGGCCGGGGCGCTGCCGATGAGGGGCTCTTGGCGCGGCCGGACAGGCCGAGCCTGTGCACTTTGCCGATCACGGCATTGCGGGTCACATTGCCGAGCTCGGCCGCGATCTGGCTGGCCGAAAGTCCGGCCTCCCAGAGCTTCTTCAGCTGCTCGACGCGATCATCGGACCAGGTCAAAACCGTCATTGCACCCTTTCCCTCGCTGCCGGCCAGCCATCCTGGGGCCTCACAGCGAATGCCTAAGCCTTGAAAAACCCGTGCCGCCAGAATCCCTTAAGGCTCGCCGGGCACGCAGGATGCGCCCGAACGTTTACGCCGGTACATGAGGACTCTTGGGATCAGAACTGCTGCACGAGATGTCGTATCTGACAGTCCAAACGCTACAATATGGCGTGACTCGCGCGCAAGAGTCCGCCGACTCGCTTCCACATGTTCCGTGGTGAAAATCCCGCAAAATCGGCACCGCAAGACTACGGATTCAGCGTTTCCCGGGGCTTTCGGGCGGCATTGACACCCGTCTCACCAGGCATAAGATAGTCGCACGTGCCGCCCTTAAAAGGCGGCACGTTTCGTTTTCCGGGCCGGTCAATGGTGCGTTGCGCAATGCACTCAAGCCGTCCGCAACATCCAAGTGATCGTCATGACCAACAGCGCCGCGCCGCATTTGCTCCCCGTTTTCGCCAGGGCCGACCTCGGTTTCGAGCGCGGCGAAGGCTGCTGGCTGATCGCGACCAATGGCGAGCGCTATCTCGACTTCACTTCGGGCGTCGCGGTGAACGCGCTCGGCCATGCCCATCCCGCGCTGGTCAAGGCGTTGCAGGAGCAGGCGACGAAGCTGTGGCACATGTCGAACCTGTTCCAGAGCCCCGACGGCGAGAAGCTCGCCGCGCGCCTGTGCAGCGAGAGCTTTGCGGACTTCGTGTTCTTCTGCAATTCGGGCGCCGAAGCGCTGGAGGGCGTGATCAAGCTGGTCCGCCATCATCACTTCTCCAAGGGGCATCCGGAGCGCTACCGCATCATCACCTTCGAAGGCGCCTTCCACGGCCGCACGCTGGCAACACTGGCTGCAACGGGATCTGCAAAATATCTCGAAGGTTTCGGTCCGCCGATGGACGGCTTCGACCAGGTGCCGCATGGCGACATCGAGGCCGTGAAGAAGGCGATCGGCCCGCAGACCGCCGGCATCCTGATCGAGCCGATCCAGGGTGAGGGCGGCGTGCGTTCGTCGCCGCCCGCCTTCCTCAAGGCGTTGCGCCAGCTCTGCAACGAGAAGGGCCTGCTGCTCGCGTTTGACGAGGTGCAGACCGGCATGGGCCGCACCGGCGATCTGTTCGCGCATCGGCGCACCGGCGTGACGCCTGACGTGATGTCGCTGGCGAAAGCGCTCGGCGGCGGCTTCCCGATCGGCGCGGTGCTGGCGACCGCAGAGGCGGCCTCCGGCATGGGGCCCGGCTCGCACGGTTCGACCTTCGGCGGCAATCCGCTCGCGATCTCGGCTGCGAACGCCGTTCTCGACGTCATGCTCAAGCCCGGCTTCTTCGATCACGTGCAGAAGATGTCGCTGCTGCTCAAGCAGAAGCTCGCCTCCGTGATCGACCGTCATCCCGACGTCGTCAGCGAAGTGCGCGGCGAGGGGCTCCTGATCGGCATCAAGGCCGTGGTGCCCTCCGGCGATCTGGTCGCGGCGCTGCGCAACGAAAAATTGCTCACGGTCGGCGCCGGCGACAATGTCGTGCGTTTCCTGCCGCCTCTCATCGTCACCGAAACCGAGATCGAGGATAGCGTCGCGCGGCTCGAGCGCGCCTGCACGGCCCTTGCCGGCAACAAGCGGGCGGCAAGCTGATGAGCAGTTCACCCAAGCATTTCCTCGACATCAACGAGCTGCCGCTGACGGAGCTCAAGCGCATGCTCGCCGCATCCTCCGCGATGAAGGCGAAGCAGAAGGCGCACCAGCCGGTGAAGCCGCTCGAAGGCAAGACGCTGGCGATGATCTTCGAGCGTCCCTCGACCCGCACCCGCGTGTCGTTCGACGTCGCCATGCGCCAGCTCGGCGGCGAGCCGATCATGCTCACAGGCGCCGAGATGCAGCTCGGCCGCGGCGAGACCATCGCCGACACCGCGCGCGTGCTGTCGCGCTATGTCGATGCCATCATGATCCGCATCCTCAACCACGAGGCGCTGCTGGAGCTTGCGCAACATGCGACCGTGCCCGTGATCAACGGCCTGACCCGGCGCTCGCATCCCTGCCAGGTGATGGCCGATCTCATGACCTATGAGGAGCATCGCGGCCCGATCGAGGGCCGGACGGTGGCCTGGACCGGTGACGACAACAACGTTCTCGCTTCTTGGGCGCACGCCGCCGAGCGCTTCAAGTTCAAGCTCAATGTCGCAACGCCGCCGGAGCTCGCGCCGAAGAAGGTGATGCGCGACTGGATCAAGGCGACGAACGCGCCGATCGTGCTCGGCACCGATCCGGAGGCGGCCGTAAAGGGCGCCGATTGCGTTGTCACCGACACCTGGGTGTCGATGGGCGACAAGGAAGGCGAGCACCGTCACAACGTACTCAAGCCTTACCAGGTCAATGCCAAGCTGATGTCGCTGGCCAAGCCCGACGCGCTGTTCATGCACTGCCTGCCGGCTCATCGCGGCGAGGAGGTCACGGATGAGGTGATCGACGGCCCGCAATCGGTCGTGTTCGACGAGGCGGAAAACCGCCTGCATGCGCAGAAGGGCATTCTGGCCTGGTGCTTCGACGCGGTGAAGTAGGCGCGTTGGAATTCGCCGCGGCCGCCTCATACACTATCGTCGTCCCTGCGAACGCAGGGACCCATACCGCGGTCACTCTCTTGTGGCAGGCTGGCAGAGGCTGACCAGTCTTCGCCGAACTGCAGCCTGTGGTTATGGGTCCCGGGCTCGCGCTTCCGCCTTCGCCCTTCGGCGGACAAGTCGCGCGCCCCGGGACGACATCGAATTTGCGTTATCGCGTGCCATGATCACTGCTCCCGGAACACGCTGCTCTGCAGCCCTTCCATTTTCGCCCTCCGACCCCAGATAAAGCGCCATGGTTTTCCAATCCCCTGACATGAAAACCGGGCCTGAAGGCCCGGTTCGCGCGCCATCAGCGGTTCCGATCGATGACGCTGTGCTGCCCTACGAGGTCGACGCGCTCGACGTGCGCGGTCGCCTGGTGCGGCTTGGTCCCGCGCTCGACGAGATCCTGACCAAGCACGATTATCCGGCGCCGGTCGGCAAGCTGCTCGGCGAGGCCATCGTGCTGACGACGCTGCTCGGCTCGGCGCTGAAATTCGAGGGCCGCTTCATCCTGCAGGCCCAGACCGACGGTCCGGTGTCGTTCCTGGTGGTCGACTACCAGGCGCCGGATCGCCTGCGCGCCTATGCGCGCTTCGATGCCGCGCGCCTTGGTGATGCCAGGGATTCCGGCGCGCTGCTCGGCCACGGCCATCTCGCCATGACCATCGACCAGGGTCCCGACATGAGCCGCTACCAGGGCCTTGTCGCGCTCGACGGCGGTAGTTTGGAAGATGCCGCCCACGAGTATTTCCTGCGCTCCGAGCAGATCCCGACCAAGGTGCGCCTTGCGGTCGGCGAGGAGTGGCGCAGTAGCGACGGCGGCAAACATCGCTGGCGCGCCGGCGGCATGCTGATGCAGTTTCTGCCGAAAGCGCCGGAGCGCGCGCGGCAGGCCGACCTGCATCCCGGCGACGCCCCGGAAGGCGCCGAAGTGCACAGCATTGCCGAGGACGACGCCTGGGTCGAGGCGCGGTCTCTGATCGAGACCGTCGAGGATGTCGAGCTGATCGATCCGGAGCTGTCCGGCGAGCGGCTGCTCTACCGTCTCTTCCACGAGCGCGGCGTGCGCGTGTTCAAGCCGTTGTCTCTCAAGGCGCAATGCTCCTGCTCGCGCGATGCAGTCGCGTCCATGCTGAAGAGTTTTTCGCCTGACGATCGCGCCGCGATGGTCAAGGACGACAAGGTCGTCGTGACCTGCGAGTTCTGCAGCTCGGTGTATCAGTTCACGCCGGATGAGGCGGGCGTCGAGGACGCGTAAGGGTACTGCCGGTCAAGTGCTCGGTGCCGTAGGGTGGGCAAAGGCGCAAAGCGCCGTGCCCACCATGCCACCGCACTCGCGATGTTGATTGGTGGGCACGCTTCGCTTTGCCCATCCTACGGCACCGCCCTAGTTCAACACCCGCTTGCTGTCCGGGCTGTCCAGCGAGAACGTCGGCACCTCGATCTCGAAACGCTCGCCGCTTTCGCTGACCATCTGGTAGCGGCCGGTCATGAAACCGGAGGCGGTCGAGAGCGGCACGCCCGAGGTGTATTCGAAGCGCTCACCGGGGGCGAGGATCGGCTGCTCGCCGACCACGCCCTCGCCCTTCACCTCCTGCTGGCGGCCGGAGGCGTCGGTGATGATCCAGTGCCGCGTCTTGAGCTGCACGGTCTCCTCGCCGGAATTGGTGATGACGATGGTATAGGACCAGAAAAAGCGCGAGCGGTCGGCCGACGATTGCTCCGGAACAAAGTTCGGCTCGACGGTCACTTCGATCTGGCGGGTCACGGCGCGGTACATGACCGCCATCATAACGAAATCCGGCTCCGGAACCAAACGCCCGAGGTGGTTTTCACGACATCGTCCCGCCAGAATTCGCGAGGAAGTAGACCCCCAAATGTGATCCGGCCGCTTTGCGAGATAATGGCCGGAGCTGTAAACTCCTTCATGCGTCGCGACTTGCGCAAGGGTGTCTAGGCCCCGATGACCATTGCCGACCAAGTGACGGGATCGATCGCGGGAACCGCAAAACCGCGCGCGGCCGCCCCGGCCATCTCGCTGCCCGCCATCGGCGAGCGCGAGCTCCGGCTCGACCTGTTCCGCGGCCTCGCGCTGTGGCTGATCTTCATCGACCATCTGCCGCCGAGCCTTCTGACCTGGTTCACGATCCGCAATTACGGCTTCAGCGACGCCACCGAGATATTCATCTTCATCTCCGGCTACACCGCCGCCTTCGTCTACGGCCGGGCGATGCTGGAGAGCGGCTTCGTCATTGCCACCGCGCGCATCCTGCGGCGCGTCTGGCAGATCTACGTCGCCCACGTCTTCCTGTTCACGATCTTCCTCGCCGAGATCTCCTATGTGGCGACCAGCTTCGAGAACCCGCTCTACACCGAAGAGATGGGGATCATGGATTTCCTCAAGCAGCCCGACATCACCATCGTGCAGGCGTTGCTGCTGCGCTTCCGCCCCGTCAACATGGACGTGCTGCCGCTCTACATCGTGCTGATGCTGGCGTTGCCGCTGATCCTGTGGTCGATGAAGTGGAAGCCCGACGTCACGCTGGCGCTCTCGGCCGTGCTCTATGCGGTGACCTGGGAATTCGATCTCTACTTCTCCGCCTATCCGAACGGCTTCTGGGCGTTCAATCCGCTCGCCTGGCAATTGCTGTTCGTGTTCGGCGCATGGTGCGCGCTCGGAGGTGCGCGGCGCATGTCGCGTATCCTGGCCTCGCCGGTGACGATGTGGATCGCGATCGCCTATATCGTTGCGGCGTTCTACGTGACGCTGACCTGGTACGTGCCGCAGCTTTCGCATTTGATGCCGAAGCGGCTCGAGCAGTGGATGTATCCGATCGACAAGACGGACCTCGATGTGCTGCGCTTCACGCATTTCCTGGCGCTGGCCGCGCTCACCGTGCGCTTCCTGCCGCGGGAATGGCCGGGCCTGAAATCGCCCTGGCTGCGCCCGCTGATCCTGTGCGGCCAGCACTCGCTCGAGATCTTCTGCCTCGGCGTCTTCCTCGCCTTTGCCGGCCATTTCGTCCTGGCCGAAGTCTCCGGCGGCGCGGTCATGCATGCGCTGATTAGTCTCTGCGGAATCCTGATCATGTGGGGCGTGGCCTCTGTCATTTCGTGGTACAAGCGCGTGGCTGACAAGAGCGGTGCGAAAACCAAAAACGCCGTCGGCAACGCCGATCTGGCGGGAGGGGGCTGATGAAGGCGAAGGTTCTCCTGAGCCTGGTCCTGCTATGCGGTAGTCTCGCCGCGCCCCAGGCGCGCGCGGGCGATGCTGCGTCTGCTGCCGCTCCTGCCGCGCCGGCAGCCTGCGAATTGCCGTCCTATCTGCTCACCAGCGAGAGCCAGCTTCCCAGGGTCGCCGATGCGGTTAAGACGGGCAAACCGCTCGAAATCCTCGTCATCGGCAGCGGTTCGACCAGGATTCCGGCCTCGGAGGACAGCTCCTATCCCGCGCGGATGCAGGTCATTTTGAAGGACAAGTTGCCGCCGCCAGAGGTCGTGCACGTCTCCGTAGAAATACAGAGCAAGAAGACGGCCGAGGAGGCGGCCGGGACCTTCGTTAAGCTGATGGAAGCAAAAAGGCCTACTTTGGTCATCTGGCAGACCGGGACCGTGGATGCTATCCGAGCCATCGATCCCGACGATTTCCGCGGCGCTGTGACCTCAGGGGTTGCCGCGCTGCAAAATGCAGGGGCTGACGTCGTCTTGATGAATTTGCAGTACAGCCCGCGTACCGAAACCATGATCTCGGTGCCGCCATATCTCGACAACATGCGGGTGGTGGCGCAGGAGCATGACGTCCCGCTGTTCGATCGTTTCGCAATCATGCGGCAGTGGAATGATCAGGGGCAGTTCGACCTGTTCAGCCCGTCCCGCGGGCCAGAGCTGGCGAAACAGGTCCATGATTGCCTGGGCCGGGCGTTGGCACAGTTCGTGATCGACGCTGCCCATCTGGGGCCGGCCCAGCAGCAGAATTGAGGACTAGCGTTAATGAGTACCTTCCGCCCTTTTTGCCTGACGGCATCGCTGGCTGCGCCCGCGGCGGCGGCGCTGCTGTTGCTGACTCCGGCCTCGCAGTCGCGCGCGCAGGCGCAAGCCGCGCAGGCGACACCCGATCGGCTAATTCCGCACCGCCCGCCCAGACCACCGTCGCCGCGACGTCACCCGAGCAGCGCGGTATCACATCGCGTGCCATCGACAAGGTGAAGCAGGTCGCGAAATCCGCCGGCGACATCCTTAGCCGCGTGCCTTGCCTGCCTCCCAAGGACGCGAACAAGGGCGGCCCGAAGGCGATGGGCTCGCTGCCGCATGTCGCAAGCAAGCTCGTCGCCGGCCAGCCCGTCGTCATCGTCGCGTTCGGCTCGTCGTCGACCGCGGGATTTGGTGCGAGCTCCCCGGAGTTCAACTATCCGAACCGTCTCGCCGCGCAGCTGCGCCGGCAATATCCGACCGCGGACATCACCGTCGTCAATGCCGGCGTCGGCGGCGAGGACGCGCCCGAGATGATGAAGCGCCTCCAGAAGGAGGTGATCGACGTGCATCCGGATCTGGTGATCTGGCAGGTCGGCACCAACGCCGTGCTGCGCAACCTCGATCCCGGCGACACCGCCAAGATGGTCGAGGACGGCATCGCCCGCATCCAGGCCGCCGGCGGCGCCGACATCGTGCTGGTCGATCCGCAATATTCGCCGGCCGTCAACCAGCGCAAGGAGAGCGCCGGCAAGATGGTGAAGCTGCTCGGCAAGGTCGCCGAGCTCCGTCACGTCGGCATTTTCCCGCGCTTCGAGGTGATGCGCGACTGGCACGAGAACCAATCGATTCCGGTCGAGAGTTTCGTGATCGCCGACGGCCTGCACATGAACGATTGGGGCTACGCCTGCTTCGCCCAGCTGCTCGGCGACGATATCATCCGCTCAGTCGGCCAGATCAAGATCGGCGTGAACGTGCCCGCTGACGTGCGGACGTATCGGCCGATGTAGAAGCGAATAGGGAATGGCGAGTAGCGAATAGAGATCTATTCGCCACTCACTATTCGCCATTCGCCCGTCACGCCTTCTCCAGCGCCGCCGTCAGATCCTCGATCAGATCGTCCGCATGCTCGAGGCCTGCGGAGAAACGGATGAATCCCTCGCTGATGCCGAGCGCGGCACGGTCTTCCGGCTTCAGGCGCTGATGCGTCGTGGTCGCCGGATGCGTGACGAGGCTCTTGGCATCGCCGAGATTGTTCGAGATCTTCGCAAGCTTGAGCTCGTTGAGCACGCGGAACGCCGCCGCCTTGCCGCCCTTGACCTCGAAGCCGACCAGCGTCGAGCCGCCGCGCATCTGCTTCTTCACCAGCGCCGCCTGCGGATGATCGGCGCGACCGGGATAGACCAGCCGCGAAATCTTCGGATGGCTCGCCAGTGCCTCTGCGATCCGCGCAGCCGTATCGGTCTGCGCGCGCACGCGCACGCCGAGCGTCTCAAGGCCCTTCAGGAGAACCCACGCGTTGAACGGCGAGATCGACGGGCCGGTCTGGCGCATGAAATTGTGGATGTGCTCGGCGATGAAGGCTTCCGACGACAGGATGATGCCGCCAAGGCAGCGGCCCTGGCCGTCGATGTGCTTGGTCGCGGAGTAGACGACGACGTCGGCGCCCAGCGCGAGCGGGCTCTGCCAGATCGGCGTCGCGAACACGTTGTCGACGACGAGCCGCGCGCCGCCCTTGTGCGCGATCTCGGCGATGCCGGGAATGTCGAGCACGTCTAACGTCGGGTTGGTCGGACTCTCCAGGAAGAACGTCTTGGTGTTGGGCCTTACGGCCCGCTGCCACTCGTCGAGATTGGCTCCGTCGACCAGCGTGGTCTCGATGCCGTAGCGCGGCAAGAGGTCCTGGATGACGTAGAGACACGAGCCGAACAGGGCGCGGGAGGCCACCACGTGATCGCCGGCCTTCAGCGGCGCCAGGATCGCCGTGGTCACCGCGGCCATGCCGGTTGCCGCCGAGCGGGCGGCTTCGGCGCCTTCGAGCTCGATCATGCGGCGCTCGAACATCGCGATCGTCGGGTTGGAGTAGCGCGAATAGATGAAGCCGGGGTCCTCGCCCTTGAACCGCGCCTCGCACTCCTCGGCGCTGTTGTAGACGTAGCCTTGCGTCAAAAACAGCGCCTCCGACGTCTCGCCATATTGCGAGCGCAGGGTGCCGGAATGGACCAGGCGGGTTTCGGGACGGTAGTTGGCAGGCGACTTCGACATAGGACCCTCCGATATGACCGCCTCGTCGAAAACGGTCACAAAAAAACCGGCCTGGATATCTCCACGGGCCGGGATCACAGAGGTCCCCGGCCTGTTTAGCGACTTATTTAACGTGGCTGCAAGCCGGCCGGCTCAAATCACCACGGGATAAGTGATGCTCATATTCCGCAATGCCCTTTCCGTCAAGGCGTCCATCGGATAGCCGTAAAAGGCTAGTATTTCCGGCATGTCCGGATGCGTTTGCCCCCTGATGAGGACCCCCGGTTGAGCTTTACGGTTGCCGCCGACGCCAATGGTATCCTGCCCGACCGCATGATCGCGGCGATGGCGGAAGCAGGCCTCATCCTGCCCGAATACGATTTCGTCGAAAGCCAGATCCAGCCGGCAAGCCTCGATCTGCGCCTCGGGGACATCGCCTATCGCGTCCGCGCCAGCTTCCTGCCAGGCCCCGGCGCCACCGTCGCCGAGCGCATCGACGAATTGAAGCTGCATGAGTTCAGCCTCGCCGACGGTGCGGTGCTGGAGACCAACTGCGTCTACATCGTGCCGCTGCTCGAGAGCCTGGCGCTGCCGCCGGAGATCGTCGCGGCCGCGAACCCCAAGAGCTCGACCGGCCGGCTCGACGTCTTCACCCGCGTCATCGCTGACGGCACCCGCCGCTTCGACATGATCGGCGCCGGCTATCACGGCCCGCTTTATGCCGAGATCAGCCCGAAGACGTTTCCGGTGCTGGTGCGCGAGGGCTCGCGTCTGTCGCAGGTGCGCTTCCGCACTGGTGACGCCATCCTCAATGCCGACGAGCTCGACGGCTTGCATGCTGCCGAGCGCCTCGTCGACATCGACAATGCCGATCTCTCCGGCGGCGTCGCCGTCTCGGTCGATCTCTCTGGCGAGAAGGCCAACGGCTTCGTCGGCTATCGTGCCAAGCGCCACACCGGCGTCGTCGATGTCGATCGCCGCGCCGGCTATGCGGTGGAAGATTTCTGGGAGCCGATCTCGGCCCGTCCTGATGGTAGCCTGATCCTCGACCCCGGCGAGTTCTATATCCTCGCCTCCAAGGAAGCGGTGCAGGTGCCGCCGGATTACGCCGCGGAGATGGTGCCGTTCGATCCGCTGGTCGGCGAATTCCGCGTACACTATGCCGGCTTTTTCGATCCCGGCTTCGGCTATGCCGGCGCTGGGGGGCAGGGCGCACGCGCCGTGCTGGAAGTGCGCTCGCGCGAGGTGCCGTTCATCCTCGAGCACGGCCAGATCGTCGGCCGTCTCGTCTATGAAAAGATGCTCGCGCGTCCCGACGCGATGTACGGCCAGCGCATCGGTTCCAACTACCAGGCGCAAGGCCTCAAACTATCGAAGCATTTTCGGGTGTAGCAGCACACTCCGCTGTCATGCCCCGGCTTGACCGGGGCATCCAGTACGCCGCGGCCTCTCGATTTGATCACGTCCGCTTCGGAGTACTGGATCGCCCGATCAAGTCGGGCGATGACACCGAATGTGTGGCAGGATGCGCAACGAAATCCAGCGACATGCGAGGTCTCACCATGACCGATCAATCCCACCTCGACGCAAGAATCCTCAACGACGCCGCGGACGCGCTGATCTATTCCGATCGCTCCGGTACGATCACGCGCTGGAATCGCGCATCGACCGCGCTGTTCGGCTTCTCCGCGGACGAAGCGCTCGGCCAGAACCTCGACCTCATCATTCCCGAACATCTGCGCGCCGCGCACTGGAAAGGATTTGAGGCTGCGCTCGCGAGCGGGACGATGAAGCTTGCGGGCAAGCCGACGCTGACGCGCGCGCTGCACAAGAGCGGGCGCAAGCTCTACATCGAGATGACCTTCGCGCTGGTGCGGGATCCCGGCGGCGCGGTGCAGGGATCGGTGGCGATGGCACGCGACGTCACCGAGCGCGTCGAGCGAGAGCGCGCCGCGAGGCTTGCACAAAATTCGTGATGCGGAATTGACGGGCCGCCGCGCAGGGCGTCCTGCATAAGCGTCAGGTTGCCTGCTACCAGTCGCAGTGACACACTCGATCAAAACCACGATCGGGAGTGAACATGACCGCAGCAGTAGATGCCGCGCAAGCCGCACAATGGAAGCGCTGGCGCGCGGTCGCAGACCTCTATCACGCCTATTTCACCGGTCTCATCCTCACGGTCGTCACGCGACGCGGCACGGCGGATGCGGCGGAGTTTGTCTTCCGCGTGTTCCGTCGCCAGCAGCAGGAGCGTTTCCTGCCCGGGCTCAAGAAGCTCGGGATCGATCATCTGCCGCCGGCGGTGGCCGCCGCGCAATATCACTACCTCTCCAATTGGATCGGCGGCGTGCATGTCGAATACATGTACGAGAGCGACACCAAGGCCTGGATCCGCTATCCGCCGCCGCGCTGGATCTGGAAGGGCACCGCGATCTGCGGCGTGCCGGGCGAGGTGAGCCGCGCGATGCTGCGCGGCTGGCACGCCAACAACGGCGTCGCGCTCGGCGATATCAGGCTCGGCTTCGTCTGCACCAAGCAGAGCGTCGATGGCCAGGACGGGCTCGAAGGCTACTATCATCAATACGACCATCCCCTCGAGCTGGATCAGCGCCTCGTCTTCGCGCGGCATCTGGAGGCACCGTTGTTCGATGCCAAGACAGCGCCCGAGCTCCCTGTCGCGAGTTGGCCAAAGCCGCGGCTTGAAAAAGCCTATCGCAACTACGCGATGGAATATGTGCGCACCGCAGCTCCCGTGATGGTGCAGCTGTTCGGGCCGGAGGATGCCGGCTATCTCCTGCATCTCACGGGCAAGCTGATCGGCATGCAGTATTTCGATGAGGTCGCGGCTGCGCTGTCGATGCGCCGCGGTGGCGCGGGCGATTTCGCATCGTTCCTGAACGCGCTGTTCGCCGCGCAGGATGATGCGACAGAGACCACACAATCCGAAGGCAGCTTCGAAATCCGCCAGCAGAGCTGGAAGCTGATGGACGATGTCGCCGATTATCACCGGACCTGCGCCAAGGTGCTCGAAGGATTGTTCGAGGGCCTCGCCGCGGGATGCGGCCGGCATATCGGTGTACAGACGCGAGCCACCGCCGGTGGACGTCCGCCGCTGGTCTGGACGATCGGATAGCCGGCGCTGCCGCCGCGCACTTCGCCTCTCCCCGCGTGCGGGGAGAGGCCGACGCGCGTAGCGCGGCGGGTGAGGGGGGACTCTCCGTGAGTCTAGCTGTCACCTTCCTTGCGGATGGGGCCCCTCACCCCGACCCTCTCCCCGTAAGAACGGGGAGAGGGAGAAGAGAGGGAGAGGAGCCGCAATTCCACGGGCTGGAATGCGATGCCGCAGGGCACGCCTGCACCTGACGCAGGAGGAATCGGCAATGGCCGTGCTAACAACCACCGCAGCGCCTTCCGCGCGAAGTCATTGATTGGCACACCTGTTCATTGCCGCGCCGCAAATGGCGCCTGCGCCCGGGAGAGGACATGTCCGACATCGCCGAAATCCCGGTCGATGAGCAAGAGCGCCCGCTGCCACCGCCTCCGCCTCCCGTGAAGAGCGCGCTGACCGACGGGCCGATCCTGCGCACGCTGCTCTCTCTCGCCTGGCCGAACGTGATCGCGCTGTCGGCCGGCACCTGCACGGTGATCGCGGAGACCTCCTATATCGGCCGGCTCGGCGTCGAGGCGCTGGCTGCGATGGCGCTGGTGTTTCCGACAGTGATCCTGACCATGACGATGTCCGGCGGCGCCATGGGCGGCGCGGTGGCTTCCGCCATCGCACGCGCGCTCGGCGCCGGCGATCGCGAGCGTGCCGGCACGCTCGCCGTGCATGCGATGCTGATCGGCATCAGCTTCGGCCTCGTCTTCATGCTGGGCATGCTGATCTTCGGGCCCAGGGTGCTCGAAATGCTCGGCGGCCGCGGCGATGTGCTGACGCACGCGATCGCCTACACGCAGGTGTTTTTCGGCGGCGCGGTGCTGCCCTGGCTGCTCAACACCATGGCCGGCGTTTTGCGCGGCACCGGCAACATGAAGCTGCCGTCGTTCCTCATCCTCAACTCCGCGGCCTGGCAGATCGTGCTCGGCGGTACGCTCGGCCTCGGGCTCGGCCCTGTGCCGCAGCTCGGCATGCGCGGCGTCGCGGCCGGCGCGCTGATCGCCTACTCCATGAACATCTGCATCATGGGCTGGTACCTGTTCTCCGGCCGCGCCCGGATAGCACCGAAGCTGCGCGGACTTCGCATCCAATGGGCGATGTTCTTCGACATCCTGAAGGTCGGCGCCATCGCCTGCTTCTCGCCGCTGCAATCGGTGCTGACGATCTCGATCTTCACCCACATGCTGGCGAAGTTCGGCACGGCGATCCTCGCCGGCTATGGCATCGGCGCGCGGCTGGAGTTTTTGCTGACCTCGATCGCATTCTCGTTCGGCATCGCCTGCGTGCCGATGGTCGGCATGGCGATCGGCGCGGGTCGCATCGCGCGAGCCCGGCGCATCGCCTGGATCGCCAGTGCCGCCGCCTTCGTGGCGGTCGGCACGCCGGCATGCCTGGTTGCGATCTTCCCCGACCTCTGGGTCAACATCTTCACCGACAGCGCGGCCGTGCGCGCGGCGAGCCATCAATATCTCTCGACGGTCGGGCCGTTCTACGCCTTCTTCGGCCTTGCCACGACGATGTATTTCTCCTCGCAAGGTGCGGCGAAGGTGATCGGCCCGGTGCTGGCACAGACCGCGCGGCTGATCTACATCTCGGCCGTCGGCTGGTGGCTGTCGACGCACGACGCCACCGCGCAGAGCTTCTTCTGGCTGGCCGCAAGCTCGATGGTCCTGCTCGGCCTGCTCTCTTGCTCCAGCGTCGTGCTGACGCGCTGGGGACCGCGCGACAGCAAGCCGACGATCAGGCCGGTGCTGTCGGCCGCGGATTAGGCGCGTCAGCCGGATTTTTGTTTCCGAATATTTCCATTCGTCGCCTGGCAATACCGGGTAACGACGGCTGCGCCTTGCGAAGGCTCCGCGCCAGCTCCTGCGAACAATTTCGCCGCGAGTCCACCAGAAGCACGGAAGCCCACATGACCTCGATTTCGTCGCTCTCCTTCCACCATCACCACGCATCGCCATTGCAGCGGCTGCAAGACGAGCTGCAAACGGAAGTCAGTTCCGGCGCGATCAGTTCGACCGATCAAACGGCGCTGTCGTCCGCGCTCGGCGATATCGATTCCGCCTTGCAATCGAGCACGACCGGCGATCAGTCCAGCGGCAGCCGGCTGTCGCCCGGCGCGTTCGGTTCGAAGATCGATGATCTCATCCAGCAGGAGGTTTCGAGCGGTAAGCTGACCGATCAGCAGGCCACCGAGCTGCAAGGCATCTTCAAGGCGGCCTTCTCGCAAGGACCCGGCGGGCCGGGTGGCGCAGGCGGACCGCCTCCCGGACCGCCGCCGTCGGACGGCTCTTCCGTCAGCGACACGGATAGTTCATCGAGTGGCAATCCGCTGGTGGACTTGCTTCAGCAATTCCTTCAGTCGCTGACAAGCTCGCTCACGGATTCGACCTCGTCCAGCGCGACGGGATCAGGCGATACGACGACCGGGAACAGCACGGATAGTTCGTCAAGCAGCACGTCGGCGACGGAGCTGCTGCAACAATTTCTCCAATCGCTGAAGAACTCGCTCGACGATCAGACCTACAGTGCGGGATCGAGCGACGCGGCGACTGCAAACGCTTCGTTGTCCGGCGTCCTTCTCAACGACCGGGTCTGATAGCCCCCGACGCATCACGCCCCTGACCCGGTGCAACCATCCTTCGTGCCCCGAAGGATGGTTGCTTCGTTTTCCGGAGCTGCCAAGCGGCGGTACTGCGCGCGTGCGATCTAGCGATGTTTGTGGCGGCGATGGCCGCCACCGCCGGCATTGGCGAGCCGCATCAATTGCGGGATCATCGCCATCATGTCACCGCCGCCGGCGCCGCCGAGCATGCCCATGATATCGCCGCCGCCCATGCCGCCGAATCCGGCCGGCATGGTGCCGCCGCCCATCGGCATGTAGCCGCCGTAATTGGGCGCGCCGACCCCCCCGCCGAGATTGCCGCCGGCGAGGCCGCCAAGACCACCACCAAACCCGCCGCCGCCATTCTCAATCATGCGGCTCATCATCGGGCCCATGGTCCGCATCAGCATGGCGAAGCGGCGCTTGCCCATCTTCGCCTTCATCATCTCCAGCATCGGCGCCATCTGGGTCATCATGTCCTCGCCGCCGGCAGCGCCGCCGCCGAGGAACTGCGCCTTTGCCGGCGCGCTCGAAATCGAAAACAGCAGCAGCACGGCGGCCGCCTGGCAGATCACCTTGTCCGCACCTCTCATGGCCTGCTCCTCGCGTGCGCGGCGCCGCCGGGAGAGCGGAGCCAACCGGACGCACGCGGCCATGGTTACGGCCGCCGAAGAGAGGGCTCTGTGCCTGAAGTCACAGAGCGTGTTCAGGCCGCGGGCGGAAACGCCTTGTGCATCGCGACGACGGCTTCCTTCGTCTGCCCCTGCACATAGGGCGCAAGCTCGTTCGGCAGCATGTCGATGATCCAGACCAGGCGGCAGCTCTTGTCGCCTTCGGCGATCACCTGCACCGAGGCGCTGTAATGCTTCAGCCGTTCGCTGTCGATCGCATACACCAGCCGCTGCCGGGCATCGTCGCAATCGACCAGCACCTCGCGCGCGACGGAGCCGTTAGCGAAGGTGACGATGCGCGCATCGCCATCGAGCGTGCAGGCGGTGACGAAGCCCGGCACCAGCCGCTGAGGCAGCGCGCCGAAATCGCGCACCGCGTCCCAGACGTCGCTCGCGGAGGCGGAGAGGGGAATGTCGTTGTGGATGGAGGCCATGGGAGTTTCCTCAAATGCGGTATTGGTAGGGTGGGCAAAGGCGCGAAGCGCCGTGCCCACCATTGATGGTTGGTGGGCACGCTTTCGCTTTGCCCACCCTACGAAAGCGCGTGCGCGGCTAGCGCTCACGCACAAACCGCCTCGACATTGTTGCCATCGGGATCGATCAAGAACGCCGCGTAATAGGTCGGGCTGTAATCCTTGCGCGGCCCGGCGCCGCCATTGTCGCGGCCGCCGCTCTTCAAGCCCTCACTGTGAAACGCCTTGACCGCGTCGTGATCCCCGGCGCGAAACGCGATATGCGCGCCGTCGGCCTTGCGTCCCTTGTTCAGGTGCAGCCACAACGCGGGCTCTCCCTTCGGCCCGAAGCCGGCATAGCCGTCGCCGCTGGAGCACAGGCCATAGCCGAGCGGCGCCAGCACCGCGGTGTAGAAGCGCGTGGCGGCGTCGAGGTCGGCAACGCGCAATCCGATGTGGTCATACATAGTCGTCTCCATTTGCAAAGCGCGCCGCAACTGGCGCGCGCCGGAGACGAAACTAGTCAGTTGAGGGCAAGCTGCTCTTGGAGAATCTTGCGCTTTCCCTTCGAGGCCTGCCGGAACTTGGTCGGCGATACGCCGGCCGCGCGATGAAACGTGCGGACGAAGTTGGAGAGGTCGCCGAAGCCGACGTCATAGGCGATGTCGGTGACGGCGATGTCGTCCTCAGTAAGCCGGCGCGCCGCATGCCGCAGCCGCGAGCGCACCAGATATTGATGCGGGGTGACGCCAAGCACGGCGGAGAACAGCCGCAGGAAATGGAACGGGCTGAGGCCCGCCTGCTTTGCGGTCTGTTCGAGATCGACCTCAGTATGCGAATTGTCATCGATCCACAGCGCAGCCTCGACCGCGCGGCGTCGGTCGCGTGCGGTCGGTGTGGCCTGCTTGCGCGCCTTGCCGGAGACGATCTCGACAAAGCGGCCCGCAAGAATCTGGCCGATCTCGTCGAGGCCCAAGTCGCTGTTGCCATCTGCTGCCGTCTGGGCGAGCTCGCCCAGCACCATCAGCTCGGGCAGCGGCGGCGTCGCGCCGACCTGCCAGACCTCGCGCCACCCGCCGAGGGCATCGACCAGGTCCTCGCTGAATGAGAAGCCGAGGCAGACGTCGCCCGAGACATGCTCATGCGTGCAGGTGTATTCCTCGCCGGGCGCGCCGACCAGCATCGATCCCGCCACCAGCTCGAAGAAGCCGGCGCGGCAATGGCAACCGAAGCTGCCGGAGCGGACATAGCCGATGGAATGGCCGGTGCGGCATTCCGCAAATGGCGTGTCGTCCGGTCCCGCATCGCAGCGAAACTCGGAGACGGTCATCGAACGTGTCGTCAGCAGCGTGGTTGCGTCCATCCCGCCTATCTAGGGATGATCCGGACAAGTGTGTAGCGGTTGTCCGACAAGATCATGCCCAAAAAACAAAGCTAAGGCGCGATCGAGATCGCGCCTTAGCTCGGTCTCGAAGGGGCAACGGGCAACAGCACCTCGAACAGCGTCTTGCTGGCGACCGGGTGGGCGCCCTCCAGCGACAGCAGCCGCCGCTTGGAGATCACCCCGCCGTAAGGCGAGATCCGGTCGGTGTAATTGCCGGCCTCCAGCACCCGGTGGCAAGGCACGATCAGCATGTAGGGATTTTTCGCGATCGCCTGCGCCACCGAATGCGCGGCGCCGGAGGCGCCCAGCGCCTTGGCGATCTCGTGGTAGGTGCGCGTCTCTCCGCGCGGGATCGTGCAGGTGTATTCATAGACCCGCCGGTTGAAGCCGGGCACGCCGCCGGCGTCCAGGCCGACCTCGGAGAAATCGGGATCGCCGCCTTGCAGCAGGCCCACGATCCCCTCGATCGCCAGCTCGGCGTTCTCGGATGGGCGCTGCTCGCGCGCTTCGGGATGGACTTGGAAAATCCGACGGCGGGTGTCGATCTCCCGCGCCTCGGGCAATTGCACGGCAACGACGCCGGTGCTGCTCCAGATGATGCCGCAGCGCCCGATCGCCGTGTCGAATATCGCGTAAGCACGCCCCACCATGCGCACGCCCCACTCAGTGCACGTCTCTCCCCAGACAGGCGATCATAACACCGCCACAATCGCGCGCACCTGGAATCTTGCCAAAACCTTAAGAAGCGTCCGGCCGAGTGCGCCAAATCGCTTGGCGGCGCGCGCCGTCTCGGCTAATCAGGTCGGGCGTGAGCAACGCATCCGCGGGCGTAGTTCAATGGTAGAACGGCAGCTTCCCAAGCTGCATACGAGGGTTCGATTCCCTTCGCCCGCTCCAAGCTTTAGTTCGGTAAGCTCTGCAGGAATTCGACAAGCGCCGCGTTCACCTCCGTCGGCCGTTCCTGCTGCGTCCAGTGTCCGCAGCCTGGCAGCATCCTGATCTCGCGCAGCTGCGGCACCCATTGCTTCATGTTGGCGAGGTGCTCGGCGGCGCCGGGGAAGGCGATGACCATGTCGTGGTCGCCGGCGACGTAGAGCGCGGGCACGACCACCTTCACGCCCTCGAAGGCGCCCACCAGCTCCCAGTTGCGATCGATGTTGCGGTAGTAGTTGAGCGGTCCGCGAAACCCGCTGCGGGCGAATTCGGCGGCGTAATAATCGAGATCGGCGGCGCTGAGCCACGACGGCAGCGGCACCTGCACCTTCGGCAACATGCCGTCCTTGCGTGAGACCATGCCGACGCCAGCGGTCCGCCCCTGACGCTCGGCATTGGCGCGGATCGCTGCCACTCCTTCGCCGGAACCGCCGAAGAGCATGGCGCCGAGCGTGGCACGTGGGTCGCGTTCGAACTCGGCTTCGGCGACTCCAGGCTCCTGGAAGTACAGCTGATAGAACTGCGCGTCCGCCGTCTGTGGCATGACGCTGGTCGGCCGCACCTCGCTGCGCGGCCGATAGGGCACGCTGAGAATGGCGGCGGCGCGGAAGCGATCGGGCCGCAGGCGCGCGGTGTGCCAGGCAATCGTTGCGCCCCAATCGTGGCCGACGATGACGGCATGCTTTGCCGCGAAGGCATCGAGCACGCCGACGAGATCGCCGACCATATGGAGGATCGTGTACTGGTCGATCGCTTCGGGCCGATCGCTCTTGCCGTAACCGCGCATGTCGGGCGCAACTGCATGGTAGCCGGCCGCCGCCAACGCCTCGAGCTGGTGGCGCCAGGAGTACCAGCCTTCCGGAAAGCCGTGGCACAGCAACACCATGGGCCCCTCGCCCTGCTCGGCGACGTTGAGGCTGATGCCATTGGCCTTGATCGTCCGCTGCGTCGGCTCGCCCATGTCGTCGCCTCCCGGGTCCATCGTGGTGGGGCGCATCCTAGTCGGCCCTACAGGCCCCGCAAAGATTCTAATATATTAGCTCTCGCCCCCCGGCACGCGCGCCTCGCCAGCCTTAAGCTTCTCCCCGCCCGATGGGCGCGGTCCTCCTGCCGGGCAAAGTTCGGATGAAGACCAGGACCTGCAAAGAGATGGACCAGCAGAAACTCGACCGTGCAATCGGTCGTCGCTTGAAGACGTTGAGGACGCAAGGCGGCATGACGTTGAACGAGCTGGCAGTGCGCTCCGGCGTCAGCCGGGCCATGATCGGGCGGGTGGAGCGGGCGCAGAGCAGTGCGACGGCCGCGCTGCTCAACAAGCTCTGCGCCGCGCTCGACGTCACCCTCAGCGATGTCGTCGCGCTCGCGGAGAAGCCGCCGGAGCGGCTGATGCGCCTGGCCGACCAGCCGCATTGGCGCGATCCCGACAGCGGTTACCGGCGGCGTCATGCCTCGCCGCCGGATGCGGCCAGCGGCATCGAGATCATTGTCGTCGACCTGCCGGCCGGCGCGCGTGTGTCCTACAGCCCGTGGGGCCGCAACGCCTTCACCCAGCAACTCCTGATGCTGGAAGGGGCGGTCTGCGTGCATATCGACGCCAAGTCGGTGCGCCTGCGCGACGGCGACTGTCTCGACTTCGACGTGATGCGTGCGGTGACCTTCGAGAACGAAACCAAACAGGATGCCCGCTACGTCATCATCACGCGGCGCGGCACGTCTTACGGGAAAATGTGATGCCCCTGATCGTGCGGGACGCCACGCTGGAGGATGCTGCGGACATCCTCGCCATCTACAATTATGCCGCGCTCAACACCACGGCGGTCTGGACCGACGGCCCGGCTGATCTGGCGTCGCGGCGCGCGTGGATTTTCGCGCGGCAGGAGGCCGGCTATCCCGTGCTGGTCGCGATGAAGGGCAGGGAAGTCGTCGGCTTCGCCTCGTTCGGTGATTTCCGCCCGTTTCCCGGCTACCGCCACACCGTGGAGAATTCGGTCTATGTCAGCGAGCGACATCATCGGCTTGGCGTGGGCCGCAGCCTGATGGCGACGCTGATCGAACGCGCCACGGCGTTGAACAAGCATGCGATGGTGGCCGGCATCGATGGCGCCAACGCCGCCTCGATCGCCTTGCATGCCTCGCTCGGCTTCGCAGAGGTTGCCCGCATGCCTGAGGTCGGCTGCAAGTTCGGCCGCTGGCTCGATCTCGTCTTCATGCAGAAGCAGCTCGCAAGCGGCGTGCGGCCGTGACGATGCAGATCCGCACCGGCGACACCTTCGATCCGCGCGTCATTGCGCTGCTCGATCATCACGTCACGGCGGCCCGGGCGCAGACCGCGCCAGGCAGTGCCCATGCGCTCGATCTGGCCGGCCTTCGTGCGAGCGACGTCGCGTTCTGGACCGGCTGGGACGGCGAGACGCTGGTCGCCACCGGGGCGCTGAAGACGCTTTCCGCCGACCATGGCGAGGTGAAGTCGATGCATACGCTTAAGACCACGCGGCGGCGCGGCTTTGGCGGCCAGATGCTCCGCCACATCATCGCGGAGGCCCGCGTGCGCCGTCTGGAACGGCTCAGCCTCGAGACCGGCTCGTGGGATTATTTCAAGCCCGCGCACGCGCTCTACCAGGCGCACGGCTTTGTGCTTTGCGGCCCGTTCGAGGGCTATGTCGAAGATTCCAACAGCCTGTTCCTGACGCTGGATCTGACCGGCGGCTAGCCCGGCCCGGACGCAACCGGGGCACGAAAATATTTCATCGCCCCTCAAAATGAGTTGCGCACCTCAAAACGCCTCTGCTAGCCTTCAGCCATGGCTGAAGACGCTCTCACTGCCACTGCGCTGACGCTGAAGGACATCGCCCGTCAGGCGGGCGTGAGCCTCGCGACCGTGGACCGAGTGCTGCACAACCGGCCCGGCGTGCGGCCGGACACGGTCCGGCGCGTCAGGGAGGCGATCGAGCGCAATTCCTTCCAGCCGCATGTGGCGGCCGCCGAGCTCGCCCGCGGCCGCGCGCGCCGCTTCGCCTTCGTGATGCCGTCGGGGCCGAACCCGTTCATGCAGCAGATCGAGGCCTATCTCGGCGAGATGTCGGCCTGGCTCTCGGCCCGCCGCCTCAATGTCGAGATGGTCGCGACGACGTGTTCGACCCCTCCGTGCTGGCAGCCTCGCTGGAGGCGCTGTCGGACGATTATGACGGCGTCGCCGTGGTGGCGCTGAATCATCCCGGTGTCCGCGCCGCGATCGACGATCTCGTCGAGGCCGGCACCAAGGTCGTCACCCTGGTCTCGGACGTGCCGTCCTCGCGCCGCCACCATTATGTCGGCATCGACAATATCGCCGCGGGCCGCACCGCCGGCGCATTGGTCGGGCGGCTGGCCGGCGGCATGCGGGGCAAGCCCTGCTGGTGATCGACATACTGGATGGTCGGGTGATTGCCCTCAGCGTGCTGCCAGTGCTGGAAGGGCGCGACGAGGACGACCGTTCCGAGCAGCTGCTGGCGCGGCTGTTGGGCAGGCATGCTGACATAGTCGGGCTTTATAACGTCGGCGCGGGCACACAGGGCGTTGCCAAGGCGTTGAACGACAAGACGTTGAGCGAGGCCGGCCGCGACAAGGTCGTGTTTGTCGGGCACGACGTCACCGCGCTGACGCGCCGGCTGCTGCTCCAGGGCGTGATGGATGCCGCGATCTCGCAGAATCCGGGACATGAGGCGCGTGCCGCGGTGCGCGTGCTGCTCGCGCTCGCGCGCGGCGAGCCGATCCTGCGCGAACAGGAGAAGATCAGGATCGACATCGTGATGCGGGACAATCTGCCTTAGCGGCAGCGGACTTTGAACGACACATGGCGGACAAGGCGACTTCAAGATCGCTCACCGGTGACAGGCAAAAGGGAGGATGGCGTGTATCTCGGACTGGACATCGGCACGTCCGGTGTGAAGGCGGTGCTCGTGAATGCAGCCGGCGCGGTTATCGCGACGGCGACGCGCGAGCTTGCGCTGTCGCATCCGGCGCCGCTGTGGTCCGAGCAGGACCCCGATGCCTGGGTCGATGCGGCGATCGGCGCGGTCGATGATCTCGCGCGCCATCATCCGCGCGAGGTCGCGCGGGTCGCCGGCATCGGGCTATCGGGGCAGATGCATGGCGCGACGTTGCTCGGCGAGGATGGACGGCCGCTGCGCCCGGCGATTCTCTGGAACGACGGCCGTTCGCAGGCCGAATGCGTGGCGCTGGAGCGGCGCTGTCCGTCACTGCACATGATCGCCGGCAATCCGGCGATGCCCGGTTTCACCGCGCCAAAGCTGCTCTGGGTCGCGCGGCATGAGCCGAAGATCTTCGCGCGCGTCGCAAAGGTGCTGCTGCCAAAGGCCTATGTGCGCTATCGGCTGACCGGTGAGATGGTCGAGGACATGTCGGATGCGGCCGGCACGCTATGGCTCGATGTCGGCGAGCGCCGCTGGTCAGCCCTGCTGCTGCATGCGACAGGCCTCGATCTTCACCACATGCCGCGCCTCGCCGAGGGCAGCGAGGTCAGCGCGACGCTCGCGCCGGAACACGCGCGGCGTTGGGGCATGGCGAAGGACGTTGCGGGCGGCGACCGGGCGCGGCCAGATCGTGCAGGCCGTGCTCGAAGGCGTCGCCTTCGCCGCGCGCGACAATCTGGCGGCGCTCAGCTCGGCCAGCGGGCCGATCACTGAACTCGATCTGGTCGGCGGCGGCTCGCGCTCGCCGCTGTGGGCGCAGATCTGCGCCGACGTGCTCGGCATTCCCGTCCATCGCGTTGAAGAGGGCGAGGTGGGTGCCGCGCTCGGTGCCGCACGGCTCGGACGGCTCGCCGCCACCGGTGAGCAGCCGGCTGATGTCTGCACCCGCCCGAGGCGGCTTGCGAGTTTCGCACCCCGTCCATCCGTGACCGCCGCCTATGACGAGGCCTATCGCCGCTGGCGCGCGCTTTATCCCGCATTGAAGGAGACGATTTAAGTGAACGCGCCAGCCAGATTCTTCGATGCCAGCACGCCCGTTACCTTTGCGGGCAAGGATGCGGCGAACACACATGCCTTCCGCTGGTACGACAAGGACCGCATCGTGCATGGGCGCAGGCTCGAGGATCATTTGCGCTTTGCGGTCTGCTATTGGCATTCGCTGTGCTGGCCCGGCGGCGATCCCTTCGGCAGCGAAACGTTCCTGCGGCCGTGGCATCACGGCAGCGACGCAATGGCCCAGGCCCGCGCCAAGGCCGATGTCGCCTTCGAGCTGTTCCGCCTGCTCGACGTCCCGTTCTTCACCTTCCACGACGTCGATGCCGCGCCGGAAGGCGCTTCGCTCCGCGAGTCCGTCGCCAACCTCAACGCGATCGCCGATCTGTTCGAGGAAAAGATGGCCTCGGCAAAAGTCCGCCTGCTCTGGGGCACCGCCAATTTGTTCACGCATCGCCGCTACATGGCGGGCGCGGCGACCAATCCGGACCCCGATATCTTCACCTATGCCGCAGGCCAGGTCCGCGCCGCACTGGAGGTGACGCATCGGCTCGGCGGCCAGAACTATGTGCTGTGGGGCGGGCGCGAGGGCTACGAGACGCTGCTCAACACCGATCTCAAGCGCGAGCTCGACCAGCTCGGCCGCTTCGTCTCGCTGGTGGTCGAGCACAAGCACAAGATCGGTTTCAAGGGGCCGATCCTGATCGAGCCGAAGCCGAAGGAGCCGACCAAGCATCAGTACGATTTTGACGTTGCCACCTGCTGCGGCTTCCTCGAACGCTACGACCTCCTCAACGACGTCAAGCTCAACATCGAGCAGAACCACGCGATCCTCGCCGGCCACTCCTTCCATCACGAGGTCGCGCTCGCCGAGGCGCTCGGCGTGTTCGGCTCGCTCGACATCAACCGCGGCGACGATCTGCTCGGCTGGGACACCGACCAGTTCGCGATGAACGTTCCCGAATTGGCGCTGGTGTTCCACGAGATCCTGAACCGCGGCGGCTTCACCTCGGGCGGGCTTAATTTCGACGCCAAGATCCGCCGGCAGTCGATCGATCCTGACGATCTGATCCATGCCCATGTCGGCTCGATGGATGCCTGCGCGCGCGCCTTCCTTGCCGCCGCCGACATGCTCGATGGCGGTGTGCTCACGACGCCGATCGCGACGCGCTACGACGGATGGGCCGGCCCAGAAGGTCGCGCCATTCTCGGCGGTCAGCGCTCGCTCACCGATCTCGCTGACCGCGCGATGAGCTCCGGCTTCGACCCGCAGCCGTGCTCGGGCCGGCAGGAATATCTGGAATCCCTGGTCAACCGCTACGTCTGAGGAACGCCGCTGATGACAAAGGCTGACGCGACGACACCGATCCTCGAGCTCTCCGGCATCGGCAAGGAGTTCGGCGCGATCCGCGCGCTGCACGATGTCGACATGCAGGTCTTTCCGGGCGAGGTGGTCGGCCTGATGGGCGACAACGGCGCGGGCAAGTCGACGCTGGTCAAGATCATCGCCGGCAATTTCCGCCCCACTCATGGCGAGATGCGCTTTGCCGGCAGTGCGGTGCATTTCAACCGGCCCGTCGATGCCCGCGCGGTCGGTATCGAGGTCGTCTATCAGGACCTCGCGCTCGCAGACAATTTGTCCGCAGCCGCCAACGTGTTTCTCGGCCGCGAGTTGAAGCGCAAGTTTGGACCCATCGCCCTGCTCGACCACAAGGCGATGGCCGCGCGCGCGCTGGACTTGTTCGGCGAGCTGCGCTCGGAGACGCGCCCCGACGACCTCGTCAAGCAGATGTCCGGCGGCCAGCGTCAGGCCGTCGCGATCGCGCGGACGCGGCTGTCCAATGCGCGGCTGGTCATGATGGACGAGCCGACCGCCGCGATCTCGGTGCGGCAGGTCGAGCAGGTGCTCGGCCTGATCCACCGCCTGAAGGAGCAGGGCGTTGCCGTGATGCTGATCTCGCACCGCATGCCCGACGTGTTCGCCGTGTGCGACCGCGTCATCGTCATGCGCCGCGGCGAGAAGCGGGCCGACAAGCCGATCCACGAGACCTCGCCGGAGGAAGTCACCGCCCTCATCACCGGCGCGAAGGAGGCGGCGTGATGGCCATGCCCATGGAATCCCCGATCACCTTCTCCAACGTCGGCAAGATCAGATGGTGGCAGCGCGGCATCTTCGCCTCGCAGACCGGCTACGTGCTGCTGGCGCTCGCGGTGTTGCTGGTGATCATGCATTTCGCCAGCCCGTACTTCTTCACCGAAGGCAACATGCAGAACGTGGCGAAGAACTTTTCCTTCATCGCCATCGCCACCCTCGGCGTCACCTTCGTCATCATCACCGGCGGCATCGATCTCTCGGTGGGATCGATGATGTGTTTTTCCGCCATGATCACCTCGATGGTGATGACCGAGCTGTCGGCGCCGGGATCACCGCTGGTGCACATGGCGGCCGATGGCAAGACCGTGCTGGCCAACGTGCCCGGCCTGATCCTGCTGGTGTCGATCCTCGCCGGCCTTGGCGTCGCGCTGATCGCCGGGCTCGTCAACGGCTTCTGCATCGCCGTGCTCGGCCTGTCGCCTTTCGTCACCACGCTCGGCATGCTCTCGATCGTGCGCGGGCTCGGCTATGTCGTCTCCAACGGTCGCGGCAGCTTCCCGGGCGGGCCTGACGCCGATTATTTCTACGCGCTGACCTCCGGCGACGTGCTCGGCGTGCCCGTGCCGTTCATCTATCTCGTGATCCTCGCGCTGGCGATGGCGGTGGTGCTGCACCACAGCGCGTTCGGCCGCCACGTTTTCGCGCTCGGCGGCAACGAGAAGGCGGCGGAACTGACCGGCATCCCGGTGGTACGGGTGAAGATCGAAGTCTACGTGATCTGCGCGCTCGCCGCGGGCCTCCAGGGCATCATCATCTCCGGCTGGCTCGGATCCGCGCCCGCCAACATGGCGACCTCCTATGAGCTCAACGTGATCGCGGCCGCCGTGATCGGCGGTGCCAACCTCGCCGGCGGCATCGGCGGCCCGCTCGGGGCCATCGTCGGCTGCGTGCTGCTCGAGGTGATCCGCAACGGCCTCGTGCTGGCGCAGGTCTCCTCCTACTGGCAGCAGACGCTGGTGGGCGTGATCATCATCCTGGCCGTGCTGGTCGACCGCATCCGCTCGCGGATGACCTGACGTGACGTCGTCCCGGGAAGGCAATGAAAACGCCGCCTGTCCGCTTCCCGGGCGCTTTCGAGAGGATGGGCACCAAACAAGGGTGGAGGAGACAATGAGGAAACTTCTTCTTGCCGGCATCGCCGTTGCGATGATGGCGACGCCGGCGTTCGCCGCGAACTATCGCTTCGTCATCGTGCCCAAGGCGATGAACAATCCGTTCTTCGACTTCGCGCGCGACGGCTGCCTGAAGCGCGCCAAGGAGCTCGGCAACATCGAATGCATCTACAAGGGGCCGGTCGAGCACGAGCCGGCAACGCAGGCGCAGATCATCCAGGACTTCGTCACCCAGAAGGTCGACGGCCTCGCCATCTCGGTCGCCGACGTCGCGGCCATGACCAAGTCGATCGAGGCGGCAACCGCAGCCGGCATCCCCGTCATCACCTTCGATGCCGATGCGCCCGGCTCGAAGCGCATCGCCTATATCGGCACCAACAACAAGGAGTTCGGCGTCGCGCTCGGCAAGCAGCTCCTGAAGATGCGGCCCGATGGCGGCAAATACGCGATGGTCTCGGGCGGTCCTGGCGCCAAGAACCTCGCCGAGCGCGTCGACGGCGTGCGCGAGGCGCTGAAGGGCTCGAAATGGACCGAGGTCGCGGGCTCTCCGACCTTCTGCAACGACGATCCTGCGCTGGCGGTCCAGCAGATGACGGACATGCGCACCGCAACGCCTGACCTCGCCGCGATCGTTCCGATCGGCGGCTGGCCGATGTTCGCCCCCGAGGGCTTCAAGGCCTTCGCCTCCAGGAACAAGAAGGACATCGACAGCGGCAAGTTCACGCTCGTCGTCGCCGACACGCTGAGGATGCAGCTCGAGCTGCTGCGCGATGGTTACGCCAATGCCCTGGTCGGCCAGCGTCCGTTCGAGATGGGCGAGAAGGCGATGGACACGCTGCTCGCCATCAAGAAGGGCGAGAAGGTGCCAGAGATCGTCTACACCGGCCTCGATCTCGTCACCAAGGACAACGTCGCGCAGATGCTGAAGTAGGAGCGCCGCCAGCCCCGTGCTCCTGCGTGCTCCCCCGCTTGCGGTTTCCGCAGGCGGGGGAGATGATCTTTGGACGGCCAGAAGAAAATCGGAAGAATTGGAATGAAACGCTCGCGGCTCGGCCCTCTCGATATCACCTCAATCGGCCTCGGCTCCGCCCCGCTCGGCGGATTGTTCAGTCCCGTCAGCGATGCCGATGCGGAGGCGACGGTCGCGCGCGCCTGGTCGGCCGGTATCCGCTTCTACGACACCGCGCCGCTCTACGGTTTTGGCCTGGCCGAGCGCCGGCTCGGCGGGTTCCTGCGGCAGCAGAAGCGCGACTCCTATGCCATCTCGACCAAGGTCGCCGTCTGCTGCGCGCTCCCGATGGCGGCGCCGCCGAGGACGAGCACTACAAGGGCACGCCGATCGAGCGGCCGGTGTTCGATTTCAGTTATGACGGGGTGATGCGCTCGGTGGACGAGAGTCTTGCTCGCCTCGGGCTCGACCGTATCGACGTCCTGCTCGTGCACGATCCCGATGATCACTACGACGCCGCCGTCGCCGGTGCCTTCCGTGCGCTCCAGCGCCTGCGCGACGACGGCACGGTCAAAGCGATCGGCGCCGGCATGAACCAGTCGGAAATGCTGGTTCGCTTTGCGCAAGCCGTGCCGGTCGATTGCTTCCTGCTCGCCGGCCGCTACACCCTGCTCGACCAGGGCGCGCTGGATGCGCTGTTTCCGCTCTGTCAGGCGAAGAACATCGGCATTTTGCTTGGCGGCATCTACAACAGCGGCATTCTGGCCAATCCGCATGCGGGTGCGAAGTTCAACTATCAGGACGCCGATGCGACGCTGGTCTCACGGGCAGTCGAGCTCGATGAACTCTGCCGCAAGCACGGCACCGAGCTGAAGGCCGCCGCGCTTCAGTTCTGCATGACCCATCCGGCCGTGACGGTGGCCGTGATGGGCGCACGCAACGCGGCCGAGGTTGCCGATAACATCGCGATGTCGGAGAAGGTCGTGCCGCAGGCCTTCTGGCAGGAGCTGCGCGCGCGAAACCTCGTCGACGCAAGGGCGCCGCTGCCGGGCGGAGCGTGAGCCATGATCATCGACGCTCACCAGCATTTCTGGGATCCCGCGCGCGCCGACTATCCCTGGATGGATGCGCCCGAGCTCGCGCCGATCCGCCGTGCTTTCGGTCCCGCCGATCTCGCGCCGTTATTGAAGGCGAACGGCATCGACGCGAGCATCGTGGTGCAGTGCCGCTCCGCGCTGGAGGAAACCGAAGAGTTCTTGCGTATTGCGCATGCGACGCCCTCGGTGATCGGCGTGGTCGGCTGGGCCGACCTGACGGATGTCATCCTCGGCGAGACGCTGGACCGGCTGCGTGCGGCGCCCGGCGGGAAGAAGCTCATCGGCATCCGCCACCAGGTCCACGATGAAGCCGATCCCGACTGGCTACTGCGCGAGGACGTCCAGCGCGGCCTCACCGCGGTGTTTGCCCGCGATCTCGCTTACGATTTCCTCGTCCGTACCCGCGAGTTGCCGGCCGCGATCGCAACCGCGCAGGCCTTCCCGCAGGCACGCTTCGTGCTCGACCACGCCGCCAAGCCTCCGATCGCCGATGGCGGCAACGACGAATGGGCCGATCGCATCAAAGCGTTGGCTGCCTGCGGTAATGTCTGGTGCAAGATCTCGGGCCTCGCGACCGAAGCTGCCTGGGACGATTGGGATACGGAGCGGCTGTTCCCGTTCGTCGCGCATGCCGCCACATGTTTCGGCGAGGACCGTTTGATCTTCGGCTCGGACTGGCCAGTGTGCCTGCTTGCGGGTAGCTACGGCGAGATCAAGGGCGCGCTGGAGGCGTGCCTCGCGAAGCTCGGGCCGAATGTGCGGGAGAAGGCGTTCGGGGCGAATGCGAAGGCGGCGTATCGGTTGGCCGTGGAATGATTTGGTGGGCGCAAAGCTCGCGCCCACCAAAGGTGTCGTCCCTGCGAAAGCAGGGACCCATAACCCCAGGGAGATATTGGCGAAGATCGGTCGTTCGTTACTCCTGCCTCTCGCAATCGAGAGATCACGCGGTATGGGTCCCGGCGTTCGCCGGGACGACGGCTGAGTTTGAGGTGGCACCCAGCCCCTCACGCGCCCGCGGGCACCTGATCCAGGAATCCCGTGACGCTCCTGATCCGCCCGTCCTTCAGTACGGCGAAGTCCGTGCCCTTGATCGGGCTGTCGACACCATCAGGGCCAAGACCCCACGAGAAGCGTAGATGGTCGCCATAGCCGTTGGGCTCGCCGATCAGCTTAAACCTGAAATCGGGAAAGCGCTGCTGCACGCCTGATATCAGCGCGTCGATGCCATCAGCGCCGTCGCCCTTCATCAGCGGATCGACATAGCTCGCATCCGCCGTCCAGGTCTCGCTCAGCAGCTCGCGCCGGCGGCTCGTCGTGCGCTCGTTCCAGAGATCGATATAGCAGTGGGCGATGGCGGTGTGGTCGGTCATGTTGCTCTCCTTCGATGGCGCCGTGAGGTTCGGCTGACCTGACTATCGAAGGATTGCGCGCGCCGATCGATTACCTCGGAGGTCATCGGCGCGCGCCAATTTGAAACGCGAAAATTACTTCGCCGCCGTCACCATGATCTCGACGGTGTATTGCGGAGCGGCCAGCTTGGCCTCGACCGTGGCGCGGGCCGGGGTGTTGCCGGGCGAGACCCAGGCGTCCCACACCGCGTTCATCTCGCCAAACGTCTTCATGTCGGTGATGTAGATCGTGGCCGAGAGCAGTTTTGACTTGTCGGTGCCGGCCTTGGCGAGATGGCCGTCGATGGTGGCCAGGATGTCCTGGGTCTGCTTCGTGACGCTTTCGCCGGCGGCCTTGGTGGCGACGACGCCGGCGAGATAGACGGTGTTGCCGTGCACGACGACCTGGCTCATGCGCGGACCGGTTTCGAAACGCTGAATGCTCATTAGGGATCTCCTGCTGGAATGGCGGCTCTGTCTAGCGCAGCGCCCTGCCGCGTGCCACCCCGGGCACGCATGCGTTGCCGGACACGCATGCGTTGCCTGCCAATGCATGCGTCGTTCACGGAAACTGACTGAAAAAAGTCCAGATCGTCTCGGCGCCATCGATGTCGCCGTTCTGCGGTCCGAGCAGCCCGGTCGCGACCCTCGGGAAGCGCGCATCCGGAGCGAAGCCGGGCATGCGGTGGCCGCCGCCCTTGACGCGATAGAGCACGACGTCGTGTCCCTTGGGACAGCGCGAGGTGATCCGCGTCACCGTGGACTGCTCTGCAGGCGCCTTGTCGGGCAAGTCTGTTACTTCGCCGTCATCGATCTCGCAGCCATTGAGCTTGCGCCAGAACGCGAGCGTCTCTTCGGTCGACCAGAACCCGTCTGCGGCAAAATAGCTCGATCCGCGTCCGCCTTCGTACGGCACCAGCGGGTCGGCGGTCCCGTTCATGAGCAGCATCGGCAGTGGCCGCGACGGATGACAGGTGACCGCGGTTTCCTCGGTGAGGTTCATGACCACACTCGCGGCCGCCGCAAACAGATCGGCGCGGGCGCAAGCGAGCGTCATCGCCATGGCGCCGCCATTGGAGATACCGGTGATATAGACGCGTTTCGGATCGGCGGTGCCGTTCGCCACGAGCTTCTCGACCAGCTTCGCGATGAAGGCGACGTCGTCGGTGCCGGGCGGCGGACCACGCAGCGCGGGTCCCGCCTTCGTTCGCGCATCGGCCCAGGCGTGGTTGAGCCCGTCAGGGAACGCCACGGCAAAACCTTCACGCTTTGCGACCTGCGGCCACGCTGTCCGCGCGACCATATCGGCGCCGCGCTGGGTCTTGCCGTGCAGCACGACCACGAGTGGGACACTGCGTTTGGCCGGCAGTTGCACGGTGTAGGACCGCATCACGCCGTTGACGTCGATGGTGTCGGCGGACGCAGCCGGGGCAGCGGCGAGACCCGCTACAAGCGCCCCGATCAACGTCCACCGCCGCATGATCTACCCCACCGCCTTCGCCGCTGCGCGGCCCGCATTGCGGCCGGAGAACAGGCAGCCACCGAGGAATGTGCCCTCCAGCGAGCGATAGCCGTGCACGCCGCCGCCGCCGAAGCCGGCGGCCTCGCCGACCGCATAGAGGCCGGGAATGACGCTGCCCTCCTGGCCGAACACGCGGGAGTCGAGATCGGTCTCGAAGCCGCCGAGCGTCTTGCGGGTGAGGATGTTGAGCTTGACCGCGATCAGCGGTCCCTGCGCGGGATCGAGGATGCGGTGCGGCGAGGCGGTGCGGATCAGCTTGTCGCCGATATAGCGCCGCGCATTGTGGATGTTCATCACCTGCGCATCCTTGACGTAAGGATTGGCAATCTCGCGGTCACGCGCCTCGATCTGCATCCTGATGTGCTCGAGCTTGAGAAGATCGCTGCCCGCGAGCTTGTTCATGGCGGCGACGAGATCGTCCAGCTTGTCCCGCACGATGAAGTCGACACCGTGGCTTTTGAACGCTTCCACCGGCGCCGGCGCGCCCTTGTTAGTGGCGCGGCGCAAGGTCATGCGCCAGCTCTTGCCGGTGAGGTCAGGGTTCTGTTCCGACCCCGACAGCGCGAATTCCTTCTTGATGATGCTCTGGGTCAGGACGAACCAGGAATAATCATAGCCGGTCGACATGATGTATTTCAGCTGGCCGAGCGTGTCGGAGCCGGGGAAGAGCGGCGCCGGCAATCGCGTGCCTGTGGCGTCGAACCACATCGAGGAGGGGCCGGGCAGGATGCGGATGCCGTGCCGCGGCCAGATCGGCGACCAGTTCTGGATGCCTTCGACATAATGCCACATGCGGTCGCGGTTGATCAGCCGCGCGCCCGATTTCTCGGTGATGCCAATCATTCGACCGTCGACGTGTTCGGGCACGCCGGAGATCATGAACTTCGGCGGCTCGCCCAGCCGCTGCGGCCAGTTCGCGCGCACCAGATCATGGTTGCCGCCGATGCCGCCGGACGCCACGATCACGGCCTGCGCTTTCAGCGAAAACTCGCCGACCACGTTGCGCGAGGAGCTCTTGCCGCGCTCGACATTGTCGGGCGCGAGGATCGAGCCGCTGACGCCGTCCACGGTGCCATTGGTGATGGAGAGCGCGTCGACACGATGGCGGAACTTGAAGCTGAGGCGGCCGCTCTTCGCCGCTTCGCGCGCGCGGCGCTCGAAGGGTTCGACGATGCCTGGCCCGGTTCCCCAGGTGACATGGAACCGCGGCACCGAATTGCCGTGGCCCATCGCATCATAGCCGCCGCGTTCGGCCCAGCCGACCACGGGGAAGATGCGATGGCCCATCGCGCGCAGCCAGTCGCGCTTCTCGCCGGCCGCGAACGCCACATAGGCCTCTGCCCATTGGCGCGGCCAAAAATCCTCGTCGCGGTCGAAGCCGGCGGTGCCGAGCCAGTCCTGCATCGCGAGCTCGAAGGAGTCCTTGATGCCGAGCCGGCGCTGCTCCGGCGAATCGACCAGGAATAATCCCCCGAACGACCAGAACGCCTGGCCGCCGAGCGATTGCTCGCCTTCCTGGTCGACCACGATCACGCGCTTGCCCGCGTCCGCAATCTCGGTGGCGGCGACGAGCCCCGATAGTCCCGCGCCGACCACGATGACGTCCGTTTCCTCAGCCATGCTTTCCCCCCTCCATGAGTTCCCCCCTGTAATTGTCCGGATTGAAGCCAACGGTTGTAACTGAGATCAAGGGCGTGGCGCGTAAGACCTCGTTAACTGTTCCACTTTGGGATAGAGACCGGCCGGGGTGCAGCGCCGCCGCAACACTGGATTTGAATTTGTTTTGATCAAGCCGGCCTGCCTAGACAAAACCTTGGTTACGACGGACGCTAGCACTGCATCACCACCTGACACGCAGATTCGAATTCGACCGGGGCGGGGAAAATGAAGTTTCTGACGGGGTTGCTTGCGGCGGTTCTCTTGATCGTGGGCATGGGAGCTTCTCATGCGGTGGTCCGCATCGCGGATGACCGGGGCGGCCGGATTGGAACCTACGTCGACAGATACCAGGACCTCAGGCAATCGGGGGAGACGGTCATCATCGACGGCCTCTGCGCCTCGGCCTGCACCATCGTCCTCGGCGCCATCCCGCATGACCGTATCTGCGTAACCTCGAGCGCGACGCTCGGCTTCCACGCCGCCTGGGATTTCGGCAGCAACGGCCGCGCCGTCACCAATCCCGAAGCAACCCAGATGCTCTATGCGATGTATCCCTCGCAGGTGAAGCGCTGGATCAGCCAGCGCGGCGGCCTGACCCCGCACATGCTGTTCCTGAGGGGCAAGCAGCTCCAGGCCATGTACAAGCCCTGCTACATGGACGCCCAGGCTTCGGCGATCAAGCCGGCACGCCGGCCTCTCCCGCAACCGGAGCAGGTCGAGACCGCCCGGGGCCAGCTCCTTCACTGACACCACAGGCGTTTGGCTCGCCAGCTGCGTCTTACCTGCTTGGCGGCGCCTTGCCCGCAGGCGGGCTAAAGCCTATCTGAAAGCCTGGGAACCGGGCCTTCGCCCCCAACGTTGTCATGGCTCAACCGCTGCACCCGGGACATCCGTTACAGGACAATTCGTCCACTGCCGGCCGGGCGCCGACCGTGCTGCTTTTGGCAGGCGCTGGTGTCGGCGGGCTGATCGTGCTCGGCGCGCTGGCGCTCTGGTTCCACTATGGCAGCCAGGTGTTCTTCGAAATGATCAGGACCGGCTTTGCCGCCTGCTTCTGATCCGCGACAGGAAGTTTTCCGCTCATGAGCTCCACCGCCCGTCCGCTGGTGATCGCGACCGCCTTCGCCGCAAGCCTTGTCCTCGGGCTGCTGATCATGTTCTGGGCCATGGGCGGGGTCAGCAAGGTGGCGCAGCCGGCCGCAATCGGCGGCCCATTCCAGCTCACCGACCAGAACGGCAAGGCCGTCACCGACAAGAGCCTGAAGGGCAAGCCGACCCTGATTTTCTTCGGCTACACCCATTGCCCCGACGTCTGCCCGACCTCGCTGTTCGAGATGTCGGAAGTGCTGCGCGCGATGGGCAAGGATGCCGACAAGGTCAATGCCGTCTTCATCTCGGTCGATCCCGAGCGCGACACGCCGGCGACGATGAAGGACTATCTGTCGAGCTTCGATCCCCACCTCGAAGGGCTGTCCGGCGACCCCGCCGAGACCGCCAAGGTGATCACCTCCTACCGGGTCTACGCCAAGAAGGTCCCGACCAAGGACGGCGACTACACCATGGACCACACCGCGCTGATCTACCTGATGGACCGCGACGGCCGTTTCGTCTCGCCGTTCAACCTGAAACGGACCCCGGAAGAGGCCGCGGCCGATTTGAAGCGGTATCTTTAGTTTGGCGGGCCGATCGGGCCCCGGTCTCGGTTTAACCTCTCCCGCTTGCGGGAGAGATCGGCGCGTAGCGCCGGGTGAGGGCTCTCTCCTCTTGGGGGTCTCGCCCAGAGGAGACACCCTCTCCCCGACCCTCCTCCGCAAGCGGGGGAGGGAGCGCACCTGCATTCCGCGCTCGCGTTCCCGGCGGGATGGTCTATAAGGCCCTCCGATCCCAATGAAATTCATTACTTTCCCGCCGATGGCCCCGTCGCGACAGGCAAAACCGTCCAAAATCGTGCGCCGCGCCCTGCTTGGACTGGCCGCGGCCGTCAGCCTGCTCGCGGGGGCCCCGCAGGCGGTGCCCGGCTTCTGGGACCCGCGGCGCCGGCCGGAGCCGGCCGGACCTGTCGCGCCTGACCGTGATCCGCTTTCTGACCGAGACCGACTATCCGCCGTTCAACTACACCGGCGCCGACGGCAACCCGGCCGGCTTCAACGTCGATCTCGCCCGCGCGCTGTGCGAGGAGATCAAGGTCACCTGCACGGTGCAGATGCGCCGCTTCGAGACGCTGGTCGACGCGCTCTCCTCGAACCGCGGCGATGCCATCATCGCCTCCATGGCGGTGAGCCCGCAGCTGCGCGCCCGCGTCGACTTCACCGATCCCTATTACCGGGTGCCGGCGCGCTTCGCCTCGCGCAAGGACGCGGTGATGCCGGAGATCCGCCCCGAATATCTCGAGGGCAAGAAGGTCGGCGTCATCGCCGGCTCCGCGCATGAGGCGTATCTCAAGGCGATGTTCACCGACGCCGAGCTGCACGGCTATCCCAACGACGATGCGCTCCGCGCCGCACTTCGCAAGGGCGAGGTCGACTTCATCTTCGGCGATGCCATCTCGCTGGCGTTCTGGATTAACGGCACCGATTCCGGCGATTGCTGCGCCTTCTCCGGCGGCCCCTTCGTCGAGAGCCGCTTCTTCGGCGAGGGCATCGGCATCGCCGTCCGCAAGGGCAACGACGTGCTGCGCCAGGCCCTGAACTGGGCCCTGTTTCGCGTCTGGGAAAAAGGCCGCTACACCGATCTGTGGCTGCGGTATTTTTCGGTGAGCCCGTTTTAGCTTCTTCTTCGCCTCTCCCCGCGTGCGGGGAGAGGCCGGATTGCATCGAAGATGCAATCCGGGTGAGGGGGACTCTCCGCGAGTCCAACTCTCACCGTGATCGCGGAAGCAGCCCCTCACCCCAACCCTCTCCCCGTAAGAACGGGGAGAGGGAGTCACAGCGGCGACAGTCGCACCAACTTTTGCATTCTGCCCGGAAATCGCTATTTTCCGCGGCCCGGAGGCCCCTGATGTCCGTTATCGATCTTGCCGCGAACCCGAGCGACCTGCGTGCGCTCGCCGAACAATCCAACGCCTGGCCGTTCGAGCAGGCGAAGGCCATTGTCGCGCGGCTGAAGAAAAGCCCGAAGGACGAGGTGCTGTTCGAGACCGGCTACGGCCCGTCCGGCCTGCCGCATATCGGCACCTTCGGCGAGGTCGCGCGTACCTCGATGGTGCGCCATGCCTTCCGCGTGCTCACCGAGGACAAGATCAAGACGCGCCTGCTCGCCTTCTCGGACGACATGGACGGCCTGCGCAAGGTGCCCGACAACGTGCCGAACAAGGATCTGCTCGCGCAATATCTTGGACGCCCGCTCACGGCCGTGCCCGATCCCTTCTCGAACGAATATCCCTCGTTCGGCGCGGCGAATAACGCGCGCTTGCGCGCGTTTCTGGATCACTTCGGCTTCGACTACGAGTTCGCGAGCTCGACCGACTATTACAAGTCCGGCCGCTTCGACGCGACGCTGCTCAAGATGCTCGCCGCCTACGACAAGATCATGGCGATCATCCTGCCGACGCTCGGCCCCGATCGTCGCGCGACCTATTCGCCGTTCCTGCCGATCAGCAAGACCAGCGGCGTGGTGCTGCAGGTGCCGATGATCCGCCGCGATGTCGCAGCGGGCACGGTGACCTATGTCGATCCTGATACCAACCAGGAGGTCGAGACGCCCGTCACCGGCGGCAACGTCAAGTGCCAGTGGAAGGCCGACTGGGCGATGCGCTGGGTCGCGCTCGGTGTCGACTACGAGATGGCCGGCAAGGACCTGATCGACTCCGTGAAGCTCTCAGGCGCGATCGCGAAAGCACTCGGCGGCACGCCGCCCGAAGGCTTCAACTACGAGCTCTTCCTCGACGAGAAGGGTCAGAAGATCTCGAAGTCGAAGGGCAACGGCCTTACCATCGACGAATGGCTGCGCTACGCCTCGCCGGAATCGCTGTCGCTGTTCATGTATCGCGAGCCGAAGGCGGCCAAGCGGCTGTTCTTCGACGTCATCCCGCGTCAGGTCGACGACTATCAGCAATTCATCGACGGCTTTCCCAAGCAGGACGGCAAGCAGCAGCTCGGCAATCCCGTGTGGCACATCCACAATGGCCATCCGCCGCAGGGTGACATGCCCGTCACGTTCCAGCTGCTGCTGACGCTGGTGTCGTCGTCGAATGCGGAGAATGCCGAGACGTTGTGGGGCTTCATCGGCCGCTATCGTCCCGGCGTGAGCCCCAAGACGCATCCCAAGCTCGACGCGATGGTCGGCTACGCCATCAACTATTATCGCGACTTCGTTGCGCCGACGAAGCAGTTCCGCGTGCCAACTGATACCGAGCGCGCCGCGCTGCAGGATCTGCGCGATGCGCTCTCGCAGCTGCCGCAGGACGCTTCCGCCGAGGACATCCAGAACGTCGTCTACGAGATCGGACGCCGCGAGCCGTTCCTCGACCAGGTCAAGAAGGGCAAGGATGGCCGTCCGGGCGTGACGCTCGACTGGTTCAACATGCTCTACCAGGTGCTGCTCGGCCAGGAGAAGGGCCCGCGCTTCGGCTCCTTCGTCGCGGTCTACGGCGTACAGAACGCGGTCAACATGATCGACGGCGCGCTGGCAAGGAGTGCGTGAGGCTTCATCGTCGTCCCCGCGAAAGCGGGGACCCATAACCACAGGGAGAAGTTAGGCGAAGATTCGTAATTGCGATTACGTTGGTACGAAGACCGCCGCTCTCCGACAGATCACGCGGTATGGGTCCCGGCGTTCGCCGGGACGACAGCATTCGTTAGAGCCTCCGCTCAGATTGATCTTAGCACGAAGCGCCGATTGTCCTTCTGCACGGGACGCGCGTTCATCGGATAGAGCTTTGCGAACGCGGCGACATCGGCAGCCTACACCTGGATCGGGTCGGCGAGCAGCAGCCATTCCACCACCTCCGAGCAGGGCGGCGTCATGGTGCGGTCACGACGCCATCACTGGCTCGCCCACACGATCCGCGCGATCCACGCCACATCGCTCGTCGCGAGTGTGCGCTCGCCCTGCGTCGCATCGAGCGGCCGCAAGTCCAGCGCCTTCGCCGTGCGGCGCGTCAGCGTTGCGACCGTCACCTCGCCCGCCCTCGTCTTCACCACCACGCGGTCACCCTTGCGGATCGGCGCGCCGGGCGAGATCAGGATGATGTCGCCGTCACGATACACAGGCGCAAGCGCATCGCCGGACATCTCCAGCGCGAAACTGTGGCCGTCTTCGGCATTGGGAAGCGCGGCCTCGGTCCAGCCTTTGCCCGATGGAAAGCCTGATTCATCGAAGGCGCCGCTCGCGCCGGCCAGCGCGAACCCGAGCAGCGGGACGACGCGGTCCTCGCTCGGCTCGTCGCCGATCAGCCGGGCGAAACTGTCGATCGAAGCACCCGTCGCCGCCAGCGCCTTCGCGATCGATTCGGTCGAGGGCCAGCGCTCACGGCCGTCGGAGGTGACGCGCTTGGATCTGTTGAATGTGGTGGGGTCGAGCCCGGCGCGTTTGGCAAGGCCGGACGGCGACAGGCCGGCACGCTCCGCCAGCCGATCCAGCGCGACCCAGATCTGGTCGTGAGTCAGTATCCTCTGCGCTTTGGCCTGTCTGACCATCGAAGGTCCAGCCCGTCGCAACTCAGGAAAACTGTCCGCAAATCAACCGGTTTTCCGCTTTTCGCGCAAGAGGCGGTGGCTAACTCTTGAGTTCGGCGGGGGCCGCCTTTACGGTCGCGCCGGGTTTTGAAGGCCCCCAAGAGACGAAAAAACTCAAAAGACTCAAAGAGCAAACAGGGCTGCGTAAGCGGTGGTCAAGATCTACAAAATCTGTCCGGCCTCGGCCTGGCGCGAGGCGGAACGGCAGGGCGTGTACCGGGGTAGCGCGGACGACGCGCGCGACGGATTCATCCATTTCTCGACGGCCTCCCAGGTTCCCGAGACCCTGCGCAAGCATTATTTCGGGCAGCGCGCGCTGTTCCTGGTCGAGGTCGACGGTGATGCGCTCGGCAGCGAATTGCGCTGGGAGCGCTCGCGCAATGACGAGCTGTTTCCGCATCTCTATGGCGAGCTCGATCTCGGCGCCGTGATCGCGGTGATGAACCTCAATATGCGCTCCGATGGCGGCCACGACACACCGGAGCTTCTCCCGTGATCCGCGCCTTCGACGCTTTCTCGCTGCCGGTGCTGCGCTGGCTCGATCCGGAGGATGCGCATCGCCTGGCGATCCAGGGCCTGCGCTTCCTGCCGCCGGTCAAGCCGCGCCCTGACGATGCCAAGCTCGCGGTGCGCGCCTTCGGCCTCAACTTTCCCAATCCGGTCGGCATGGCCGCGGGCTTCGACAAGAGCGCCGAGGTGCCCGACGCCTTGCTGCGGCTCGGCTTCGGCTTCGTCGAGATCGGCTCGGTCACGCCGAAGCCGCAGGCAGGTAACCCGCGACCGCGGCTGTTCCGGCTCGAGCGTGACGAAGCGGTCATCAACCGCATGGGTTTCAACAATGACGGCGCAGAGGCAGCTCTGCGCCGGCTCGCCGCGCGCGCGCAGCATGGCGGCATCGTCGGCGTCAATGTCGGCGCCAACAAGGATTCGCCTGACCGCGTCGGCGATTACGTCAAGCTGATCGAGACCTTCGCGCCGGTGGCGAGCTACTTCACCGTCAACGTCTCCTCGCCGAACACGCCGGGCCTGCGCAATCTTCAGGAAGGCGCGCTGCTCGACGATCTGCTCGCGCGGGTGATCGACGCCCGCGAGCGGGTGCGCCAGAAGGCCGGCGATACGCCGGTTCTGCTCAAGATCGCGCCGGATCTCAGCCTCGCCCAACTCGACGACGTCGTGCAGGTCGCGCGCTCGCGCAAGGTCGACGGCATGATCGTGTCGAACACGACCATCGCGCGGCCGAGCACGCTGCGCGAGGAGATGCGCGCCAGGGAGCAGGGCGGCCTGTCCGGCCGGCCGCTGTTCCGCCTGTCGACGCGCATGGTCGCGGAGACCTATGTGCGGGTCGAGGGCGCATTTCCTCTCGTCGGCGTCGGCGGTGTCGACTCCGGCGGCGCCGCGCTGACGAAGATCCGCGCCGGCGCGAGCCTGATTCAGCTCTATTCCTCGCTGGTCTACAAGGGCCTCGGCCTCGTCGACGAGATCAAGCGCGACCTTACCTCGACGCTGCTGCGCACGGGACGGGATTCGCTGTCGGAGATCGTCGGCGCCGATGCTGCGACGCTCACGGCGGAAGACTGGCCGGGGATGTAAGCTCTTCGCCTCTCCCCGCTTGCGGGGAGAGGCCGGAATTTGCGGGAGCAAATTCCGGGTGAGGGGGACCTCCGCGAATCCCACTCTCACCGCTCCTGCGGAGACTCTCCCTCATCCCAACTTTCTCAGAGCGAGCTCTGCTCGTCTCGCCCCCGCAAGCGGGGAGAAGGGGAAGAAAACGTCGCCCTGAACAGCGCCGGATAGCGCGCACCCTGCAATCCGCCGCGCGCGATGTAGAACGCGATCAGCGCGCACCACAGCCCCACATTGCCTAGAGATTGCAGCGCCAGCCAGGTGCCGAGGAAGATCCCGAGCGAAGCCAGCATCAGGTTGCGCATCTCGCGCGCCCAGGTCGCGCCGACATAGATGCCGTCAAAGCCGAAGGCGAACACGCCGGGGATCGGTGCGAGCACGATGAACGGCAGGAAATCGCGCGCGGCGCGGCGAACGTCCTCGCTCGCGGTCATGAAGTTGATGATGTTCTGGCCGAACAGTGCGAATACCACCGCAACGACCATGGCAAAGCCGAGGCCCCAGGAAAGCACCAGCCGGGTCGAATCCGCAAAACCCTTTGCGTCGCGCGCACCGAAGGTGCGGCCGCAGAGCTGCTGGGCCGCATTGGCAAGGCCATCGAGGAAGAAGGCGCTGACCAGCAGGAAGTTGTTCAGCACGGAATTCGCCGCCAGCGTGACGTCGCCGGCGCGCGCGCCCTTGGCGGTGAAGAACAGGAACACGGTGATCAGCGCCGCGGTGCGGACCAGGATATCGGAATTCACCGCCAGCATCCGCATCAGCTTGGCGCGGTCGAACAGCGTCGCGCGGGGAACGGCAAAGCCGCCATGCGCATAGCGCCGGCAAACGACGATGCCGAGCGCGAAACCGACGCCCTCCGACAGCAGCGCGGCGATCGCCGCACCGGCGATGCCGGTGTCGTAGACGAGCACCAGCAGGATCGTCGCCGCCATGTTGATGAGGTTGATGACGACCTGGAGCGCGAGCGCCGGATTGGCGCGGGCCTGCCCGACCAGCCAGCCGAGGATGACATAATTGGCAAAGGCGAACGGCGACGACCAGATCCGGATCATGAAATAGGTTTTTGCCGCGTGCGTGACGCCCGCGCTGCCGCCCATCAGGTCGAACAGCACGGCAGAGAGCGGCAATTGCAGCGCGATCAGCGCCGCACCGATCAGCCCTGCGACGATGAAGCCGCGCACCAGGATCACGATCTGCTCGCGCGTTTCGCCCGCGCCGAGCGCCTGCGCGGTGAAGGCGAGCGTGCTCATGCGCAGGAAGCCGAACAGCCAGAACAGGCAGTCGAAGATCACGGAGGCCATCGCGACGCCGCCGAGCAGGGCGGCATCGTCGAGCCGCCCGATCGCCGTGGTCGAGACCACGCCGATCAGCGGCGTCGTCAGGTTCGCGACCATCGCGGGACCGGCGATGGCGAACACCTGGCGGCTGCCGATCTTGAGGGGGACGGGCGCGTGCATGTCAGAGCACGAGCACCATGCCGTCTTCAGCGGCGAGATGTTCGACGTCGTCCAGGCGCGACAGCATGTCGTCGCTCATATGGGTGAGGACGAGGCGTTTTGCGCCGATGGCGGGGAGGTGCTGTTCCAAGGTCTTCAGGCTGAGATGGTTCTTGACCACCTTCTCGTACATATAGGCCTCGGCAATGAAAAGGTCCGCGCCATGCGCCAGCGGAATGAGCGCCCCCGTCCATTCGGTGTCCGCGCTATAGGCGAGCGTGCGGCCCTCGGCTTCGACGCGGTAGGCGAGGAAGGGACCGCCGGATTCGCCGTGCACGACCGGGTAGGGCGTCACCGTCACCGCGCCAAAGCTTCGGCTTTGCTCCGGTGCGAGCGCGACGATGTTGAGCTCGAAGCGCTGTTTTGTCTTCGAGGAATGCTCGAACAGTGCCTCCATCACCTGCGCCAGCCGTGCCTCGATACCCTCAGGCCCCGCGATCGTCAGCGGCCTCGTCCGCCGCGAGAATTGTGCGTCGAGCAGAAAGAACGGCAGGCCGGCGAAATGGTCGCCGTGGAAATGCGTGATGAGGATGAGATCGATCTCGTTACGGTCGATCTTGAGCCGCTTCAGTGCCGGCAGAGCCGACGCGCCGCAATCAATCAGGAAGTTCGCCGTGCGACCCGAGATATGGAAGCAGGTGTTGAGCCTGCCGCTGGAACCGAAGGCGTCACCGCAGCCGACGAAACGCAGTTGCATCGGCTGCGGGCTCCCTGAGTACGACCCGGACTTAGCGGCGCGGCGCGCCGAAGATGCGCGAGAGCAGCCAGATCGGGATCACGATGACCGCGCCGAGCAGGAAGTAGCGCCACAGCCAGTTCACCGCATCGAAGCCGAGATCCCAGAGCCGCTGGAACAGCAAGCGAATGCTGTAGATGATATTCCAGGGATCGAAGCCGATTGCAGCGAGCACGACGCCGACCAGGATCGAGAGCAGGACCAGCCGAAACGCGACCGCCAGCGGCGAGCCGCCGAGAAAGCGGTGCAGGCCGTCGCTGCGGCCGGCCGGCAAATCTCTGACGTCTTGGACCATCGCAAACTCCTCGGGCGGATTCGATCCCATTATAGGGCACGGCGGGGGACATGGGGAACCCGTGAGGGGGCGTCAATCGGGTTACGGGAGTTTAATTCGGAATTTGATTTAGGTGCATTACCGGCCGCGGGCTCGGTCACCTCTCCCGCTTGCGGGAGAGGTCGCGCCCCGGGCGATGCGAAGCATCGTCCCGCGCGCGGGTGAGGGCTCTCTCCTCTAGGGGAATCCCACTGCGGAGACACCCTCTCCCCCAACCCTCTCCCGCAAGCGGGAGAGGGAGCGCACTACCTTCGTGGCGGCATCACGCCTCAATCTCCGCCGTCTCCGCCTTCAACATCCTCTCCAGCGTTTCCAGTCTGTCCGCCTCGCGCGGCGGCTTGTCCCAGCGCAGGCGGCTGATGCGGGGAAAGCGCATCGCGACGCCGGATTTGTGCCGCGGCGAGCGCTGCAGCCCCTCGAACGCGACCTCCAGCACCAGGCCCTTGTCCGCCTCGTGCACGACATGGCGGACGGGGCCGAACTTTTCCGTGGTGTTGCGGCGGACGAAGCGGTCGATCTGCAACAGCTCCTCGTCGGTGAAGCCGAAATAGGCCTTGCCGACCGGCACCAGCTCGTCGCCGCTCTTGCCTTCGGTCCAGACGCCAAACGTGTAATCGGAGTAATAGGATGAGCGCTTGCCGTGGCCGCGCTGCGCATACATCAGCACGGCGTCGATGATGTGCGGATCACGCTTCCACTTCCACCACTGGCCCTTTGGCCGTCCCGGCAGATAAGGCGCATCGCGCCGCTTCAGCATCACGCCCTCGACGGCGTCCGCGTCTTCGCCCGCGCCGGCACTTGCGGGATCGGCGCGTGCCGCGGTGAGCGCGTCCCAGCTTGCAAAAGGAACGGTCGGCGAGAGATCGATGCGGGGATCGTCCAGCTTCTTGATGAAGGTCTCCAGCCGTTCGCGCCGCTCCGCGAACGGCAATTCGCGCAGATCGTTCTCGTCGTCACCGAGCAGATCGTAGGCGCGCAAGTGAATCGGAAACTCCTTGATCAGCTTGGGCGAGACGACCTTGCGGTTGAGCCGCTGCTGCAGGACGTTGAAGCTTTGGACGCGGCCTTCGCGCAGGATCAAGAGCTCGCCGTCGATCGCGCCGGGCAGCCGCAGCGACGGCACGAGATCGGGAAAGCTTCCTGTGATGTCCTCGCCGGTGCGCGAATAGAGCCGCGCGGTGATGTGGCCGCGGTCGTCGCGGCCGGCCACCGCCTGCACGCGGATGCCGTCCCATTTCCATTCGGCGATGTAGTCGGCGGGATCGAGACTTTGGAAATCCGCGTCCTCGATCGCGTGCGCCAGCATCACGGGCCGGAACGGTGCGGGATCGCGATTGACCGGCTTGTCGGCGCGTCCTTCCAGCCAGGCGAACAGGTCGAGATAGGGCGGCGCAAGGCCTGGCCAGATCAATTCGACCTCATGCGGGTCCTTGTCGCCGAGCGCTGCGGCGGCAGTCTTCGCCAGCCGCGCGGAGATGCCGATGCGCAGCGCGCCGGTGACGAGCTTCAAGAGCGCCCAGCGGCCGGTTTCATCCAGCTCGTCGAGCCAGCGTTCGAGCTGCTTTGGCAGCTCGGTCTTGCCGAGTGTGCGGAGCGTGGTGACGACTTCGGTCAGCGTCGGTGGGGGAGGGTTGTTGTGGTTGCTTGGGTGAAGCGCATCGCTGGCATCTCGCCCGCGGTACCCCTCTCCCTGACCCTCCCCCCGCAAGGGGGGAGGGAACGGTGAGAGCGGTGCGTCCATCACGCGATGATTCACTGTCAGTCGTCGCGTTCAATAGCTGCCGCGCACGCAACTGCGCTCCCTCCCCCCTTGTGGGGGAGGGCGGGGGAGAGGGGTGGCCCGGAAAAGATTGTGCGTTGTTCTGCGCCTTCGGCCACATCAGCGCGACCGTCTCCGAGAGGTCGCCGACATAGTCGTAACTCAACCCGAACAGCACCTCATCTGTCCGCGATGCGATGAGGTCGCGGATCAGCGCCGGCTTGGCGTGCTTGAAGCTCAGCGCGCCGGTGAGCGCGGCCAGTGCATAGCCGCGGTCGGGATCGCCGACCTCGCGAAAATAGCCGGTGATCAGCCGCAGCTTGTTGTTGCGGCCGGGCTCGTAGGCGAGGCGGTCGAGAAGCTCGGCGAAGCGGTTCATGCCTCGGCCTCATCGGCAGTCGGCGTCTCGCTCTCCTCCTCGTCGCCATAGCCGACGAGATCGAGCGGCTGTGCTCGCAAACCTTGCGTCTTGCACCAATGCACCATCGCATCTTCCTGGCCGTGGGTGACCCAGATCTCGCCTGCGCCGGTCGCCGTGATCGTGGCGGTGAGACCGTCCCAGTCGGCGTGGTCGGAGATCACCAGCGGCAATTCGACGCCACCCTGCCGCGCCCGGGCGCGCACGCGCATCCAGCCCGAGGCGAAGGCGGTGACAGGGTCAGGGAAGCGCCGCGTCCAGATATCCGACGTGGCCGAGGGCGGCGCCAGCGTGATGGTGCCGGCGAGCGCTGCCTTCTTCACGCCCTTCACCGGCCTGAGCTCGCCGAGGTCGATGCCGCGGCTCTGATAATATTCGGTGATCTTCTCCATCGCGCCATGCAGATAGATCGGCGCATCAAAGCCGGCCTGCCGCAGCAGCGCGATCACGCGCTGCGCCTTGCCAAGCGAATAGGCGCCGACGAGATGGGCCCGCTCCGGAAACAGCGCGACGGAGGCCAGCAGCTTCTTCACCTCATCGGCCGCATTGCCGTGCCGGAATACCGGCAGGCCGAACGTCGCCTCGGTGATGAAAACGTCGCAAGGCACGAGCTCGAACGGCGTGCAGGTCGGGTCGGGCGCGTCCTTGTAGTCGCCGGAGGCGACGATGCAGGTGTCCTTGCAGGTCACCGCGATCTGCGCCGAGCCCAGCACATGGCCGGCCGGGTGAAACTTGACCTTGACGTCGTCCAGCCTGATCTCCTCGCCATAGCGGATGACTTGCGTCGAGCCGGCGAAATTCTCGCCATAGCGTAGCCGCATCATATCCAGCGTTTCCTGCGTCGCCAGCACGGCGCCATGGCCGGCGCGGGCATGGTCGGAATGGCCGTGGGTGATCACGGCCCGCTCCACGGGACGGACAGGATCGATGTGGAAGCCGCCGGGCTTGCAGCACAGGCCGGCAGCAGCTGGCAGCAGGATGTCTTGAGGACGCATGGTTGTCATATAGGGAGCGGTCGCTCCAAATTAACCCGTCATGCGCGGGCTTGCCGTCTCCGCTAGGCTTCGCCGGCCCAGTAGTGTAAAAGCCCGCCGAAGCTAATTAGCGGAGGCGGGACCCGCGCATCCATCCTCTTAAAGAGTTGCTTTTTTGATGGATTGCCGGGGAAGCTCGGCAATGACGAGCCAAGTTCCCGATGCCCCTCCGCCTTTTCCTGACCTCCGGCGATCTCATGGCCGACCGCCGTTTCGAGTTCGCGCGCGACCTCCAGCTCAAGGGCGACCTGCCCGCCGCCGCCGACCTGCTGGAGCAGGCGATCGAGCTTGCACCTGAGTTCACCTCGGCCTGGTTCACGCTCGGCGAGATCCGCCAGCAACTCGGCGAGCGTGACAAGGCGATCGAGGCCTTCCGCAGGGCGCGCGCCTCCGATCCCGAGGATCAGCACGGCGCCGGCCTTCATTTGATGCGGCTCGGCGACACTGAGATGGCGGAGATGCCGAAAGCCTATGTGCAGGCGCTGTTCGACCAGTATGCGCCGCGCTTCGAGCACGCGCTGATCAACGATCTCGGCTACCGCGCGCCTGCGCTGATCTTCAAGGCGGTGCTGGCCGCGCGCGTCGCCGCGAAGAAGCCGGCCTTCTTCAAACGCACCATCGATCTCGGTTGCGGCACTGGCCTAGCGGCCGCAGCCTTCGCCAAACAGGTCGACCATTTCATCGGCATCGACCTGTCGCCCGGCATGATCAAGGAGGCGCGCACCACCGGGCTCTATGCCGAGCTCGAAGTCGCCGACATGATCGAAGGCCTCCGCACCAAGGCTGACGCGAGTGCGAACCTCGTCGTCGCCGCGGACGCGTTCGTCTATCTCTCCGATCTCGCGGCTGTTCTCACTGAAGCGAGGCGCGCGCTCGTATCCGGCGGCGTGCTCGCCTTCACGCTGGAGACGCATGACGGCAGCGGCATCGTGCTCGGCGAAGGTCTGCGCTATGCCCATTCGGCGGAATATGTCCGCGGCGCCATTGCGAAAGCCGGGCTCAAGCTTCTCACACTGGAGCCGGCCTCGCCGCGCAACGAGAACAACGAGCCGGTGCGCGGCCTCGTCGTCGTCGCCGAGAAAACTTGAGTCTAGGCGCTGCAACTCGCGTGATTTGAGCGTCATTGCGTCGCAAAGCGACGACTTCCTACTTGCGAGCGATGCTGCCTTCCCAGCACAATGCGCGCACCAGGGAGAAAACAACAATGACCAAGAATCCATCGCGGCGCGATTTCAGCGCCGGTGCGCTCGCCACCATCGCCGCCTCCACTGTGCCCGCGCCGTATGTCTGGGCCGCGGAGAAGAAATACGATGCGGGCGCCAGCGACACCGAGATCAAGATCGGCCAGACCGTGCCGCATTCCGGTCCCGGCTCGCTCTACGGCGTGCTCGGGCGTATCGGTGAAGCCTATTTCCAGATGCTGAACGAGAAGGGTGGCATCAACGGACGCAAGATCAAATTCCTCACCATGGACGATGCCTATAGCGCACCGAAATGCGTCGAGGCGACACGGCGCCTGGTCGAGCAGGAGGAAGTGCTGGCGCTCTACGGCTCGCTCGGCACCGCGCCGCAGACCTCCGTGCACAAATACCTGAACTCCAAGGGCGTGCCGCAGCTGTTGCTGAACACCGGCGCGTCGAAGTGGAATAACCCGAAAGAGTTCAAATGGACGATGGCGGGCCTGCCGCTCTATCCGACCGAGGCGCGCATCCTGGCCCGGCACGTCGTTGCCGTGAAGCCGAATGCCAAGATCGGCATCCTCTACCAGAACGACGATTTCGGCCGCGACTTCCTCGGGCCGTTCAAGAAGGTGCTGGCTGACGCCGGCGGCACCGCGCAGGTGATCATGGAGCAGACCTATGATCTCACCGATCCCACGGTCGATTCCCAGCTCATCAATCTCTCGAAGTCGGGCGCCGACGTCTTCTACAACATCACCACCGGCAAGGCGACGTCGCAGTCGATCCGGAAAGTCGCCGAGCTCGGCTGGAAGCCGTTGCAGCTGCTGTCGGCCGGCTCGACCGGCCGCTCGATCCTCAACGCCGCGGGCCTCGAGAACGCCACCGGCATCGTCGCCATCCGCTACAACAAGGAGGTCGGCCTGCCCAAATGGGAGAAGGACCCCGACGTGATGGCGTTCGAGGAGCTGCGCAAGAAGTACATGCCGACCATCGACCCCGACAACACCATCGCGTTTGCCGGCTACGGCCAGGCCGTCACCATGGGCGAGATCCTGCGCCGCTGCGGCGACGACCTCACCCGCGCCAACGTGCTGAAGCAGGCCTCCAACCTCAAAGGCTTCCATTCGCCCTATTTCCTCGACGGCGTCACCTATGACTACACGCCCGAGGACTACACGCCGATGAAGACGCTCTTCATCTCGACCTTCAGCGGCAAGGATTGGGACATCTCCGACAAGCCGATGTCGGAGTAGGAAAGGGCAGCGTACGCTGCTGTCTCTTCCCCTCTCCCCGCTTGCGGGGAGAGGGTAGGGTGAGGGGGAGCCTCCGCGGGGACGGAGGCAGCTGCCCTTGCGGAGACTCCCCCAGCCTCCGCGGGGACGGAGGCAGCTGCCCTTGCGGAGACTCCCCCTCACCCGGAATTCGCGCTGTCGCGCAAATTCCGGCCTCTCCCCGCAAGCGGGGAGAGGCGAAGGAAAGCCCACCCCCTCGACGAACCCAGCCCCACGGCTTACCTGTGATGCCGTGCCGCCCCGCATCCTCAAAATCCCGGCCGAGCCGGCCACGCTGCTGCCCGACCGCTTCAACGCGTGGTTCGCGGCCCGCGGCTGGTTGCCGCGTGAGCATCAGCTCGCGCTGCTGGAGAAGGCACGCGAAGACCGTTCCGCGCTCTTGATCGCGCCTACCGGCGCCGGCAAGACGCTGGCTGGATTTTTGCCGACGCTGGTGGAGCTCTCGGCGCAGCCGGTCGAACGCAACGCCGGCGCCAAGCAAAACCTCGTCTCCACCGGCCGCACCGTGCAACGCACCGGCGGCCTGCACACGCTCTACATCTCCCCGCTCAAGGCGCTTGCCGTCGACATCGCACGCAACCTCGAGAGGCCGATCGCCGAGATGGGGCTGCCGATCAAGGTCGAGACCCGCACCGGTGATACGCCAGTGTCGCGGCGCCAGCGGCAGCGGCGTTATCCGCCGGATGTCCTGCTGACGACTCCGGAGCAGCTCGCACTCTTGCTCTCCTCCGATGACGCGCCCTTCCTGTTCGGCTCACTCAAGCGCATCGTGCTCGACGAGCTGCACGCGCTGGTGACATCCAAGCGCGGCGATCTGCTCTCGCTGGGCCTTGCGCGCCTTTGGCGCCTCGCGCCGCAGATGCGCGCGATCGGCCTGTCGGCGACGGTGGCCGAGCCGGACCAGCTTGCGCGCTTCCTGGTGCCGCAGCCCGAAGGCAAGGAGGTCGCAGCCGACATCGTCGTCGCCGGCGGCGCCGCGCCGCCAGAGGTCGAGATGCTCGATACCCGCGAGCGGCTGCCCTGGGCGGGCCACAGCGCGCGCCACGCGCTCCCCGAGATCTACGAGCTGATCAAGGCGAACAAGACCACGCTGGTCTTCGTCAACACCCGCAGCCAGGCCGAGATGCTGTTCCAGAATCTCTGGAGCATGAATGACGACGGCCTTGCCATCGCGCTGCATCACGGCTCGCTCGACGTCGCACAGCGGCGCAAGGTCGAGGACGCGATGTCGGCGGGACGCCTGCGCGGCGTGGTCTGCACCTCCTCGCTCGACCTCGGAGTCGACTGGGGCGATGTCGATCTCGTCGTCAATATCGGTGCGCCCAAGGGATCCTCGCGCCTGATGCAGCGCATCGGCCGCGCCAATCACCGTCTCGACGAGGCCTCGCGCGCGGTGCTGGTGCCGGCCAACCGGTTCGAGGTGCTGGAGTGCCGCGTCGCCATCGACGCCATCGCCGAGAACGCGCAGGACACGCCACCCTTGCGCACCGGCGCGCTCGATGTGCTCGCCCAGCACGTGCTCGGCTGCGCCTGCGGCGAGCCGTTTTTCAGCGACGAGCTTTATGGCGAAGTCCGCACCGCCGCGCCCTACGCAAACCTGTCGCGGCAGGATTTCGACGACGTCGTCGATTTCGTCGCCTCCGGCGGCTACGCGCTGAAAACCTATGAGCGCTTCGCCCGCATCAAGCAGGACAAGGAGGGCCGCTGGCGCGTCGCCAATCCCAAGGTGCGGCAGAGCTACCGGATGAATGTCGGCACTATCGTCGAGGACGACATGCTGAAGGTGCGGCTGGTACGCTCGCGCAGCGGTGGAACGGGGTCGACCGGCGTGATCGCGCGCGGCGGCCGGTTGCTCGGCGAGATCGAGGAGGCCTTCATCGAGGGTCTCAGCCCCGGCGACACCTTCGTGTTCAGCGGCGAGGTGGTGCGTTACGAGACCCTGGTCGAGGACCAGGTCTATGTCTCGCGTGCGCATGACAAGGACCCCAAGGTGCCGTCCTATATGGGCGGCAAGTTCCCGCTCTCGACCTATCTTGCCGAACGCGTCCGCCGCCTGCTCGACGATGGCCGCGCATGGAAGGGCTTGCCGGAGCAGGTGCGCGACTGGCTGTCGCTGCAGAAGGACGTCTCGCGCGTGCCAGCGGTGCGCGAGCTCCTCGTCGAGAGCTTTCCGCGCGCCAACAAGCATTACATCGTCTGCTATCCCTTCGAAGGCCGCCTCGCGCATCAGACGCTCGGCATGCTGCTGACGCGGCGGCTTGAGCGCGCCCGCGCGCGGCCGCTTGGCTTCGTCGCCAATGAATATGCGGTGGCGATCTGGGGGCTCGGCGATCTCTCTTTCATGATCCGGGACGGCCGGATCGACCTCAACGCGCTGTTCGCCCCCGACATGCTCGGCGATGACCTCGAGGCCTGGCTCGCCGAATCCGCGCTGATGAAGCGCACGTTCCGCAACTGCGCCATCATCTCCGGCCTGATCGCGCGTCGCCACACCGGCGAAGAGAAGAGCCGCCGCCAGGTGCTGTTCTCGACCGATCTCGTCTACGACGTCCTGCGGAAACATCAGGCCGATCACGTCCTGCTGCGCGCCGCCCGCGCCGATGCCGCCACCGGCCTGCTCGACCTGCGCCGCCTCGGCGACATGCTCGCTCGCATCCAGGGCCGCATCACCCACCGGGAACTCGACCACGTCTCCCCGCTCGCCGTCCCCGTGATGCTGGAAATCGGCCGCGAGTCAGTCTATGGCGAAGCTGCAGACGAGCTGTTGGCGGAGGCCGCCGACGAGCTTGTCAAAGAGGCGATGTCGTAGACGGCAAGAATGTATTTTCGGGGCACAACTCTCTCCACACCGTCATGCCCGGGCTTGACCCGGGCATCCACGTCTTCCTTGCAGCGGCAAGAACGTGGATGGCCGGGACAAGCCCGGCCATGACGGAGAACGTTGCGCTATCGATCTCTTTGACCCGCACCCTGGACGTGGCCGGCATCTCGCTCCACACCGATCTCTCCGGCGCGCTGTTCTGGGAAGAGCAGCGCCTGCTGATCGTCTCCGATCTGCATCTGGAGAAAGGCTCCAGCTTTGCCACGCGTGGCGTGTTGCTGCCTCCTTACGACACGCTGGCAACGCTGAGCCGTCTCGCTGCTGTCATCTCCTGCCACAACCCACGCACCGTCATCGCGCTCGGCGACAGCTTTCACGATCGCACCGCGCATGAACGATTGTCCGCTGACGACCGCGATGCCGTCGCCGCGCTCCAGACCGGCCGCGACTGGATCTGGATTTCTGGCAATCACGATCCCATGCTGCCGCGCGATCTCGGCGGCACCGTCGCCGACGAAGTCGCGATCGGCCCGATCACGTTCCGCCACGAGCCGACCGGCGCGCATGGCGAGATCGCCGGCCATCTGCATCCGAAGGCCCGCGTCTCCGCGCGCGGCCGTTCGATGGAGCGGCGCTGCTTTGCCAGCGACGGGATGCGCGCCGTGATGCCGGCCTTCGGCGCCTATGCCGGCGGCCTCAGCATCCGCGATGCGGCGTTCGCAAAGATTTTTCCGAAGAACGGTTTCGTCGCCCATCTGCTCGGCGACCGCCGCGTCCACGCGATCGCGGCCTCGCGCTGTTATTGAGTTCCCGCGCCTTCGCGAACCGAAATTGGGACAGCGCTACATTCGGTATTTATCCGGAGTCGCCGAAGTCGATTGCGACCTCTAACTTGGCTGCTGCCGGGGCTGGAATTTCGCATCCCGAACAAGAATTGCAACCGGCAAGGGGTCGTCGCAAGGCGGCCCCTTTCGATTCCCGCATCCGCAGTCGGGGATTCGAGCACCTGCATTTCGGGCGGCCACACACAACATCGCCGCTGTTCTGGAACAAATTAAGAACACTTTAGCAAGTCTTTGATATATCATTGTGATTCGGCACGTTGCCGACACAATATCTAGCGTCTGTCAGACTCTGCGAGGACTACATGTCCAACATTGCCTTTGATCAGTTTGCCCTCACCCGGATCGCCGATTTCGCGCGCTCGCTGTCGCGGCTGCATCAGACGGCGCGGCGCTTTGCCGTCGATGACGACCAGTTCGACCGCGAGTTCAACGCGGTGTGCCAGTCGATCTGGGGCTACACCATCGACGACATCAGCGACGATCTGTTTTCGCCCGAGGATCATCTGTTCCTCGATACGCTCGACGAAGCGCATGCGCGCATCTTCGCGGCCGAGCAGGGCTACGACCTCGTGGACGAGGCCGGCATGCTGACGGACTGGTGGGGCTTCTGCTGGATGATCCTGGCCGAGCAGCGCGGATTGCTGACGGCCGAGAACCGCGCCGCCGCACGCGCGGCGATCGAGGAGAAGTATCTGGCCGCGCCGAATGTGATCGGGGTGATTATCGGGAGGTGACCCGTCATTCCGGGGCATCGCGCCGCGATGAAGGTGCGCAATTGCGCACCTGAGAAGCTGGAGATTCCGGGTTCGACGCTGACGCATCGCCCCGGAATGACAACTCTTTCTGCTAATCCAATCCCGCCCGCTTCGCCGGCTTCTGCGTCTTCGGCACCGTCACGTCAGGCAGCGCCTCGCGCACGATCTCGGCCGGGGCCGGCGCATCCGCCGACACCGTTTCGGCGCGCACCGGCGCCACCTTCATCTCGCCGAGGCGGGCGCGGACCTGCGCGGTGAGACCGGGATAGGAGGCGACCGGCGTGAAGTCCGCGGCCTGGTCGTTGCCGACGCGGATACCGGTATAGGCGACGAGGCCGTCACTGGTCGCGATCACGTCGCCGGCCTTCAGCGAGGAGTCCAGCGCCAGATCGACCGGCGCGAGGCCGACCGGCTCGCGGCCGTTGCAGGTGCAGTCCGACCGCAGCGCCTTGCGATAGGCAAATGCGTTCTCGCTGTCGGCGTAGCGTTCGCCGGTCTGCGAATATGCGCCGTCGATCGAGGAGCCGAAATAGACCTTGGTCGCGGTCGCGGGACAGAATGCCTGACACATCTGCGCGGGCGAGGCGAGCCCGCGCATCAGCGGAAAATATTTGCCGTCGCAGCTGCGCACGCAGAACGCAGGGCCGGAGCCGCCGGCCGCCGCCGAGCGTGTCGGCGGCACATATTGCGGGTTTGCGGCGTTCTGCTGGCCGGTGAAGGGGTCGGAGTAGGAGCTCGCCTGCTGCGGCACGTCACGCTGCGGCCGCTGCTGCTGCAGGCCGCCGAAGAAGAAGTCGAACAGGCCTTCGGCCGAAACCGGGGCGGGAGCCGCGAGCATTGGAGCCGCAAGGAGGCTGGCTACCAGCATGGCGCGACGCTGCCGCCGCGTATGGGACAAGTGTGTACGCAATGCTCACTCCACCCGACGCTACTGAACCGGCCGAAACCTTTGAGGTCGCAGCACGCGATTCACCATAGTGCGCGATGGTAAATGAGCAGTTGAGCAGAGGCGGTTTCAAGACGAGGTGGTGGCCTCTTCAAGGCCATGCGCAGCTTTCGAACGATCGTTGCTTCCGGGACACGCCCGGGCATGCGGCCAAGAATGTTCCGGAGCTTTACGCCTTCAAAAATTCCGACGCCTTGTACAGCGAGCGGAACGGCAGGCCGGCCGCGCCGAACGTGTCGGTAGCGCCTTCCTCGCGGTCGACCATGGTCAGCACCAGCACGACTTCGGCGCCGGTCTCGCGCACGGACTCCACCGCCTTCATCGCCGAGCCGCCTGTCGTGGTAACGTCCTCGACGATGACGACACGCTTGCCAGCCAGCGTCTCGCCCTTGGGCAGGCCTTCGATCGCGAGCTTGGCGCCATGCTCCTTCGGCTTCTTGCGCACGAAGAACGCCGCGATCGGATGGCCCTTGATCCAGGAGATCTGCGCCAGCGCGCCGGCGAGCGGCACTGCGCCCATCTCGAGCCCGCCGATGAAATCGAGCTGGTCGTCCTTCAGCGCCTCATAGGTGAGCTCGGCGAGCAGGGTCGCGCCCTCGGGGTCGAGCATGGTCGGCTTGAGGTTGAAGTAGAAATCGCTCTTGCGGCCCGACGCGAGCGTCACCTCGCCGCGACCGAAGGAGCGCCGGCGGATGATTTCGAACAGGCGGGCGCGGGAGGCGGATTTCGACACGGCGGTCCCTCGAACAGGGTTTTTGGAGGAGGCGGAATTTATCCGCGACGGCCACGACATTCCAGAGGGGGTATCCCCCGTCAACAGGGATCGGCCATCCCGGTCCGCCGGTTGTGGGGGTGCAGGCGCTGAGGTAGTTGGATGCCGGATATCCCGGGGAAGGAACGAGCAAGGAAATAGGGCATGACGATCGAGCTGCACACCTGGAACACGCCGAACGGCCGCAAGATCTCGGTCGCGCTGGAGGAAATGGGGCTGCCCTACAAGGTGGTCCCGGTGAACATCACCAAGGGCGAGCAAATGGCGCCCGGGTTCCTGAAGCTCTCGCCCAACAACAAGATCCCCGCAATCCTCGACCCCGAGGGTCCCGACGGCAAGCCGGTCAGCATCTTCGAGTCCGGCGCGATCCTGCTTTATCTCGGCGAAAAGACCGGCAAATTCCTGCCGAAATCACTTTCGGCGCGTATCCCCGTCTATGAATGGCTGATGTGGCAGATGGGAGGTTTCGGCCCTATGCCCGGCCAGGTGCATCATTTCATCGCGCTCGAGAACGAGCAGGACCGCGCCTACGGCCTGAAGAGGTACATGGCCGAGACCCGCCGGCTCTACGGCGTGCTCGACCGCCAGCTCGATGGCCGCGACTTCGTCGCCGGCGACCTCTCGGTTGCCGATTTCGCCATCCTGGGCTGGGCCTGGCGCCACCCTCGCCACAAGGTTGAGCTGGCCGACTTCCCCAACGTCAAGCGCTGGTACGAGGCGCTGATGGCGCGCCCGGGCGTGAAGCGGGGGATGGAAGCCAAGCTGGATTGAGGGTTGATCCTGTCCCTCTCCCCGTTCTTCCGGGGAGAGGGTTGGGGTGAGGGGCCTCTCTCCGCGCGTGAGGTCGAGGAGGGACCTGTACCCCCTCACCCGAATTCGACCTGCAATCGAATTCGACCTCTCCCCGCAAGCGGGGAGAGGTGAAAGACCCTCACACTTTCTTCGCTTCCACCGCCATCCGCACCGCGAGCCCGGCCAGCACCGTGCCCATCAGCCAGCGCTGCACCACCATCCAGCTCGGCCGGCTCGCCAGGAACTGCGCGATCGAACCTGCGGCGAGCGCGATCATCGCATTGACGCTGACGCCGATCGCGATCTGGATCGCGCCCAGCACCACCGACTGCGTCAGCACGCTGCCGGCGCTGGGATCGATGAACTGCGGCAGCAGCGCCAGATACAGCATCGCGATCTTCGGATTGAGCAAATTGGTGACGAAGCCCATCGCGAACAATTTGCGCGGGCTGTCGATCGCAAGCTGCTTCACCTGGAACGGCGAGCGCCCGCCCGGCTTCACCGCCTGCCAGGCCAGCCACAACAGATAGCCGGCACCGGCAAAGCGCAGCGCGTCATAGGCGAAGGGAATCGCGAGCAAGAGCGCCGTGATGCCGAACGCCGCGCACAGCATGTAGAACACGAAGCCGAGCGCCACGCCGCCGAGCGAGACGATGCCGGCGGCCGGTCCCTGCGTGATCGAGCGCGAGATCAGGTAGATCATGTTCGGTCCGGGCGTGAGCACGAGTCCAAGGCAGACGAGAGCGAAGCCGAGCAGGGCGGAGGTGTGGGGCATGGGTGAACCGGTGCGGGAGATGCAGTGGTTCTAATATGCGCGGGCGCGCGGGGCCATTGCGCAATTGCACGGAGGACAATTGAGTTTTCGTGTCCCGGACGCGGCACGACGTTCTTGCGCCGGTGCGCCCCCTCGCCCCGTTCTTACGGGGAGAGGGTTGGGGTGAGGGGCCTCTCTCCGCACGGGCGGTCGTCGATAGACCTGTACCCCCTCACCCGGATCACATCTGCGATGTGATCCGACCTCTCCCCGCAGGCGGGGAGAGGTAAAGAGATTCAATGCGCCTCGTCCCAATTGTTCGCGGCGCGCGCGTCGACATGCAGCGGGACCGACAGCAGCACCGCTGGGAACGGCGCGTCCTGCATGACGTGCTGCACGACCGGCAGCGTCTTCTCGACCTCGGCGTCCGGCACCTCGAAGATCAGCTCGTCATGCACCTGCAAGAGCATCTGCGCCGAGAGCTTCTTCTGCGCCAGAGCGTCCTCCACCCGCGTCATGGCGCGGCGGATGATGTCGGCCGCGGTGCCTTGCAGGCGGGCATTGATCGAGGCGCGTTCGTTGAAGGCGCGCACCGAGGCGTTGGAGGCCTTGATGTCGGGATAGTACATCTTGCGGCCGAACAGCGTCGTCACATAGCCGTTCTTGCGGCAGAATTCCTTGGTCTCGTCCATATAGGCGCGGATACCTGGGAAGCGCTCAAAGTACTTCTTGATGTAGGCGGAGGCTTCTTCGCGTGCGATGCCGAGCTGGTTGGCTAGCCCGAACGCCGAGATGCCGTAGATGATGCCGAAATTGATCGCCTTGGCGCGGCGGCGGATCTCGCTCGGCATGCCCTCGATCGGCACGCCGAACATTTCGGACGCCGTCATGGCGTGAATGTCGAGCCCATCGCGAAACGCCTGCTTCAGCACGGGAATGTCGGCGATCTCGGCGAGCAGCCGCAGCTCGATCTGCGAATAGTCGGCGGAAACGAGCTTGTTGCCCGGCGTCGCGATGAAGGCGCGGCGGATCTTTCGCCCGTCCTCGGTGCGCACCGGGATGTTCTGCAAGTTCGGCTCGTTCGACGACAGCCGGCCCGTGGTGGTCGCGGCCAGCGCGTAGGTCGTGTGCACGCGATGGGTCTGCGGATGGACGTAGGTCGGCAGCGCGTCGGTGTAGGTCGATTTCAGCTTCGAGACCTGACGCCACTCCAAGATCTTCTTCGGGAAGTCGTAGCCCTGCTCGGCGAGCTCGTCGAGCACCTGTGCGGTGGTCGACCACGCGCCGGTCTTGGTCTTGCTGCCGCCCGGCAATCCCATCTTGCCGAACAGGATGTCGCCGATCTGCTTGGGACTGCCGACATTGACCGGCTCGCCCGCGATCTCCTGGATCTCGGCCTCGACGCGCGCGGCGGTCTGGGCGAACTCGCCCGACAGCCGCGACAGCACCTGGCGGTCGATCGAGATGCCGCGCCGCTCCATGCGCGCGAGCACCGAGACCAGCGGCCGTTCCAGCGTCTCGTAGACGGCGGTCATGCGCTCCGCGACGAGGCGCGGCTTCAGCACGCGCCACACGCGCAGCGCCATGTCGGCGCCTTCCGCCGACAGAGGCGCCGCCTTGTCGATTGGCACCTGGTCGAAGGTGATCTTGCCCTTGCCGCTGCCGAGCAGCTCGCTCTCCTTCAGCATGGCGTGGCCGAACCAGCGCTCGGACAGCGATTCCAGCCCATGCGAGCCGCGGCCGGCGTCGAGCACATAGGAGATCAGCTGCGCATCGTCGATGCTGCGCAAGGTGATGCCGTGCTGCGCCAGCATCACGGCGCTGAACTTCGCGTCGAAGCCGATCTTGAGGATTCCCGGTGATTCCAGCACGGGGCGGAGCGCGTCGATCGCCTCGTCATGCTTGACCTGGTCGGGCGCGAGTCCCGCATCGAACAGGCCGGCACCGCCGCCGGCCTGCTTGTGCGCCAGCGGCACGTAACAGGCCTCGTTCGGCGCCAACGCCAGCGCGACGCCGCAGAGATCGGCCTGCATCGGGTCGATGGAGTTGGCCTTGATCTCGATCGAGACCTGGCCGGCATCGTGGATGCGCGCGATGAAGGCGTTGAGCTCTTTGAGGCTCTTGACCGCCTGGTATTTGCTGCGGTCGACCGGAAGCTTGCGCAAGGCCTCCTCGCGCGCGGCCGCGAGCGAGATCGGCGCGCCCTTGAGGCTCGCCGTCTTGTCGCCCTTGTCGCCGCCCGTTGCCGTCTTTGCAGGGCCGCCGAACAGGTCGCCGGAGCTCTCGGGCGATTTCGCCTTCGCGCTCTCGCCGGCCCGCGCGCGCTGCTGTTGCTGGCATCGGCGTCGACATTGGCGGGATCGATCTGGGAATAGTCGGCGACGCGGCGCGTCAACGTGGAAAATTCCATCGCCTTCAGGAAGGCGATCAGCTTGCGCGCGTCGGGCTCGTGCACCGCGAGATCGTCCAGCGGCACGTCCAGATCGACCTTGTCGTCGAGCAGCACCAGCTTGCGCGAGATCCGCGCCTTCTCGGCATTCTCGAGCAGCGCCTCGCGCCGCTTCGGCTGCTTGATCTCGCCGGCACGGAACAGCAGCTGGTCGAGGTCGCCATATTCGACGATCAGCTGCGCGGCGGTCTTGATGCCGATGCCGGGGACTCCCGGCACGTTGTCGGTGGAATCGCCGGCCAGCGCCTGCACCTCGACCACCTTCTCGGGCGGCACGCCGAACTTCTCGATCACCTCGGGGATGCCGATGCGGCGGTCCTTCATGGTGTCGTACATGGTGACGCAGTCGGTGACGAGCTGCATCAGGTCCTTGTCGGAGGAGACGATGGTCGCGCTCGCGCCGCGCTCGCAGGCCTGCCGCACATAGGTCGCGATCAGATCGTCGGCCTCGAAGCCGGCCTGCTCCAGGCAGGGCAGGTCGAAGGCGCGCACGGCTTCGCGGATCAGCGCAAATTGCGGGATCAGGTCGTCAGGCGCCGGCGGCCGGTGCGCCTTGTAATCAGCGTAGATCTTGTTGCGGAATGTGACTTCCGACTTGTCGAACACGATCGCCAGATGCGTCGGCCGGTTGTCCTCGGGCATGTCGCGCAAGAGCTTCCACAGCATGTTGCAGAAGCCGAGCACGGCATTGACCTGCAAGCCGTCCGACTTGCGGTTCAGCGGCGGCAGCGCGTGATAGGCGCGGAAGATGTAGCCGGAACCGTCGACCAGGAACACGTGGTCGCCCTTGCCAACCCCCTTCGCCGCAACCGGTTTGGCAGCAGCTGGCGCAGCGGCTTTGGTGTCGGCTGCGGCCGGGGCTTCATTAGCCTTGGGCGCAGCCTTGGTGTCAGCTTTGGCGGTGGTCTTCGGGGATGTTTTGGGCATGGCCGCAATGTATGAATTTTTGCGGGTTTTGACAGCCTTGGAAGGGGGATTTTTGGGCGGATTCCCACACCTCTCGTCGTCCCCGCGAACGCGGGGACCCCCGCGCGAGCGCTTGCGCTCGTCGCGATAACCACAGGGAAGAGTTTGGCGAAGGTTGACTGTGACTAGGCCGTGGTACGGAGACCGCGATCCATCGACAAATCACGCGGTATGGGTCCCTGCGTGCGCAGGGACGACAGCGCAATTACTCCGCCGCCTGCAACACCGGCCCCGCCTTCCTCGGCGCGATCCAGAACGCATCCGGACGCTCGAACAGGAAGTGCGCATTGAGCCGCAGCGCGACCTGCCAGATGGCGAGCGAACCGATCACGCCGACTATGGTCACAATCAGCGACACCGTGCCGATGTCGGGAATGACGCCGGTACGCAAGAGCAGCGTACGGGTCGCCGCCATCGGCAGGAAGAAGGCGAGATAGATCACGATCGAATGCTCGCCGCAGAAGCGGAAGAAGTTCAGCCAATGCGCGCGCGCCAGCAATGTGCCCATCGTGATGATGGCACAGGCGCCGGCGAAACCGAGCACGAGCGAGACGATCTTCCACTCGCTGGCGCCAGAGGCGACGAGGCCGGCATTGACCAGTACCCAGGTCGCAAGTCCAGCGAGCGCCAGCGCGGGATGTTTCCGCGCGCGATCCGACAGCGCGAACACGTAAGGCGCGAACAGGTAACCCGAATAGAAGTAGACGAAGCGCGCGCAGAATTCGTCGATCGCGGTCCAGCCGGTTGCGATGCGCGCCGTCTCCAGCGCGGCGGCCATGATCCAGACCGCGAGCGGCGGGATTCGCCGTGTCAGTTTTGTGACGACGAAGAACACCGGCAGCAGATAGATGAACCACAGCGTTCCGAACGGCTCGATGAAGGATTCCAGATACAGCAGGCCGGCGTCACGCCAGCTCGATTCCGCGGCGAAGGCGGGCGCCTTGAAGCCGAACTGGATTGTCACCCAGACGACATAGAAATAGGCGAAATGCACCACCTTGCGATCGAGATAGGTTCGCCAGTCCCGATCGATCACCAGTGGCAGGAACAGGCCCGAGATCAGGAAGAAATCGGGCATCCGGAACGGCTTTGCGAAGGCCACCAGGACATGCATGAAACCGGTCTCGCTGGCGGCGAGCTCCACTCCCAGCACCGAGTGCATCATCACGACCATGATGATGCAGATGCCCTTGGCGTAGTCGACCCAGTCGACACGCCCGGCCGTCGGGGCCTTCGGGCTCCCGGTTGCGGCGATTGTGCCTGATGATGCCATGATGTCCCGTTTCGAGGCGTGTTCCGCCCGGCTCTGTGTGGGCGTGGGGCAGTTTGGATCCCAGTGGTTTCCGACTTCTTTACCGGTTCAAGTCGCGTGCCGGTTTTTGCATGCGGACTGTTCCCTCCCCATCGGAAAGTGCTAAACCGCCCCGAGTTGGGGTTTCGTTAACCAGCCAGAACAGGGTTTTTCATGCGAATCGCGATGATCGGCACGGGTTATGTGGGACTGGTATCCTGCAACACGCCCGGGGCGCGCGTCGGGGTCCGCCCGCACCGTCGAGATCGACACCACCGGTGGTCCCGGATTCGGCTTCGAGCACTTCAAGGAGCTCGACTTCCTGCGCGACCACGAGGTGGTCCTGACCTTCGACGATGGCCCCTGGCCGAAGAACACGCCCGCCGTGCTGAAGGCGCTCGCCGATGAATGCACCACCGGCATCTTCTTCTCGATCGGCAAGCACGCGACCTACGAGCCGGAGATCCTCAAGCAGGTCTATGCAGCCGGGCACACCGTGGGCAGCCACACCTGGTCGCACGCCAATCTCAACAACAAGAAGCTGACGGAAGCGCAGCGCAAGGAAGAAATCGAGAAGGGCCTGTCCGCAGTGAAGTGGGCGCTCGGCGGCATCTCGCCCTCGCCGTTCTTCCGTTTCCCGGCACTCCAGCATCCGCCGGAGATGGTCACCTATCTCGGCAACCGCAACATGGCGATCTTCTCCTGCGACATCGACTCCTTCGACTTCAAGGCGTCCAAGCCCGAGAAGGTGATCGAGACCGTGATGAAGAAGCTCGAGGGCAAGGGCAAGGGCATCATCCTGATGCACGACTTCCAGAAGCACACCGCGGAAGCCCTGCCCGAGCTGCTCAAGCGCCTGAAGGCCGGCGGCTACAAGGTGGTGGCGATGCGCGCCAAATTCCCGGCCTCGACGCTGCCGGAATACGACCAGGAGCTGATGAAGGACGTCAAGCTGCCGACAGTGAGCCAGCGCCCGGTCAATTCCGTGGTGACGACCGTTTCCGAATAGCCTGCACTTGTCTTTCCGTTTCGAAGGCTACGTCATCATCTCGGCGGACGGCATGCTTGCCGATCCGTCGCACATCATGCCCTCAACGCTGGTGTTCGAAGGCGACAAGCGCTTTTTCGAGCAGGCGCTCGATCGCGCCGCGATCATCGTGCACGGCGGGCACTCGCACGAGCAGCAGCCGAACTCGCCGAAGCGGAAGCGGCTGATCCTCACCCGCAAGATCAAGGCACTCACCGTCGATCCGGAGATGCCGAACGCGACGCTGTGGAATCCGGAGCATGCGAGCTTCGAGGAGGCCTGCGCCTTCGCCGACGTCGCCTCCGGCACCGTCGCGATCATCGGCGGCCCCGTCGTGTTCGACATGTTCATGGACCGCTACGACACGTTCTGGCTGTCGGAAGCTCCGCGCGTGCGGCTGCCCGGCGGTGAAGGGTGTTTCGTCGGCGTGCCAGAGCGGACGCCGCACGAGGTGCTGGCGTCGCATGGGATGAAGCCGGGCGCGCCGTATCTGCTCGACGCGGCGCATGAGGTGACCGTGACCCCGTGGCGGCGGGCCGGAGGCGCGAACTAGACTCCCAAAACAACCCCATGCACAGTACCGGTGCCTTGATACAGGTACATATCTCTCGTTCCTGCCGCGGATATCGGGCTTCGCTCGTGGCGCTACCGGGCGCTCGATCGGGTCAAACTGCCCTTCTCGAGTTCAGCGCGCACGTCCTGGAGGACGCTGCGCCAATCGCCGGGTTGAGGCTGCCGGAATTGCCGGAGCGTCGGATACCAGGGGCTGTCGTCGCGGTTCAGCAGCCAGCGCCAGCACCGGTCGAAGCGATTGAGCAGCCAGACAGGGCGGCCAAGCGCACCCGCAAGATGCACCACCGCAGTATCAACACCGATGACCAGGTCGAGTGCCTCGATCAGCCCGGCGGTCTCACCGAAGTCGTGGAGATCATCCGTCCAATCGTGCAGGACCAGACCAGTCGGCGGCGACTGGCTCGCCGCCGGCCCCTTCTGCAACGAGACGAAACTCACCCCCGGCAGATCCGCCAGCTCTGAAAATCGATCGAGCGAAACCGATCGGCGCTGATCACCGCTCATCGTCTGATTGCCTGCCCAGACGAGGCCGACCCTGAGGCCGTCGAGCTGCCCGACTCGCTGCCGCCAGGCCGCCGCGCTTTGCGGGGCGGCCTGCAGATAGGGTACCTCTCGCGGGATGGTTTCCAGGGTGGTGCCAAGGGCGCGCGGCAAGCTCAACAGCGGGCAATGCAGATCGAACGTCGGCAGCGGATCGCCGAGCGCGACGATGCTTTGAAGTCCCGGCAGCTCCGCCAAGAGCGGCGCAAGGAGCGGCAGCAGCGCCCGCTGAACCTCGAGAACGACCCGCCACTTCGCCGCAATGGCCGGCACGAAGCGAACGAACTGGAGCGTGTCGCCCAGGCCCTGCTCCGCATGCAGCAGCAGGACCCGATCACCGATGTCTTCTCCACCCCAGAGCGGCTGGCTGAAGCCGCGCAGATGCGGCTTTTTCTTCGCCTGCTTCCACCGCCACTCATATTCCCGCCAGCCTTCGTCGAACTGGCCGGCCAGCAACAGTGAGGCCGCCAGGTTGAAATGCGCGTCGGCATAATCCGGCCTTTGCGACACCGCCGTTCGCAAGGTCTGAATGGATTCATCAGGCCGTCCAAGATCGAACAGCACGGCGCCGAGATTGTTGAGCGCCTCCGGCAAGGCCGGATCGTGAGCGAGAGCGACCCGATAGCACGGCTCTGCGTCCTGGAAACGACCGGCCTCGCGAAGGGCATTGCCGAGGGTCAGTTGCGCGGGGAAATAGTCCGGCTCCAGACGCAAAGCTTCCCTGCAGCAGGCTTCCGCCTCGTCCAGCCGCCCCTGCAGTCGCAGCAGGTCACCGAGATTGTTCAGGGCCCCGGGGAAAGCCGGCTTGAGCTTGCAGGCTTCGCGAAGATTCACCTCCGCCTCGTCAAGACGGCCGAGCTTGATAAGAAGACCACCAAGATTGTTATGGACATCCGCGAATGCCGGGTCGAGGCGCAGGGCCTCACGATAACAACGCTCGCATTCCTCGAAAGCGGACAGCTCGAACAGCACCGCTCCAAGGTTGCAATGGGCCGCCGCAAAATCCGGGCGCTGCCGCAGCACATGGCGAAACTCGCCGACCGCATCATCGAACTGCTTCCGCTTCGCCAGCAGATTGGCGAGATTGAAACGGGCATCGACCTGAGCACGGGCGAGGTTGCGGTCGAGGCCAGCGGGATGCCGCAGCACGAACCGATAATGGGCCTCCGCGCCCGCGACGTCCCCGCACTCGCCCAGCAGGGCGCCGAGCTGATTGTGCGCATCCAAATTGTCGGGCTTGAGCTGCAGCGCTTGCCGGTAGCTCGCGATGGCCTCGTCCCTTCGTCCCAGAGCGCGCAGAGCGCCAGCCATGTTGCTGTGATGGACGCTGTTGGAAGGCTGAAGCTTGACGACGCGGATGATGACATCGAGCGCCCTGTCGGGGTGGCCTGCCTGGAGCAAGGCAACTCCCAGCAGGTGCAGACAGTCGGCATGATCCGGCTGGGATGCCAGGATCTGCCGATAGATCGCCTCTGCTTGCGGCAAGCGGCCTGCGCGATGGTGCGCCAGAGCGGCCTCGAATGACACGGAACCCGACGACGCTTCAGCATACATTGCGATGGGCCCTCATCGATGAGATTACGAGAGGTGCGAGGCAGATGCCCCTTCGTGCATTTGAATGCTGAGGATTCCTCGAATCTGCCTCACACCTCGCTCCCCGCCATTCTGCGGCAGCGACCTTGCGTGAAGCTGGGCCCGTCGCGTGCGACCTGCGAGCCTAGACGTCCCCGTAGGCGGACTCGGCCGGGCGCGTGGTGCGGCCGTAGCCGATGATCATGCAGAGCGCGCCGATGATCGCGAGATTCTTCAGCGCGTCGACCACCATCTTGGCGTTGTCGGGCGCTGCGAGATTCCAGAAATCGGCGGACAGGTAGGTCGAGACTGCGATGTAGATGATCATCAGCATCGCGAAGAAGCGTGCGCCGAAATTCAGCGCGATCATCAGGCCCGCGATGATCTCGAGCCCGCCCACCGCGATCGCCAGCAGCTGCGGCGTGGTCATCGCGGTCGCCGTCTCGATCTGCTTGGCGTAGGGCTCGATCGCCTCGGGCACCACGATCTTGCTGGCGATGAAGTCCGCCGTTGCCTGGATCGCAAAGAGCTTGGTCGCGCCCGTGTAGATGAACAGTACGGCGAACAGGATCCGCCCGAAAGTCACGAACGCTGGCATGATCGGCCTCTTGGCTCAGGCTTATTGAAAATCGGAATTTGGACGAACGCGCCCGGCGATTATGAAGAGTCGTGCGCCGGTTTACAAACGGGGAAATGGAAAACTGAAAGTAATTCAAAGTTGGCGGCGCGGACGTTGCCCCTTCTCCCCTTGCGGGAGAAGGTGGCGTAAGCGGCCTTTGGCCGCCGTTCTTAAGAACGCCGAAGCGAGGCTTCGGCTACGGCGCCGGATGAGGGGTATCTATCCGCGGATCCAATCGTGAAAGGTACTCGCGGAGAGAAACCCCTCACCCGTCTCGCCGCTCCGCGGCGATCCACCCTCTCCCGCAAGGGGAGAGGGTAAGAACGGCGCGCAGTCGCGCGCCTACGTAAACAAAGTCGGCTGCTGCCGCGACGCACGCTCCTGCGCTTCCACCACGGCGACCGCGGTCATGTTCAGGATACCGCGCGCCGTCACCGAGGGGGTGAGGATATGGGCGGGCCGCGCCGGGCCGATCAGGATCGGGCCGACGGGCAGTGCGTCCGCCAGCGACTTGATCATTTGATAGGCGACGTTGGCGGTGTCGAGACTCGGCATGATCATGATGTTGGCCTCGCCCTCGAGCTTGGAGTGCGGCAGTACCATTTTTCGCGCTGCAGCCGAGAGTGCCGTGTCGCCCTGCATCTCGCCGTCGGCCTCGATCTCCGGATGCTTCTCCTTCAAGAGCTGGGTCGCCCGGCGCATCTTGCGCGAGGAGTCGGTGTCGTAGCTGCCGAAATCCGAATGCGAGACGAAGGCGATCTTCGGCTTGATGTTGAAGCGCTGGACGTGGACCGCCGCGAGCGAGGCGATCTCGGCAAGCTCCTCCGCGCCCGGATTGGGCCGCACCTGGGTGTCCGCGATGAAGAACGCGCCCTTGGTGGTGATCAGCAGCGCCAGCGCCGCATAGTCGCTGACCCCGGCCGCGAAGCCGACGATCTCGCGGACGTGACGCAGATGGTGCATGTAGCGGCCCTCGACGCCGCACAGCATGGCATCCGCCTCGCCGCGCGTCACCGCGAGCGCGGCGATGACCGTGTTGTTGGTGCGCACCACCGTGCGCGCCGCATCCGGCGTCACGCCACGGCGGCCGGCGACCTCGACATAGGACTGCACATAGGAGCGGTAGCGCGGATCGTCCTCGGGATTGACGAGGTCGAAATCCTTGCCGGCCTTGATCGACAGGCCGAAGCGCTTGATGCGCGCCTCCACCACCGAGGGACGTCCGACCAGGATCGGCCGCGCCAGCTTCTCCTCCAGCACCACTTGCGTGGCGCGCAGCACGCGCTCGTCCTCGCCTTCGGCGTAGATCACGCGCACCGGCTGGGTCTTGGCCTTGGCGAACATCGGCTTCATGACGAGGCCGGAGCGGAAGGCGAAGCGCTCGAGCAGCGCGGTGTATTCGTCGAAATTGGTGATGGGGCGCGTCGCGACGCCCGACTCCATCGCCGCCTTCGCCACCGCCGGCGCGATGCGCAGGATCAGGCGCGGGTCGAAGGGGCTCGGGATCAGCGAGCCCGGGCCGAACCCTTGCGTCTCGCCGGTGTCAAAGCCCTGCGCGACCGCGTCCGACGGCGCCTCGCGCGCCAGCTGCGCGATGGCTTCGACCGCGGCGTGCTTCATCTCCTCGTTGATCGCGCTGGCGCCGACGTCGAGCGCGCCGCGGAAGATGAAGGGAAAGCAGAGGACGTTGTTGACCTGGTTCGGATAGTCCGAGCGGCCGGTGCAGATCATCGCGTCCGGGCGTACCTTGCGCGCCTCCTCCGGCATGATCTCCGGTGTCGGATTGGCGAGGGCCATGATCAGCGGCTTGTCGCCCATCGCCTGGGCCATCTCCGGCTTGAGCACGCCGGGCGCCGAGAGGCCGATGAAGATGTCCGCGCCGCCGATGACGTCGGCGAGCGTGCGCTTGTCGGTCTTCTGGGCATAGACCGCCTTCCAGCGGTCCATCTGCGTGTTGCGGCCGTCATAGACCAGGCCGTCGATGTCGCAGACCCAGATGTTCTTGCGCTGCGCACCCATCGACACCAGCAGGTTGAGCGTCGCGATCGCGGCCGCCCCTGCCCCCGACGCCACGATCTTGACGTCGGACAGCTTCTTGCCGTTCAGGCGGAGACCGTTGGTGATGGCGGCGGCGACGATGATGGCGGTGCCGTGCTGGTCGTCATGGAAGACCGGAATCTTCATGCGCTCCTTCAGCCGGCTCTCGATCTCGAAGCATTCCGGTCCGCGGATGTCTTCCAGATTGATGCCGCCGAAGGTCGGCTCGAGCGCGGCCACGGTCTCGACCACGCGGTCGATGGTGTCGGCGGCGATCTCGATGTCGAACACGTCGATGCCGGCGAACTTCTTGAACAGGACCGCCTTGCCTTCCATCACCGGCTTGGACGCCAGCGGGCCGATATTGCCGAGGCCGAGCACCGCGGTGCCGTTCGAGACCACGGCGACCAGGTTGGCGCGGGTGGTGAGCGAAGCGGCTTCGGCCGGGTTCTTGGCGATCTCGGTGCAGGCGGCGGCGACGCCCGGAGAATAGGCCAGCGCGAGGTCGCGCTGGTTGGCAAGCGGCTTGCTTGCCTGGATCTCGAGCTTTCCGGGGCGCGGCAGACGATGATAGGCGAGCGCCGCCTGGTGGAGATCTTCAGAATAGGACGACATGCGGTGTCTCGCCTCGCGTTACCGGCCTCAGAATGCACGATCTGGAGCTGCCGCCCAAGCGGACGGTATTTCCGGGTCATGGAAACGGGATGAAGCACGGCCGAAGCCCCGGTGGCAACATCCGATTGCGCCCCCATCAACAGGGCGCATGGTCAAATATCTGATAGCGCTAGCTTTCCCTGGACCGTGCAGCGTTTCCCGAATATGGCAGGTTGCGCGCTGCAAAACGAGCAACTGGAGCTGGGAATGAAGCGAATCCTGATCGGCCTGTTCGTGGCAGCCGTGCTCGCCGCCGGCGGATGGTTCGGCTTCAATCTCTACGCCAAGCACCGGGCGACAGCCGAGATCGAGGCGGCGTTCGAGCAGATCCGTGCGGGCGGCGGCAAGACGGGCCACGGCAGGATCGGATTCGATCTGATGAGCCGGACGCTGACGATCGAGGACATCAATCTCGAACCCGCCCAGCAGGACCTTGCCCACGTCAAGATCGCCAAGGTCGTGGCCGTCGGCGCACGTCAGGCAGACGATGCCCGGTTTTCGGCCGACAGCATCGACGTGTCAGGGGTCGAGGTCGCCTTCACGTACACCGAGAAGGCAAGGCTGAAAGCGAACTACAAGATCCCGCAGATCACCGCACGCGATTTTTCCGGTCCGACCCGTCCGGCCAACGCGCCGCTCTCCGGTTCGATCATCGACATGTACCGATTCATGCTCGCGCAATACGCAACTGTCTCGGCGTCCTCGATCGTGGCGCCAACCGTTGCGGTTCACGTCGATGCGGGCACCGGCAATGCCGGCAGCGGAGACTTCGCCTATTCCGGTCTTGCGGTCCAGAACGTCGATCGCGGCAAGGTCGAGACGGCGAAAACCGACCGCATCACCTACTCGCTCGACGTCAGCCAGCCGGGCAAGCCCGCGAAAATGACCGGCGAGCTGTCCGGTCTGGCCGCCTATGATTTCGACGCAACCGCAGTGACGGCCGCGCTCGATCCGCTGGGATCGAGCGACGACGGCTTCCACCGGGTCTATCGACGCATCTCGGCCAATTCATACGCCGTCGCAATGGCGCAGGGCGTGCGTGTGCAGATCGACAACATCGCCATCGACGACATTGCGATCCGGCCCTCGAAATTCCGTATGGCCGACATCATGGCGCTCATGCCGGCTGATGGCTCGATCCCGACGCCGGCGCAATCCCGCAACATGATCGAGAAAGTGGCCGACTTGTTCGAGGGCCTTCAGATCGGCAAGGCCGAAATCGGCAAACAAACGGTCGAAACCCCGCAAGGGACGGCAAAGCTCAACGCCGTCAAATACGATCAAGACAGGATTGCGGTGGAAGGCCTCGACATGCCGTCCCCGCAGGGACAGTTCAGGATGGAGCGCTTCGCGCTGAAATCATTCAGCGCGGCCAATCTGATGCGCTGGGCCGGCAGCCTCAGCAATCCCGGCCAGGCCCCCTCGCCCGACCAGATGCTGGGCCTGTTCCGGGTGCTCGCAGGCGCCGAGATCAAGGGCGTGGTCTCGCCGTTCAAGAACACGCGGCAGTTCGTCACCATCGATACGATCAGCCTGGACTGGGGCCAGCTGATCGGATCGATCCCGAGCAAGGCCAATCTGGTCGTGAAGATGGTCACGCCGACCGATCCCACCAGTCCGTCGCAGCGGGCCCTGGTCATTGCCGGCGTCGACAAGCTCGCGATCGACCTCGACCTCGGCGCGGCCTGGACGGAGTCCTCCGGTGCGTTCGCGCTGGCGCCGGCTACGATCGATCTCGGCAATCTCGCCAGGGCGCAGGCGCGCCTCGCGCTCGCCAACGTGCCGCGCACGGTGTTCACGGCCGATCCGGTGCAGGCGATGAGCCAGGCCGGACAGATCGAGGCCGGCGCGATCGAGCTCACCTTGCGCGACAGCGGCGTCGTCGATCTGATCGTGGCGCAGTTCTCGCGCATCCAGAATGTCAGCCGCGACGCCGCGCGCAGCGCCATCGTCGAGATGATCCGGGCCCAGGGCGAGAAGATGGCCGCGTCCAATCTCGATGCCAAGGCCGCGGCGGACTCACTGGCGGATTTCGTCGCGACCTCGGGGCAGACGCTCACCATCAAGCTGACCCCGCTCGGCAAGGTGCCGCTGGTCCAGCTCATGGATGTCCTGAACAGCGAGCCGGTCGTCGCGCTGGCGCAGTTCAGGATCGAGGCGTCGACGGGGCTGTAGGCAACACAGCGGTGGTGCGCTCCCTCGCCCCGTTCTTACGGGGAGAGGGTTGGGGTGAGGGGCTGCTTCCGCAATCACGGTGAGGGTTGGACTCGCGGAGAGTCCCCCTCACCCGCATCGCATCTTCGATGCGACATAGCCGAAGCTACGCTTCGGCGTCTCTTTAGATCGGCCGGTGAAAGCGGCCTACGCTCTCCCCGCGTGCGGGGAGAGCGAAGAGCCTCACTTCTGCGGCAGGTTCACCCGCACATGCAGCTCGCGGAGCTGCTTGGTCGTGGCTTCCGACGGCGCGCCCATCAGGAGGTCCATCGCCTGCTGGTTCATCGGGAACAGCGAGATCTCGCGCAAATTCGTGGTGCCGCAGAGCAGCATCACGATGCGGTCGACGCCGGCGGCCATGCCGCCATGCGGCGGCGCGCCGTACTGGAAGGCGCGGTACATGCCGCCGAAGCGGTCGACCACTTCCTGCTCGCCGTAGCCGGCGATCTCGAACGCCTTCACCATGGCTTCCGGCACATGGTTACGGATGCCGCCCGAGGCGATCTCGTAGCCGTTGCAGGTGATGTCGTACTGGAACGCCTTGATGGTCAGCGGGTCCTGGCCCTTCAGCGCTTCCAGGCCACCCTGCGGCATCGAGAACGGGTTGTGCGAGAAGTCGACCTTCTTGTCGTCCTCGTTGTACTCGTACATCGGGAAGTCGACGATCCAGGCGAGCTCGAACCGCTCCTTGTCGGTGAGGTTGAGCTCCTCGCCGACCTTGTTGCGGGCAAGGCCTGAGAACTTCCAGAACTTGTCGGGATCGCCGGCGACGAAGAAGGCGGCATCGCCTTCCTTGGTGCCGATCTGTGCACGGATCGCGGCGGTGCGCTCGGGCCCGATGTTGTTCGCAAGCGGACCTGCGCCCTCGCCGCCCTCGCGCCACATGATGTAGCCGAGGCCGGGCTGGCCTTCGCCCTGCGCCCACGAGTTCATGCGGTCGCAGAACGCGCGGCTGCCGCCGCCTGCGGCCGGGATCGCCCAGACCTGGTTCTTGGGGTCTTCGAGCATGCGCGCGAACACCTTGAAGCCGCTTCCGCGGAAGTGCTCGGAGACGTCCTGCATCTCGATGGGATTGCGCAAATCCGGCTTGTCACTGCCGTATTTGCGCAAGGCTTCTGCGAACGGGATGCGGCGCCAGTTCTTGGTCACCGGCTTGCCCTTGGCGAACTCTTCAAAGACGCCCGTGATCACAGGCTCCATCGCCGCGAACACGTCTTCCTGCGTCACAAAACTCATCTCGACGTCGAGCTGGTAGAACTCGCCCGGCAGACGGTCGGCGCGCGGGTCCTCGTCGCGGAAGCACGGCGCGATCTGGAAGTAGCGGTCGAAGCCCGACATCATCAGCAGCTGCTTGTACTGCTGCGGCGCCTGCGGCAGCGCGTAGAATTTTCCCGGATGGATGCGCGAGGGCACCAGGAAGTCGCGCGCGCCTTCCGGCGAGGACGCCGTCAGGATCGGGGTGTTGAACTCGAAGAAGCCCTGCCCCTCCATGCGCCGGCGCATCGACTTGATGATCTCGACGCGGGTCATGATGTTCTGGTGCAGCTTTTCGCGGCGCAGGTCGAGGAAGCGGTACTTCAGGCGGATGTCTTCAGGATATTCCTGGTCGCCGAACACCGGCAGCGGCAGGTCGCCGGCCGGGCCCAGCACCTCGATCTCGCCGACATAGACCTCGACCTTGCCGGTCGGCAAATCGTCATTGTCGGTGCCTTCGGGGCGGCGGCGGACCTTGCCGTCCATCTTGACCACGAATTCCGAGCGCAGCTTTTCGGCCAGCGAGAACGCCGGCGAGTCCGGGTCGACCACGCACTGGGTCAGGCCGTAATGGTCGCGCAGGTCGATGAACAGCACGCCGCCATGGTCGCGAACGCGATGGACCCAGCCCGAGAGGCGGATGGTCTCGCCGATGTTGCTCTCGCGGAGCGCGCCGCATGTATGTGACCGGTAGCGATGCATGGTCGTCCCAAAATCAATGTCGGAGGGGTCGAATCGGACGGCCGTGACGGCCGGTCCGAAGTTGCGGCAGGGTTTACCCGACGAGGCCGGGGGCGGCAACCAAGGGAACGGCCTGATTTGGGCCAGAAGGGCCCATTTTTGGCTTATCGGGGCCGGAGCCTTTGCCATCAGCTGTTCCAGCCTTATCTTGGGGCCATGACCGTGCATTTCCCCTTCCAGAACTCCTATTCAGCGCTGCCGGACAGCTTCTTTGCCCGCGTCGCGCCGACCCCGGTGGCCGCGCCCCGGCTGATCAAGCTCAACCGGCCGCTGGCGGTCCAGCTCGGGCTCGATCCCGACATGCTGGAGACGGCGGAGGGTGCCGAGATCCTGGCCGGAAAAACGGTTCCCGCCGGGGCCGATCCCATCGCCATGGCCTATGCCGGTCACCAGTTCGGGCAATTCGTGCCCCAGCTCGGCGACGGCCGCGCCATTTTGCTCGGCGAGGTCATCGACAGGGACGGCGTCCGCCGCGACATCCAGCTCAAGGGATCTGGCCCCACGCCGTTCTCCCGCCGCGGCGACGGCCGCGCCGCGCTTGGGCCCGTCCTGCGCGAATACATCGTCAGCGAAGCGATGTATGCGCTCGGCATTCCGACCACGCGCTCGCTTGCCGCCGTCGTCACCGGCGAGCATGTCATCCGCGAGACCGCACTGCCCGGCGCGGTGCTGACGCGCGTTGCCGCGAGCCACATCCGGGTCGGCACCTTCCAGTTCTTCGCCGTCCGCCGCGACACCGACGCGATCCGCCGGCTCGCAGACCACGTCATCACCAGGCACTACCCGGACCTGCTTCACGCCGAGCGGCCCTATCACGCCCTGCTCGCGGCCGTCGTCGCGCGCCAGGCCGAGCTCGTCGCGCGCTGGCTGCTGGTCGGCTTCATCCATGGCGTGATGAACACCGACAACACCTCCATCTCCGGCGAGACCATCGATTATGGCCCCTGCGCCTTCATGGACGCCTACAATCCCGCGCAGGTGTTTTCGTCCATCGACGAGATGGGCCGCTACGCCTATGCCAACCAGCCGCGCATCGGCCTGTGGAATCTGACGCGCCTCGCCGAATGCCTGCTGCCGCTGTTCTCGGACGAGCAGGAAAAGGCGATCGCGGAAGCCCAGGACATCCTCGGCGCCTTCGCCGAGACGTTCAGCGCGGCCTATCAGGCCGGCCTGCGCAAGAAGGTCGGCCTGTTCACCGAGCGCGACGGCGACGACGCGCTGATCCAGGACCTGCTCGACGCCATGGCCAAGAACCAGGCCGACTTCACCCTCACCTTCCGCAAGCTCGGCGATGCCGCAGGCGATGACGGCGCCGACGTCCGCGCGCAGTTCATGGAGCCCGCAGCTTTCGACGAATGGGCCGGCCGCTGGCGAGCGCGCACAGCGCTGGAGCCGCAGAGTGCCGCCGACCGGCGCACGGCGATGCACGCCGTCAATCCGATGTTCATCCCACGCAACCACCGCGTCGAGGCCGTGATCCAGGCTGCGGTGAACGACGACGACTACGCGCCGTTCGAGGAATTGGTGAAGGTGCTGGCGAAGCCGTTCGAGGATCAGCCGGATCACGCCGCCTATGCCGATCCGCCGCTGCCGGACCAGCGGGTGTTGCAGACATTCTGCGGGACGTGAGGCTGGCTCGACCGCGCACCACCATCTCTGATTGACGCACGGCATGGATTGCGCGCTGGGCTCGTCCATTCCTGTCCGGCGGGCGTTGTGGACACGTCCCGTTCACGGGAACCGCTGTCATCAAACTGAAACACACGCGCTCTAACGGGCTGGCAGGCCGTCTTGCCGGAGGCGACCATCCTCCAACAGTCCCGACAGGCGCGCCATGCCGTTCAAATTCATCCACATCACCGACACGCATCTGGCGAACCCCGGGCTGAAGCTCTATGGGCTCGATCCGCGCGCCCGGCTCGATGCCGCCGTCGCCGACATCAACAAGCACCAGTCCGACGCTGCGTTTGCGGTCGTGACCGGCGACCTCACCCATTGGGGCGAGCCGGAATCCTACGCCAATTTCGCCGAGGCGATGGCCGCGCTGAAGATGCCGTACATCGCCATGGTCGGTAATCACGACAAGCGCGTGGCCTGCCTCGCGGCCTCCGGGCCGCGCCGCGCGATCCCAACGGCTTCGTGCAGGGCACCCGCACCACCGAGCACGGCCTGTTCGTTTTCCTCGACACGCTGGACGAGACCAGCCACGCCGGCGAGATGTGCGCCAAGCGCCTCAACTGGCTCGCCGGCACGCTGGCTGCGGCGCCGGACGACATGCCGTTCGTCGTGTTCATGCACCATCCGCCGTTCCCGGTCGGCGTCCACGCCATGGACGAGATCGCGCTGAAGCAGAGCGCCGAATTCGCCGAGGTGATCGCACCCTATCGTTCGCGCATCCGCCACCTGTTCTTCGGCCATGTGCACCGGCCGATCTTCGGCAGCTACGGCAAGATCCCCTTCTCCACCCTACGCGGCACCAACCACCAGGTCTGGTTCGAGCTCGACCCCGCCGCCACCGACCATCTGGCGAGCCACGAGCCGCCGGCCTACGGCGTTGTGCTGATCGACCAGGAGAACCTCGTCGTGCACAGCCACGACTTCCTCGACCAGAGTCTGCGCTTCCCCTTCGAGCCGCCGGCAGGAGTGGACGGCCGCGACTATGCGCTCAACTTCCCGGCGCGGTGAGATGAGCCTCGCTGAACCCGCGGCTCTCCCGGTCGCGGCATCGGCGCCGCCGCGCCTCAACGTCCTGAAGCGGTTCTCTCACCGCTTCAAAGCCTCGCTGCCGGCCTATCTGCTGCTGCTGCCCTCGCTCGTCTTCCTCGCCCTGTTCACCTATGGCGCGATGGGCCGCGTCATCATCGACGCGCTCTATCAGCGGGCGACGCCGAAGGCGCCGGTGCGCTTCGTCGGCCTCGACAACATCAGCGCGGTGCTGGCCGACCCCGCCTTCATCGGCGCCGTTATCAACAACCTGATCTACGCCGTCGGCACGGCGGTCCCGAGCATCGGCCTTGCGCTCCTGTTCGCGCTGGCGCTGGCGCGCACCAATGCCGTGACCAGCGCGCTGCGCGCCGCGCTGTTCCTCCCCGTCCTGATCCCGATGGTCGCGGCTTCCGCGCTGTTCCTGTTCATCTTCCTGCCCAATGTCGGCCTGCTCGATTACTACATCGGCCGGCTGCTGCCGGTGCTGCCGAACTGGCTCGGCGATCCCGATATCGCGCTGTACGCGATCATGGTCATCACGATCTGGAAGAACGCCGGCTATTACATGCTGTTCTTCCTCGCAGGCCTCCAGTCCGTGCCCGAGGATGTCATGGAGGCTGCCCATCTCGATGGCGCGGGGCCTTGGCAGCGCTTCCGGCACATTACTCTGCCGGAGCTGAAGCCCACCTTCTTGTTCGTCATCGTGATCGCGACGCTCAACGCGGTGACGCAGGTCGACCACGTCTTCGTCATGACCAAAGGCGGGCCGTCGAACGCAACCAATCTCGTGCTGTTCTACGTCTACCAGCAGGCGGTCGAGCATTACGACGTCGGCAAGGCGTCGGCGGCGACGCTGCTGACGCTCGCCGCCCTGATGGGCCTCACCGCGCTCTCGTTCCGCACCATGGCGAATCGCGAGGGCGGGCCATGAAGCTGATCGACGCGCTGTGGAAGGACGCCCCGCTCGCGACCCGCCGCGAGATCACGCCGAAACTCGGCTTCCTGCTGACCGTGCTGCTCGCGCTGGTCTGGCTGATCCCGTTCCTGTGGATGGCCATGGCGACGCTGCGCCCGGCCTCCGACGGCATCAACCTGATGGCCGAGCTGATGCCGAGCCTCAAGCCCACGCTCGACAACATCAGGGATGCCTGGGAGATCGGCGACTTCCCGCGCTACTTCCTCAACACCACGATCATCTGCACCGGCATCCTCCTGGTGCAGTTCGTCACGATCACGCTGGCGGGCTTCGCCTTTGCCCGGCTCGACTTCGCCGGCAAGACGCTGATCTTCTATTTGTTCCTGATGCAGCTGATGCTGGTGCCGGTGCTGCTGATCGTGCCGAATTTGCGCATCGTCGCGCAGTTCGGCCTCTACGACACGCTCGCCGGCGTGATGATGCCGTTCTTCGCCTCCGCCTTCGGCACCTTCCTGATGCGGCAGGCCTTTGAGGCCATCCCGACCGAGCTGGAGGACGCCGCCCTGATCGACGGCGCGAGCCTGTTCCAGCGCATCCGCCACATCTACGTGCCGCTGTCGCTGCCGAGCTTCTCGGCGTTTGCCATCATCTCCGTGACCAGCCACTGGAACGACTTCCTGTGGCCGCTGATGGTGATCAATTCGCCGGACAAGCGGCCGCTCACCGTCGGGCTCTCGGTCTTCACCGCCACGGCGGAAGGCACCCAGGCCTGGGGCACCATCGCCGCCGGCACGCTGATGGTGATCGCGCCGCTGCTCATCACCTTCCTGATCTTCCAGAAGCGCTTCATCAGCTCTTTCGTCACCTCAGGCATCAAATAGGAGATTTTCCGATGCTGTTTACCCGCAGGCTCATGCTCGGCCTTGCCATGGCAGGCTCCATGGTAGGCGCCCTCGCCGTCCCGGCGATGGCCGAAGGTCCGACCGAGATCGACCTGTTCTTCCCCGTTCCCGTCGACGCAAGCTCGCCCGCGACATGGGCACGTTGATCAAGGAGTTCAACGACGGTCACCCCAACATCAAGGCGACCGCCGTCTACACCGGCTCCTATGACGACACGCTGATCAAGACGCGCGCCGCGATCAAGGCCGGCAAGCCCCCGGCTGCCGTGATCATGTCGGCGAACTTCCTGCTCGACATGCAGATCGAGAACGAGCTCACCAATCTCGATCCCCTGATCGCCGCCGACGGCACCACCAAGGACCAGTTCCTCGGCCAGTTCTTCCCGGCGCTGCAGGGCAATGCGGTGATCAACCGCTCGGTCTACGGCGTGCCCTTCCACAATTCGACGCCGCTGCTCTACATCAACGCCGACAAGGCCAAGGAAGCGGGCCTCGATCCGAACAAGCCGCCGCAGACCTGGGCCGAGCTCACCGACTGGGCCAAGAAGCTCACCAAGCGCGAGGGCGACAAGGTGACCCAATGGGGCATCGCGATCCCCTGCGCCTATGACTATTGCGGCTGGATGATGGAAACGCTCACCATGACCAATGGCGGGCGCTACTACAACGAGGAGTTCGGCGGCGAGGTCTATTACGACACGCCCTCGATGCTGGGCGCGCTGACCTGGTGGAACGACCTCATCTACAAGCACAAGGTCCACGCCCCCGGCGCCACGCCCGGCCCCGCCGTCAGCACCTCCTTCATCTCCGGCAATGCCGCGATGATGATGCTCTCGACCGGCTCGCTCACCTACGTGCGCGACAACGCCAAGTTCGCCTACAAGGTCGCGTTCATCCCGCGCAACGTCCGCAATGCCGTGCCGATCGGCGGCGCCTCGCTGATCGTCCCGGCCGGCCTGGAAGCCGACAAGCAGAAGGCCGCCTGGACGCTGATCAAGTGGATGACCTCGCCCGAGAAGAGCGCCTGGTGGAGCCGCGCCACCGGCTATTTCGCGCCGAACATGGCCGCCTACAAGACGCCCGAGATGGTCGACTTCCTCAACAAGAACCCGGACGCCAAGACCGCCGTCGAGCAGCTCGACGTCGCCAAGCCCTGGTTCGCGACCTACAAGACCGTGCCGGTCCGCAAGAACCTCGAGGACGAGGTCATGCTGGTCCTCAACGGCAAGAAGCAGCCGAAGGAAGCCCTCGCCGCCGCCCAGAAGGCCGCGGATGAGACGCTGAAGCCGTACAATGCGGAGACGTCGCTGAAGCTGCCGTAAGGGCCGCTGACAGCACGCCAACAAGTTCGGCGCTCCGCCCTGCGGGGCGCCGAACTCATTTGAGGGGCAGCCGCGTCAGTTGCGCTTGCCGTCGAGCCTGAACACCATCTGCGTGGGACGCACGAACCGCAATGCGACCAGGAGCACGGACAACACCGTGCACATGTAGATGACGGCCATCGCGTCGATGGAATAGACCGGCCGGACGCCGCCGGCGAAGACGTTGTAGTACAGCGCGACGACCAGGGTCTGCGAGCCGCCGCCGGCGAGCAAGAATGCCAGCTCGAAGTTCGAGATCGTGTTGACGAGGACCAGCAGGCCCGCCGTCAGAATGCCCGGCAGCATCAACGGCAGCAGGATGCGGCGGAAAATCTGCAGCCGGCTCGCCCCGAGCATTTGCGCCGACCATTCCAGGTTCAGGCTGATCTGCTCGAAGAACGGCAGCAGGATGAAGACGGCAAGCGGAACCATGGGGACGAGCACGGCAAGGATGACGCCCAAGACGGTGCCACCCACGCCGAACCCATAGAGCGTCGTGGCGAGCGGAATGCCGTAGGTCATCTGCGGGATCAGCAGCGGCAGGAAATAGAGCAGCAGCAGGATCGGCTTGGCGTTGAAATTCCGCCGGGCCAGCACGTAAGCCGCCGGAAAGCCGATCGCCAGCGCGATGAACACCACGGCGAGTGCAATGAACAGCGTGATGAAGAGAACGTGCGAGAGCTCGAACTCCCGCCAGGCGTAGGTGAACCAGTCGGTCGTGAAGGCCGGCGGCAACGGCTTGCCGAACCAGCGCTTGGCGAACGAGCTCACGACGACATGCGTCACGATTCCGAGCAGGTTCAGGATGAACCCGAGCAGGAACAGGTAGATCGCCAGTTTCCACATCCGTCCGCGCATCAGCATCCCCTCAGCGTTTGCCGACGCCCATGGTCGTCGCGATGGTCATGCGACGGCGCACCAGCACGATGACCACCAGCGCCGCGAGCTGGCAGAGGCCCATGATGACCGCGATCGCGGACGCGTAGGACATGTCATATTGCTCGAAGGCCTGCTGATAGGCCGCGATCGAGATCGTTCGCGTCGAACCGGCCGGCTGGCCGACCATCACCGCTGATGGAAACACGGCAAAGCTCATCACGAAGACAAGCGCGAACGCGATGATCAGGCCGGGCGCGATCAGCGGGAACATGACGCGGCGGAAGATGGTCCAGGGCCCTGCGCCCAGCATGCGGGCCGAGCTTTCCAGGCTGGGGTCAATGCCAGAGATGTAGCCGAGCAGCATCAGGAAGCAGAACGGGAAGTTCTGCATGAACAGCGAGAAGGTGACGCCGATCGAATTATGCGTCAGCTCGAGCGGATTTTCGATCAGCCCAGCCGCGATCAGCAACTGGTTGAGCCAGCCATTGTGACCGTAGAAGCCCAGAATGCCTTCCGACAGGAAGACGACGCCGAGCGAGATCGGCAGCACGAGGATGGTCGTGATGGTCCGCTCGAACCAGATCCCGCGCCGCATCCCGTAGGCCAGGAACAGCGCGACCAGGACGACGGCGATCGTCGTCGGCAACGCCAGCATGAAGGTCGTCTTGATCGTATTGTACTGATAGGCGTCGTTGAAGAACGCGACATAGTTCGAGAACATCCCGGCATCGCGCTTCTTCGGCTGCAGGCTGATGTAGATCCCGTAGAGGAACGGGTAGACGAACATCGCGAGCACATAGAGCAGCGACGGCACAAGACAGAGGATCGCGACGAGGTCGAGTTCGCTGCGGGAATCGGAGCGGATGCGGGCCACGATCTCTCCCTCACTCGCGCCGCAGCAGCACGAACTTGTCCGCCGGCAATGTCAGATCCAGCGTCTCGCCCAGCGAGAGCTTCTCCAGCGAGCGAATCCAGAGCCGGGCACCGCCATCGAGCGCGATCTCGGCCTCCTGCTCGCGGCCGAGATATTCGACGAGCTCGACCCTGCCGCGCACGGCATTGACGCCATCGGCAACCTTGCCGAGACGCACGTCCTCCGGCCGGATCGCCAGCACGGCCTGCTCGCCCGGGCGGAAGCCGTCCCTCGCCTTCGCCCGCAACATCTGTCCCCTGAAACCGGCTTCGACCGTTCCGTCCGCCGCCATGCCGAGCGTCACGTCGAGAAAATTTCGAAAGCCCATGAAATCCGCCACGAAGACGTTCTTCGGCCGGTCATGGATCTCCTGCGGCGTGCCCACCTGCATGAGCACGCCTTCGCGCAGCACGACGATCCGATCGGAAAGCGAGAGCGCTTCAGCCTGATCATGGGTGACATAGATCGAGGTCAGGCCGAGGCGCGCGTGCAGCTGCTTGATCTCGGCACGCATCTCGACACGGAGCTTGGCGTCGAGGTTGGACAGCGGCTCGTCGAACAGCATCAACCGAGGATGCAGCACCAGTGCGCGCGCGATGGCGACGCGCTGCTGCTGCCCGCCCGAGAGCTGGCCGGGATAGCGGTCTTCATAGCCGGTAAGACGCACCAGACCCAGCATTTCGCGCACGCGCTGGTCTATTTCCGCAGAGGGGCGCTTCTGCAATGAGAGGCCGAACGCGACGTTGCCGAACACGGTCAGATGCGGAAACAGCGCGTAATTCTGGAACACCATGCCGAAGCCGCGTTTTTCGGCTGGCACGTCGTCGATCCGCTGTCCGTTGAGGCGGATCTCGCCGTCGCTTGGCGGCACGAGCCCCGCGATGATGCCGAGCGCCGTGGACTTTCCGCACCCGCTGGGCCCAAGAAAGGTGACGAACTCGCGGCCACCGATCTCCAGCGGAAAGCGGTCGAGCACGACCTTGCCGCCATAGCGCTTGGTGATCGACATCTCGAGTCTATCGATGGAATCGGCCATTCCCTGCCCCGCATACGCGCGCGAGGGCCGCACTTCGCGTGCCCTCGCGTTTTGGTCCCTGTTCTTGTTATTTCTTGACCTGGTCGCGCCGACCTCGCGGTCCCACCGTTCCATCGCGTAGCTCAGTTCGGTCACGCCGAGCGGAGGCGACACTTTCCACTTGGTGCCGATCTGATCGTACTCAGGACGCCAGAACTCCTTCACCTCGTCCTGGATGTCCTTGGGCGCCGATGCCAGGGTCGCGGCCTTCACGACTGGTCCGATGAAAGCCTTCCAGGTGAGCGCCTGCTGCTCCGGCTTCCACATGAACTTCATGAGGTCGACGATGATGTCGACTTGCTCCTGCGGAACGCCCTTCGGGATGCACCAATAGTGGCCGTCGACCACGAACGTGGTGTTCTCAAGGATCGCGATCTTCGAATCCGGCGGGATCACGCTTTGCGCGCGGGGCTTCATGTCCCATTCCATGATCCCGGCGATCATCCAGCGCTGTCCCTGCGCGAACTCCTTCAGGGTGATCGCGGTGCCGGTCGGATAATACTCGACGGACTTGCCGAGCTCCTTCAGAAAATCCCAGCTCTTGTCCCAGCCCTTCTCGGGATCGAGTGGCTTGGAATCCCCGAGAATGAAGGCAAAGCCCTGCAACATCGCGCGGCCCGGCCCGCTGTTCGCCGGGCGGGCATACATGAACTTGCCCGGGTTGGCCTTCACCCACGACAGCAAGTCCTGTGCGGTCTTCGGCGGGCTCGGCACCTTGGCGGGATTGTAGATCAGCACCGGACCGCCGGCATTGCCGACGGACGGAATGAGAAAGCCCTTGCCCTCGTCGTAAAGCGCCTTGCCCGCATCGGTGAGGCCGTCGCGCGGAAAACTCTTCTGATAGTCGGGGATCGCAATGAGCTGGCCGTTCTGGGCGAGCAGCGAGCCGCCGTCCTGCCCGGTCAGCACCAGATTGATATCGAGGCGTCCGGCATCCTGCTGCGCCTTGATCTTGGCCGGAAGCTCCGGCGCCGGCGCACGCTGGATCTTGATCTCGCTGACCTTGTCCGGATTGGCCTTCTTGTAATTCTCGATGATGGGCTGCACCGAGGCGAGGTCGCCGCCGGTATCGATGATCGAAAGACTGATCGGAGCGGCAAGAGCTCCGCTGCAAAAAGCTGCTCCCATCAAGGCGGCGGCCATCAAGGTCGCGGACCTCATCCTCATTCTCGCCTCCCACGCGCTTTATTTCTTGTTCAACTTGTTATTTATTTGTAAGGCGAGCATCGACGAAATTGCAGCCGTTTGTCAAGCGACCCGTTCCGTCGAGAATTGCTGCTGGGGCCGCGCGCCTCGGTGCACCGGTTGAGATGTTAAAAACTTGTCTGGCGGAGCCGGAGTTGAAAAAGCCTGCGATCAAATCCGCGGAGTTGCCGCTCTCCTCCTCGACCGGACGATTGAGCGACCGGATCTACGACCACGTGCTGGGGCAGATCGCGATCGGCATCCTTCCCGTGAACTGCCGGCTGCCGCCGGAAAACGGCCTTGCTGAACTTCTCGGCGTCTCGCGCCCCGTCGTTCGCGAAGCCTTGACGCGACTGCGCGATGACGGGCTGATCGCATCGCGCCAGGGCGCGGGCTGGTTCGTGACGCGGCGCCCGGCCGCCAATGCCTTCGATTTCGCGCCCGTCAGCAGCATCCCGGACATCCAGCGCTGCTTCGTGTTCCGGATGGCCGTCGAGGGCGATGCTGCCGCGCTCGCCGCGCGCAATCGGGACAGGCAAGCTCTCCGCCGGATCCAGCAGGTCCTGACCAAGCTCGACACCATGGTCGCGCAAGGCCGCGAGGGCGGCCTCGGTGTCGAGGAGGACCTGCTGTTCCATCGCACCATTGCCGAGGCGAGCGGCAACCGGTTCTTTGTCGAGACGCTGGCCTCGCTGCGGGAGCAGATTGCGATCGGCGTCAGCCTGAACCGCAACCTCTCGCTCATTCAGCCGCGCGGCCGCATCCTCAGAGGCCAGCAGGAGCACCGCCGCGTGTTCGAGGCCATCGAGGCTGAAGATGAAGAAGGCGCGCGCCGCGCCATGCGCACGCATATCGAGAACGCGCGAAAGCGTATCTTCGAGGGCGGCTGATCGCCGCGCGAACTCCGATCGCGACGATCTCAGATCGTCACCACGATCTCAGATTGTCACTACGATCTCAGATCGTCACTACGATCTTCCCGAACTGGGCGTTCGACTCCAGGAAGCGATGCGCCTCGACGATGTCCTCGAAGCGGAACGTTCTGGCGATGATCGGGTTCAGCGAGCCATCCGACAGCCCGTCGAGGATGAACGCCTTTGCCCGCGCAAGGCGCATGGGGTCTCGGATGACCTCGTGGACGAGATAGCCGCGCAACACCAGGCTCTTGGTCAACACGTGGAAGAGCGGAAATGGCGTGGGCTCGGGGCTCAGCCCGCCGTACTCGATCAAGATGCCGCCCGGCGCCATCGCCGCGGTCAGCGGCTCGAAGGCGGGACCGCCGACCGCGTCAAAGACCGCACGGACCCCATTTGATCCGGCGATCGCCGCGAGCCGCACTCCGACGTCCTCCTCGTCCGAGACGATCACGTGAGCGGCGCCCGCATCGCGCAAGGCGCGCCGCTTGGCCGAGGTCCGCGTCAGCGCGACCGGGATAGCGCCGATCCGGTTTGCGATCTGGATGGCCGCAAGCCCGACGCTGCTAGATGCGGCCGTGATGGCGACGACGTCGCCTCGCAAGAGTCCGGCGATGTCGACCAGCGCGCCGTAGGCCGTCAGATACTGCATCCACATCGCAGCCGCCGTCTCGAAGCCGAGCTCGGGCGGATGCTTCACGACGAGTTCGGCCGGGAATGTCGCGAGCTCGGCATAGGCCGGCCATCGCACCATCGACAGCGGCGGCACGATGCTGACGATGTCGCCCGGCACGAAGCCGATCACGTCGTCCCCGATGGCCTCGACGATGCCCGCCGCCTCCAGTCCGAGCCCCGATGGGAACACCGCGCTCTCGATATAGGTCCCTCTCCGCAACAGCGCTTCCGCACGGTTGAGGCCGAGTGCCTTGACCCGGATCTGAACTTCACCCCTTGCCGGCGGCGGAACGTCGACGGTCTCAATGCGCAGCACCTCAGGGCCGCCATGATGATGAAAGCGAACGACGCGAGCCATGGGCACACTCCAAAACAGTTGAACTGAATGGAGCTATGCCGACCCCGCGAAAGCAGATAAATCGCCTCCACGAGCGAACAGTCGAAACCAGGAGTTTTCAATCATGGACCGCCTGACCAGCATGGCCGTGTTCGTTCGGGCCGTCGACCTCGGCTCGTTCGCCGCTGCGGCCGACGCCTTGGAGATGTCTGGGCCGATGGTCGGCAAGCATGTGCGATTCCTCGAAGAGCGCTTGGGCACCCGCCTCCTCAACCGCACCACCCGGCGGCAGAGCCTGACCGAGGCCGGCCAGGCCTATTACGAGCGCTGCCGTGCCGTGCTCAGCGAGGCCGAAGCCGCCGATGCCGCCGTTGCCAATGACTTGTCCGAGCCGCGCGGCAGGCTACGCGTGACCATGCCGGCCCTGCTGGGACGGCACTGCATCGCACCGCTCTTGATGAAGCTCGCGCGGAAATATCCGCATCTCGAGCTCGACCTTTCGTTCGGCGATCCGATCGCCGACCTCGTCGAGGCCGGCTACGATCTTGCGATCCGCACCGGCGATCTCGACGACCAGTCCGGCCTGATCACGCGCCGCATCGGGGGCCAGCGCATGGTGGTATGCGGCGCGCGCTCGTATTTGCGTGCCAACGGCAGGCCGAAATCGATCGACGACCTCGCCGCGCACCAGGCGATCATCTACCGCCGCTCCGGACGCGTGCGGCCGTGGCTGTTTCCACAAGAGGGCCAACCTCCACGCGAGATCATGCCGTCAGGCCGGCTGAGGCTGGACGATATGGAAGCGATCGCCGATGCCGCCGCGCAGGGCATGGGGCTCGCCTGGCTGCCTTTTTGGCTGGTCCGCGAACGCCTCAACACCGGCGCGCTGGTCGGCCTGTTCGCGGGCCAGAGCGAATTCCTCTACGACTGCCACGCGCTGTGGCCCCGTTCGCCCCGACTGGCCCCAAAAGTCCGTGTCGCCGTGGACATGCTCGCTGCGGCCTTGCCGAAGCTCATGGCGTGACGCGCGCCCAAAGCCCCCGTTTACCTCTCGTCCACCATCTGGCCCGGCCCGCCGCCGGTAACCACGAGAATTAACAGACCGTCAACGCACCCCCGACAAATCTATCAATGTTTCTGGAGATTTCGCCGTGGATCTGTTGGTTTTCGAGTTCCTGGGACTGGCCCTGGTCGCCATGTGCGTCGTCGTGGTGGCGCTGCCCTGCGCCCGCAAATCCTCGCACCGGATCCGCTACGAATAGGAATTTTCCGCGGAAAGGGCCGATTCCGGCCCGATGCAGGGCTCGAATTCTCTTAGAGCCCCTTGACATCACAGCACTTTCGGCAGAACGGCTGATGGCACGTGTCATGGGCCGTTCATGGATTTAATTACCACCACCGCTGACCTCGCGGCTGCCTGCAGCCGCCTCGCCAAGCACCCCGTTATAACAGTCGATACCGAGTTCCTGCGCGAGACCACCTATTACCCGCTGCTGTGCGTGGTGCAGATGGCCAGCGCCGAGGAGGCCGTGGTCATCGACACCCTGGCCGAGGGCATCGACCTCAAGCCGTTCTTCGAGCTGATGGCCAATGAGAGCGTGCTGAAGGTGTTCCATGCCGCCCGCCAGGACATCGAGATCATCTGGCATCAGGCCAATATCATCCCGCACCCGGTGTTCGACACCCAGGTCGCCGCCATGGTGCTGGGCTACGGCGACAGCATTGCCTACGACCAGCTGGTCGAGAAGGTCACCGGCCACCGGCCGGACAAGACCCACCGCTTCACCGACTGGTCGCGCCGGCCGCTCAGCAAGGAGCAGATGCATTACGCGGTGTCCGACGTCACGCATTTGCGCGACGTCTTCGCTGCGCTCGACGCCGACCTGAAGAAGCGCCGCCGCAGCGAATGGGTCTCGATCGAGATGGAGGTTCTGACCTCGCCCCGCACCTACGACTTCCACCCCGAGCGCGCCTGGGAGCGGCTGAAGACGCGCGTGCGCAAGCCGAAGGACCTCGCCGTCCTGATGGAGGTCGCGGCATGGCGCGAGCAGGAGGCGCAGAGCCGCGACGTGCCGCGCGGGCGCGTGCTGCGGGATGAAGCCATCAGCGACATCGCCACCCACGCGCCGAACACGCTGGAGAAGCTCGCCCATCTGCGCTCGGTGCCGAAGGGTTTTGAGAAATCCAAATGGGGCGCGGACATCGTCGCCGCGGTCGAGCGTGGCCTGGCGCGGGATTTCTCGATGCTGCCGAAGCTGGAGAAGCCGCGCAACAACAATAACGGCGCGGCGATCGTCGAGCTCTTGAAGGTGCTGCTGCGCATGACCGCGGAGCGCCATGCGGTCGCCAGCAAGGTGATCGCCACCGTCGACGATCTCGAGGAGATCGCAGCCAGCGACGAGGCCGACGTCCCCGCCTTGCGCGGCTGGCGCCGCGAGCTGTTCGGCGAGGCCGCCTTGAGGCTCAAGCGCGGCGAGCTGGCGCTGGCGATCGAGAAGGGTCGCGTGGTCGGGGTTCAGCGGGCGTAGCGGTCAGCCGCAACACTCACACGGTCATCCTGAGGTGCGAGCTGCGCGTAGCGCGGCGAGCCTCGAGGGATGAGCGGCCCCCGCTGCAGCCGGGCCGTCGCCCTTCGAGGGCCGCTGAAGAAGCGGCCACCTCAGGGTGACCGGGCCGTCGCCCTTCGAGGGCCGCTGAAGAAGCGGCCACCTCAGGGTGACGGAGTTAGACTTGATCGCGAGCCGAAACGCGAGCCCTACGCCGGCGTCAGCTTCGCCACTTCGCCCTTCATATCCTCCAGCACGCCGGAGATCGCAGCGACCAGCTCGTCGATCTGGCCCTTCGTGGTGATCAGCGGCGGGCAGATCGCGATGGCGTCCAGCATGTTGCGGGAGATCACGCCGCGCTCCTGGAGCATGCGGCTGGCAATGCCGCCGACCGCGCCGGGCGTCGCCGCTGCGGTCTTGCGGCCCTTGTCCAGCACGAGCTCGAGCGCTGCGATCATGCCGACGCCGCGGACCTCACCGACCAGCGGATGGCTGACGAGCTCGCGTAGGCGGCCCTGCATGTAGCCGCCGAGCTCGGCGGCATGCGCGACCAGGCCGCGCTCCTCAATGATCTTGAGATTTTCAAGCGCGATCGCCGAGCCGACCGGATGGCCGCCCGCGGTGAAGCCGTGGCCGAGCACGCCGATCTTGTTGCTCTCGTCCGCGATCGGCTCGAACATGCGGTCGTTCATGATGATCGCCGAGAGCGGGAAGTAGCTCGAAGTGATCTGCTTGGAGACCACGATTGCATCCGGCTTAATGCCGTAGGTCTCGCAGCCGAACATCTTGCCGGTGCGGCCGAAGCCGCAGATCACTTCATCCGCGACCAGCAGGATGTCGTACTTCTTCAGGACGGCCTGGATCTTGTCCCAATAGGTCGCCGGCGGCACGATGACGCCGCCCGCGCCCATCACCGGCTCGCCGAAGAAGGCTGCGATCGTGTCCGGCCCTTCCTTCTGGATCAGCGCGTCGAGCTCCTCGGCCCGGCGCGTCGCGAACGCCTCCTCGCTCTCGCCGGGCGCGCCGTCCTTGTAGAAGTGCGGCGAGCCGGTGTGCAGGATATTCGGCAGCGGCAGGTCGAACGAGCGGTGGTTGTTCGGCAGGCCCGTGAGGCTGGCCGAGGCAATGGTGACGCCGTGATAGGCGCGCATCCGGCTGATGATCTTCTTGCGCTGCGGCTGGCCGAGCGCATTGGAGCGATAGGCGATCAGCTTGAGGACGGTGTCATTGGCTTCCGAGCCGGAATTGGTGAAGAACACCTTGCTCATCGGCACAGGCGCGAGCGCGACCAGCTTCTCGGCGAGATCGATCGAGGGCCCGTGCGATTTGGCGGAGAAGGTGTGGTAGAACGGCAGCGCCTGCATCTGCTTGTGCGCGGCCTCGACCAGCCGCTTCTCGTTGAAGCCGAGCCCGACGCTCCAGAGGCCCGCCATCGCCTCGAAATAGCGCTTGCCCGCCGCATCGAACACGTAGGGGCCCTCGCCGCGCTCGATCACCAGGGGACCGGCCTGCTGATGGGTGCGCGCATTGGTGTAGGGATGGAGCTGGTAGGCCACATCCCGGGCCTCTTGCGAATTGGGCAGCATGGACATTTGCGTGCTTCCTCAACGGTGCGTCACTGGCGTGATGACGCAGACCAGTGCAAGCGATGAGCTTGTCCAAAGAAAGCGTCGACATCTTGGCTATTGCGGCAGGCCGCAACTTGCAACGTCATTTCGTTGGCAACCGGCGCACATGAGCGTTGCAGGAAAGCAGGCACATCGGCAGCCGGCACGTCCCCTCGCCTAGCCCCGCCGCGCCAGGACGAAAGCCGCAGCTGCCGCGATCAGCGCCGGGACGGCTGCGGCGCCGAACAGCGGCTGCGGTCCCATGTCGCGGGCCAGCATCAGGCCGCCGATCAGAGGCCCCAGGATTGAACCAATGCGGCCGATACCGAGGGCCCATCCCACGCCGGTCGATCTGATCGCCGTCGGATAGAAGGTCGCCGTCAGCGCGTTCGAGGCGATCTGTCCTCCGACGATGCAGAAGCCCGACGCGAAGATGGCAATCGTGACCAGAACGATCGAATGACTTGCCATGCCGACGGCCGCGACTGCGACCGCGGCGACCAAATAGGTCAGCGCCAACGCGCGAAACGAGAAGCGATCAATGAAATGACCGAGCGTGAAAGTGCCGACGACGCCGCCGACCTGCAGCATCGCGCCGATCGCGGCCGCCGCCGAAACCGAGACTCCGAGGTCGTTCAGCACCGTGGGGAGCCAGTTCGACAGGAGGTAAAGGTCGAGCAGGCTCATGAAGAAGACGATCCAGAGCAGAAGCGTCACCGATCCGCGTCCTTCTGCAAACAGATGCGCAACAGGCAGTCCCGTGAGCCTGGGCTCCTGCACGACGAACCTGGCACTCGCCGGGAACGAGGTGCCCGGGACCACCTTCTGGAGCAGGTCAGCCACCTCCCGGTCGCGGCCGCCGATCATCGCCAGGAAGCGGATCGACTCCGGCAACGCCTTGAACAGGAAAGGAAGCAGCAGCAGCGGCCCGAGGCCGCCGACGAGAAACACCGAACGCCAGCCGAAGGCCGGAATCAGCGCGGCCGCCAGCAACCCGCCCAGCGCCGCACCAATCGAAAAACCTGCGAACATGATCATCACGAGCGTGGCGCGGCGGCGATGCGGGCTGAATTCGGAGGTCAGGGCAACGGCGTTGGGCATCGCACCGCCAAGCCCGAGGCCGGTCAGGACGCGCAACGCGATCAGCCAGGTCGTGTCCGTTGCGAACACCGTGAGCAACGTCCCGATGCCGAACACCAGCGTACTCGAAAGGATGATGCGCCGGCGGCCGATCCTGTCGGCCATTGGCCCGAAGACGAGGGCACCGATCATGAGGCCCAAAAGCCCCGCGCTGAACACAGGTCCAAGGCTCCCGCGTGCCAGCTTCCATTCCTGCGCGACCGCCGGGGCGACGTAGCCGATGGCCTGGGTGTCGAAACCGTCGATGAACAGCACGGCGGCGCAGACCAGCAGAACCCGGATCTGAAAGGCTCCAACCGGCTGAGCATCGACAAAGGCGGGAACGTCGATCGCGTCGATCGTGCCTGGCCCGACCTCATCTGCAGCTGTCACAGCCATGCCAAACCCCTCCCCGGCAGCCCATGCACTATTATTCTTCTCAAAATCTCTTATAATGAGATTATTACGAAGGCAAGTCATGCAGGTACCGCCGTTTTGCGGCCCGCGCGAATGCGGTAACACGGCGAACACGCGAAGCTGGATCTAGCCCCACTTGGTCAAAGCAAACAGTCAGGATCGAGTCCTTGCCGTGCTCGATCTCTTCACGGAGGCACGGCCGCAATGGTCGCCGGACGAGCTCATGAAGGAGCTCGGCTACACCAGGCCGACATTGTACCGCTATCTGAAGAGCCTGAAGGAGAGCGGGTTCGTCATGCCGATGCGCGGCGGGCGGTTCGCACTCGGCCCGCGCGTGGTCGAGATGGATTATCTCAGCCGCCGTTCCGATCCGCTGATCGCGGCCGCCACGCCGCATCTGGAACGCCTGTCGGCCATGCATCCCTGCACCGCCCTGGTCGTGCGGTGGTACGGCGAAAAGATGCTGTGCGTAGCCTCGATCGCGTCCGCGGTGAATCCCGTGAGCAGCTATCCGCGCGGCCGGCCGATGGCGATGGGACGCGGCGCGATCGCACGCTCGATCATGGCCTTTCTGCCCAGGCAACGCGTGATGCCGCTCGTGACGCGCTACGCGGCCGATCTGCGCAGCGTCGGTGCCGGCAGCACGCCGGACGAAATTCTGGCAACCCTGAAGCGTGTGCGCCGCGCCGGCGTCGCTGTCGCCTTCGGCGAAGTGACGCCGGGCGCGATTGGGATAGCGGCCCCGATCCTCGATGCAAGTTACCCGGTCGCCAGCCTCTGCATCACGATCGCGGGCCAGGATACTAAAGGCGAGTTGATCGATCGCATCAGCGCCGAGGTCCGGGAAGCCGCCCGGCAGATATCCTTGATGACCGACACCAGCCAAGAATAATCTCATTATACGAGATTTTACTTGACGCGTTTCCTGGGGCGTCCCATGTGGACGGACGATCGCGCCTCGCGCGATGACAACCTGGGGAAACGATGTGAGGCAGGTTTCAGCGGACAGTGACGCGCCCGTCGTGGTCGTCGGCGGCGGACCAGTCGGGATGGGCCTGGCGATCGGCCTCGGCCTGCGCGGAATCAAAACCATCGTGATCGAGCGCCACGAACAGCCGCAACCGATCCCAAAGGGTCAGAACCTCACCCAGAGAACGATGGAGCATTTCCATTTCTGGGGCGCCGAAAGCGCCCTGCGCGAAGCTCGCACCATTCCTCCCGATTACGGCATCGGCGGAATGACCAGCTATGGCACGCTGCTCAGCGGCTACAATTACAATTGGCTGCAGCGCGAACTCGTCCGCCCGTTCTATTTCACCGACAACGAACGCCTGCCGCAATACGCAACCGAAGCCGTGTTGCGGCAACGCGCGGCACAGCTCTCCTCCATCGACCTGCGATACGGCTGGACCTGCCGGGACGTCCGGCCCGACGCCGACGGCGTAAGTCTCGACATCGAGCATCGCGACGGCACGAAACAGAGCCTGCGCGCCGACTACGTCGTCGGCTGCGATGGCAGCCGATCGATCGTGCGCGAACGCGCAGGCATTACGCAGACCCGCTCCGACCACGATCGGCTGATGGTGCTACTGGTGTTCCGCTCCGTCGAATTGCATCGGCTGCTTGCGGCCTTTCCGGGCAAGTCGTTTTACAGCGTGCTGCATCCGGAGCTCGAGGGCTATTGGAAGTTCTTCGGCCGGGTCGATCTCGGCAGCACCTGGTTCTTTCACGCCCCAGTTCCCGCAGATACCACGGCCGACAATTTCGATTTCCGCCGCCTCTTGCACGATGCCGCGGGCGCTGAATTCGACGTCGAATTCGAGCACATCGGATTCTGGGATCTACGCTTCACGCTCGCCGACAGCTATCGTGCGGACCGCGTCTTCATCGCGGGAGATGCAGCGCACAGCCATCCGCCCTATGGCGGCTACGGGATCAATACCGGCTTCGAAGACGCCGTGAATCTGGCGTGGAAGCTCGCCGCCAAGCTGCAAGGCTGGGCGCCCGCCGGTCTGCTCGACAGCTATGATGCGGAGCGGCGGCCGGTGTTTGCGTCCACCGCGCGTGACTTCATCGAGACGCCGATCTTCCGCGACCGTGATTTTCTTCGCCGGCATGATCCGGCGCGAGATCGCAGCGATTTCGAGGCCGCCTGGCACGGGCGCCACTCCGGCGCGCGCGCCGAGGTCAACGCCTTCGAGCCGAACTACGAGGGGTCATCGATCGTCTTCGGCCCGGCTGGAGCTATCTGCAGCGCGATCGGCTCGCATGCCTATCCTGCGCGCGCAGGTCACCATCTCACCCCGCAGCCCCTGTCGTCAGGCAAGAACGTGTTCGAGGAACTGGGTAGCGGGTTCACCCTGATCAACCTCGCGGACGGCACAACTGCGACAGCATTCGAGCAAGCCGCAGGACGACTTCACATTCCGCTGAAGGTGATCAAGGACACCGCCTCTGGCGGACGGGAGCAATACGCGGCGCGGCAAATCCTGGTCCGCCCCGATCAGTTCGTCGCCTATGCGGGCGACGGCGACGGCACCGAGGCGTCTTACATCCTGCAACGCGCTGTCGGCGGCGCGTGACGAGGCAAACCTCAAGCCGCGCTGTCGTCATCCCCGTCGTCGGCGGCAACGGCTTCCCTCACCTCGACGAGTGCCATCGAGAGCAGATAGACCGTCGTCGGCAGGCCAAGCCGGCGCGCCCGCTCGGCCGCCCGCGACAGATCGCTCGCCAGCTCCTTGAGCTCTTCTCCCGGTGACAATGTCTGACCCCATCCGCCGATCGCGGCCGCCTACACCGCAACGGCGCCGCTGGTTCTGATCAGTTCGGCGCTGAAATGAATTGTAGCAAAATTTCCAACGACATTCACTACCGCCTGCTTGTAGGCGTCCGCATCGCCCGTGCCCGCCTGCCGACAGGCTACGGCATCGCCGATCACCTGATAGCGGTGGCTACGGTGAAACCCGTCGATGGCGGTGGCCAGGATGGTTTCGTCGAGCGAAAAGCCGATCAGGATGCAGCGCACATTGCGGATATTGGACATGTAGTCCACAAATCGCGAGGAGCTGTAGGCCGAGGGTAGCGGGTGCTCGAACGTCATCTCGCCCGGCCGTGGCTTCGCTTCCTCGATCCAATCGGTCAGCCTGGATGACGGATTGAACCAGGCCGCCTGCGCGATCCGCTTCAGATGCATCACCGGCTGGAGATTGTTGCGCCACAGCGCCAGCAGCTCCAGGCAGCGCGCCGTGGCGGCATCGCCATCGCGGATGAGATGGCGTCGCCCGGGGGTCAGATATTCGACCTGGAGATCCGCGCAGATCAGGATCGGCGGATCATCGTCAAGAAAGACCGGCATAATCTTGCGCGTAGCTGCACCAGTTTCATCGATCAGCGAGTGCGAGGTCCCGCAGCGGCGAAGTCACCGCCCGCCCCGCGGATGCGTCGAGCACGCCCGGGCGATCCCAATCGCCCTCGGGGCGGATGATCACATAGGGATCGCTCTCCAGCGTGATGGCATCCGGTCCCGGCTCGATCTCCAGCAGCATCTCCGTGTAGGAGAAATCGGAGAAGGTGATCTTGCGATTGTGGCCGAGCGGCTTGGCGCCGAAATGGGCCCAGAAATCGACCAGCCGGTCCTGCGCCTGGCCGTAGATCTTGCGGAACCCCTTGCGCTTCACATAGTCGACGCTGGCCTGCACCAGCTTGAACGAGACCCGCGAGCGTCGATATTGGTGCCGCACCGCGAGCCGCTCCACCTTAGCGAAATCGCCGAAGAAGCGAACCCGCAGGCATCCCGCGGGCTCGTTGCCGACATAGCCGATGAAATGCGCGGCAACCATGTCGTTGCCGTCGAACTCCTCCTCGAACGGACAATCCTGCTCGGCGAGATAGACCGCGGAGCGGATCGCCGTGACCAGCATGAGATCGTTCGGGTCGCGCGCGAGGCGGATGGTGATGGCGCGGGAGTCGGGCTTGGCGAGAGGAATCCTAGTACCGTGCATCTGCAAAACTCCTTGCGTGAATGATCGCGGCCGGCATGCGCATCGGCTGCCTGTGCCAGGGACGCTGGTAGCACCAGAGGTCGGGTTGGAAGCTTGGGACAGGCTCGAATCCTGTCGCCCTCATGATGCCGCGGCCGGCCACGGTTGACGGCTGCGCATAGCAATCGGCGCTGCGAAACCTTAGCTGTCGCAGATGAGCCGCGGCCTTGCCGAGACCGGCGATGCCACGACCACTCGCCGCGATCGCCCAGATGTAGATGGCAGCAACGTCCTGCCTTGGCGCGGCGAGATAGTGCGTCTCGGGCGCGGTCAGGCAGATCTCGTCGAGCAGCAGCGCATCGTGCCCGCGCTCGCTCAGGAACAGGAAGGCCATGCCGCCGAGCAGCTTGCCCTTGCGGCTGAACGTCAGGATGCTCTGAGGATCGAAGGTGAGATATTTCGCGAGCTCGGCCGCGCCAATCTCTACGCCTGGCACCAGCCGATGCGCCATTTCCGAAAGCGCCGCAATTTCGGAAAATTGCGCGCAACGGACATCGACGTCCGGGCTTTGCGGCAGCGCATCGAAATCATGCCTTGCGGCAAACGAGCCCCTTTCCATACTCATGTCGTCCCACTATCGTTCGAAGCCTTCAGCGCCCCGCTACGACATTGAGCTTAGCGGTTGGGGATCAGGAGTATGCAGCAGTTATTGCACCGGGGTGCTGCGATGATGCAGCACCGTGAAGAAGCCCTGGATGCATCCTGGGACGATTTGAAGCTGTTTTTAGCGTGCGCAAAATATAAAAGTTTTCGCAACGCGGCCGAGGAGCTCGGGCTCACCTCGACCACCCTGATGCGCAGGATCGATCGGCTCGAAGAGAGCATCGGCTGCAAGCTGTTCCTGCGCGACCAGAGCGGGCTGACGCTCAGCGACGAAGGCACCGCGATGATCGCCGACGTTGCGCACATGGAGCGCCACGCCTTCAACGTCTTCCGCCGCGCCTCGCGCTCGTCGAACGACACCGCGGGCACCGTGCGCGTCGCGGTGACGGAAGGCCCCGGCAATTTCTGGATCCTGCCGCGGCTGATCGACTTCCAGAAGACCTATCACAAGATCACCGTCGACCTGCGCTGCGCGATGGAGCAGGCCGACGTCGCGCGGCTCGAATCCGATATCGCGATCCAGCTCGAGCCGCCGACCAATCCCGATCTGATCGTCACCAAGCTCGGCCGCCTCCACATCTATCCCTTCGTCTCCAGGGAATACGAGACCCTCTACGGCCTGCCGGCAACGCTCGCCGATTTGAAGAACCATCGCATCGTCAAACAGACCGCCCCGCAAATCGACGACGGCGCCTATGCCCGCATTCTCGGGCTGACGTCGCTCGAAGGTATCGTCGGGATCAAGACCAATTCATCCGTCGGGGCGCTCTATGCGGTCGAACGCGGCGCCGGCATCGGCTTCCTGCCGACCGTGTCGATCGCGCTCGGCGCGCCGCTCGTCGCCGTCGATCTCGGCGTCAGCCACCACGCCGATCTCTGGCTCACTTATCACAGGGAGTTCCGCAGTTCCGAACGCCACAAGATCGTGGTCGACTGGCTGAAGAGGATCTTCGATCCCAGGACCTATCCCTGCTTCCGCGACGAGTTCATCCACCCGAACGCGCTGGTGCCGATGATGACGGCCGTGCGCGAAGGGTTTGGACTGAGCGGTTACGTCGCGGCGACGCCGACGTAGAGCATGATGCGGAAAAGTGCGTAGCGGTTTTCCGGAAAGATCATGCTCAAAAAGCGCGATGGTGATTCATCTTCATCCCATCGCGTTTTAGACGCCAGCGGGATCCAGCTTACCAACGATATTCGAAGCCGGCCGTGCCCTGGTGCGACGTCAGCTCGTTGCGGAACTTTCCGTCGTAATTGACGTAGAGCCGCGCCGTGTTGGTCAGGCTGAGCGAGGCCGAGGCGCCGGCATCCATGCCGTAACGGCTCTCGCCGATGCCGGGCACGACGATGCTCTGGGTCCCCAGGCTGACCTGAATCGATCCGAGGTCCTGGTGGAAATTGTCGACGAACTTGCCGTAGGCGGACAGGTCCAGGATCTTCTGGTCGAGGATGAAGTAGCGGCCGATCTCGCGCCGATCATGACGCGCGCGCGTGAGAGGGTGGTGGAACCGACGTTGAGCGGATCAAGGCCGCCGGCCTCCTGGAATGCCGCGCTGGTGGCGCGCACATATTCGACCGCGCCCTTGGGCACGATGCGCATCTGGTCCTTGGTCCAGTAGTAGCTGATCTCGGTCAGGGCGCCGTCGACCGCGGCGCGATAGCCCGCGGTCGCAAGGCCGAAGCCGGTATCCCGGCTGGAGTGGACCTTGCCGAAGCCGTGCACCAGCGCGAAGGCCCAGGTCCATGGTCCCTTGTCGACCGAGCCGTTGAAGCCGAGCTGCGTCAGGTCAAGCGTTGCGGACTGCAGCGCAAGCGGCACGTCGATGTCGGTGTGGCTCTGGTCGACCGAGAAGCCGAGATTGACGCCAGGCGCAACCCGTGCGCCGAAGCCGGCAACGCCGCCGAAGGTCTTGCGCTTGTCGCCGACGAAGTCGCCTTGCGCATCGGTGCGAACCGAGATGCCGTAGCCCTCGAACCAGGTGCGGTAGCGCGGATCTTCCGTGCTCGCCGACGCGCCGCCGCCACCTGGATTGGTGCGGAAGGCGCGGTTGAAACCGCCCGAGGCCTGGTTGCCGAGCCGCTCCAGAAAGCCCGAGCCGAGATCGAGCGCGGCGTTGCCGGCGGATTGGTCGTCATTGGCCGACGTTGGCGATGGCGTCGGAGGCGGCGGCCGTCTCTGCGCCAAGGCGGGCGTCGCGGCCACGGTCAGGCCAATCGTCACCACAATTGCCATGACAAATGTGGTGACGATTGCCTTGGCGCGCGGGAGCATGGGCATACCACCGCTCCCCTCCAACCGGATCGCCCGCCGTGTCCCCGAGAGCTGCGACGTGCAGCGCATAACGACAAAATCCCAAAGCGAAAAGCGACGCGCAAAAATGCAACACGCGCCACGCTGCATGCGACGATTTGCGCTGAACTGCAACGGTGGGTCAATCGGGTGCAGGGCGCGAGCAGGAGTGATTGCCCCGGATTGTGGTTCCGCTGCCACAGGTTCGAAATAGCGGCTGCAGATAGCCGGACCGCTCTTGAAAATCGCGCGCGGCTTGCTAACGGGCGATTTTCATGTTGCAATATTCGACACAATCGGAATTGGCCGCTCGGCTGTGCGTTTCGCGACATTGAGACTCAAGACTCGAACAGACTTCCGGAAGCCCGTTTGTGGCGTGGCACGCGAAACAGCGGCCGCGTCTTTTTTGTATCTAGTGGAGGAGACTGAGGATGCCGCAAAAGGGCACCGTCAAATGGTTCAACCCGACCAAGGGCTATGGGTTCATCAAGCCGAACGGCGGCGACAAGGACGTGTTCGTCCACATCTCCGCCGTCGAGCGCGCCGGACTTTCGACACTCAATGAGAACCAGGTGGTTGAATACGACCTCGTGGAGAACCGCGGCAAATCATCCGCGGAGAACCTCAAGGTCTCCTGATGTCTCTCAAGCCTAGCGCGAGAGATCATGACGTTGCCCCCGGCTCTGCCGGGGGATTTCGTTTGTGACGACGACTCGCGCTTCAGCCCACCACAGGCGCAACCAGAAAATTCTCCGACGCAGAGCTTCCCGCCGTCCTGCACACATCGCCCTCGATCTGGACCTTGCCAGTTGCGAGCAGCCGCAGCGCTTCGGGATAGATGCGGTGCTCGACTTCGAGGATGCGCTCCGACAGCGTGTCGGCGGTGTCGTGGTCGCTGACGGGCACCGCGCCCTGCATCACGATCGGGCCGGCATCGGTCTCGGGGATCACGAAGTGCACCGTCGCGCCGGACAATTTCACTCCGGCGCGCAAGGCCTGGCCGTGCGGATCAAGGCCGGGGAACGACGGCAGCAGCGATGGATGGATGTTGAGCATCCGCCCGTACCAGGCCTTGGTGAACTCGGCCGTGAACAGGCGCATGAAGCCGCCGAGACAGATCAGCTCGATGCCATGCTGGTCGAGCGCTGCCTGCAGCACATTCTCGAAGCCGGCGCGGTCCTTGCCGAACGGCTTGCTCTCGATCACCAGCGTGTTCACGCCGGCCGCCTTGGCCCGTTCGAGCCCGAGGGCGTCGGCCTTGTTCGAGATGACGAGCGCGATCTCCGCAGGGAAATCCGGCGCGCTGGCGGCCCTGATCAGTGCGGACATGTTGGAGCCGCGGCCGGAGATCAGGATGGCGACGCGGCGCTTCATCACAGCGCCAGGTCGAGATGGCCGTTATAGACGACGCGATGCTCGCCCTCGGCCGGGATCACGGTGCCGAGCTGCGCCACGGTCTCGCCGGCATCGGCGAAGACCCGCACGACCTCCTCGACCTTGTCGGGCTCGACGATCGCGATCATGCCAATGCCGCAGTTGAAGGTGCGCAGCATTTCGAGTTCGGCGATGCCGGCCTGGTGCGCCAGCCATTTGAACACCGGCAGCACCGGAAGGCGCGCGAGGTCGATGCCGACGCCGAGATGGCTCGGCAGCACGCGCGGAATGTTGTCGGTGAAACCGCCGCCGGTGATGTGGGCGAGCCCCTTCACCGCGCCGGTCTCGCGGATCGCGCGCAGGCAGGATTTGACATAGAGCTTCGTGGGCGTCAGCAGCGCGCCGCCGAGCGTCATCACCGGTGCGAACGGAGCCGGCGCCTCGAAGCCGAGGCCGGATTGTTCCACGATCTTGCGCACCAGCGAGAAGCCGTTGGAGTGCACGCCCGACGAGGCAAGGCCGATCACGGCGTCCCCCGCGGCGATATCCTTGCGCGGCAGCAGCGTACCGCGCTCGGCGGCGCCGACGGCAAAACCGCCGAGGTCGTAATCGCCATCCTTGTAGAGGCCGGGCATCTCGGCGGTCTCGCCGCCGATCAGGGCGCAGCCGGATTCCCGGCAGCCTTCGGCGACACCCGCGACGATCGAGGCCGTGGCCTCCGGATCGAGCTTGCCGCAGGCGAAATAGTCGAGGAAAAACAGCGGCTCGGCGCCCTGCACCACGAGGTCGTTGACGCTCATGGCGACGAGGTCGATGCCGATGCCGCCATGCAGGCCGGTCTCGATCGCGATCTTGACCTTGGTTCCGACGCCGTCGGTGGCGGCGACCAGGACCGGGTCCTTGAAACCGGCCGCCTTGAGGTCGAATAGGCCGCCGAAACCGCCAATCTCGGCGTCGGCGCCGGGCCGCGCGGTGGCGCGCACCATCGGCTTGATCAGGTCGACCAAGCGGTTGCCCGCGTCGATATCGACGCCTGAATCGGCGTAAGTGAGGCCGTTTTTGCGGTCGGTCATGCCCGATTTCCAGTGGGTTTGCGGCTGGTTACGTCGAATTCCGGGGACGCGCAATGGCAAGCGTGGCGCCCCGCCCTATACTATGTAGAGATATCAACCGGTTCAGCCTCCCTGGGGGCCGGATTCGAGGTCAGACCGGGTGCCGGGAAGCGCCGCGTGAGTATTCCGAACATCATTACCCTGGGCCGCATCATGCTGGTCCCGATCATCGTCTGGGCCATCGTGTCGAGCCAAATGGAGGTGGCATTCGCCGTCTTCCTGATTGCCGGCATCAGCGACGCCGTCGACGGCTTCCTGGCCAAGCGCTTCAACATGACGAGCGAGCTTGGCGCCCTGCTCGACCCGCTCGCCGACAAGGCGCTGCTGGTGTCGATCTACCTCGCGCTCGGCATCTGGGGCGACATCCCGCGCTGGATCGTGATCCTGGTGGTGTCGCGCGACATCATGATCGTCGCAGCGGTGATCGTATCCTGGCTGTTCGACAAGCCCGTCGAGATGAAGCCGTCGAAAGTATCCAAGCTAAACACAGCGGCCCAGGTGTCCTACGCAGCGCTGGTGCTGGCCGCCCTTGCCTTCGGCTTCAAGCCAGCGCCCTATGATATCATCCTGATGGGTCTCGTCACGGTCTTCACGCTCTCCTCGGTGTCGCTCTATCTCGTCGAGTGGCTGCGGCACATGAGCACGATCGAGGCCAAGTGAGTTGGGATCTGTGAGTTGACGACTTTTCGGTGAGGGACTTGGCCCCGCAACAGGCCAACTCCCGCTCGATGAAGTCGAATCTCGTCAAACACGGCCGGCACGCCGGCATGGAGCAAAGCAAGCGTGGCAGGCCGCGTTCATCCCCGACAATTGGCGTTTTCGCTTCCGCATGCGGAGAGCCTCAGCCGGGACAATTTCCTCGAAGGCCCCGCGAACGCCGCCGGCCTTGCCCTGATCGACAGCTGGCCGGATTGGTCGAACCGGATCATGTGGCTGGCCGGTCCCGAAGGCAGCGGCAAAAGCCATCTCGCCGCGATCTGGGCCGAAGAGGCCGGCGCCCGCTCGACCACGGCCAATGCGTTGACCGCCGCAGGCGTCCCGGGCGCGCTCGCCACTGGCGCGCTGGTGGTCGAGGATCTCAAGGCCGGGGATTTTGACGAACGCGCCCTCTTCCATCTGATGAACCTCGCCCGTGAGGACGGTGCCTACATCCTCTTCACCGGACGCGACGTGCCGGCATCGCTCGAGATCGAGCTGCGCGACCTGCGCTCGCGCCTGCGTGCGGTGCCCGTGATCTCGCTGCTGCCTCCCGACGACCAGCTCTTCCGCGGCCTGATCGTCAAGTTCTGCGCCGACCGCCAGCTCACGATGGACGAGAGCATCGTCAGCTACCTCGCCACCCGCCTGGAGCGGTCCTCGGCGGCCGCCCGACAGGCCGTAGAGCTGCTCGACAGCGAGGCCCTCCGGCTCGGCCGTCCCGTCACACGGGCGCTGGCCGCCGAGCTGCTGCGGGACGCCTGAGCGCCGCTCGGGCGCCCTTTTCCGCTCTTTGCCGCTCTTGCTCCCCTTGTCGCCCTTGGCCGCTTGACGCGGCGCGACGGCGGAACATCAATGTCATCGAAACGTCATCGCACTAACACATGCTCCCGCCGGTTTTTGCGCATAAGTCGCAAGGTGGGGCGAACTGGATGGACCGACTTCTCATGGACTCAGCGCAAGCCGTTGAAACTAAAGAAAAAGCCCCTGAGACCGAGGGCCTGCCGGCAATCGCCACGAGCCCCGAGCGGTTCATCAATCGCGAGCTGTCCTGGCTGCATTTCAACCGCCGCGTCCTGGAGGAATCGGTCAATCCCAGCCACCCCATGCTGGAGCGGGTGCGATTCCTGTCGATATCGGCGAATAACCTCGACGAGTTCTTCATGGTCCGCGTCGCCGGCATCAAGGCCCAGGTGCGCGAGGGCATTGCCGAACGCGCGCCCGACGGCCTGACGCCGTCCGAGCAGCTTGCGCTGATCAACCGCACCGTCTCCCAGCTCGCCTCCGACCAGCAGGCGATCTGGCGCGACCTGCGCGGCACGCTGGCCGATGTCGGCATCGTGCTCGTTGACGGCAAGGACGTCACCAAAGCGGAGCGGACCTGGATCGAGGACTATTTCCTCAACAACGTGTTCCCGCTGCTGACGCCGCTCGCGATCGACCCGGCTCATCCCTTCCCGTTCATTCCGAGCCTCGGCTTCACCATCGCGCTCCAGCTCACGCGCGAGGCCGACGGCAAGCAGATGAACGCGCTGATCCGCATGCCCGGCAAGATCGACCGCTTCATCCGCCTGCCGTCCGAGGGCAAGGCGGTGCGCCTGCTCTCGCTGGAGCAGGCGACCGGCCTGTTCATCAACCGTCTTTTCCCCGGCTACAATCTGCACGGCCAGGGCGCCTTCCGCATCATCCGCGACTCCGAGCTCGAAATCGAGGAAGAGGCCGAAGACCTCGTCCGCCTGTTCGAGACCGCGCTGAAGCGCCGCCGCCGCGGATCGGTGATCCGGCTCGAGATCGACGCCAAGATGCCCGAGGAGCTGCGCAGCTTCGTGCAGCACGCGCTGTCGGCCGCCGATGACGAAGTGTTCCTGGTCGATGGCGTGCTCGCCATGAACGAGCTCTCGCAGCTCACCCGCCTCGACCGGCCCGACCTCGAATTCACCCCTTACGTGCCGCGCCATCCCGAGCGCGTGCGCGAGCATGGCGGTGACATCTTCGCGGCGATCCGCCAGAAGGACCTCATCGTCCACCATCCTTACGAATCCTTCGACGTCGTCGTGCAGTTCCTGCAGCAGGCCGCGCGCGATCCCGATGTCGTCGCGATCAAGCAGACGCTGTACCGCACCTCCAACAACTCGCCGATCGTGCGCGCGCTTGCGGAAGCCGCCGAAGCCGGCAAGTCCGTCACCGCGCTGATCGAGCTCAAGGCTCGGTTCGACGAGGAAGCCAACATCCGCTGGGCGCGCGACCTCGAGCGCGCCGGCGTGCAGGTCGTCTATGGCTTCCTCGAATTGAAGACGCACGCGAAACTCTCGATGGTGGTGCGCCGCGAGGGCGGCAGCCTCACGACTTACGTCCACACCGGCACCGGCAACTACCATCCGGTCACCGCGCGTATCTATACCGACCTCTCCTACTTCACCTCCGATCCGACCATCGGCCGAGACGCTGCGCGCGTGTTCAACTTCATCACCGGCTATGCTGCTCCGAGCGATCTGGAGAAGATGGCGGTATCGCCGCTGACCCTGCGCAAGCGCATCATCGAGCACATCCAGGGCGAGACCGCGCATGCCCAGCACGGCCGTCCCGGCGCGGTCTGGATGAAGATGAATGCGCTCGTCGATCCCGACATCATCGACGCGCTCTATGAAGCCTCGCAAGCCGGCGTGCAGGTCGAGCTCGTGGTGCGCGGCATCTGTTGCCTCAGGCCCGGCATTCCCGGCCTGTCGGAGAATATCCGCGTCAAGTCGATCATCGGGCGATTCCTGGAACACGGCCGAATCTACTGCTTCGGCATGGGCCAGGGCCTGCCGAGCGCCAAAGCTGCTGTGTATATCTCGTCCGCCGATATGATGCCGCGCAACCTCGACCGCCGCGTCGAGGTGCTGTGTCCGCTGCAAAATCCCACGGTGCATCAGCAGGTTCTCGAACAGATCATGGTCGCGAACCTGAAGGACAATGAGCAGAGCTGGCAGTTGTTGCCGGACGGGTCCTCAACGCGTATGAAGGCCGCGAAGGGCGAGGAGCCTTTCAACGTGCACAACTACTTCATGACAAATCCGAGTCTGTCTGGCCGTGGAAAGTCGCTCAAGGAATCCTCGCCGCGCCGCCTCACGCGCCGTAATGAACGTCATCAATCCTGATCCGGGACCGTCGACGTGAAGCGGCCGCGCAAGCGCGGCTCGAGCGTCGCGGTCATCGACATCGGGTCCAACTCGGTCCGTCTCGTCGTCTATGAGGGGCTGACGCGGAGCCTCCTTCCGATCTTCAACGAGAAGACGCTGTGCGGCCTCGGGCGCGAGGTGCAGAGCACCGGCCTGCTCGCGCCTGACGCCGTCGACAAGGCGCTGACCTCGCTGAAGCGATTCCGCGCCCTGTGCCGCGTGATGCAGGTCGGCCGCGTGTTCGCGATCGCGACCGCGGCCTGCCGCGACGCCTCCAACGGCCCCGACTTCATCGCCAAGGCCGAACGCATCTGCGCGGTGAAGATCGAGATCCTGTCCGGCCCGCGCGAGGCGCGGCTGTCGGCACTCGGCGTGATCTCCGGCATCCATCTTCCCGACGGCATCGTCGGCGATCTCGGCGGCGGCTCGCTCGAATTGATCGACGTGCGCCGGAACAGCGTGCGCAGCGGCGTGACGCTGCCGCTCGGCGGCCTCGCGCTCCAGGACCTCGCGCACAAATCGCTCAAGCGCGCCGACCGCATCGTGCGCGAGGAGATCGATGAGGTGCCGCAGCTCGTCGCAGGCCGCGGCCGTGCCTTCTACGCCGTCGGCGGCACCTGGCGCGCGCTCGCGCGCATCCACATCATCCAGAGCGGCTATCCGCTGCAGGTGATGCACGGCTACTCCATTCCCGCGGCTGAGGCGCTCGACTTCTCGCGCCGCCTGCGCCGCCTTGCCGCCACCGGCATGCTCGCCGACATCGAGGTCGTCGCCGACGCTCGCCGCCCGCTCCTCACCTATGCGGCGCTGGTGCTCGAGCACATCATCCGCGTGGCAAAGCCGAAGACCATCGTGTTCTCGACCTTCGGCGTCCGCGAGGGCCTGCTGCACGAGAAGCTCACGGAAAGCGAGCGCAACAAGGACGGGCTGATCTGCGCGGCCGAGGAGCTGAACCAGCTGCTGTCACGTTCGGCGAAGCATGCCCGCGAGCTGATCGCCTGGACCGATATCCTGGTGCGCGTGGTGAAGCTGCGCGAGACGCCGGAGGATCGCCGCCTGCGCCACACCGCGTGCCTGCTCTCCGACATCGGCTGGCGCGTGCATCCGGACCATCGCGGCGAGCAGACGCTGAGCCTTGTCGTCAACGCCAATTTCGGCGCCATCACTCACACCGAGCGCGCCTTCGTCGGCTTGTCCGTATTCTATCGCTATGCGGGCCTCAGCGAAGAGAACCAGCCGCCGGCCACGATGCAGGAGCTGCTGACGCCGGCCCAGCTCGAACGTGCCCGCCTGCTCGGCGCGGCGTTTCGCGTCGCCCATCTGATCTCGGCGGCACGTCCCGGCGTGCTGCCGGCCACGCATTTCCGCAGCCAGGGCCGCAGTCTGATGCTGGTGTTCGAGCACCGGCTCGTCGACCTCGTCGCCGACCGCGTCGGCAGCCGCTTCCGCCAGCTCGCCCGCCTGATCGGCCGCAACGGCTCGATCGTGCGGCGGTAGGCTAGTCTGTTCCACCTGTGAAAGCAGACATCACGTCGTCGAAGACTGAGGACCGCTAAGGGCCACAAGCAGACGTTACGCCTCGGCTCATCCCGGGTGAGTCCGACTTCGCGACGACAAACCAAGTAAGACTTACTTACGTGGCTCGGTCACCACCTTGGTTGATCCGTCCGGCGCTGCCTGCATTCCCGGGGGGCTTTGACCTTGCGGGCTTTCCGGCGGCGCGCCCCCCGATTTCGTGTCCAGCGGTCCGGTCCAACCTTGTGGCTGCAATTGACCTTTTTCTTCTGGTGCCGAGCGTCCAGTTGTCATGTCCTTGGGGTCGGTCTGCGCTGCCGCAAATCCGCACGACAACGCCCAGCCGACTGCCGTTATCAGAATGATCCGCATTGCGAGACTCCGCTTGGCTGATCGAACCAACAGGCGGGTCCCGCTTCAGTTCCCTCCCCGCAAACGATCTCCGCCTCGGGTCATGGCCGATCTTCGCGGCTTCCGCTCTCCGCCCAACTGCGGACGCGTCGACAGCCACCGGGACCTCCAGCCACGGCCAGGAGCGGAAGCCGCGATTTGGACCACAGGCCCGCTGCCATGATCGGCGATAAGTATCGTACGTGAAGTGGTTCACAAATGGACGAGTGAGACCGCGGTACGCTAACCGGGCCCTTGGCCGACGTGCACCAGTGGGATCAGCAGGTTCGAGATCGAACATCGACGTTCACCGCTCGGTCGCATGTATCGTATTTCTCAATGCTGACTCCATGAACTGCCAAATTTGGTTCGAGGGCATTCTGTGCGGCCGGGAGCCCAAGAACGACAAATCTCTTCGCGCAACTCAGAACGTTGATTGGAGAATAAGCCAAACGATAAATCAGATGGAGGTTCCGATGGTGAAGAGAGCGATCACGCTTGGCGGTGGGGGCCCGGCAGCAGGGCTGCATATCGGGGTTCTGGAAGCTCTCGCCAATGCAGGAATAACCTTCGACGTGTGGGCATTGTCGTGCATCGGCGCCTGGGTTGGGATTGTCTATAACCAGTTCGACGACAAAGTAGTTGCGAATAAATACAGGGCGAAAAGGACCTATGAATTCTTCAGGGATAACGTGTTTCGCGACGACGAAAGCTACAAGCGCTTTCCCATCAACACGGTGTTCGGCCCGGATTGGGGAACCATCAGCAAGGCTATGTCCGACTTCGTCACAGATGCCAATACCTATAAGCATTTGTGGGATCCGCAGGCGATGGCGAGTGCCGTCGAGAAAACCATGTCGCTCTGGTTCCCTCAACGCCCAAATAGGGGCTGCGGGGGAAGGTTCACGATCCCGGACGAGGGCGACAGAAATAGATGGATTCTCAATCAGGTGTTGGCACCAAATCCTTTCGTTCGCTATGCCACGTCGATGATGTATCTGTCCCATGTGACCGGCCTCTCCAGGATCAACTATCCGCAGAGCCAATTCATGAACGGCATCAATTTCGACGAGCTGAACAAGCCCGAAAAGCCGTTCATATTTCACAACGCCTGGAATCTCGACGATCACAAGCTCGCGTTGTTTTCCAACCGTGAGTTTGATCAGACTCGGAGGGCCAAGGACATTGAGTACAACGTGCCCATCACTGCATCCAGTCTGTGCGCGTGTTCAGCCCTTCCCTTCATCGAAGAAACGGTGGAGATCGACAAGGTTACATATTGCGAGGGAGCGCTGATCGACACGGTCAACTTCGAGAGCCTGATCCAGGAGCATCATAAGCCGGGCGATGAGCTCGACGAAATATGGGTGAGCCGGATCGTCGATGCGAAGCAAGTCCGCAAACCGAAAAACCTTCACGATGCCTTGGCAAATCTCTGCCAATTGTTCGCAGCAACCGTTGGCGAAGACGACGTCAAGCTCTTCAAGTACCACGTCCGGTGCGACGGGAAAAAGGACAGTCGGTGGCAAGGCACAGTCGTGGAGATTCATGTGCCGGGGCACATCAATTTTAAATGGAATCACAGCAACCTGCATGGTGGGCGCAAGTTGGGGAAAGCCGCCGCGGAACAAGCGATTGCCGCATACTACGAACATCAAGATCGTCCGCCGCATCCCGGGCCACATTTCATCAACGAGGATCCGGCGAACGACCATGCGAAGGAATGGCGGGAGGTGCAAGGTACCTATCAGGAATGTCGTCAGCAATTCGACGCTTGACGCCGGGGTAAACCGGCCTTGCAACCTGCTGAGTCACGTCACTCTATCTGTAGTTCAGCCAGAACTACCGCAGGCGGTCGAGCAACGCCTTTGCCTGCTTGACGTCCCGTGTTTCAAAACCCTCGGTGAACCAGGCGTGGATGGGCGCGAGCAGGTCGAACGCTTGCTGGTGCTTCCGCTCATCGATCCACAACGCGGCAAGGTCTGTTGCAGCTCGAAGCTCGAGGGCCTTGGCGTGCTGGCTTCTTGCGATTGTCAATGCGCGATCGAGCAGTAGTTGCGGCTCGGTGGCAGCTTCCGATGCGCCGCGGACGAGCAACGCGCCCGCTTTCAGCCGGTACAGCTCGGCCTCAAATATCCGTTCGCTGTTGCGGCCGGTCGTGGCGAGGCCCTGTTCGATCAGCTCCAGCGTAGGTTCGCGCTGATGGCTCGACAACAAGGCCGGAGCCAGGAGCACGTACAGTGCCGTGATGCCGAGCTGATAGCCCGCGCCACGATATTCATTCATCGCAGCCTGGATTTCCTCGAGCGCGGCGGATGAGGGATCAAGAAAGGTGGCGCTTATCCCCCGGACGGCGCGCGACAATCCCCGCCATTGCCTGAATGCGTGCTCTTCCGACAAGCTGAGACAGCGGTCCGCGTAGCGGTGCGCCGTCAGGAACTCGCCCCGAAGCGCGTGGATAATGGACGCATAATAGGTCGCGTAAGCCTGGGAGTGCGGATGATTGATGGCATCTGCGCGTTCGATGGCAGCATTCACACGTGCGAGCGCCGTATCGGGGTGGCCCAGCAATAACAGCGCCCATGACATCAGAGCAAGGTCGGCCACGCCCGCATCCTGCCCGGCGGCCCGCGCCGCCAATCTGTCCTGCTCGCTGCTCGCCTCGAACGTCTCGAAGGCCCGTTCGATCACCTCGCGCGCGCCCGTGAGATGTCCCATGAAAAGGCGAATCATGCCTTGGCCGCGCATCGCGTTGAGCAGCGTCGGTCGATCGTGGCGCGCTTCGGCGAGATCGAGCAGCGCCGAGATCATTTCCTCGGCGACCGGCAGCTCACCACGAATGACGCTCGCTGTGGTCAACCAGAACATGATCTGCAGTTGTTCGGGGGGATCGTTGAGGCGCTGGCAAAGCGCGCGTGCGCGCGCGAAGGTCGCCACGGCCTGAGGCGAGGCCGGCCCCAGGGTGGCGATCAGGCATGGTCCCAGCTCGAACTGAAAATCAAGCTCCAGCCTGTCCTTCACTGCGCCGTCGGCCAGATGGGCCAAGACCTCGATGCCCTTTCGCAAATGCGCGATGGCTTCGAGGTTGGCGGAGCGCATGGCCGCCTTCCTGCCTGCCTGGAGCCAATAGTCCCTGGCCTTGTCGAACAGTCCCGCCTCCGTCAGGTGGAGTGCGAGGGTTTCGGGTTGAGCCTCCACGATTTCCGGAAATCGTTGCTCGAACGCATCGGCTATGGTGGCATGCAGCGCGGCGCGCCGGCTCTTCAGAAGTCCCGCTTCGGCGGCGTCCCGCACCAGCGCATGCTTGAAGGTATAGACCGCCCGCGGTATCTCGCCCCGGCAGAATATCAGCTCCGCCCGAACCAACTGGGCAAGCGCCTCCTCGAGCCTCTGCGCCGGCAACCCGGCAACAGCGCTCAACAGTTCGTAGGAGAACTCGCGCCCGACGACGGCGCCGATCTGGGCCACGTCCTTCACCGGGGCTAGTCTGTCCAGTCTCGCCATCAGCGATGCGCTCAATGTAGTCGGAATCGCCATCGGGGGCAGCGGACGGCTGAGCGTGTAATGGTCGTCCTGCTCGTGCAACAGCCCGGTTTCGAGCACGGCTTTCGTCAACTCCTCGACGAACAGGGGCACGCCATCGGTACGGGCGAGGATTTGGTCCATGACCTCCTCGGGAAGCGTCTTGCCCGCCGTGACACGCTCGACCAATGCCGCCCCGTTGCGGCGGTTCAGCCGCGTGAGCGAGAGCGTCGTCACATGAGCATGGCTAGGCCAGGGCGGCGTGAACTCCGGTCTCGCGGTGATGAGCAGCAAAACGCGAAGCCGCGGTACCTTCTCCAGTGTGACCGTGAGCAGCTCCAGTGAAGTCGGGTCCGCCCAATGGGCATCCTCGAAGATGACGAACACCGGCTGCCGCGCCGCCAATGCGTCGAGCTGGTCGAACAGCGCGGCAAGCGTGACGTCCTTGCGGTTCTGCGGACTGAGCTCGGGCAGACGGTAGCGGTTGCTGATCGGCAGCGACAGAAGGTTGGCCAGGGGCGGCACGACACGGTCCGCGTCACCACCGAAGCGCAGGAGCAGAGCCTCGAGCTTGGCAAACTTCTCCGTTGGCGTCTCGCCTCGCTCGAACCGGGCGGCGCGTTCGAGGTTGGCGATGAAGGGATGCAGCGCGCTGTTGGTGTGATGCGCCGAGCAGAAATGGCGCACCGTGATGTGCCGTTCCGCCTGCAGCCGCTCTTGCAGCGCCAGTGCTATGTGCGACTTGCCGATGCCTGGCTCGCCGGTGAGAAGCACGACGCAGCCTTCGCCTGACGCAGCATGCTGCCAGCGCCGCAACAGCAGCTCGATCTCTTCGTCACGCCCGATCGGTGGTGTCAGTCGAGTCTTGTGCTGCGCTTCGAAGCGGCTTTCCACGCCGCTGATCCCGAGCACCTGCCAGGCGGGTATAGGCTCCGACCATCCTTTAAGCGCAACAGGCCCGAGATCGCGATATTCAAAATATCCTTCCGTGAGCTGGTGCGTGCTCTCGGAGATCAGCACCGTGCCGGGCTCGGCGAATTGCTGCAGGCGAGCGGCGAGGTTCGGTGTCTCGCCAATCACCGCCTGCTCCTTGGCGGCGCCTTCGCCGATCAGGTCGCCGACCACGACCATGCCGGTCGCGATGCCGATGCGGACCTGCAACTGGGTGCTGACGTCCGTCTCGAGGTTGGCGACGGCATCGACCAGCGCGAGCCCGGCGCGTGTTGCCTGCTCGGCATCGTCCTCGTGGGCCTGGGGATAACCGAAATAGGCGAGCACGCCATCCCCCATGTACCGCGCGATGATGCCTTGGCTCCGCGCGATGATCTCCGCGATGCAGGCATGATAGGCGCGGATGACCGCGCGCAGATCCTCTGGATCCAGTCGGGCCGAAAGTGCCGACGAGCCCACCAGATCGCAAAACATGACCGTGAGCTGGCGTCGCTCGGCGCTGTCCCGCGGCGCTGGTCCGGCGGCCGCTTGAGCCGATCCGAGGACGTCACCCTTGAGGTCTGCGATCACGCGCAGCAGCTTGCGCCGGTGCCCGAGCAGGACGCCGAGGTCCTTGAGGTCCTGCTCCGTGAGGTCGCCAATGACGGAAAGGTCGATGGCATTCTCGGCGAAACGCTGGGCGTACTCGCCCAAACCGATCGATGCGAGCCACTCTGCAGTACCTGTCATGGGATACCTATGGCTTATGCAATGAGAATAGCACACTGGAACAGCCTGCGAAGGCGCATCTATCGCCAGAAGCGCAGATCGCCCGACCTCTCGCCCAATTGATAAGGGCTCCGGCGAAAACTGGATGCTGGCAAGCGATGTCCGCTCAGGGTCAAAAGGCGCCATCAGTCGGCGCCACGGCCGCGTGTGCTCAGCCCGCCGAAGGCGGACATCTTGGCGTTCGACATGGATGTCAGTAACGCGCCAGAAACCGAAGGTTGTACCAAGTTTGTGCGGGATTGTCCGCATAGGGACATGACGCTTTGGGTCACGATCAGGCATCCCGGACTTGTCCGAGCTTGGTCCCCTCATGGCCCAGAAGCGGACGCTCGGATGTATGAGTACGCGCCCTAGCTCGCCCTGATCCTCCTCGGGCGCTTCTTGAGCCACATGATCGCGCCACTGACGAAGAGGACGAGTGGCGCGATGCCGGCTGCGAACACCAACAATCGTCCGGAAAGTCCGAACGTCGCGCCATTGTGGAGCCAGAGCTGTTCGGCCACATAGCGGTCGCCCAGCGACATGGCATCGGACGTGCGATCGTGCAGCACCGCGCCACTCCATGGATCGAGCCAGATCGCCCCTCGTGCCCGCACGGCGGGATCAGCGCCATCCGCGCGGAACTGCACGCGCCACGTGTTGCGCGTTTCGCCTGGCGGGGACAGCATGGCGACCGCCCTGCCCGGCTTGGCCTCCTCTGCGCGTCGCATAATCGCATCGGGAGAGAGCAGCGGTGTCCCGGCGGGAGGCGGTGCTGCGATCCGTGGCGAGGGATCAGGTGTCGGCTGCGACAGAACGCCGACGATGGGACGCACCACGTCCGGAAAAACGAGACCGATGCCGGTGATCGCGAGTCCTGGGAGCACTAACAGCGCCCAAAAGCCGGCGGCGCCATGAACGTCGAAGACAAATCGCAGCAGCGACACGTCCCTGCGGATCGATATCGATCGCCAGAACCGGCCCGGCTTCGGCCACCACAGGAATAAGCCCGACGCCGTCAAGCCCAGCAGCATGAACCCGGCCACGCCGACCAATTCCCTGCCCCACCACTCGTAGAGCAGCAGCGTATAGTGGAGACGATAGACCTTGAGCGCGAACGCATTGATATAGTCACGCCGCCCCAGCACCTTCCCGTTTGACGGATCGACCATGGTCGTCCAACGATTTGGGTAATGACCTCTCTGGGTTTCGTGCGCATGTATGACGACCCAGACCGGCCAGGTCCGATCCGGAACGAGGATCGTGGAAATCGGCGCGGCGTCCGCCGCCGCGGCCGCGCGGATCACCTCGCTCAAGACAACCCTTTGTTCCGGGGTCGCAGGCGCGTAGAGCGCCGGGTTCAGAGCGGCGTCGATTTCGCGATAGAAGACGATGAAGCTTCCCGTGAGGCCGATCAGCACGACGACGATACCTCCGGCCAGCCCGAGCCAGCGATGAGTCCATAGAAGCCCACGCCGCGCACGTCCGGCGAGGTTCCGGCCCCGCAACATCGTCATTGCACGCGTCAAGCCGAGCCGGCTCAGAAATCGGTCGACATCGACAGGAGCAGGGTTCGCGGATTACCCTGCGACACCGCGGAGAAGCTCGCAACGCCGGCCCAGTAGTTGGTGTCGAACACGTTCTGGACCAGGGCCCGGAGCGTCACCGGCCGGTTGTTGATGCGCGTGGTGTAGCGGGCACCAAGGTCGAGCCTCGTCCAGGCCGGAACGACCTGCGCATTCGCCGCATCGAGATACTGGTATCCGGTATAGACGGTGTTTGCGACCAGCGTCAGACCAGGCGCGAACGGCGTATCCCATTCAGCAGACAGGTTCGCTTGCACCTGCGGCACACCGATCGGCGTCTTGCCGAGATTGGCCGGCGTGCTCGTCTTGGTCAGTTCGGGGTCGATCAGCGTCACGCCGCCAAGAACTCGAATGCCCGGCTGCACCTCTCCGAACACGGTCAATTCCAGGCCGCGATTACGCTGCTCGGCGTCGGCACGGAAGACCTTGTCGACGCCGAGCTGTCCCGACGGCTTGGTGATCTCGAACAGGCTGATCGTGGTGGCCAGCATGCCGAAATCGATCTTGACGCCTGCTTCCTTCTGCTTGCTGAAATAAGGCGCCAGAACCTCTCCGGAATTGCTCGCCGTCGTCGGTGCGATGTCGCCTTTGCTCAGCCCTTCGATGTAGTTGGCGTAGAGCGAAACGTTGCTCCAGGGCTTGACGACGACGCCGACCATCGGCGTGAACGCCGTCTGATCGTAGGAGGCGGTGACGGCGCCTGTCGTGGTGTTGTAATTGTTCGACTTGACGCCCTGCTGCCGCACGCCAACGGTCAGCTGAAGACGCTCCTGGAAAACTGACAACGTGTCTGCCAGCGCAAGGCCGGTCAATTCGGTGTCCGACAGCTTCGGAACGGTCGCGGGCGCTGGAACGAGCTGCTCGGGACGGGCGATCGGCGCATAGGTATTGGACAGCACCGGCGTCCCGGACACAGAGCCCCGTCCGATCTGGTCTGTGTAATAGCTCCCCTGGAAAGTCACGGCGTGACTGATCGCGGCGGTGTCGAACCGGGCCCGCACACCGGCGTCGGCCACGTCCCTGTCGATGTCGAATTTGAAGTGCCCCGGTGTCGACGTGGTGTTGCCGGCCGCGTTCAGGATCGTCGGCGTGCCGAACAAGCGATCGACCTGGGTCCGGCCGCCACCGCCATCGGCGAACACCGTCACGGAATCCGTCACGTCGTATTCGGCCCGCGCCAGCAGCGAGTTGTCATGAACCTTGGCCCATTCCCAGGCCTGCGTGACATTGCGCCTGCCAACTGGCGCGGTCGGGACGGCGACGCCTGTTGCGACCAGAAACGGCCTGGTGGGCGCGTCGAACTTTTCCTCCTGATCGATGAAGTCGAGCGACGCCCTGAATCTCTCACCGCGATAGTCGAACGCCGCGGAGCCGACATGTGCCTCCCGGCTCTGATTGTCGAGCGGCGTATCGCCATTGTGATAGCTGCCGTTGACGCGAATGCCGAATTCGCGGTTCTCGCCGAACCGGCGGCTGACGTCGAGATGGGTACCGAACTGCGAGCTCGTCGCGTAGTCAGTCGTCACGCGCGTGAGATCGACATCCCCGGCACGCTTCGGAACGATGTTGATGGTGCCGCCGACGCTGCTGTTTGGGGCCATGCCGTACAGCAGTGCGGTCGGCCCCTTGATGATCTCGATCCGTTCGACGTAGTCGGTGAACACGCGGTAGTTCGGCGCGACACCATAGACGCCGTTGAAGGCTATTTCTCCGACATTGCCCTCGCCGATAGGAAATCCGCGGATGAAGAAGGAGTCGAGAATGCCGCCGGTCTGCCCCGTGAAGCGAACCGAGGGGTCGTTGCTGATGACGTCGGCGACCGTCGTGGCCTGTTGATCCTCGATCTTCTTGGCGGTGTAACTCGTGATGTTGAACGGCGTATCCATGAAGTCCTTGTTGCCGAGCAGGCCGACCTGGCCCCCGCGGGCGACCTGCCCGCCTGCGTAGGACTGCGGGAGTGCGCCCGGTTTCGGCGCGGCGGGATTTCCTTCCGCCTGAACCGCTGGCCGCTCAGTTGCGCGCGAACCGGCGCGAGCCGCCGTCCGGCCCGGATTGGAGCGGGGACGCGCGCGCTGCTTCGGCGCATCGCCGACAACGGTCACCGCCGGTAGCGCGGTCTCGCGCTCCGCCGCGGGCGCCGCGCCCTGCGCGTTGACGTGCTGCGGCAGGCCGGCAGTGAACAAGGCGATGGTGGCGACTGAGGCCGCGAAGGCTGTCGGTCTGGAGAACCTCGGAAGCACGGTGACGGTGGACGCAAGAACAGCAATGGGACGGCAAATGACTCGCGATGGCATCGCACCAGCTTCCGATTTCATGAACATGAACGACGGAGCGACGTGCCGCGGGCAGCATTATCGAGTCAACGAAAGTGGCTTTTGATTTCAGCAGTTTATAATGAGATAAACTCTAGATCGCCCGGAGGTTGCGAACATTGTGATTCACGCTGCGACATGTCGAAGCGCGTCACGCGAGACTGCTTGACGGGAGAGTTCGCGGGGAGCTGCGGTGCTCGCCGGCGCGTGAGCCGGCAAAACCGATCACGCAACTACGCTTGGGGGATTATTCAGCCGACGCCTTGGCGTGGCGCTCGGAGGATTCGAGCGCGGCCTGGCCGAGGCTGCGCCGGCGCCAGATGGTGCCGACGACCAGCACGACGACGACGCCGAGCGCTGCGCAGAGATACTCGCCGCCACTTCCGCCATGGCCGAATTGCAGCGGGATGCGCATGCCGGTGAGCATCTTGTCCAGGGAGGCGCCGAGCGGCCCCTCGAACAGCGTGTGCAGCCTGGGCGCGACGCCGGGATCGGTCGCGATCACCTCGCCCGCGATCCAGCCGAGCAGCGCAGCACCAGCCCACACCAGCACCGGCAGCTTGGCCAGCAGCGCCATGATCAGCGCCGCACCGGCGACGATCAGGGGAACGCTGATGGCAAGGCCGAGGATCAGCAGCGGCACGCTGCCATTGGCCGCCGCCGCGACCGCAATGACGTTGTCGAGGCTCATGACGATGTCGGCGACGACGACGATCTGCACGGCCTGCCACAGATGCGAGGCGGACTCGACGCCCTCCTCGTCCTCATTTTCAGGCACGAGCAGCTTGGCCGCGATCACGATCAGCGCGAGACCGCCGACGAGCTTGAGATAGGGCAGCTCCATCAGGCTGGCGACGATGCCGGTGAAGATGATCCGCAGCAGCACGGCCGCGCCGGCGCCGAGGATCATGCCCCAGAGCCGGTGCCGCGGCTTCAGGCCGCGGCAGGCGAGCGCGATCACCAGCGCGTTGTCGCCGGAGAGCAGGATGTTGATCCAGATGATCTTGCCGACCGCAATCCAGAAGGTCGGTTCGGCCATCTCATTGCGGAACTGGGTGAAGAATGCCCCGATCGTAGCGGGATCGAAGATCTGCCAGAGCCAGTTCACAATACGTCCTTTCGCCCCGTCGCCTTGTTAACGCGTCAGCCGAGAGATCAGCCGACGATCTCGTTGCCCGAGAAGAACTGCGCGATCTCGATCGCGGCGGTCTCCGCGGCGTCCGAGCCGTGGGCCGAGTTCTCGCCGATCGACTTTGCGTAGAGCTTGCGGATGGTGCCGTCGGCGGCCTTGGACGGATCCGTCGCACCCATCGCGTCGCGGTACTTGGCGATCGCGTTCTCGCCTTCCAGCACCTGCACGACCACCGGGCCCGAGGTCATGAACTCGACGAGCTCGCCGAAGAACGGGCGGGCCTTGTGGACGGCATAGAAGGTCTCGGCCTGTTCCTTGGTCATGCGGATGCGCTTCTGCGCGACGATGCGCAGGCCCGCCTTCTCGATCACGGCGTTGACCGCACCGGTCAGGTTACGCGCGGTCGCATCGGGCTTGATGATCGAGAAAGTGCGTTCGATGGCCATAATCTTGTCCTTGAAGAAGAAAGCGGAGGTTTTCGAGTTGCGGGGCTTATATCGGCGCCTTCGCGTTACGGCAAGCGACCGCCCAAACGGCCGCACAGGCGCTTCGCCGCAGGGCCGGTCCCCAGGATTTAAGCATGGATTACAACAATTTCACCCAGATGAACCCAATCTGAAACCCCCGTCAGGATTGGGTTCAGCTTCGCCGGCGTAAGGTCGGGCCTATCGAAACCGAAGCCTGATCCCAAAGCCGATCATTTGGCAGACCGTTTCGGCGGCCCTTTCATCGACGCGATAGCCCCGCGCCGGCAGTCTTTGAGGAGATCACCATGTTGAGGAAACTTTCGCTTGCCGCCGTCGCTGCGGTCGCGCTGGGTGCCGCGCTGGCACCGACCTCCGCCTCCGCTCACTGGCATGGCGGCTGGGGCTGGCACGGCGGTGGTGGCGGCTGGCACCACGGCTACGGCTGGGGCGGCCCGCGCTTCTATGCCCCCGTCTCTTACGGTTATGGCGGCTGCTACGTGCGCCGGCTGGTCCCGACCCCCTGGGGACCCCGCTGGCGACTGATCAACCGCTGCTACTGAGCCCGACAGCACCTTAAGCCCAAGTAAAGCCCCAAGCACCTTCCCCCTAGGTACCTTCCCCCCAGGGTACCTTCCAAGCGAAGCCCCGGCGTCCCCCCCTGCGCCGGGGCTTTGTATTGATCGGATAGCGTGCGCATTCATACAATTTTTACTAGAATGCCGGGCATTCCCCACGGCCAGCGAAACAATTTGGGGGGCCAAGGACTTGGTACCGTGTCTTTACTTTGAGAACACGGAACCTCTGCGATGGCTGGGCCTTCTGCCAATGACAGCGAACAGATCGACCGGCGCACCAGCCGCTCGATTTGCGATGCCGTGGGCGAACGGCTCCAGCAGAGCATCCGCCCCGAACCGCGGCTGCCGACGCATCTCGAGCATCTCCTCGACGAGCTGAGGCGGCGCGACCGCGATCCGCATTGATTTGATTCGGACCGCTTGTGGTCACGGAAAAACGGGTTGCGTTCGAGGCGCCTTGCGGTGACAAGGCCACATGCTTTCCATCACCGACCTCTCCATCCGCCTCGCCGGACGCCTTCTGATTGACCAGAGTTCCGTGCAGATCACGCCGGGCTCACGCGTCGGCATGGTCGGACGCAACGGCACCGGCAAGTCGACGCTGTTCAAGGTGATCCGCGGCGAGCTCGCGGCCGAGCACGGCACAGTGACCCTGCCGCCGCGCTGGCGTGTGGGCAGCCTCGCGCAGGAAGCCCCGAACGGCCCGGAGAGCCTGATCTCCGTCGTGCTCAAGGCCGATCTCGAACGCGACGCGCTGCTTCACGAAGCCGAAAGCGCAACCGATCCGCACCGCATCGCCGAGATCCAGACCCGGCTCGTCGATATCGACGCGCATTCGGCGCCCGCACGCGCGGCCGCGATCCTCTCCGGCCTCGGCTTCTCCGCCGCCGACCAGCTGCGTCCCTGCGCCGAATTCTCCGGCGGCTGGCGCATGCGCGTCGCCCTTGCCGCGACGCTATTCGCCGTCCCTGACCTCTTGCTGCTCGACGAGCCCACCAACTATCTCGACCTCGAAGGCACGCTGTGGCTGGAGGATCATCTCGCGCATTATCCGCGCACGGTGATCGTGATCAGCCATGACCGCGACCTGCTCGATAGTTCGGTCGACCAGATCCTGCATTTGGAGCGCGGCAAGCTCACGCTCTACAAGGGCACCTATTCCTCCTTCGAGGAGCAGCGCGCCGCGCGCGAGCTGCTGGATGCCAAGGCCGTCAAGCGCCAGGAAGCCGAATGCGCGCGCCTGCAAGCCTTTGTCGACCGCTTCAAGGCCAAGGCCTCGAAGGCCCGGCAGGCGCAGTCCCGCGTCAAGATGCTGGAGCGGCTGAAGCCGATCACGGCGCTGGTCACCGAAGACGTGCGCGAGATCAGCTTTCCCGCGCCGGAGAAAATCCTCTCGCCGCCGATCATCGCCGTCGACAACGCCTCCGTCGGTTACGACCCGGCAGCACCGGTGCTCGGCCGAGTCACCTTGCGCATCGACAATGACGACCGCATCGCGCTGCTCGGCGCCAACGGCAACGGCAAGTCGACACTTGTAAAACTGCTCGCCGGGCGCCTTGCGCCCTTCTCCGGCAAGGTGACGCGCGCCGACAAGCTGTCGATCGCCTATTTCGCGCAGCACCAGCTCGACGAATTGAACGAAGACGCCTCAGCCTACGACCACGTCCGCAAGCTGATGGGTGATGCGCCCGAGGCAAAAGTGCGGGCGCGCGCCGGCGCGATCGGCTTCTCCGGCAAGGCCGCCGACACCAAGGCCGGCAAATTGTCGGGCGGCGAGAAGGCGCGCCTCCTGCTGGGCCTTGCGACCTTTTTCGGCCCCAACATGATCATCCTGGACGAGCCGACCAACCATCTCGACATCGACAGCCGCGCGGCACTGGCCGAAGCCATCAATGAATTCCCCGGTGCCGTCATCATGGTCTCGCACGACCGCTATCTGATCGAGGCCTGCGCCGACCGGCTCTGGATCGTCGCCGACCGCACCGTCACCAATTACGACGGCGATCTCGACGAGTACCGCCGCCTGGTGCTGTCCGCGCGCAATGCCGAAGAGCCGGCGCGCGAGCGCAATGCGCCGAGTGAAAAGCCGCAGCGTCCGAAGTCGGACAATCGCGGCTCGCTGAAGAAGCGCATCGCCGAAGCCGAGGCCGAGATCGCGCGCGTCACCGACATCATCGCCAAGATCGACACCGCCCTCGCTTTGCCCGACATTTTCACCCGCGATCCCAAGCAGGCCGCCCAACTCTCGAAGGCGCGCGCCAACGCCGCGGACGCGCTGGCGCGGGCGGAGGAGCAATGGCTCGAGGCGAGCACGCAGTTCGACGAAGCCGCCACCTGACTTCAAGGCCCGCAAAACAACCCCATGCACGGTACCGAAGCCATTGAATAGGCTTAGCTAAACGGAAAGGCCTAGCGTTCTCGCATGATCTCATGCCGGTAGCGCTGCAATGGCGACAAAAGGTAACTGAGTATGGTGCGTGAGCCGGTCTGGATCTCCACCGTCACGGCCATTCCCGGCGACAGGCTGACCAGGCGGTCGTCCACCTGCATCTGGGTGCGATCGAGCGAGATGCGGGCGCTGTAGCTGAGCTCCTGCCCGGTGGGCTCGCTGCTGTCATGCTGCTGCCCGAGCGCGCGGTCGCCGCGCTCCGGCGGGCGGTCGCGGATAATGGCGTCCTGCGAGACGCTCAGCACGCGGCCTTCCAGCAGGCCGTAGCGGGTAAAGTTGAAAGTGTCGATCTTGATCGCGGCGCCCTGCCCGGCCTCGACGAAGCCGATGTCGCGGTTGGAGATCATCGCCTCGACCTCGAGCCGCGTATCCGACGGCACGATCACCAGCAGCGATTGCGCCGGCGTGACGACGCCGCCGACGGTGTGGACCGCAAGCTGCTGCACGACACCGTCAACCGGTGATGCCAGTTGCTGCAAGCTGGTCCGCTGCTCCGCCTTGATCAGGTCGCGCGCAACGCTATTGGCCTTCTGCTCGCTCTTGGCGAGCTCGTCGGAGATGGTCTTCCTGTACTCGGCCACGGCTTGCGTGCGGGTCTCGCGGATCGCGGCGACAGCGGACTCAGCTTCCTTCAAGCGGCTGTTCTGGACGCGAAGCTCCTCCTGCTGCTCGATCTGGAGCTGAAGCGTCTCGTAATAGGTCAGCTTCGAGCCGATCTCCTTCTCCATCAGCGTCTTGCGGATCTCGACGCGCTGCTGCGTGACCGGGAGCAACGCATCGAGCTTGTGGATCGTCGCCGCGATGGTCTGATGCTCGGCGTCCTTCTGCGCCTCCTGGCGCGCAAGCGCCGCGAGCTTGGCACGATGCTCGCCGACCTGGCTCGCGAGCAGCTGCCGCTGCGTCGCGACCAGCGCGGGGTCGGCGTCCGCGGGTACGACGAGATCAACCGAAGCATCTTCGCCAGCCGTCAGCGCGGCGCGCAGGCGCGCGATATTGAGACGCTCGGCCATGAGATCGTCATGCAGGCGATCGCGCTCGGCGGCATTCACGGTTGGATCGAGCTCGATCAGCACATCGCCGGATTTGACCGCCTGCCCGTCCTGCACGTGGATCGCACGCACCACGCCGGTCTCGAACGGCTGGACCACCTTGCTGCGCCCGCTCGACACGACCTTCCCGGTCGCGGACGCCACGATGTCGATCGTGCCCCAGGCGGACCACGCCAGCGCAGCGCAGACCAGAAGCATCAGGGCGATCGCGATGGCGCGGCCGATCGGCGACGGCGGTGTCTCGGTGATCTCCAGCGCCGCCGGCAGGAACGCGATTTCCTCGCCGCGCCGGGTATTTGCTTTCCTGAAGGGAACGATGGTCTGTTCCGACTTTCGGGCCGGCACGGTGCTAACCGACCTCATAGAGGCCTCCCTGAAGGCGGTGCAGGGCTGCATAGCGGCCGCCGGTCTTGATCAAGGCGTCATGCGTGCCGTCCTCGACCAGACGTCCCCGCTCCAGCGTGAAGATGCGGTCGGCGCCGCGCACGGTGGACAGGCGATGCGCGATGATCAGAACCGTGCGGCCCTTCGCGATCTCCTTCATGTTGTCGTGGATGATCCGCTCGCTCTCATAGTCGAGCGCGCTGGTGGCCTCATCGAAGATCAGGATGCGGGGATTGCTCACCAGTGCGCGGGCGATCGCGATGCGCTGGCGCTGCCCGCCCGACAGCGTCGAGCCGCGCTCACCCACCACGGTGTCGTAGCCTTCGGGGAGCTCCAGAATGAAGTCGTGCGCGCCCGCAAGCCTTGCCGCCGCCATGATGCGCTCCATCGGCAGGGCCGGATCGGCCAGCGCGATGTTGTCCCGCACCGAACGGTTGAACAGCGTGTTCTCCTGCAGCACGACGCCGATCTGCCGCCGCAGCCAGGCCGGATCGGTCATGACGAGGTCCATGCCGTCGATCAGCACGCGGCCGCCCTGCGGCAGGTAGAGCCGCTGCACCAGCTTTGCGAAGGTGCTCTTGCCCGAGCCCGACGAGCCGACGATGCCGACGGTCTGGCCCGCCGGAATGTCGAACGAGACGTCGTGCAGGATTTCCGGTCCATCGACCCGGTAGCGGAACGCGACGTGCTCGAAGCGGATGTTGCCCTGAAGCGGCGGCAGCCCGGCACGGCCGGCGGAGTAAGCCGGCTCCGCCGCGCTGTTGAGGATGTCGCCGAGCCGCGCGATCGAGAGCCGTGCCTGGTGGAAATCCTGCCAGACCTGCGCCAGTCGCAGCACCGGCGCCGAGACTCTGCCTGCAAAGATGTTGAAGGCGACGAGCTCGCCGACGGTCAAGGCGTCACCGATCACGAGCCGCGCGCCGACATAGAGGATGGCGGCGGTGACGACCTTGCTGACGAACTGCACGAGCTGGCTCGCGGTGTTGCCGAGGCTGCTGACGCCAAAGCTCGCCGAGACGTAGCCGGCGAGCTGCTCTTCCCAGCGCCGCTGCATCTGCGGCTCGACCGCCATCGCCTTCAACGTCTCGATGCCGCTGACGCTTTCGACCAGGAACGCCTGGTTCTCGGCGCCGCGGCGGAATTTCTCCTCCAGCCTGCGGCGGAACAACGGCGTCGCCACCGCCGAGATCGCGATGTAGAACGGGAACGAGCCCAGCACGATGCAGGTCATGACAGGCGAATAGGCGAACATCACCGCCAGAAACACCGAGGTGAAGACCAGGTCGATGAGCAACGTCAGCGACGATGAGGTGATGAAATTGCGGATATTCTCGAGCTCGCGCACCCGTGCCACGGAATCGCCGACGCGCCTTGCCTGGAACCAGGCCATCGGCAGCGCCAGCAGATGGTGGAACAGCCGCGCGCCGAGCTCGACGTCGATGCGGTTGGTGGTGTGCGCGAACAGATAGTTGCGCAGGATCCCGAGCACCGTGTCGAACAGCGAGACGACGACGAGGCCGATCACCAGCACGTCGAGCGTGGACAATGAGCGGTGCACCAGCACCTTGTCGATCACGACCTGGAAGAACAGCGGCGAGACCAGCGCGAACAGCTGAAGGAAGAACGAGGCGGCCACCACCTCGCCCAGCAGCCGCCGATACTTGCCGATCGCGCCGATGAACCAGGTGATGTCGAAGCGGCGTCCAAGGTCGGAGAGCCCAGCGCGCCGGGCCATCAGGATCAAGCTGCCGTCCCAGAGCGCGACAAGCTCGTCGCGCTCCATGAACACCGGCCGCTGCGCCTGCGGCGACTGCACCAGCACCTTGTCGGCCGTGGCTTTGGCGATGACCATGAAGCTGCCGTCACGCAGCATCGCGATCGCCGGCAGCGGGGTATCCGACAGACGCTTCCATTCCGTTCGATAGGTTCGCGCCTTCAGTCCGAGCGACCTGGCGCAGCGGACGATGTCCGCTGCGCCGAAACGTGTCGTACCAAGCCGGTGCCTGAGCTGGTCGCGGTCCGCCGCGACACCCTGCAGATGCAGCAGGGTGAGCAGCGCGTCGAGACCCGTGTCAGGCAAGACCATGTTCGTCGTCATGGGTGTTCTCCGGAGCGGAGCAGCTGGAGCGGGATGTCTATGGGTTGAGTTGAATTTGGCCTGCAGCAGCGCTTTCCCCGTTCCCTCCCCCCTTGCGGGGGAGGGAACGCACCTTCGTCGACGCGCTAGTTGAGGCTCACCCGATCGCTGTCAGGCGTGCTGCGGCGGGGCTAGCGTCTGGGTCTGCGCCGTGTGCGGATCGGCCAGCGGCATCTCGCCGTGGCCGTCGCCTGCGGGAGCGAAGCTTGCCGCCATGGCCTGGTTGAGCAGCATCGCTGCGGCGAATGCTCCGCCCTGGATCACGACATTGCTACCGCTGCCGCCGTCGAGGACGTCAGCACCTCCGCCGCCGATCAGGACGTCATCGCCTGCCCCGCCGGTCAACGTGTCGTTGCCGGAACCGCCGATCAGGACGTCGTCGCCGTTGCCGCCATTGGCGACGAGCTGGATGCCGCCGTGCAGGCCCGAGGCCGTGATGACATCGTCGCCGTCGAGACCGTTGATGACGATCCTGTCGCCCGCACCGGCATCGGTGATGTTGATGTCCTGGCCAAGCCCCGACACCGTGATGATGCCGTCGTGCTCGGTCACCGTGATGACGTCACTGCCGCTGGTGCCGTTGATGTTCACCGTGTCGGCGGCACCGTCATTGGCGCCGAGGTCGAGGTTGATCTGGTTCACGCCGGTCCCGGAGAGATCGCCGACCGTGATGTTGTCGGCGCCACCCAGGGCGTTGAAGTTGATGTGCTCGACGCCGTTGAGATCCATCGCGATGGCGGCGACGTCGCGGGTGAACAGCACCCGGCCGCCATTGGCCGAGATGTTGATGTTCTCGCTGATATTGGCACCGTTGAACTGCAGGGTGTCGGTGCCCTTGCCGCCTTCGACGACGTCGCTGCCGTCGCCGGGATTCCAGACGAAGGTGTCGTCGCCGGCTCCGAGATTGGCGACATCGTTGCCGCGGCCGCCGTTCACGATGTCATTGCCGGCGCTGCCGGTGATCGTGTCGTTGCCGTCGCCGCCGTTGATGTCGAGGCTGAACGGCTGCCCCGCCTTGATCGTGGACGCGTTGATGACGTCGTTGCCCGCACCGCCGTTGACGCTGAGCACGTCACCGGCATCGGAGTGAGCGATCGTCACCTGCGCCGCAAGGCCGTTGACCACGATCGAGCTGCCCGAGGTCGTCACCGAGATGTTGTCGTCTCCGGCACTGCCGTCCACCGTGACGCGGTCGGCAGCTCCATCGCCGCTGGTGCTGCCGGGGCCGGCGCTGAGGTCGATGGCGACCTGGGTCACCCCGGTCCCGGTCAGGTCGTTGACGGTGATATTGTCGGCCCCGCCGGCAGCCGCGATCTGCACGTGCTCGACGCCATCCAGATCCATGACGATGGCACCGACGTCGCGGGTGAGCAGCGTACGGGTTCCGTTCGCCGAGATCGACATGTTCTCGGCCACATTGGAGCCGTTGAAAACCAGCGTATCCGTACCTGCGCCGCCCTCAACGGTGTCGCTGCCATCGCCGGGATTCCACGTGAAGAGATCGTCACCCGCACCGAGATCGGCGACGTCGTTGCCGCGGCCGCCGGTGACCTTGTCGTTGCCGTCACCACCGATCAGGAGATCGCGCCCTGGCTGCCGGTGATGGTGTCGTTGCCCGCACCGCCGTCGATGGTCAGTCCGATCACCGCGGGAAGCGCGGACGCGTCGATGACGTCGTTGCCGCCGAGCTCCTGGATCACCAGACGGTCGTTGGCCCCTTCCGCATTCGCGATCGTCACGACTTCCGGCAGGCCTGTCACCGTGACCGTGGTGCCCACGGCCGTGACCGTGATGTGCTGGTTGCCGTTGGTGCCGTTGACGGTCACTGTATCGGCCGCGCCGTCGCCTTGCGTGCCCCCGGGCGTGGCTCCGAGATCGACCAGCACCTGCTTGACGCCGGTGCCGGTGAGATCGCCGACGTTGATGTTGTCGGCGCCGCCGCGCGCATCGAATTCGATCTGCTCGACGCTGTTGAGGTCCATCGTGATGTTGGCGACGTCGCGGGTGAAACGCACCCTTCCGCCATTTGCCGAAATGTCGATCTTCTCGTTGATGTTGGCACCGTTGAACAGCAGCTTGTCGTTGCCCGATCCGCCTTCGACCGTGTCGCTGCCGTCGCCTGGATTCCAGATGAAGGTGTCGTCGCCCGATCCGAGCTGGGCGACATCGTTACCGCGTCCGCCATTGGCGATGTCGTCACCGGAGCCGCCGATCAGCAGGTCGTTGCCGTCGCCGCCGGTGATCCTGTCGTTGCCGGCGCCGCCGTCGAGCGTCAGCGAGATCAGTGGAGCGAGCCCGTTGCCCGCGGTGATGACGTCGTCGCCGCCGCCGGCGTGCAGCACCAGATTCTCCGTCGTCCCGATGTCGAGCGAAAACGGCGCAGCACCGGTGCCGTCAAATCGCACGCGCGTGCCGTTCGCCACAATCGTGAACGTCTCGGAATCATTGCTGCCGTTGACCTGCGCCGTGTCGATGCCGTCACCACCCTCGAACAGATTGGTGCCGCCGCCGGGATTCCAGATCATGAGGTCGTTGCCAGCTTCGCCGAACAACTGGTTGTCGCCGCTACCGCCGTCGAGCGTGTCGTTGCCCGCTCCGCCGAACAGCAGATCGTTGCCGCCGCCGCCCTTGATCGTATCGTCACCGGCCTGGCCGAACAGGAGATCGGCACCCGAGCCGCCCGTAATCTTGTCGTTGCCGTCGCCGCCGAAGACGTGCACCGCCGGCATCGGGCCGTTGGATTCGTTGACGGTGATCGTGTCGTCGCCGCCTTGACCGAAGACGTCGATCTCGTTGGTGTTGGCGACGGTGGGATCGCCACCGGCCGTTTTCACAGAGCCGTTGTTGACCAGGATGCGACCGGACTTGTCGCGGCCGATCACAACGCCGTTATTCGTACCGTCGCCGAAGATGGTGAGCTGGCCCGTAACCGGGGAAAAAACAGAGGTAACAGACATCCAAATGATCCTTCAAATGATCCTTCGATCGATCTCGCCCCTCATCTCAATGCGTAGCAGCCGCACATGTGACAATCCTGAAGCGTCGCTTGAGACGCGCGTGATTATTCTGGAGATTTCCTCCAGTTTTGCTTCGCGCTACGTTCCACGGCGGATGCAATGACTCTCACGTGAGAGTCGCGCGATCATGCGTAACGGCGGCGTGATTTCACGAGCGTGTTCGACGAGGCTGGGCGGCTCGCGCGCAGCGCAGGAACAATGGCTGGAGGCGAGCGCGCAATACGATGAAGCTGTTGGGTAGCTATTGCTCTATGGGACTTGGTTGACGCACGTAATAGATGTCCCACTCCGCTTCGTGCGTCCGCTCGAAGCCGTGTCGTTGATAAAAGCGATTCGCTTCGCTGCCACGCAGTGCATCCAGGCGGATCGAGATACGCTGCGAATCGGCATCTGCGAAGATCTGTCGAAGCACCGCGGCTCCGATCCCCTTTCCCTGTTCAGGCAGGATGATGAAGCGGCACAGCGCGGGCTCGAAGGTTGCCAAAAAGCGATCGCGCGCGCTGCGGATCAAAGCGTCCGACATGCTCCAAGCTCTCGCGCATCGCGGCGATGCGGATGGCCACCAGCTCGTCAGCGTCGGACTGCGTCGTGGGCGCGAAAGTCAGACTCATTGGAAAGCCTGTTAGGCCGCACCACCTCCGGAGCTACACCGCACGTTAGTCCGTGCTACCGAGCCGAGTCCCGGCTAGGCGTAGCGTCATTCCGCCAATGCTTCGTATCGCCGGGGCATGCCGCGCCGCGTCCGGGACACGAGCATTCACTTACGCCGACTTCTTCTTTGGCTTCGGCTTGGTCGCCTTCGGCACGACCTGCGGCTCGGGATTGCCCTCGATCGAGGACAGGCGGCCGGACGTGAAGGTGTAGATGCCCGCGCGCGGGCCGGTGGTCCAGGTCACCACGGCGACGCGGCGGCCGCCGGCATCGTTGGAGAGATTGACGTTCGAGGGCGCGCCGATACCGCGCACGACGTCGCATTCGGTGTGGCCGAGCGCAACTGTGCCGCCCACCGGCGCCGGCGCCGTCGTCGACGCATTGGCATCGGAAGGTCCGGCGGCGGCGCCATGCCGGGACAGGCGCCGTCGGCGCTGACCAGATCCTCGGCCGTCACCGGCTTGTCGGGCGTCAGCGGCGGCGATTCGATCGAGATGCTCTTGATGAAGAGGCGGCCGGGCCGTTGGAACCACTCGGCGTCCTTCGACAGCAGATCGGTCCCGCCCGAACAGCCCGCAACCAGCGGTGCGAGGGCAGCGAGCGCAATTATGAGCGAGCTGGGAAGCTTTTGATGTCGCACGATAAACTAAATTCCCCGCGTGAAGGACGACCCCTAAGCACTTGTCCCACCATCACTTTGCGGCACGAAATTGACCAAAGCCAGTATCGCCCGAAAAGTGCAAATTATCATTAATTGCGATCGACCGCTAATTCCGGCGCTGCCACCGGCCCCGCTCGTCGGCCTGCCAATAGGTGACATCAAATCCCCGCGCCTTGCAATCCGTCCAAGTACTGCGGGCCAAAGCGAGCGCATCCGGATCGTCGCCGTTGAACAGCAGCACCATGCGTTCATAGCCCTGCGCGTCCTGCGGCAGCGCGGCATTGTCGATCAGGAAGCGGACATTGGCGCCGTTCGGATTGTCCTCCGCGATCGCCAGCAGGATCGGCTGATCGGCGGCATCGTTCACGCGCCATGTCGCATGCGGCAGGAAGGAATCGTCGCGATAGGTCCATAAGTGCGCGTCGAGCGCATCGGCGCGCTCCTCCGAGGTCGACTGCACGACGACACGCCAGCCGCGCTCGAGCGATTTCTCGAGAAGCGGCGGCAACACATTCTCCACCGTCATGTTTTGCAGATGGTAGAACAGCACTTCAGTCATCGCGGATCATTTGCGCTCGTAGTGATCTGCCACCAGCCGATCCAGCAGGCGGACGCCATAGCCGCTTCCCCAGCTCTGGTTGATGTCGGTCTTCGGCGCGCCCATGGCGGTGCCGGCGATGTCGAGATGCGCCCAGGGGGTGCCGTCGACGAAGCGCTGGAGGAATTGCGCCGCGGTGATCGAGCCGCCGTGACGGCCGCCGGTGTTCTTCATGTCGGCGAACTGGGAATCGATCAGCTTGTCGTATTCGGGGCCGAGCGGCATGCGCCAGACCTTCTCCCCGCTCTCGATGCCGGCGGCGTGCAGGCGTTCGGCCAGCTCGTCATTGTTGGAGAACATGCCGGCATGCTCGGTGCCGAGCGCGACCATGATCGCGCCGGTGAGCGTGGCGAGGTCCACCATGAATTTCGGCTTCACCCTTTTCGCGACGTACCAGAGCACGTCGGCCAGAACGAGGCGCCCCTCCGCGTCGGTGTTGATGATCTCGATGGTCTGGCCCGACATCGAGGTGACGATGTCGCCGGGGCGCTGCGCATTGCCGTCGGGCATGTTCTCGACGAGGCCAATGGCGCCGACCACGTTGGCCTTCGCCTTACGCGCCGCTAGCGCGTGCATCAGGCCGACGACGCAGGCAGCTCCCCCCATGTCGCCCTTCATGTCCTCCATGCTGCCGGCGGGCTTGATCGAGATGCCGCCAGTGTCGAAGCAGACGCCCTTGCCGACGAAGGCGACCGGCGCCTCGCCCTTCTTGCCCCCGTCCCAGCGCATGATCACGGTGCGGCTTGGCCGCGCCGAGCCCTGGCCGACGCCGAGCAGCGCGCCCATGCCGAGCTTCTGCATCGCCTTGACGTCGAGCACCTCGACCTTGACGCCGAGCCTGCGGAGCTGGCCCGCGCGGCGCGCGAATTCCTCGGGGTAGAGCACGTTCGGCGGCTCGTTGACGAGGTCGCGCGCGATGACGACGCCGTCGACGACGTGGCCGGCCGAGGCGAACGTCTTCTTGGCCGCGCCTGCATCGCCCACCGCGAGCGAGATTTCGGCGCGCAAGCCGCGCTCCTCGCCGTCCTTCTTCTTGGTCTTGTAGCGGTCGAACTTGTAGGCCCGCAGCCGCAGGCCCGAGGCGATCGCCACCGCCTGCTCGCTTGTCATGGCGCCATCAGGCAATTCCGCCATGATGGTCATGGCAGTGGCCTCGGCAGACAGCTTGCTGGCGGCGACGCCGCCGAATTTGAGGAAATCGTTGGCCTTGAGGCTTGCCGCCTTGCCGGCGCCGATCACGACCAGGCGCGTGGCCTTCACCCCCTCCGGCGCCAGGATGTCGAGCGCCGCGCCGCTTTTGCCCTTGAAGCCGGCGGTGGACGCGGCCCGCTTCACCAGATCGGTCGCGCCGCCGAGCGCTTGGCCGTCGCGGGGCCGAGCTTCAGACCGTCGTCACAGAACACCACCAGGATGCCACGGGGTGCGGCAGACAACGGGACAAAGCCGACCTTGATGGCATCGGACATGAGTAACTCCTTCAAAACATCAGGCTTTTCGCCCTTCTTCGGCTCCCGCAGCGGGTCGGAGCTGAATGGCGATTCACTGGACTTTTCGCACTATGGGCCAGCGGCGCGGCAGATGCCAAGCACCGCCGTGGCCGCCAAGCCACAACGAGCGAAATATTAACCATATGCTGAGGGTGCCACGGGGCAGCCATTTTGTTGACGGATCAAAGGGATGGTAGTGAGTAAGTAAGCTGGCGGAAGAGCTGTTGGTCCGACCTTGGGGATCCCCTTGCGGGATTGGTTGGACGGATGCCATTCCGGCCTGCGTGGGGACTTGGTGGGATTCGTGCGGTAGCGCATGGGGTCAATCGATAGGTATATCTTCCGCACGACGCTGGCGTCGTTTGCGCTGGTCCTGGTCAGCCTCACCGGCGTGATCTGGATTACGCAGGCGTTGCGCGGCATCGACCTGATGACGAGCCAGGGTCAGACCATCCTGACCTTCCTCGGCATCACCAGCCTCGTCGTGCCCGCACTCGTGCTGATCATCTCGCCGATCGCGCTGATGATCGCGATCTCGCACACCCTGAACAAGCTCGCGACCGATTCCGAGATCATCGTGATGAATGCCGCCGGCTTCTCGCCGTTCCGGCTGTTCTATCCGTTCTTGTACGCCACCTGCGTGGTGGCGGCGCTCGTCGCCTTCATCGCGGCTTACCTCGCCCCCGACGGCATGCGGCGGATCAAGCAATGGGACGCCGAGATCACCGCCGACGTGCTCACCAACATCCTGCAGCCCGGCCGCTTCGCCCAGCTCGACAAGAACCTGACGATCCGGATCCGCGAGCGCCAGCCCGGCGGCATCCTCGCCGGCATCTTCATCGAGACCGCCGCGATCCGAACGAGCGCGTCTCGATCGTCGCCGAGCACGGCGAGGTCGTGAAGAACGAGAACGGCTCGTTCCTGGTGCTGAAGGACGGCAATCTCCAGCGCTTCGAGGCCGGCAAGCGCGATCCCGCGCTGGTGGCGTTCGGCCGCTACGGCTTCGACATGTCGAAGTTCGGCAACCAGGGCCGTGACGTCACCCTCGGCATCCGCGAGCGCTATCTCTGGGAGCTGTTCTCGCCGTCCGAGGATGACCCCGTCTACAACCAGATTCCCGGGCAGTTCCGCTCGGCCCTGCATGACAGCCTCCTGGCCCCGATTTATCCGTTTGCCTTTGCCGTGCTGACCTTCGCCTTCCTCGGCGCACCTCGCACCACCCGCCAGAGCCGCAATTTCTCGATCGGCTCCTCGATCCTCGCGGTGTTCGGCCTGCGCATGGCGGGCTTTGCCTGCTCGGTGATGGCAGTGAAATCGCCGGCCCCGGTGCTGGTCCAATACGCGATGGTTTTCGGCGCCATCGGCGTCGGGCTGTGGATGATCGTCGGCGGCATCGTGGTCGAGCCGCCGCCTGGCCTCTTGGAAGCCATCAACAGGTCGAACGCGCGCATCGCGCGACTGTTCGGACGGCCGGCCACCGCATGAGCATGCTCACCAACACGCTCGGGCGCTATTTCGCCGGACGCTTCGTCGTCGCGGCGCTCGGCGTGTTCGCCAGCATCTTCCTGCTGCTGGTGCTGGTCGACTACATCGAGATGGTGCGCAAGACCTCGGGCCTTGCATCCGCCTCCGCGCTCATGGTGGCCGAGACCTCGTTGTTCCGGGTGCCACAGCTGCTGGAGAAGCTGACGCCGTTCTGCATGCTGATCGGCGCCATGACCTGCTATCTCGCCCTCTCCCGCCGGCTCGAGCTCGTGGTCGCGCGCGCCGCCGGCATCTCGGCCTGGCAGTTCATCTCGCCCGCGCTCGGCAGCGCGCTGCTGATCGGGGTGATCGCCACGGTCGCCTACAATCCGATGTCGGCGAACTTGCGCGAACTCTCCAAGCGCATGGAGGCGGAGCTGTTCGGCTCGGCGCCGGGCGGCGGCATCCAGGACGCCACCGGTTTCTGGCTCAACCAGGTCACCAGCGACGGCCAGACCATCATCAATGCCGCGCGCAGCGAGCAGCAGGGCGTGCGGCTCACCGGGCTCACGCTGTTCCGATTCGACACAGATCAGCACTTCAAGGAACGGATCGAGGCGCGTGAGGCCACGCTCGAGTCCGGCCACTGGCTGTTCAGGGGCGTCCGCCGCTTCACGCTGGACTCACCGCCGGTCGACCAGGCCACGTTGGAGATTCCGACGACGCTGACCGAGGCGCAGGTCCGCAACAGCTTTTCCACACCCGAGACTGTGTCCTTTTGGCAACTACCGAGCTACATCCGCTCGTCGGAAAGCTCGGGCTTCGCGACAGCAGGATACCGACTCCAGTATCAAAAGCTCCTGGCGCAGCCGTTTTTGCTGGCTGCCATGGTGATGCTCGCGGCCTCCGTGTCGTTGCGCTTCTTCCGGATGGGCGGCGTGCAGAAGATGGTTTTGAGTGGCGTGGGCGCAGGCTTTCTGCTCTACGTTCTATCGAAAGTGACTGAAGACTTGAGCAAGGCTGAGTTGATGCATCCGATCGCTGCGGCGTGGTTGCCCGTGGTGGTGGGCGGCCTCACCGGCTTTTTGGCCTTGTTGTACCAGGAGGACGGTTAGTGACTGCCGTCCGTCGAGGACCCGTGTCTCGTTTGACGCGGCGCACCGTGGTGCGCGCGAACGGATGCGGCTTGTCCATGCGCAGGCTCCTGTTCGCCATCGTCACGGCTGCCTCGCTCGGCGGCCTGATCGACGTCGCCGCGGTGGCGCCGGCTGCGGCCCAGGGCTTCACCTACAATCCGCTGCCGCCGCGTCCGAAGCCGCCGAAGGTCGCCAACGACAACCAGATGCTGGTTCAGGCGACCGAGGTCGATTACGACTACAACAATTCGCGCGTCTCCGCGGTCGGCAACGTCCAGCTGTTCTACAACGGCACCAGCGTCGAGGCCGACAGGGTCATCTACGACCAGAAGACCAAGCGACTGCATGCCGAAGGCAACATCCGCATGACGGATGCCGACGGCAAGATCACCTATGCCGAGATCATGGATCTCTCCGACGACTACCGCGATGGTTTCGTCGATTCGCTGCGCGTGGATACCGCCGATCAGACCCGCATGGCGGCAAGCCGCGCCGACCGTTCCAGCGGCAATTACACGGTGTTCGAGAACGGCGTCTATACGGCCTGCGCGCCGTGTAAGGACGATCCGAAGAAGCCGCCGCTCTGGCAGGTCAAGGGTGCCCGCATCATCCACGACCAGCAGGAGAAGATGCTGTATTTCGAGACGGCGCAGCTCGAATTCTTCGGCGTGCCGCTCGCCTACATGCCCTATTTCTCGACGCCCGACCCGACCGTGAAGCGCAAGACCGGCTTCCTGATGCCGGGCTTCACGTCGAACACGCCGTTTGGCTACGGCGTCGAAGTCCCGTTCTACTGGGCGATCGCGCCCGACATGGACATGACCTTCAACCCGCGCATCACGACCAGGCAGGGCGTGCTGTTCCAGGCCGAATACCGTCAGCGCCTGATGGACGGCGCCTATCAGATCCGCGTCTACGGCATCGACCAGCTCGAACCAAGCGCGTTCGCCGGTCTGCCCGGCGACCGTCAGTTCCGCGGCGCCGTCGACACCAAGGGCCAGTTCGCGCTGAACGACAAGTGGGTCTGGGGTTGGGACGGCGTCCTGATGTCCGACTACTATTTCTTCTCGGACTACCGGTTGTCGCAGTACCGCGATCCGCTGGGCTCGTTCCTGTACCTGCCGACCGACGCGCTGTCGCAGCTCTATCTGACCGGCGTCGGCAATCGCAGCTTCTTCGACGCGCGCACGATGTACTGGCTGAGCTACTCGGGCAACCAGAGCCAGGTGCCGGTCGTCTACCCCGTGATCGACTATTCGAACGTGCTGAACTATCCGGTGTTCGGCGGCGAGTTCAGCTACAAGACCAATTTCGTGAACCTGTCGCGTGACAGCGCGGTGTTCGATCCGATCACGACGATCGCCAACACCAACAGCCTGTGCACGACCGCGTCGGCCGATCCGCTCGCGCGCACGCCGTCGCAGTGCCTGTTGCGTGGCTTCCCGGGCACCTACACCCGACTGACCGCCGAAGCGCAGTGGCGCAAGTCCTTTACCGACCCGCTCGGCCAGATCTGGACGCCGTTCGCCAGCCTCCGCGCCGACGCGATCAATTCCGACGTCTCCAACCAGCCGGGCGTGGCGAACTACCTGCCCACCGGAGACACCCAGGCGTTCCGCCTGATGCCGACGGTCGGTCTCGAATACCGCTACCCCTTCATCAACGTTCAGCCCTGGGGCTCGACCACCGTCGAGCCGATCGCGCAGATCATCATCCGGCCGAACGAGACCTATGCCGGCAAGCTCCCCAACGAGGACGCCCAGAGCATGGTGTTCGACGCCTCGAACCTGTTCGCCGTCGACAAGTTCTCAGGCTACGACCGCGTCGAGGGCGGCGGCCGCGCCAATGTCGGCGTGCAGGCGACCACCCAGTTCGACCGGGGCGGCGCGGTCAAGGTGCTGTTCGGGCAGTCCTACCAGCTGTTCGGCCTGAACTCCTTCGCGGTCCAGGACTCCATCAATACCGGTCTTGATTCCGGCCTCGACAAGCCGCGGTCCGACTATGTGGCGAGCGCCGCCTACTCGCCCAACAGCACCTATACGTTCAGCGTCCGCTCCCGCATGGACGAGCAGACCTGGAACGTGCAGCGCTTCGAGGCCGAAGGCCGCGCCAACTTCAATCGCTGGTCGATGAGCGTGATGTACGGCAATTACGCGGCCCAGCCAGAACTCGGCTATCTCACCCGCCGCGAGGGCATCCTGACCTCGGGCTCGATCAAGGTCGCGGCCAACTGGGTGGTGACAGGCTCGGCGCGCTGGGACCTCGAGGCCAACAAGATCAACCAGTATGTGCTCGGCGCCGGCTATGTCGACGATTGCTTCGTGCTGGCGGCCAACTATGTAACTTCGTATAGCTATTCGGCGGGCACCACGCCGCCTACGCTGAGCCACGCGTTCATGTTCCAGATCGGCCTGCGCACGCTGGCGACGTCGACAGGCAGCAGCAGTTCCGCCGGCCTCCAGTGAACGGTTTGAAGTCCCGGCCGCGTTTGCCTCTTCCCGGGCTTGCGACGGCGGGCATGCGAGCGACACTCATGACGACCCCATTGCCAGTCTTCCGCTTCCTCCTCGCCATCAGTGCCGGACTGGTCCTGACCGGCCTGCCCTCGCCCTCGCGGGCGCAGAACATCGTCGTCATGGTCAACGGCGATCCGATCACCGATTTCGACATCGAGCAGCGCTCCAAGCTCGACCAGCTGACGACGCAGAAGACCCCGAGCCGGCAGGAGGTCATCAACGAGCTGATCGACGACAAGGTGAAGATCAAGGAAGGCAAGAAGTACGGCGTCGACCCCGGTGTCTCCGACATCAACCAGTCCTACGAGGGCATGGCGCAGCGCATGCGCATCTCGTCGGAGCAGCTCACCAAGTCGCTCGAGACCAAGGGCGTACGCCCCGAGACGCTGAAGGGCCGCATGAAGTCCGAGATGGTCTGGACCAGCCTCGTGCGCGGCCGCTTCAAGGAGAAGCTGATGGTCGGCGAGAAGGACGTTGCCGACAAGGTGCGCGAAGGCGGCAACGAGAAGCTCCAGATCGAGGGCACCGAATACAAGATGCAGCCGATCGTGCTGATCGTGCCGCGCGGCTCGTCCCAGGCGTTCATCGAGACCCGGCACAAGGAGGCCGAGGGCTATCGCGCCCGCGTCGGAAGCTGCGAGGAAGCCAATTCGCTGTTCCGCTCGACGCCGAACGCCACCATCCGCGAGAGCGTCACCAAGACCACCGCGGACCTGCCCGAGGCGCTGCGCAAGGTGCTCGACGACACGCCGGTCGGCCATCTGACCCCGCCCGAAGTGACCAGAGCCGGCATCGAGATGGTGGTGCTGTGCTCGCGCAAGCCGACCACGATCGACACGCCGAAGAAGCGCGAGATCCGCGAGAAGATGTATCAGGAGAAGTACGAGAAGACCCAGAAGGCCTATCTCGACGAGCTCCGCAAGGCCGCGATGATCGAATATCGCAACCGCTGATGGCCAGCGCTCCGACAAAGCCCCTCGCCCTGACCCTGGGAGAGCCCGCCGGCATCGGCCCCGACATCACCATCGCCGCCTGGCTCCGTCGCCGCGAGCTGAAGCTGCCTGCCTTCTACCTGCTCGGCGACGAGGCCAGCCTCGCCCGCCGTGCCAAAGCGCTCGGCGCCGATGTCAGGATCGCCGCGGTGAGAGAACGCTAGGCGCTGGTGCAGTGCATCAGGATCCGCGTCGGCTCGCGCGTCCCCGCTCCCCCATCAGGCGTAGCAGCCTCCGGCCAATCTCCCATGGCCTCGCCATGGCCGATCAGGCGGACCAGCGGCTTCTTCAGGCTCTTGGCGATTTCCGGCGTCGTCACGATCAGCGCGCCGCCGCCATCGGAGACGACGCAGCAATCCATGCGATGCAGAGGATCGGAGATCATCGGCGAGTTCAGCACATCCTCGACGGTGACGACGTCCTTGAGCATCGCATGCGGATTGTATTGCGCGTGATGCGAGGCCGCGACCTTGATCCACGCGAGTTGCTCGCTGGTGGTGCCATAGTCGTGCATGTGGCGCATGGCACACATGCCATAGGCATTGTGCGTGGTCGCGCCGTAAGCGGACTCGAAATCGACCTCCGCGCCGGCCGCACGCGGCGGCATCACGCCGGTACGCGGCTTGCCGGCGAGCGTGATCAACGCGATCGAGCACTTGCCGGCGGCAATGGCTTCGGCGGCGTGGCCGAGATGAATGATGTAGGAACAGCCGCCAGTCTCGGTGGAATCGACGTGGCGCAGCTTTTTGGTGTTCAGGCCGAGATAGTCGACCATCGGCCAGGCGCCGCCGGGCGCGTCGCCCGCGCAGAAATAGCCGTCGACATCGTCCTTGCTGATCCCGGCATCCTCGATCGCGCCCTTGGCGACCTCGGCGTGGAGCTGGGCGGTGGATTTGTCCGGCGCATGCCGGGTCGGGTGTTCATAGATCCCGGCAATGTAGGCCTTGCCCTTGATGGTCAAAACAGAGGTCTCCGCTCGCGTTTCTTCTTGGCTCTTTTTTCTGAACCGCACCGGCCTGATTGGCAAGCGCGGAAATATTCCGTCGCGCGAGAGGGCAGCGGGTTGGCGCAACTCTCCCGACCCGTCATCCCTGAGAGCCGGGCCGTTCGAGGCTCGCCGAAGAAGCTCGCACCTCAGGATGACGGTTAAGCAGGGCTAGCTGTCTCAACATCGTCATTGCGAGCGCAGCGAAGCAACCAGGAATTTTTCCGCGGATGCATTTCTGGATTGCTTCGCTGCGCTCGCAATGACGGCCAGACACGGCTCCGCACCCTCGCGGCGGGTTCGCCCGAGTTTTGCTTCCGTCTGGCTTCCCTCTCGAACAGAGGGCGCAGGGAAGACCGGGTGCCGGCTGGGCACCCACGGTCCGCTGTGTGCGAATGCGCGAAGAACAGATGCACAGCGGCATACAGGTGAAGCCAAACATCCGGCCTTCCCTGCGCAGTGGCTTTACGGCTTATGCCGCGCTCTCCCCGGGGAGCGATGCACTATTGCCCCCGTCGCCTTGCGAGCGATATCACACGACCTCAAGACAAACGCCAATCAATGAGAACAAAGCAAGAACAAAGGAGCCGCGCTCTCCCCGGGGAGCGATGCACTATTGCCCCCGTCGCCTTGCGAGCGATCGCAAGACTTGACGCACAGACCCCGGGCGTCAGGACCACACGATTTTGCCGTACGCGAGACCGCGCCCGTCGTGCCGCGAGACAATCGCTCGCGTGACGCAGCCCGCGTCCACCGCCGCTCACCCCGCGTTTCGTGACGATCGCGATACGCCCCTCCGAGGGATGAGGTGGCGGACAGATACGATAATTCCGAATTTCGGTAAAGCGGAATATTTTTGAGCGCAAGGATTGACCCGCGGCATGGGTGTTTTGCCCGACGGGCAACGCAAGGGATGGTGTGTAGCCGGCGCCGTAGGGTGGGCAAAGGCGCAACGCGCCGTGCCCACCATCTCGCCGAAATCAATCCCGAAGACGTGGGCACGCTTTGCTTTGCCCACCCTACGGGACTGCCCTACTCGGCTGCAATCTGCCTTGGCGCGGGCGGCGGGCTCGCGAGATCCGCGGCGAGCTGGGCATAGCGGGCCTTGGCGTCTGCCACCGCCTTCTCCTTCACCGGACCGTAGCCGCGGACGCGGTCGGGCAGTGACAAGAGTTCAACCGCTGTATCGATCGTGACCGGCGACAGCAGGCCGAGCACGGTGGCGACGTCCTTCTCGTAGCCGGCGATCAGGTCGCGCTCGAGCTTGCGGTCGGCGCTGCGGCCGAAGATGTCGAGCGGGGTGCCACGCAGGAATTTGAACTTTGCCAGCACGCGGAACGCCTTCAGCATCCACGGGCCGAAGGCGCGCTTCTTGGGACGACCGAGCGCATCGATCCCGGATGCCAGGATCGGCGGGGCCAGGTTGAAGCTGAACTTGAAGTCGCCCTCGAACTGGTCGCGCAGCTGCTGCTCGAAAGCGCCGTCGGTGAACAGGCGCGCGACTTCGTACTCGTCCTTGTAGGCCAGCAGCTTGGCGTAATTCACCGCGACCGCGCGCGGCAGCGCTTCGCCGTAATCGCCTTGCTTCGCGGCATCGCGGACCTGGTCGATCAGCTTGCGATAGCGTTTGGCAAGGCGGCCGTTCTGGTAGGCGGTCAGATGCTTGGCACGGTGCTCGATGACTTCGTCGAGTGTCATGGCATCGAGCGTCTTCGGCGCGACCACCTCGTCCGTGCCCTTCAGCATCTCGGCAAGGCGCGCGGGATCGGCGACTGCGAGGCGGCCGAGGCGGAAGGCCTCCTTGTTCATCTTGATCGAGACGCCGTTGACCTCGATCGCCTGCTCGATCGCTTCAGCCGACAGCGGCAGCAAGCCCTTCTGATAGGCGTAGCCCATCATCATCATGTTGGTGGCGATGCTGTCGCCGAGCAGCTGCTCGGCGGGCTTGGTGAAGTCGAAGAACGCCGAGTCCTTATGCAGCGCCGTCTCGAGCAAGCCGGTCAGCTTGCGGGTTTGGAAATTGAAGTCGCGGTTGAGGATGAAGTCAGCGGTGGGAATGACGTGGCTGTTGATGATGCCGCGGGTGCGGCTGGTATCACACAGCGAGATCGTGTCCTTGGCGACCGCGACCACCTCGTCGGCGGCGAGCACGAGATCGGCAGTGCCGGTGACGATGCGCGAGCAGGTCACCTCGGCCGGATGGTCCGACAGACGCACGTGGCTGAGCACCGCCCCGCCCTTTTGCGCGAGGCCCGACATGTCGAGGATCATCGAGGCCTTGCCCTCGATATGGGCGGCCATGCCAAGCAGCGCGCCGATCGTCAGCACGCCGGTGCCGCCGACACCGCCGACCGCGATGTTGTAGGGTTTTTCAAGCGTCGGGCGCGAGGCCGGCTCGGGCAGCGCACCGATATCGGCGAGCTCGGCCGGCGCGCGATGGCGCGGTGCCCCGCCGTCGATGGTCACGAAGGACGGGCAGAAGCCTTTCAGGCAGGAATAGTCCTTGTTGCAGGACGACTGGTTGATGGCGCGCTTGCGGCCGAACTCGGTCTCCAGCGGCTCGACCGAAATGCAGTTCGACTGCACCGAGCAGTCGCCGCAGCCCTCGCAGACCGCCGGATTGATCATGACGCGGCGCGCCGGATCCTCCATCAGGCCGCGCTTGCGGCGGCGGCGCTTCTCGGCGGCGCAGGTTTGCACGAAGACGATCGCGGAGGTGCCCTTGAACTCGCGGCACATCTTCATGACGTTCTGGAGCTCGTCGCGGTGATATTTCTTCACGCCGGGCGCGATGGTGTCGGCGGGATAGGCGTCGGGGTTTTCCGAGACGAGATAGATCTCGCGGATGCCCTCGGCGTGGAGCTGGGCCATGATCTTCTCGGGCGATAGATCACCGTCGTGACGCTGGCCGCCGGTCATGGCGACGGCGTCGTTGTAGAGGATCTTGTAGGTGATGTTGGCCTTGGAGGCGACCGCCTGGCGGATCGCGAGAATGCCGGAGTGGAAATAGGTGCCGTCGCCGAGGTTGGCGAAGATATGGTTCTCGTTGGTGAAGGGCGCGATGCCGACCCACGGCACGCCCTCGCCGCCCATATGGGTGAAGGTCTCGGTCGAGCGGTCCATCCACAGCGCCATGAAGTGGCAGCCGATACCGGCGAGCGCGCGGCTGCCTTCGGGGACCTTGGTCGATGTGTTGTGGGGGCAGCCGGAGCAGAAATACGGGGTGCGGGAAACCGGCGCGACCGCCTGCATCTGGGTGGCCTGGCGGCCGTTGAACCAGTCGGCCTTGGCGCGGAGCATCTCCGCGATCTCGGGATTGAGATTAAGTCGAAGCAGGCGTTCGGTCAGTGAGGTCGCAAGCGAGGCGACGCTGAGCTCGGCGGCGAAAGTGAGGAAGCGCTTGTCGTGCTCGTCCATCTTGCCGACGATGCGCGGGCGCACGTCGTCGCGCCAGTTGAACAGCTCCTGCTTGACCTGGTTCTCGACGATCTCGCGGCGCTCCTCGACGATGAATATCTCTTCAAGGCCGACGGCGAAGTTGCGCACGCCTTCCGGCTCCAGCGGCCAGGGCATGCCGATCTTGTAGAGGCGAAGGCCGATTTTTGCGGCAACCTCCTCGGTGATCCCCAGCTCGCGCAGTGCCTGTCGGACGTCCTCGTAGCTCTTGCCCGAGGCCATGATGCCGAAGCGGGCGTTCGGCGAGTCCATGGTGATGCGGTTGACCTTGTTGGCGCGCGCAAAGGCGATCGCGGCAAAGCCCTTGTAGTCCTGCAGGCGGCGGTCCTGCTCGAAGCGGTCATCGGGCCAGCGCAGATTGAGCCCGCCGGGCGGCAGCTCGAAATCGGTCGGAATGATGAAGGGCTTCATCTCGTCGGTGAGATCGATCTCGGCGGTGGTCTCCACCGTCTCGGTGATCACCTTCATGCCGACCCAGCAGCCGGAGTAGCGCGACATCGCGATGCCGAGCAGGCCCATCTCGATCATCTCGTGGATGCTCGAGGGATAGAGATACGGCATCAGCGCCGAGATGAAGGCATGGTCGGACTGATGCGGGACGGTAGAAGACTTTGCGCCGTGGTCGTCGCCGGCCAGGCACAGCACGCCGCCGTTCTTGGCGGAGCCGGCGGCATTGCCGTGGCGGAACACGTCACCGCAGCGATCCACGCCGGGGCCCTTGCCGTACCAGATGCCGACCACGCCGTCGTACTTGGCGCCGGGCGAGAGGTTGAGCTGCTGGGAGCCCCAGACGGCGGTCGCCGCCAGGTCCTCGTTCACGCCGGGCTGGAACTTGATGTTGTACTCTTCGAGATGCTTGCGGGCGGCGAAGAGCTGCTGGTCGTAGCCGCCGAGCGGCGAGCCGCGATAGCCGGAGATGAAGCCCGCTGTGTTGAGGCCGTTAGCGCGGTCGCGCCGGATCTGGGCCATGGGAAGGCGGACCAGGGCCTGGATGCCCGTGGTGAAGACATGTCCGGTTTGCTGGGTGTATTTTTGGTCGAGACTGATCGGACCCTGGTTGATTCCCATGCTGTCCTCGTTTTGCCGCCCTGTTCAGGCCCTTGTTGCTTTAGGTCGCTTAAGCCGTTGCTTGCCCGTTGTTTTTAGCTAGGGCGCGCCGACCACCTTCGCCACTCTATGTCGGATATTTCACGCTCCGCATCACAAATCTGGACCAAAGGGAGCGCCGGGTAAAAATCGCAATTTCGTGGCCGGAAGCACACCGGGGATTTTCAATTTGTGTCACCATACCCCCGTCGTCGCGAAATGAATCGATGCCCGATCCTACGGGATGCGGGCCATTGGTCGCAGGAGAGACCGGGCATGCGGACGATTCTGGCTGTGATCGCGTTGTGCAGTGCAGTTGCGAGCGCGGCTTTCGCCGCCGATCCATCGCCGGAGCTGATCGCCTATGGCAAGGCGCTGGTCGAGGCCGGCGGCTGCGGGGGCTGCCACACCGCCGATCCGGCGAAGCCGTTTGCGGGCGGCAAGCGCATCGACACGCCCTTCGGCGCGGTCTATGCGCCGAACCTGACGCCCGACCGCGACACCGGGATCGGCGCCTGGGCGGATGCCGATTTCACCCGCGCGCTCCGCACCGGCATCGCGCCTGACGGCTCGAACTATTATCCGGCGTTCCCCTATCCCTACTTCACGAAGATGACCAAGGACGACACGCTGGCGATCCGTGCCTATCTCGGAACGCTGGCACCGGTGGTGAACCGCAACAAGCCGCCGGAGCTGCGCTGGCCGTTCGGCTATCGCCGCCTGATGCGGGTCTGGAACGCCTTCTATTTCAAGCCTGGCCTGTTCGAGCCGGACCAGAGCCAGAGCGCGGCGTGGAACAGAGGCGGCTATCTCGTCACCGGGCTCGCCCATTGCGGCGCCTGCCATACGCCGAAGAATTACTTCGGCGCGGACAAGCAGGCTCAGGTCCTCTCCGGCAACGAGGTCGGCGGCTGGTACGCGCCACGGCTCGACGGCGCCGCGCGCACCGGGCTGAAGTCATGGAGCGTCGAGGACATCACCGAGTATCTCCAGAGCGGACGTAACGCCAGGAGTCATGCCGACGGGCTGATGGCCGAGGTGGTCGTCAACTCGACCTCGAAGATGAGCGATGCCGACGTGACGGCGATCGCGGTCTATTTGAAGAGCCTGCCGCCGTCGCGGCGCGAGACCATCGTGACGCCGCCTGAGGATGCCGAGATGAAGGCCGGCCAGGCCGTCTACGCAAAGCTCTGCATCGCCTGTCACGAAGCCGACGGCTCCGGCGCGCCGCGGATCTATCCGCCGCTGCCGGGCAATGCGCTGCTGCAATCGGTCAACCCGTCCTCGACCTTGCGCCTCATCCTCGACGGCGCCCATACCGTGACGACACCGCGCGCGCCCAATACCGGCGAGATGCCTGCCTATGCCGAGCAATTGTCGAACGAAGAGATCGCGGCGGTGACGAACTACATCCGCAATTCCTGGGGCAACGCGGCACCGCTGGTGACGCCGGCGCAGGTCGCGAAGGCAAGGAAGTGAGGGGCGAATGGGGAGTAGTGAGTGGCGAATGGCCAGATCTATTCGCCATTCGCGCGCGACAGCGCTTACCTCCCCTCGTCCTCCGTGAAGACGAATTTCGGCATCTCCCATTTGTAGCGCACCGCCAGCAGGCGGAAGCTGATGCCGAGGACGAAGGTCAGGATGGTCCAGAGCTCGGCGTTGAGCTTGAGGCCGAAGGCGGTGGCATAGAACAGACCGGTCACCACCGAGACGCTGGCATAGAGCTCGGAGCGGAACAGCAGCGGCACGTCGTTGCACAGCACGTCGCGCAAGATGCCGCCGGCACAGCCCGTTACCATGCCGGAGACGATGACGATCGGCAGCGAGGCATCCATCTGCCAGGCGACGTCGCAACCGGCCATGGTGAAGACGACAAGGCCGATGGCATCGAGCACGATGAAGGCGACCTTGAGCCGGTGCACGAGGCGGGCGGTCAGGATGGTGAGGAAGGCGGCGCCGCCGGCGAGCGCGAGATAGATCGGGTGCTGCACCCAGACCAGCGGATAATGCCCGAGGAAGAGATCGCGCAGCGTGCCGCCACCGAGCGCGGTGATGCAGCCAAGGAAGCAGACGCCCAGCCAGTCCATGCTGCGGCGGCCGGCAGCGAGCGCGGCCGTCATACCTTGCGCTGCGACCGCGACCAGCGACAGGAAATGCAGCACGCTATCGCTCGGCGGCAGGCTCCACATGATCTTGTTCCCTTCCTCCGCTGGTGGAACTCACGCTTTCGGTTCCCCAGGCGAACAGGTTCCCGATTCCCGCAGCCGGGGCAACATGCGACGAAAGCATAAAGGAGGCGGAACGGAATCTCGCAGCTGAGGGTTGTCCCGGCGTCATAACCGAGGAGACCAATCGATGGCTGACGACCGTTTTCCCAACGATCCGTACCGCCCGAACCTCGCCGACGATGAGTATCTTCGCGCGGCGCGCCGGGATGCCGACCTTCAGGCCGATCCCGAGCTTGGCGAAGGCCCCGCCTCCAGCGGCAAGGTCGCGCTGTTCGCGGTGGCGATCGCCCTGGTGCTGGGCGCCGTGTTCTATGGCTTGAACAACACGACCACGGGCAACCAGGCGAGCAACACGCCGGCGACACAGACTGCGCAGCAGTCGCAGCCCGCCAATCCGGCTGCACCTCCCGGCATGCGCGACGTGACGCCGCGCAACAACGCCGCGCCGGGCGTGACCACGGGCGCCGCGCCGAGCAAGCCGGCCGCGCCGGCAGATACGCCTGCGGCAAAGCCAGCGCCGGATACGCAGACTCCGTCTGACGGCGCGAAGTAAGACGTAACACGATAGCTGTCGTCGCCCGGCTCGACCGGGCGACCCAGTACTACGAGACGGTTGTGATAGAGCCGAGAAGCCTCGGCGTACTGGATGCCCCGCCTTCGCGGAGCATGACACGAGAGGATGAGAGAGCGGCGGGACTCAACATCCCGCCGCTTTCGTTTGCCTTCAGCTGAACATCTTGTTGAGCTCGCCGCCGGAATAGCCGCTGCCGAGCTCTGCAAAAGTCCCCTTTTCCGCCATCTCCTTTGCGGCGCGCATGAAGCCGCCCCAGGCGGCGCGGGCGAGCGAGCCGCCGACGCTGATGCGGCGCACGCCGAGATCTTCGGCTTCCTTGAGCGACAGGCCGGGACCGCCGATCAGGAGGTTGAACGGCTTCGGTGCGACAGCCTTCACCACCGCGGCGATGTCCTCGCGTGTCTTCAGCCCGGCGCGTAGAGGCAATCCGCGCCGGCGTCCGCATAGGCGGTCAGCCGGTCGATGACGAGCTTGAGGTCGGTCACGCCCCACAAATAGGCCTCGCAGCGGCCGACCAGCAGCGTGCCGCTGTCGCCGATCGCCTTGCGCGAGGCCTTGATGCGCTCGACCGCGAGCGCGCGCTCGTAGATCGGCTTGTCCTTGTCGCCGGTGGAATCCTCGATCGAGAGGCCCGCGACGCCGGTGCGCACACCGCGCTCGACATTGTCGGCGACCTTGTCCGGCTCGACGGCGAAGCCGCCCTCGAAATCCGCATTCACGGGAATGTCGACCGCCGAGCTCAATGCTGCCAGATGTTGACAGACATCCTCGACGGTGACGTGGTTGTCGGCCTTGCCGATGGTCCAGGCAAAGCCCGCGCTCGATGACGCGATCGCCTTGAAACCGAGATGCTGCAAGGCTTTCGCGCTGCCGACATCGACCGGATTGGGCAGGATGAAGCAGCCGCTTTCGTGCAACTTCCTGAACGTCGCACGCTTGTCGGCGGTGGTCACATGCATGTTTCTCTCCCTTGTTGGCCGCGCAGACATGGGGATGCGTCGCGGCCGGCGCTAGTGCGCGTCGTGCACCGCGCGGCTGTCCTTCGGCGCCTGCTCGCGATCATTCATGCCGTAATCGCGGATGACGCTGGCGATGCGCAAATGATAGTCGGCGAAGATCCGCGCCCTGCCCTTGGCCTGGGTACGGCGATGCTCCATCGTGTTGCGCCAGGCCTGGACTGCTGCCTCATCGCGCCAGAACGACAACGAGAGGATCTTGCCCTTCTCGGTCAGGCTCTCGAAGCGCTCGACCGAGATGAAGCCGTCGATGGTTTGCAGGAGCGGCTTCAGATCGGCGGCGAGATCGAAATAGTCCTGGCGATGTTCCGGCTTGGGCCAGACCTCGAAAATCACGGCGATCATGGGCGTCTCCTTAGCGTTGGTGGCCTACACTACCACCTTGCGCAGGAACGTGCGCTCCTCCGCGAGGATGAATTTGTTCTCCTCCGCGAAATGGAAATTCGCCATGCCTTCGGAATCCTGCCGCAGCCTCGCGCGATAGGCCTCGTAGGCGGCAAGGCTCTCGAAGGTGATCAGCGCGAAGGCGATGTTGTTGGTGCCCTCATGCGGCATGAAATAGCCAATGAGGTCGCCGCCGCATTTCGGGATGATGGTGAGCCAGCGTTTTGAATATTCCTCGAACTGCGCGCGCTTGAACGGATCGAGCTGGTAGCGGATGAAGACGGTGACGGACATGATAGGCTCCTGATTTGTCTTCGTCATTGCGAGCGCTGGTCTCGTAGGATGGGCAAAGCGAAGCGCGCCCACGTCCTTTGTCCGCAACGACGATTGGTGGGCACGCCGCTACGCTCCTTTGCCCACCCTACGGCGCTGGATTGCTTCGCTCGCAATGACGACGTAGTGAGAGGCTACGCCCTTGCCCGACCACAATGCTTCGGCTACCATCGAAGCATGAAATCAGGTCCCGACATCGCCATGGTCGCCTCGCTGGTCGGCGATCCCGCCCGCGCCAACATGCTCACGGCGCTGATGAACGGCCGCGCGCTCACCGCAAGCGAGCTTGCGCAGGAGGCCGGCATCACGCCGCAGACTGCGAGCTCGCATCTGGCAAAGCTCGAGGCCGGCGGCCTCGTCGAGCCGGAGAAGCAGGGCCGGCACCGCTACTACCGTCTCACCGACGACGACGTCGCCGGCGTGCTTGAGGGCCTTGCGGGCCTTGCCGCACGCACCGGCCATATGCGCGTGCGCACCGGTCCGAAGGATCCGGCGCTGCGGCGGGCGCGGATCTGCTACGATCACCTTGCCGGCGATCTCGGCGTGCAGATGCTCGACACCATGCGCGAGCGAAATCTGGTCAGGCAGAAGAAGCAGGACATCGAGCTGACGGCCGACGGCGAGCGTTTCCTCGCCAAGAATTTGCAGATCTCGGCCGACATGCTCAGCCACCCGCGCCGCCCGGTCTGCAAGGCCTGCCTCGACTGGAGCGAGCGGCGCCACCATCTCGCCGGCACGCTGGGCGCTGCGATGATGCAGCGGTTCGCGGAATTGAAATGGGCCGCGCGCGATCCCACGCCCGGCAGCCGCGTCGTGAATTTCACCCGCACCGGCGAGAAGCAGTTCGCGGCGCTGTTCGGGAATGGGAAGGATTAGTCACGCAACCGTCGTGAAATCACACGTTCGCGTGTGAATGCGGGCTCTCGTCATGGCCGGGCTTGACCCGGCCGTCCATCGCTTTAAGCGCACTGTCGTTCCGGGATGGTCCGAAGGACCAGACCCGGAACCTCGAGATTCCGGGTTTTTCCGGAAAGATCATGCGTAAACAACAACCTAAAGCGCGATGACGATTCATCCAGATCTCATCGCGCTTAGCGACAGATGAGTGTCGCCTCAAGCAGCATGCAGGGAACGTTCATGCCGCATTCAGGTCATGATTGGCAGGTTTGCATCGCGATGCACGTTGCTTCCCCGATTTAACGTGTCGAATCGTGTCTTTTGATTCATTGTGCGCCGCAAGCGCCAAGCCCTGAAGATTCGCCCCCCCAAAGCCCTGCCCCAAGGACGAGAAGGAAGACCAAATGAAATATCTCTTCGCCGCCGTCATGCTCGCCAGCGCGGTTGTTGGTTTCAGCGAGGCGGCCAGCGCTGCTGGCGGCTGCGGCCCCGGCTGGTATCGCGGCCCCTATGGCGGCTGCCGTCCGATGGCCGCACGTGGGCCGGTCGTCGTCGAATTCACGTGCCCTGCTCTTCCAGGGCCGCGAGTGTTGGAAACGCTAACCGTCATGTCGTGGTGCGCCCGCGCGTTTGCCCCTATGGCTTCCGCTGGTGGGGTGGCCGCTGCCGTCCGATCTGATCTCGTCTTTTCGCACTGCGAAGTGGCCGCGCAGGACAGCCTGCGGCGGCCACTTTGTTTTGAAGGCCCTTCAACCCATCATCTCACCCCGGCGTCGAATCAAAACGGGGACCGCGAACCGCGATCCCCCGTTCAAGGCCTGGCTTGCGCGAAGCTTACCAATGATGACGACGCCAGTGTCGGCGGCGCCAGCCCCAGTGGCGGTGACGCCAGCCCCAATGGCGGTGATGCCAATGGCCATGACCATGGCCCCAGCGAACCTGCTCGGGCTTGAGCTGCGCGGCTTCATCGCTGGTGGTGACGGCGGGATGGGCGTCGGGATTGCCTTCCGGCATGCGCGCCGGGCCAACCGGCTGCGGCGACAATGGCGCGGCCTGCGCGGTCGCTGCGAAGGCAGCGGCGCCCGCCGTCACACCCAATGCAAGTTTCAAAAAGTTCCGACGCTCCATGACATATCCTCTGGTCTTTCGCGCAAGTGATGCAGAGGAAGTGTCGCGATCACGACATGAACCAGAGCTGAATCGCGCATTCAGGTTCGTTGCGAACGTGACAGGATTTGCAGACCTACTTCACAAACTCCTGCGCCAGCACCAGCGTCTCGCGCGAGCGCTTCACATCGGGCCAGTCCCGCTTGAAATCGGCGACGAGCTGCTTCAGAGCATCGCCCTTCAGCATCGCCGCGAGCGCTGCTTCGTCGTCGAACTGATACATGGCCTGGTGCAGCGAGGGATCGTCCAGGCTCCAGAACCGCCAGGCTTTGCTCACGCCGAACGCCTTCACCGCGTCGGGCACATGCTCGGTCTCGTACCACCGGTCGAAGGCGGCGCGCTTGTCGGCATCGGCGACGATGGCGCGGACGACGAAGTAGGCAGCGGGCATCGGGTTTCCTCCTGTTGTTTGGCCTCAGCATAGACGGTTATAGTGGCGGCAACAAAAAGCCCGCGCGGCGGATTTTACGCTGCGCCTACCTAAGGGAAGGAACGGCCATGCGCAGGATCATCTCGGGTCTCGTTGCGATCACCTGCCTGTGGCCGGCGGTATCAGTCGCCGAAATCGTTCGCTTCGATGTTCTGGAACGCGTGCCCGCCTTTGACGGGCGCAGCTTTGGCAATGTCGGCACCTATGAACGCATCACCGCGCGCGCGACCTTCGCGCTCAACCCGGCCGACGATCGCAATGCCGTCATCACCGACCTTGCGCTCGCGCCGCGCAATGCCGACGGCAAGGTCGAGGCCACCGCCGACGTCGTGATCCTCAGGCCCAGCGATCCCACGCATGGCAACGGCACGCTGCTGCTGGAGGTGCCCAATCGCGGCCGCAAGCTGGCGCCCCAACTGTTCGACGATTCCGCCCAGCCCGGCGCCAACAATGCCGACAAGGCCGAGGATGCCGGCATCGGCTTCCTGCATCGCCAAGGTTTTACGATGGTCTGGGTCGGCTGGCAGGGCGACATTCCCTCCAAGCCCGGCCAGATGGCGCTGGCCGCACCGGTGATCAAGAACATCAGTGGTCCCGCGCGCGAAGAATTCGTCCTCGACAACACGACCAATCCCGCGCGTGCCACGCTGACCTGGCCGGCGGCTGAGGCCGCCAACCTCCACGTCACCGTGCGCGCCGCCTGGGCCGATGCGCGGCAGACGCCATCAGGCCTTTCGGCAAAACTCGTCGATCCCACTGCGGTGGAGATCACGCGCCCTGATGGCTTTGATGCCGGCGCGCTCTACGAGATCACCTACACCGCGCGCGATCCGGTGCCGCTCGGCATGGGCTATGCCGCGGTGCGCGACGTCGTCAGCTTCCTCCGCCATGACGAGACGCAGGCCAACCCGCTGCTCAATGGTTTGCATCCATCGGTGAGCCGCGCGATCGGCTTCGGCGTCTCGCAATCCGGCCGCTTCCTGCGCGACTTCCTCTATCTCGGCTTCAACGAGGACCTATCGGGCCGCACCGTGTTCGACGGATTGATGCCGCATGTCGCGGGCACGCGGCGGATGGCGACCAATGTCCGCTTCGGCCAGCCCGGCCGCAACCCGCGCCATCTCCAGGACCCGGCCTGGCAGGCCGATCTCTTCCCGTTCACCTATGCGAGCCTCAGCGATCCCTATTCGGGCAAGACCGACGGCCTGCTCCGCCGCTGCTCGCTCTCGGCGACCTGCCCGAAGGTGATGCAGACCGACAGCGAGCACGAATGGTGGGCCTCGCACGCTTCGCTCCTGGTCACCGATCTCGCCGGCAACCATCTCGATCTTCCCGACAATGTCCGCGCCTACATGATCTCGGGCACGCCGCATTTTGCGGAAGCCGCCGACGTGATGAAGAAGGGCGTGCCGGCGATGTCGCTGCCGCAGAACCCTGTTCATGCGGGCATGCCGATGCGCGCGCTGCTCACCGACCTCAATGCCTGGATCAGCGACGGCGTCAGGCCGCCGGCAAGCCGCGTCCCTATGCGCGCCCACGGCACGCTCGTGCCGGCGCAAGGCGCCGTGCCCACCGATATCCCCGGCCTGCCCTATGCCGGCATCCACACGCTCGCCGCCTTCTCCGACCAGAGCGTGCTGCCGCCGAAGGAGATCAGCCGCTATCCCGTGTTCGTGCCGAAGGCGGATGATGACGGCATGGCCATCGCAGGCATCCGCCAGCTCGCTCTCGCCGTCCCGCGTGCGACCTACACGGCATGGAATCCGCGCGCGCAGGGGTTTGGGCCGACAGCGCTCTATCCATTGCAAGGCGCGGTGGTGCCGTTCGCGCCGACGGAAGCCGCGCGGAAGGAAGTGCATGATCCCAGGCTGTCGATTGCGGAGCGCTATGCCGACGACGGCGCGTATGTCGCCGCGGTGAAGCGCGAGGCAGCGCGGCAGGTGGCGGAGCGGATTTTGCTGCCGGAGGATGCCGAACGCGCGGTGGAGGCCGCGAAGCAAGGCAAGCTGGCGAAGCTTGGGCCATGAGCACCGGCCCGTAGGATGGGTAGAGCGCAGCGAAACCCATCATTCCACCCGCGGGAATAGCGTTGATGGGTTTCGCTTCGCTCTACCCATCCTACGAGATCGCCTTTTTTTCTGTCCCCGCTGTCGGAACGTCCGCTCCTCATCCGTCCTATGCCCAGACAACACGGAGCCCCCACATGCCCAATCTCATCCTCACCACCTTCGACTGGGTTCCCGAGATGCCCCGCGGCTTCGTGCGCGACCTTCGTGTACGCTGGGCGCTGGAAGAAGCAGCCCTGCCCTACCGCGTCGCGAGCGTGCCGTTCAACCCGCGCGATGCCGCGCACTTCGCGCATCAGCCGTTCGGCCAGGTGCCGTGGCTGACCGACGGCGACCTCTCGATCTTCGAGAGCGGCGCGATCCTGCTGCATCTGGGTCAGCGCAACCCCGAACTGATGCCGACCGATCCCCGCGGCCGTAACGAAGCGATGGAGTGGGTGTTCGCCGCGCTCAATTCGGTGGAGATGCCGGCCCTGCCCTGGACGATGTTCAAGTTCACCGGCAGTTTCGATGGCTCGCCTGCCGTGAAGTTCGTCGACGACTTCCTGAAACTCCGCCTCAAGCACATGGAGACGGTGCTTGCGACGCGCGAATGGCTGGCGGGGTCCTTTTCCGTCGCCGACATCCTGATGTCGGACGTGCTGCGCGTCGTCGATAAGTTCGGCGGCTTGTCGGAGCACCCGGCCTGCCGCGACTACGTCGCGCGCGCCACGGCTCGCCCGGCGTTCGCCAAAGCCCACGCCGACCAGCTGGCGCATTTTGCCGCGGCCGATGCGGCGCGACGATAGAACGGAACAGCTCGTAGCTCTCAGGATGGGTGAAGCGAAGCCGTAACCCACCTGGGTCTGCCCGAACGAATGGAGACGTGGTGGGTTACGCTGGCGCTAACCCACCCTAAGCGCGATGGCATGAAGATGAATCACCATCGCGCTTTAGGTTATTGTTTGAGCACGATCTTTTCGGAAAACCGCTACGCACTTTTCCGGATCATGCTCTGCGCACCTCTACGCCTCGCCGCTTCACACCAACTTCATTGGCGCATTGCCTTGCGGTTCCCGCGCACGCGGCGTAGCCTTCCACCACAGGTAGCTCGTTCGAAAGTGATCTGTCGGGTTCGGCCTAGCGGGAGGGAGCGATGGTGGACCAGGTCTCATCTCAGGTCTCGTGGCAGCTTTCCGGTGACTATTTCGAAAATTGCAGTTGCAGCATTGTGTGCCCGTGCCTCGTGTCCGCGGGTGCCCCGCTGACCGCGCGACCGACCGAGGGCTTCTGCAACGTGCCGCTGATCTTCCACATCGAGACCGGCCGTTACGGCGATGTCGCACTCGATGGACTGAACGTCCTGGTCATTCTCCATGCGCCCGGAGTCATGGCTGACGGGGACTGGTCGCAGGCCACCTATGTCGATCAGAGCGCCGACGATCAGCAGACCGAGGCGCTGGCCGCGATCTTCAGCGGCGCGGCCGGTGGTCCCATGGCCGCGTTCGTACCGCTGATCAGCAAGAACCTCGGCGTGAAGAAGGTCCCGATCTCATTCCGGATCGACGGCAAGACGCGGTCTGCGGAAATCCCGGGCATTCTGCACATGTCGGTCGATCCGTTGCCGACCATGCACCCGAGCGGCGAAATGTGGGCCAACATCGGCCACCCCGTCAGCCCCGACAGGATGGTGATGGCGGTCGGCGCCGCCGGCAATACATACAGCGATCATGGCATGCGCTGGGACAATTCCGGCAGGAACGGCCTCTATGCGCCGATCCAGTGGTCGAACCAGGCTTGATGCCACTCCTGATGTGACGGTCTGCGGGAAGGCCGGCAACACGCATCACAAATGACCGACAGCGCTCTCGAAACCGTGCTGCGCCGCGATCGCTGGATCGTCGGCGGCGCGATTCTGATCATCGTCGCGCTGGCATGGGCCTATGTGCTTTGGCTCGCCAACGACATGGACATGGGCGGCATGGACATGACCGGCTTCCGCATGATTCCGGCCGGGATCGGAATCATGTTGCCCGCCGGCGAGCCGTGGCGAACGATCGAGTTCGCCTACGTGTTCCTGATGTGGGCGGTGATGATGGTCGGAATGATGGCGCCCTCGGCCGCACCCATGATCCTCATGTACGCCAGCGTCGGCCGGCGAGCGAAGGCACAGGCCAAGCCGTTCGCGGCGACGGGCTGGTTTGCGGCCGGTTATCTCCTCGCCTGGACCGGCTTTTCACTTGTCGCAACCCTTCTGCAATGGGGGATCGATCGCGCAGCCCTTCTCGACTCCCGGATGACGCTCGCCAGCAACCTCGTCGGCGCAATCGTGCTGATCGCAGCCGGGATCTATCAATGGACGCCATTCAAGGACGTCTGCCTCGTCCAATGCCAGTCGCCGTTCCTGTTCCTGATGCGCCACGGCGGCTTTCGTGACACGCCGCGAGGCTGCCTGCTGCTGGGACTTCGGCACGGAAGCTATTGTGTCGGCTGCTGCTGGCTCTTGATGGCACTCCTGTTCATCGGCGGCGTGATGAACGTGCTCTGGATCGCGCTGTTGGCGCTGCTCGTTCTATTGGAGAAGCTGACGCCGGCCGGACGATGGATCGCGCGCGCTGCTGGCATTGCATGTGTGGCCGCGGGCGTTTGGCTGCTGACGTCCTCGCTGCGGTGATGCGTTGCGCGCGAGACATTCAGCGCACCATTAACCCGTTGTTATCCATGTCCCCACCACCGCCGGAACGAAGCAATTTGCTTCAAATTATTCCTGCCAGAGGTGACACATGGCCCGCATCGACTATCTCAAAGAGCAGGTTGCCCGCGCCGAACGCCTGGCGAAGACCATCCTCGACCAGGAAACCGTGGAGCGGCTGCAAACCTTCGCCGCCGAATGCCGCGCGGAATTGATGGTGCTGACGCTGCGCCCTGCAGCGTGACGCGGTGCGTCACATCAGCTTCAGCGGTGCATCGGCGACCAGGCGCAGATCGATCGTTCCAATCAGCGCCGCGCGCCGCGCCTCCGCGGCACTGATCGCCTCGTCCGTCTGCCGCAACGTGCTGATGTTCGAGCCGAGCGACACGATCCCGCCCAACACCAGCGCGATCGATCCGAGCGCGGCGGTTTGGCCAGTCCCGAACAGCCCGAGGATCGTGATCAGCAGCAGCGCAGCACCGCTGCCGATGGCGATCTTGGAGGCCAGGATATACTTCCGGCATCGCTCGGCGATCTCGGCTAGCCGCTCGATCCGGTCTTCGATGTCGGAGATTTCGTCGGTCGGATCGTCTTCGGTCATTGGGTTTTGATCAAGGATGCCGGATCAGAAACGAACCTGGTAGCCCGCATGAGCGAAGCGCGTACAGCAACTGCTGAACGAGAACCCGGATTTCGCTACGCTCCATCCGGGCTACGTCCACCTCACAACGGCAAATTGTCGTGCTTCTTGGCCGGCGCTTCCACCTTCTTGTCCTTCAGCATCGCCAGCGCCCTTGCGATCCGTTTCCGCGTCGAGTGCGGCATGATGACGTCGTCGATGTAGCCGCGCTCGGCCGCGATGAAGGGCGACAGGAAGCGATCTTCGTATTCCTTCGTTCGCGCCGCGATCTTGTCGGGGTCGCCGATGTCGCTGCGGAAGATGATCTCGACGGCGCCCTTGGCGCCCATCACCGCGATCTGGGCGGTCGGCCAGGCGTAGTTCATGTCGGCGCCGATTTCCTTGGAGGCCATGACGTCGAAGGCGCCGCCATAGGCCTTGCGGGTGATGATCGTCACCAGCGGCACGGTGCACTGCGAATAGGCGAACAGCAGCTTTGCGCCGTGCTTGATCAGGCCGCCATATTCCTGCGCGGTGCCCGGCAGGAAGCCCGGCACGTCGACGAAGGTGACGATCGGGATGTTGAAGGCATCGCAGAAGCGGACGAAGCGCGCCGCTTTCCGCGAGGCATCGCTGTCGAGCACGCCGGCCAGCACCATGGGCTGGTTGGCGACGAAGCCGACGGTACGGCCGGCGATGCGGCCAAAGCCGGTGACGATGTTCTTGGCGAAGGCATCCGCGATCTCGAAGAAGTCGCCCTCGTCCACGACCTTCAGGATCAGCTCCTTCATGTCGTAGGGCTTGTTCGGATTGTCGGGGATCAGCGTGTCCAGGGAATCGTCGAGGCGCTCAATGGAATCGAAGCTCGGCCATTCCGGCACGCCGTCGGTGTTGTTGGACGGCAGGAAGTCGATCAGGCGCCGCATCTGCAAGAGCGTCTCGACGTCGTTCTCGAACGCACCGTCGGCGATCGAGGAGCGCGTCGCGTGCACCGAGGCGCCGCCGAGCTCTTCGGCGGTGACGACCTCGTTGGTCACTGTTTTCACCACGTCGGGGCCGGTGACGAACATGTAGCTGGTGTTCTTCACCATGAAGATGAAGTCGGTCATGGCAGGCGAATAGACGTCGCCGCCGGCGCAGGGGCCCATGATGACGGAGATCTGCGGGATCACGCCGGAGGCGAGCACGTTGCGGCGGAACACGTAGGAATAGCCGGCGAGCGCGGCGACGCCTTCCTGGATGCGGGCGCCGCCCGCGTCGTAGAGGCCGATGATGGGCGAACGCGCCTTCATCGCCATGTCCTGGAGCTTCGTGATTTTCAGTGCGTGGGTCTCGGACAGCGAGCCGCCGAACACCGTGAAGTCCTTGGCGAAGACAAACGTCTTGCGGCCGTTGACGGTGCCCCAGCCGGTGACGACGCCGTCGCCGGGCACCTTGGTCTTCTCCATGCCGAACTCTGTGGAGCGGTGCTCGACGAACATGTCGAACTCCTCGAACGATCCCTTGTCGAGCAACAGCTCGATGCGCTCGCGTGCGGTCAGCTTGCCGCGGGCGTGCTGCGCCTCGATGCGCTTCTCCCCGCCGCCGAGCTTTGCGCCGGCACGACGATCTTCAAGGGCGTCCAGGATATGTTTCATTTGCTCCCGCCAGTTCTTAACTAAGCCACGCTTGCCGGGGGTTCTAACACGGCATTTTGCGGAGCGGGAAGCGGCTTTCGGCGCCGCAGGGCTGCCCTGCCACAGCGTGAAAGCGCAAGGAATTACAGAGTTTTGCCTGGGAGGCGACGATGGACGAACAAGCTGCCGAGACCGGGGCTGCGACAGGTGGCGTCAACATCCTGCTCCGCCTGGAAGGCCTGACCCTGTTCGTTGGCATGGTGATGCTGTACGCGGCCTGGGGCGGCTCCTGGCTCGTGTTCGCCCTGCTCTTCTTCGTGCCTGACCTGAGCTTCCTGGCCTACCTCGCCGACGCCAAATTCGGCGCGATGGTCTATAACGCCGCCCACAGCTACATGGCGCCGGTGACGCTGATGACGCTGGGCTTCGGCTTCGCCTCGCCCCTCACCCTCTCCATCGCCTTGATCTGGCTCGCCCATATCGGCATCGACCGGGCGCTCGGCTATGGCCTGAAATATTCGGCCGGGTTCGGCTTCACCCATTTAGGGCGGATCGGCCGGCAGAAGGACGCCTGACCCCAAATTTGGCGGGCCTCGCCGGTTGACCGGGCCGGCCGATTCAGGCTTGCTCGGGTCCTCGATCAGGCGCCGAATGTTGCGTGAGCCCAGTCGGTACGGCGGCGGTCATTACGCCCTGGCATCCCCCATGTCCGCGACGGTCGTCCCACTGCCGCCGAACTCATCGTCCGAAACCGTCGATTTCCTGCGGCGCATGGCCAGCATGGTGTCGGGCCGGAACGGCGCCATGCTGCTGCGTGCGGCCGCGCTGATCGAGTCGCTGGCGCAGCGGGCGATGTCGGCCGAGCGGCTCTATCACGAGACGCAAGAAGAGAACACGCGCCATGTCGAGCTGCGCGAGGCCGCCGAGCTCGCCTCCGACTCCATGGTCGGCCAGATCGAGGCGATGCGCGCGCAGCTTGTCGAGGTGACCGCGGCGGCTGCCGCCGAGCGCACCGCCTTCAATGCCGAGCGCGTCAAGCTGCTCGGCCTGATGCAGGATGCGGAGAGCCACATCCGCAAGCTCACTGCCGAGCTGGAGAGCTTGCGCGCCTCGGTCGACAGTTTCAACGACACCGTCGTCTCGGTGCCGATCGAGGTGCTGCGGCTGGCGCGGACCCAGTTCGACTATCTCTCCAGCGGCTTTGCCAGGCGCGGCGACGTGATCTCGCAGGCGATGAGCGAGATCGGCGGCTTTGCCATCGACCAGGCGCTGACGGCGAAGAAGACCGACAAGGCCTGAAACATTTGGAGCCGTCATACCCGGGACAGCGGCCTACTCGGCGTCAACACGGTTTTGCAGGCGCTGTTCAAGCTGGGTTAGGTGCGGAAGCAGCTCGGCTTGCACCGATGCCGTAGGGTGGGCAAAGCGGAGCGTGCCCACCAATCGCGGTAGCACATAGAGAGATGGTGGGCACGGCGCGATGCGCCTTTGCCCACCCTACGGCATCGCAATTTTGTCGCGGGTTCTCGCGCCTCTTACGGCTCACCCGGCCTGAACGGCTCCTGCTTGTCCGGCGGCACCGTTTCCTCCGCCATCGCCAGCAGCATCGCCACCATCACGTAATTGCCTGAGACCGCGGTGAGGTCGACGATCTGCTGATCGCTAAAGATCTTCTTCGCCCGCGCATAGGTCTCGTCGGTGACCTTCTTGGTCGTGGTGATCTCGGTGACGAAGTCGTAGACCACAGCCTCGTCCTCGGCCATCTTCGACGGCCGCTTGTTGGCCTTCAGCTCCGCGATGATGTCGGGCGACAAACCCGCCTTCGCGGCGAGCGGCGCGTGCGCGAACCATTCCACCTGCGAGCGCCATTGCCGTCCGATGATCAGGATCGCGAACTCGTTGAGCTTGGTCGGGACCGAGGTCTCCCAGCGCAGATAGTAGAACAGGTCGAACAGGCGCTGGCCAAGCACGGGGCTGCGGATCATCGGATTGTAGGGCCCGCCGATGCCGACGCTCGACACCTTCATGATCTGCTCGCCGAGCGGCTTCTGCTTGGGGTCGAGCTGGTCCATGGTGAGCTGCGGAAAGCGCGGCTCCTTGCTGGTGGCGGGTGCGGTAAACGTCGTGGCAGCGAGCCAGCCGCCGGCCGCGGCCAGCGTGAGCGACGACAGCCAGAGTGGCGTTGAGTTCATTGTTATCCTCCCGGTTTTCTTTCTTGGCCGAAAGGATGCTAGTCGAGCGGCGCCGGCGCGACAGCGCTAGATCGCGCCGATCTCGGCAAGGCAGGCTTGCGTCAGGCTCATGCGGGCCTCGATGTGGCGCAGCTCCTTGCAATCGATGTTGAGCGCGAACACCGTGTGCGCGTCGCCCTTTTCGGCCCAGCCGACCATCCAGCCCAGCGACGGCTCGCCGCGCTCGGCGCCCAGGAGGCCCGACTTGGCGCGGATGACGCTGTCGCCGACCTTCGTCACCGGCAGGATGTCGGCGACGAGATCCTGGCTGCGCTTTGAGATCGGCAGCGCGCGGCGGCGCAGCCGGTCGACGAAATCGATCTGCTCGATCGGATCGATGCGCAAATTGCCGGTGAGCCAGAACTGGTCGATGCCGCCGCCGATGTCGCGATTACCGTAGTCGAACTCGTCGACATATTTCTGCATCCGCTCCTGCCCGATCCGGCGCGCGATTTCCTGATAGACCGGCACCGCACTCACCGCGATCGCGCTGCGCAGCGTGTGGTCCTTGTTCCAGGCCTCGATCGGCCGCTTCACGCCGTCCCACGGGAAGACGTCCTTGTCCGGATCGGCGACAACGCCGGTCTCGAGCGCGATCAGCGAGTTCGGAATCTTGAAGGTCGAGGCCGGCAACTTCCCCTCGCCCGAACGTTCCTTGTCGCTGGCGACGATCAGATAGTCCTCGACCTTGTAGCCGACGAAGGTGCCTGACGTGCCGAGATCGGTGAAGCGTTTTGCCAGGCTGTCGCGGATCTCGTTGCGCGGTGGCGCGACATGAGCGAATGCGCGCTGCGGCAGGATCGCGGCTGCGGCGAGAAGGCCGAGGGTGGAACGGCGGGAGAGCAAGGGCGGTATCCGTTAAGCAATGAAGACAGGCGCGACCATGCCGCCGCTACGTGGTGAAACGATGACAGGTTGTTCCTAGCGCCCCCGCCCCGACAGCCGCAGCACGAACACCAGCACTTCGGCGACGGCCTTGTAGAGGTCGGGCGGGATCTCCTCGCCGAGCTCGACCTTGGAGAGCGCGCCCGCGAGGATTTCGTTCTCCTCGATCGGGATGTCGTTGGCTTTCGCGATCTCGACGATCTTTTCGCCGATCGTGCCCTTGCCCTTGGCAACGACGACGGGCGCGCCAGAGCCCTTCTCGTAATGCAGCGCGATTGCGAGCTTGGATGGATCGCTCATGTGGCGCGATCCAGGAAATGGCCGGCGCGGGCCGGTGCGGGCTGCGGCGGCGTGCCGTCGCGGACCAGGATGTCGCCGGGCTTGAGCTCGGCCCGCATCAAGGCCTGGTTGAGCTCACTGACGCCGGCGCGGAGCTGCTGCGCGGTCGCCGGCCGCTCCGCCCACATCCGCACGAAGGTCTTGTCGCCGTTCAGCGTGATCAGCGCGTGCACGGGACCGGCCGGCTCGACGTTGAGCGTGAAGCGCGCGCGCCAGGCGCGCTTGGCGGGATCGGCGGACTCATTGCCGCCGTCGCGCGAGATCTCGAACTGCGCCATCGCGGTGCCCTGCGGCGTCGCAAACGGGATCTCGAAATTCCACTGCGGCACGGTCGGGTCGATGCGATGGCCGGATGCATCGGTGCGGTCGGGAAGCGAAGCGACCTGCAGCAATGTCTGCCGCGCGATCGCGGCATCGGTGTCGTCGAGCAGGCGATGCACTGTTGCGGAAAGCGGCGTGTCAGGCGCGAGCGACGGCGAAGCGACCGCCTGCGCTGCCGGCAGCGCACCGCGGAACGGCGGCGGCGGTGTGCTCAACATACTGGCGGAGGGCAGGACGCGCCTGCTCGCCTATCATTTCGCAGCGTCTGGCGCAACACCAGCAGCGCGGCCTTCAGGTCCGGCACATTGCCTGACGACGGCGTTGTACCAGCGGCGAGCGAAGCTTCGAGAAACAGCCCGGACTTCTGGAACGCGGATTCGATATCGCCGCCGTCGAGGGCGGTGTTGAGCGGCGTCTGCTGCGCCAGCACGTCGAGCACCGCCTGCTTCAGGCCGACAGGCAGATCGCTGCCGGTGACGACGGAGGCGAGATTGGCGAACAGCGGCGCCTGGCTGCCCTGTTTTGTGACCGCTTCGGCCGAAGCGGCGGTGACGGCGACCTGCTCCAACGGCGTGAGCGTATTGCGTGCCGCGGTCGTGGACGGCGCCAGCGACGGGCTGTCCACCCGCGAGGCCGCAGCCGGCGTCAGCGTGATCTGATCGGCGCTCGCCTCGCCTGCCCCGTTCATGACGGCAAGACGGATGGTGCCGTCGTTCTGCGACACCGCGAGCTGGAGGTTTTGCCCCGGTGTCAGCGACACCTCGGACATCACGTCCATCGAAAGGTTGGCGATCGCGATCCGCACCAGATTGTCGGCGAGCACGCTGACGACTTTGGCGTCGACGACGCTACCGGCCTGAAGCACGAGATCGGGCGTCGCCGCATCAGCCACAGGGCTGGCGGCACTGACCGGTACGATCGAGCTTATCGGTGTCGGCATTTTGGGGCCCAGGGAATGCGCCTCCCACCCTAGGGCCCCGTCGTAAACCTCTCGTTAAGGACCTGTGGCCGCTGGCCGCTTCAAGGCGGTCAGAACCGCCACGGCGGCCTCGAAATCCCTGAGGCGGGTAGCGCGGCGGGCGGCCGCCTCCTCGTCCACGCCCCACTGATCGATATTCCAGTCCTCGTCGACATGGGCAGCGGCCCAGACCTGGCCGGCATCGCGCGCGCCATGGGCCAGCGCCAGCGCCAGCAGCGCTGAGCCGGTCAGGGTCGTCACCACATGGAGGGCTGCGACCGACCAGGGATCGCTTGGCAGCGCATCGCGGGCCGCCTTCAGCGCCTCGTCCGGCTGCTTCACATGCATGATGCCCTCGGACAGGATGAAATGCGCGCCCAGCGTTTCCGAGGCCCAGAACAGCACGGGATCCCAATGCGCGGCCTCGCGGGCGACCAGCCCTTCCGGGTGGCCGGCGCGATAGAACAGCAAATCGGACTCGAAGTATTTTGCGAGGTCGTCGCTGACGAGCTCGACGCGGTCGACGACGCCCTCGACCACGCTGTTGGCGATCCGGGTCAGCGGCATGGTCACGGGATCGATCGCCTCGCCCTGGGCCGCCCATTCGCCGGCCACGGCATCGGCCAGCGATCGCGAGGGGATCACCACCTGGCGGCCGGACGGCGTGCGGATCGGCTTGCCGTCGAGCGTGATGGCAAAACCGCCCTCGGCCTCGGTGACGCCGGTCTCCTTGTAGAAGCGCTTGCGCAACGGCGTGCGCGCGGAGGCACGCGCCGAGTCCCGCGGATCCGGCGGGGGCTGGCTTGCTGCTTCTTCGAACAATTCGCGCATGTGAGTTTTCGGTCCCGGTCGCTGGATGCTAGGCTTTTAAGATAAGCGTTTAGGCCAGTACTTGCAGCCGATAAAGCGAGCGGCAGGCATGAGGGAACTTGCGGGCATCGTGGCCCTGTTCGCCGCGCTTTGGCTGGCCGCGGCGGAGGCCGGCTTTCGCACCCCGGAATCGCTGGTCCGCAACGTCTATGCCCATTACGGCCAGGGCGCGCCGGAGCTGTCCAAAGGCCTGCCGCGCGATGCCGCCACTGCCCGGCAGTTCTTCGATCCTCCCCTGCGCAAGGCCTGGAGCGCGCCGCGGGCGGAGCCCTATGACTTCCTGGTGCAGAGCCAAAGCTGGAAGCTCGGTCCGGTCGCGATCGCTATCATCCGCAGGCAATACGACAAGACCTATGTCGCGGCGAATTTCGACAATCGCGGCCGGCCGGTGACGCTGAACTTCATCCTGGTCAACGGTCCCGAGGGCTGGCTGATCACGGATGTCGAAAGCCCGCATGACAGCTTGCGGATGTTTCTGGAGCAGTTTCGGAATTGAGCCCCGCCGTCATGCCCCGCGAAGGCGGGGCATCCAGTACGCCGCGGCGTCTCGATTCAACAATGACTGTCTCTGGAATACTGGGTCGCCCGGTCAAGCCGGGCGACGACACCGGAGAGCGCCCCTACTCCTCCGGCGCGTTCTCGATCGGATCGAACCGGCTCGCATCCAGCCCGAGCAGATTCCACGACTGCTGCATGTGCGGCGGCAGCGGCGCGGTGGCGTCGATCACGCCGCCGCGCGGATGCGGGATGACGATACGGCGTGCCAAGAGATGCAGCCGGTTTTGCAGGCCGCCCGGCAGCTGCCAGTTCTCGATGTTGAAATATTTGGGATCGCCGACGATGGGGTGGCCGATATGCTCCATATGGGCGCGCAGCTGATGGGTGCGTCCCGTCACCGGCTTCAGCGACACCCAGGTCAGCTTGTTGCCGGCGGTCTCAACCACCGCGTAATACGTCACGGCGTGGCTGGCGCCCTCATCGCCATGCTGGGCGATGCGCATGATGGTGTCGTCCTCACCCTCCTCCTTGGCGAGGAAGGTCGAGATGCGGCCCTGCTTCGGCTTCGGCAGGCCCGGCACCAGCGCCCAGTAGACCTTTCGTGCCGACCGCGAGCGAAACGCGCCGGTCAGATGCGAGGCGGCAAAGCGCGTCTTGGCGATCAGGAGGCAGCCCGACGTCTCGCGGTCGATGCGGTGCACGAGGCGCGGCTTCTGGCCCTTCGAATCGCGCATCACCTCCAGCATCTGGTCGATGTGCCGCGTCATGCCCGAGCCGCCCTGCACGGCAAGGCCGGCGGGCTTGTTCAGGACAAGGACGTCGTCGTCCTCATAGATCGTCATCTCCTTCAGCGCCTTGAGCGTCTTCTGCGCGGCCTCGGAGAGCTCGCCGACGACCTTCGGCGCGTCGAGCTTCAGCGGCGGAATGCGGACGCTCTGGCCCTCCTCCAGGCGGTCCTTGCTGTCGACGCGCTTGCCGTCGACGCGCAGCTCGCCTTTGCGGACGACGCGCTGGATGTGGGAGAACGACAGGCCGGGAAAGCGCGCTTCGAGGAAACGATCGACGCGCATGTTGTTCTCGTCAGCCGTCACGGTGACGGTCTGCACCTTGGTCGGCAGCAGCGCCTCGACGGGCTTTTCGGGCGCAGGCCTTTCCGGCGCAGCTTTTGGCGGACGCCGCTCGGCACGCTCGGGGCCACGCCGCTCGGGACGCTCTCCGGCAAAGCGCGGCGGCTTGCTGCCGGGCTTACCGCCCGGCCGCGGCCCGGCCTTCTTCGCGCCGCGCGCCTGATGCGGACGTGAGTCCTCGCGCTCGTCACGCGAACGGGGCTTTGGATTCATTCTCTTGATGCGGCGGCTCATGCTTGCCTGCGTACCCTAAAAGCGGCCTTCCGTCACGACGAAATGGCCACCTCTAGCGCGAGCCGCCCCGCTCCTTGCGCAGCTTGGCCCAGTAATCCAGCCGCTTCCTGATCTCGCGCTCGAAGCCGCGCTCGGGCGGGTCGTAGAAGGTCTGCCGGCCGAGGGCCTCCGGGAAGTAATCCTGACCGGAGAAGGCGTCGGGGGCGTCGTGGTCGTATTCGTAAGCTGCGCCGTAGCCTTCCGATTTCATCAGCTTGGTCGGGGAATTGAGGATGTGCTTTGGCGGCAGCAGCGAGCCAGCCTGTTTTGCAACCTGCATCGCCGTGCCGAAGGCGGTGTAGACCGCGTTCGATTTCGGCGCGGTGGCGAGATAGACGACGGCCTGCGCGATCGCGAGCTCGCCTTCGGGATGGCCGAGGAAGTCGAAAGCGTCCTTGGCGGCATTGGCGATGACCAGCGCCTGCGGGTCGGCCAAGCCGATGTCCTCCACCGCCATGCGCACCACGCGGCGGGCCAGGAACAGCGGGTCCTCGCCGGCGTCCAGCATGCGCGCGAGATAATACAGCGCGGCGTCGGGATCGGAGCCGCGCACCGATTTATGCAGCGCCGAGATCAGGTTGTAATGGCCGTCGGCGGACTTGTCGTAGATCGGCGCGCGGCGCTGCAGGATGTCCTGCAACTGCGCGGCATTGAAGATCTCGTCCGCCCGCGCCGAACGCCAGACCTCTTCGGCGAGCGTCAGCGAGGCGCGGCCGTCGCCGTCGGCCATGCGCACCAGCACCGCCGCACCAGCACCGCCCTCGCCTCGGCATCGAGCGGCAGCTTCCTGCCCTCGACCGCCTCGGCATGCGCGAACAGCTTCTCGATCGCGGCGGCATCGAGCGAGCGAAACACCAGCACGCGCGCGCGGGACAACAGCGCCGCGTTGAGCTCGAAGGACGGGTTCTCGGTGGTGGCGCCGACCATCACCACCGTACCGTCCTCCATCACGGGCAGAAACGAGTCCTGCTGGGCGCGATTGAATCTGTGCACCTCGTCGACGAACAGCAGCGTGCCCTTGCCCATCTCGCGGCGGGCCCGCGCGGCGTCGAACGCCTTCTTGAGGTCGGCGACGCCGGAGAACACCGCGGAGATCTGCTCGAAATGCAGATCGGTGGCGTCCGCGAGCAGCCGCGCCACCGTGGTCTTACCGGTGCCGGGCGGGCCCCAGAACACCAGCGAGCCCAGCGTGCGCGTCTCCAGCATGCGCGTCAGCGCGCCGTCGGGCCCGAGGATGTGATCCTGGCCGACGACCTCCGACAGCGCACGCGGGCGCAGCCGGTCCGGCAGCGGATGCGGCGCCTCGTGGTCGAGCCCCGCCGCGGCAAAGAGGGTCGGCGTCTCCTGTGGTCGCTTCGGACTCATCCGCCCAGCGTGACGTTGATCTGCTGGCCGCCGCGCACCACCGTGATGCGCCAGATCCGCGGCCGCTCGCCTGCGGCCTTTTCGAGGTCGCCGGTCTTGCTGATCTTCTGGTTGTTGACCGCCAGGATAATGTCGCCCTTCTGGAAGCCGACACTCGCAGCCGCGCTGTCGCCGCCGAGATCGGTGACCACGACGCCTTCGGTGTCGGCGTCCAGATGCAGCTCGTCGGCCACCGCCGGGGTGATAGTCGAGACCTTGGCGCCCTGGAACGGCGAACGCGCGGTGATGACGAGCTCGTTGCGGCCGGAGTCGGGCGCGGTCTCCAGCGCCACCGTCAGCTTGAGCGGCTTGCCGCCGCGCTGCACGTCGATCTGCGCGGTGCCGCCGAGCGGACGGGTGGCGAAACGGTAGTCGAAGGCGTTGGGATCGTCCACGGTCTGGCCGTCGATCCCGGTGATGAGGTCCGAGGATTTCAAACCGGCCTTCGCCGCGGGGCCGCTCGCGACGACGCTTGCGACCAGCGCGCCGGTCGGCGAGCGCAGGCCGAGGCTCTCGGCGATCTCGGGCGTCACCGCCTGAAGCTTGGCGCCCAGCCACGGCCGCTTCACCGCCTTGCCGCCGCTCTTGGCGGAGGCGACGACGACGCGCACCATGTTGGACGGGATCGCAAAGCCGATGCCCTGCGAGCCGCCGGAGCGCGAATAGATCGCGGTATTGATGCCGGCGAGCCGGCCGTTCATGTCGACCAGCGCGCCGCCGGAATTGCCGGGGTTGATCGCCGCATCGGTCTGGATGAAGAACTGGTAGTCGGTGATGCCGACCTGCGTGCGCGCCAGCGCCGAGATGATGCCGTGGGTCACGGTCTGGCCGACGCCGAAGGGGTTGCCGATCGCCATCACGACGTCGCCGACCATCAGCTCGTCCGAATTGGTGAGTTCGAGCGCGGGAAACTTCTCCTTGGTGTCCTTCAGGCGCAGCACGGCGAGATCGCTGCGGGAATCCTTCAGCACGATCTCGGCCTCGAACTCGCGCTTGTCCGACAGCGACACCTTGACCTGGTCGGCGCCTTCGATGACGTGGACGTTGGTGACGACGAGCCCGGCCGCATCGACGATGACGCCCGAGCCGAGCGAGCGCTGCACCTGCTCCTGCTGCTGGCCCGGCACGCCGAAGAAGCGGCGGAAGATCGGGTCATCGAGCAGCGGATTGCGGTTCTGCACCACCTTGGCGGCATAGACGTTGACGACCGCCGGCTGCACCCGCTGCACGATCGGCGCATAGGACAGCCGTAGCTCGGCCTGCGAGGACGGAACGCGGCGGTCCTGTGCGGCGGCCGGATTGAAGTGGGCTGAAAACGCTATGCACAACGCCGTGATGATAGCTGCGGGACGGATCGATCGAAACATTCCTACCTCTCGGAAAAGACGACGGAATATAGGCGCGTTCGCCGGGCAATAGAAGGGCGCTGGGGCAATATTGCGCCCTCCTCAGGTGTGTCCGGCCTGCAAGCACGGCGTGCGAAATGACAATCCGCCTGGGGTGGTGGATTGGCATGATGCGCATCATCCAGCATGCTACCCGGTGGCGGATTCGGTTGCGACGAAATTACATCAGTGGGAACCCGCGCAACCGAGGCGCGCCGTCGCGGGGCAGTCATCGACCATTCCTAGGCTCTCGCCTGCGACTTGGGGAAGTTCGTCAACCGATGGAGTGATGACGTGAGCAGGACAAGAATTGCAGCCGCGGCGATTGGTTTCGCCGGCGCGCTGGCGGCCTCGCAGGCCCAGGCCCAATCGGCCAGCAGCAGCGAACAGGAGATCGCGCTGCTGAAGCAGCAGTTGAAGATGCTGGAGCAGAAGCTCGACAAGCTCCAGAGCCAGACCGCGGCGAACACCGCGGCCACGGCGAAAGCGAAGGCCGAGGCGAAAGCCGAAGCGAAGGCCGAGGCACGCTCGGAGGCGAAGGCGGTCGTCGCCAATGCCAATGCGGCGATCCCGCTCAAGACCCCGCCGCCTGCGTCCGGTGTCGTGGTGACGATGCCGAACAACCGGCCGACCATCTGCACTGCCGACGGGGCGAACTGCGTCGCCATCACGAGCCGCGTGCATTGGGACGTCGGCGGCTACGACTTCCGCCCCAACACGGCGGCAACTGTGCCGCAAAAGCTCGACAGCGGCGAAAACGTGCGTCGCGCGCGTATCGGTGTCGTCGGCAAATTCCTCGAAGACTGGAATTTCGCGCTGATCTACGACTTCGGCGGCTCGTCGGACGGATTTGGCGGCACGGGAGCCGCCGGCGCGACCCCCGTCGGCTTCCTGCCCGGCGGCGGCACATCCGGCATCGAAAACGCGTTTGTGAGCTACACGGGACTGAAGCCGTTCGGCGGCAAGATGGCGATCGAAGCCGGCATCATGGATATCGCCTGGACCATGGATGAGTCCACGAGCTCCAACGACATCGCCTTCATGGAGCGCGCTTCGGTCGGCATCATCGCGCAGAACATCGCCGCCGGCGATTTCCGTTCTGCCGCCGGTGCCCGCTGGTACAACGACGTGTTCTACGCCGGCGCCTACGTGACCGGCCCGACCACGGGTGCCATTCACTCGGCCTCGAGCGTTTCACCTCCCGGCACCAGCGAGCAATACGGCGCAACCGCCCGCGTTGCAGGCCAGGTCGTGAGCGGCAACGACTACTCGGTGCATCTCGGCGCCGACGCCCAGTGGCTGATCCAGCCGCCGCGCAATCTGGTCGCGAACACGCAAACGCTCACGCTCAGCGATCGTCCCGAGCTGCGCATCGATCCCACGACGCTGATCTCGACCGGAGCGATTGCGAATGTGTCGGGCGCACAGGTCTATGGCGTGGAAGCCGCAGCCACCTACGGACCGCTCTGGGTCCAGGGCGAATACTACTGGTTCAACATCGATCGCGATGCCAACACCGCCGTGCCACCGATCGGTACGTCGAGCCTGAAATTCCAGGGCGGCTACGCGCAGGCGGCCTATGTCCTGACCGGTGAAAGCCGCAAGTACAATCCGGGCAACGCGGCCTATGGCGGCGTCAAGCCGAACAATCCGTTCTCGCTCAGCGGCGGCGGCTGGGGTGCCTGGGAGATCGCCGGTCGATACTCAACCGTGGATCTGAACGATCAGCTCGCGACCGCTGCGGGCATCGCCGGCGGGCGGCAAACCGTCTACACGCTGGCGCTCAACTGGTACGTCAACGGCAATGTGCGCTTCATGCTCGACTACCTGCACGGCACGGTGTCGAAGCAGGCCTCGGCGGTGTCGGCGGCGGACACGGGCTCGAAGTTCGACGCGGTCGCGTTGCGCACGCAGTTTGCGTTCTGAGGCTCGCTGTCGTCCCGGGGCGCGCACCAGCGCGAACCCGGGACCCATAGCCACAAGCTGGAGTTTGGCGAGGACTCGGAGCTGCCGGCTCGCGCCAAAACTTCTTCTTGCGGTTATGGGTCCCCGCCTTCGCGGGGACGACACCGAGGGTGCGGCAACAACTTCGCAGCAAAATCACGCCGCCCGCTTCGGCTTCTTCACGACCACCGGCGGCGGCGCGCAGGACAGCCGCTGCTGGTGGCTCTCGCCCCACGCCTTCAAAATATCGATCACCGGCTTGAGGCTCTCGCCTAGCTCGGAGAGGCAGTACTCCACGCGCGGCGGCACCTCGGCATAGACCTTGCGGATGACGAGCTTGTCCTCCTCCAGCGCGCGAAGCTGCTTGGTCAGCATGCGCTGCGTGATGCCGGGCATCCGGCGGCGCAGTTCGCCGAAGCGCTGGGTGCCGCTTTGCAGGTGATAGAGGATCACGCCCTTCCACTTGCCGTCGATCAGGTCCAGCGTCGCCTCGACCGAGCAGCCCGGCCGGCGGGCAAAATCGCGCCGTTTCATGCGTGTTTTCCCAATAGTATCCAAACAGGGACTATATCCCTGAATTTACAGTACTTGCCAAATGGAGGCCAGCGGGACAGTTAGCAAGCCGGGCGCACGTCACAGGCTGGGCGCCAACTGATGGAGACAAGCCATGAAGGCCGTCGGCTACAAAAAGTCGCTTCCGATCGAGGACGCGGATTCACTGATCGATTTCGAGACCGCAAAGCCGGAGCCCAAGGGACGCGACATCCGCGTCGCCGTGAAGGCGATCTCGGCCAATCCGGTCGATTACAAGGTGCGCAAGCGCGCCGCCCCGCCCGAGGGCGAGACGAAGATCTTGGGTTACGACGCGGCCGGCGTAGTCGATGCCGTCGGGCCCGAGGTCTCTCTGTTCAAGCCGGGTGACGAAGTGTTCTACGCCGGCTCGATCCTGCGCCAGGGCACCAATGCCGAATTCCATCTGGTCGACGAGCGCATCGTTGGCAACAAGCCGAAGAGCCTGTCGTTCGCGCAGGCCGCCGCCCTTCCCCTCACCTCCATCACCGCCTGGGAATTGCTGTTCGACCGCCTCGGCGCGGTACCCGGCAAGAGCGTCGATCCGCGCACGCTGCTGATCACGGGCGGCGCCGGCGGCGTCGGCTCGATCCTGATCCAGCTAGCGCGCCGCCTCACCGGCCTCACGGTGCTCGCGACCGCGACGCGCCCGGAGTCGCAAAAATGGTGCCTCGACCTCGGCGCCCATGCGGTGATCGATCACGGCAAGCCGATGAAGGAGCAGATCGAGAAGCTCAAGCTGCCGCCGGTCGCGTTGGTGGCGAGCCTCACCTATACCGACCAGCACTACAAGAGCATTGTCGAGTTCATGGCGCCGCAGGGCCGGTTCGGCCTGATCGACGATCCGCCGGAGTTCACCATGAGCACGTTCAAGGGCAAGGCGATCTCGGTGCACTGGGAATCGATGTTCACGCGATCCTCGTTCCAGACATCAGACATGATCGCGCAGCATCATCTGCTGAACGACGTCGCCGACCTCATCGACAAGGGCGTGCTCCGCACCACGCTCGACCAGACCTTTGGCACGATCAATGCGACCAACCTCAAGCGCGCGCACGCGCTGCTCGAGAGCGGCAAGTCGCGCGGCAAGATCGTGCTGGAGGGGTGGTAGACGCCGCATACCCCGTCATGCCCGGGCTTGTCCCGGGCATCCACGGACGTTGTCGCCTTGGGCGACACGTGGATGGCCGGACAAGCCCGGCCATGACGAATGCCGTTACGGCGCCACGCCCTCGACGAACAGCAGCCGCCGCTCCAGTGCACCGGCGCGGATCTTCAGCGCCTCGGCATATTCCGGCGAGGCGTACCACTCCTTCAGCCTCGCCATCGAGGCGAATTCGACGATGACGATAGCCTTCGGCGGAAGATTGCCTTCCGCAAGCTCGGCCTTGCCGCCGCGAACGAGATAACGTCCGCCGTACTGCGCGATCGTCTTTGCGGCGAGCGAGCGATAGGCTTCGAATCCGTCGAGATCGCGCATCTCGACTTCGGAGATCACGTAAGCAGTCATAGGCAGCTCTTACGCGATCGTATTGACGATACCGCCTTCCGCGCGCAGCGCGGCGCCGTTGGTCGCGGACGCTTCCTTCGAGGCGACGTAGACCACCATATTGGCGATCTCATCGACGCTGGCAAAGCGCTGGATCAGCGAGCTCGGGCGATGCTGCTTGACGAAGTTGGCGGCGGCCTCGTCCACCGACTGACCGTTCTGCCTGGCGAGGTCCTTCACGAAAGTCTCGACACCCTCCGACATGGTCGGCCCGGGCAGCACGGAATTGACGGTGACGCCGGTGCCGCGGGTGAGCTGCGCAAGGCCGCGCGCGACCGAGAGCTGGGCCGTCTTGGTCATGCCGTAATGGATCATCTCGACGGGAATGTTGAGCCCGGATTCCGAGGAGATGAAGACGACGCGGCCCCAGTTGCGCTTGAGCATGCCCTTCATGTAGGCGCGCGACAGCCGCACACCGCTCATGACGTTGACCTCGAAGAAGCGGTTCCAGTCCTCGTCCGGAATGTCGAAGAAATCCTTCGGCTCGAAGATGCCGGCATTGTTGATGAGGATGTCGACCTCGGGAAGCGCCGCGACCAGCGCCTTGCAGCCCGCAGCGGTCGAGACGTCGGCGGCGATGCCGCGCACCTTGGCGCCGGTCCCTTCGAGCTTGCGCACGGCCGCATCGACCTTGTCCTGACCACGGCCGTTGATCACTACGCTGGCGCCGGACGCAGCAAGGCCCTTTGCGATGGCGTGGCCGATGCCGGCGGTCGAGCCAGTCACGAGGGCGGTCTTTCCGGACAAGTCGATCTTCATGCGTCGTCTCCATTGCGGTTGGTGCGGATATCGTGCGCAGCACAGACGGATGCAATCATCCCTCACCGACGCGTGAGGATCGATCGCCACAACAGCAAGCGCCGATTGGTGTGCACGGCGCGCGTCGAGCGCGCGCCTTTGCCCCCCAACGGCACCTATTTCTTCGGCGGCAGCGTCCTGACAAACGCGACGATGGCATCGAGATCCTGTGGCGTCATGCTGGCATAGGCAGCATACGCCATCGGCGGCTTGAGCTTGCGACCGTCACGCGCGATGCCTTGCGTAATCGCACGTTTGATTTCGTCGTCGCTCCAGTTGCCGAGACCGGTCGCGGGATCCGCGGTGATGTTGGGAGATACGGATTCACCCCACGGACCCCTAAAGGTGCGACCGCCCTTGCCGCTCGCCGCGGTGAAATCGTGCACGGCGGACGGGCCTTCCGGCGTGTGGCATTCGAGGCAATGGGCGATGGTCAGGAGATAGCGGCCGCGCGCGAGCTTGTCGGAGAGCTCGGCCTCGCTCGCCTGCCTGCCGGCATAGGTCGGCACTTCCGGCTTCAAGGCGATCCTGTATTCCGGCGCCGGCGTTTCGTGGCGCACCGGCGGCACGGAGCGCAAGTACGCCGCGAGCGCGTCGAGATCGCGGGCCGTTAGCACCGTGTAGAACTCGGTCGGCATGATCGGCGCGGCCTTGGTTCCGTTCGGCTTGATACCGCTCACGAGAAACCGCTTCAGCTCGGCATCGGTCCAATTGCCGATGCCGGTGTCCTTGTCCGGCGTGATGTTGGAGCCGGTGACCTTGAAGGCGGGCTCGTCGAACGTCTGGCCGCCGGAAAGCGCGCGAGAGAGATCAAGCCCTTGCGGACCCCGCGGCGTGTGGCAGTTGTGGCAGACCATGACGCTACCAACGAGATAGGCGCCGCGCTCGGTCAGCGTCTCGCCCATGGCCGGCGCCATCAGCAGCGCGAGCGCAATTGAAACCGCAGCTCTCATGGAATCCCCCAAACGAAATCAATTCTGCAAAATCATCGTGCACAGCATGAGAAATTGCTGCGCCATACAAAAAAGCGGCGCCCAGGGGCGCCGCTTTCTGAAACTTCCATACTGGTCGGCTTACGCCGCCTCGGCTTCCTTCTCCTGCACCGGACCGGAGTCCTGGCCCTTGGCATCGACGTCGCGATCGACGAACTCGATCACGGCCATCGCGGCGTTGTCGCCGTAGCGGAAGCCGGCCTTGATGATGCGGGTGTAGCCGCCCTGGCGATCCTTGTAGCGGGTCGCGAGCGTATCGAAGAGCTTCTTGACCATGTCGACGTCGCGCAGCTCGGAGATGGCCTGGCGGCGCAGCGACAGGCCGCCCTTCTTGCCGAGAGTGACGAGCTTCTCGACGATCGGACGGAGCTCCTTGGCCTTGGGCAGCGTGGTGACGATCTGCTCGTGCTTGATCAGCGCGGCCGCCATGTTGGCGAACATCGCCTTGCGGTGCTCGGCCGTACGATTGAGCTTCCGATGAACCTTGCCGTGACGCATGTGTGTAGTCCTTACGTTAAAACTGCCGCGACGGTTCGTCGGACATGTTGCTCAGGTGGGCTACCTGCGTTCGCCCTGGGTGGTGAATAGCGAATGGCGAGTAGCGAATAGAATTACTATTCGCCATTCGCCACTCCCCATTCGATCAGTAATGATCCTCGAAGCGCTTGGCCAGCTCGTCGATGTTCTCCGGCGGCCAGCCCGGCACTTCCATGCCGAGGTGCAGACCCATCTGGGCCAGCACTTCCTTGATCTCGTTCAGCGACTTGCGGCCGAAGTTCGGGGTGCGGAGCATTTCCGCTTCGCTCTTCTGCACGAGGTCGCCGATGTAGACGATGTTGTCGTTCTTCAGGCAGTTGGCCGAACGTACCGACAGCTCGAGCTCGTCCACCTTCTTGAGGAAGGCCGGGTTGAAGGCGAGGTCCGGGATGATCTCCTGGGCGACTTCCTTGCGCGGCTCTTCGAAGTTGACGAACACGTTGAGCTGATCCTGCAGGATGCGGGCGGCGTAAGCCACCGAGTCATCCGGCGAGATCGCGCCGTTGGTCTCGATCGTCATGGTCAACTTGTCGTAGTCGAGGATCTGGCCCTCGCGGGTGTTCTCGACCTTGTAGGAGACCTTGCGGACCGGCGAGTACAGGCTGTCGACCGGGATCAGGCCGATCGGCGCGTCCTCGGGACGGTTGCGCTCGGCGGGCACGTAGCCCTTGCCGGTCGAGACCGTGAACTCCATGCGGATCTCGGCGCCCTCGTCGAGGGTGCAGATCTGCAGGTCCGGGTTGAGAACGGTGACGTCGCCGACGGTCTGGATGTCGCCGGCGGTGACGACGCCCGGGCCCTGCTTCTTCACGACCATGCGCTTGGGGCCTTCGCCCTGCATCTTGATCGAGATGTCCTTGATGTTGAGCACGATGTCGGTGACGTCCTCACGGACGCCAGCGATCGAGGAGAACTCGTGCAGCACGCCGTCGATGTGCACCGACTGCACCGCCGCGCCCTGGAGCGAGGAGAGCAGGATGCGGCGCAGCGCGTTGCCGAGGGTCTGGCCGAAGCCGCGCTCGAGCGGCTCGGCGACGATGGTCGCGAAACGCGTGGGGTCACTGCCGGGCGTGACCTGGAGCTTGTTCGGCCGAATCAGTTCTTGCCAATTTTTCTGGATCGTCACTGTTTCACCCATACAGGCCAGTCGAACTGCCGTTGCAGACACTGGCGTTGGAGAAAGGCCGCAGGCTGCACCCGCGGCTTCGTACAAAAGTCATTGCGGGCGCCGATGCACCCGCAACTTGGTATCAAACGCGCCGACGCTTGCGGGGACGGCAACCGTTGTGCGGGATGGTGGTCACGTCACGGATCGAGGTGACGGTGAAGCCCGCGGCCTGCAGTGCACGGAGCGCCGACTCGCGGCCCGAACCGGGACCGGCGACTTCGACTTCCAGCGTGCGCATGCCGTGCTCCTGCGCCTTCTTGGACACGTCCTCGGCGGCCACCTGCGCGGCGTACGGGGTCGACTTGCGCGAGCCCTTGAAGCCCATCGTGCCGGCGGAGGACCAGGCAATCGTGTTGCCCTGTGCGTCGGTGATGGTGATGGTCGTGTTGTTGAACGACGAGTTCACATGCGCAACGCCGGAGGCGATGTTCTTGCGCTCACGACGGCGAACGCGGGTGGCTTCCTTGCCCATTGATGACCTTTCCTGGAGATCTCAAACGCCGCCGTAATGCCAGCGGCTACACCTGTGAAAATGCGAGTGGCGAATGGCGAGTAGCGAATGAATCCATTCGCCACTCCCGATTCGCCATTCGCGTCGAATTACTTCTTCTTGCCGGCGATGGCCTTGGCCGGACCCTTGCGCGTACGCGCATTGGTGTGGGTCCGCTGACCGCGCACCGGCAGACCGCGACGATGACGCAGGCCGCGATAGCAGCCGAGGTCCATCAGGCGCTTGATGTTGATGCCGACCTCGCGACGTAGGTCGCCCTCGACGAGATAGTCGCGGTCGATCACTTCGCGGATCTGGAGCACTTCGGCGTCGCTGAGCTGATTGACGCGACGATCCGAGGGGATCTTCACCTTCTCGATGATGTCACCGGCGATCTTCGGGCCGATGCCATGGATGTACTGAAGCGCGATCAGCACGCGCTTGTTGGTGGGAATGTTCACGCCGGCAATACGGGCCACGGCCTTCTCTCCTGTTGCCGATCCCTCGTCAGAGATCGGGCTTTAAGTGCTTGCTTTCTCGGGCAGGTGTTCACAAACGCGAACACGACGCCCACCCCCGGTCTTCCTGGGGCCCGGCATCGTCTGAAACTATCCGACTTGGATGCGGGGCTTATTAGGGGATTCCAGGGGCTTTCGTCAACCGCTGCTAGCGCTTGGCTCGCTTTTTCGTGACCTTTTTTGGTCCCTTCTTCGAACCTTTTTTGACGGCCTTTTTGGTGGTCTTTTTGACCGTTTTCTTGGCTGTCTTCTTGGCGCCCTTCACGGCCTTCTTGGCCGCCTTTTTGGCGGTTTTGGCCGATTTGGCGGCCTTTTTAGCCGCTTTGGCCGGCTTTTTAGCCGCCTTCTTGGCTGCCTTGGCCTTCTTGGCCGGACCCGCCTTGGCCGCGCTGCGGGCATGGGTCTTGGGTTCCACCGCCCCAAGCGCCAGCAGCTGGCGGTGGATGGCACGGGTGACCTCGTCGATGGCCATCATGCCGTCGATGGTCGAGAGCTTCCGCCGCTCGGAATAGTAGTGAATCAGCGGCTCGGTCTGGCTGCGGTAGCTGGCCAGGCGCTTGGTCAGGACCTCCGGGGTGTCGTCGACCCGGACCTCCTCCCCGCGCTCCCGCATCTGGGCGACGCGGGTCTCGACGCGGCTCAGCAGCGCGCTCTCGTTGACGCGGAGCTCGATCACGGCGTCGAGCTTGAGATGCTTGTGCTTCAAGAGATCGTCCAGCGCCTCGGCCTGCGGCACGGTGCGCGGGAAGCCGTCGAGGATGAAGCCGCCCTTGGCATCCGGCTGGTCGATGCGATCGGAGATGATTCCAACCACGACGTCGTCGGGGACGAGGCCGCCGCCGGCCATGATCTCCTTGGCCTTCAGCCCGACCGGCGTACCAGCCGCCACAGCCGCGCGCAGCATCTCGCCGGTCGAGAGCTGGACGATGCCATAGCGCTGCACCAAGAGCTGCGCCTGGGTCCCCTTGCCCGACCCCGGCGGTCCCAGAAGTATAATTCTCATCGGCGTACGCCCCCCGGATTGGTGAGCGATACGTCGCGCACCCGTGTTTGAAAGTTCGATAACAGTGCAAACCATAATCGGCGCTGCACCGCTACCCATATCATAGGGGAGCGAATGCCTGGACGCCAAGAAGGCCTTTGAAATCAGTGATTGCGTCGCGGTGAGAGCTGCTCTGCCGATGCGACCGAACGTCCGGCTGGTCGCTTCCGTCAGCGCCGCGCGTTGCTCGCGCGGCGAATCGGCGGCGCTGTTGCGCCGCCTTCGCAGGACACAGCGCTCAGCGGCGGCGGCCGCGCAGCTTCGACTTGCGGATCAGGCCTTCGTACTGATGGGCCAGCAGATAGCCCTGCACCTGCGCCACCGTATCCATGGTGACGCTGACGACGATCAGCAGCGAGGTGCCGCCGAAGTAGAACGGCACCGAGGCGTAGGAGATCAGGATCTCCGGGATCAAGCAGACGATCGCGAGATAGATCGCACCCAGCACGGTGATGCGCGACAGCACGTAGTCGATATATTCCGCGGTGCGCTCGCCCGGACGGATGCCCGGGATGAAGCCGCCGTGCTTCTTCAGATTGTCCGCGGTCTCGGTCGGGTTGAACACGATGGCGGTGTAGAAGAACGCGAAGAACACGATCAGCGCGAGATAGAGCACCAGGAACAGCGGACGGCCGTGGCCGAGCTGGGTGGTGATCCACTGGAACCATTCCGGCCCGCTGCCGGCATTGAAGTTCGCGACCGTGGTCGGGAGCAGCAGCAGCGAAGACGCGAAGATCGGCGGGATCACGCCCGAGGTGTTGAGCTTCAGCGGCAGATGCGAAGACTGGCCCTCGAACATCTTGTTGCCGACCTGGCGCTTCGGATACTGGATCAGCAGCCGGCGCTGGGCGCGCTCCATGAACACGATGAAGGCGATCACGGCGACGGCCATGATGATGACGACCAGGATCAGGCCGGTCGACATCGCGCCCTGACGGCCGAGCTCGAGCATGTTGGCGAGCGCCGCGGGCAGCTCGGCGACGATGCCGGAGAGAATGATCAGCGAGATGCCGTTGCCGATGCCGCGCGAGGTGATCTGCTCGCCCAGCCACATCAGGAACATGGTGCCGCCGGTCAGCGTGATCGCGGTCGACAGGCGGAAGAACATGCCGGGGTCGCTGACGACGTTGCCGGCGCCTTCGAGGCCCACCGCGATGCCGTAGGACTGGAACGCGGCCAGGATCACCGTCAGATAGCGGGTGTACTGGTTCAGCGTCTTGCGCCCCGCCTCACCCTCCTTCTTCAGCGCCTCGAGCTGCGGCGAGACGGTGGTCAGGAGCTGGATGATGATCGAGGCCGAGATGTACGGCATGATGTTCAGCGCGAAGATCGCCATGCGGTGGATGCCGCCGCCGGCGAACATGTTGAACATGCCGAGGATGCCGCCCGCCTGGGACCTGAACACCTGCTCCCAGATGTTGGGATCGATGCCCGGCAGCGGGATGTAGGTTCCGAGCCGATAAACGAGCAGCGCACCCAGGGTGAACCAGATGCGCTTCTTCAGTTCGTCGGCCTTGGCGAACGCGCCGAAATTGAGATTGGCTGCCAGTTGTTCCGCTGCAGAGACCATCTTGGACTTTCTCCCGCCGCCTGTTGCGCCGTCATGCCCGCGGCCGGGCTACATTAGAGCGGACGCCGGACATTATCTGGGGCTCGGCTTCGATAAGTCCATCGTCCCGCATGCGTAAAGGCCCGCGAGGCGCGGGCCAATGACGCAGTTGTTACGCCGCCTCGCCTTCTTCCTTGGCAGGGGCGAGGATCTTCACCGAGCCGCCGGCCTTCTCGACCGCCGCGATCGCGGTCTTGGTGGCGCCATGCACCTCGATGTTGAGCTTGGACTTGAGTTCGCCACGGCCGAGCAGCCGCAGGCCGCCCTTGGCGCGGCGCAGCACGCCGCCCTTCACCAGGGCCTCGACGTTCACGACGCTGCCGGCGTCGATCTTCTTGGCATCGACCGCTTCCTGGAGCCGGTCGAGATTGATCTCGGCGAACTCGACGCGGAAGATGTTGTTGAAGCCGCGCTTGGGCAGACGGCGATGCATCGGCATCTGGCCGCCTTCGAAACCCTTGATGCGCACGCCCGAACGCGCGGTCTGGCCCTTGCCGCCGCGGCCGGACTGCTTGCCCTTGCCCGAACCAATGCCGCGGCCGACGCGCATACGCTTCTTGCGCGAGCCGGCGTTGTCGGCGATATCGCTGAGCTTCATCGCCCTTCTCCTTGTGTCTTGCGCATGATCGTCACCGAAGACCGGCACCCGGTTTCGGGATCATGCGCCCTGCTTACTTCTCGTCGACGATGCGGACGAGATGGTGAACCTTGTCGATCATGCCGCGCACGGCCGGGGTATCCGGCAGTTCGCTGGTGCGGCCGATCTTGTTGAGCTTGAGCCCGATCAGGGTCGACCGCTGCGAGTGATGGCGGCGGATCGCGCTGCCGGTCTGCTCGAGCTTGATCGTCTTGCTGGACTTAGCGGCGTCCTTGGCCATGGGAGTCTACTCCGAAAGCTTCCGTTAGTCGGCAGCCGCCTCGGCATCGCCGCCGATACGGCGGGACTGCAGAGTGGACACCTTGATGTTGCGGCGGGCTGCGACCGAACGCGGCGAATCCTGATGCTTCAGCGCGTCGAAGGTCGCGCGAACCATGTTGTACGGGTTCGATGAGCCGATCGACTTGGCCACCACGTCCTGGACGCCGAGCGTCTCGAACACGGCGCGCATCGGGCCGCCGGCGATGATGCCGGTACCGGCCGGAGCTGCACGCAGGTAGACACGGCCCGCGCCATGACGGCCGGCGATGTCGTGATGGAGCGTGCGGCCCTCGCGCAGCGAGACCCGGGTCAGATTGCGCTTGGCGGATTCAGTCGCCTTGCGGATCGCCTCGGGCACTTCGCGTGCCTTGCCGTGACCGAAGCCGGCACGGCCCTTCTGGTCGCCGATCACGACCAGCGCTGCGAAACCGAAGCGCTTGCCGCCCTTGACGACCTTGGCCACGCGGTTGATGTGGACGAGCTTGTCGACGAACTCGCTGTCGCGCTCCTCGCGCTCCTTGCGTTCACGTCCGCCGCCGCGTTGATCGCGTCCACCACGTTGTTCGCGTTCTGCCATTTTTCCAATCCTTCAGAGGCTTACGCCTCAATCCTCAAATTCCGTTAGAAGCTCAGCCCGCTCTCACGCGCCGCGTCGGCGAGAGCCTTGACGCGCCCGTGATAGAGATAGCTGCCGCGATCGAACACGACTTCCTTGACGCCCTTCTCGGCGGCGCGCTCGGCCAGCAGCTTGCCGACCGCCTTCGCCGCATCGATGTCGGCGCCGGTCTTGCCGCCGTCGCGCATCGACTTCTCGAGCGAAGAGGCAGAGGCCAGCGTCTCGCCCTTCAGGTCGTCGATGACCTGGGCGTAGATGTGCTTGGACGAGCGGAACACCGACAGACGCGGACGGCCGCCACCGGAGCGGCGCAGCTTCAGCCGCACACTCCGCTTGCGCCGGGCATTCGTAACCTTGGCTTTGGACATGACCGGCTCCGTTACTTCTTCTTGCCTTCCTTGCGGAAGATGAATTCGCCAACATACTTCACGCCCTTGCCCTTGTAGGGCTCCGGCGGGCGATAGCTGCGGATCTCGGCGGCGACCTGGCCGACGCGCTGGACGTCGCTGCCCGACACCGTGATCTCGGTCGGCTTCGGCACGGCGATCGTGATCCCTTCCGGGATCGGATAGATCACGTCGTGGCTGTAGCCGAGCGCGAGCTGCAGGTTCTTGCCCTGCATCGCGGCGCGGTAGCCGACGCCGGTGATCTCGAGCTTCTTCTCGAAGCCCTTGGTGACGCCTTCGACCAGGTTCGCGACCTGGGCGCGCGCGGTACCGTACAGCGCGCGGGCGCGGTTGGTCTCGGCCCGCGGCTTGACCTTGATCTGGCCGCTCTCGAGCTTCACCTCGACGTCGTCATGGACGACGAACTGAAGCTGGCCCTTCGGCCCCTTCATCTTGACGGTCTGCCCATCGACGGTCGCGGTCACACCCGACGGAACCGCCACAGGCCTTTTGCCAACTCGTGACATGGATCAAAAATCCTTCTCAGAACACCGTGAAGAGGACTTCACCGCCCACATTCGCGTCGCGCGCGCTGTGGTCGGCCATGATCCCCTTCGGCGTCGACAACACCGAAATGCCGAGCCCGTTGTTGACCCGCGGCAGGTTCTTCACCGAGGCGTAAACGCGACGCCCGGGCTTGGAGACACGTTCGATCTCGCGGATGACGGGCTCGCCGTCGAAATACTTCAGCTCGATCTCGATCTCGCTGCGGCCCGAGGAATGCTCGAGCGTAGCGTAACCGCGGATGTAGCCCTCGGACTTGAGCACCTCGAGCACGTTCTCGCGCATCTTCGAGCCGGGCGTCGAGACCTTGGTCTTGGAGCGCATCTGCGCGTTGCGGATGCGGGTGATCAGATCGCTGATTGGATCGTGCGTAGACATCTAAACGACCCTCCTTACCAGCTCGACTTGACGAGGCCCGGGACCATGCCCTTGGAGCCAAGTTCGCGCAGCGCGATACGGGACAGCTTGTTCTTGCGATAGTTCGAGCGCGGGCGGCCCGACAGCTCGCAGCGCAGGCGGATGCGGGTGGCCGACGAGTTGCGCGGCATTTCCGCCAGCTTCAACGTCGCAGCGAAACGCTCTTCCATCGGCAGCTTCTTGTCGGCGATGATCGCCTTCAACCGCTCGCGCTTGGCGGCGGCGTTCTTCACCATCCGCTTGCGCCGGTTGTTCTTCTCGACTGAACTCTTCTTTGCCATGCTTGGCTCCTGGGTATCCGCGTTTGAGAGGCTCTAGGTCAGCGTCTCACTGCCGGAACGGGAAATTGAAAGCGGTCAACAAGGCCCTCGCCTCTTCGTCGGTCTTGGCCGTGGTGCAGACGGTGATGTCCATACCGCGGGCTTCCGTGACCTTGTCGAAGTCGATCTCGGGGAAAATGATGTGCTCCTTGATGCCGAGCGAGTAGTTGCCGCGGCCGTCAAAGCTCTTCGGGTTCAGGCCGCGGAAGTCGCGGACGCGCGGCAGCGCGACCGTCACCAGGCGATCGATGAACTCGTACATGCGGGCCTTGCGCAGCGTGACCTTGCAGCCGATCGGCTGGTTCTCACGCAGCTTGAAGGTCGCGATCGCGATACGCGAATAGGTCACGATCGCCTTCTGGCCGGCGATCTGGGTCAGCTCGGCAGCGGCGGTCTCGGCCTTCTTGCGGTCGTTGACCGAATCGCCAACGCCCATGTTCAGCACGACCTTGTCCAGGCGCGGAACCTGCATCACGTTCTCATAACCGAACTTCTCGGTCAGGGCGGTGCGGATCTTCGCGTCGTATTCCGCGCGCAGGCGCGGGGTGTAAGCGGCCTCAGCCATCGATCTCAGCTCCCGAGCTCTTGGCGATGCGGACCTTCTTGCCGTCCGCCAGAATCTTGAATCCGATGCGGGTCGGCTTTCCGTCCTTGCCGACATACGCGATGTTGGACAGTTGGATCGGCGCCTCTTTCGAGATGATGCCGCCCTCCTGGGCCTGCGTCTGCTTCTGGTGACGCTTGACCATGTTGACGCCGCGCACGAGCGCGGTGCCGGCGTCGGGACGAACCTCGAACACTTCGCCGGTGCGGCCCTTGTCGCGGCCGGTCAGCACGACGACCTTGTCGCCCTTGCGGATCTTCGCAGCCATCACAGCACCTCCGGCGCGAGCGAGATGATCTTCATGTGGTTCTTGGCGCGCAGCTCGCGCGGCACGGGCCCGAAGATACGGGTGCCGACCGGCTCGGACTGGCTGTTGATCAGCACGGCGGCGTTGCGGTCGAAGCGGATGACCGAACCGTCGGCGCGGCGGATGTCCTTGCGGACGCGCACCACGACGGCCTTCATCACGTCGCCCTTCTTCACCTTGCCACGCGGAATCGCTTCCTTGATCGAGACGACAATGATGTCGCCGATCGTGGCGTAGCGGCGCTTGGAGCCTCCGAGCACCTTGATACACATGACACGGCGTGCGCCAGAATTGTCGGCCACGTCGAGGTTGGTCTGCATCTGAATCATTGATGCACCTCGTCCTCTTTCTAATTGCGCCAGCCCAGCCGGCGCTCAACATTTCCCTGAAGTCAGTCGGCTAAAGCCAACAGATCAGGCGCTTTTCTTGTGCTCGCCCCGGATCACGACCCAGCGCTTCAGCTTCGAAATCGGCTTCGATTCCTCGATCCACACCATGTCGCCCGGCTTGAACTCGTTGCTCTCGTCGTGCGCGTGGTAGTTCTTCGAACGGCGGATCGTCTTCTTGTAGATCGGGTGCGTGAAGCGGCGATCGACGCGCACCACGATGGTCTTGGCCTGCTTGTCGCTGACGACCACGCCCTGCAAAGTACGTTTCGGCATCTTCGTAAGCCTCTTACTTCTTCTTCGCGCGCGTCTGCGCGGCGACGGTCTTGATCCGGGCGATGTCACGGCGGGCCTCGCGCAGGCGCGAGGTGTTCTCGAGCTGCCCGGTGGCGCGCTGGAAGCGCAGGTTGAAGCGCTCCTTCTTCAGGTTCAGGATGGCGTCATCCTGCTGGTCGGGGCTCATCGCGCGGATGTCTTCGATCTTCATCTGTGCCATGGCCATTACTCCGCAATGCGCTCGACGAAGCGCGTCTTGATCGGCAGCTTGGCGGCCGCCAGGGTCAGCGCCTCACGCGCCGTCTGGGTGTTGACGCCGTCGATCTCGAACAGCACCCGGCCCGGCTTGACGCGCGCCACCCACAATTCCGGCGAACCCTTGCCGGAGCCCATGCGGACTTCGGCCGGCTTCTTCGACACCGGAACGTCGGGGAACACGCGGATCCAGACGCGGCCGGCGCGCTTCATGTGGCGGGTCAGCGCGCGGCGAGCGGCTTCGATCTGGCGGGCGGTGACGCGCTCAGGCTCGGTCGCCTTCAGGCCGAACTGGCCGAACGCCAACGTCGCGCCCGAAGACGCGACGCCGTGGATGCGGCCCTTATGCGCCTTCCGGAACTTCGTTTTCTTAGGTTGCATCATGGCTTTAAGCCCTCAAATTCCTGTCTGGCTTTAGGCTGCAGCCGTCTCGCGGCGCTGACGGCCACCGCGATCGCTGCTGCCGCCGGTCTCGCCTTCGGCCATTCTCTTGTCCTGGGCCATCGGATCGTGCTCGAGGATCTCGCCCTTGAAGATCCAGACCTTGACGCCGCAGGTGCCGAAGGTCGTGAACGCGGTCGCAACGCCGTAATCGATGTCGGCGCGCAGCGTGTGCAGCGGCACGCGGCCTTCGCGATACCACTCCATGCGCGCGATTTCCGCACCGCCCAGACGTCCCGAGCAGTTGATGCGGATGCCTTCCGCGCCGAGACGCATCGCCGACTGCACGGCGCGCTTCATGGCGCGGCGGAACGCTACGCGGCGCTCCAGCTGCTGCGCGATCGATTCCGCCACCAGCGTCGCATCGAGCTCCGGCTTGCGGATCTCGACGATGTTGATGACGACGTCGGACGAGGTGATGTCCGCGACCTTCTTGCGCAGCTTGTCGATGTCGGCGCCCTTCTTGCCGATCACCACGCCCGGACGGGCCGAGTGGATGGTGACGCGGCACTTCTTGTGCGGACGCTCGATCACGATGCGGGCGACGGCCGCCTGCTTGAGCTCCTTGTGCAGGATCTCGCGGATCTTGACGTCCTCGTGCAGCAGCTTGCCGTATTCCTGCTTGCCGGCGAACCAGCGGGAATCCCAGGTCCGGTTGATGCCGAGACGCAGACCGATCGGATTGATCTTTTGACCCATCGTTTTCTCCTGCGACCCTTAAGCCGCTGCTGCTTCGGCTTCGACCTGACGAACAATGATCGTCAGCTGCGAAAATGGTTTGTAGACACGGCCCGAGCGGCCACGGCCGCGGGCGGCAAAGCGCTTCATCACGAGGCCGTTGCCGACGAAGGCCTGCGCCACGACGAGATCGTCGACGTCGAGGTCGTGGTTGTTCTCGGCGTTGGCGATCGCCGATTCCAGGCACTTCTTCACGTCAACCGCGATCCGCTTGCGCGAGAACTGCAGGTCGGCGAGCGCAGCGGAAGCCTTCCGGCCGCGAATGAGCTGGGCGACCAGGTTGAGCTTCTGCGGACTCACCCGCAGCATCCGGGCGACCGCCTTGGCCTCGTTGTCGGCGAGGCTCCGTTCGCGCTTAGGTTTGCTCATCGTTTAATCCTCAAGCCTTCTTGGCTTTCTTGTCGCCGGAGTGGCCATGGAAGGTCCGGGTCGGCGAGAACTCGCCGAACTTGTGACCGACCATTTCCTCGTTGACGGCCACCGGCACGTGCTTCTGACCGTTGTAGACGCCGAAGGTCAGGCCGACGAATTGCGGCAGGATCGTCGAGCGACGGCTCCAGATCTTGATGACGTCGTGACGGCCGGACGAACGGGCGGCATCTGCCTTCTTGAGCAGAGAACCCTCGACGAACGGGCCTTTCCAGACTGAACGAACCATGTCCGGCGTTCCTTACTTCTTCCGCTTGTGGCGGCTTAGGAGAATGAATTTGTTGGTCGACTTGTTGGAGCGGGTCTTCTTGCCCTTGGTCGGCTTGCCCCACGGGGTGACCGGGTGGCGGCCGCCCGAGGTACGACCTTCACCACCGCCGTGCGGATGGTCGATCGGGTTCATCGAAACGCCGCGATTATGCGGCTTGCGGCCCAGCCAACGGTTGCGGCCGGCCTTGCCGATCGAGGTGTTCATGTGATCCGGGTTCGACACCGCGCCGATCGTGCCGCGGCAACGGCCGTGCACCAGACGCTGCTCGCCTGAGTTCAGACGGATGATGACGTAGTCCTGGTCGCGGCCGACGAGCTGGGCGTAGGTGCCCGCCGAACGAGCGAGCTGGCCACCCTTCCCGATCTTGACCTCGATGTTGTGGATGATCGTGCCGACCGGCATGTTGCCGAGCGGCATGACGTTGCCCGGCTTCACGTCGACATAGTTGCCGGCGACGATGGTGTCACCCACGGCCAGGCGCTGCGGCGCCAGGATGTAGGCCTGCTCGCCGTCCTGATACTTGATCAGCGCGATAAACGCAGTGCGGTTGGGATCGTACTCCAGCCGCTCGACCGTCGCGGGCGCATCGACCTTGTCACGCTTGAAGTCGACGATACGCAGCGTCTGCTTGTGACCGCCGCCGCGGAAACGCACGGTGATGCGACCGGTGTTGTTGCGACCGCCCGAGGAGTGCTTGCCTTCGGTGAGCGCCTTGACCGGCTTGCCCTTGTAGAGGGCCGAACGATCGACCATGACCAGCTGGCGCTGGCCCGGCGTCGTGGGATTGAATGTCTTCAGTGCCATCGTCGTACGACCTTACAGACCGGTGGTCACGTCGATCCGATGGCCCTCTTCGAGGGTCACGATCGCGCGCTTGGAGTTCGACTGCGAACCGAGATTGCCGCGGAAGACCTTGGTCTTGCCCTTGCGGACCAGCGTGTTGACGCTCTTGACCTTGACGTCGAACAGCTTCTCGATCGCTTCCTTGATCTGCGGCTTGGTCGCCTTCGCGGCCACCTTGAACAGCACCTTGTTGTGCTCCGAGGCGATCGTGGCCTTTTCGGTCACGACCGGCGACAGGATCACGTCGTAGTGGCGAGGCTCGATGTTCTTGCTCATTTGAAGCGCGCCTCCAGCGCATCGATGGCGGCCTTGGTCAGAACGAGCTTCTGACGGCGCAGGATGTCATAGACGTTGATGCCCTGGATCGGCAGCACGTCCATGTTCGGGATATTGCGGGCCGCAGCGGCAAAGCCGTTGTTGAGCTCGGCGCCGTCGATGATCAGCGCGTTGGTGAGCCCCAGGCCCGAGAAGTGACCGAGCAGCGCCTTGGTCTTGGCGGCTTCCAGCGCGGCCTTCTCGATCACGACGAGATCGCCGTCCTTGGCCTTGGCCGAGAGCGCATGCTTGAGCGCGAGCGCGCGGACCTTCTTCGGCAGGTCGGTGGCGTGCGAACGCACCACCGGACCGAAGGCACGGCCACCGCCGCGGAACTGCGGCACGCGGGCCGAGCCGTGACGAGCACCGCCGGTGCCCTTCTGCTTGTACATCTTCTTGCCGGTGCGCCAGATCTCGGCGCGGCCCTTGGCCTTGTGCGTGCCGGCCTGGCGCTTGTTGAGCTGCCACTGCACGCAGCGCGCGATGATGTCCTCGCGCGGCTCGAGACCGAAGATGGCGTCGGACAGCTGGACGGAGCCGGCTTCCTTACCTTCGAGGGTGGTGACCTTCAGTTCCATCTCACGCCTCCTGCGCAGCCGGAGCGGCTTCCGCGTCGCCAGCAACCTTGAACTTGCCGGGCTTCGGAGCTTCCTTCGGCAACGGCTTCTTGACGGCGTCGCGCACGCGGATCCAGCCGCCCTTGGAGCCGGGAACGGCGCCTTCGACGAGGATCAGGCCGCGCTCGACATCGGTCTGGACGACGCGAAGGTTGAGCGTGGTGATGCGATCGACACCCATGTGGCCGGGCATCTTCTTGTTCTTCCAGGTCTTGCCGGGGTCCTGACGACCACCGGTCGAACCGATCGAGCGGTGCGAGATCGACACACCGTGCGTGGCGCGCAGACCGCCGAAGTTCCAGCGCTTCATACCGCCGGCAAAGCCCTTACCGACCGAGGTGCCGGTGACGTCGACGAACTGGCCGACGACGAAGTGATCGGCCTGGATCTCGGCGCCGACCGGGATCATGGCATCCGCGGTGACGCGGAATTCCTCGACCCGGCGCTTCGGCTCGACCTTGGCGACCGCGAACTGGCCGCGTTCGGCCTTGGGCATGTAAACGGTCTTGCGGGCACCAGAACCGAGCTGGAGCGCGACGTAACCGTTCTTCTCTTCGGTGCGGTGGCCTACGACCTGGCAATTGCCGAGCTTCAGCACGGTCACGGGGATATGTTCGCCGGCCTCCGTGAAGACCCGCGTCATCCCGACCTTTTGTGCGATCACTCCGGAGCGCATCGGCTTGCTTCCTGTTCTTTCTGTCCGCTTACGCGAACGGGATCCAAAATCTTAGAGCTTGATCTCGACGTCGACACCGGCGGCCAGGTCGAGCTTCATCAAAGCATCGACGGTCTGCGGGGTCGGATCGACGATGTCGAGCAGGCGCTTGTGAGTGCGCATCTCGAACTGCTCGCGGCTCTTCTTGTCGACGTGGGGCGAACGGTTGACGGTGAACTTCTCGATGCGGGTGGGCAGCGGAATAGGTCCGCGGACCTGCGCGCCGGTGCGCTTCGCCGTGTTCACGATCTCGCGGGTCGACGTATCGAGGATACGATGGTCGAACGCCTTGAGACGGATACGAATGTTTTGGCCGTTCATTGCCGTGGTCTCTCTTCAGTGGGTGGCGAATAGCGAATAGCGAATGTCACCACTCGCTACTCGCCGTCCCTATTCTCGTAATTACTCGATGATCGAGGCGACGACGCCGGCGCCGACGGTGCGGCCACCTTCGCGGATCGCGAAACGGAGCTTCTCTTCCATCGCGATCGGCACGATCAGGTGCACTTCCATCGCGATGTTGTCGCCCGGCATCACCATCTCGGTGCCTTCCGGCAGGTGCACGACACCGGTCACGTCGGTGGTGCGGAAGTAGAACTGCGGACGGTAGTTGGTGAAGAACGGGGTGTGGCGACCGCCCTCTTCCTTGGTGAGGATGTAAGCCTCAGCCTTGAACTTGGTGTGCGGCTTGACCGAACCCGGCTTGCACAGCACCTGACCGCGCTCGACGTCTTCGCGCTTGGTACCGCGGAGCAGAGCGCCGATGTTGTCGCCGGCCTGACCCTGATCGAGCAGCTTGCGGAACATTTCGACGCCGGTGACGGTGGTCTTCTGGGTGGCGCGGAGACCAACGATCTCGATTTCCTCGCCGACCTTGACGATGCCGCGCTCGACACGGCCGGTCACGACGGTGCCGCGGCCCGAGATCGAGAACACGTCTTCAACCGGCATCAGGAACGGCTGGTCGATCGGACGCTCCGGCTGCGGGATGTACGAGTCGACGTTCTTCATCAGCTCGAGGATGGCGTCGTGGCCGAGCGCCTTGTTGGAGTCCTCCAGAGCGGCCAGCGCCGAGCCCTTGATGATCGGGATCGTGTCGCCCGGGAATTCGTACTTCGAGAGCAGCTCGCGGACTTCGAGCTCGACGAGCTCGAGCAGCTCCGGATCGTCGACCATGTCGCACTTGTTGAGGAACACGACGAGCGCGGGCACGCCGACCTGGCGGGCGAGCAGGATGTGCTCGCGGGTCTGCGGCATCGGGCCGTCAGCGGCCGACACGACCAGGATCGCACCGTCCATCTGGGCGGCGCCGGTGATCATGTTCTTCACGTAGTCGGCGTGGCCGGGGCAGTCGACGTGGGCGTAGTGGCGGTTCGGCGTCTCGTACTCGACGTGCGCGGTCGAGATGGTGATGCCGCGCGCCTTCTCTTCCGGCGCCTTGTCGATCTGGTCGTACGCGGTGAACGTCGCACCGCCGGCTTCGGCGAGAACCTTGGTGATCGCCGCGGTCAGCGACGTCTTGCCATGGTCGACGTGACCGATGGTGCCGATGTTGCAGTGCGGCTTGTTACGTTCAAACTTTGCTTTGGCCATTTGACTCTCCGTTCAATCGTCAGCTTTCAGACCGACGACAATCAGGCAAACTTCTTCTGGACTTCTGCCGACACGTTGGCCGGCGCTTCTGCGTAGTGGTCGAACTGCATGGTGAAGGTCGCGCGACCCTGGCTCATCGAGCGTAGGTTATTCACGTAACCGAACATGTTCATGAGCGGCACCATCGCGTTGATGACGTTGGCGTTGCCGCGCATGTCCTGCCCCTGGATCTGACCGCGCCGGGAATTCAGGTCGCCGATGACCGAGCCGGTGTAGTCTTCCGGGGTCACCACTTCGACCTTCATGATCGGCTCGAGCAGGACGGACTTGCCCATCTGCAGCGCTTCGCGGAAGCAGGCGCGCGAAGCGATTTCGAAGGCGAGCGCCGACGAGTCGACGTCGTGATACTTGCCGTCGACGAGCTGCACCTTGACGTCGACCACGGGGAAGCCCGCGACCACGCCGGACGAGAGCACGCTCTCCAGGCCCTTTTCGACGCCGGGGATGTATTCCTTCGGCACCGCGCCGCCGACGATCTTCGACTCGAACTCGTAGCCCTTGCCGGCTTCGTTCGGCTCGACAATGAACGACACGGCCGCGAACTGGCCGGTACCGCCGGTCTGCTTCTTGTGGGTGTAGCTGTGCTCGACCCGCTTGGTGACGCGCTCACGGAACGCAACCTGCGGCGCGCCGATGTTGGCGTCGACCTTGTAGGTGCGCTTGAGGATGTCGACCTTGATGTCGAGATGGAGTTCGCCCATGCCCTTGAGGATGGTCTGGCCGGACTCGTGGTCGGTCGACACGCGGAAGGACGGATCCTCCGCGGCGAGCTTGGCCAGTGCCACGCCCAGCTTCTCCTGGTCGGCCTTGGACTTCGGCTCGATCGCGATCTCGATGACCGGCTCGGGGAATTCCATCTTCTCCAGGATCACCTGCTTGTCGGGATCGCACAGCGTGTCACCGGTGCGCGCTTCCTTCAGGCCGGCCAGCGCGACGATGTCGCCGGCATAGGCTTCCTTGATGTCCTCGCGGTTGTTCGCATGCATGAGCAGCATGCGCCCGATGCGCTCCTTCTTCTCGCGGGTCGAGTTCACGACGCCGGTGCCGCTCTGCAGGATACCGGAGTAGATGCGGCAGAAGGTGATGGTGCCGACGAACGGGTCGTCCATGATCTTGAACGCGAGCAGCGCCAGCGGCTCCTTGTCGTCCGCCTTGCGCACGACTTCGTTGCCCTTGTCGTCGGTACCCTTGATCGCGGGCACGTCGAGCGGCGACGGCAGATAGTCGACGACGGCGTCGAGCAGCGGCTGCACGCCCTTGTTCTTGAAGGCCGAGCCGCACAGCACGGGATAGAACGCGCCGGTCAGCACCGCCTTGCGGATCAGGCGCTTCAGGGTCGCCTCGTCCGGCTCCTTGCCGTCGAGATAGGCGGCCATGGCGTCGTCGTCGAGCTCGACGGCGGCTTCCACCATCTTCTCGCGGTATTCCTTGGCCTGGTCGACGAGGTCTTCCGGAATGTCGACATAGTCGAACTTCGCGCCGAGCGATTCATCGTTCCAGACGACGCCCTTCATCTTCACGAGGTCGACGAGACCCTTGAAGTTGTTCTCGGCACCGATCGGCAGCTGGATCGCGACGGGCTTGGCGCCCAGACGGTCGACGATGTCGGCCAGACACTTGAAGAAGTCGGCGCCGATCTTGTCCATCTTGTTGGCGAAGACGATGCGCGGAACCTTGTACTTGTCGCCCTGGCGCCAGACGGTCTCGGTCTGGGGCTCGACGCCCTGGTTGGAGTCGAGCACGCAGACGGCGCCGTCGAGCACGCGCAGCGAACGCTCGACCTCGATGGTGAAGTCGACGTGGCCGGGCGTGTCGATGATGTTCAGGCGCTTGCCGGCCCAGAACGCGGTGGTCGCAGCCGAGGTGATCGTGATGCCACGCTCCTGCTCCTGCTCCATCCAGTCCATCGTCGCGGCACCTTCGTGCACTTCGCCGATCTTGTGGCTCTTGCCGGTGTAATAGAGGATGCGCTCGGTCGTCGTGGTCTTGCCGGCGTCGATATGCGCCATGATACCGAAGTTACGGTAGTCCTCGATGGCATGTTGGCGGGGCATGGGGTGTTCCTTGCGAGTCCGTTTGTTTCGCCGTTACCAGCGATAGTGCGAGAAGGCGCGGTTGGCTTCCGCCATCCGGTGCACGTCTTCACGCTTCTTGACGGCGTTCCCCCGGTTATTCGATGCGTCCAAGAGCTCCGCCGAGAGCCGCTCGGTCATCGTCTTCTCGTTGCGCTCGCGCGCAGCCGCGATCAGCCAGCGAATGCCAAGCGCCTGCCGGCGGGTCGAGCGAACCTCGACCGGAACCTGGTAGGTCGCGCCGCCGACGCGGCGGGAGCGAACCTCGATCGTCGGCATGACGTTCTCGAGCGCCTGCTCGAACACGCCGAGCGGGTTCTGCTTGGTCTTACTCTCGATGATACCAAACGCACCATAGACGATGCCTTCGGCGACCGACTTCTTGCCGGCGTACATCACCGAGTTCATGAACTTCGTGACGATGATGTTCCCGAACTTCGGATCCGGGAGAACTTCGCGCTTTTCCGCTGAGTGGCGACGAGACATTGAGCTGGTTCCCGCTTACTTCGGACGCTTGGCGCCGTACTTCGAACGACGCTGCTTACGGTTCTTGACGCCCTGGGTATCCAGAACGCCGCGGAGGATGTGGTAGCGCACGCCGGGCAAGTCCTTGACGCGGCCGCCGCGGATCATGACCACCGAGTGCTCCTGGAGGTTATGGCCCTCGCCGGGGATGTAGCCGATCACCTCGAAGCCGTTGGTCAGGCGCACCTTGGCGACCTTACGAAGCGCCGAGTTCGGCTTCTTCGGGGTCGTGGTGTAGACGCGCGTGCAAACACCGCGCTTCTGCGGCGACTGCTGCAGCGCCGGCACCTTCTTGCGCGACTTCTGCACTTCACGCGGTTGAGCGATCAGCTGGTTGATCGTCGGCATCCTGGCCTTACCCTTTGTTCTGTCGCGGCCCCTTCCGGGCCCGCTGTCTTGGCGCGGTCCGTCGCCGGAACCGCAAATTCTTCTCGGGCCACCTGCCCGACGAGGCCGCCTTTTGCGGAACAATCCGCACAAAGCGAAATTGCGCCAACCGCTCCATCAACGAGCGGAAAGCGCTTCGACGCCACAGAGGACCGCGATATTGAGGCCGATCAGCGTAAAGCTGCGGCCTGCGCACCGAGGTCATGCATCCGAATTCGATCTCAAGAGAACGAGCTCAAGAGAACTAAAATCGCACTGGCATTGCCTAGCTATGATCGACAGCGTTTGAGCGGCATTCGTCGAGGTTGGTGCCCGCTTAATCGATCCCCGAGATATGGTCCCTGGCGATCAACGGGTGGCCCGTTCCGACGTTGGCGATGCTCACCGCCTGTCGTTAAGTGAGGCGCTTTCTATAAGTGAGAATCGCTCAAGTCAAGGTGAAACGACAGTCAGAAAACGCTTCTCGCGACTGTCGAAATCGCTGTTTGTCGCACTCACCGCGTCATCCGGATATGGGCATGGGTTTCCTGTTCCGCTACCCCAGCGACCCATTTACATCCGGGCGAAATATACTTTTATATCTCTTGCTAAGGCTTTTTTTCCTGTTGATGCGGCAATCTGCCGCCTTCGGCAGAGATTTACGCCATGCGGTACACCGACATTGCCATCATCGGCGGGGGTTTGTCCGGCTCGACCACCGCTGCGATGCTCGGCCGCGCCGGCATTTCGACAGCCCTGATCGATCCGCATGAGAGCTATCCGGCGGATTTTCGCGTCGAGAAACTCAGCGGCCATGTCCAGGTCGAGCGATTCCTGAAGACCGGAATCGGAGAATCGGTGCTGCGCCGCGCCACCTTTGCCGGCGAGAACTGGATCGCGCGTTTCGGCCGTCTGCTCGACAAGGCGCCGAGCCGGCAGTTCAACATCCTCTACGATTCCCTGGTTGGCGCCGTCCGCGACGAGATCCCTGCGAGCGTCGAGCGCATCTGCGCCAAGGCCGTTGCGGTCGAGACCAGCCCGGAGCGGCAGCGGGTCTCGCTCTCCAATGACGAGACGATCTCGGCCCGCCTCGTCGTGCTCGCCAATGGCCTCAATGTCGGCCTGCGCCACCAGCTCGGCATTGCGCGGAAGGTCGTCAGCGCCTGCCATTCGATCTCGATCGGATTCGACGTGGTGCCGGCGGGGCGGAATTCGTTCGATTTCCCCGCATTGACCTATTTCTCGGAGCGGCCGAGCGACCGCATTCCCTACATCACGCTGTTTCCGATCGGCCCGCGGATGCGCGCCAATCTGTTCGTCTACCGCAGCTTCGACGATCCCTGGCTCGGCGAGCTGCGTCGCAGGCCAGCCGAGACGCTGAACGCCGCCCTACCCCGGCTCAAACACATCACCGGCCCATTCGACATTCCCGGCGAGATCAAGATCCGCCCGGTCGATCTCTATGTGAACGATGCAAGCGGCCAGCCCGGCCTCGTATTGGTGGGCGATGCCTTCGCGACCTCCTGCCCCGCCGCAGGCACCGGCTGCGACAAGGTCTTCACGGACGTCGAGCGGCTCTGCAATGTCTACATCCCGCAGTGGCTCGCCTCCGACGGGATGGATGCGGCGAAGGTCGCCGCGTTCTATGCCGATCCCGTCAAGCGGGCCTGCGACGAATGGTCGGCGGCGAAGGCGTTCGATTTCCGCTTGGTCTCGACCGCGACAGGCCCCTATTGGACGGCACAGCGCTGGGCGCGCTTCATGGCCTGGTCGGTTCAGGGGCTCTTGCGGCCGCTCGGAGGTGCCTTCGACCTGGAACCGAACTTCCTCGGTCACTCCTCCTCGTCGTCCTCGTCCTCATCATCCTCAAGGTCGTCGTCTTCCTCGTCGTCATCCTCGCTGTCGTCATCGGCCTGAGCCGCAGCGCTGTGCGGCTGGTGCATCTGGTCGTTCCACAGCTTGCGATAGGTGCCGTTCTTCGCGAGCAGCTCGGCATGCGGGCCGCGCTCGATCGCCCTGCCCCCTGAAATGACGATGATCTCGTCCATCTCGACCACCGAGGTCAGGCGATGCGTCGACCAGATCATGGTGCGGCCCTTGGCGACCTTCAGCAGAGTGCGATTGATCGCCGCTTCCGTGGTCTGGTCCAGCGCCGAGGTGGCCTCGTCGAGCAGCAGCACCGAGGGATTGCGGATGATCGCGCGCGCGATCGCGATGCGTTGGCGCTGGCCGCCCGACAAGGTGTCGCCGCGCTCGCCGACCGGGGTGTCGTAACGCTGCGGCAGGCTCATGATGTAGCGATGGATCTCGGCCTTTTTCGCCGCCTCCTCCACCTCCTCGTCGGTCGCGCCCTCCTTGCCGAGCCGGATGTTCTCGCGGATCGACATGTTGAACAGCATGTTCTCCTGGAACACGACCGCCATGCTCCGGCGCAGCGAATCCAGCGTCACCTTGCGGACGTCGACGCCGTCGATGGTGACGCGCCCCTCATCGGGCACGTAGAGCCGCAGGATCAAATTGAGCAGCGTGCTTTTGCCCGAGCCCGAGGGCCCGACGATGGCGATGCTCTTGCCGACGTTTAGCTTGAGGCTGAGATTGTCCAGCACCGGCGTCTGGCTGCCTTCGTACTGGAAGGTGACGTGGTCGAAGGTGATGTCGTTGGTGATGCGCGGCAGGTCGGGCGCGCCCGGCCGATCGGCGCCGCGGGTCGGCTCGTCGAGCAGCTCCTGGATGTGGCGGATCGCGGCGGCCGAGGAGATCGACACCGGGATGAAGTGCATCACATGGGCGATGTTGTAGGAGACCTCCCAGAACGCGCTCTCGAAGGTGACGAAGGTGCCGATGGTGATCTGGCCCTTGGTCGCCAGATAGGCGCCGATCGCGAGCACCACGAGATGCAGCATCAGCACCGAGATGGTGACCGTTCGCTCCACCATGGTCGACAGGAACGCCGCGGAGGCGATCTTGTTGCGGGTCTCGTCGTTGCGGAAGCGGAAGAAGCCGAACATCTTGCGCTGCAGGCTGAACGCCTTGATCACGGCCTGCGCCGCCACGTTCTCCTGCACCATGCCGAGCAGCGCACTCTCGTTGAGCTTCTGCTCGTAATTGGCCTGCACCGCCTTCGGGGTGAGGATGCGCGGGCCGATCAGCGTGATCGGGAACACCAGCAGCGCGACGACGGCGAGCTGCCAGTTCAGGAACACCATTAGGACAATGCCGGCGACCAATTCCAGAAACGGCAGCGCCGCGCTGTTGGCGAAGGTCTTGACCGAGCCTTCGAAGGCCGAGAGGTCGACCGAGAAGCGCGACAGGATCTCGCCGCGCTTGGTGCGGCCGAAATAGGCCGCCGGCAGGTCCTGGACGTGCTCGAACAGGCGCTTGCGGACGTCGGAGATGATGCAGGCGGCCAGCCGCGCGTCCCAGCGCTCGTACCAGACCGCGACGATAGAGGTGAAGATGCCGGCGGCCGCGAGCACGCCGAGGATCTTGTACAGCGCCTGGAAATCCTCCTCGCCGAGCGCGTCGTCGATCAGGTATTTCAGGCTGAGCGGCATGATGACGTTGAACAGCGTCTCGACGACGACGCCGAACGCCACGAACGACAGCATCCGCTTGTAGTTGGCGAGGAAGGGCTTGATGAAACCCAGGATGGTCGCGAGCGCGCCGGCCGCCTCGCGCGCGGTAAAGACGACGAGGTCCTCGTCCTCATCGTCGTCATCGAGCTCCAGCTCGTCATCCTCCTCGTCTTCATCGTCCTCGTCGCCTTCGAGGTCCGGCTTGGCGGCGGCGGCGAGCTTGTCGTCGAGCTCGGTCGCCTCTTCGGCGGCGAGCTTCTGTTTGTCGGGCGAGAGAGGCTTGGACGCCATGATACCAACCGATGCTGACGGCCGGCATGACCGCAGAGAAAGCAGGAAATAGCGGAGAGCCGCTATTGCACCGATTCTATGCGATCAAAATGAATTCGGCAAAACAATTGGCGAATTCACCCGATCCTTGAGCGCTAGTCGTCGTCCTCGTCCTCGACCTTGTCGAAGAACGAATAACGCAAGCTGTCGGCGTCGGCGTACCACTGGCCCGGGCCCTTGCCCGCGGCGAGCGTCGCCTCCCAGAGCGCGTCGGTGCAGTCCTTGCGGTGCATCGACAGGTCGAAGCCGTTGCCGAAGAACAGCTCGGACCATTCCCACCAGGTGCCGAGCTTCTTGACCCCGCGCAGGAGGTCGTAGCGGTCGATCACCACCGAGGCCATGTCCGAGGTGATCGAGCCGAACACGAGTCCGGTCTTGACCACGCGGTTGAGCTCGCGGATCGCGCGGACCACCTGCTTCGGGGACACGTGGCAGAGGCTGGTCTCGAACACGAAGTCGAAGCTGCCATCCTTGAACGGCATGTCGGTGATCGAGCCGAGCTTGTTGTACTTCTTCAGCGCCTTCGGCGTTTTCGCATGGATGGCGCGGTTGCTTTCGATGCCCCAGGCATCGATGCCGCGCTCGCGCAGCGCGCCGACCAGCTCGCCGCTGGCCGAGCCCGCGACCAGGAGCTTTGAGCCCTTGGCCTTGCCCCAGACGATGCCGATCAGCTTGGACAGGTAATCGGGATCGGTGAAGTGCTTCCAGGCTTCGTGATAGGGACCGAGGCCGCGATAGTTCTCGAAATAGTCGCGATCGATCTTGTCGGAGACCTGCGCCTCGCCCTGCGCGCGCTCGCGGCGCAGGCGCATCATCTCGGTCAGGATGATGTCGGTCGCGGCATCCGAGGAATCGAGCAGGCCGTTCAGCGTGGAGTCGAACAGATAGTCGCCGACCACCACGATGCCGGGATGTTCCTTCGGCTCGGGGCGATGGTTGGTCATGACGTCGCGCACCGGCAGACCGCCCGGCAGCGCGTTCACCGACGACAGCCAGCGGTGGATCTTGCCTTCCAGGAAATGCGCGCGGGCATCGCCGAGCGAGGCGGGCAGCGATTTCAGCGCGGCGTCGATCAGCTCCTGGTCCGAGAGGTTGGCGAAGGCCAGCGCATCGGAGCCGGGAATGAGCCAGTTCAACACGCCGTGCTTGCCGACGTCGTGGCGCGCGCCCTCGTTGTAGACGCAGCAGCCGCCGAAGGCCTCCGACATGAACCAGGCGCCGGGAATCTTCTCGCCCCAGAACGGGGCGTCGAACAGGATCGAGACACGCAGATAGTGCGCGGGACGGTCGAAATAGGAGACGTGCTTGACCATCGACTTGCGCAGCTGCTCGCCTTCCCACCCCATCGTAGCGAGCCAGGAATGCGGCAGGCAGACCAGCACGAGGTCGAAGTCGCGCGTCTCCGGACCCTTGCCATTCATCATCTTGAGCTGATAGCGGCCGGTCGGCGCCTTGCCGACGGTGAGCACGCGGTGATTGAGCTGGATGTCGGCGTTGACCTCCGACTGCAGGCACTCGATCAGCTGCTCGTTGCCGTTCTGGATGGAGTAGAGGCCGATATAGCCGTCGACATCCATCAGGTAGTTCTTGAGCGCGTTGAGGCCGTTGGTGTTGTGGCTCTCGGTGGCGATATCCGAGCGCGCCATCACCTTGAAGAAGCGCTTTGCGGTCTCGTCCTCGACCTCCTCGTCGAGCACCTGCTCGGCGGTCTTGTAGGCCCAGGGGTTCTCGTTGTCGTGCGCGCCGACGCCCTCGTAATATTCGATCGGCGACATCATTTCGGCGCAACGGTTGCGGAACGCCTCGATCGCAGCGGCGGTCTTCGCACCGTATTTGCGGCGCATGCCGGGCACGTCGTCGAGCAGCTCGCCGCCGAACTGCACCTGCTCGGCGTCCATCGGGATGGTCTGAAGTCCGAAATGCTGGATCAGCTCGCGCAGCGGGTCCGGGCCCGTCATCGAGTAGTCGTAGATCTCGGCAACGCCGGCCTCGTACATCGCGGGCGCGGAATCGAATTTGCGCGTGACGATCTTGCCGCCGAGCCGGTCGGACGCCTCGAAGATGGTGATGCGGCAGAGGTCGCCGAGCTTACGCTTTAGATACCAGGCACTCATCAGCCCGCCGGGGCCGCCGCCTACGATTGCGAGATCAAGCATGTCAGTTCCGTGGTCTCCGGCCCTGCCCCCGTCACGGGATCCACCGGTCTAAGCTGCCCTAGCAGAAGCGCTTTTGCGCCTGAAGGAAAGATGAACAAAGGTTGATCCCGCACCGCAACAGGGAAACAAAGCAGCAAAAAGGCCGGCTTGCGCCGGCCTTTTCATTGTCCTCGGTATTCTTACGGATGAACGATCATTCCGCGGGCGGCAGCGCAGGAAGCTCCGCTTCCGGCGCCGGCGACACGACGGCCGCCTGCTTCTCGCGCTCGTCCAGGATCAGCTTGTCGCGCTTCATCGCGACTTCGCGGATCTTGGCCATGGAGGCGCCGGTGCCCGCCGGGATCAGCCGGCCGACGATGACGTTCTCCTTGAGGCCTTCGAGCGGATCGATCTTGCCGTTGACCGCCGCTTCCGTGAGGACGCGGGTGGTCTCCTGGAACGATGCCGCCGAGAAGAAGGAGCGGGTCTGGAGGCTCGCCTTGGTGATGCCGAGCAGAACCGGCGTACCCGTGGCGGGCTTCTTGCCCTCTTCCTTGGCCTTCTCGTTCAGCGCGTCGAACTCGATCTTGTCGACCTGCTCGCCGGAGATCATGTCCGTATCGCCCTGGTCGGTGACTTCCACCTTCTGGAGCATCTGACGGACAATCACCTCGATGTGCTTGTCGTTGATGAGCACGCCCTGGAGCCGGTAGACCTCCTGGATCTCGTTGACCAGATAGGCCGCGAGCTCCTCGATGCCCTTGACCGCAAGGATGTCGTGCGGCGCCGGGTTGCCTTCCACGATGAAGTCGCCCTTTTCGACGACGTCGCCGTCCTGAAGGTGGATGTGCTTGCCCTTCGGGATCAGGTACTCGCGCGGCTCCTCGGTCTTGTCCATCGGCTCGATCGAGATGCGACGCTTGTTCTTGTAGTCGCGCCCGAACCGGATGGTGCCCGCGATCTCGGCGATGATCGCCGCATCCTTCGGACGCCGTGCCTCGAACAGTTCCGCCACCCGCGGCAGACCGCCGGTGATGTCACGCGTCTTGGCGCTTTCGGTCGAGACACGGGCGAGGATGTCGCCCGGATTGACCTTGGCTCCGACGTCGACCGAGAGAATGGCGTCGACCGACAGCATGTAGCGGGCATCGCCGCCACGGGCGAGCTTGAGCACCTTGCCGTCCTTGCCCTTGACCACGATGGCCGGACGCAGGTCCGAGCCGCCGCGGGTCGAGCGCCAGTCGATGACCACGCGCTTGGCGATGCCGGTGGCCTCGTCGAGCGTTTCCGAGATCGACTGCCCCTCGACCAGGTCCTCGAAGCCGATCGTACCTTCGACTTCGGTGAGGAGCGGACGAGTGTAGGGATCCCACTCGACGACGCGCTGGCCGCGCTTGACCATGTCGCCCTCGTCGACGTGCAGGCGCGAGCCGTACTGGACGCGGTGCGTCGCACGCTCGGTGCCGTCGGCATCGACGATCGCCACCACCATGTTGCGCACCATCGCGATCAGGTGACCTTCGCTGTTGCGGGCGATGGCCTTGTTCCTGATCACGATCTTGCCGTCGAAGCTGGCTTCGACGAAGGACTGCTCGTTGAGCTGCGCCGCACCGCCGATGTGGAACGTGCGCATGGTGAGCTGGGTGCCCGGCTCGCCGATCGACTGCGCCGCGATGACGCCGACGGCTTCACCGTGGTTGACCGGCGTGCCGCGGGCGAGGTCGCGGCCGTAGCACTTGCCGCAGATGCCGTTGACGAGCTCGCAGGTCAGCGCCGAGCGGATCTTCACCTCCTGCACACCACCCTGCTGGATGGCTTCCAGATGGCTCTCTTCCATCAGCGTGTCGCGCTTGATGATCACCTTGCCCGAGCTGTCACGGATATCCTCGCAGGCCGTGCGTCCGAGGATGCGCGAGCCGAGCGAAGCGACCACGGTGCCGGCATCGACGATGGCGCGCATCTTGATGCCGAGCTTGGTGCCGCAGTCGGACTGCGTGATGATGCAGTCCTGCGCGACGTCGACGAGACGACGGGTCAGGTAGCCCGAGTTCGCGGTCTTCAACGCGGTGTCCGCGAGGCCCTTGCGGGCGCCGTGGGTCGAGTTGAAGTACTCGAGCACCGAGAGGCCTTCCTTGAAGTTCGAGATGATCGGCGTCTCGATGATCTCACCCGACGGCTTGGCCATCAGGCCGCGCATGCCGGCGAGCTGGCGCATCTGGGCCGGCGAACCGCGGGCACCGGAGTGGGCCATCATGTAGATCGAGTTGATGTCGGCATCGGCTCCGCTCGCCGTCTTCTTGGTGGCGGAGATCTCCTTCATCATCGCCTTGGCGATTTCTTCCGTGGCCTTCGACCAGGCGTCGACGACCTTGTTGTACTTCTCGCCGTGGGTGATCAGGCCGTCGTTGTACTGCTGCTCGAAATCCTTCGCCAGCGTACGGGTGGTGTCGACGATCTTCCACTTGCCGTGCGGCACGACCATGTCGTCCTTGCCGAACGAGATGCCGGCCTTGAACGCGTTGTAGAAGCCGAGCGCCATGATGCGGTCGCAGAAGATCACCGTCTCCTTCTGGCCGCAGTGGCGGTAGACCTGGTCGATGACGCCAGAGATCTCGCGCTTGGTCATCAGCTTGTTGATGATCTCGTAGGTGACGCGCGGGTTCTTCGGCAGCAGGTTGCCGAGCATGACGCGGCCGGCGGTGGTCTCGATCCAGCGCTTGGAGATCTTGCCGGTCTCGTCCATGCCTTCCCACCGGTACTTGATCTTGGTGTGGAGGTGGATGACCTTCGCATGCAGCGCGTGCTCGAGCTCGGCCATGTCGCCGAACACCTTGCCCTCGCCGGGCAGGCCTTCGCGCATGATCGAGACGTAGTAGAGACCGAGCACGATGTCCTGCGACGGCACGATGATCGGCTGACCGTTCGCCGGATGCAGGATGTTGTTGGTCGACATCATCAGGACGCGCGCTTCCAGCTGCGCTTCGAGCGACAGCGGGACGTGCACGGCCATCTGGTCACCGTCGAAGTCGGCGTTGAAGGCCGAGCAGACCAGCGGGTGAAGCTGGATCGCCTTGCCCTCGATCAGCACGGGCTCGAACGCCTGGATGCCGAGACGATGCAGCGTCGGGGCGCGGTTGAGCAGCACCGGATGCTCGCGGATCACCTCGTCCAGGATGTCCCAGACCTCGGGCCGCTCCTTCTCGACCAGCTTCTTGGCCTGCTTCACGGTGGTGGACAGGCCCTTGGCGTCAAGCCGCGAATAGATGAACGGCTTGAACAGCTCGAGCGCCATCTTCTTCGGCAGGCCGCACTGATGCAGGCGCAGCTCGGGACCGACCACGATCACCGAACGGCCCGAATAGTCGACGCGCTTGCCGAGCAGGTTCTGACGGAAGCGTCCCTGCTTGCCCTTGAGCATGTCGGCGAGCGACTTCAGCGGACGCTTGTTGGCGCCGGTGATGACGCGGCCGCGGCGGCCGTTGTCGAACAGCGCATCGACCGCTTCCTGAAGCATGCGCTTCTCGTTGCGGATGATGATGTCGGGCGCGCGCAGCTCCATCAGCCGCTTCAAGCGGTTGTTGCGGTTGATGACGCGGCGGTAAAGGTCGTTGAGGTCAGAGGTCGCGAAGCGGCCGCCGTCGAGCGGCACCAACGGACGCAAGTCCGGCGGGATCACCGGAACCACGGTCATGATCATCCATTCCGGCTTGTTGCCGGAGTGGCGGAACGCTTCGACGATCTTCAGGCGCTTGGCGAGCTTCTTGTGCTTGATGTCGGAGTCGGTCTCCTGCATCTCGACGCGCAGCGTAGCCTCGAGCTTCTCGAGGTCCATGCCCTTGAGCAGCTCGCGGATCGCTTCGGCGCCGATCATGGCGGTGAAGCTGTCCTGGCCGTACTCGTCCTGCGCCTTCAGATACTCGTCTTCCGACAGCAGCTGACGGTCCTTGAGCGCGGTCAGACCCGGCTCGAGCACGACGTAGTATTCGAAGTAGAGGATCCGCTCGAGATCCTTCAGCGTCATGTCCAGCAGCAGGCCGATGCGCGAGGGCAGCGACTTCAGGAACCAGATGTGAGCGACCGGAGCGGCGAGCTCGATATGGCCCATACGCTCGCGCCGGACGCGCGACAGCGTGACCTCGACCGAGCACTTCTCGCAGATGATGCCCTTGTACTTCATGCGCTTGTACTTGCCGCACAAGCACTCGTAGTCCTTGATCGGCCCGAAGATGCGGGCGCAGAACAGGCCGTCGCGCTCGGGCTTGAAGGTACGGTAGTTGATGGTCTCCGGCTTCTTGATCTCGCCGTAGGACCAGGACAGAATCTTCTCTGGGGACGCGATCGAGATCCGGATCTGGTCGAAGACCTGAGCCGGCGTCGTCGGGTTGAAGAGATTCATAATTTCTTGGTTCATCGTCTTCTCCTCGCGTGCCGGTCGCCTCCGGCCGCAAATTCGAAAATCACTCGAGCAGGGCGCCCTGCCCTCAAGGCCTCAGGCCGGGCGCCGATGCCCGGCCGTCGAAGGCCGGGCATGAAAGGTCGAATTACTCGGCCGCTTCCGACGTCGGCGCCGGTCCCATCTTGGAGTTGTGCAGGTCGACGTTGAGGCCGAGCGAGCGCATTTCCTTGACCAGCACGTTGAACGATTCCGGAATACCGGCCTCGAACGTGTCGTCGCCGCGCACGATCGCCTCGTACACCTTGGTGCGTCCGGCGACGTCGTCCGACTTCACCGTCAGCATCTCCTGGAGCGTGTACGCCGCGCCGTAAGCCTCGAGCGCCCACACCTCCATTTCGCCAAAGCGCTGGCCACCGAACTGCGCCTTGCCGCCCAGCGGCTGCTGGGTGACGAGCGAGTACGGACCGATCGAACGCGCATGGATCTTGTCGTCGACCAGATGGTGCAGCTTGAGCATGTAGATGTAGCCCACCGTCACCTTGCGATCGAACGCATCGCCGGTGCGGCCGTCATAGACGGTCGACTGACCCGAAGCGTCCAGACCAGCCAGCTTCAGCATCTCCTCGATGTCGGCTTCCTTGGCGCCGTCGAACACCGGGGTTGCGATCGGCACGCCGCGGCTGAGGTTGTGGCCGAGCTCAAGCAGCTCGTTGTCGTTGAGCGTCTTGATGGTCTCGTCCTCGCCGTAGACCTTCTTCAAGGTTTCCTTCAGCGGCTTGATGTCCTGCTTCGACAAATAGGCATCGACCGTCTGGCCGATACGCTTGCCGAGGCCGGCGCAGGCCCAGCCGAGATGGGTCTCGAGGATCTGTCCGACGTTCATGCGCGAGGGCACGCCCAGCGGGTTGAGCACGATGTCGGCGTGCGTACCGTCTTCGAGGAACGGCATGTCCTCGATCGGCACGATCTTCGACACCACGCCCTTGTTGCCGTGGCGGCCGGCCATCTTGTCGCCGGGCTGGATCTTGCGCTTCACCGCGACGAAGACCTTGACCATCTTCATCACGCCGGGCGGCAATTCGTCGCCGCGCTGGAGCTTCTCGACCTTGTCGAGGAAGCGCTGTTCAAGCCCCTTCTTCGACTCGTCGTACTGCTTCCGCATGGCCTCGATCTCGGCCATCAGCTTGTCGTTCGGCGAAGCGAACAGCCACCACTGCGACTTCGGGTACTCCTCGAGCACCGCACGGGTGATCTTGGTGTCCTTCTTGAAGCCCTTCGGACCGGCAATGCCCTGCCGCCCCTCGAGGAGCTCGGCAAGACGGTTGTAGACGTTGCGGTCCAGGATCGCCTGCTCGTCGTCGCGGTCCTTGGCCAGACGCTCGATCTCTTCCCGCTCGATCGCCAGCGCACGCTCGTCCTTGTCGACGCCGTGACGGTTGAACACGCGCACTTCCACGATCGTGCCCTGCACGCCCGGAGGAACGCGCAGCGAGGTGTCGCGAACGTCGGAGGCCTTCTCGCCGAAGATGGCGCGCAGGAGCTTCTCTTCCGGCGTCATCGGGCTTTCGCCCTTCGGCGTGATCTTGCCGACCAGGATGTCGCCGGCACGCACTTCCGCGCCGATGTAGACGATACCAGCTTCGTCGAGGTTCTTCAGCGCTTCTTCCGAGACGTTCGGAATGTCGCGGGTGATTTCCTCAGGTCCGAGCTTGGTGTCGCGGGCCATCACCTCGAACTCCTCGATGTGGATCGAGGTGAAGACGTCTTCCTTCACGATCCGCTCGGAGAGCAGGATCGAGTCTTCGAAGTTGTAGCCGTTCCACGGCATGAACGCGACGAGCACGTTCCGGCCGAGCGCGAGCTCGCCGAGATCGGTCGACGGACCGTCGGCGATGATGTCGCCCTTCTTGACGATGTCGCCGACCTTCACCAGCGGACGCTGGTTGATGCAGGTCGACTGGTTGGAGCGCTGGTACTTCATCAGACGGTAGATATCGACGCCCGACTTGGTCGGATCGAGATCTTCCGTGGCGCGAATGACGACGCGGGTCGCGTCGATCTGGTCGATCACGCCGGAACGGCGCGCCGCGATCGCGGCACCCGAGTCACGGGCAACCACGCCTTCCATGCCGGTGCCGACGAACGGCGCCTCGGCGCGAACCAGCGGCACCGCCTGGCGCTGCATGTTCGAGCCCATCAGCGCGCGGTTGGCGTCGTCGTTCTCGAGGAACGGGATCAGCGCCGCGGCGACGGAGACGAGCTGCTTCGGCGACACGTCCATGTAGTCGACCTTGTCCGGCGTCACCGGCAGAACTTCGCCGGCGTGACGGCAGACCACGAGGTCTTCGGTGAAGCGGCCCTTCGGGTCGAGCGGCACGTTCGCCTGCGCGACCGTGTAGCGGCCCTCTTCCATCGCCGAGAGGTACACGACCTCGTCGGTGACGCGGCCGTCCTTGACCTTGCGGTAAGGCGTCTCCACGAAGCCGTACTTGTTCACGCGCGCGAAGGTCGCGAGCGAGTTGATCAGGCCGATGTTCGGACCTTCCGGCGTCTCGATCGGGCAGATACGGCCGTAATGGGTCGGATGCACGTCGCGGACTTCGAAGCCGGCGCGCTCGCGGGTCAGACCGCCCGGTCCAAGCGCCGAGAGACGACGCTTGTGGGTGATCTCCGAGAGCGGGTTGGTCTGGTCCATGAACTGCGAGAGCTGCGAAGAGCCGAAGAACTCGCGCACGGCGGCAGCCGCGGGCTTCGCGTTGATCAGGTCCTGCGGCATGACCGTGTCGATGTCGACCGAGGACATGCGCTCCTTGATCGCGCGCTCCATACGCAGGAGGCCGATGCGGTATTGGTTCTCCATGAGCTCGCCGACCGAGCGCACACGGCGGTTGCCGAGATGGTCGATGTCGTCGATCTCGCCCTTGCCGTCGCGCAGGTCCACCAGAGTCTTGATGACCGAGAGGATGTCTTCCTTGCGCAGCGTGCGCTGGGTGTCGGGCGCATCGAGGTCGAGGCGCATGTTCATCTTGACGCGGCCGACGGCGGAAAGGTCGTAACGCTCGGCGTCGAAGAACAGCGACTGGAACATGGCCTGCGCCGATTCCAGCGTCGGCGGCTCGCCCGGACGCATCACGCGGTAGATGTCGAACAGCGCGTCCTCGCGCGTCATGTTCTTGTCGGCCGAGAGCGTGTTGCGGATGTAGGGGCCGACATTGACGTGGTCGATGTCGAGCAGCGGCAGCTCCTTGTAGCCCTGCTCGTTGAGCGCCTTCATCAGCTTGTCGGTGATTTCCTCACCGGCTTCGGCGTGGATCTCACCCGTCTTCGGGTTGACGAGGTCCTCGGCGACGTAGTTGCCGACCAGCTCCTCATCGGCCATGCGCAGCGCCTTCAGCCCCTTCTCCTGGAGCTGGCGGGCGGCACGGACGGTGAGCTTCTTGCCGGCCTCGAGCACGACCTTGCCGGTGTCGGCGTCGATCAGGTCGTTGACGGTCGAGTAGCCGCGGAAACGGTTGGCGTCGAACGGAACGCGCCAGCCTTCCTTGGTCCGCTTGTAGAGAATCTTCTTGTAGAACGTGGACAGGATCGCTTCGCCGTCGAGGCCGAGGGCGAACATCAGCGACGTCACCGGAATCTTGCGGCGACGGTCGATACGCGCATAGACGATGTCCTTGGCGTCGAACTCGATGTCGAGCCAGGAGCCGCGATACGGGATCACGCGGGCGGCGAACAGCAGCTTGCCCGAGGAATGGGTCTTGCCCTTGTCGTGGTCGAAGAACACGCCGGGCGAACGGTGCATCTGCGAGACGATGACGCGCTCGGTGCCGTTGACGATGAAGGTGCCGTTCATCGTCATGAGCGGGATGTCGCCCATGTAGACGTCCTGCTCCTTGATGTCCTTGACCGACTTCGCACCGGTTTCCTCGTCGATATCGAACACGATGAGGCGCAGCGTCACCTTGAGGGGAGCCGCGAAGGTCATGCCGCGCTGGCGGCACTCGTCGACGTCGTATTTCGGCTGCTCGAACTCGTAGCGGACGAATTCCAGCATCGAGGTGCCCGAGAAGTCGGAGATCGGGAACACCGAGCGGAACACCGCCTGCAGACCCTCGTCGAGGCGGCCGCCAGTGGGTTCATCGACCATCAGGAACTGGTCATAGGACGCCTTCTGAACCTCGATGAGGTTCGGCATCTCGGCGACTTCCTTGATGTGTCCGAAGAACTTGCGAACGCGTTTGCGACCGGTGAATGTCTGCTGCGCCATCGTGGCCTCTCATTTCGTCGCCCGCTCTGGGCGCGCCGTCCGGAACGCGGCTGCCACCGCTTCCCGGGTTGAATTTTTCGAACCCGTTTTGGGGGGTCGGAAACTCAGTTTCAGGCGGGAATGTCCTGAATCTGTTCTTCAGACCTTCAAAACGCAAAACGACGCGCGGGGCGCTGCTGCGCGCCCGCCCGTCACAACGATCGTCTTCACGGACTGCAAAAGCCCGAAATAGCCTGCTCTCCCAACGGCTTACAGGGAAATCCGGCCTCCCTGCCCACCGCGCTTTCGTGCTGTCGACCCGATATGGGGCGACAATAGTGTAGATTCGAGGGTTAAACCCGCAAATCCCCACACTTTTTCGTGTTCGGCCTACGTCGGGGCGTTCCGTCGCACGCCTTTTGCATCCGGCCCGCCCCCTTGGAGGGTGGACCAAGATCCCGGGCTGAGCCGATGCTCGCCCGGGATCCCGTACCAGTAAGCCGTGCTTACTTGAGCTCGACCTTGGCGCCAGCCTTCTCGATCTGGGCCTTGATCTTCTCGGCTTCTTCCTTGTTCACGCCTTCCTTCAGCGGCTTCGGAGCACCCTCGACGAGGTCCTTTGCTTCCTTGAGGCCGAGACCGGTGATGGCGCGGACTTCCTTGATGACCTCGATCTTCTTCTCGCCGGCAGAGGCGAGAACGACCGTGAACTCGGTCTTCTCTTCCGCCGGAGCGGCGGCAGCGCCACCACCAGCCGGGCCGGCCACGGCGACAGCCGCGGCAGCCGAAACGCCCCACTTCTCTTCGAGGAGCTTCGCCAGTTCAGCGGCTTCGAGCACGGTGAGGCTCGAGAGGTCGTCAACGATCTTCTGCAAGTCAGCCATTGTTCAGTTTCCTTACGTGTATGTCTGGTTCGGGTTTGAGTTTTGCGAAGGGCGTCAGGCCGCTTCGCCCTTTGAGGCATGAGCCTGGATGACGCGCGCGAGTTTGCCCGCGGGCGCGTTGGCGAGCTGAGCCAGCTTGGTCGCCGGGGCCACAAGCAGGCCGACGATCTTGCCGCGCAGTTCATCAAGCGACGGCAGCGAGGCAAGTGCCTTCACGCCGTCGACATTCAGGACGGTCTTCCCCATCGATCCGCCGACGATGACGAACTTTTCGTTCGCCTTGGCGAATTCAATGGCGACCTTTGGCGCCGCTACCGGATCGTTCGAGGTGGCGATCACGGTCGGCCCCTTCAGCATGGGGCCGATGGCAACGACGTCAGTGCCTTCAAGAGCAATTTTGGCGAGACGGTTCTTCGAGACCTTCACCGCAGCGCCCGCCTGCTTCATCTGCTGGCGCAGCTTCTGCATCTGGGCGACGGTGAGGCCGGAATATTGAGCAACGACCGCGACGCTCGTGGTCTTGAAGACCTCATTGAGCTGTTCGACCGCTTCCTTTTTTGCCGCTCGTTCCACAGCAAGCTCTCTCCGGTTGGCGGTCATCGCGAAAAGCGGGACCGCCGGGTTGCACCCATCGTCCCGCCCAAACCTGAACCTCCGGGCCAAAACCCTTCGGACGCGCCGGGCAAGACGACAATTCAAAGCCTGCCCTCCGGGAACCCCTTAGAGGTCCACGGCGTGTCGAGGTCCGAACCAGACCCGTTTCGCAAAGCCAGCCCTTAAAGCTGAGTGCGAAGTGAAATCCGGTCTTCACCCGTCTATGCAGGCCATGCGATTAAGCCGTTGAGAAATCGAAATTCCCCGCGGGCGCCTGCAGTCTTGGACAGGACAAGGTCAGCCGGCGAACCGCCCGACCTCTGCCCGCATCCCTTCCGGCCGACAGTCTTTCCTTCCTTTTCGGGCAAATCCTCGCGGACGTCCTGAAAAGGAATGAGCTCCTGCCGTGTCGGGTTTTCGGAATGCGTGCACGAACGCGCCAGCCGAGGCCGGCACGTCCGGAAGCGGTTCTTTAACCGCTCTCTGCCGGCTTGCCAAGAGCAAAATTCGCACCAGTTCCGATCCGATGCCGGTGGGACTGGAACCCCGCGCCAAAGGCGTGGTCCCGCCGAGGGTTAGCGAAGTCTTTTCGCACAATGCCGCATCGGAATGCACGCCTTACGGATCAGGCAAGGCTTCTCAGCTATGGGTTGAGCTTCGCACCCTCTTCTCCTCCAAGTTCCCTCTGAAGCGCAAATCGACAGGGATCAATGATCCGGCACACCGTCACCCTGCTCCTCGGACTGGCGATCCTCGCGGCGGCCTATTGGGTGCTGGCAAGCTGGCCGATCATCGCGCTGGTCTTCTTCTTCCTCGTGCGGGATGTCGCTGGCGGCCTCAACGTCCTCTGGTTGGCCGTCATCGTCGGAATGATGGCTTTTGGCGCGACCCGAAGACATCCCGGGCTCGTCGCGGCGCCGCTGCTGTTCTTCGCGGCCTGGTTCGGCGTCTCCGTCGTGGACCGCTACAAGGCCGAGGCGGAGACCGATCCGTCCCTTGCCGTCCGGACCATACCGGCGGAACTGAAGGACATCCGCACCGTCACCCTGGTCACCCGCGGGGTCCGGGGCTGCTGCGGACAGGTCTCGCTGCTGGCCGATCATCTGGTCGATCGCTATGTCCATGCCGCCGATGACGAGAAAGGCCATATCGGACCGATCCAGATGACCGAGCTTGCCGCGGCCAAGGATTGCACCGCTGAGGAGCTCCGCCGGTCCGAACTGCTGCAACGCGCCGGCCGGATCGGCGAATGCCTGAAGACAACGACGATCGACAGCATTCCCGACGGGCTCGTAGTTAGGATGCAGCCCAGGCCCTACTATCCCATGGTCGGTTGCTGCACCGTCGGCACGCTCAATGTCCGGCAGAACGGCGAGGAGCGCGTCGCGGCGACCTGGCACTCCGGCCGGCGCGTCGTGCGCAGCTACGCCCCGCTATTCGGGAGGCCGAACGCACCCGATCCGACCGTGTCGGTGTGGTCGGGATTCGCGGGCGGTCCATCGCAGATGGTCTGGATCGGCGGTCCCACCTTCACCGCCGAGGACCTCGCGGCCGCGGCCTACGGCATCGACTGGGCTGCACCGCCGAAGACACCCGACGTCAGCATCGCCGAGCTGATCCGCCGCGCGGTCGAGATTTCCAAGGGCCCCACCCGCACCGCCGCCCTCGACATCGCGCTGGCCGTGCAGGCCAAGGGCGGCGTCAATGACGAGCTGCTCCGCATGATGGCCTCCTTCATCGAACTGTCGAGCAGCCACAGCCCCGCCTATCAATCGATCCAGAAATTCTGGTTCAAGCTTGATCCCGGCCGGCAGCGCCAGTTCATCGACCTGATCGTGGCGCGCATGAAGGACCCGGCCATAGGCTTCGACTACAATCGCGCCGAGCTGCCGTTCCACTGGGATGCCGCGAAATTCCCCGGCATCCCGGATCAGGCGCTGCTCGTCTTTGAGGAACGACGCGACCTGAAGACCTGGCAATATGAGCTGGCGCTGCGGCTCGCGGCCAAGGCCGCCTTCGGATCGGATCAATATGCTGCCGAGCAGCGCCAGCGCTTTGGCTTGATCCGGGACGATTCCAGCGACGCATTCAGCAGCCGCGCGCTGGCGTTCAAGCGCGTCTACTTTCTGGGCAATGACGAGCAGCGCGAATTCTACGCCGACCAGCTCGATCGCGTTCCTGATGCGATGCTCGAACAGTTCCTGATCGCGACCGGCTGGCATCGCAGCCCGCATGAGCCGAACGCGACGGTTACGACCCGGATGCTGCGCGAACGCGCCGCGGCCCGCATCGCGGCGGTGAAAGACGACAAGCTCAGGCGCGATCTCCAGGAGAGATTCCGCCTCGATCGCGCCAGCTAGGTCTTGACCGCGTAAGGCAGCGGCTTGCCCGCGAAGAATGCGGTGAGGTTCGCCAGCACGCAGTTCTGCATGGCGACGTGCGAGTCCAGGGTATGGCCGCCGATATGCGGGGCGAACACGACGTTGGGCAGCGCGGTCAGCGCGTCGGGGGCGTGCGGTTCCTTCTCGAAGACGTCGAGGCGGCGCCGGCGATGGTCTTGTCGGTGAGCGCCGCGACCAGGGCCTTCTCGTCGATGACAGAGCCGCGGGAAATATTGACGACATAGCCATCCGCGCCGAGGCGCTTCAGGATATCGGCGTTGACGACGTGCTGGGTCTCGGCCCCTGCCCGGACCGCGATCATCAGCACGCTGCACCAGTCGGCCAGCGCCTCCAGCGACGGGAAATACTGATACGGCAGATCGTATTGGGTGCGGCTGAAATAACCGACCTCGCTCTCGAAGGCGGCGCAGCGCGCGGCGATCTTGCGGCCGATCTCGCCCATGCCATAGACGCCGATGCGGCGGCCGGGCATGCCGGCCTGCGGCCGCATCATCGGCGACTGTTTTGACGCGGCCCAGTCGCCGCTGCGGACATATTGGTCGGCCACCAAGATCCGCCGCGTCGTCGCCAGCATCAGGGTCATCGCGATGTCGGCGACCGAGGCGGCATTGGCGCCCGGGCTGTGACCGACCGCGATGTTGCGGCTAGCTGCCGCCTTCAGATCGACACCGTCATAGCCGGTACCGTAGCAGACGATGGCGCCGAGCTTCGGAAACAGGTCCATCGCCTCCGCGCCAAGCGGCGAGCCGCCAGCGGTCAGCATCGCACGGATGCCGCCGAGCTCGTCGGCCGGAAACACCTCGTGCGCCGGCTTGCCACCGGTGTCGAGCAGCTCGAACTGCTCGGCGAAGCGCGCCATCATCGTCTTCGGAAAGCGCGAATAGATCAGGACCTTGTCAGCCATTGTTCTTGTTTCCGGTGAATCCCGCAGACAAACGAAAGGGGCGGAATCGGTTGCCCAATTCCGCCCCTCGCCTCATGCAATTTCCAAACCTCAGCCGAGAATAGTGCCCGGCTCGACCTTCACGCCCGGGCCCATCGTCGAGGACACCGCAACGCGCTGGATGTAGGTGCCCTTGGAGCCGGCCGGCTTCGCCTTCGAGACAGCATCGGCCAGAGCCTTGATGTTCTCGACCAGCTTCTCCTCGGAGAACGAGGCCTTGCCGACGCCGGCCTGCAGGATGCCGGCCTTCTCGACACGGAACTCGACCGAGCCGCCCTTGGCACCCTTCACCGCACCGGTGACGTCCATGGTCACGGTGCCGATCTTCGGGTTCGGCATCAGGCCGCGCGGGCCGAGCACCTTACCGAGACGGCCGACCAGCGGCATCATGTCCGGGGTGGCGATGCAGCGGTCGAAATCGATCGAGCCGTTCTGCACCTTCTCGACCAGATCCTCGGCGCCGACGACGTCGGCACCGGCGCCTTGGCTTCATCGGCCTTGGCGCCGCGGGCGAACACACCGACGCGGAGCGTACGGCCGGTGCCGTTCGGCAGGGTCACGACGCCGCGGACCATCTGGTCGGCGTGACGCGGATCGACGCCGAGATTGATCGAAACCTCGATGGTCTCGTCGAACTTCGCTTTCGCGCGCTCCTTGACCATCTTGATGGCGTCCGCGAGCGGGTAAAGCTTTTCGCGGTCAATGCCTTCGCGGGCTTTGTTCAAACGCTTTCCGATTGCCATGACCGCTTACCCCGCAACTTCCAGACCCATCGAACGGGCGGAGCCCTCGACCATCTTCATGGCCGATTCGATGGTGTCGCAATTCAAGTCCTTCATCTTCTTCTCGGCGATCTCGCGCACCTGCGCCTTGGTCACCTTGCCGGCCTTGTCACGGCCCGGCGCCTTCGAGCCGGACTGGATCTTGGCGGCCTGCTTGAGGAAGTAGGACACCGGCGGCGTCTTCATCTCGAAGGTGAAGGAACGGTCCGCATAGATGGTGATGATCACCGGGATCGGGGTGTTCTTCTCTTCCTTCTGGGTCTGGGCGTTGAACGCCTTGCAGAACTCCATGATGTTGAGACCGCGCTGACCGAGCGCGGGACCGATCGGGGGCGAAGGATTCGCCGCACCGGCCGGGACCTGAAGCTTCAGGTATCCGGTCACTTTCTTTGCCATGTATCACTCCTGTTGTGCCGGCTAGGCCGGCGGTTTCAGGTTCGTGGTCTGGGTCGGATGCGGCTGGCAACCGCCCTCTCCCTCCCACGGCCTCTCTTTGCGCAAGACCTTACGGCTTTGCGCGCTACCCGATCAGACCTTCTCGACCTGACCGAATTCCAGTTCGACCGGCGTTGCGCGGCCGAAGATCGACACTGCGACCTTCACGCGCGAGCGCGCCTCGTCGATTTCCTCGACCACACCCGAGAACGAGGCGAACGGGCCGTCGGCCACGCGCACGTTCTCGCCGATCTCGAACGACACCGACGCCTTCGGCCGTTCCACGCCCTCCTGCACCTGGTGCAGGATGCGCATGGCCTCGGCTTCCGAGATCGGCATCGGCTTGTTTTCCGCGCCGAGGAAGCCCGTGACCTTCGGGGTGTTCTTGATCAGATGAAACGCCTCGTCGGTCAGCTTCATCTTCACCAGCACGTAGCCCGGGAAGAACTTGCGCTCGGCGTCGATCTTGCGGCCGCGGCGCACTTCCGTGACCTTCTCGGTCGGAACCAGCACCAGCTCGAACAGCTCCTCGAGCCCGCGCTGCTTGGCCTGCTCGCGGATCGATTCGGCGACCTTCTTCTCGAAGTTCGAATAGGCGTGGACGATGTACCAGCGCTTGTCGGTCAATTGAGCGGTTGCTGTTGCCATCAGTGAATGCCCAAGAGGAAGGTGATGAGATAGCGGATGATCTGGTCGGCGGCGAAGAAGAAGACCGAAGCCACGGCGACCATCACGAACACCATGATGGTGGTGATCGTGGTCTCACGACGGGTCGGCCAGGTGACCTTGGCGGTCTCCGAGCGCACTTCCTGCAAGAACTTGAACGGGCTGACTGCCATCGCTTGAATGTCCAACGTCCGTCGCCAGACGCGCATGAATTTCGGGGACCCGAACAGCCGCCGTTGGCCCAGCCCTCTGTCGCGAAGGATGAGCCGGAAACCGGGCTCGATTGTTCGGGGATTTAAAGCCGCGCCGGATATCCGCATCTCAACGGGCCGGCTGCGAGTGCCGGGTAGATACTGCGGATGGGGCCAAAGGTCAAGGTGTGGCCGAGCCCGGATGCCCGCGGCAACCGCGCGCGGACCTGATCCGGATCAATGGGTTACCCGACCTGCCTCTATCCTGATTGGCTGGATGGACTGGCAGGAGTGGCAGGGCTCGAACCTGCGACCCCCGGTTTTGGAGACCGGTGCTCTACCAATTGAGCTACACTCCTACGGACCCTCGCGTCGCCACGCGGATCAGGGGCGCTTTCAAGCACAGGGGGCGGCTGGTTTGCAAGGGTGAAGCGCGCTGGCTTCGCTTGTTTGTGCCGCGCCTTCTGGGTCACAGTCCGTTCCCGATAATAATGTCCCCCGGGAGTGACCATGACCGCGACTGCCGCCGCCCGCCCCTCGACCGCGCCGAAAACCCCGCCTCTGCCCGAGGCCAAGCCCGAGACGCTGGGCCTGTCGCGGCCCCGTCTCCAGGCGATGTCGGATGCGTTCAAGCGCGAGATCGACAAGGGAACCGTGCCCGGCGTGACTGTGCTGGTGGCGAGGGGCGGCCAGGTCGGCTGGTTCGAGGCGCTCGGCAAGCAGAGTCCGGCGGGGTCCGCGCCGATGGCGCTTGATTCGATCTTCCGCATCTTCTCGATGACCAAGCCGATCGTCTCGGTCGGCATCATGGCGCTGGTCGAGGACGGCCATCTGCTGCTCGGCGATCCCGTTGCCAAGTTCATCCCGGAGTTCGCCGATCAGAAGGTCGCCGTCGTCAGCGGTGGCAAGCTGGAACTGGTTCCGGCCCGGCGGCCGATGACGGTGCAGGATCTGCTTCGCCACACCTCGGGCCTGACCTACGAGCACCAGGGCGACGGCCCCGTGCACAAGCTCTACCAGGAATCCCGCGTCCGCAGCCGCAAGATCACCAATGCCGAGCACGCCGCGCTGGTGGCGAGCTTCCCCCTCGTCTGTCAGCCCGGCGACGAGTTCAACTACAGCCGCTCCACCGACATCCTCGGCCGCATCATCGAAGTCATCAGCGGCAAGTCGCTCGGCGCGTACCTCGCCGAACGCATCCTCGCGCCGCTTCAGATGACCGAGACCGGCTTCTCGACCGCTGAGACCAATGCCAACAGGCTCGCCGAGGCTTTCGCATCCGATCCCTGGACCGGCGACAAGGTCGCGCTGTTCAACATGCTCGAGCAGCCGGTGATGGAATCCGGCGGCGGCGGTCTGGTCTCGACCACGATGGATTATGCCCGCTTCGCGCTGATGCTGCGCAATGGCGGCACACTCGACGGCAACAGGATCATCGGCCGCAAGACGCTGGAGCTGATGGCATCAGATCATCTCGGGCCTGATGTCGTTACCAACGGCACTCTGCTCTCGCCCGGCCACGGCTTCGGCCTCGGCTTCGCCGTCCGCCGCGAGGCCGGCATCGCGCCCTTCCCCGGTAGCGTCGGCACCTATTTCTGGAGCGGCATTGCGGGCACGTTCTTCTGGATCGATCCGAAGGAGGATCTGTTAGCGGTGTTCATGAGCCAGGGCCCGGGACAGCGTGATTTTACGCGGACCTTGGTGCGCGATCTGGTTTACGCGGCGGTGGAGTGAAGGGGCGCCGCATCTCCACCCTCACTGTCATGCCCCGCGAAGGCGGGGCATCCAGTACTCCGCGGCAGCAGTTCGTTCACACCATTTCCGCTGCGGAGTACTGGATCGCCCGCCTTCGCGGGCGATGACACCTGTTGTTGGGTCAGCTGCGTGGCCCTTCCCGCTCTATCGCGTCAACTGATCGTCGCACCGCCGTCGATCACCATGGTCTGGCCGGTCATGAAGTCGCCGGCCTTTGAGCCCAGGAACACGGCGGCGCCCGCGATCTCGTCGGGGATGCCGATGCGGAGCAGCGGCGAGCGCGAGGTCGAGGCCTTCAAATTCTCCGGATTGTCCCACAGCGCCTTGGCGAAATCGGTCTTGATCAGGCCGGGCGCGATGCAGTTCACGCGGATGTTGTGCTTGCCGTATTCGCAAGCGAGGTTGCGCGCGAGCTGCATGTCTGCGGCTTTCGAGATCGCGTAGGCGCCGAGGATGGTCGAGCCTTTCAAGCCGCCGATCGAGGAGACGATGATCACCGAGCCGTCCTTGCGCTCGATCATCTGCGGCACCACCATCGAGATCAGCCAGTTGTTGGCGACGATGTTGTTGTCGAGAATTTTTCTGAACTGATCGTCGGAGATGCCGGCGAGCGGACCGTAATACGGATTCGACGCGGCGTTGCAGACCAGCACGTCGATCTTGCCGAAGGCGCGGTTGCTCTCGTCGACGAGGTTTTGCAGATTCTCTTTCGATGAGATGTTGGCGGCGATCGCGACCGCGGTGCCCTTGCCGTACTTGTCGTTGATGTCTTTGGCGACCTGCTCGCAGACGTCGGCCTTGCGCGAGGAGATCACGACCTTGGCGCCGTGCTCGGCCATGCGCTCGGCGATCGCAAGCCCGATGCCGCGCGTCGATCCCGTGATGACGGCGACTTTCCCCTTCATGTCGAACAAGGTCATGCTTTCCTCCCAAGGTACGATTTGATTTGGCCTGAAGTCTACGCCGCGTCCGCTTGCGCGGACAGCGGTCTCAGGCGAGCTTCTTGACTTCCGGTCCCGCCGGCTGATGCATCGCCGCGTGCGCATCGTCCGCGATCCACGGCTGCTGGTTCACCATCGGCAAGCGCCAGACGCTGCGCTCGGGGCTGGCGAAATAATCGAGCCGCGTCACCGAGACGTTGTCGATATCGAATGCGAGCCCTTGCTCCGGCAGGTCGCCGAGCGCAAGGCCGACCGCCGCCTTGATGGTGCCGCCATGGGCGACCGCGATGATATCCTGGCCAGCCGCCTCATTGTTGATCCGCTCGATGGTGCGGCGCGTGCGGTTGTAGAGATCCATGAAACTTTCGCCGCCGGGTGCCGGCTCGTTGATGTCGGCGAACCAGCTCGTGCCGACCGGGCGGCTGGCGACGAACTCGGCGCGGTTCATGCCCTGCCATTTCCCGAGATTTTGCTCGGCGAGATCCGCCTCCCACTTCATCGACGCCGGCTTCGGGAAGCCCGCCGCCCAGATCGCTTCGGCGGTCTGGTGCGTCCGCATCAGATTGCTCGAATACCAGACCGCGTGACGTGGCAACACCTTGGCAACAGCGTTGAACACATAGGTGTCGCTGGTGTCGCAGGCGATATCGCTCTGCCCGTAGATGTTGCCGCCGTCATTGCGCACCGGCGCATGACGAACCCACCACCACCGCGTCGTGACGACCTTCTTGCCGGAGCCGGACATCATCGAAACCCTTCCATCCCGTGTGATGTCGCTGTACGTCAGTAGCGAACGTGTCTCAAGACACTTTACCGTTTCAAATTCTGTTTGAAATTCCGTCGCGCGGCAAGCGTCGTGCACGAACCCAGGGAGAAGCGCATGGGCCGCCTGCAAGGCAAATCCGTCATCATCACCGGCGCCGGCAGCGGCATCGGCCGCGCCGCCGCACTCCTCTTCACCAAGGAAGGCGCAAGGCTGATCGCAGTCGATCGCACCGAGGCGGTGAAGGAGACCGTCGACGAGGTGAAGAAGGCCGGCGGTGTCGCGGAAGCGATGGTCGCGGATGCCGGCTCCGAAAAGGACGTCATCGCGGTGATCGACAAGGCCGTGAAGACGCATGGAAGGCTCGACGTGATCTGGGCCAATGCCGGAGTCTCCGGCGGGCTCGTTCCGCTTGCCGAGCAGACCGTCGAGCACTGGCAGGAGATCTTGCGCATCAACCTGATCGGGCCGTTCCTCGCGGTGAAGTACGCGATGCCGCACATGGTGAAGCAGCAGTCCGGCGCGATCGTGCTCACGGCGTCCGTCGCGGGCCTCAAGGCCGGCGCCAGCGGTCATCCCTATGCGGCGAGCAAGGCCGGCGTGATCTCGCTGGTGCAGACCACCGCCTATTCGCTCACCGGCACCGGCGTGCGCATCAATGCGGTGTGCCCCGGCCTGATCGAAACCGGCATGACCAAGCCGATCTTCGATCGCGCCAAGGAGCGGGGGACTCAAGACAAGATCGGCCAGCTCAATCCGCTGAAGCGTCCGGGCCAACCGCATGAGCTCGCCGCGATGGGGCTCTTCTTGGCGAGCGACGAGGCCTCGTATGTGAATGGGCAGGCATTCCCGGTGGACGGCGGTCTGACGGCGTCGATGCCGTATACGGGTAAGCCGGTTTAACAAGGACAGTCTCGTGTCCCTGACGCGGTGCGGCGCCATAAGCGCGTTCACGCGCGTCTTCGACGCGCTATGGTGCCGCTCCGCAGAGCCGGGACCCAAAGTGCCACAAGCATGGGCCCCGGCTCTGCAGCGCACCGCTGAAGAAGCGCTGCGCTGCGTCCGGGGCACGAGACCTGAGTTTTCGTCCACACCTTGTTCCAACATCGTCATTGCGAGCGCAGCGAAGCAATCCAGAATTATTCCGCACTGGCAGTATCCATTCCGGCATCCTGAGGTGCGAGCGTAGCGAGCCTCGAAGGATGAACGGCCTAGGTGCAGCTGGGCTGTCGCCCTTCGAGGCCTCCGCTTCGCTTCGGCACCTCAGGGTGACGGTCACGGGGTGGTGCTCGCCGCAACGTTAGCATTTCGATCTTCAATTGCAGACACACCTTCGCATCCTCGCGGCGCATTTCGCCCGAGCTTTGCCTCGATACCTCACCCTCGATTGAAAGAGGGCGCAGGGAAGACCAGGTGCCGGCCGGGCACCCACGGTCCACTGTGCGAAAGGTGGCAACAAAGAATTTGCACAGCCAGTCACCCAGTTCACCCACTCGTCGCGCTCGCCGGGGCAGAAGCGCGACATCATGACCAAGAGCGCGCTCGAGGGGCGACATGCGCCTCGTCCGTTTCGAGGAGGGCCGGCTCGAAGTCGCGCTCGAGCCGAACGCGTCAAAGACCATGATCTCCGAGCTCGCACGCAAGTTCGAGATGTGGACCGGCCGCCGCTGGACCGTGATCGTCTCCAACGAGCAGGGCCAGCCGACGCTGCGCTCGGTGAACCAGGCCGCCAAGCAGGAGCATGCCCGCACCGCGGAAGCCGATCCGCGCGTGCAGGAGGTGCTATCGCGTTTCCCCGGCGCGAAGGTCGTCGAGGTCCGCAGGCTTGCCCCCGAGGCGCCGGAATCCAATATTAACGCCGACTACGGCAGTGACGATCCGCCCGACGGTTCCGACGCCGACGACGATCTTTGAGCATGATCCGGAAAAGTGTGCAGCGGTTTTCCGAGAGATCATGCTCGAACAATAAAGCAAAAGCGCGCTTCATCGCGCTTTGGCCAGTTTGAAGGACGAGCACCCATGGCTGATTTTCTCGGCATGATGAAGCAGGCGGCCCAGCTGCAATCCAAGATGCAGGAGATGCAGGAACAACTCGGCAATGTGGAGGTCGAGGGCATTTCTGGCGGCGGTCTCGTCGCCGTGCGCATGACCGCCAAGATGGACGTCAAGGGCGTCAAGATCGATCCCTCGCTGATGAAGGCGGAAGAGCGCGAGGTGCTGGAAGACCTGCTCGTCACCGCCTTTGGCGATGCCCGTCGCAAGGCGGAGACGGCGATGCAGGAGAAGATGCAGGCGCTCACCGGCGGGCTCGGCCTGCCGCCGGGGCTGTTCGGCCAGTAAGATGGGCGCGGTTGCAGGTCCCGAGATCGAGCGGCTGGTCCAGCTTCTCGCGCGGCTGCCGGGCCTTGGCCCGCGCTCGGCGCGGCGCGCGGCGCTGCATCTGATCAAGAAGCGCGAAGCGCTGATGATGCCGCTGTCCTCGGCCTTGCAGGTCGCGCTCGACAAGGTCCAGGTCTGCAAGACCTGCGGCAACATCGACACCCAAAATCCCTGCACGGTCTGCACCGATCCGAAGCGCGATCCCGCCATCATCGTGGTGGTCGCCGACGTCGCCGATCTCTGGGCGCTGGAGCGGGCCAATGCGACGCAAGGGCGCTATCACGTGCTCGGCGCGACCCTGTCGCCGCTCGACGGCGTCGGTCCGCAAGACCTCACCATCGACGCGCTGGTCGCGCGGGCCCATGCGGCAGAAGTGCACGAGATCATCCTGGCGCTGAATGCCACCGTCGACGGCCAGACCACGGCGCATTACATCACCGACCTGCTCCAGGACGCCAACGTTAAAGTAACCCGGCTCGCGCACGGTGTGCCCGTCGGCGGCGAGCTTGATTATCTCGATGAGGGTACGCTATCGGCCGCGATGCGGCAGCGGACCCTGTTCTAGCTATCCTACAGACCTCACGGAACGGACGACATGACGAAACTTTTCGCCACACGGCTGGCTTTGGCCCTGACGATGACGATGCTGGTAACCCCGGCCGTCTCGGCGCAGCAGGGCGACGAGGCGCCGCCGGCGCCCAAGCCCGGCAAGCCGATCAACAACGGCGACGTGCTCTCGGGCGAGCTGAACGCGATGAAGGTGCGCGACGTCAAGAACGCCGGCAAGCGGGTTGCGATGTACCAGATCACCTCAGAGCCGCGCCGCCTGCCGGCGCCGAACGGGCTGTGCAATCTCGAGACCGGCCCTGAGACCTTCCAGCTCGTCACCTCCAGCGACGCGCAGGCCGCGCAGCTGAAATCGTTCGTCGGCAAGGAGATCTCGGTCAAGGTCGACGAGGTCGCCTGCGCCAGCGATCCCGGCCAGATGAGCGAGGCCGTGATCACGAAGTGGAGCCTGATCAGGAAGCAGTAAGCGGCACGCGAGATGCCGTAGGGTGGGCAAAGCGAAGCGTGCCCACCACCTGTTTCTAATTCATGGCGTGATGGTGGGCACGGCGCGTTGCGCCTTTGCCCACCCTACGAGACTACGGCGGCAGCGTCACACCCGCACCGGCCCGAGCGCCTCGAAATGCCCGCGCTTCTGCAGCCAGGCCAGCAGCATCAGGCTTGGGATCGCCACCAGCACGCAGATCACGAAGAACAGTGCCCAGCCGGTCGTCTCCGCCACGAAGCCGGCACCGGACGAGAGATACGTCCGCCCCACCGCCGCGAGCGCGGTGAGCAGCGCGTATTGCGTCGCCGTGTGGAGCGGGTTCTGGCACAGCGCCGAGAGATAGGCGACGAAGATCACCGTGCCGATGGCGCTGGTGAAGTTCTCTGCGCAGATGGCGAGCGCCAGCGCCCATTGATTGGTGCCGACCACGGCGAGCCAGGAGAAGGACAGGTTGGCGAGCGCCTGCACCACGCCGCCGATCCAGAGCGATGTCGCCAGCGAATAGCGCCGCGCGACAAAGCCACCGGCGAAGCCGCCAATCAGCGTCGCTGCGAGGCCGACGCCCTTGACGATCGCCGCATAGTCGTTGCGGGTGAAGCCGAGGTCGATCACGAACGGCGCCGTCATCGTGCCGGAGAACGCATCGGTGAACTTGAACAGCACGACGAAGGCGAGCGCCGCGAGCGCATCCTTGCGCGATAGGAACTCCGAGAAGGCGCCGATCGCCGCATGCAGCACGCGCGTGAACGCGGTCTCGGCCTGTGTCACGGCTTCCGCCCGCACCGATTGCTCCGGCTCGGTCGCGGCCAGCGCCGTGATCGTTCCGATCAGCACCATCGCTGCCATCACTACATAGCCCCACATCCACGCAGAGGGGCGCGGGATGCCGGTGTCCTCGAAGCCGGAGACGATGAACAGCGCGCCCGCGGTCGAGACCAGCATGCCGATGCGATAGGCCGCAACGTAAGCGGCCATGCCGGCGGCCTGCTCGCTCTCGGGCAGGCTCTCGACGCGGAAGGCGTCGACGACGATGTCCTGCGTCGACGATGTCGTCGCCACCAGCAGCGCGCCGAGCGCGACGTAGAACGGCGAGCGCGCGGGATCGGTCATCGCCAGCAGCAGGATCGCGATGATCAGCAGCAATTGCGAGAACACCAGCCAGCCGCGCCGCCGTCCGAACGCGCGCGTGAACAGCGGCACATGCAGCGCGTCGACCAGTGGCGCCCACAAAAATTTCAGCGTGTAGGGCGTGCCGACCAGCGCGAACAGCCCGATGGTCTTGAGATCGACCCCAGCCTCGCGCATCCAGACCAGCAGCGTCGATCCCGACAGCGCCAGCGGCAGCCCGGAGGAGAAGCCGAGGAACAGCACGATCAGCACCCGCCGTTGCAGGTACACGGCCAGGCTCTCGCGCCAGGAGGTCGCAGGGGCGGGGCTAGCGGCGGGGGAGGTCACCTCGGGTGCAGTCATGGGGTGGTGTTAGCAGATTCTGGGGAAAAAGACTCTGGTGTGCGGTGAGAGGGGAAAGCCCGCGGCACCCTCAGTGTCATCGTCCGCGAAGGCGGACGATCCAGTAAACACCAGCGTCTCGGTTCAACCACAATCGCCGCGGCGTACTGGATACCCCGCCTTCGCGGGGTATGACAGCGCGGCGAGGTATGTCATGGTGGGCCGGCGATCCCGGGATAAGGATCATCCCAGTTTGGGTTGTGCTGCTCGATCAGTCGAATCTTCCAAGCCCTGTTCCACTTTTTGAGCCGCTTCTCCCGCTTGATCGCGTTCTCGGGATCATCGAATTGCTCGAAGTAGACAAGCCGGGCGACGTCGTACTTTTCAGTGAAGCTCTCGATGAGTTTGGACTTGTGCTGCGTCACGCGGCGGATGATGTCGTTCGTGACGCCGATATATAGCGTTCCGCCGATCCTGCTGGCGAGAATGTAGACGTAGTAATGGCGTGCGCTCATGCCAGCCTTCACCCCTGTCATCGTCCGCGAAGGCGGACGATCCAGTAATCACCAGCGTCTCGATTCAATCACGACTGTCACGGAATACTGGATGCCCCGCCTTCGCGGGGCATGACAGTGTGCCTCTATCTCACTCCCCCGCCTGGAGCTTCCGCGGAAACAGCTCCGGTGCGCCCGTCGCCACCAGCCGCGGGCCTTCCGGCGCATCGGTCTTGCTGAAATCGAGCTCCTCGATTCTCCCCGCGCGCTTCTCGATCTTGTCGGCGGAGATCAGCACCTGGCGGACGTCCTCGTTCACGTCGGCAAAATGCTTTTGCAGCTTCAGCACACGGTCGCGCAGGCGGCCGAGATCGTCGCCGAGCTTGATCACCTCGGTGCGGATCTGGTCGGCGGCATCGCGCATGCGCGCGTCCTTCATGATCTGCTGCATCACCTGGATCGCCAGCATCAGGAGCGAGGGCGAGACCAGCACGACGCGAGCGCGATAGGCCTTCTGGATCACGTCGTCGAAGCCGTCGTGTATCTCGGCATAGACCGATTCCGACGGCACGAACATCAGCGCCATCTCCTGGGTCTCGCCGGCGACGAGATATTTTTCCGCGATGTCGCTGACATGCTTCATCACGTCGCCGCGCAGCCGCTGCGTGGCCACGCGCCGCTCCTCGTCGGTGCGGGCGTCGTGCAGCGCGGTCATCGCCTCCAGCGGAAATTTTGCGTCGATGCAGAGCGGGCGCTGGTCGGGCAGGAACACGACGCAGTCCGGCCGCTTGCCGGTCGAGAGCGTGAACTGGAACTCGTAGGAGCCTTTCGGAAGTCCGTCCTGGACGATCGCCTCCATCCGCGCCTGGCCGAAGGCGCCGCGCGACTGCTTGTTGGCGAGCACGTCGCGCAAGGTGGTCACCTGCGTGGTGAGGTCGGTGAGGTTCTTGTGCGCGTTGTCGATGATGCCGAGCCGCTCGTGCAGCGCGCGCAGGCTCTCCATGGTGTTGCGGGTCGAATGTTCCATGGACTGGCCGACGCGGTGGGTCACCGAATCGAGCCGCTCGTTGACCGCCCGCGCCATCTCGGCCTGACGGCCGGCCAGCGCCTGGGTCATGGCATCGACCCGGCCGGAGGCCTCAGCTTGGGCGTGCAGCACCTGGGCGAGGCGCTCCTCGAGCTCGTCGGCACGGATCGCATGCGCCATGGCAAGTTCCGCGCCGCGCCGTCCCGAGCGAGTGATCACGACCGCAATCACAACCAGCAGGATGAGGACCAGCGCGCCGAAGCCGATCAGCGCATCGATGGTGCGCACCGGCCAGTCGCCAGCCATGAAAATGATCTCGCTCATGCCAGCCCTTCTAACCGATTCGCGCTCGGTCGCGAACGAAGGGGGAACGATTTCGGTAAAGAACTCCTTAGGTTTTATGGTTAACGAAACCTGAAGTTTTATCGTGAGCGGAGCGTGAGCCGGGTTCCTGGCCGCATTGACCGCATCCGGCGCGCGGCTTAAATCGCCGCCATGGCCCTACGAGAAATCATCATCCTGCCCGACAAGCAGCTGCGCCTGGTCTCCAAGCCGATCGAGAAGGTCACGCCGGAGATCCGCAAGCTTGCCGACGACATGTTCGAGACCATGTACGACGCGCCCGGAATCGGGCTTGCGGCGATCCAGGTCGCGCAGCCGCTGCGCCTGATCACCATGGACCTCGCCAAGCCCAACCAGGACGGCGAGACCAAGCCGGAACCGCGCGTGTTCATCAACCCCGAGATCATCGCCTCCTCCGAGGAGCTGTCCACTTACGAGGAAGGCTGCCTGTCGATCCCCGAATATTACGAGGAGGTCGAGCGCCCTGCGAAGGTGCGCGTGCGCTTCACCGATCTCGACGGCAAGCTGCATGAGGAGGACGCCGAAGGCCTCTACGCCACCTGCATCCAGCACGAGATCGACCATCTCAACGGCGTGCTGTTCGTCGACTACCTGTCGAAGCTCAAGCGCGACCGCGTGATGAAGAAGTTCGAGAAAGCCGCCAAGCGCGCGGGCGAGTGAGTCTCTAATGCTGCTCCGCATTCCCTGCGCTCCCTCCCCCCTTGCGGGGGAGGGCGGGGGAGAGGGGTAGCCCCGGCGGAAGTCCATCCGTCATCTGAATTACGTGCGTGCCGCGAACGCTTGTGCCGAGAGAGCGCGTCGTGTGGCACCCCTCTCCCTAGCCCTCCCCCGCAAGGGGGGGAGGGAACGCAGCGAGTTCTGTTGATGCCCCTCCGCCTGATCTTCATGGGCACGCCCGATTTCTCCGTGCCGACGCTGCTCGAGCTGGTCGCGCACGGCCACGAGATCGCGGCCGTCTACACCCGTGCGCCGAAACCGGGCGGACGGCGCGGGCTGCAATTGCAGCCGACCCCGGTCGAGGAAGCCGCGCGAAAGCTCGGCGTGCCCGTGCTGACGCCGAAGACGCTGAAGACAGAGGAAGCGCTGGAAGAGTTTCGTGCGTTCGACGCCGATGCCGCCGTCGTCGTCGCCTACGGCATGATCCTGCCGCAGGCGATCCTCGATGCGCCAAAGCTCGGATGCTACAATCTGCACGCTTCGCTGCTGCCGCGCTGGCGCGGGGCGGCGCCGATCAACCGCGCGATCATGGCAGGCGATGCCGAGAGCGGCGTGATGGTGATGAAGATGGATGTCGGCCTCGACACCGGCGACGTCGCCATGGCCGAGCGGCTTCCGATCACTGACACCATGACCGCGCTCGATCTGCACGATCGCCTCTCCCGCCTTGGCGCCGACCTGATGGTGCGTGCCATGGCCGGGCTCGACCGCGGCGGGCTCCAGCTCAAGCAGCAGAGCGAGGACGGCGTCACCTATGCGGCCAAGATCGACAAGGCCGAGGCACGGATCGACTGGACCAAGCCCGCACGCGCCGTGCTCCGCCACATCCACGGCCTGTCGCCGTTTCCCGGCGCATGGGCCGAGCTTGACGGTGTCAGCGAGAACGCGCGCGTCAAAATCCTGCGATGCGAATTGGCGAAGGGCGTGGGTTCACCGGGCGCGGTGCTCGACGATCACCTCACCATCGCCTGCGGCGAGGGCGCGATCCGCATCATCGAGCTCCAGCGCGAAGGCAAGGCCCGCATGCAGGCCGCGGACTTCCTGCGCGGCGTGCCCTTGAGGGCGGGAGCTAAATTCACCTAGTCAACTCGTCATACGCGGGCTTGACCCGCGTATCCATCTTCTAACAAAACTCCTTCTTGGGCGATGGATTGCCGGGTCAAGCCCGGCAATGACGCCGGATAAAGCTGGATCGATGCCCCGATACAAGCTCACCATCGAATATGACGGCGCGCCGTTCTTCGGCTGGCAGATCCAGGACACGCTGCCGTCGGTGCAGGGCGCGCTGGAAGCGGCGGTGAAGGCGATGACGGGCGCGGATCTGCGCGTGCACGGCGCCGGCCGCACCGATGCCGGCGTGCATGCGCGCGGCCAAGTCGCGCATGTCGATGTCGAGAAGCAGTTTCCGCCAGGCCGTTTTCGCGACGGTCTCAATGCGCATCTGCGCCCGCATCCGATCGCGGTGCTCGAGGCCGAGATCGTTCCTGATACATTCGAGGCGCGCTTCTCCGCCGTGAAACGGCATTACCGCTACCGCGTCATCAACACCCGCGCCAATCTCGCGCTCGATGTCGGCCACGCCTGGCGCGTGCCGCGCAAGCTCGACGCCGATGCGATGCATGCGGCAGCAAAACGCCTGCTCGGCAAGCACGATTTCACCACCTTTCGCGACACCGAGTGCCAGGCCAAGTCGCCGGAGAAGACGCTCGACCAGCTCGACGTGCTGCGCGATGGCCGCGAGATCACCATTGTCACCTCGGCGCGCTCGTTCCTGCACAGCCAGGTCCGTTCGATGGTGGGCTCGCTGGTCTGGGTCGGCGATGGCCGCTGGACCGCGGACGACCTCTCCGCAGCTCTCGCCGCCCGCAACCGCGCCGCCTGCGGCATCGTGGCCCCGGCGGAGGGGCTGTATCTGATGAAGGTGGATTATTAGCGCGCAGGCGCGCGCTCTCGCGTCACCCGCGGTGTCATGCCCCGCGAAGGCGGGGCATCCAGTACGCCGCGGCCCCTCGGTTCTATCGCTGCTGTCTCGGAGTACTGGATCGCCCGCCTTCGCGGGCGATCCAGTGGTGTGCTGGGCGAGAGCAGCGCCTACCCAAAATACCGCGTCAAAATCCCGCGATAGACCTGCGTCAGCTTCTCCAGATCCGTCACCGGCACGCGCTCGTCGACCTGGTGCATGGTCTGGCCGACCAAGCCGAACTCGATCACCGGGCAATAGCTCGAGATGAACCGTGCATCCGACGTCCCACCGCTCGTCGACAGCTCCGGCTTGCGTCCCGTCACCTCCTCGATCGCGGACACCGCAAGATCGGTGAACGGGCCGGGCTTGGTCACGAACACGTTGGAGTTCGAGGGCTCCCAGACGATGCGGGCCTTGATGCGGTTGCCGCAGGCCTTGGCGAGGCGCGTCTCGACCAGCTCGCGCAGGCTCGCCTGGGTGTGGTTGTCGTTATAGCGGATGTTGAATTTGGCACGGGCCTCGCCGGGGATGACGTTGCTCGCCTTGTTGCCGACGTCCACTGAAGTGAATTCGAGATTGGAGGCCTGGAACTGCGCGCTGCCATGGTCGAGCGGCTCGTCGGAGATCGCGACGATCAAGCGCGAGATATCCGGCACCGGATTGGAGGCGCGGTGCGGATAGGCGACATGGCCCTGCACGCCGTCGACATAAAGCGTGCCGGATTGCGAGCCGCGGCGGCCGACCTTGATGGTGTCGCCGAGCGTCTCGACGTTGGAGGGCTCGCCGAGCACGCAATGATCGAATTTCTCGCCGCGCTCGGCCGCCCACTTGAGCAGCTTGATGGTGCCGTTGATCGAGGCGTCTTCCTCGTCGCCCGTGATCAGGAACGAGATCGAGCCCGTCCCGTCCGTGCGCAGCTTGCCGGCATTGGCAGCGAGATGCTCCAGCACAGCTGCGACCGAGCAGGCGATGCCGCCCTTCATGTCGACCGCGCCGCGGCCGTGCAGATAGCCGTTCTTCACCTCGCCGGAAAACGCGCCGACGCTCCATGCACTTTCGTCGCCCGGCGGCACCACGTCGGTATGGCCGGCGAAGGTGATGTGCGGCCCTTCTGTGCCGATCCGCGCATAGAGATTGTCGACGTCGGCGGTGCCTTCTTCGCTGAACGTCACGCGGTGGCAGGTAAAGCCGGCGGCGGTGAGGGCTCTTTCAAGCACCCCCAGCGCACCGGCGTCGGCCGGGGTTACCGAGGGACAGCGGATGAGATCGCGGGCAATCGAGAGAGCATCGGTCATGCGTTCCGCTTAACATGCATGCCGCCGGGTGGGCTAGCGCTGGGCGGCACGAATTCGAGCTCGCTCTGCTGGTCCCAGCTTTTTGCAGGGGTGGCGGGTGCGAGGCTCTCCTCCTCGTGCTGGGCAAGTGGATCGGGGCCGAACCGGTTGTCGCCCGAAGTGCCGGGCATAATGAACATCTCTACGAGGCCCCACAGCCACAGCGCGTGGACGGCCCAGTCGAACGGCACGAACCAGCTGGCGGCAGGCAGCCGATCCGAGAAATAGAACAGCAGGTTGGGGATGAAGGCGAATGGGATGATCCACCAGCCGCTTCGGTCGCGATCGTGCAGTCGCTTGATCGCGGTCGCAAGGGAGATCCACAGGAACAGCGATGCGCCGAGAATCCGTAAGGTCAGGCTCGCGCGCTCGGTGGATGACAGCAGTCGATGGCGTCGTGGGTCGATGATTTCGAACAGGCCGTCGAAGCCAAAGTCGAAATCGAAGTCGACATTGAACTTGAATTTAACGGATTTGGCCCCGTCCGGGATACTGATGGCCTGATCGACGATCCCCAGCAACGCAGCCAGCAGCGCGACGATCAGCAGCGCCTGCCATAGCAGCGCACGGTTGATGCGGCCGTCGAAGCGGAAGAAGTACCAGGTCCAGTCCATGCGAGAGGCTCCGGGCGGAAGTAGCCGCCCGGATGTTGGTCGCGATGGGGGGAGAGAGGGTTCGACTACCAGTCCCGCCATCCTGAGGTGCGAGGCCTGCGGTGCAGCGCACCGCAGGGGGAGCCTCGAAGGATGAGCGGCCGGAATGTAGCCGGCAGCCAGGCCGTCGCCCTTCGAGGGCCGCCGAAGAGGCGGCCACCTCAGGGTGACGGTGAGAGAATGGTGCGCGTGGCCCGATTAATCCCGCAGCAGCTCGTTGATGCTGGTCTTGGAGCGCGTGCGCTCGTCGACGCGCTTGACGATCACGGCGCAGGCGGTGCTCGGGCCGATCTGACCGTTCTTCATCGGCTTGCCGGGCAGGGCGCCCGGCACCACCACCGAATACTCCGGCACCTCGCCCATGAAGACCTCGCCGGTCTCGCGGTCGACGATCTTGGTCGAGGCGCCCAGGAACACGCCCATCGCCAGCACCGCGCCCTTGCGCACGATCACGCCCTCGGCGACCTCGCTGCGCGCGCCGATGAAGCAGTCGTCCTCGATGATGACGGGCTCGGCCTGCAGCGGCTCGAGCACGCCGCCGATGCCGGCACCGCCGGAGATGTGCACGCGCTTGCCGATCTGCGCGCAGGAGCCGACGGTGGCCCAGGTGTCGACCATGGTGCTCTCATCGACGTAAGCGCCGAGATTGACGAAGGACGGCATCAGCACGACGTTCTTGGCGATGAAGGCCGAGCGACGGACGACGGCGCCGGGCACCGCGCGAAAGCCCGCATCGCGAAACCGGTTCGGGCCCCAGCCTTCGAACTTCGAGGGCACCTTGTCCCACCAGCTGGCCTTGCCCGGACCGCCGGGAATCACGTCCATGTCGTTGAGGCGGAAGGAGAGCAGCACCGCCTTCTTCAGCCACTGATTGACCTTCCACTTGCCGTCGGCGCCGCGCTCGGCGACGCGGGCCTCGCCCTTGTCCAGCGTCTCCAGCGCCTGGTCCACGGCCTCGCGCACCTCGCCCTTGGTCGAGGTCGAGATGCCGTCACGCGCGTCGAAGGCGCTGTTGATGGTGGATTCGAGGGCGGACAGGGACATCGGGCTTTCCTCTTCGGATCAGGGAATTTTTGAGGGATTGGGGCGCTTTTTCGGGATTTGGCGGGGGAGAGTCAAGGCATACTCCGCTGTCGTCCCGGGGCGCGCGAAGCGCGAGCCCGGGACCCATAGCCACAGGCCGTCGTTTGGCGAAGATTCGGAGTTGCCAGTTTCGCGCCACAACCACTCCCTGTGGTTATGGGTCCCGGGCTCGCTTCGCGCCCCGGGACGACAGCGTTAGCGTGGTGACAACCGCCCCAAAAACCCTGTCAAATCATCCGTGACGTGATCGACATGGGCGGCGTCCCGGCCCTCCAGCTCCCAATCCTCGCGCACCACCTCCTTGGTGCCGTCAGGCACCACCAGCACCGTGGTCATGCCGAGCGCGTGGGGAACGGTGAGGTTGCGGGCGAGGTCCTCGAACATCGCCGCCCGGGTCGGATCGACCGCATGGTCGTCGAGGAATTTCCGATAGGTCTGCGGCGCCGGTTTCGGCTCGAAGCCGGCCGCGATGATGTCGAACACGCCGTCGAAATGGCCGGCAAGGCCGAGGCGCGCCAGCACGGCATCGACATGGTCGACCGAGCCGTTGGTCAGGATCAGCTTTCGTCCCGGCAGCTTTGCGATGGCTTCGCCAAGCTGCGGATTTGGCTCCAGCGGCGAGTGGTCGATCTTGTGCACATAGGCGAGATAGTCGTCGGCGCGCACGCCGTGCAGGGTCATCATGCCGCGCATCGTGGTGCCGAAGCGCCGGTAATAGTCCTTCTGGATGCTGCGCGCTTCCTCCGGGCCGACATTCAGCCAGTTGCACACGAACTCGCCGATGCGTGCATCGACCTGCTGCCACAGATTGACGTGATGCGGATAGAGCGTGTTGTCGAGGTCGAACACCCAGGTGTCGACGTGGGTGAAGGCGCGGGGGGAAGTCATATCAAATCTCTATCTGCTGAGCACAAGCGCTGCTCCACTCTCTGTCGTCGTCCCGGACAAGCGCAGCGAAGCGGAGCGCAGATCCGGGACCCATAACCACAGGGAGTGGTTTGGCGAAATGCGCAAGATGGCTCCCCATTGCCGAGCGGGACCGGTCCTCTCCAGGTCATTTCCAGCGAAGCGGAGCGCAGATCCGGGACCCATAACCACAGGGAGTGGTTTGGCGAAGACTGGCAACCACCATCGTGCGCCACACTGCTCCCTGGGGTTATGGGTCCCCGCGTTCGCGGGGACGACGGCGGAGTTTGCGGCCCCAGTGCCCTGATCCTCAATCACAGCAATACCATCACGGCATCGCAAAGCGCAGCGTCTTGCCGCCGCTGCTCATATCCACCGCGCCGAACCCCGTCGTCGCAAACCCGCGCGCGGGCAATCGGTCTGCTCAACGGTCTCGAACTTGGTCTCGCGCGTGCAGAGCTGCTTGTCGCCGCCCCAGTTCAGCGGCTTGTCCTTCAGCTTGATGACACGGTTGTCGGCATCGATCGCTTCCGCGAAGCTGAAGATCTGCTTCGGCGTGCCTGTTACATCCGGGTGCAGGCAGGTCTTGGGATCGATGCGATACCAGCCGCGGCTCGTCACCGACTTGCCGTCGTCGGTGGCGACTGCCGCCATCACCTTGTGCGGCGTGTCGTTGCACCAGGTCAGGCCGCTCGACGACGGCGTCTGCGTCGCATCGACCATGGTCTTGAACAAATTCGGCGACGATACGGTGTCGGACGGCAGCCCGCGGCTCTTCAGGAATGCGGCGAGCGCTGCCTGCGTCTTCGGCCCGTCGACGCCGTCGATGGCGCCGACGTCATAGCCGATGATCACTAGGAGGCGCTGGATGCCGGCAAGGCGCGCCTGTTCGTCGTCATATTCGGAATCCTCGGCAAGGTAGGCGACGGCATTGCCGTCGTCGCCGCGCGTCGGCGTCACTTGCGTGAAGGGGACCTGCGTCTGGCCGCTGCGGCACTGCCGCGCAGCGGCGATGACGAAATTGTCCTGCGCCACGCACAGCATGTCGCTGCCGCTCTGCGGGATCGGGGAGGCGCCGTAGATGCCGAGCGCGCGCGCGTTGAGCAGAATACGGTCGGCGGTCAGCGTGCCCTGCACCACCACGCGGCAGGTGGCGGGATCGATCCTGAACCAGCCGCGCGTCGCCGTCGCCGCCTTGTCGTCAATGCCGATCGCGGCCTCGACGACATAGGACATGCGGTTGCAGATCTTGAGGTCGGCGAAGGCCGGCGCGGAGGAGAAGAAGAACGAGACGGCGGCCGCCGGGAGCGTCATCAGGACGCGGGTGAGGGGGGAGCGGCGGGGGCGCTGAACTCTCCGCTCGTCATGCCCGGGCTTGTCCCGGGCATCCACGTTTTCGCCGCGAGAAAGAGCGTGGATGGCCGGGACAAGCCCGGCCATGACGTTCTTTCGTCGCGGCGTCCAGCTCATCACTTGTGGATCAGCGTGCCCGTGCCCTGGTTGGTGAAGAGCTCGAGCAGCACCGCGTGCTGCATCTTGCCGTCGATGATGACGACGCCCTCGACGCCCTGCTCGAGCGCGTAGATGCAGGTCTCGACCTTCGGGATCATGCCGCCGGAAATGGTGCCGTCGGCGATCAGTTTTCGCGCGTCTTTCACCGACAGCTGCGGAATCAGCTTCTTCGACTTGTCGAGCACGCCGGGCACGTCGGTGAGCAGCAATAGGCGCTTGGCCTTCAGCGCGCCTGCGACGGCGCCGGCAAAGGTGTCGCCATTGACGTTGAGCGTCTGGCCGTCCTTGGAGGTCGCGAGCGGCGCCAGCACCGGGATCAGCTCATAGCCGATCAGCTGGTTGAGCAGCGTGAGGTCGACCTTCTCGGGATCGCCGACGAAGCCGAGATCGACCGCCTTCTCGATATGCGAGTCCGGATCGACGATGGTGCGCGTCGTCTTCGTCGCCTTCACCATGTTGCCGTCCTTGCCGGACAGGCCCACGGCTCTGCCGCCGGCATCGTTGATGTAGCCGACGATCTGCTTGTTGACGGAGCCGGCCAGCACCATCTCGACGATCTCGATGGTCGCAGCATCGGTGATGCGCAGGCCAGCGGCGAATTCCGAGACGATGCCGAGGCGCTTCAGCATGGTCGCGATCTGCGGCCCGCCGCCGTGCACCACCACCGGATTGATCGCGGTCTGCTCCAGCAGCACGATGTCGCGGGCAAAGTTCTTCGCGGTCTCCTCGTCGCCCATGGCATGGCCGCCATATTTGATGACGATGGTTTCCTCGTCATACTGCTGCATGTGCGGCAGCGCTTCGGACAGGATGCGGGCCTGGTCGAGCGGGGAGATGTCGGTCATGGGGCGGATCTCGCTGGCGGGACTGTCGGTGCGCGTTCTATCCGATTGGCGGGCGCGGCGCAAAGCGCTCTTCTTCCCCTCTCCCCCTGTGGGAGAGGGTGCCTCGCGAAGCGAGGCGGGTGAGGGGTCTCTCTCCGCGAGCACCCCTGTAGAGACAGACCCCTCATCCGGCGCTTCGCGCCACCTTCTCGAGCAAGGGGAGAAGAGAACGCTACTTCCTCGCCACCACCGCCGCGAGCGTCACGGCGAGCCAGCCCAAAATCATCACCGTTCCACCCGTCGGCGCCGCCATGGGAAACAGCGAGTGCCCGGCATATTGCCGCAAGGTGAGGTCGCCCGCGAACAGCGCCGCGCCGAGCACGAAGCCGAATGCGGCAATGAGCCCAATTCCGCCATGCAGAAGGCCGCGCGCGAGCAACCCAGTCACCGCAAGTATGGCAGTCGCATGAAACAGCAGCATGGCGCTGGCGGAGGCGAGGCGGCTGGCATCGGCGCCGTGGGCGGAGGCGGCGGCCAGCGCAACGGCGGCGGCGCCCATCAAACCGGCAAGCCCGATCAAGAGGCGATGCGCCACCATCACGACGCCCGCTCTTCCAGCAGCTTTGCCATCGCGGCGCGCAGCTCGGCCATGCCAGTCGAGCTGCGCGAGGAGGTCGCGAGCACGTTCGGGAAAGCGGCCGGATGTTTGGCGAGTGCAGTCTCGGTCTCGGCGATGCGTGATTGCAGCTCGGAGGCCTTCACTTGGTCGGCCTTGGTCAGCACGATCTGGTAGCTGACCGCCGAGCGGTCGAGCGTCTTCAGGACTTCGAGATCGACGTCCTTGAGGCCATGCCGCGCGTCGATGAGCACGTAGACGCGCGCGAGCGAGGCGCGGCCCAGCAGGAATGTGTGGATCAGCTCGGTCCAGGACGCGACCTGGCTCTTCGGCGCTTGGCATAGCCGTAGCCGGGCATGTCGACGAGGCGTAGGTCGCTTTTCCCGGGGACCTCGAAAAAGATCAGCTCCTGGGTGCGGCCCGGCGTATGCGAGGTGCGCGCCAGCGCATTGCGACCGGTCAGCGCGTTGATCAGGCTGGACTTGCCGACATTGGACCGCCCGGCAAAGGCGATCTCCAGCCCCGCCATCGGCGGCAGCGTTTGAATCGACGGCGAGGCCCAGATGAACTGCCAGTCGCGCGCGAAAAGCTTGCGTCCCGCTTCGATCAGCTTCGCATCATTGGCGTCGGTCATGCGAAGCTCTTTGCTCGCTGTCATTCCGGGATGGTCCGAAGGACCAGACCCGGAATCTCGAGATTCCGGGTTCGATGCTTCGCATCGCCCCGGAATGACGGGTGCTACGTCGCCTTCCGCGCGAACGTCGCCTTGAGATTGTCGAACAGCTCCACCTTCACGCCGTTGCGGCGCATGATGAAGCTCTGCTGGAGCACCGAGAGCAAATTGTTCCAGGCCCAGTAGATGACGAGGCCCGCCGGGAAGCCGGCCAGCATGAAGGTGAAGATCAGCGGCATCCAGTTGAAGATGATCTGCTGCGTCGGATCCGGCGGCGTCGGGTTCAGCTTCATCTGGAACCACATCGTGATGCCCATGATGATCGGCCAGATGCCGAGCGCGAGGTAATGGCCGAACACCGGAATCGTGGTCGGATCGAACGGGATCAATCCGAACAGCGTGAACAGGTTGGTCGGATCCGGCGCGGAGAGGTCCTTGATCCAGCCGAAGAACGGCGCGTGCCGCATCTCGATGGTGACGAACAGCACCTTGTAGAGCGAGAAGAACACCGGGATCTGGATCACCACGGGAAGACAGCCGGCGACCGGATTGATCTTCTCCTTGCGGTAGATCTCCATCATCTCCTGCTGCTGCTTCACCTTGTCATCGGGAAAGCGCTCCTTCAGCGCCTGCAGCTGCGGCTGGATCGACTTCATCTTCGCCATCGAGGCGTAGGACTTGTTCGCCAGCGGGAAGAACAACAGCTTCACGATCACGGTGACGAGCAGGATCGAGATGCCGAAATTGCCGAAGAAGCGGTAGAAGAAGTCGAGGCCGAGGAACATCGGCTTGGTGATGAAGTAGAACCAGCCCCAATCGATCAACAGATCGAAATGGTTGAGGCCGAGCTCCTTGTTGTAGCCGCCGAGGCCGGCGAACGGGAACACGCCGACCACGCCGGCTTCCTTGGCGCCAGCGAACAGCCGCGCGTTCGCGGTGGCTGTGCCGCCGATCGCGACGGTGACGGGATCGAGCAGATAGTCGGTCTGGTAGGTGTGGACGTTGCCGGTCGGGTTCGACGAGAAGCGCGCCTGCAGCTGCGCATTGGTGTCCGGCAGCAGCGCCGAAGCCCAGTACTTGTCGGTGATGCCGAGCCAGCCATTGGTGGCCTTGAAGTTCACCGTCTTGGCTTCGTCGATTTTTTTGTAGGCATATTCCTGCAGGCCATCGAGATAGCCGATCAGGCCTTCATGCAGGATGTAATAGCCCGAGACCTGCGGCGTGCCGTGGCGCGAGATCAGCGCGAACGGATAGAGCGTAACCGGCGCGTTGCCGACATTGCTCACCTCGTCCTTGATGGTGAAGAGGTAGTGGTCGTCGACCGAGATGGTGCGGCGGAAGGTGAGGCCCTCGCCATTGTCCCATTTCAGCACCACCGGCGTCGTCGGCGTCAGGCTGCCGCTGCCGTCCTGCTGCCAGATGGTCTGGGCATCCGGCATCTTCGCGGTCACGCCCGTGGCGGCCACCCAGCCGAACTCGGCGTAATAGGGTTCGGCCGTGCCCGAGGGCGAATAGAGGATGATCGGCGGCGATTTCGGGTCGACCGTCTCGCGATATTGCACCAGCGCGAGGTCGTCGATGCGGCCGCCCTTCAGCGAGACGCTGCCGGAAAGCCGCGGCGTGTCGATCTTCACGCGCGGGCTGCTGGCGGCCTTTTTGGCGCGATTACAGGTTTTTTTTGTCCCATTTTGCGTTTGGCGGCCTGCGGTGTCGCGCCCGGCGTTGCCGAGGCGGTCGGCTGCGGCGTGTTCTTCTGGAGCTCGGCCTGCACCTGCTGCTGGGCGCGCTGCTTCTCCATCTGCGGGACGTTGTAGAAATATTGCCAGGCAATCAGGACGAGGCCCGACAGAATGACGGCGAGGATGGTATTGCGATTGTCGGTCATCTCTAATGTCTCGTCATCAATCCGGTTTGCGGCTGGCAGGGGCAGCGCCCGGCTTTTCGCCGCGCCGCTTCGCAGATCCCTTGTCGGATCCCTTGTCGGATCCCCTGGCCGTATGCCGCGCGGGCTTCGTGAACGCTATGCGCAGATCGTCGAGCATGGTGGCGAAGTCGCGCGAGAGCGCGTCCCTTCGGCCGACCAGTACATAATCATGATGGGGCTGCATCGACACCGGATCGAGCCGCTTCACCAATTCGCGAAGTCGGCGCCGGATGCGATTGCGCTCGGGGGCGTTGCCGTTCTTTTTGGTGACGGTGAAGCCGACCCGGATCGGGCCAGAATCGTCGCGGCGGCGGCTTTGCAGGACGAACGCGGGACTATTCGCCCGCGCGCCATTGGCAACGGCGAGGAAATCCGCCCGCTGCCTCAGCCGATCCATGATGAAATCCCAAAAATGGGGGTCCGGCTCAGGCGCTCAGACGCTTGCGGCCGCGGGCGCGGCGGGCGGCGAGGACCTTGCGGCCGCCGGCAGTGGCGAGACGGGCACGGAAACCGTGACGGCGCTTGCGCACCAGTTTGCTGGGTTGATAAGTCCGCTTCACGGGTTTTTCTCCGCTGACCGGGCAATTTGCCTGTAGAATTGATGGTAAAGTCCGGAAGATGCGGCCCAAAACGGGCCTTTTTCGGCCCCAAGAGAGCCGCTCCCGGCGTCACACCGGGTCATCGCGGACAATTTGCGCGGCTTATAAGGGAGCGTCTTGTTTTCGTCAACGCCGCAAGAGCGCGCTGTTCCGGTGAATATCGCTGTTTGTGCGGGGTTTTTAACCCTTGAGGTAGCGACTCGCCGCGTCCGTGATTACATCCCACCTTGGCAGATTAGCGATCTGTAATTTGACCGGGCGGGGGGCGGACCGCATCCTTCCTCAGCCAGATCGTTCACCAAGCAAGTTGTTCACTCGGCAAGGCAGCGAGGACGAATTTCGTGGCAGCGACAGACCTCCAGCCGATCCAGGATGCGGATCAGCGGGACCCGGCGGCGACGCGGCCGCGGGGGCCTGCCGGGCTTGGGCTGTCGGGCAAGCTGCTGCTGCTCACTGTGCCCCTGGTGATGATCGCGGCCATCCTGCTCTACGTGCCAGCCATCGCCAACTTCTGGGTCAACCGCCTCAACGACCGCGTCGCGGCGGCCAACACGGCAGCACTGGTGCTGGATGCGGCTCCGCTCGGCATGGTCCCCGATTCGCTCTCGCGCGAGATCCTGAAGAGCATCAATGCCCGCGCCGTTGCCATCAAGATGGGCCAGCAGCGCCGTCTGCTCGCCAGCGACAATTTGCCTACCACGATCGAGCATGACGTCGACCTGCGCGACATGAGCGTGTGGGAAGCGATCACCGGCTCGTTCCAGATGATGCTGGAGACCGGCAACCAGCCGATCCGCATCGTCGGGCCCGGCGTCGGCAATGCCCAATTCGTCGAGATCGTGACCGACGAATTGCCGCTGCGGCAGTCGATGTACCGCTTCTCCCGCAACGTCGTGGTGGTGGCGCTGATCATCGGCGTCCTGACCGCGGGTCTCGTCTATCTCGCGCTCCATTATCTGTTCGTGCGGCCGATGCGGCGGCTGACCGCGAGCCTGGTCGGCTTCCACGAGAACCCGGAGAGCTCGGCGCGCATCATCGTGCCGAGCCAGCGCAGCGACGAGATCGGCGTCGCAGAACGCGAATTGTCGGACATGCAGCGCGATCTGATGTCGATGCTGAATCAGAAGAGCCGGCTCGCCGCGCTCGGTCTCGCCGTGTCCAAGATCAATCACGATCTGCGCAATCTGCTCGCCTCCGCGCAGCTGCTGTCCGACCAGCTCGCCAGCGTGCCCGATCCGCGGGTGCAGCGCTTTGCGCCGAAGCTGGTGCGCTCGCTCGAGCGCGCCATCGCCTTCTGCCAGTCGACACTTTCTTATGGCCGCGCCCAGGAGGCCGCGCCCGACCGCCGCATGATCCTGATCGAGCCCGTGGTGCTCGAGGTGCGCGAGACGGCGGGGCTTGCCAGCGACGCCTCGATCGCCTGGGTCGCCGCGATCGAGCGCGGGCTCGCCATCGATGCCGATCCCGATCAGCTGTTCCGCGTGCTGCTCAACCTCGTCCGCAACGCCGCCCAGGCGCTGGAAAGCCATTCCTCGGGCGATGGCGGCGCGCAGCAGATCCGGATCACGGGAAAGCGCGAAGGCGCCGTCGCGATTTTGGAGGTCTCCGATACCGGCCCCGGCGTGCCTCAGAAGACCCGCGAGCATCTGTTCGAGGCGTTCCAGACCTCCGGCCGCCCCGGCGGCAGCGGTCTCGGCCTGGCGATCGCCGCCGAGCTGGTCCGCGCCCATGGCGGCGACATTCACCTCGTCGAAGGCACCATCGGCGCCACCTTCCGGATCGTCATCCCCGACCGCCCCGTGGAACTCCTCTCCGTTCGCAACGAGCGGCAGAGGGCGTAGGTCGGCCAGAGGCCGAGTGAACCTGTCATTCCGGGGCGGCGCAAAGCGCCGAACCCGGAATCCAGAGGTTTTGGGCGCGAGATTCCGGGTTCTCGCTTCGCGAGCCCCGGAATGACCGGGTGGAGATCGTCATCTCCCTGCAAAATCTCCCCAACCCGGACCTTGCCAATCGGGACAAGAGCGGTTAGTCAGAGCGCTCTTTCGCACCCCTCCGGCGCTGTCCGGAGGCTGCGTGTGGGCTAAAGCCCGCACCATCAGCGAAAAACGCGCCCGTAGCTCAGCTGGATAGAGCATCAGACTACGAATCTGAGGGTCGGACGTTCGAATCGTTCCGGGCGCGCCATTTTCCGTCCTTTGGCGGTGATATCTCCCCATCCCTTGGTGCGAATGGGTGTGCCGGACAGGCTCGGCATCGCCGCGACCCGCATTCATCGGGAAGCTCACAAAGCGCTGCCGGGCAAGGACGAAACCTTTTGCCGGACGGGCGAAGCCAGCCGGAAACAAACCAAGCCTAGCCTCGCCCAAGCTGCCCCGTCCAACCCGATTTAAGGGAGGGTCTCATGAAAGCAGCACTGTTGGCACTATTGCTTCTTGGCCAGCCCGCGATCCCGATTTCAGACCGAGTGCCCATATTCAACGTGGAAGCCCTCTGCAGGGATGTTTCCGCTGACGACAAAGCGTCAGGGCTCGCCCTGGCGCAGGATGCCGGCGAATGCATGCGTGACGAGACACTGGCGCAGCAACAGCTCGGTTCGGCCTGGCTGACTGTTCCGGGGCCCGCGCGTGAGAGTTGCGAAGGCGAGGCTTCGGCAGATGGAATCCAAAGCTATGTCGATCTGCTGACCTGTCTGCAGATGTCAGGCTGGGCGAATCCGGCTTCCCCGCCGGCGACCCCGCTCAGGGGCGCGAGCAAGATGCGGAACGCCAAGCGATGAGATGAGGCTTGATTGCCGCAACGACGGAGGTGCGCTGCCTGTCGCGCACCGGCCCCCGACTCGTCAGTGAAGCTCGCACCATGTTTTCCATGTGCCGATCCATCGGCGACACACCACGGACATAGGCTTTCACATAGTTCTTCTGCTGCGTACACCGGGCCAATGTAGACATACCCTCGTGCTTGCCCGCAACATATGCACTGGACGTCAGATTTCTGAACGCTGCCGGTCGCGACAGGGTCCGGGTGATACTTGAAGCTTGGAAGGTTGCTCACCGATTGCCCTGTGAGAATAGCGGACTTGGCGATCGTAAAGTCCAAAATGGCCTGATCGCAAGCAACTCTGACCGATTAGGATGACTTGGTAAGTCAGCTCCAAAGCGTTGCCGGGATGGCTCTATCAGCCTTCGAGCATCTCTGCAAAAGCGGGAATTGCTCAGGGCCGACCGCGGCCTTGGATCGGAATTCTTGCCGCAACGTCTGGCCGGTTTCTCGAGCCAGGCTATGGCCTCCGGTCCGTCGACGACACACTCGAAGGTTTCCCAGGCTGGATCCTCGATGGTGTCGGGTTGCAGGCGTTTCGCCGCATACTCGACCAGTTCATGCAGGCCCTCGTATCCTCGTCGGCGTTCGAGGGAGTCCGCAATCGCCGGGCTGGCCCAGCCGCGTTGGGCCAGATCGACAATGCTCGGACCGTCAGCCTCGCTGAACCAGGGCGTGGCATCGAACTCGAGACAGAGGATGTTATCGGCGGTATGGCAAGTCGCGTGGATCATCATCGGATTCCTCCGTCTTGCGCTAGCATTGCACGTCGCTCATCGCTGTCTCGCACGCCCTCAGGCTTTGACCAGGTCCCCCAGCAGGTTCGCCGCCACCATCAGCTTGGCGAGCGTCAGGCCGCCGGCGGCAATCTCCTCGACGGCACGACGGATACGCGTCGCCTCGGGATGAGCTGCAAGCCAGGTCTCCGCCGCCTGCTGACCGGATTGGCCGATCGTCAGCATATCTGCGGCCAGGCGTCTTTCGGCAGCCGCGATCAGGTCGACGGCGCGGTCGATGGCGAGGCGTTCGAAATGATCGCTGGCCGGCACGTTGCGCGCAGCGGCGGTGATGCGGTCGAGACGGAAATTGGCCTCGGCGGCAAAGAACGTCGCGGCGGCATCACCGATGCTGCGGCTGGTGCGCTCGGCCACCGTTACGATGTCAGGCGCCGGGACCAGGGCATCGAGATCGGCCAGTTCGCCGGCGAGGCCGGACGGGACGCCGGCATCGGTCAGGTCCTGCCGGCGCTTGCTGCGTGCGGCCTGCATGTCCGCTGGAAGGGCCGTGTCGAGCGAGGCCGCGATCTCGCGGACCGCAGGGCCAAACCGGGCAATGACCGCGCCCAAGCCATCCCCAAAATCGACATTGCGCACATACCAGACCATGCGGGAGAGCAGGAGATCCTGGATCGCCGCGTAGAGGCTGAGCTGCAACTGCCCGTCGATTCGATTGTCGAGCGCGTCGATCGCGTCATTGAGTCGCCTGAGCTCGTAGATCGCATCCACCGCCACCTGGGCCATGACGATGGTCGAGATATCGGCGTCGGTCTCGTCGGTCAGGCGTACGATGCAGGCCGGGCCCCCGCGGTTGATCACGGCATTGACGAGACTGGTCGCGATGATCTCGCGTCGGAGTCGATGGAGCTCGACCGCGGCCGGGAATTTGTCGAGAACCTCGCGCGGAAAATACAGGGACAGTCTGCGGGCGAGATAAGGATCGTCAGGCACGCCGGTTTCGAGCAGGTCACTGTAGAGCGTCAGCTTGGCGTAGGCGAGCAACACCGCGAGCTCGGGCCGTGTCAGGGACTGCCCGCGCCTGGTCCGTTCGGCGATCGCGGCGTCGTCAGGCAGGAATTCGACGGCGCGGCTGAGCAGGCTGCGCTGCTCGAGCGACTGCATCAGGCGCGTGAGGAAGCCGGTCTCGGCCATGCCCTTGCGTTCGGCGAGCGAGAGCGCCAGCGTCTGCAGATAGTTGTTGCGCAGGACCAGCGCACCGACTTCGTCGGTCATCGCGGCAAGCAGGGTGTTGCGGTCAACCGGGCTGAGGCGTCCCTCGCGCTCGGGGCGCGCCAATGCGATCTTGATGTTGACCTCGACGTCGGACGTATTCACGCCGGCCGAATTGTCGATCGCATCGGTGTTGAGCTTGACGCCCTTCTGCGCCGCTTCGATGCGCCCGCGCTGGGTGAGGCCGAGATTGGCGCCTTCGCCGATCACCCTGGCGCGAACGTCGGTCCCGCTGATGCGGATCGGATCATTGGCGCGGTCGCCGGCCTGATCGTCGCTCTCCGCCGAGGCCCGGACATAGGTGCCGATGCCGCCGAACCACAAGAGGTCCGCGCGCGCCTTCAGGATTGCCGTCATCACCTCGAAGGGCGTTGCCTGCTCCTTGTCGAGATCGAGCAGGGTGCGCACTTCCGGGGCGAGCGGAATCGCCTTGAGCGAGCGCGAGAACACGCCGCCTCCTTCCGAGATCAGAGATTTGTCGTAGTCCTGCCAGCTCGATCGCGGCAGGTCGAACAGGCGCTTGCGCTCAGTGAAGCTGATCGCCGGGTCGGGGGAGGGATCGATGAAGATGTCGCGGTGATCGAACGCCGCAACGAGCCTCGTCGCCGGCGAGAGCAGCATGCCGTTGCCGAAGACGTCGCCCGACATGTCGCCGACGCCGACCACGGTGAAAGGCATGGTCTGAATGTCGGTGCCGAGCTCGCGGAAGTGGCGCTTGACCGCCTCCCAGGCGCCGCGCGCCGTGATCCCCATCTTCTTGTGGTCGTAGCCCTGGCTGCCGCCGGAGGCGAAGGCATCGCCGAGCCAATGGTCCTTCTCGGCCGAGATCGCGTTGGCGACGTCGGAGAAGGTGGCGGTGCCCTTGTCGGCGGCGACGACCAGATAGGGATCGTCGCCGTCATGCCGCACGGTCAAGTCGGGCGGCACCACGATGTCGCCGTCGAGATTGTCGGTGAGTTCGAGCAGCGAGCGCACGAAGATGCGATAGGCCTCGGTGCCCTCCGCGAGCCACGCCTCGCGATCGGAGGGCGGCGGCAGGCGCTTGGGCACGAAGCCGCCCTTGGCGCCGACCGGCACGATCACGGCGTTCTTGACTTGCTGCGCTTTCACGAGGCCGAGGATCTCGGTGCGGAAATCCTGCGGCCGGTCGGACCAGCGCAGGCCGCCGCGCGCGACCTTGCCGAAGCGCAGGTGAATGCCTTCGACACGCGGTGAGTAGACGAAGATCTCGTAGAGCGGTCGGGGAGGGGGCAGATCCTCGATCTTGCGCGCGTCGAACTTGAAGGAGATCACCGGGCGCGGATGTCCGTCCGGGCCAACCTGCCACAAATTGCTGCGGATGGTCGACTGCACCAGATTGGTGAAACGGCGCAGGATGCGGTCTTCATCGAGCGAGGCGACGGATTTGAGCTGCTCCTCGATCTCGGCAAGGAGAATTATCTCGCGTGCCGAACGCTCGCGATCGGTCAGGACGAGGCGCGGATCGCTGCGGGCCTGGAACAGCGCGACGAGGTTGGCCGTGATCGCGGCGTTCTTGCGCAAGGTCTCCCACATATAGTCCTGGGTGAAGGGTGCGCGGATCTGGTGCAAATAACGCGACAGCGCCCGGATGGTCGAGACTTCCCGCCAGCCCAGGGCCGTGCGCAGGATCAAGGCATTGTACCCGTCGGATTCGGCGCGATCGGTGACCACCGCCATGATCGAGGCCTCCAGGCGATGGCTGAAGTCCCGGCTGATCTCGATCGGCTGGCCGTCGCTGGTCTCGATCGTCATGTCGTGCAGCCAGACCGGCTCGGGCCTGTTGCCGGGCACGATCTGATAGGTGCGTTCGTTGACCACGCGCAGGCCGTGATTTTCGATCACCGGCACGCGGTAGGACAGCGACAGCGGCGCGGCATCCGAAAACACCTTCAGGCCGAAGCGCCTGGGATCGTCCTCCTCGAAGCGGTGAACCGAAATCGTCACCGGGCGGGCTGGCGTGAGCCTCTCGACGGTGGCGATATCGGCGATCGCCTGTTCTGCCGTGGAAGCCTCGGTATAGCCGCCGCTGAAGGCTTGAGCGTAGCGATTTGCGAGCATGCGCGCCCGCATGCCGTCGGTCGACGCAGCCAGCGCGGCCTTCAGCTTGTCGGCCCAGGTCGCGGCAATGGCGCTGATCCCGGCTTCCAGCGTAGCGCGCTCGACGGCGGGAGTCTTACCTTCATAGCGTCCGATGATGTAGTGGACGCGCGCCAATGCTCCTTCGGGGAAGGACACGTAGGAGGCCGACAGTGTCCCCTTGTAGCTCTGCGACAGGAAGGCGCCGACGCGCATGCGCACGTCGGTGTCGTATTTGTCGCGCGGAATGAACACGAGGATGGAAACGAAGCGGTCGAACTTGTCGACCCGCGCCAGCGCCCGGACGCGGGGGCGCTCATAGAGGATCAGGATCTCCATGACGAAATCGAAGAGGGTATCGACGTCGATCTGGAACAGCTCGTCGCGCGGATATTCCTCGAGAATATGCTGGAGAGCTTTGCCGGAATGGCTGTTCGGGTCGAAGCCGGCGCGCTGGAGCACCCGCGATACCTTGTGGCGAACATAGGGGATCTGTCGTGCCGAGCGCGTATAGGCACCCGAGGTGAACAGGCCGACGACGCGCAATTCACCCTCGAGCCGGCCGTCGGGCGTATAGAGCTTGATGCCGACATAATCCATCCGGATGCGGCGATGGACGCGGCTGCTCACATTGGCCTTGATGACGATGAGCAGGGTCGGCTCGCGCATGAACTCGCGAATCTCCGACGTCATCACCACCATTTCGCTGCCGCGGCGCAGGACCTTTACGTCGGGATCGCGGAGGATGCCGAGGCCCTCCGCGGTCGCGATGTCGTCCGACGCATCGCGGCCGGGCGAGAAGCGATATTCGCGCACGCCGAGAAAGGTGAAATTGTCCGCGCACAGCCATTGCAGGAACTGGTTGGCCTCGGCGACCTCGTCGATCGGCAGCGGCGGCGGATTGGACGAGAACGTCTTGACCGCGTCCTCGACGCGGTCGCGCATGGCGCGCCAGTCCGCGACGCAGGCGCGCACGTCGCCCAACGCCCTGGTGAGGCCGTCAATCAGCCTCTCGCGGTCCGCGTCGGCGTCCAGGCGGGTGATGTGGAGGTGAATCAGGCTCTCGCGCGCGCCCTTTGCCCCTTCCGGCAGTGCCTCGCCGTAGAAGCGCAGGAGCTTGCCCTGGTCATCGCGCTCCACCGCGATGATGGGGTGAGCAACGAGAGTGACTTCGATGCCCTGCTCGGTGAGCTCCGCCATGGTGGAATCGAACAGGAAGGGCATGTTGTCGTTGAGGATTTCGAGCACGGAGATCTCGCGCCCGTCCGGCATCAGCGGATTGACGACGCGGATATCGGCACGCCCCGCCGTACGCCGCTGCACATGCTCCCAGGCTTGCTCGGCCAGGAAGGCAAGCGAGGAGGCATCGTGACTGGCGAGATCCTCGACATTGGTGAAGGCGAACAGAAGCTCCGCAAAGCTTGGGGGGGCCTTTCCCGGCTGCACGCTTCCGGCTGCCTCGCGGATCAGGGTTGCCCGGGCCTTGTCGTCGCGCCATGCCATAGCGTCCTCCATGTCCCAGCCGACGAACCGCAATTACGGTCGGGCGTTGTTCTTGGAGTGCGCCTCTTCGAGCGCATCTTGTTGACCGCGTTTCAATCGCCTTGGCGAAATCGTCGGTCTTGCGGCTCGACGATATTAGCACTCCGCGGCCGTCATGGCGCGCGGAGTTGTGAGGCGCGCTTTGCGGGCGGAAAACCGGTGCCAACGACCATCGCGCCGTTGGGTGCCCTGCAAAATGACGAGGAATTTCAATTGTGTAAATGCTTTCTCGGGTCGAGCCGCACGAGGCTACTTCATGCGGTGCCGCTGCAGTAATGTGCCGACAAACATTTACGCCCCCGATGGCCCGGTGCGACACCGTCGCCCTTATCTAGCCGTCCTAATGGTCGTCTACCGCAGAGGTTCAAGTGTCGGACTTTCACTGATCAACTGATCCGTGGTTGCAACACGAATTGACCGGTTGGTGAGAAGACCGCTCCACACCCAGTTATGATGCTCGATGACTGCTGAGGCGCCGAGGTGAGGTCGGTCGCTAAGAGTATGACCATCGGCGACCACAACGACATCATGACCAAGCGAGATAGCGGACCGGACTGTCGCATCGACGCAGAAGTCGGTAGCCCAACCTGCGACAAGTATGCGGTCGGGTGCGAGCTGAGCCAAGGTCTCTTTGAGAGGAGTTCCTACGAACGGATCGTTCAGCGTCTTCTCAATAACAATGTCGTCTTGCTTGCGAACCAACTCCGGAAGGAATTCCCAGCCTTTGGCGCCTCGCTCGAAGCCATCCCCTCGTTTGCCGCAGTGCCGAATCCATACGACCCTGCCAGATCGCCCGCGGACCATTTCCGTGACCATATTGATGCGCTCGATCACCCCGTACAAATCGCGCTTGGGCGCTCCGTCTAACAACCCAACTTGCATATCGACGACAACAACCATGTCCATTATCGCCTCTCAAAGTTTCAAGCTGACGCCCCGCGCCCGCCGTCGGTAGAGGTCCCGTGGGGGGTGACATCATAGTGCCACGGCGAAAGAGTAGTGCCCATCTTTATCAGCCGTGGCGCGTCACTTAGACTAGGTACTCGCCAGAGACGCCTGGACATGTCGGTGAATACGGGGATGGCCCATGAAACTCGCGCATGACGGCATCCAGCTGTCCTTCGACATCGCCGGGGCGGGACCGCTTCAATTCCTGTTCGTCCATGGCCTCGGCGGGGATCGCACGCATTTCGCGCCGCAGATGGAATATTTCGCCCGTCAAGGTCGGGCGTTGAATGCCGAGCTGCGGGGACATGGTGAGAGCGACAAGCCGCAACAGGCGTATTCGATCGAAGGCTTCGCCGAAGATCTGGTCTTTCTGTGCAACCGACAGCAGATCACCAAGCCGGTCATCGTGGGTCAAAGCATGGGTGGCAACATGGCGCTCGAAATCGCCGCCCGCTATCCGGACTTTCCTGCAGGCCTGGTGCTGCTCGATTCAGGGGTGCTCTTCCCTGCCTCGGCAGGGACGGTGTTCGCCGGGTATCTGGAGGGCTTGAAGGGCGCGAATTTTGCGGACGAGGCGCGGAAGATCGTGGCGGACTCCTGTCTGCCGACCGACAGATGCCGCGCCCATGTCGAACAGACCTTTCTGGCGACGCCGCAGCATGTGCTGGTGTCCACGTTTACAAGCCTGTTCCCCTGGGATGTGCATCGGGCGCGTGAGTGCGCCCAGGCGTGCCGGGTCCCGGTGCTCTACATCGAGGCGGCCCATAGGCTCGCGGATCTGGATCGTTTTGCGGCGCTGTGCCCGCAACTGGTCACGGCCAAGGCCGTCGGCTCCGGGCATTTCCTGTCGCTGGAAGTGCCGGAGCAGATCAACCCGATGATCGACCGGTTCATCTCGCTCTACGTGCGAAGCCCCGGGTAAGCTTCGTCGCGGCGGGATAGCCGTACGCGAACCCGCAAGATTCATCATGGTGCCACGGCGAAAGAGTAGTGCCCATCGTCATCGACCATGGCGCGCCATTTGCGGTAGTTAGTACTCCCATGCCTCTTATCGATCGTCTGTTCTCCTGCCTCGTCCTGTTCCTTGCATTCGCAGCCGTTCCGGTGCTTCCCGCGCGCGCGGCAGAGACCTGCACGTTCATCAGCGCCCGGGAGCTCGCCGGCGCGATGCCGGCGCTCAAATGGTCGCTGATTTCAAATCAGGACGGCCGCGGCTGCATCTACCAGGCCGGGCGCGGCGACACGATGATGCTGACCGTGTTCCGCAATCCTGACAAGGACCGCGCTAGGGAATTGTACGCGACCTTCGTCAAGACGCTCGGCGAGCGCATGCAGCTTAACGCAGTCGCGGGGATCGGCGACGAAGGCCAGGGCGGGACAAGCGCCGCCGGGGCAGAGCGCCAGGAGGCTTCGGTCGTCGCCTTGTCCGGCGATACCATCCTGCAGATCAGCGTCTATCCGACCGGTCGCCGTGCCGACGACGCGCTGCTCGGACCGCTCACCGAAACAGCGCGCGTTGCCATCGCCAATGTGAGCAAGAGCAGCGAGCGGTTCGGCGATTGCGAGTGGCTCACGGCCGCGGATGCCGATGGCTTTCTCGACAAGAGCACGCTGACGGTGCAGCGGACCGGCGCGGGCAGCTGCATGATGTTCGATCGCGAGGCCAACACCATGACCGCCGCGGTGATCGCGACCTCGCGCGACACGGCGATCGGCATGATGAAACGCGCGGGCCCCTGCAAGCACGTGGCGATACCCGAGCTCGGCGGTGAAGCGTTCGGCGAGCATTCCTGCACCAAGGGCAACGGCAGTGCCGTCAACATCTATGTCTGGAAGAACGGCAGGCAGGCTTCGATCCTGTTCGCACCGGTCAAGCCGCATCCCGAATCCGGCTCGGTCGAGCGCCTGAAGGCGGTCGCCGCGCGAGTCTATGGAAAACTGTAACGGCGCCGCGTGACATTGCGGCCGCATGCGGCCCGCAGCTCAGCTGGATGGAGCGTCGGACTGCGTCCGTTCAATACGGGTCGGCCGTAGCGCCAAGTTAGTCGTCAGATTTCTGGGGCGGTCACGAGACGGGCAACACCGACAGGTCCGGTTGGTCACTTGCGTACGCGGATCTCCGACGGTGGCACGCCGTAGACGCGGCGAAAGGTGCGATTGAAGTACGAGATGTCGTTGAAGCCGGATTGATGTGCGATCTCACTGATTGATCGGCCTGCAAGGTTGGGGTCTGTCAGCATCTTGTAGGTCAAGGCGAGTCGATGATTCAGAACGAATTCCGTAAAACTCGTGCCTTCGACCTCGAAGAGCCTGCGGACGTAGGACTTCGAGATGCCCTGCTTCGCGGCGACGGCAGCCAGGCTGAAATCAGGGGTACCTGCCTGGGCGCGGATATGCGCCTTTATGCTCCGCATGCGGGCCGCTGCAACGCCGCGCAAGTCGGCCATTTCAGCCGCATCGGGAGTCGCGCCGAGCAAGAGGGCGCCTAGATCGAGCATATGGGTCACCACGGCCCGCCGCATTTCCGGCTTAGCGAGCGTCTGCCTCTCATTGACTATGCCGAGGTAATCCAGGAAGAAAGCAAGTGCTGGATTGTGCCTATCGAGAGGTTTTCCCACGGCTTGATCAAAATTCTTTACCAGCGGCGCGATCAGCGTGCGGCTGATGCGCCAGTTGATCACACGGTTCGCGCCGTGACTAATCGATGTCCCCGGTAGGCCATTGGTGGTGAGCATCGCATCGCCGGGACCGAGACGTGTCTCATGGCCGTTCTGCCTGTAGGTCGCAGTCCCCTCGAGATTAAGCACTATCACCGGATCATCGTTGTCGATCATCGACGTGGTATGGCGACAGACGATCGGAGAAACGCTCGCCATGGCTACGGACATTCCGGGCAAAGCGCGCAGGTTCATATCGACCTGGAGCGTCGTCTCGGGCAGAGGTTCGATATCCAGCTTCAGAATTTCGCGGCCATAGACCTCGTGAAAAGCTTCGGTCCTGTCTCGTTCGGCGAACGCCGAGCTGGAAAGCTCCAACGCAATCAATTCGTCGCCAATAACCAACGATCGCTCCATTGAGAGTGAGATATCCCGGCGCCCATTTGTCGCAGGAAATTGCGCGGCGTTCAAAGGCCTTTGATGGTGGCTTGCAATCGGAAGCGCCTGGATTTCAAACACGGCCGGATGCGACCATGCCATCGGATCAACGCGCCGGCTCATGTGGCAAGGCGACCACAGTGATTTGCAATCGCGAAGATTGTAGCGATCAGTCCTAGTCGGTGTAGCGCATATTCCAAGCCAGCGTGCCCCGCCCCCAGTAAAGCTCCTTTTTCAGACGCGCGCATCGGCAGAGGGGCGATGACTATCACCGGAAGACTTATTTGGGCAGTTACGCTTGGTCTTGTGTTGACGCAAGCGGCTTCCGCCGCGGATTTCCCAGTCAAGGCGACTGCGTATGAGGCAGTCTACGACTGGACGGGCTTCTATGCCGGTGTAAATGCTGGCGGAGGCTGGGGTCGTTCAAGCGTTGACGCCAGCTTCGATCCGCGCAGCCGTTTCGACACGGCCGTCGTGAACTCCACGTCGGGACGCATTAGCGGCGGGCTTGGCGGGTTGCAGGCCGGATACAATCTGCAGGTCAATCGGCTGGTCTTCGGTGTCGAGACCGACGTCCAGGCTACCGGCCAGCAGGGTAAGGGACAGTCCATCGTTTCGCTTACCTCGCTGAATCAATGTCTTGCGCCCTGCGTGCCGCCGCCACCGACAGTGACCAAAGCGCCGATCAACCATTCACAATCGCTTCCCTGGTTCGGCACCTTGCGCGGACGAATCGGGTTTATGCCATCGGACCGGTCGTTGTTCTATGTGACGGGCGGACTTGCTTTTGGGGAGATAGACGCTAGCACTACCTTGACTGTCGCACCGCAAGTCTGTCTGGCGCCGTGTACGCCTAACCCGGGTGGCTCGGTCACCAGCAATTTCGGTCAAGCCAAGTTGGGATGGGTGGCTGGTGCCGGATTCGAATCCGCCCTTGTCGGCGGATGGACCGGCAAGATCGAGTACCTTCACCTCGATTTTGGCTCGATTAGCAGCGGCCTCACCCAGGTCGCCATCCTGCCATTCGTCGGCACATTGCAAGCAAGCAGTCGCCTCACCGACGACATCGTGCGCGTCGGCATAAACTATCGTTTTGGCAATGCCGCGGTCGCAAAATATTGAGGGTGCGCCCAGAGAGGCTTTTCCTTCTCGAGAGATGCTCCTCGGCGCACCAGCCGGGCAGCCGCCGTCGGCCGACGATCGGCACGTCTGATCGTCATGGAGGATATGGGTGTCTCTTGGCCGTGGATTGTCAGCCAGACGACCAGGAGTAAGCCTTGCAAAGGATCATTTTCGACTCCTCTGCCTTGGCGGGTGAGGAAAGGTCACGGAAGGACCTTTGGATTTCGACCCTGTCGTCGGGGTACGTGCGGCTGAACGCCGACCCGGCGGCCAACCGGCCCTTCCAGGGCCAGCTCAAGATCGCAGTGATCGACAAAACGTCTGTTGGTACGATCTATGGAACGGTCAAGACGATAGCGCGGTCGGCGCGCGAGGTCGCGGCCGAGAATACCGACAATGTCGTGCTGCTCTGCAATTCCGGCACGCGTCGGATTTGCATCGAGCAGAAGGGCGTTGCCATTGACCTCGATGCCGGCGACCCGGTCCTGATCGAACAATGTGCGCCGTCCTGGATCAGGGTCGACCACGCAAACTGCAATCTGCTTGCGATCCAGGCGCCGCGTGCGCACGTGGCCGCGCTTCTACCGGAGTTAAACGATCGCTTCATGCTGCGTGCGCCCGCCCGATCAACGGCAATGGCGCTGATGAACGCATATGTCTCGGTGCTGCTGTCTCCGCAGGAGCCGGCGGGACCATTGGCGCTTCGATTTGCGTCAAGGCACATTGCCGACTTCATTGCCGCCGCCGTCGAACCAGCGGCCGCGCACACCAGCCAGGAGCATGACGGTTTGCGCGCCGGACGCATGGCCGCGATCTATCGTGCATTGGAGCAACATGCCGCGGAGGCCGATTTCTCGCTGCCCGTGCTCGGGCGCCGGCTCGGGATCACCCCCCGCTATGTGCAACGCCTGCTGGCCGAGATGGGAACATCTTTTACCGAGGAAGTGACGCGCCGCCGGCTCAACCGCGCGCGGGATATGCTCATCTCGCCGCGCTATCGGCGTCTCAATGTCACCGACATAGCCCTGGAATGCGGCTTCTCCACCGTCTCTCACTTCCATCGCCTGTTCCAGAGAGAGTTCGGAACGACGCCAGGCGCCTTGCGCTCTGTCGCGTTGAACCGGGACGAGTAGGCCGGCGGCCGGTGTCGAGGTCACGCCTCTGTTGCAACCGAAGCACATTCGGCAGCTTTTCGATGTCGCTGCGCCAGGTGGTCGCGAAAGCGCATCGCAAAGTTCGCAATCCGCGACGACGGTGCAATCGCGTCCCCCTAGGGTTTCGTTCTCTGCGCAAAATCTCTCGAGGGGTTGATGTTTCGGAAATTGATTTGGGTGCTAGCGCCCGCGGCTTTCACGTGGGTGACCGCCCCGGCTCACGCTGCGTGCGATCAGTCGGGCACCAGCGTTACCTGCAGCGGCACCGCCACGGCCGGTTTCGGCGACGGCACGCAGAATGGCTATGCCGTGACCGTTCAGCCGGACGCATCGATTGCGCTTGGCACGGGTGTTAACGGGATTTGGCTCAATCAGAACAACACCGTCACAAACAATGGCGCGATTACGACGGGCGACAGCTCTTTCGCTATTCGGGGAGAGGGCGACGGCAACATCGTGACGAATAACGGCTCGATCTCTCTCGGGGCGCAATCAAGCGCCATTCTAGTGAATGGCGTTGGAAACACGGTGACGAACAACGGTACCATTTCCTCGAGTTCTTTCCACACATACGGTCTTGACCTTTCGAGTGACGGGAGCGTTGCCACAAATACCGGCACGATCACGCTGACCGGCTCGTCGAGTAACGGCATCAATATTTTCGGAAGCGGCAACACCGTCTTCAATTCCGGAACGGTCACGGTTGGGAACAGCGCTTCGACCAACAATGTCGGAGTCTTTCTGTACATAGGCAACACGTTTACCAACACGGGTACGATCAATGCCTTGGGCAACAATTCGGTCGGCGTTGATGTGTCCGGCGACGGCAACGCCATCGTCAACAAAGGTGTGATCCGTGGCACTTCGGGGCTCTCGATCATCGGCATGAACGAGACGATCGTCAACGATGGCACCATCATCTCTTCGTCCGCCGGAGGCTCGATCATCGGTCTCATGGTCCAGAGCTCGCTGACCAACAACGGAACGATCGACGGCCGGCTGTTTGTGAACGACGTCTTCAACACGAACACGTTCACCAACGCGGGGCTCGTCACCATTACCGACCCGAACACGCCGGTGGGCACCGCTCACCTGTTTCAAGGAACGTTCAACCAGACCGCGACAGGCGTCCTGGCGCTTCGGGTGAACGCGGCGGGTGCTGCGGACACGTTCGTCGCCACGACCGCCAATCTCGGCGGCACGTTGCGTGCGGTGGTCCAGCCAGGGACCTATGCGTCGAACACGTTCTACAGCGGCATCGTCGCAGCGACCAATCCGCTCAGCGGCCGGTTTGACCAGGTCACCACTTCATCGGCGTTCTACAACGCGGTCGCCACCTACAACAGCACCAGCGTCGACCTGACTTTGACCCGCTCCGGCTTTGGTGGGGTTGTGGGGGAAACGGCGAACCAGCGCGCGGTCGGCAATGCGCTCGAAGCCGGCTATTCGCCGTCGCTCACCGGTGCGGCCGCGACGTTCTATTCCAATCTGTTGCAGGCTGGCTCGGTCCGCGTGCTCGACCAGCTTTCCGGCGAGGGCACCAGCGGCACGCAAAACAGCGCCTTTGCCGCCGGCAACCTGTTCGGTCAGACCATGGACGGCCAGATGGATGCGTGGCGCGCGGGCCATCGCGCCGATGCTGCGGGCTCGGGCGCGCTCGGTTACGCCTCGGAGCGCCCGGTGACCTCGGCCTTCAATGCTCTGAAGGCGCCGCCGCGGGTCGAGCCGCAGTGGCACGCCTGGGCGTCAGGCTTCGGCGCCGGTCAGTCGCTGTCGGGCGATGCCACGGTCGGCAGCGCCGGCTTCAGCGGCCGCACCGCGGGCGGCGCAGTCGGTGTCGATCATCTCATCGGGCCCGATCTGCTGGTCGGCATCGCCGCGGGCGGCTCCAGCGCGACGTTCAATGTCGATGATCGCTTGACCTCCGGCAGGCTCGACGGCGCCCATCTCGGCGGCTATGCGATGGCACGCTTCGGCGCGACCTACCTCTCGGGCCAACTCGCCTACGGCCATTTCAACAATTCGACGACACGCACCATCACCGGCATCGGCGCTGACGAGGTCGCCAAGGGTTCGTTCGGCAGCGACCAGCTCGGTGGACGCCTTGAGGTCGGCCGCACCTACGATTTCGGCACGGTCACGGCCACGCCGTTCGCAGCGCTGCAGGCCGCAGAGCTGTGGCAGGCGGGCTATACCGAGACCAGCGTCACCGGCGCTGGTCCGGGCGTACTCGGCCTCAGCTACGCCTCGCGCCGCGTCTCCTCGCTGCCGACCTTCCTTGGCAGCAAGTTCGACGCTCGCTTCGATCTCGGCAATGGCATGATCTGGATGCCGTTCGGAAGCCTCGCCTGGGTGCACGAGTTCTTGCCGAACCGCGACGTCACGGCATCGTTGATCTCGATGCCGGTCCCGGCCTTCACCGTCGAGGGTGCGCGTGCCGCGAGCGATTCGGCACGGATCGAACTCGGCTCGCGCCTGGTCCTGAACCGCTGGTCGGAACTGTCCGCGCGCTTCAGCGGCGAGTTCTCGAGCGCAGGCCAGAGCTACACTGGGATGGGCTCGCTCAGGGTCAATTGGTGAGGGCGGGATCCGAGAGCTTGGAAATCGGCGATGCTCTGCGTTGCGCCTTGAGCGTGGGCGCGGCCGTAGCGGGCTAGGCCCACCGCCGCGTGTGACCGCCGTTCCCATGGCGGCATCACCGGCCCGCCAGCGCCTCCTTGCATTTGGCCGCAAAGGCGTTGAGGTACGAACCGATCTCGCTCGCCAGCGCGTCGGAGCGGTCGACATTTTGCAGGCTCATGTTGAGTGCGTAGACCGGAAGCCCCTCCAGCACGATGGGCGTCGCGACGGCGAGAACGCCGGGCTGCCACGACACCGCGCAATAGCCGTCGCGTTCGACGGAGCGGATCGATGTCCTGACGTCCGCAAGCAGCGCCTTGGTGGCAGCAGTGCTGCGCCGCTTGAACAGTCTCAGCAATCGCTCGCGCTCGGTGTCTGCAATGCCGGCGAGGTAAGCGCGACCGAGCGACGTCAGCTCCATCGGGACCTGCTGGCCGGCGACCACGTTGCGCAGCGCCGCGCGCGGGCTGTAGCGGATCGACTCCAGGTAAACCATCATGGTCCTATCAGCTGCAGCCAGCCCGACGTTCAGCCGGCGCTTGGCCGACTCCGCCCGCATCATCGGGCCGATCGCGTTGAGCAGGGGTGATCCCGTCCGCATGGCGTGGCCGATGCTGATGACGGACGCGGCAAGGCGGTAGGTTCGCTCGGTGCGGACTTCGTCGAGCATCCCGGAATTGACCAGCGTGCGTGTCAGCCGGCTGACCGTCGATCGCGGCAATCCTGTTCGCTCCGCGATCTCGCCGTTGCCCAGCGTGTCGACGCCGGGCCGGAACGCCCTGAGGATCTCGATGCCCCTTTCGAGCGACCGGTTGCCGTCGACGCCGCCCGCATATCTGCGCACCTGTGCCAAATCCACCCCCTCCCGGCATTTCCACTAAGTGGAATAGGGGGATGTTCTGGGCGGTGCAAGCCGCGATACGTTCGAAACAAGGCGAATATTTCCGCCGCGCACGCCAACCACGGGCCTTGCCATGTCCTATCAGCTCATCGAATTTTCCGTCGAGAACGGCGTCGCGACCATTGCATTCAACCGTCCCGAACGGCGCAACGCCATGAGCGACGAGATGCGCGCCGAATTCGCAGGCGCGCTCGAAACCGTTGCGCGTGACAAGGCCATCAGGGCCCTGGTGCTGACGGGGCGTGGCAACGCCTTCTGTGCCGGGGGGGATATCAGCGGAATGAAGCGCCGGCTCGCCGCGCCGCAGGGCGAGGTTGCGTTCAACGGCTGGAGCCGTCAGCAGGGCGTGCATCACGTGCAGTCGTTCCTGCTGGGCCTGCCGAAGCCGACGATTGCCGCCGTCAACGGCGCCGCGGCGGGGCTTGGTGCGGACACCGCGCTCGCCTGCGACTTCGTGATGGGAACGGAGCGATCGAAATTCACCTGGTCCTACATCAAGCGCGGCCTCATCCCCGATGGCGGCGGGCTGTATTTCCTGCCGCGCCGGGTCGGACTTCCCAAGGCGAAAGAGCTGATCTTCACCGGCCGCGTCGTCGAGGCGACGAAGCGCTCGCGCTCGGCATCGTCGATCGCAAGGTGGCCTCGGCCGAGCTTCTGCCGGCGGCGCAGGCCTGGGCGGCCGAGCTGGCGCAGGGCTCTCCCACCGCGCTGGCGCTGGGCAAGAAGATCCTGAACGAGACCTTCGAGCATTCCGCGCACGATATCTTCAGCCTCGGCAGCCAGGCGCAGGCGATCTGCTACACCAGCACCGAGCATCGCGACGCCGTGACGGCGTTCCTCGCGCAATCCGCGTCGAAGGATTGAGCCATGGATGCGATCGAACGCCTGATCCGGCCGCGCAGTGTCGCGATCATCGGCGCATCCGCGGACCCGACCAAGACGTCGGGGCGGCCGGTCGCCTATCTCCAGAAGCATGGTTTTGCGGGTGCGATCTATCCCGTCAATCCGAAGGTCGCAGAGATCGGCGGTCTCGTCTGCTATCCCGACATCGCTTCGCTGCCTGATGTGCCCGATGTCGGCATTGTCCTGTTAGGTGCCGAGCGCGCCCACGTCGCAGTGCACGACTTGTCCGAGCGCGGGGCTGCCGCGGCGATCGTTCTCGCCAGCGGCTTCACCGAGACGGGGGCGGAAGGCGCCGCGCGCCAGAAGCAGCTGATGGAAGCCGCCGGATCCATGCGCCTGCTCGGGCCGAACACCATCGGTCTCGTCAATCTCACGGACAATATCGTGCTTTCGGCGTCCGGCGCGCTGGCGATGGATCACTTTCCGGCGGGCCCCATTGGCCTCGTCTCGCAAAGCGGCGGCATTTTGGGCGCCTTGCTGTCGCGCGCCGCTGCGCGCGGCATTGGACTGTCCAAGCTGGTGTCGACCAGCAACGAGGCCGATCTCGAGCTCGCCGACTTCATCGACTTTCTGGCCGATGACAGTGCGACCAAGGTCATTGCGCTCTACATCGAGGCGATCCGCAATCCGGCTCGCTTCCGCGAGGCGGTTCTCAAGGCGCAGCGCGCCGGCAAGTCCGTTGTTGCCTTCAAGATCGGGCGGTCGGAGGCGGGCGCAAAGGCGGCGGTCTCGCACACGGGCGCGCTCGCGGGCTCCGACCGCATGTACGACGCCCTGTTCAGGCAGCTCGGCGTGATCCGCGCGAGGACGTTCGAAGACCTGCTCGACATTCCTGCGCTGCTTGCGGCCGGACGGAAGCTGCGCGGCAGGCGCGTGGCGATCCTCACCTCCACCGGCGGCGCCGGCACGATCGTATCCGACAGTCTGGGCGTCGCAGGCTTCACGACGCCCGCACCCGATGCGGAAACGGCCGCGCAATTGCGAGCATTGCAGTCGGGATCGCACGCCGCACTCGATCGCAATCCGATCGACGTGACCCTGGCCGGTCTCCAACCGGATCTGCTGCGCGCCGCAATCAAGATCCTGCTCGCCAGTCCCTCCTACGATGCGCTGGCCGTCATTGCCGGCTCGTCGGCCGTGGGATCGCCGGCCCTGATGGCCGATGCCATCCACGATTGCCTGCCGCTCAGCGACAAGCCCGTCATTGCCTATGTGAGCCCCTACGCGCCCGACGTGGTCTCCGTCCTCACCCGGCGCGGCGTCCCGGCGTACACCTCCGCCGAGAGCTGCGCTGCTGCGCTCGACGGGCTTTTGCAGGCCGGAATGCCAAACGAGGTCCAGACCTCCGGCTCGATCGCGGCGACGGCCGATGTCAGCGACTTCCCGGCGGGATCGCTGGATGAGGCGCAGGCGAAAGCACTCTTCGCCCGCTTCGGCGTTCCGATCGTGGCGGAGAAGGTGGTCGCAACGCCAGGCGAAGCGGAGCAGGCTGCGCGAGACTTCGGCGGCCGGGTCGTGCTCAAGATTCTCTCGCGCGAGATCGCGCACAAGAGCGACGTCGGCGGCGTCGCGGTCAACCTGACCGCTGATGCGATTGGCGCCCGCCTGACGGCGATGGCTCACGAGGTCGAGTCCAGGACCGGGAAGCGACCCGAACGGTTCCTGGTTCAGGAAATGGTGTTAGGCGGCGTCGAGATCATTCTCGGCATGCATCGCGATCCCCTGGGCACCGCGATCCTGCTCGGAATGGGCGGCGTCACCGCAGAACTATTCAAGGACACGACGATGCGCCTGCTTCCCCCCGAGGGCGGCCTCAGCCTCGTCGAAGCTTCAGCGATGGCGCGCGATCTCGTCACATGGCCGTTACTGGACGGTTTTCGCGGCCGGCCGAAATGCGATGTCGAAGCGCTCGCGAAGGCGATCGTCGCTTGCTCGCGCATGGTTGCGCAGCTCGGCGACCGCCTCACTGAAGCCGAGATCAATCCGGTCTTCGTTCTGCCCGCGGGCCAGGGCGTGAAGGCAGCCGATGGATTGGTTGTTCTCAATGTCTGAACAAGAAACGAGGGAGGCCCAGATGGCCATTGGCGATATCATCGATCATGATGGCGCACGCGGGAAGGATTTCGCCATGCGGCGCCGGCTGAACCTCGCCATCCTTGCCTGCGCCGTCCTGCCGGCCGTCGCCGGGCTTGGAGTTGCGCCGGCGCGCGCCGAATATCCCGAGAAGATCATCAAGATCGTGGTGCCCTTCGCGGCCGGCGGCGGGACCGACATCATCGCGCGAACGACAGCGCAGGAAATCCAGACGGACCTCGGCAAATCCGTCATCATCGAGAACAAGCCGGGCGCCGGCACCATCATCGGCACCCAGACGGTCGCCACCAGCGATCCCGACGGCTATTCGCTGCTGATGGCGACCTTCGCGCACGCAGTCAATCCGAGCCTGTACAACAAGCTGCCGTTCGATCCGCACAAGGATTTCGCGGCGGTCTCGCTGATCGCGCGATCCTTCAATATCGTCGTCGTCAACCCGGCCTCCAAGATCAACTCGATCGCCGATCTGATCGCGGAGGCCAAGGCCAATCCGGGCAAGCTCAATTTCGGGACGTTCGGCACCGGCACCTCGGCCCATCTCGCCGGCGAGCTGTTCAATTCCATGGCGAAGGTCAAGATGACGGCGGTGCCCTACAAGGGCGCGGCGCCTGCGATCAGCGATCTCCTGGGCGGGCAGATCGACGTGATGTTCACCACCGTTGCAAGCGCGGCCTCGCTGGTGGCCGCAGGTCAGCTCCGGGCGCTGGCTGTCACCTCCACCGAGCGTTCGGCAGCGTTTCCGCAACTGCCGACCATCGCCGAGGCCGGCGTGCCCGGCTACGCCGCCGAGTCCTGGTACGGATTGTACGCTCCGGCCAAGACCCCCGCTCCGGTGATTGCGCGGCTGAACCAGGCGGTCGCAAAGGCCGTCAAATCAGGTGGTTTCAAGCAACTCGAGGCAAACGAAGGCCTCATCATGGTTGGCAGCGCTCCCGAAGAGCTCGATCGCTACGTCGGGCAGGAGGAGGAGCGCTGGCGCAAGCTGGTCAAGGACGCGAACATCGAGGTGCAATAGGTTCAGCACTCCGAGCTGGTACTCGCTTCGGCGCCCGGGTCAGCTCCACGCTGCCGCCAGCGTTCAGCGCAGACCCTGTTCGTCGATCAGAATGCGATGGATCTCGATGCGCTCCGGCAGTTCGATCAGGAATTCCGGATCGCGCGCGAGATGATGCACCTTGGTCGGCTCGCCCTTGGTGAATGCCGTCATTGCCATGATATCGGCCCAGTAGGAGATGGTCGTGAACCACGTCTCCTCATCACGGTCCTCGCGCAACTACTGCACGCCGAGCGCCGTGTTCATCAGCGGGGGAATGCCCTCGGCTTGCAGATAGGCCTGGTAGGCGTCAGCGACGTCGCGGCGGGTCCGGCCGCGCCAGATGCGCGCGATGGTCGGCTTGGTTGGCATATGAATTCCCTTCCGTGCGTGGAACCCGAGGGCCGATCAACCTAAAGCATGATCCGGAAAAGTGCGCAGCGGTTTTCCGAAAAGATCATGCTCAAACAACAACCTAAAGCGCGATGACGATTCATCCTGATCTCATCGCGCTTCAAGCCAAATGCCGTAGCCCAGCACCAGTTCACATCGTCCGGTGCAGTGTTTCGTCGCAGTCCCAAGGTGAGGACGGCAGGGGTGGAGATTTCCGGCGCCACGCGGGAACTTCCCACTTTTTCCCGACGTTGATCATGCGGCTCCCAGAAGCCGTTGGCCCGACGCGATGAAAAACTTTTCCAACGCCGCATTTTCCCCCGAGGTGATCGAGCTCATGACCGCCGCCCTGGAAGCTGCGGTTGCGACCCTGCCGGAGCCCGTGCATTCCTCGCATGTCAACGCGCTCGCCGAATCCATCCTGCGCACGGCAAGTGCGGGCGAACGTAACGTCGCTGATCTCCAGAGGATCGCCTTGATGGAGCTGCAGCTGGCGCCGCGCAAGTGATGAAGCCGACATGAAGACGACAGCTGCGGTCACCGCAGCCGGCTGAATCCCTGGTTGCTCCGGCTATTCCGCTACGGATCGCGGGTCAGCTCCACGCCGTCGACCACCATCTTCCATGTCCCTGCATCCTGATGAGGCGGCGTCGACACCTCGAAGGTCGTCGAAATGAATGGAATTCCGACGACGAAATTGTCGCCCTCGAACCGCCGCAGCGGGGCCTTGATGGTCGTCGTGGCCTCGCCGATCGCGGTGCCGTGCCTGACGCGCTTGTAGCGGACCATCCCGTCCTTGGTGAGCTCGACATCCATCGCCGGCGCATGCCACTCGCCGACATAAGCGGCCTTGTCCTCCGGCACCGGCTGTCCGCACGCCGTCAGCATCGGCAGTGCCGCAACCAGAACCACCACGGAAATTTGCTTTCTCATGTTTCGCTCGACCACGGGAGGTGTCGCGGAAAATGCGACAGTGCCCATCTTCGTCGGCCAGCGCGCCATTCGGGTTCAAGAGCGACGGTCGCCGTTCGCCGTACATGCCGGCCTCGAACCGCGATCGGGATGAAGCGTTCGCGCGGTTACGGTTGTCGTTTGCGCATGATCTCTCGCAAAACTGCGTCGCGCTTTTGCGCTGACGCGGCCCTTCAGGCCCGGATCACGCTTTAATGCGGGCTAGGTTCAAATGAGCTGGCCCGTGTCCGCAATTCGTCCCTGATACGATCGAGCACGCTCTCATACTCACGCGTTTCGGTCTGCCGGAACAGCCGCATGCTGGGGTACCAGGGGCTGTCGGTGCGGTCGAGCAGCCAGCGATAGTCGGGCGTCCATGGCAACAGAAGCCAGGTTGGACGGCCAAGGGCGCCGGCCAGATGGGCGATGCTGGTGTCGACGGTGATCACGAGATCAAGACAGCTCATCAAGGCGGCGGTCTCGGTGAAATCGGTGAGCTCGGCGGTCAGGTCGACAATGTCGTTTCTTTCCCGCAGCACCGCGGCGTCGCTCGGGCGCGGCCCCTTCTGGAGGCTGACAAAGGTGGCATCGACGTCGAGGATACGGGACAGCGTCCGCAGCGGTATCGAGCGCGCGTGATCGTTGACGTGGGTCGGATCGCCGGACCAGGCGAGACCGACCCGGAGCCTGGTTCGAGGACCAAGACGATTGTCCCAGGCCTGAATACGGTCGTCCGGTGGCGAGGCCAGATACGGCATGTCCGCCGGGATCGTATCGAGGCGGGTGCCGAAGGCGAGCGGAAGGCTGGATATCGGGCAGTGCAAATCGAAATGCGGCAGCGCGCCTGCAGCCGACATCGGGACGTGGTGGGATACGCCGCTCAGACCCGACATCAGCCGACGCAGCGGGTCCTGAACGGCAAGAATAACGCGCGCCCCCCGCGCCGCCAGCATGGGGACGTAGCGGACGAAGTGAATGGTGTCCCCCAGTCCCTCGTCCGCAGCGACCAGGATCGTCTTTCCTTCGATGTCTTCGCCACCGAGCCACATCGGTTGCGCAAAGCGGGCGTATTTTGCCGAAGGCAGTTTCAATCGGGTCTGGTGCCCGCGCCAGCCGGCTTCGAAATCGCCTGTCAGGAGATGAGCCAGGGCCACATTCCAGTCTGTCACCGTATCATTCAGCCCGAGCGCCTTCATGTGATCGGACAGCGCGAAGACCTCGTCGAAGCGATGCAGCTGGAACAGCGTGGTCAGCTTGTTGTTGAAGGCGGCCAGCAGGCGCGGCTCTATCGCAATGGCCTTTTCGAACCATGCCAGCGCCTCTTCATCCCTGCCGAGCCGGCGCAGCGAAAGGCCGAGATTGTTGCAGGTGTCGGCCTTGTCGGGAGCGAGCTGGTGCGCCCGCTTGCCCTCGGTCGCGGACTCCTCGAACCGCTTCAGGCTGTAGAGGATCCATGCGCGCGCGTGCACCGTCGGGGCATGGTTCGGGAACAGCCTGTCGCTGAGGTCCAGATGCGCGATGGCTTCCTCGTCCCGTCCGAGATTGTGGAGAAGAATCCCGCTCTTGCGCAGGGTGTCATGATGCTGCGGATCGAGCTTGAGTGCGTGCTCGAAGCTCGCCAGGGCTTGATCGAGGCGCGAGAGCTGAGAGAGGATGTCGCCGCGCTGACGCCACAAGCCGGCGTCGTCAGGCCGAAGCTGGATCGCCTTGTCGAGGACGTTGAGCGCCTCCTCGAAGCGCCCGTGCTGCTGCAATGCCGTTCCGAAGCTTGCAAGATATTCGGGCTTGGGCGCTCGACGGATCGCGCGGACGATCCACTCCAGGGCGTCATTGTAGTGTTTGTCGTGGAGAAACAGCAGGCCCATCAGATGCTGGGCGTCCGTGTGCTCCGCATCGATCGTGAGGGCCTGCTCGCAGCAAGCACGCGCGTCGAGATGCCGTCCGGCCCGGAGATGCTGAAGGCCCGCTTCACAATAAGCGGCTGGTGTTTCCATCACTGGCACGTTGCGGGCTGTCATTGAGCTCTTGCTGGCGGCGCGGCGCTAGCGATGTCCGGCCAATTCATGAGTTTCGACGTTGAGGCCGGCAAAAATGCATGATTCTGGTGATGGTAGAAAGCTGGGCAGCCGACGGTTACGATCTCCTTCACAAGCCTCGCGCAAGGAGACTGACGCGTGATCGAACACATTCTCAGATTCATGACGCTCGGCACGGTCATCGTCGGCATGGCGGCGATCTATGCGGCGCTTCATACCAACAACCGGCGCCTGGGCGCGGACATCTTCCTGCGATACTCCGACCGGGTCTCCGACCTGCGGCGCCGCCTTCCGGTCGCAGTGTTCCTCGAGCGAGGGGCTGCCGGCGACCTCGAGATCACGGCGGAAGAGCACCGGGCCGTACATGAGATCATCCACGCGATCTTCGAGCTCTACGAGCTCAAGGTGCATGGCTTCTTTCCGGCGGAGATATGGAAGATCAGGGAGCCCGACATCGAAAGGCTGCTGTCGCTGCCGGTGTTTCAGCGGGAGCTGGCAAGCCTGCAAGCCCGATATGCCAGACATCCGCGCCTGGCGGCCTGGCTCGAGAAGATCAGGAGGCAGTCAGAGATGGCCTGACCTGTGTGTCGGCGATTGCCTCACCGCCATCCGAGCGCCGGCGCGACATGGGTCAGGATCGCCTCGAGCGCATGTGCGCAGTAGGCGACACCGAGCTGGTTCGGAATCGTCAGCAGCAGCGTGTCGGCCTCCGCGATCGCCTCGTCCTGCCGCAGCTGCTCGATCAGCACGTCGGGTTCGGCTGCATAACTCCGGCCGAAGATCGCGCGGGTGCGCGGATCGATGAAGCCGATCTGGTCTTCGCCGCCGCGTTAGCCGCCGAAATAGGCGCGGTCGCGATCGTCCATCAGCGCGAAGATGCTGCGGCTCACCGACACGCGCGGCTCGCGGCTGTGGCCGGCTTCCTTCCATGCGGCGCGGTAGCTACGAATCTGCGCGGCCTGCTGAACGTGAAAGGCTTCGCCGGTCTCGTCGTTCTTCAGCGTCGAGCTCTGTAAATTCATGCCGAGCTTGGCCGCCCACACCGCGGTCGCGTTCGAGCCGGCGCCCCACCAGATGCGCTCGCGCAGTCCTTGCGAATGCGGCTCGATGCGCAGGAGGCCCGGCGGATTGGGGAACATCGGCTGCGGATTGGGTTCGGCAAAACCTTCGCCGCGCAGCAGGTCGAGGAACACTTCGGCGTGGCGGCGGCCCATGTCGGCATCGCTCTGACCCTCGGCCGGGCGATAACCAAAGTAGCGCCAGCCGTCGATCACCTGCTCGGGCGAGCCGCGGCTGATGCCGAGCTGGAGCCGCCCGCCGGCGATGAGATCGGCGCTTCCCGCGTCCTCCACCATGTAGAGCGGGTTCTCGTAGCGCATGTCGATCACGGCCGTGCCGATCTCGATCCTGCTGGTTTTCGCGCCGACGGCGGCGAGCAGGGGGAAGGGCGAGGCCAGCTGACGCGCGAAGTGGTGCACGCGAAAATAGGCGCCGTCCGCGCCCAGCTGTTCCGCCGCGACCGCAAGCTCGATCGATTGCAGCAGCGTGTCCGCCGCCGAGCGCGTCTGCGATTGCGGCGAGGGCGTCCAGTGCCCGAAGGAGAGGAATCCGATCTTTTTCATGGGAGCAATTTAGGGATGGTCGCGGCGATTTGCGATGGGCCTCTCGGAGGAAACCTGCTCACGATCTGGCCCGTCGCCTGCGTCGTGGTCCCGTTCGGGGGTGCCCAGGACGCGCCATTGCCTTGGCGTCATTCCGGTCCAGCGCTTGAAGGCGTGAGTGAATGCGCTGACTTCTCCGTAGCCGAGCAGCCAGGCGGTTTGCGAAATAGGCAGTTCATCGTTCTTCAGATAGCTCTTGGCGAGGTCGATCTTCATCTCGTCAAGGATGCCGCTGAAGGTCAATCCCTCCAGAGCGAGGCGCCGCACCAGCGTGCGATGGCTCATGCCTAAGCGGCGGGCGATCTCTTCGACCCGTGCCTCACGATGCGGGAGCAATGGGGCGATTGCATTCTCGACGCTCGATCTGAGCGAGACTCCGCCGGATTTCCGGTGTGCAAGTGCCTGCTCGCAATACGTCACCAGCAGGTCGTTCAGATAGTGGTCAGCACTTTCGATCGCCATCGGTCCCACGGATACCGGGAAAGCGATCTCATCGACATCGGACCCGAACTCGATCTCGCAGCCCAGGAACGACCTGACCTCCGTGGGCGTCGTTCGACGGCGATGCACCATTTTGAGCCGGCTCGGGATCAGGCGGCGATTGGTCAGGACGCGGTTCATGCGAATGATTGAGGTCAGCCAGAATTCGATCTGGTGCCGATCCGAGCGCCGTTCCACACCGACATATTTCAGCGTGATCGTCATCTCTTTCGCGGCGAATTGCAGCGAAATCCCCTCGTTGGCGAGACGGCAATAGCGCTCGGCCTTTGCGAAGGCTTCCGCGATCGTCCCGGAGGATGCGGCCACGTAATAGAGCAGGCCAATTTCACGAAGGTCGAAGTCGCGTGCCAAGTGGAAACCGAGGCTGTCGTCCTGCAACGCCTCGGCCCCAAGTTCCAGGAACCTGATCTGGCTCTCGGCGCTCAGGCGAGCCTTGCGATCCTCGATCTGCTTGAGAGTCAATCCAGCCTTGGACAAAAGACTGTTTGCCTCGATGCCGGCGTCGTGCAGGCGTGCCCATACTAGGCGGGCGATTCCGCCGGTCGCACTGGGCATTGTTTCAAAATGGGGCGAATGGGCAGCCGGCACACCGAACCCTTTCGTCGTTGCCGCTGCGGGCCTCGCGCTTTGGGCTCGCCGATCGTGATGGCGGCATGAAAAATCAACTTATTGGCTCACGATAACAAGAAACCCGGGGGGCGTGTGACTTAAATCGCTTGTCTACCCCGAGACTGGTCTTGCGTTCTCGGGGCAGCCCCCTTTCCCCGAAAGCTACGATGGCCTTGATGTCCAGCAGTGACGGCGTCGCGCCGCCCATCAACGTGAAGATATTGCGAGGGTACGGAAAGTTGCTCGGACTTCCCAATATCGCCCATGGCTCGCGGGTGGTTGCGCTCGAACGTGTCGGGGACTGTGAGATCAGCATGTTCGAAGCGCTGGGAGCGGGCTTGCCCGAGAGCCCGTTGTTCTGGATAGAGCTGTTCGACCTTCGCGTTCATGCGTCACGCGACAGTCGCGGCTGCCATAACATGAGCGATGCGGTCGCAACGTTCGAGGATTTTGCCTCGCAAGCGCACCGTTTGGCGGAGCCATCGCTGTGTACTGCCGTCGAAACGGCAGGCTGACAATTGCCGCGTCCACTGGGAGTTCCCGACAAAGCCGTGCCGCTGACCCGCGGCCGGCCTCTGCGGTACGACGCCAAGCGAATGGCATTCCTGTTTACGATGATGCACGGCGCAAACATCGTCGATTGCGAGATCAGCAGCAGTGCGCTGGATGATCTCGACCACACGAAAGGCACGCTGCCGGGCGAAAGGCAGGCCCAGTTCATGCGCCTGCGCGAAACGGTCGAGCGCGTTGCGTCAGTCGCGTTCGAGCAGGGCAAGCGCAAGGGCGAACCGGTGCGCATCTTTTCCAAACAGTCAAGGCGCTGTGACGACCGATGGAACGCCGCAGCGTTTTTGAAGCCGCCGGCCTTCAGGCGTACGCGACCCAGCCGCGGAAGGTGAAGCCCGTGTAGAACAGGGATGCGCCCGAGAAGCCGGCCTGACGCAAGATCAATTCATCCTGCTCCGGCGCCAGAATGCTCAATTGCCCATCGACCGCTTTTCGCGCGGCCACCGCCTTGTCGGGTTCGACGCCGGATGCGGCGAGGTAAGCGGAATATCGCGAGAGCCAGATCGGCCGCTCATCGTCGCCGTCGGGAATGCTGAAATGGGCCGCTACGAACGGAGCGCCCGGCTTGAGCCGGCGGCGGATTTCGGAGGCGATGCGACGCCGTTCCTCCGAGCGCACGAAGTGCAGGGTCAACAGGCAGGCGGCGCCGTCGAACGGCCCCGCCGGCGCATCGTCGATATAGCCTTGATGCAGCTGCGCGCGCGACGCAAGCGGACCCAGCGTTTGCCTGGCGAGATCGAGCATCGCCGCCGACGGGTCCACGCCGTCGAAATTCCAGCGCGGCTGCGCCTGCGCAAAGGCCCTCAATTCCAGGCCGCCGCCGGCGCCGAGAACGAGCACCTTTGCATCTTCGGGCGCGCGCTCGGCCAGAAGGATCGCCGCCATGGACAGCATGGAATTGTAGCCGGGAACGAACCGCGGCGGTCCTTCCGTATATTTCGCCACCATTTGCGGATCGGCGAACGCGCTTTGAATGTCGGTCACGATGCTGTCCTGTTGAATGGAGTCCATCACGCGTGCGCGCTCATGCCCTGATGCTTCCGCGACCCGAGGCGCTTGCGCAGATCGTCGCTCAACATCGCCAGCGTCACCTCGCCAAAGCGCGCCAGCAGCAGCGTCTCGGCATCGCCAAAGGCTTGATCGAGCGCGGCATTGACGGCCTGCTCGACGAGGCAGCCGGGCGCCTCCGTCCGATTGCCCATGGCGAGAAGCGAGGGACTGCCGAGCGCGGTGTAGACGTCGCGCAGTGTCACCCTCGAAAGGTCGCAAGCGAGCGTCCAGCCGCCACCATGCCCCTTCTCGGACCGCACGTAACCGAGGTCCCGCAACCCCGCCATGATGCGACGGATCACCACCGGGTTGGTGTCCATCGCCTTCGCCAGGGTCTCGGACGTGAAGGGCCCGGGCTGTTGCGCCATGTGCAGGAGCACGTGGAGTACGCCGGATAGACGGCTATCTCGTTTCATGTAACTTCATATGTTACATGATGACGCCGGCGTCAACCGGTTTCCGCGCGTGCTCTGTTCGTGAACGAGTATGGCTGGTGGCACGGGCCGAAAGGCACGTCCGTCGGATCAATCGCAACGGCAGTCGCTTGATCTACGACGAAACAACCAGTGCATGCGATGATGCCATTCTGCACCTGTTTTGCCCGACGGGTCAATCGATTTGGTAAAACCCGAAAATGCGCAACAACGACTTTCCTGAAGGGGCACGGTACGCAGCTAACAAGCGAAGACGAGCTAACAACTGATCCCAAGCTCGTCGCGCTTCAACTCGTTGATTTCGCTGCCCCCGGGCCACTGTGCATGGGGGTTGTTTTTATTTTGGATCACCAAAGTGACGGGCTCCCGTCCGCTACTTCATCACCCGCAGGCCCTTGGTCGTGAAGCGCTGCGTCTTGCCGCCGGGGCGCAAAGGTTTGCTTCGTGCCCGCAGCCTTGCCGGTGCCGGGCGGCTGGTGCGCGGGCACGAGCTGGTGAGGCTGCGAGCCGATCAGGTCGTGGCGGCCCATCTCGATCAAGGCCTCGCGCAGCACTAGCCAGTTGTCGAGGTCGTGATAGCGCAGGAACGCCTTGTGCAGGCGGCGCTGGCGCAGGCCCTCAACGTGGGGTCAGGTTCTGGCGTGTCGGTCGGAGAGGCAGTTCTTCGGTCAAGTCAGAAGGATTTTTGCGGGACATTCGCCGGTGATTTCGGCAAAGATTGTCGCTTGTGAAGGCCTCGGGATCATCGACCAGCCATGGACCGTAACCCTGACGAGCGACAAGTCGCGGACGAACGTCGCAGCCTGTTAGGGCTCGCGGCGATCGCTCTCATCGTAGGAGCAGCGACTGGATGTGTCGGGGCGATCTTCCGGCTTTTACTCGTGCGTGCCGACGGCCTGCGCGAGGCGATGATCGCCTGGGCCCATGGCCACGCAATCTGGGGGTTCTTGACTGTCGTCGGCGCGTGCGCTGTCGCGACCCTGGTTGCCGCGTGGATGGTGCGGCAATTCTCGCCACACGCTTCAGGCAGCGGCATTCCGCATGTCGAAGCTGTCCTGCGCGAAGAGATCCCACCGGCTCCGTTTGCTCTGGTGCCAGTGAAATTCTTCGGCGGAATACTGGCGATCGGCTCCGGACTAGCGCTGGGCCGCGAGGGGCCGACCGTCCAGATGGGCGCCGGTATCGCGGTTTTCGCTGCAAGCGTCTGCCGGCTCCGTTGGGCGGATGCCCAGGTGTTGCTGGCGGCGGGCGCGGGCGCCGGTCTTGCAACGGCATTCAATGCGCCGATAGCCGGGCTCGTGTTTGTGCTGGAGGAACTGGTGCAGAGGTTCGAGCACCGTGTTGCCGTCGCGGCCCTTGCGGCGCTCGCAACGGCGATCCCGGTCGCAAGGCTGCTGCTCGGTGACGCGCCCGACTTCCAGGTCGCGCCGCTGAGCTATCCCAGGGCTGAGTCCGCCCCGCTGTTCCTGGCTCTGGGCGGCATCGCGGGTCTGCTGGCCATCGCTTACAATCGCACCCTGCTCGCGACCATCGCAGTTCGCGACCGATTTGGACGGCTACCGATGGAGCTCCGCGCCGGCTTGATCGGCGCAGGCGTCGGCATATTGGCCTGGTTCTCGCCCGAACTGGTCGGTGGCGGAGATCAGATCACGCAGCGCGCGTTGATCGGCCACGAGAATATGTGGATCCTCGGGTTCGCATTCCTGATCCGATTCGGGCTCGGCGCTCTCTCCTACGCGGCCGGCACGCCCGGCGGGCTGTTCGCACCCTTGCTCGTGCTGGGAGCCCAGTCCGGGCTGCTGTTCGGAGAGGCTTGCCGCGCTGCATTCCCGGTGCTCGCGATCCAGCCGGAAGCATTTGCATTGGTGGGCATGGCCGCTCTCTTCACCGGCGTCGTGCGCGCGCCGGTGACCGGCATCGTTCTCGTCGCCGAAATGACCGGTAACGTGACGATGCTGCTGCCGATGCTGGGCGCCTGCTTCATGGCGATGCTGCTACCCATGCTGCTGGGCAACCCACCGATCTACGATTCCCTGCGTGAGCATACGCTGCGCCTGGAGCGGCAAATCAGACAGAGATGAGCAACGACTTTTTGCCCGACGGGTCAACGTCTTCGCAGGACGTCTAAGCCATTGATCCCGCTAGGGCCGGCTACTGTGCATGGGGTTGTTTTCGATTTTTATTTTGGATCACCAAAGCAACGGGGTCCCGCCCGCTACTTCATCACCCGCAGGCCCTTGGTCGTGAAGCGCTGCGTCTTGCCACCCGGGCGAACGGGGCGCTTCGTGCCGGCCGCCTTGCCGGTGCCGGGCGGCTGGTGCGCGGGCACGAGCTGGTCGGGACGGGAGCGATCAGGTCGCGGCGGCCCCATCTCGATCAAGGCCTCGCGCAGCACCGGCCAATTGTCAGGGGTCGTGATAGCGCAGGAACGCCTTTGTGCAGGCGGCGCTGGCGCAGGCCCTTGATCGCATCGACCTTGTCGCTGCCGCCGTGGCGCACGCCACGCAGCGGGTTGACGCCGGTGTGGTACATCGCCGTCGCGGTCGCCATCGGCGAGGGCAGGAAGGTCTGCACCTGATCGGCGCGATAGCGGTTCTTCTTCAGCCACAGCGCGAGGTTCATCATGTCCTCGTCTGTCGTGCCCGGATGCGCCGCGATGAAATACGGGATCAGATAATATTTCTTGCCGGCCCGCTCCGCCGCTTCATCGAACATCCGCTTGAACTTGTTGTAGGCGCCGATGCCCGGCTTCATCATCTTGTCGAGCGGGCCGCGCTCGGTATGTTCAGGCGCGATCTTGAGGTAGCCGCCGACGTGATGGGTGACGAGCTCCTTGATGTATTCGGGGCTCTCGACCGCGAGGTCGTAGCGCACGCCGGAGGCGACCATCACCTTCTTGATGCCCTTGGTCTCGCGCACCTTGCGATAGAGCCGGATCAAATCGTCATGCGAGGTGTTGAGGTTCGGGCAGATCTCGGGGAAGACGCAGGACGGCCGCCGGCACGCCGCCTCGACCTTCGGGTCCTTGCACGCCATCCGGTACATGTTGGCGGTCGGGCCGCCGATGTCGGAGATCACGCCCGTGAAGCCCGGCGTCTTGTCGCGGATCTTTTCGATCTCGCGCAGGATCGAGCCTTCCGAGCGGTTCTGGATGATGCGCCCCTCGTGCTCGGTGATCGAGCAGAAGGTGCAGCCGCCAAAGCAGCCGCGCATGATCGTCACCGAGAACTTGATCATGTCCCAGGCCGGAATCTTCGCATCGCCATAGGACGGATGCGGCGCGCGCGCGTAAGGCAGGTCGTAGACCGCGTCCATCTCATCGGAAGTCAGCGGGATCGGCGGCGGGTTGAGCCAGAGGTCGCGATCGCCATGACGCTGCACCAGCGGCCGCGCATTGCCGGGATTGCTCTCCCGGTGCAGCACGCGTGACGCGCGCGCATAAGCTTCCTTGTCCTGCTCGACCTGCTCCAGCGCCGGCAGCCGGATCACGGTGGCGCCCTTCTGGCGCGTTGCGCCCTCGTCGGCGGAATCGAGATCGTCGGCGTGCAGCTCGGCATAGTCTTCCGGCACACGGCGGAACAGCGCGACGCCCCTGATGTCGTCGAGCTCGCGCGGCGCTTCGCCGGCGGCGAGCCGCTGCGCCACCTCGACCACGGCGCGTTCGGCATTGCCGTAGAGCAGCAAGTCCGCCTTGGCATCGGCCAGCACCGAGCGGCGCACCTTGTCGGACCAGTAATCGTAATGCGCGATCCGGCGCAGCGAGGCCTCGATGCCGCCGAGCACGATCGGGGTGTCCTTGAATGCCTCGCGGCAGCGCTGCGCGTAGACGATGGTGCAGCGGTCCGGCCGCTTGCCGCCTTCGCCACCGGCCGTATAGGCATCGTCGCTGCGGATGCGCCGGTCCGCGGTGTAGCGGTTCACCATGGAATCCATGTTGCCGCCGGTGACGCCGAAGAACACCTTTGGCTTGCCGAGCGCCTTAAAGGGCTCGGCCGAGTGCCAGTCCGGCTGCGCGATGATGCCGACCCGGAATCCCTGCGCCTCCAGCAGCCGGCCGATGATCGCCATGCCGAAGCTCGGATGGTCGACATAGGCGTCCCCGGTCACCAGCACGATGTCGCATTCATCCCAGCCCAGCGCGTCCATCTCGGCGCGGCTCATCGGGAGGAACGGCGCCGGCTTGCGCGGGCGCGCCTGAGCCATCAGGGGCTTTTCGGCGGTGATGATCTGGGTGTCCATGGCGCTTACGCATAGGACTCCCGGCCCGCGAATACAACCGACGGACGCGTGAAAGATCGCGGTTCCCGGCTCGTTCGGGCGCGTTAACCGTTCGCGAGCACCCGCCGGACCTCAGCCGTCGTGGCTGGCTCGCCGCCATGCTCGCAGACCATCCGCACGGCGTCCTCGACCAGGCGGAGATTAGTCACTGTGGAGCCCAGCAGGGCATCCTCGAGCCCGACGCGGACATGGCCGCCACGCACCGCGCGCTTCTTCCTCCGTCAGCGTGACCAGCGCTGCCAGGCCATATGGCTTCGGCGGAAAGCAGAAGGCGAATTGCTGCGAGAACATGAAGCGGTAGACGGGCGTCTTCACGCCGCTCGCGCGCGCCAGCGCTGCGCCGGCGCGGATGAAGCCCGGCTCGTAGATGGCGAAGGCGGGGTGGATGTCGTGGCGTCTGGCGACGTCGAGCCCGTGGCGGATATGGGTCTCCGGATTGAGATAGGTCTCCGCCGGCTTCGCCTGCGCCTTGGTCGCGGTCAGCGTGAAATTGACGCTGCCGGGATCGACCACCGCGAATTCGAGCAGGCCGCGTTCGGCCAATGCCTCGATATGGGCGAAGCGCGCTTTGGGGTCGGCGACATTGCCGCGCGCATCGAGGCCGGGGATGGAGGGGTAGACAGGCACGTCGATCTTGGCGCGAATGCCCTCGATGATGCGGGCGTAGACCTGCCCGTCGAACGTCTGCGGTCCGCCGCCGTCATAGGCGTGAGTGTGAATGATCGCCGCGCCGGCTTCCGCACAGGCGATGCCCTCGGCGACGATCGCCTCGATCGTGTCGGGTATGCCGGGCTGAAGCGCGCGGCTCCACGGTCCATTCAACGCCGCCTCGATCCAGACCTTGTGCATGGCGCGCTTCCTCATTTGCCCGAATGACGGTGCTTGTTTTGCAGGACCGTATCACGCCCGCATTGCGCGGACAGCGCCCTCAAATGTGTGATGCCGTCCACATACCTGCCGCGCGGGCCCCAGCATCCTCCCATCAGTTTCATGGGAGAGAGTCATGTTCTTTCTGATCGATGCGCTGCTGATCCCCGCGATGTTGTTTTTCCTGCTTCTGCCGATCACTGATCGAAGGACGGTGCGGATGAGGCTCTGCATGGTCTGCGCGCTGCTGGCGGTGTTCTCGGTCTCGGTCGCCCGCACCCATGTGGCTCCGGTGCAACTCGCGGGCATGGTCACGGCGCGGTGAGCGCTGAATTCGTCACATGTGTTCAGCATTGTGGTTCGCTCGCAGGAACCAACCGCCTCCGCGAACATTCTGACCTAGGCGCCCGCGCGAGCCGTGCTCGCGCGCGCCTCGACGATTCCGGCGCCTGTGACCGGACTTTTGCCCCGATGCTCGCTTCGGGGCGATGGGGGAGCTGTGAGTACGGTCATAGAGAACTTGCTGGCGCGAAAGCAGAAGCTGGTGGAATTGCTCGAAAAGGCGCAAGCCGTCGAGGATCGCGACAAGATTGAGCATCAGCTCGAGCAGATCAATACCGCGCTGGATTTTCTGGACAGGCCGGGATCGAGGGACGCGCGGTAGGCGCGCTCAATCCACCTTCAAGGCCTTGGCATAGATCACGCCCGAATTGGTGATGTGCGTCGTCATCAGCGCCTCGAACGCCGCGAGCTCGCCGCGTGCGAACAGATCGAGCAGCCTGCGATGCTCGTCGAAGGACGAGCGGGTGCGCACGTCGATCGGCGAGGTCAGATTGGTGCGCAGCGCGGCGACGCGCCCGGAGACGAGCTGGTAGGACTCGGCGAGGTAGCGGTTGCCGCAATGGGTGAACAGCGTCTCGTGAAAAGCGGCGTCCGCGCGGCCATAGGCGATGTTGTCTTTGGCCTCGACCGCGGGCTCCATCGCCGCGATCGCATCGCTCATTGACGCAATTGCACCATCGCGATCGTGGCGGAAGGCGAGCCCGGCGGCCTTGGGCTCGAGCGCCACGCGGAACGTGCAGAGCGCATCGATGTCCTCCGCGCTCGGCGTGAACACGAAGCTGCCGACCTGCGGCGGATCACCACGAGACCCTGCGCCTGCAACTGGCCCATCGCCTCGCGCACCGGCGTGCGGCTGACGCCGAAGGAATTGGCGACCATCTCCTCGGAGATTGCCGCACCCAGCGCGAACTCGCCGTCGATGATGGCCTGCCGCAGCCGCTGCATCACCCGCTGCGACAGCGATTTCGGCGTATCGAGCTTGAGCGATCGCATGCGCGCTCCCGCTCAGATCACCTTGCCGGGATTGAGCAGATGATCGGGATCGAGCGCGGCCTTCAGGGTGCGCATCAGCGCGATCTCGGCCTCGCTCCTGGCATGACCCAGCCACTTCTTCTTCAGCGTGCCGATGCCGTGCTCGGCGGAGACGCTGCCACCGAGCTCGCGCACGAGACCATAGATGATCGCGTCCATCTCCTCCTTCGGCTGCTGCTCGACGGAGAGGCCCGTGACCCAGGAGACGAGATGCAGATTGCCGTCGCCGATATGGCCGTAATAGACGCTCTCGCAGCCCTTGATGCCGGAAGCGAGCGCCGCCTTGCAGCGCGTGGCGAACTCGTCCATGCGCGCCACCGCAAGGCCGATGTCGTAGGAGATGTGCGGCCCCAGCACCTGGCCGAACTCGGCGCAGATGTCGCGCACGCGCCAGAACGCCTGCGCCTGCGCCAGCGATTGCGCCACGGCCGCATCGGCCAGCAGGCCGCGCTCCATCAGCTCTTCGAGCCAGGCCTGAAAGCGCGGCGCGTCGATGCCCTCGTCGGTGCCTTGCGCTTCCACCAGCACGTAGAGGCCGTGGCCTGCCGCGACCGGCGGCTTCACGCCGGCGCGCGTTGTGATGACGTCCCAATAGTCCGGCCACATCACCTCGAACGCTGACAGCAGCGGGCCGACTCCGCTGCGCGCGGCACCGAGCAGGTCGATCACCGCGGCATAGTCCTTCAGCGCGCAGAGCGCGGCCACGGTCGAACGCGGCTTCGGGAACAGTTTCAGCACCACGCGGGTGATGATGCCGAGCGTGCCCTCGGAGCCGATGAAGAGATGCTTCAGATCATAGCCGGCATTGTTCTTCATCAGCTTGTTGAGGCTGGTGATGATGGTGCCGTCGGGTAGAACGACTTCGAGACCGAGCACCAGCTCGCGCGTCATGCCGTAGCGGATCACGCGGTTGCCGCCGGCATTGGTCGAGAGATTGCCGCCGATGGCGCAGGAGCCGCGCGAACCGAGGTCGAGCGGGAAGAAGAAACCGGCCTCGTCAGCGGCCTTCTGGATCGTCTCCAGCGGTGTGCCTGCCTTCACCGTCATCGTCATCGAGGCAGGGTCGATCTCCTCGATCCCGGTCATGCGCTCCAGCGAGATTGCGACCCAACCCGCTTCAGGCGATGCGCCGCGGCATAGCCCGGTCAATCCGCCCTGCGGCACGAACGGCAGGCGCGCCTGCCGGCAGGTCAGGATCGCGTCCGCAACGCCCTGCGCGTCGAGCGGACGGATCACCGCCAGCGGCGTCTGCGGCAGGCTCGCGCTCCAGTCGTTGCAATTGCGCGCGGGCACATCCGCGCCGGTCAGCACCGCCGCCGCGCCGAGCTTTTCGCGCAAGGCGCCGAGCAATCGGTCGGGATGCTCGATGGGGGTCACCATGTTCATGCGAGACCTCCTCTAAATTCAGCTGCGCCTCATGCGCGCCGTGAGGGTGGAAAGGGTTTGCGTCTGTCTTGTATGTAAGGTACAAGATGGAAAGTAAAGCAAAAACAAGGCTCGGGAAAGCCTCCTCGGATCGTTTGGGGATCAGGGGGCTCGGTCCGGGATCGAAGAATATGAAGGGGTTGTGAGATGGCAGAGGCAATTCGCGGGTTCTGGGTGGCATCGGCGACGCCGCTGGCGGCGGACGGCAGCGTGGACTGCGCCAAGCTCGCGGTCCATGCCAAGCAGCTCTTCAGCAAGGGCGTCGACGGCGTCGTGCTGTTCGGCACCACCGGCGAGGGCACCTCGTTCAACGTGACCGAGCGCGTCGCGACCATCGAGGCCATGCTCAAGGCCGGGGTTGCGGCGGAACGCATCGGCATCGGGGGCGGCTTTCCCGCCATCAGCGACAGCATCGCGCTGACGCGCGCCGTGCTCGGCCTCGGCCTGCGACACGTCCTGATGCTGCCGCCCTATTTCGATCGCAGCGTCACGCCCGAGGGTATCGAGGACGCGTTTGCCGCGATCATCGACGGTGTCGGCGACGATCGGCTGCGCGCCTATCTCTATCACATCCCGCAGGTCTCGGGCGTCGCGATCCCGACCAGCGTCGCCGCGAACCTGCGCAAGCGCTACGGCAAGGTGGTCGCGGGCCTGAAGGACTCCAGCGGCGACTTCAAGCAATTCCAGGCGTTCCGCGCTGCTGCTCCCGAGCTCGCCATCACTGTCGGCAATGAAGCCGACATCGCCCGCGCGATCGCCGCCGGCGGCGCCGGCACCATCTGCGGCATGGCCAATGTCGTGCCCGAGCTGGTCAAGGGCATGATCGACGGGCGGGATGTCGAGGCGCGCATGCAGGCCGCAATCGACGTCGTCGTGAAGACGCCGTCGTTCCTCCCGACGCTGAAGGCGATCCTGGCGGCGCAGACGGGTGACGCAGCCTGGCTGCGTGTGCGCCCGCCGCTTCGCGCGTTGTCCGACGGCACCGCATTCAAGCGGAAGCTCGACGAGCTGATCGCTCCTGCGATCGCGTGAGATCGCGCAATTTCGCGACATGCTGCCTGAAATTCTCGTGCAGCGTGTCGCGCCTGGTGCGACGGCAATTGGTGATTGCCGTAACGCCGCGATCTGCTCTTAGAATGATTCAACACTAGAGCGATTCAATCCCGCCTACGGTTCTCTTCACGTCCGGCGACTGTTAGACGCGCCAGCTTCAATGCTGTGTCTGACTTGGAAGTGAATCGAACGTGCGTGCTCATCTGGATGGCCGCGACAGCGGCCATCGAACCGGTGCCTGCAGGAGCCGTGCAGGTCTTCTCATTGGCGCAGCCGTGCTGCTCGCCGAATGCCCCTCCAACGCGAGCGCGCAGGCGCAATCGACACTTCCGCCGGTGACGGTGGATGCCCCGGTGCAGCGGCCGAAGCCGGCGCGTGCATCGAGCCAAGCTTCGCGGCGTGCGCAAGCCGTTGCGCGCCGTCAATCCGATCGCAATCCCGCACCTGCAGCGCCGACATTGTCGGAACGCGCGGCGTCTGAAGCGGCCGCACAACAGGCGGCCAAGCTCGGTTACCGCGCGATGCCGAGCTCAACCACGCTGCGCAGCGGCGCCTCGCCGCTCGATACCTCGCAGACCGTCAACGTCGTCCCCGCGCAGGTGCTGAAGGACCAGCTGCCGCGCAACATCGACGACGCGCTGGTCAATATTTCCGGTATCACCCAGACCAATACGCTCGCGGGGACCCAGGACGCCGTCATCCGCCGTGGCTTCGGCGATAATCGCGACGGTTCGATCATGCGCAACGGCATGCCGCTGGTGCAGGGCCGCAGCCTGAACGCTGCGGTCGACAGTGTCGAAGTGCTGAAAGGGCCGGCTTCGCTGCTCTACGGCATCATGGATCCCGGCGGCATCGTCAACACCATCAGCAAGCGGCCGGAGCTCTACCAGCACGGCTCGGTGACGCTGCTCGGCTCGACCTACGCCAACAACCGCAGCGGCGCCGACGGCACGCTCGACATCACCGGTCCGATCGGCGACGGCGGTCTTGCCTATCGCTTCATCGGCTACGGCGTCAGCGAGGATTATTGGCGCAATTTCGGCCGTCACCGGGAGATGCTGGTGAACCCCCGTCGTTGGCCTGGTACGGCGACACCACGACGGTTCAGCTCACCTACGAGCACCGCGAGTTCATCACTCCGTTCGATCGCGGGACGGCCTTCGTCAACGGCACGCCGCTGGCGATCCCCAAGGAGCGTCGGCTCGATGAGCCCTTCAACAATATGTGGGGCACCTCCGACCTGGTGCAGGCCTCGGTCGAGCAGAAGCTGGACGACAATTGGAAGGTCACGGCGGCCTACAGCTACAACACCGAAACCTTCAGCGCCAATCAGCTTCGTATCACCGGCGTCAATGCCAAGACCGGCGTCGAGACCCGCAGCAATGACGGCACGCAGAATTCGCTGAGCAATGCCAGCTACGGCACCTCCTACCTGCAGGGCGACGTCTGGGTGGGCGGCTTCCGCAACGAGATCCTGTTCGGGGGCGAGGCGCTCTATCGCACGATCGATCGCCACGATTTGATTCGCCAGGCGACGCCGAGCTTCAATTTCTACAATCCCGTCTACGGACTCGTCACACCAGGCACGACCGTTTCGGGGGTCGACAGCGAGCAGACCGACAAGCTCGGCACCCGCGGCTTCTTCGCCCAGGACACGTTCCACGTCACCAACTGGCTGTCCGTGGTCGGCGGCGTGCGTTGGATGGAATACGAGCAGCTCGCCGGAAAGGGCCGGCCGAACTTCATCACGAACACCAATCTGGCGGGTGACAAGGTGCTGCCGCTCGGCGGCGTCATCTTCAAGCTGAGCGATCAGCTCTCCTATTATGTGAGCTACACGCAGTCGCTGAAGCCGACTTCGACGATTGCGGCATTCACCACCGGCTTCGTCGTCGATTCCACCATCGCGCCTGAGGAGGGAACGCAGTGGGAGACCGGCCTGAAGTTCGACGTCAACAAGCGGCTGTCGGGCACCCTGGCGGTCTACGACATCGAGAAGAAGAACGTGCTGGTGCTGGACGATATCGGTAACGGCAAGTCGGCGGCGCGCGCGTCCGGTGCGGCGCGATCGCGTGGCGTCGAACTGGACGTCACCGGCAGGCTGACCGATGAATGGAGCATGATCGGCAGCTACGGCTATACCGATGCACGCTTGATCAACGATCCCGTCAACGGCAACGCAAAACTGCTGAATGCCGCGATGAACACGGCCTCGCTCTATCTCGTCTACGATTTCGGCGACAGATTGCCCGGCCGTCTGCGGCTTGGCGGCGGTGCGCATTATGTCGGCGACCGGCCCGGCGATTCCGCGAACACCTTCTTCATGCCGGCCTATACCGTCGCGGATGTCTTTGCGACCTATGACACCAAGGTCGACAATCTGCCGGTGACCTATCAGTTCAACGTCAAGAACCTGTTCGACAAGGTCTACTATACGTCCACCACCGGGAGTGCTCTGGCCGTCGCGATCGGCGATGCGCGGCGCTTCTCGCTGTCGGCCACGGTGAAGTTCTAGCGATGGCGGCGCGGCGCAACGCCTTCGCGGTCCGGGTCGCGCTGGCGGCTGCCTGCCTTGCCGGCACAACTGCGAGCCGCGCCGAAGACGTCACGCTATATTCGACTAGGGAGGCTGCCCTGGTCGAACCTGCGGCCGCTGCTTTCGCGGAAGCCAGCGGCATCAAGGTGAAGATCGTCTTCGTCGAGGACAGTCTCGTGAAGCGGCTCGGATCGGAAGGCGAGACGTCGCCGGCCGACGTGCTGCTGACGATCGGTCTGGACAAGACCACGCAACTTGCTGAACTTGGCTTGACCCAGCCCTTTGCATCCGGGCCTATCGCACACGCGGTGCCGGCGAATTTGCGCGACGGCACCGCGCAATGGTTCGCCCTGTCGATCCGGCCGCGCGTCGTTTTCGTGCGCAAGGACAGCACGCTTGCTTCGATCAATTATGAGGACCTCGCCGACCCCAGATGGCGCGGCAAGCTCTGCATGCGCACGCCGCTGCATCAGAACAATGTCGCACTGGTCGCGGCCTATCTCGTCCATCACGGTGAAGCGGCGACGGCGGCCTGGCTCACTGGCCTGAAAGCCAATCTCGCCCACAAGCCTGATGGCAAGGACAACGACGTGATCCGCGAGATTGCGCAAGGCACTTGCGAGATCGGCATCGGCAACACCGTGGCGCTGGCGCAATTGCGCGACGGACGCGAAGGCGCCGGCTGGCGTGCATGGGCAACGGAGGTCAAGGCTGTCCCGACGGCCTTCAGGGGCGGCGGTGCGCATGTGAACCTCACGGGCGCCGCCATTGCGAAACACGCGCCGCATCGGGAAGCTGCGCAAGAACTGCTCGAGTTCCTCGTCACGCCGGCAGCACAGAAAATCTTTGCCGCCGCTGAACTCGAATATCCCGTGCTTGCCGCAGCGGAGCGGACTCCGATCGTTACCGACATCGGTGCGTTCGCTGCCGATGCGTTGCCGATCGACCGGATTGCCGCCCAGCGGCAGGCCGCGATCGCCTTGATCAGGAAGGCCGGCTTCGATGAATAGGGTGGGGCATAGCATCAAAGCCGTCCTGCTCCAGGTCCATTCGATTGCGGGCCTCGTGCTCGCACTGCTACTTGCCCTGATCGCGCTGACCGGCGCGATATGAGTTTCGAGGACGAGATCGTCGAGCATCTCAACGCCGGCCTCATGCATGTCGTGCCGCGCGAGAAGCCGGCGCTCACGCCAGACGAACTGGTCGCGCGGCTGAAGGCGGGGCAGGACGTCGGCCAGGTCTCGGCCGTCATGCTGTCGAGCGATCCGACTGCCGCGGTACGTGTCCGCTTCGCCCGCGACGAGCAGGGCACGCGGCCGACATCACTCTATGTCGATCCCTATGATGCGCGCGTGCTGGGCTCGCCGCGTGGCGAGGAGTTTTTCGTGACCGTCCGCAGGCTGCATCGCTGGCTGCTGATCCCCGGCGACGCCAAGGGGTGGGGCCGCCAGATCACCGGCATTGCCGCGCTCGGGCTCATCGTCATGCTGGTTTCGGGGCTGGTACTGCGCTGGCCGCGTCGCGCCACGAGCGTCAAGATGTGGCTGAAGCCGAACCTGGCGCTCAGCGGACGCGGCCTGCATCGATCGCTGCACGCCGTGATCGGCACCTGGGTGCTGCCGATTTATGTGGTGATGACGCTGACCGGCCTCTGGTACTCGTTCGACTGGTACAAGGACGGCGTCGCCTGGCTGCTGGCGCGCCCGGAGATCGCCGCTGCCAAGATGCAGCCAAAGATGTCTGCAAAGGCACCGCGCGACGCCGTTCGTCACGAACCGACAGCGGCGATCGGATTCGATCAGGCATGGACCACGTTGCGTCGTGAGCAGGGCGACCGCTTCTCCAGGGCTCTACTGACACTGCCCGGCGGCCCCGGGACTGTGATCCGGATCCGGTCGTGGCCGAAGGACTCGACGCTCGATACCACGCGCGACGAATTCCGCGTCGATGCGGTCACCGGCCAGGTGGTCTCCGCGGAGCGCTACGCCGACAAGACGTTCGGCGAGAAGATCATCGCCAACGTGCTCGACATCCATCGTGGCGCAGTCCTGGGCTGGCCCGGCAAGCTCGCCTTCATGATCGCGGCAGCCCTGATGCCACTGTTCTCGGTGACAGGCATTCTGCTTTATCTGTCGCGCCGCAAGCTGCGGCGCCCGGCGCAGCCACCGCTCGGGCGGCTTGTTCCGGGCGAGTGAGTAGCCGCGAAGGCTAGCCAAGCGCGCAACAATCGTTCAAAAGCCCTTGGCTTGTCCTCGCCAAGGCCCACGCCATGAAACTCCCGACCGCCACCCCCGCCGACATCCGCCGCGCGCTGCTGCTGCGGGAGGAGATCGCGCTGCTTGATCTCCGCTACGAGGCGGGCTTCGCCACCGGCCATCCGCTGTTTGCAGCCAACATGGCCGCGGACCGGATCGAGATCGAAGCCGAGCTGAGGCTGCCGCGGAAGGACGTGGCGATCGTGCTTTATGACGACGGCGAGGGCTGGTTGAGACCGGCGCCGAACGTCTTGCCGCGCTCGGCTACACCAATGTCAGCGCGCTCGACGGCGGGCTGAAGGCGTGGCGGGCGGCGGGCTATCAAACGTTCGAGGACGTCAATTCCTATTCCAAGGCCTTTGGCGAGCTGGTCGAGGCGCGCCGCCACACGCCCTCATTCAGTGCCGACGAGGTGGCAAAGCTGATCGCCGACAAGGCCAACATCGCCATCCTCGACGTCCGGCGTTTCGACGAATACGCGACCATGAACATTCCGGGCTCGGTCAGCGTGCCCGGTGCGGAGCTGGTGCTGCGGGCAGGGCAGGCCGCGCCCGATCCCGACACCACCATCATCGTCAACTGCGCCGGCCGCACCCGCTCGATCATCGGCACGCAGTCGCTGATCAATGCCGGCGTGCCGAACAAGGTACGCGCGCTGCGCAACGGCACCATCGGCTGGACGCTGGCGCGGCATACGCTCAACCACGGCGCGGACCGGCGCGGTGCGATCGGACCGTTCGAAGGCGGCCCGGCCAATGCCCGCGATGTCGCCTATCGCGCCGGCGTCCGCCGCATCGGCGCGAGCGAGATGGCGGTGCTGCTCGCAGACCGTGATCGCACGCTCTATCGCTTCGACGTACGCGATGCCGAGGAATACGCGACCGGGCATCTCCCCGGCTTCCGCCATTATCCCGGCGGCCAGCTGGTCCAGGAGACTGACATGGCCGCGCCGGTGCGTGGCGCGCGCATTGTCCTGTCCGACGACAAAAGCGTGCGTGCCGACATGACGGCGTCATGGCTCGCGCAGATGGGCTGGGAGGTCTATGTGCTCGAAGGCGGCTATGACGGCGCCCTCGAGATCGGCCCGCCGCGCGTGCTGCCGAAGCCCGACCCGGCGCATCGCTACCGCCGCCCCTATGAAGGCACGGATGTCGCGGAGAAGGCGATGCAGGCCTATCTCGATTGGGAATATGGTCTTGTCGAGCAGCTTCGGCTCGATGGCACGCATGGGTTTTATGTGATCTGAGACGAGTGGCCTATCGCGCCTGAGCAATACTCTATCTCCGTCACCCTGAGGTGGCCGCTTCTTCAGCGGCCCTCGAAGGGCGACGGCCCGGATGCATCGGGGGCCGTCGTCCTTCGAGGCTCCCGATGGGGCGCTACGCGCCCCATCACTCGCACCTCAGGATGACGGGGCGGCGATTGTGTGCGGGGAGGGCGGGGCTGGTGGGATGCCAAGCACATCTCTCGCTCCGCCATCTTCTCCCCGTATCCAAACCCTATTGTGCTGCGCCTCGTCCGCGGTCTAAGAGCTGCGGCAAAGCCGTCACCTATGGAGATTTCATGTCAGCCCCAGGCCAAAGCCCTGAGCGGAGCGCGAAGGCGCTGCTGCTCGAAGGCGTCAATGACAGCGCTGTCGACCTGTTCAAGAGCGCGGGCTTCACCAATGTCGAGCGGCTGACCAAGGCGCTGGACGGCGAGGACCTGCGCCGGGCGCTCAAGGGCGTGTCGCTGCTCGGCATCCGCTCGCGCACCCAGATCACCGATGAGGTGCTCGCGGCAACGGACGGGCTGCTCGCGGTCGGCTGCTTCAGCGTCGGCACCAACCAGGTCGACCTGCTGGCGGCGCGCAAGCGCGGTATTCCCGTGTTCAATGCGCCGTTCTCCAACACTCGCAGCGTCGCCGAGCTCGTGATCGGCGAGATCGTGATGCTGCTGCGGCGGATCTTCCCGCGCTCGGTCTCGGCGCATGACGGCGGCTGGGACAAGTCGGCGACCGGCAGCCGCGAGGTGCGCGGCCGCACGCTCGGCATCATCGGCTACGGCAATATCGGCTCGCAGCTCTCGACCCTGGCCGAGGCGATGGGCATGCGCGTGATCTATTTCGACCGCACCGACAAGCTCCGCCACGGCAACACCGAGCCGGTCGAGAAGCTGGAGGAGCTCTTGGCGCAGAGCGATGTCGTCAGCCTGCACGTGCCCGAGACGCCGGAGACGGCAGGCATGATCGGCGAGAAGGAGCTGCGGGCGATGAAGCCGGGCTCGTTCCTGATCAACAACAGCCGCGGCACCGTGGTCGATCTCGACGCGCTCGCGCGCTCCTTGCGCGATGGCCATCTCGCCGGCGCCGCGATCGACGTGTTTCCGGTCGAGCCGTCGTCGAACGCCGACCGCTTCAAGAGCCCAGTGCAAGGCCTCGAGAACGTCATCCTCACCCCGCATATCGGCGGCTCGACCGAGGAGGCGCAGGAGCGCATCGGCGGGGAGGTCGCGCGCAAGCTGGTCGACTATTTCATCACGGGCTCGACCATGGGCGCGGTGAACTTCCCGGAAGTGCAATTGCACTTGCGTCCGTCCGGCGCGCGCTTCAGCCATGTCCATCGCAACGTGCCGGGCATGCTGCGGCGCCTGAACGAGGTGTTCCTCCAGCGCGACATCAACATCGCCGCGCAATACCTCGAGACCGCAGGCGACCTCGGCTATGTCGTGCTCGACGCCGACCTTGCGGGACAGGATTCCGGAACCCTGCTTCAGCAGATCCGCGGCCTCGAAGGCACGGTGGGCGCAAGGCTGGTGTTCGAGCACTAAAGCATGATCCGGAAAAGTGCGAAGCGGTTTTCCGGAAAGATCATGCGCAAACAACAACCTAAAGCGCGATGACGGTTCATCCAAATCTCATCGCGCTTTAGGCGGGCCTACGTTCCGGTTGCATTTCGCGGCCTCCGCTCCCTAAACTGCCGTCATCGTCGGCGCGTTATAATTCGCGTCGAATTTGAGCTTCAGTTGCGGCGGTGCTGCGATGGAACGGGATACCGTACTCGTCGACCTCGCGCTTCAGGGCGGCGGCTCGCACGGCGCCTTCGCCTGGGGCGTGCTCGATCGCCTGCTGGAGGAGAAGTGGCTCAGCATTGCCGCGATCTCCGGAACCTCGGCGGGCGCGATGAATGCGGCGGTGCTGGCGGACGGCTGGACCGCCGGCGGCGCCGAGGGCGCGCGTGAGGCGCTCGAGCAATATTGGCGCCGGGTGTCGAGGGCCGCGGCCTTCAGCCCGCTGCAGCGTTCGCCGCTCGACCGGCTGATGGGGCGCTGGACGCTCGATACCTCGCCGTTCTACATCTTCACCGACCTGATGTCCCGGGTGCTCTCGCCCTACGACCTCAATCCGACCGGGTACAACCCGCTGCGCGCGGTGCTGGCCGAGAGCATCGATTTCGAGCGGCTGGCGCGCTCGCCGATCATGCTGTTCATCACGGCGACGCGGGTGCGCACCGGGCGCGGGCGCATCTTCCGCAACGCCGAGATCACGGCCGACGTGCTGCTCGCATCGGCCTGCCTGCCGACCATGTTCCGCGCCATCGAGATCGATGGCGAGCCCTATTGGGACGGCGGCTTTGCCGGCAATCCGACCATCACGCCGCTGGTGCGCGAAAGCGACGCGCACGACACCATCCTGGTCCAGATCAATCCGACCGAGCGGCCGGAGGCGCCGCGGACGGCCGCGGAGATCCTCAACCGCCTCAATGAAATCTCCTTCAACTCGCCGCTGATGAAAGAGCTGCGCATGATCGCGCTGCTGCGCCAGGCCGCCGATCCCGGCAGCGGCGAGGGCGCGCGCTGGGCCAAGATGCGGACGCACCGGATCAAGAGCGACATGCTCGCAAAGTTCGGCGCGTCGTCCAAGCTCAATGCGGAGTGGGAGTTCGTCTCGATGTTGCGCGCCGAGGGGCGCCTCGCCGCGGAGGCGTTTCTCGATGAGCATGGCGCGGATATCGGCCGGCAATCGACCGCCGATCTCGACGTACTACTGGCGGAGTGCTGAGGCATGGGTCTGCTCGGCCTCCTCGTCGGGCTCGGTCTGCTCGTGCTGTTTGCGTTTCGCGGCTGGAGCGTGCTCCTGCTTGCGCCGTTCGCCGCGCTCGTTGCTGCGCTGTTCGGCGGCGAGCCGCTGCTTGCGAACCTGACCCAGGTCTTCATGGTGAATGCCGGTGGCTTCCTGGCCCAGTTCTTCCTGATCTTCCTGCTCGGCGCCGTGTTCGGCAAGCTGATGGACGACAGCGGTGCGGTCACGTCGGTGGCCGGCTTCATGGCCCAGCGCCTCGGCGAGCGCCGCGTGATCCTCGCGGTCGTGCTGGCCGGCGCGGCCGTGACCTATGGCGGCGTCAGCCTGTTCGTCGCGTTCTTCGTGATTGTCCCGATGGCGCGTTCGCTATTCCGCGCGGCCGCGATTCCGCGCCGTCTGATCCCGGCGGCCATCGTGCTGGGCACGTCCACTTTCACCATGTCGGCGCTGCCGGGCACGCCGTCGATCCAGAATGCGATTCCGATGCCGTTCTTCGGCACCACGCCGTTTGCCGCGCCGGGCCTCGGCATCATCGCGTCCCTCATCATGTTAGGTGCGGGATTGTGGTGGCTGCATCGCGCCGAGGCCGCGGCCAGGCGCGCCGGGGAGGGCTATGGCGATGATGTCGAGGATGCGGCCGAGCGCGCGGCTGCCGACGAGCTCGTGCGCGAGCGCGCGACCACGGCGCGCGAGTTCGATCCGGCGGAATTGAGTCGCGGGCAACGCAGCAGCGGACCCTCACCGGTGGCGAGCGCGATCCTGCCGTTGGTCGTCGTCGTCGTAGTCAATCTCGTGATGTCGCTCGTCGTGCTGCCGCGGCTCGACGTCTCCTACCTCGCCGAGCAACGCTTTGGCGGGACGTCGCTCGCCGCGGTCGCGGGCGTATGGTCGGTCGCGGTCGCGCTGGCCGCGGCCATTGCCACGACGATCGCGCTGAACTGGGCGCGCCTACCGGCATTGCGGCAGACCATGGATGCCGGGGCCAATGCCTCGGTGCTGCCGGCATTCAGCGTCGCCAGCCTCGTTGGGTTCGGCGCGGTGGTCGCCGCGCTGCCGGCCTTCACTATTGTGCGCGACTGGGTGCTTGCGATCGAAGGTGGTCCGCTGGTCTCGCTTGCGGTCGCGACCAACATCCTTGCCGCACTGACCGGGTCGGCGTCAGGCGGCCTGACCATCGCCCTCGACGCGCTCGGCCCGACCTATGTCGAACTCGCCGCGCGCAGCGGTATCGACCTTGCGCTGATGCATCGTGTGGCCGTGATCGGCTCGGGGACCCTCGATATCCTGCCGCACAATGGTGCGGTGGTCAGCCTGCTCGCGATCTGCGGCCTGACGCATCGCGACAGCTATTTCGACATCGTGATGGTCGGCATCGTGACGTCGCTCGTGGCGCTGGTGGCCGTGATTGCACTCGGCAGCGCACTTGGATCGTTCTGAACGAACTGTCTAAGCCGCCAGCCGGTCGAGCAGGGCCAGCATGACCGGCGCGTCGGGCATCGGCAGCACGGCGTCGATCCGCTCTAGCAGGCGCGATTGCAACAGCGCGTTGCGCGCCTTGCCGATGGTGCCGAGCGGACCGCGAAATCCGTGATCCTCCCAGGCCATTTCGAGCAGGCTCTCGCTGATCAGGGCCTCGATGAGGTCGTCGGCCTGGCGCTCGATGCTGATCAGCGGATGGGCCGAGAACACGGTGGGCTGCGGATAGAGGATGACGGGCTTGGCCGGCGCATTAGCCTCGAGCCGTTTCCAGCGGTCGGCGTCCTGGAGCACCCATTCGACCAGCTGGTTCTCGTAGCCGACGATCAGCGGCTGCGCGCCCGCGCCGCCTGCGACATAATCGTCGAACAATTTGCCTGATGACGGCGGCTTGAAGCCCATGCGGCGGAACACGGTGGCGACATCGCCGTCGATTCTGCTTAAAGTCTCGGGCATCACCACGTCGCCGGACAGCAGACTCGCGGCAAGACCGGCGAACATGAAGCCGGAGTTGGACTTGTTCGGATCGGTGCAGACCACGCGGGCGCGACCGAACAGATCGGCGACGCCGATCGCCGACCAGTTCTCGCCGGCGATGATGGCCTTGAGCAGCTTCGACAAATCCACCGTGTAGCGCGGCCCGCCGGCGGGCTGCGCGATGCCGCCCTTGACCAGGCCGTCGGCGATGCGATCCCAGGAATACAGCACGATCGGCGAGTTGAAGATCACCTGGTCGCGCGTGATTTTCACACCCGAGGATCGTGCGACTTCTACGAGCACCGAAGATGACGGCCACAAAAATTGCGGCTTCTGGTCGAGCAGCGCGCGCTCGCGCACCATTTCCACCGAGCCGGCACGGCGGCCGTCGAGGACGAGGCCGAAACGGCGCTCCAGCGTGTTCTTGACCCGGGCGTTGGCCAGAAACCCCTCCTTCTCACCGCCGGCAAAGCCGAACAGCCGCTTGGCTTCGCCGAAGCGGCCGGCAATTTCAGGATGCTCGCGCAGATAAACATAGCCGCCGGTCGCCGCTGCACTCGCAGCGACGAGGCCGATGCCGAAGGCGCGGCGCGAGATAGCCATCAGGGCGTTCCTCTCTTGGTCTCAACTGGAGCTGCCGGCGGCGTCGGGCCGATGTCCTCGTCGAGCGAGCTTTTGAGCAGTTTCAGCTCGATATCAAGCTTGTCGAGGTCGGCGTCCCTCAGATTGGCGGCATAGCGGGTGAAGGCGCCGTCGAGCCGCTCGATCATGTCGCCCGTGGCGGCGAGCCGCGCGGTGTCGGGCACGGCGCTCTTCTCGAGCGAACGGTAGGCCTCTGCGATCTCGGCCGCGCGCGGCAGATAGTAGGTCAGGAACCGGCGCACCCGGTCAAGCCGCAAGGGATCGCTCTCGATCGCCGCAAAAATGTCGCGGGCGATCTGCACGAGATGACGGATGCGATCGGCGACCGCGCGGGTGCGGATCGCGGATGCGGTATATTCCATCCGCTCGGCGAGCGGCTCGGCTTCGGCCAGCAGCTCGTTTGCAAACTCGATCTTGCCGCGCGCAATGCCGCTAGCTTCGAGCGCGGCGAAGCGGTTCCGCGGCGCCAGCGCCACGACGATGCCGCCGCCGGCGACCGCGCTGATCGCGAGTGCGATCAGGAACGGCATGCCGAGCCCGATCGCCAGCGACGGCAACAGCGCTGCGGCTGTCACCCCACCCGCGATCCAGCCAAGCCCGGACGGCATTGCGGCCATTCAGTTGTACCCTCGTACGGCGCGGAACGCGTCGGTGAGACTCTTGCTGCCGTCGAACACGCGGCCTCCGGTCAGCTTCGCCAGATTGTCGAGCTGGCCCCGGTCGACCTCGGAGCCGAACGTCACGCCGAACACCGGCACGCGATGACCGTCCGCACGCCAGGCCGACTCGAATGTCGACATATATCCCTGACTCTTGCCGTCGGTCATGATGACGATGGCCGGCAGATGCTGGCCGTCGGCGAGCCGCGGCTTCATCAAGGCGAGCGCCTGCGCGGCACAGGTATAGAAGTCGGTGCCGCCGCCGGCGCGCAGTTCGAGCGCGCGGGCGAGCAGGCCGGTCTGCTCGTTCTCGTCGCCGGTGGCCCGCGCCGTCCAGAGGATGTGATCGCTGAACGGCAGCACCAGGATCTCGTCCGACTTCGTCCACTGCACCAGCACCTCGCGCGTGCGTGCCGGCGTGAGCAGGAAGCGTATGGCATCGAGCAATTGGGTCTCGCCCGGGCCCTGCATGCTGCCGGAGACGTCGAGGCAGAGCGCGGTCAGCGAGGGCCGGCGCAGCGCTTCCTGGTAGATCAGCAGCGCTTTCTGGATCACCGCCGGCTCCGGCGGACGGATCACGGTCACGGGACGCGACGGATCGAGATTGGTCTTCGGGTCCGCGGCAAGCGGCGTGGCGCGGCCGATCTCGACGCGCCGGCCGGTCTTGGCGATCTTGCCTTGCGTATCGCCATTGAGCAGGAACGCCTGGAGGTCGGTGAAGAAGCTCTCGACCTCCTTGCCGCGGCCACGGTCGACGAAGCCGAGCGGCGAATCGGCGACCGCCACGCCATCGGCGGGATAGATCGCGTAGAGCGGCTCGTGATTGTCGGCGATCAGCTTGTCGTTGGTCTCCTTGATGACCGCCTCATAGTTCCAGATCGCCTGGTAATGCGCGCCGCTGCGCTCGCCGTCGCGGTAGAGGTCGGCGAGCCAGCCGCTGGAGCCGGCGCTGCGCTCGACGCCCTTCAAGAGTCCGCGTGCCGTCGCCAGCACCTCGGGCTTGTCGAGATCGCCGGCCTCGATCAGATCGGGCTTGCCGATCCCCGCCGCGAGCATTGCAAGATAGGCGGCGGCTCCCGAATTCGATTGCGTCGCCGACGTCATCAGGAATTTCAGCTTGCCGGCCTCGACGGCGGCGAGGATGTCCTTGGCGGTCACCTTGGCGCCGATCCAGCCCAGCTCCTGCGCCTTGGAGCGGCGCACGCCGAGAATGACCGGCATCTGCACGATCGACTTGACCATCTTCACGCGCCGCGTGGTGTCGAACATGTCGATCCAGATCGAGGCGGCCGGCCACACGGCATCGGTGCCGGGATCGCCGGCTTTCAGCGCGAGGGCGATGTCGAGCGAACCCTGATAGCGCATGGTGCAGGTCGCGTTGCGCGACTTGCAGAACTCCTGCACCAGCGGCTCGAGGATGTCGTTCTCCGAGCCCGAGAGGATGGTGAATTGCGGCCCCGGCCCGCCGCAGCCCGACAGCAGTGCGGCCATCAAAGGCACGGCGAGCAACGCCAACGAACGCCGCAGGAAACCGAAAATCCTCATGCGCGAGCCTTCATGCAGCAGCCCTTATGCAGAAGCTTCATGGAGAAACCGCTACAACGCACGCATCAAGGCGCAGCCTTCGCGATCGCGGTCTTCAACTCATCCGTCAGCTGCGACATCCGCTGCTCGATCTCGGCGCGCTTGGTGCGGCCCTGCTCCTGCACGGTGAGCACGCCGGAGATGGTGTCGATCAGGTCGCGGTTGGTCTTCTCCAGGGTCTGGATGTCGACGATGCCGCGCTGCGACTGCTTCTCGATCTCGATCGCCTGGGTCTTCATCATCTCGGAAGCTTGGCGCATCATCTCGTTGGTCGCATCCGTGACCGTCTTCTGCAGCTCCAGCGCCGACTTCTGCCGGTTGAGGCCGAGCAGCAGGATCATCTTCTGCTTCCACACCGGGATGGTCAGCTCGGTGGTTGCCTGCAAATTCTCGATCAGCGTCTCGTCGCCGGACTGGACGATGCGGATCTGTGGCAGCTGCTGGATGCCGATCTGGCGCGCCTGCTGCAAATAGAACACGCGCTTCTCGAGCCGGTCGAGCGCCTGGAGCGCATCCTGATAGGTCTGCGCGGCGAGCATGGCATCGCTGCCGGCGCCTTGCGCCTTCGCGTTTCGCTCCATCTCGATGAGCTTGCCGCCGCGGAATTCCTCGGTGAACGCCTTGCCGGCGGCGATGTGCATGTCGAGCTGACCGAGCGCACCCCTTGTCTGCTCGTAGAGATCGTCGAGCAGGGCGATGTCGCGGCGCAGGACCTCCTTGTTGCGGTCGAGCTCGACGCAGACGCGGTCGACCTGCGAGGCGACGTCGTTGAACTGCTCGGTGAAGCGGCGCAACCGCGCCTCCGCCGACGAGAACAGGCGGGTGAGAAAGCCCTTGTCCTTGAGATCGGCCGGATCGAGCCCGCGCGCCTTGCCGAGGATATCAGTCAGCAGCTTGCCGGTGGCGCCGAGCTCGCGGTTCTGGGTCTGGGCGAGGATGCGGTCGGCGAACTCGACCACCGAGCGCTGGGCCCGCTCGCCAAACGTGACGAGGCGCGAGCGATCCGAAATGTCGATCTCGGACTTGATCCGCGCGACCGCGGATGCGTCGGTCGGAAGTGCCGGGACATTGATGGTTTCGCTCACCATTTGCTCCTTGGTTCGTGCCGCAGCCAGGATCTCGACCTGCCGCTTGGGCAGGAAAGCCCGGCTCGTCTGACAGATTGATGACAGCCCTGTGGACTTGGTCGGTGCACAGGCCGTCCGAGTTCGGTGGTGGGACAAAATTTCACATTGGCTTCAATTCGTTAGGACGGCGGCGCGCGCTCCGGTAGGCAGGCCGCGATCTTCCTTGGCGCGATTGGTTCAGGCTGTGGCAATTGACGGGGGGCGGTCAGTTGCATTGAATTGGTCGGCCTATCGGCTGAACGATATCAAGACAGTGGGGATGGAAACGATGGCGCGCAAGATTGCGAAGCTGTGTGCGTGGCTCGCCGGTGCTGCGGCCGTAATGGGTGCAAGCGCCGGCTCGGCGGCGACGCTGGCGGAGGATGCGGACACGGTCTGCAAGGGGCTCACCGGCGGGACGGATGTCGTGAAGATCGATTCCGCGACATCGCTGGCGCCATCGCAGCTCGCCCTGGCCGAGCGCGGACCGACGCCGTCGGGGCGCATCACGCCGGCCAATCCCGCCTTCTGCAAGGTGCTCGGCCGTATCGATCCGGTCGATCCCAAGGCGCCGCCGATCAAATTCCAGGTCAATCTCCCGGTCGAATGGAACGGCCGCTCGCTGCAATATGGCGGCGGCGGCTTCAACGGCGTGCTGATCACGGGCCTCAGCCTGCCGCCGGCCTATCCTTTCGACAAGCCGTCGCCGCTGGCGCGCGGCTTCGTCACCTACGGCACCGATTCAGGCCACGAATCCAAGCCGGGCGAGCCGCCGCAGCTGTTCGCGCTGAACGACGAAGCCTTCGAGAACTTCGCGCACCGCGCCTACAAGAAGGTGCGTGACGCCGCCATCGCGCTGATGCAGCGCGCTTATGGCAAGAAGCCGGAGAAGATGTACTTCATGGGCTCGTCCGAAGGGGGCCGCGAGGGCCTCACCATGGCGCAGCGCTATCCCGACGATTTCGACGGCATCTTTTCGCGCGTGCCCGTCATCAACTGGGTCGGCTTGCAGCATGCCGGCACGCGTTCGGGCCTTGCGACCATGGGCGAGGGCTGGATCAACCCGGCGCAGGTCAAGCTCGTCGCCGATGCGGTGCGGACGGCTTGCGACAAGGCCGATGGCGCTGGCAATGCGCTGGTGCGGGATCCCGTCGCCTGCAAGGCCGCCTTCAAGGTCGAGACGCTGCGCTGTGAGGCCGGCAAGACGGGCGATCAATGCCTCACCGAGCCGCAGGTCAAGGCGGTGCACACGCTGCATGGGACCTACAAATTCCCGTTCGCGCTGGCCAACGAGCTCGACGATTATCCGGGTTGGGGTATCTCAGGCGAGGACACGCCTGCCATCGGGCCGACCGGCGGCTGGACCGCGTGGTGGCTCGGCACCGCGCCGCCGGCACAGCCGCCTGCACCCAACAACGGCATCGCCTGGATCTACGGCGCCGGCGGCATTCAATATGTGTTCGCGCGCGATCCCAAGCTCGACGTCGCGACCTACAAGGTGGAGGACCACAAGGCGCGGCTGCTCGAGGTCTCCAGCCTGATGGACTCGACCGATCCTGATCTGAGCCGCTTTCGCGCGCGGGGCGGCCGGCTGATCATGCTCGAGCACATGGCCGACTACGCGCAGAGTCCCTATGCCGGCATCCGCTATTTCGAGAGCGTCGAGCGCAAGCTCGGCAAGGCCGAGACCGCGGAGTTCGCGCGGCTCTACACCGCGCCCGGCGTCGACCATGTCGGCTCCGGCGCGCCCGCCAATATCGACATGCTGAGCGTGCTGGTCGATTGGGTGGAAAAGGGCAAGGCGCCGGGCGATCTGGAGGTCAGCGAGCAGAAGCTCAAGGCACCGTCATTTGCCGTGCTGCGCGCACTGCCGCTGTGTCGCTGGCCGGCCTGGCCGCAGTACAAGTCCGGCCCGGTGACCGAAGCGGCGAGCTTCACCTGCGCGCCGTAACCCTTCACCTCTCCCCGCTTGCGGGGAGAGGTCGGATCGCTCTTGCGATCCGGGGTGAGGGGGTACGGGTCCCTCGGCGATCTCACGTGTGGAGAGAGGCCCCTCACCCTGATCCTCTCCCCGTAAGAACGGGGAGAGGGGAAAGAAAGAGCCCAGCTCACTTCGCGTAATTCGTCATCCGCCGTCCCGGCAGCAGCTCATACGCCGATTTCCAGCCGGGCAGGGCGGCCATGCGGCCGAGCCAGGCATGGATGGCGGGATGGCTCGCCGCGAAATCAAAGCCGTGCTCGTCGCTCGGATAGTGCAGATAGGCCATCATGGAGATATCGGCGACCGTCGGCTTCGCGCCGATCGCGAAGGCGTTGTGCTGGAGATGGCCGTCGAGAATGCCGAGAAAATCGTCGAGCCGCCGGCGGAAATGCTTCAGCACCTGCGGATCGTTCTTCTCGGTGAAGGCCCGCATGAAGCGATAGGTCGCCATGTAGCCGGTGAGCTTGTGGTTGTCCCAGAACAGCCATCGCAGCAGCTCGAACTTCTCGTCCTCGGTCTCGGCGCCGAAGCGGCCATATTGTTCGGCGAGCATGAGCAGCAGCGGCGCGGTCTGCGTCATCTTCACGCCGTCGATCTCGAGCACGGGAATCTCGCCCATCTCGTTGATGGCCTTGCGCCACTCCGCCGTGCGCGTGACGCCGCCGCCGAAATCGGTCCACACCGGCTCGAACGTCTCGCCACACAGCGTCAGCATCAGCGCCAGCTTGTAGCTGTTGCCGGATTCCGGGAAGTAGTGCAGGCGGTAGTTGGGCATGGGACCTCACGACGAGCGGTGTTGTCGTGAGTATATAGCGAGATCGCTCCACATCGTCATTGCGAGCGCAGCGAAGCAATCCAGCAATGCATCCGCGGAAAGACTCTGGATTGCTTCGTTGCGCTCGCAATGACGGAGTTTGCGGAGACGATGGGGCTAACCCACCGCCCCCGAACCTCGCAGCTCTTTGATCGCCTGCTCGTCGTATCCCGCCCCGCGCAAAATCTCGTCACTGTGCTCGCCGACGGCTGGCGGCTTGCGCGGCTGGACCTTCTTGGCGCCGTCGATCCAGATCGGGCTGGAGATGGTGAGCATGGTGTCGTTCTCGAACGGCACCAGCACCTCGTTGTCGAGCATCTGCTTGTCGTTGGGGATGTCATCGAGAATGCCGACGATGCCGAACACGAGCCCGTTGCCGTCGAGAATTTTTCGCCATTCGGCGAGATCCTTGGTGGCAAAGGTCTCATCAAATATCTTGATCAACTCCACCGAGCGGGCGTGGCGGTCGGGCTTGGTGGCGAAGCGCGGATCGGTGATGAGGTCTTCGCGTCCCAGGCATTTGGCCAAGGTTGGAAACTGCCTCTCCTCGCTCAGCAGCGACAGGATCAGCCAGCGGCCGTCCTTGCATTGATAGTGATTGGCGACCGCGTTGAGCGCTCGCTCGCGTGGCCGTCGCTCGGCGAATTTGGCGCCGCTCAGCTTTGCCTGTGCCAGCACGCTCGCCGCCCAAATGCCGTTTGCCATCAGATTGGAGGCGACATGCGAGCCCTTGCCGGTCTTCTCGCGCTGATAGAGCGCCGTGACGATCGCGCTGTAGAGCGCCATGGCGCAGGGGTGGTCGCCCATGCCGGCGACCGAGCGCGCCGGAGTGGTCTCAGTGTCGGCGCGGACGAGGTCCATCAGGCCGGAGCGCGCCCAATAAGCGTTGCTGTCGAAGCCGGGCTTGTTGGCCTCTTCGCCCTTTTCGCCATAGCCGGTGAAGGAGGCGTAGATCAGCCGGTCGTTGAGATGGGCGAGATGGTCATAGGTGATGCCGAGCTTGGCGCGCACCGGCGGCGGCATGTTGGTGATGAAGACGTCGGCCTCCTCCACCAGCTTGTAGAGCACGGCCTGCGCTTCGGGCTTGGAAAGGTCGAGTGCGATGCTCTTCTTGTTGCGGGCCTCCAGCAGCCAGGCGTAATTGTGCTCGCTGCTTGGATAGCCCGGAATGTTGGGCAGATTGCGATAGGGGTCGCCGGCGCCGGGCGGCTCGATCTTGATGACGTCGGCGCCGAAATCCGACAGCACGGTCGCGGCCGCGGGCGCTGCGATGAAGCTCGCGCAGTCCAGAACCTTCAGGCCCGCAAAAATGCCCTTTTCCATCGCGGCGTTGCTCCCTCGTTCTTGTCGTTTCCCGCGCGCTGGAATTGGCGCGGGCGGATCATGGGAGCATTAGACCGATGTTTCGCCGGGATGCAACGGCGCCAGGCGCAGGGCTTGCTGTGTCCAGCGCGCGTCCGCCACCGACCCGAAACCATCTCCGTCACCCTGAGGTGGCCGCTTCTTCAGCGGCCCTCGCACCTCAGGATGACGGAGCTGCGATTGCGCGCCGATGCGAGCCGTGAATTCAGAAGCGTCCTCACTCCTCCCCCGCGAGCAGCGCCGCATTGCCGCCCGCTGCCGCGGTGTTGATCGTCACGGTCTGCTCGGTCGCAAACCGCGCGAGATAATGCGGGCCGCCGGCCTTGGGGCCGGTTCCGGAAAGGCCATTGCCGCCGAACGGCTGCACGCCGACCACGGCGCCGATCATGTTGCGGTTGACGTAGATGTTGCCGACCTGGACGCGGTCGATGATCGCCTCGATGGTGTCGTCGATGCGCGAGTGGACGCCGAGCGTCAGCCCGTAACCGGTGCGCGCGATCGCCTGCAGCACGCGCTCGAGGTTCTCGGCGCGGTAGCGCACGACATGGAGAATCGGGCCGAACACCTCCTCTTTGAGCTGGCCGGCGTCCTTGAGCTCGAAGATGTGCGGCGCGACGAAGCAGCCTTCGGGCGCCTTGCCGGCAAAGTGCAACTTCGCCTCGCTCTTCATCCGCGCGACGTGCGCATCGAGCCGCTGCTTGGCCTCAAGGTCGATCACCGGTCCGACATGGGTCGCGACATCTGCGGGATCTCCGATCCTCAATTCACGCGCAGCGCCCGCGATCATCTCGATCATGCGGTCGGCGACGTCCTCCTGCACGAACAAGAGCCGCAGCGCCGAGCAGCGCTGGCCGGCGGAGCGGAACGCGGAGGTGACGACGTCGTCGGCGACCTGCTCGGGCAGCGCGGTCGCATCGGCGATCATCGCATTGATGCCGCCGGTCTCCGCGATCAGCGCACGATCGGCCCATCCTTGGCGGCGAGCGTCCGGTTGATCGCCCGCGCGACCTCGGTCGAGCCGGTGAAGACGACGCCTGCGATGTCTTGATGCGCGGTGAGCACTGCGCCGATGCGGCCGTCGCCGGTGACGAGATGCAGTGCGCCCTTGGGAATGCCGGCCTCGTGCAGCAGGGCGACCGCCTCGCGCGCGATGCGCGGCGTCTGCTCGGCCGGCTTTGCCACCACGCAGTTGCCGGCCACCAGCGCCGCCGTGACCTGGCCGAGGAAAATCGCCAGCGGGAAATTCCACGGCGAGATCGCGACGAACACGCCGCGGCCGCGCATGGCGAGCGCATTGCTCTCGCCGGTCGGGCCCGGCATGGCGGCATCAGCACCGAACAGCTTTCGGCCCTGCGCAGCGTAGTAACGGCAGAAATCGGCAGCCTCGCGCAGCTCCGACAGCGCATCGTCGAGCGTCTTGCCGCCCTCGCGCTGCAAAAGCGCGATGAAATGCGTGCTGCGGCTCTCCAGGAGATGCGCAGCCTGCTCCAGCGCCGCCGCGCGCACGGCCGCCGGCGTCCGGCTCCATGCGGCAAAGCCTGCGCTCGCCGCAGTCACCGCTGCGTTGGCCTGCTCCGGCGTGGCATCGGCAATCGGCTTGAGATCAGTCGCCTCAGCTTTGACGTCCGTGAGCAACTGATCGAGTGCGGCACGCGCACCGAACTCGACGCCACGCGAATTGCGCCGCTCCGGTGCGAACAGATCGCCCGGCAGCGGAATCCTGGGATGCGCCGCCGCCTGCGGCCGGACGATGGCATCTGCCGGTCGCTGCAACAGCGCCGGGACCGGCACGCGGTAATCGGCGGCCTGCGCCACGAACGAAGAATTGGCGCCGTTCTCCAGGAGACGTCGGACCAGATAGGCCAGCAGATCGCGATGGCTGCCGACCGGCGCATAGGTGCGGTAGGCGATATCAGGATGGTCCTTGGCGAGCTGCTCGTAGAGCGCCTCGCCCATGCCATGTAGGCGCTGGAATTCGAAGCCGCCGCTGCCATGCGCAAGCTCCAGCACGGTCGCAACCGTCAGTGCGTTGTGGGTGGCGAATTGCGGGAAGATGCGCGGCCGCAAGGCCAGCAGCTTCGAGGCGCAGGCGACGTAGTTCAGATCCGTCATCGCCTTGCGCGTGAACACGGGATAGCCGTCGAGCCCCCGCTCCTGCGCGCGCTTGATCTCGGTGTCCCAATAGGCGCCCTTGACGAGGCGCACCATCAGCTTGCGGTCGTGCGCGCGCGCCAGCGCGTCGACATAGTCGATCACGGCGCTGGCGCGCTTCTGATAGGCCTGGATCGCGAGGCCAAAGCCGTCCCATCCTTTGAGTGAGGGATCGGCGAGCGTCGCCGCGATCACGTCGAGCGACAGTTCCAGCCGGTCGGCTTCCTCGGCATCGACGGTGAAGTTGAGGTCATGGGCCTTGGCGCGTTGCGCGAGATCCAGCAGCAGCGGCACCAGCTCGGCCATGACGCGGTCGCGGCTGATCGCCTCGAAGCGCGGATGCAGCGCCGAGAGTTTTACCGAGATGCCTGGCCGGTCGGGCAGGGGATGATCACCCGCCGCCTTGCCGATGGTTTCAATCGCACTGGCATAGGCGTCGAAATAGCGCTTCGCGTCCGCCGCCGTGCGGGCGCCTTCGCCGAGCATGTCGAAGGAGTAGCGCGGCTTCTGGCCGGAGCGCGGCTTGCCCCGTTCCAGCGCCTGCTCGATCGTCTCGCCCAGCACGAAATGATTGCCCATCAGCCGCATCGCCTGGCGCGTCGCGGTGCGCACCGCGGGCGCGCCAAGCCGCTTCACGAGGCGGCCGATGGTGCCGTCCGGCGTCTCGCCGGGCTGGATCACCCGCGCCGACAGGCCCAGCGCCCAGGCCGAGGCGTTGACCAGGAACGCCGTGGACTTGGTCTCGTGATGGATGAAGTCGCCCTCGCCGAGCTTGTCCTCGATGAACTGGTCGGCGGTGCGCGCGTCGGGCACGCGCAGCAGCGCCTCGGCCAGCACCATCAGCGCCAGCCCTTCCTTGGTCGAGAGCGCGAACTCCCGCAGCATGTCCTCGACGCCGCCGAGCCGGTCGTCGCGCTTGCGGATCGCCTCGATCAGCCGGGTCGCAGTGCGGTCGATGCGCGCCTCCTGCGGCGGGCTCAGATGCGACGCGGGCAGGAGCTTTGCTGCGATCTCGGCATCATCAGGGGCGTAAGGCGCGGTGAAGGGCGGCGGGATGTCTGGCATGGCGTGTCCTGTGGCTCAAACTCAGAATAAGGCCCGCGTGACCGTAGCTCGATAGACAATTTAATAATTTTGCCTTAGAAAATGAAGATCGATGATAAGATAGCCGCAGAAAATATGGAACTCGATCGAATCGACCGGAAAATCCTCTCTGTTTTGCAGCAGGATGGGCGAATCGCCAATGTCGAGCTGGCCGAGCGCATCGGCCTGTCGCCGACCTCGATCGGCGAACGGCTGAAGCGGTTGCAACGTGAGGGCTTTATCGAGGGCTATGGCGCGCGGCTCAATCCGCACCGGCTGGGCCTTGGCCTGCTGGTGTTCGTCGAGGTGCTGCTCGACAAGACCACGCCCGACAATTTCGAGCGCTTCGCGCGCGCGGTGAAACTCGCGCCTGAAGTGCTGGAGTGTCACATGGTTGCAGGCGGCTTCGACTATCTAGTGAAGGCGCGGCTTGCGGACATGACCGCCTATCGACGTTTCCTCGGCGAGACCCTGCTGTCGATGCCGGGCGTGCGCGAGACGCGAACCTATGCGGTGATGGAGGAGATCAAGCGCGACGCACCGTTGCCGGTAGAGTAACGAAGTGCGGTCGCGATTGTCATTGCTGTGGCGTTGAGGATGCGGTTTTCGCGGGAAAAATAGCTCTCCGTGTGCAATCGCAACGCCTGTCGTCGAATGCACTGGCCGTCTTCTGAAATTTTCTTGGCCCCGCTCCCGGATCGATCCGGGAGGCAGCAAAGGCTGGCGGGCTTATACTTTGAGGTTCTCTGCGGAGGTCTTGCCCCGGTTTGCGATCTCTTCGTATTCAACCGTCTGTCCCTCGTTCAGGGTGGACAGGCCGGCTTTCTGCACTGCCGAGATATGCACGAACACATCCTTGCCCCCCGACGCAGGCTGGATAAATCCATAACCCTTCGTCGGGTTGAACCACTTGACCGTACCTTTAGCCATCACGACTTCTCCGCGGGTCTTCCTCCGAGATCGCGAACCGCCAGTCCCCGCCAACCGGCCGGTTCGGTCCTAACAGGATACGCGGATTGTGGCGGGCTTGGTAGCTCAAACCACATCAGCATTTCGCCGAATTCCGCTCAACTTCGCGGCGTTTTTGCCGGTTTTGCCCGTTTGGCGGTCAAATGGCCCGCACCCCGCGTGCCGTCCGTCAATAAGTCGCGGCCAGATAATCGACGATCTTGCCGACATCGGCATCGTCGATCGGTGCGCCATAGACCTTGATCATCTTGGTCACCTCGGCCTGCCAGAAGCCCTTCTTGTCCTTCATCGGCGGCTGTGTGGCGACGTAGTCGGACGAGTGGCAGGCGGTGCAATTGCCCTGCACGACCTCCAGATTGGGCCCGGGCTTGAACGCGGCGACCTCGTCGGGGGTCTTGTAATTGACCGGCGCCGCAAGCGCCGAGCCCAGCAATGCGGCGAAGGCGAGCGAGGCGGCGAAGAGAACGGTGCGCTGCATGATCATTCTCCTCAGGCGACGGTGACGCGCGTGGTTTCGACGACATTGCGCAGATAACCCGCGGGGTTCCAGCGCGGCGTATCCGGCTGGGTCTCGCCGCCATTGCCGGTGGCGCGCACCTTGAGCTCGACCTGGCCGGCCGCAAGCTTCACCGGCAGCTTCCATTCACGGAATGCGTATTTGCCGAGATCCTTGCCGAGCTTGGCGCTCGCCCAAGTCTTGCCGCCGTCGGTGGAGACCTGGACCTCCTTGATGCCCTTGCCGCCGTCGAAGGCGATGCCGCGCAACGTCGTGCGTCCCGCCTTCAGCTTGGCGCCATCAGGCACACTGGTGATGAAGGAGCGGATGGTGAAGCGGTTGATCGGGATCGTCGCCTTCGGCGCGGTGCCCGGCTCGATCGCATTGTTGGGCGTATCGGGAATGCGATAGGCCGACTTCATCCAGAAGCCGTCATAGACGTTGTCGATGACGGTGATCTCGTTGAGGTGCTTGACCCAGTAGGTGCCGTAATAGCCGGGCACGACCAGGCGCAGCGGGAAGCCGTTGAGGAACGGCAGGTCCTCGCCGTTCATGCCATAGGCCAGCATCACCTCGCCGTTGCTGGCGTGGTCGATGTCGAGCGCCTTGATGAAATCGGGCGTCTTGTCGCTGACCGGGCCGTCCATGCCGTTGAACGTGACCTGCTTGGCGCCGGCCTGCACGCCGGCCATCTCCAGCACGGTCTTGAGCGGCACGCCGCGCCAGCGCGCGCAACCCATCGCGCCGTTGGCGAGCTGGCCACCGGCGACGCGCGGCTCGGAAAAGCCGCGGCTGTTGCCGGAGCACTGGTTGACGGCGACGATCTCGGTCGCCTTCATCTTCCTGATGTCCTGGAGCGACAGCTTGAGCGGCTTGTCGACCTTGCCCTTGACCTCAAGCGTGAACTTGTCGGGGTCGAGATTGTAGGGCAGGTCGGAGAGGTGATAGCGCACGAAGAACGCGTTGTTCGGCGTGATCGGGCCGTCGTTGAAGACAGCGAACGGCGTCTCGAGCTGCGGCGGCCGGCTGGTCAGACCGATCATCGGCCGCTTCTGTGGATATTTCACCAGCGGCCGTTCGCCATTGGTGAAGGGCAGCGTGACGGTGTCGAGGGCCAGCGCCTTGGTGGAATTCAGTGTGGCCGCGATAGCGGCAAGTCCCGCTCCTTTGAGCAGGTCGCGTCGATCGAACATGGTGTCTCCTCCCGGAGCTTTTCGTTGGACAGCGGTCATCACCGCGATCCCGCGCTCATCTGTCGCAACGATTTGAATGAAGTCAATTCGTGCTTTCGCAGCAAGCCCATGCCGCTGCGTTGCAGCAAGCCGGTGTTACGTCTGTAACGAGATTGAGCCTGGCTGTAGCGGCGACGATGGTGCGCTCCCTCGCCCCGTTCTTACGGGGAGAGGGTTGGGGTGAGGGGCCTCTCTCCGCACGTGAGGTCGTCGTGAGACCTGTACCCCCTCACCCGGATCGCACCGGACGATGCTTCGCATCGCCGAGGCGATCCGACCTCTCCCCGCAAGCGGGGAGAGGTGAAGAAGAATCAGGCCGCCACGCGCTCGCCGCGATCGACCAGCGCCGCAAGCTCCCTCGCATCCGCAACCACGCGCACGGCCATCGGCTCGTCGCGGCCGCGGATCGCGACTTCCTGCTGCGGCAGCGAATCGTCGCCAAGGCCGGCGGTGCGGCGGACTTCCTCGGAGACGATGGCCTCGCAGGCCAGGGTCTTGGTCATGTCCTGGAGGCGGGCGCGACGTTGACGGCGTCGCCGAGCGCTGTGAACACGATGTGATCGCGATAGCCGATGTCGCCGATGATGACCTCGCCGCCATGGATGCCGATGCCGAACCGGATCGGCTGGCGCAGATCATGGCTGAGGAGGTCGTTGAGCTCGTCGATATTCGCGGCGATGCTGCTGGCCGCCTTCAGCGCCTGCCGGCAGGCTGCTTGCGGATCGGCTGACAGTCCGAACAGCGCGAGCATGCCGTCGCCGACGAACTGGTTCGGCTGGCCGCCATGCTCGATCACCGCCTGCGAGACCGCGCCGAGGAAGCGGTTGACGATGAAGACGGTGTCGAACGGCAGCCGCTTCTCGGCAAGCTGCGTCGAGCCGCGCATGTCCACGAACAGGCTGACGAGATAGCGCTCCTGGCCGATTCGCGTGGGCGTCGAGGCGTGCGCGTTGGCGGACAGAGTGTGCGGCGTGAAGAGCTGGAAGAAGGAGAGGTCGCACTCCGGCCGCAACTGGCAGGCAAGCCGGATCGAGGGATCGGCGGTGCCGACACGGGCGAGCACGAACGCCTCGCGCTGCGACGGCTCGGGCAGGACGGCATGGTCGCCGATGATACGGATGCGGCAGGTCGAGCAGCGGGCGCGGCCGCCGCAGACGCTGGCATGCGGCACGTTGTGGCGCAGGCTCGCCTCCAGCACGGACAGGCCCTTTGGCACCCGCACCGTCTTGCCGTTGCCGTAGGACAGCGCGATCATGCCGCCGCGCCGTTCGCGCAAGGCCCGCACGCCGCGCGCGCCAGCACCAGTCCGAGCAGGCCGACATAGCCGATGGTGAGGGTGTTGGTGATGCGGTCGAGCGTTGCGGCCTCGGCCGTCGAGCCGAGCTGGCGGCGGGTGAGATTGTGCGTGCGCCATTCGCCGTCATCGGCATCGAACATCACGCTGCGGCCGCCCTGATAGACGCCGAGCAGCGACAGCGTCGGGATCAGCACGGCGGCCGCGAGCAGATAGGGCGCCGCGCGCGTGAAGAACGGTTTCAGGCGAAGCCAGAAATAGATGCCGATGCAGCCGTGGATCCAGGCGATGGTGAGCAGGATCGTCATGGTCCAGATGCGGTTCGAAGAGAAGAACAGATAGAGCTCCTGCGGATAGAGCTTCTGGTGCCCGTACAAGGTCTGGCCGAGCCGCACGCCGATCACATGCGCCATGACCAGCGCCGGAATGCTCAATCCCAGCACGAGCTGGAGCGGCTCGATGGTCTTCCAGCGGAACTGCCGGCGCTGATACAGCGCGTAGACGCCGAGCCCCATATGGGTGAGGGCGGCGCCGTAGAACACAATCGCGACGGGCAGGAATTGCCAGAATGCCGTGTGATAATAGACCCCGACCTCCATGGCATCGACCGAGATGTTGCCGAGCGCATGGTTGAGGAAATGGCTGATCACGTAAGCGAACAGGATGATGCCGCAGACCAGCCGCACCTGCCGCACGCCGGTCGCGCGGACGAGTTCGGGCATGTGGACGGGAGCGGTGGCCATGATTCGGTTGTATCAGTTCATCAATGAGAACAGCCAGCCTAGCGTTTAATTCCCGGAGTGGACAGCTCGCCCGATCACATGCGCGATAGTTGCCAAATAAGCTGGTGTCGTCCCGGACAAGCGTAGCGAAGCGGAGCGCCGATCCGGGACCCATAACCACAGGGAGCGGTCGTGTGACGGGCTGGTAACTCCGAGTCTTCGCCAAACTCCGCCCTGTGGTTATGGGTCCCGGGTCTGCGCTTCGCTTGCCCGGGACGACACCGATGTTGGGACCCCCGCATTGACTCCCCCTCCGAGGTTAGCGAAAAGCGCGGCCGTGACGATCGCTCCCGACATCTCTGCGAAGCCAGACGGCGCCGAACGCCGGCTCATCCTCATTGCCGTGCTCGTCATCGCCGCGATGACGGTGCTGCGCATCGTCTACGCCTCGGCGATCGAGCTGCGCACCGACGAGGCCTATTACTGGACCTGGTCGAAGGAGGGCGCGCTCAGCTTTCTCGATCATCCCCCCATGATCGCCTGGCTGATCCGCTTCGGCACCGCTATCTTCGGCGACACCGCGCTCGGCGTGCGCTTCGGCGGCATCGTCGCGATGCTGGTGACACAGCTGCTGCTCGCCGACATCGTCCGCCGTCTCACCCATGATGCGCGCGCGATCGTGTTCGCGGTGCTGATGCCGGAAGCCGCGCTCTATTACGGCCTGCTGATGGCCAAGGTCGCGCCCGACGTCGCCATGATCCCGTTCGCGGTGGCGATGATGTGGTCGCTGGTGCGGCTGGCGCAAAGCGGCGATGGACGCTGGTGGCTCGCGGCCGGACTGTTCGCCGGGCTGTCGCTGCTGTCGAAATTCACAGCGATCATGTTCGCGCCGGCGGTTGCGGCGTTCCTGCTGGTGCCGGATTGGCGCTGGCGCTGGCTGCGCAGCCCGTATCCTTACCTAGCGGCGCTGATCGCCATCGCCGTGTTCTCGCCGGTCTTGATCTGGAACGCGCAGCACGATTGGGCCTCGTTCCGTTTCCAGGGCGTGCGCGCCACCACCAATTACGGCATCTCGCTGCGCACGGTCGGCGACTACATCGGCCTGCAATTCGGTCTCGTCGGCTTCGTCATGCTGCCGGTGGTGCTGACGGGCCTCGCGATGACGGCGTGGCGCGGCTATCGCACGCGGGAGCCGGTCGCGATCCTGCTGTCGACCGCGGTGCTGGTGCCGTTCCTCTATTTCCTCGTGAAGTCGATGACGCTCCGGGTCGGCGATACCTGGCCGATGTTCATGTGGCCGGTCGGCTTCGCCGGTGCCGCCGTCAACCTCGCCGCCCTGTCGCGCGAGGGGTGGTCGGCAAGGCTGATCCGGTCGAGCGTGTTCTGGCTCAACACGGCGGTCGTCTCGGGCATCGCCTTCGTCGTCATTGTGTTCCTGTATTACCTCGCAGCGCCCTGGAATCTGCTCGGCAAGATCGACCCGATCGGCGCCGAGGCGGGCTACGAGCAGGTCGCCGCGCGCGCGCAGGCCGCGCTGGACGAGACCGGCGCAACCTGGATTGCCACCACGGACTACCGCACCTACGCCATGATGCGCTGGCTGTTCCGCGGCCGCGTGCCCGTCATCGAGATCAACGAGCGCGGCCGCTTCCAGGATTTCCGCGATCCCGGCATGGATCGGATCAGGGGCCATGCCGGCATCTATGTCGGCCGCGAGCCGGACAATCGCGCGCCGGTGTGGGATTCGATCCCCGCGCAGCGCCAGCCGCTCGGCGAAGTCGAACGCCGCTGGCGCGGCGTTCTCACGGATACCTATGTGATTGAAAAGCTCACCGGCTGGACCCCGGAGCTGTCCCCGCCGAAGGATTCGCCGCTGTTTTGGTGGAAAGTGCTGGCCTTCCTTTCCCTCTCCCCGCTTGCGGGGAGAGGGGTGGGGTGAGGGGGAGTCTCCGCGGGAACGGTGACAGTTGGTTTCGTGGAGACTCCCCCTCACCCGGAATTCAAGCTGTGCTTGAATTCCGGCCTCTCCCCGCGGGCGGGGAGAGGCGAAGCGCGCTACTCCTCCTCGTCCTTCTTCCGCAGCAGATCCGTCGCGAGGTCCGACAGTTTTGGCGGCGGCAGGGCTGCGAACGGCAGCGGGCGTGTCACGTCGATCGCGGCGAGGCCCAGCCTCGCCGTCAAGAGCCCGTTCAGCACGCCTTCGCCCAGCCGCTGCGACAGCTTCGCCGCAATGCCGTGCCCGAGCATCTGCTGCACCAGGCTGTCGCTCGCGGCCATGCCGCCGGTGATGGCGAGGTGGGCGATGACGTGGCGGAGCAGGCGGATCATGCCGAGCGCGCCGGGGCGGCCGCCATAGAGGAAAGCGAGCTGGCGGATCAGTCGCAACGCGGCGACGAACACGAACAGCACGTCGATCGCCGCGCGGGGCGAGACCGCAGTCACGATCGAGACCTTTTGCGCCGCCGATGACACCAGCCGCCGCGCCTCCGCGTCCAGCGGCGACATCAATTCGCGCTCGGCGAGGCGGATCATGTCGGCGCCATCGATGATCTCGCCGGTGTGGCTCTCCAGCGTGGCGCGGGCGCGCGCCAGCTGCGGATTCTGGTGCGCGATCTTGATGAGATCCTGCACGATGACGCGGCTTTCCTTGCGATCGTCGCTGGCAAGCACCGCGGCCGCGCGCTGATGCAGCTTTTCGATGGTTGCAAGGCGCGCGAGCCCGAACGCCTCGCGCCCGATCACCACTGCAAGCGCGAGCGCGGTGACGAACGCGAAGGCAAGGCCAACGAAGCCGAGGCTTTCGCTGCGCGCAAACAGATCCTCGATCAGATGCACCACGCCGAGCCCGGTGCCGAGCAGCGTCAGCCCGGCAAGGCCGGACCAGAACAGCGTGCCCCAGGGAAAGCCGCGCCGCGCCGGACGTGCTGCCTCGATCGGCACCGGAAACGTCGATGGATCAGGCTCCGGCGTGATCTGGATGGTGGCGCGGCCGAGCCGGCTGGTGTCGTCGGCTTCGGTGACGATGACGCCGGGATCGTCGAGCCGGAACGTCGCCGGGCGCCGCTGCTGGGATCGATCGTTCATGCGAGCTTGTCTCCGATCAGGAACTGCAGGGCACGGTCGAGGCGGATGTGTGGCAGCGCGGGCTCGCTCGTGCCTTCGTGCTCGAGCTTGGGCGGGCGGAAGCGCAGGAAGCGGAAATCGCTCTTCTCCGCTGCCTCTGTGGCGAGGCCGCGGAACGCATCCCTGCCGTCGAACAGCGGTTCGGGATCGAGCGGCAGGTCGCCCGGAAAGGTCGCGACTTCCGTGTTGCCGTCGAAGAACTCGCCGTTGGCGCTTTCGCCCGCGGCCGGTGTTCCCAGGATCGAGGGCAATTTGTCGCGGCCATGCGCGACCTGTGCCTCTCGCGTGGCGCGCACCGCGGCAAGCGCGACGACATCGATCGCAGCGCCTGTATTTTCTGCCCGAGCCACGGCGCGGGTCACGGCGCGGCGCAGCACCGCCTCGAGCCGGTCGTGGCTGGAATGATGCAGATGGTCCGCCTTGGTCGCCGCGAACAGGATGCGGTCGATGCGCGGCCGGAACAGGCTGGAGAGGATGGTGCTGCGGCCGATGTTGAAGCAGTCGAGAATGCCGGCCAGTGCCGCTTCGAGATCGTGCAGCGCCTCGGGGCCGGAATTGAATGCGGCGAGCGCGTCGGCCAGCACGATCTGGCGATCGAGCCGCGCGAAATGATCGCGAAAGAACGGCCGCACCACGACGTCCTTGTAGGCCTCGTAGCGGCGCACCATCATCGCCCACAGCGATCCCTCGCCCGCCTGACCGCCAACGGGTACGTCGAGCGGCGCAAAGGTCAGCGCCGGCGTGTCGGCGAGATTGCCAGGCATCAGGAAGCGGCCGGGCGGCAGCAGGCTCATCGCGAACTGCTCGTCGCGGCAGGCGCGCAAGTAATTGGTGAAGAGCTTTGCCGCCGTCAGCGTCGCCTGCTCGTCCTCGCGTGCTTCGGGCTTGAGTGTAGCAAGATGGGCGTGCCAGTCCGCGGCCAGATGCGCACGCGGCGCGTCGCGCGACAGCGCCAGGCTTTCGGCGGACCATTGCTCGTAGCTCTTCTGCAGCAGCGGCAGGTCGAGCAGCCATTCACCGGGGTAGTCGACGATGTCGAGGGTCAGCGTGCGGTCGGCGCCGTTCGGGCGCTGGTAGTCGATGACGAGGCGCAGCTCGCTGATATCGACCGTCGAGTTCGGCCAGCGCCGCTCCTCGATCAGCGCGCGCAGATGGTTCTCATAGGCAAAGCGCGGCACGGCATCGTCGGGCTGCGGCGCCAGATGCGCCCGCGCGATCCGGCCCGAGGCATAGGCCTCGAACACCGGAAACCGCCCGCCGCGAGTGAGGCCATGGATCAGCGCCGTGATGAATACGGTCTTACCGGCGCGCGACAGGCCCGTGACGCCGAGCCGTACCGTCGGGTTGAAGAAGTGCTCGCCATAGTCGATCAGCGCCCGGGCCGACAGGCGCGCCTCCTCGACCATATCCTGGAAACTGAATGCCATATGAACGTTGAGGGAGCTCGGGCGAGGGATACGCAAAATGGACTAATCACAAAAAGTGGCAACTGCCTGAGGAAAATCAAGCTTTCATACTTCTACCGCCTTTATCGGCAAATCAGCCGTTTGAACGACGTGCCGGCCCCGAAAGACCGATACAAGAGGGCATTGCCTCAAGCTTTCCTGGATTGCCATGACCGTCTTCCAATTGAAACAGTTCGCATCCACCTCCGTCCACGCCGCAGCCGACGTGATCGGCTGGAACTACGATCGCGCCGAGATGATCGCCGACGGAATCATCCACGCGATCGGCGTCCTCGCCGGCCTCATCGCCGCGACCGTGCTGGTGGTGCTGACGGCGATCTATGCGACCGCGATCGACATCGTCGGCGTCTCGATCTACGTCGCCGGCCTGCTCTCGATGCTGGTGCTGTCGGCGACCTATAATCTCTGGCCGGTCTCGCCGGCCAAATGGCTGCTGCGGCGGTTCGACCATTCCGCGATCTACCTGCTGATCGCCGCGACCTACACGCCGTTCATCCTGGAAGTGAAGGACAGCGTGTTCGCGCTCGTGCTCCTTGCCGGCGTCTGGTGCGTCGCCATCCTCGGCATCGTGCTCAAGCTGTTTTACCCCGGCCGGTTCGACCGCGTCTCGGTCGGCATCTATCTCGCCATGGGCTGGAGCGGCCTCATGCTCTACGACGCGGTGGTCCAGGCGCTGCCTGCGCTGGTGCTGGGTTTCATCCTCGCGGGCGGCCTGCTCTACAGTTTCGGCGTGATCTTCCACGCCTGGCGGCGGCTGCGCTTCCAGAACGCGATCTGGCACGGCTTTGTCTTGGCCGGCGCGGCATGCCATTATACCGCGGTGCTCGACCTCGTGTTGAGCTGAGCAGGATCCGCGACGCGGAATAAGCGGCGCGGTATAAGCGGTACAAGACAAGAGGAGACGTCGCATGCAGGTGACCGGCAAGGTCGTGGTTGTCACGGGCGGCGCAAACGGCATCGGCAAGGCGCTGTGCGAGGCCTTTCACAAAGCGGGTGCCGCCAAGGTCGTCGTCGCCGACATGGATGCCGGCAATGCAAGGGCGGTCGCGGCCACGGTCAATGGCGCGGCGTTCAAATGCGACGTCGCGCAGGAAAAGGACATCACGCACGTCATCGAGGAGACCGAGCGGCAGTTCGGCCCCATTGATCTCTTCTGCTCCAATGCCGGCATCGGCGGCGGTTTCGATCCGATGTCGGAAAATGCCGGCGGCGCCTCCGACGAGCCGTGGCAGCGCAGCTGGGCGATCCATGTCATGGCCCATGTCTATGCCGCGCGGCATCTGATCCCCCGCATGAAGGCGCGCGGCGGCGGCTATTTCCTCAACACCATCTCGGCCGCGGGCCTCTTGTCGCAGGTCGGTAGCCCGGCTTATTCGACGACAAAACACGCCGCGGTCGGCTTTGCCGAGAACCTCGCGATCTCGCACAAGGCGCACAACATCAAGGTCTCGATCCTCTGCCCGCAGGGCGTCGACACCAACATGCTGCGCTCGATCCCCAAGGGCCCGCAATCCGGCGACGGCGATCTCACGCCCGAGCAGGTGGCGCGGGACGTGCTCGCCGGCCTCGAGCAGGAGACATTCCTGATCCTGCCGCACCCCCAGGTGCTCGGCTACATGCGCAAGAAGACCGAGAATTACGACCGCTGGATCGGCGGCATGGCGAAGATCCAGGCCAAGATGCGGGAGGAGTTCGGGAAGTAGCCGACCGGGCGTTTGACGCACGACTCGAACCAAATACTCGCAGTCGTCCCCGCGAACGCGGGGACCCATAACCACAGGGAGAAATTTGGCGAGGGCTGGTAGTTTCTCTTTCGCGCGGTACTGACCCCTCGGCTTTACCGATAGATCACGCGGTATGGGTCCCCGCGTTCGCGGGGACGACAGCGGTGGTTATGCGACCGTCTCCGCCTCACCCTCCACCCGGCTCGCCCGCAGCGCCCGCGCGTAGAGCATCATCCCCTCGCGCACGGTGCGCTGCTCCGCCACCGTCAACGCCGCCAGCGCGCCGCTTACCTGCTGCCGGCCGAATGCGTGCAGCGCCTCCAGCGTGCGCCGTCCCTTCGGCGTCAGTGACAGCAGCTTGCTGCGGGCATCCGTCTCATCCGGCGTCTCCCGCAGCTCCCCGCAGTCGATCAGCTTGCGCACCAGGCGGCTGACGCTGGATTTCTCCAGCCGCAGGAAATCGCCGAGCTCGCCTGAATTCATCGGGCCGCGGATGCCGATCTCCAGAATGGTATGGACCGCCGACGGCGGATAGTCCGAGGCCGCCACCGTCGCATCCATGAAGCCGAGCTCCCGCACCATCAACCGCGAGGCGGCGCGGATGTCGTCGATCAGCGAAAGCTCGGCCATCTTGACTCCCTGCATATAGTTGTATCATACAACTATATGCACGCAACGAAGCGTGCAAGCGTTTTGGAGTGTGCCATGAGCGGAACTTTGCCATCGGGAATGCGGATGCGAGGCAAGGTCTGCCTCGTGACAGGTGGCGGCAGCGGCATCGGCCGCGCCACGGCCTTGCGGATGGCCTCCGAAGGCGCGGAAGCGATCCTTGTCGCGGGCCGGCGCGAGGCCGAGATCGATGCGACCGCCGCGGCGTGCCGCGAACTCGGTGTAGAAGCGATCCCCCTCAAGACCGACATCACGAAAGAAGAGGACGTCGCGCGGCTGGTCCGTGCGGCCATCGAGCGCTGCGGCCGGCTCGACGTCGCCTTCAACAATGCCGGTTTTCAGGAGCGCCGCGCGCCGCTGGAAGAGCAGGGCACCGACATCTACGACAGCGTGTTCGACACCAATGTCCGCGCGCTGTTTTTGTGCCTGCGCCATCAACTGCCGGCGATGCTAAAGCAGGGGCGTGGCAGCATCGTGGTCAATGCCTCGGTCAGCGGCGTGCGTAATCCCAATCCCGGCTTCTCGCTCTATTCGGCCTCGAAGGCCGCCGCGATCTCGCTGACGCGCTCTGCGGCGATGGAGAACGCACCGCGCGGCATTCGCATCAACGCCATCGCGCCCGGCCGCGTCGTCACCGACATGATGCTGCGCGCCGGCGTCGGCGATGTCGCAACGGTCAGCGCAGGCCTGCCGCTGCGGCGGATGGGCAATCCGGAGGAAGTCGCGGAGGCCGTGGTGTGGCTGTCGTCAGATGCGTCATCCTATGTCGTCGGGCACGTGCTGGCGGCGGACGGGGGATTTTTGGCGTCGTGATGGGCGGAGCGGTCGTGCCAAATATTCAGTGTCGGCCCCGCGAACGCGGGGACCCATAACCACAGGGAGGACTTTGGCGAAGACAGGTAGTTGTTCTATCCTGCGGTATTAACACCTGCGCTTATCGATAGATCACGCGGTATGGGTCCCTGCGTTCGCAGGGACGACAAAGCTAATGCTTCTGCCCGTACAGCACCGGCACCGCGGAATCCACGATCACCTCGACAAGGCTCGTGCCTTCATGCGCCATCCCGCGCTTCAGCGCCTCGCCGAGCTCCGCGGCCTTGCTCACCCGCACCGCGTGGCAGCCCATGCCTTCGGTAAGCCGCACGAAATCGATCCCCGGCAGCTCCAGCCCGGGCACGTTGCGGACCTGCATCACCTGGCTGAACGAGCGCATCGCGCCGTAGCCGGAATTGTTGATGACGACGACGGTCAGCGGCAACTTGCGCTGCGCCGCGGTCCAGAGTGCCTGGATCGAATACATCGCCGAGCCGTCGCCGATCAGGCAGACGGTCCGCTGCTTCGGCTTGCCCAGCGCCATGCCGACGGCGGCGGGTAGCGAATAGCCGAGGCCGCCGCTCGCCATGGTGTAAAAACTGTCCTGCCCGCGCATCGGCAGGAATTTCTGCATCGCCGGCCGGTGCGAGGGCACTTCCTCGACCAGCGAGGCGCCATCTGGCATTGCCTGCGACAGCGAGTGCAGCAGGAACTCCACCGGTAGCGGATCGGCGGCCTGCGGTGCCGGCGGCAGCGTGCGGCCCTTCGGCGTCGGCCGCTTGCTCTCGGGGAGCATGTCGAGCAGCAGGCTCAGCGCCGGCTTCATCGTCGCGATGATGCTGGTGCCGACCGGCGTCACCGCCGCCGCATCGGGATCATCAGTGATCTGGAAGATCGTCGCGCCACCGTCGAAGATCGCGGCATGGCCCTCGACATGGAAGGTGAACACCGGCGCGCCGATCACGACGACGAGGTCGTGCTCGCGCAGCGCATCGGAGAGCTGCGCCGGCGAGGCGTGCAGGAAGCCCGCGAATTGCGGATGCCGCTCGGGAAACGAGCAGCGCGCCGAGAACGGGCTGACCCAGACGCTGGCCTTGGCCTTCTCGGCCACGCGGACCATCAGGTCGACGGCGCCGGCGCGGTCGACACCGGGGCCGACCACGAGGGCAGGGTGCTTTGCCGAGCCGAGCGCCGCGACAAGTGCCTTCATGGCGTCAGGCTCGGGGCCGGTCTCGCGGCTGACCTTGCGCGCCTCGACCGGCGCGCAGGCATGGGCCCAGTCGTCGATCGGGATGACACGAAGGTCGGCCCGCACGGCGGCTGCATCGCGGTGTAATAGGCCCGCGCGATCGCGGCCGGCACGTCCTCGGGCCGCGCCGGCTCGACGCTGTATTTGACGTAAGGCCGCGGAAATTCCGAGGCGCGCTCGGCGTAGAGAAACGCTTGCAGCGGCAGGATCGAGCGGGCCTGCTGGCCCGCGGTGATCACGAGCGGGGTCTGGTTGCGATGCGCAGTGTAGATGTTGCCGAGCGCGTTGCCGACGCCGGCCGCCGAATGCAGATTGACGAAGCCGGCATTGCGCGTCGCCTGCGCGTAGCCGTCGGCCATACCGACCGCGGAGGCTTCCTGCAGCGCCAGCACATAATCGATGTCGTCGGGCCAGTCGCTCAGGAACGGCAGCTCGGTCGAGCCGGGATTGCCGAACACCTTTTTGATGCCGAAGGAGCGCAGCAGGTCGAGCGTCGCCTGCTTCACGGTGACGGACTTGCTGCCGGTCTTGCCGTTCTTGGACATTGTTTCCGTCCCTATCAATTCCTCATCCTGAGGAGCGCGGAACGCGCGTCTCGAAGGATGAAGGCCCGGCTGGTGGCCTCGCCCTTCGAGACGCGCGCGAAGGGCGCGCTCCTCAGGGTGAGGGTCTAACTTCCTACATCGCCGCTATATTCGCAATGACGAGGAGAGCGTTACCACACCGCCGTGCCCTTCATCGTCGGCTGCCCTTCCGCATTCGCGGTCCAAAGCTCCATGTTCTCGCTGTTGTCGTTGGCGTTGATCGAGAACTCGGTCCCCTCGAACAGCGGCTGCAGGCCGCGATAGGTAAACTTCTTCGGCGCTTTGCCGCCACGCAGCTTCGCCGCCATCTCGATGATCAGCGCGGCCTGCAAGGGCCCGTGGAAGATCAGGCCCGGATAACCCTCGACCTTGGTGACGTAATCGCGGTCGTAATGGATGCGGTGGCCGTTGAAGGTCAGTGCGGAATAGCGGAACAGCAGCACGGGATCGGACACATGCGTCTCGCGGTGCTGCGCCTTCGGCGGCGGAGGCGGCGCCTTGGCGCTCGCCGGCGCGCTGCTCGTCATCTCGCGATAGACGATGTCCTGCCGCTCGCGGATGGCGGTGCCGCGTGGGGAGGAGATGCTGTGCTCGACCGAGACGAAGCACAGCGTGCCGGTCGAGCCCGTTTTCACCTGCACATCGGCAATGCGCGAGGTCCGCGTCGATTCATCGCCGACCTGTAGTGGCTGCAAGAACTCGATCTCGCCGCCGGCCCACATCCGGCGCGGCAGCGGCACCGGCGGCAGGAAGCCGCCGCGGGTGGGGTGGCCGTCGGGCCCGAGCATCGACATCGGAAACACCGGCTGCGCCAGGCACCAATGCACCGTAAACGGTGCGGCGTCACCCTTTTGGGGCTCGCCGACCTCCTGGAACAGCGTCGCGCGCAGGCCCTTCACGAGTTGCGCGGTGACGATGTCGGTCGCCTCCGTGCTGCGGCCGATCCATTGCCGCAAGTGGTCGATGTCGAGCTTCTCGGTCATGACGCCTCGCCCTGTTACTTCTTCTGGGGATTTTCGCCGATCGCGGGCACGGCGCCGTAAGCGCGGGTCTCGCCGACGATGATCGGCGCCGGCGCGGGATAGCTGACGCGGCCGTTCGGCGTGTCGACCTCGATGCGGCGCAGATGCGGATGGGTGGTGAGGTCGGCCATGGTGTTGACCTCGGCAAAGGCGATGTCGGCGTCCGACAGCCGCTTGAGCAGCTCGTTGCGCGTCAGGCTGCCGAAACTGTCCGCGACCGTCTTGTCGGTGAAGTCGCGGTTGCGCACGCGCTCGACGCCGTTGGCGACGCGGGGATCGGCCGGAAGATCCGGCTGATCCAGCACCTTTACGCACAGCGTCTTCCACTCGCGCTCGCTCTGGATCGAGATCAGGATGTCCTTGCCGTCCTTCGAGGTGAACACGCCGTAGGGCGCGATCGAGGGATGGCGCAGGCCCATGCGCTTGGGCGGATTGCCGGCTTCGGAGTTGAGCAGCGGCACAGTGCACCAGTCTGCCATCACGTCGAACATGGAGATGCGGATGTCCGCACCTTTGCCGGTGCGCCCGCGCCCGATCAGCGCCTCCAAAATCGCCGCATGCGCGGTGGCGCCGGTCGCGACATCCACGATCGACATGCCGACGCGGGAGGCGCCATCGGGATTGCCGGTGATCGAGGCAAGGCCGCTCTCGGCCTGGATCAGGAGGTCATAGGCCTTGCGATGGGCGTAGGGGCCTTCGTCGCCGTAACCGGTGATCGTGCACGAGATCAGCTTTGGATAATCCTTCAGCAGCCGCTCGCGCGAAAAGCCGAGCTTGTCCATCGAGCCCGGCTTCAAGTTCTGGATCAGCACGTCCGCGCTCGCGATCAGCTTCTCCAACTCGGCGCAGCCTTCCTTCGTGGCGAGATCAACCACCGCCGATTGCTTGCCGCGGTTGAGCCACACAAAGTAGCTGCTCTGGCCCTTGGCCGCCGCGTCATAGCCGCGGGCGAAATCGCCCTCGGGCCGCTCGATCTTGATCACCTCCGCGCCGGCATCCGCCAGCCGTGACGAGCAGAACGGCGCCGCCACCGCCTGCTCGACCGCAATCACCCTGATCCCGTCAAGTGCTCCCATGGCGTGACCTCAGTACGAGCGCGGCATGCCGAGCACATGCTCGGCGACGAAGGACAGCACCAGGTTGGTCGAGATCGGCGCCACTTGATAAAGCCGCGTCTCGCGGAACTTGCGCTCGACGTCGTATTCCTCCGCGAAGCCGAAGCCGCCATGGGTCTGGATGCAGGCATTGGCCGCTTCCCAGGACGCATCGGCCGCGAGCATCTTGGCCATGTTGGCCTCCGCGCCGCAGTCGAGCCCGGCCTCGTATTTGCGCGTCGCTTCCTTCACCATCAGCTCGGCCGCGCGCATCGAGGCGTAGGCCTTGGCGATCGGGAACTGGATGCCTTGATTTTGGCCGATCGGACGGCCGAACACGCTGCGCTCCTTGGCATAGTTCGTGGCCTTGGCGATGAACCATTTGGCGTCGCCGACGCATTCGGCGGCGATCAGGATGCGCTCGGCATTCATGCCGGAGAGGATGTAGCGGAAACCCTTGCCTTCCTCGCCGATCAGATTCTCCGCCGGCACCTTCATGTCGGTAAAGAACACTTCGGTAGTGGCGTGGTTCATCATGGTGCGGATCGGGCGGATCTCGAGGCCATTGTTCTTGGCCTCGCGCATGTCGACGATGAACACGGACAGGCCATCGGTGCGCTTCTTGACCTGCTCCTTCGGCGTGGTGCGCGCCAGCAGCACCATCAGATCGGAATGCTCGGCGCGGCTGGTCCAGATCTTCTGGCCGTTGACGATGTAGCTGTCGTTGCCTTCCTTGCGCGCAAAGGTCTTGAGCGAGGAGGTGTCGGTGCCGCTGGTCGGCTCGGTGACGCCGAACGCCTGTAGCCGCAATTCGCCGCTCGCGATCTTCGGCAGGTATTTTGCCTTCTGCTCGGCATTGCCGTGCCGCAGCACGGTGCCCATCGTGTACATCTGTGCATGGCAGCCGCCGCCGTTGCAGCCGGCGCGCTGGATCTCTTCCAGGATGGCTGCGGCCGCCGAAAGCTTCAGGCCCGCGCCGCCATATTCCTCGGGGATCAGCACCGAGAGATAGCCGGCCTCGGTCAGCGCATCGACGAAGGCCTTCGGGTAGGCCATCTCGCGATCGAGCTTGCGCCAATATTCGCCGGGAAACTGCGCGCAGAGCTTGGCGACGGCTTCGCGGATGTCGGCGTGATCCTCAAGGTGGTGTTCTTCACTCATGGCGTTTCCCATTGGTAGCGGCAGTCAAGATAACGCCGGCCGATCCTCTGGCGTTGTGAAAACATCGCCAGCCCCCTATGCTCATTTGCTATAGCGTATGGAGTAGCCTTCCAGGATTGGCAAGCATGGATTTCCGGCAGCTCAGGACCTTCAGTTGCGTGGCGGAGCTCGGCAGCCTCTCGAAGGCATCCGACACGCTGCGCGTGGCGCAGCCGGCGCTCTCCAGGCAGATCAAGCTCTTGGAACACGAGCTGCGCACCGAGCTGTTCACCCGCAACGGCCGCGGCATGGTGCTGACCGAGGCCGGTCATTTGTTGCTGGCGCGCACCTCCGGCATCGTGCGGCAACTTGACCAGATCCGCGACGACATCCAGTCGGCCAAGGGACCGCCGTCCGGGCAGGTCGTGCTCGGCCTGGTTCCGACCGTGAGCTGCGTGCTGTCGGCGCGCTTTGCGCGGCGCTGCGTCGAAAAATTCCCCGGCATCTCGCTGCGCATCGTCGAGAGCTACAGCGGCCATCTCGTCGAATGGCTGCATCGCGGCGAGATGGATCTCGCCATCCTCTATGGCCGCTCCGCCGATCTTCATCTCAACGTGCAGAGCCTGGGGCGCGACAACATCGTCGCGGTCGGCCCGCGCGGATGCGGGCTCGCGCGCAGGAAGAACGTCGACACTCGGCTGGCTGCTGCGCCAGCGCCTGGTGCTGCCCAGTCATTCCCATGGCCTCCGCGCGCTGATCGAGCACGGCCGCCGCCCAGCGCAAGATCAAGCTCGACGTCCAGCTCGAAGCAGATTCGTTCCGCGTGCTGACAAGCCTGGTCGAGGAAGGCCTCGGCTTCGCGCTGCTGCCGCCCTCGTCGGTCCACGGCGAGGTCGCTGACGGGCGGCTGGAAACCACCGCCGTCTCGAAGCCGATGACACGCGAGCTCATTTTCGCTTCTCCGATCGACCGCCCGGCCTCGACGGCCTCGCTGGCCGTCACCGCGCTCCTGCGCGAGGAGGTCGCCGCCTGCCGCAAGGAAGGCGTGTGGGACATCAAATTGAGTTGAATGCTTTCAATGCGGTTTAGGACACAAGTGCGCGCCCGGCCCTTCGCATATTGAGCGAGCTGTCATGCCGGAATTTTATAGCTGGGCTAGGGCCTGCTGAGTGTCAGGGACCGTGCGCTCTCTTCGCTCCACTCTCGGTGTCATTGCCCGCGAAAGCGGGCAATCCAGTATTCCAGAGGCCGGGCGGCTAGAACCGAGAGGCCGCGGCGTACTGGATGCCCCGCCTTCGCGGGGCATGACGGTTGGGCCTACCCCGGAATCCTCACCGGCAACGTCTCATAGCCCTTGATGAAGCTCGAATAGATCCGCTTGGGGTCGCCGACCACCTCGATGCGGTCGAAGCGCTTGAGCATCTCCTCCCAGACGATCCGCAGCTGGAGCTCGGCGAGGCGCATACCGACGCAGCGGTGGATGCCGAAGCCGAAGGAGAGATGCGTGCGCGGGCGCGGGCGGTCGATGATGAAATCGTTCGGCCTCTCGAACATCTCCTCGTCGCGGTTGCCCGATACGTACCACATCACGACGCGGTCGCCCTTTCTGATGTGCTTGCCGCCGATCTCGGTGTCTTGCAAAGCCGTGCGCCGCATATGTGCGAGCGGCGTCTGCCAGCGGATCACCTCGGGCACCATGGAATCGATCAGCGCGGGATTTTCGCGCAGCTTGTCGTACTGGTCGGGGTTCTCGTTCAGCGCCAGCACCGAGCCGGTCATGGTGTTGCGCGTGGTGTCGTTGCCGCCGACGATGAGCAGGATGATGTTGCCCATGAGGTTGTCGGGGTCCATGAAGCGCGTGGCGTCGTTGTGCGCCATCAGCGACAGCAGATCGTTGCGCGGCGCCGAGTTGACGCGCTCGTTCCAGAGCTTGGACATGTAGGCGTAGCACTCGTCCATCTCGCGGCGGCGCTCCTCGGCCGAGGCGACGATGCCGCTCTTGGGCAGCGCGGTCGAGACGTCGGACCAGCGCGTCAGCTTGCGCCGCTCCTCCCAGGGGAAATCGAACAGCGTCGCCAGCATCTGCGTCGTCAGCTCGATCGAGACGCGCTCGACGAAGTTGAAGGTCTCGTTGCGGGGCAGATTGTCCAGCACGGTTTGCGAGCGCTGCCGGATCAGCTTGGTCAGCTCGTCCAGATGGGTCGGGGTGAACATCGGCGAGACCGTCTTGCGCTGCGCCGAATGGCGGGGCTGGTCCATCGCGATGAAGCTCGGCCAGTCATAGCCTTCCGGCACGTCGCGGATCGAAATGCCGCCGAGTGTCGAGTCCGAGGAGAAGATGCCGTGATTGGTGTCGACATGCATGATGTCGTTGTATTTCACCACCGACCAGTACGGATCGATCGGCGCATTGGTGCAGTAATGCACCGGCTCCTCCTTGCGCAGCCGCTCGAACCACGGCCACAGCGTGTCGTCCTGGAATAGCCTGGGCGCGCCGGGATGGAACTGAGCCAGCGGCGTCGCATAGGCCTCCTCGCGCGCCCTGCGCATGCGTTCGGCCCTGTCCACTTTAACCGGCGCTTGGATGTTCATGGTGGTAACTCCAGTGCTTCTCTTTCTTCGCCTCTCTCCCCGCCTGCGGGGAGAGGCCGGATTGCATCGAAGATGCAATCCGGGTGAGGGGGACTCTCCGCGAATCCGTCTCTCAGCGTGTTCGCGGAGAGAGCCCCTCACCCCGACCCTCTCCCGTAAGAACGGGGAGAGGGAGATTTTCTACGCCGCAATCTTCACCGGCAACGTCTCCAGTCCCTTCACGAAACTCGAATAGACCCGCCTGGGTTCGCCGACCACATCAATATGGTCGAAACGGCTAAGGATCTCTTCCCAAATAATCTTGAGCTGGAGTTCGGCAAGCCGCAATCCGACGCAGCGGTGGATGCCGAAGCCGAAGGACAGATGCGTGCGCGGGCGGGCGCGGTCGATGATGAAATCGTAGGGCTTTTCGATCGCCTCCTCGTCGCGGTTGCCCGAGACGTACCACATCACAACCTTGTCACCCTTCTTGATCTGCTTGCCGCGGAACTCGAAATCGGAGAGCGCGGTGCGTCGCATATGCGCGAGCGGCGTCTGCCAGCGGATCACCTCCGGCACGAAGCTGTCGAGCAGCGCGGGGTTTTCGCGCAGCTTGCGATACTGCTCCGGGTGCTGGCTCAACGCGAGAAGCGAGCCCGACATCGTGTTGCGCGTAGTGTCGTTGCCGCCGACGATCAACAAGACGAGATTGCCGAGGAAGTTCTTGGCATCCATGTCGCGGGTCGCCGCGCCATGCGCCATCATCGACAGGAGGTCGCTCTTCGGCGGCTGCTCGATGCGCTCCTTCCAGAGGCGGGAGAAATAGGCCGCGCATTCCGTCAGCTCGGCCTGCCGTTCGTCCTCGGTCGCGACGAGGCCGTCAGGCCCGGGAATGGTGGTGGCGATGTCGGACCAGCGCGTCAGCTTTCGGCGGTCTTCCCATGGGAAGTCGAACAGCACCGCGAGCATCTGTGTGGTGAGCTCGATCGAGACCTGGTCGACCCAGTCGAACACCTCGCCGCGCGGCAGATTGTCCAGGCATTCGGCCGAGCGTTTGCGGATGTTGATGGCGAGATTGTCCAGATGCGTCGGCGTGAACATCGGCGCCACGGTCTTGCGCTGCGCGGCATGGCGCGGCGGGTCCATCGAGATGAAGCTCTCGCGGCGCAGGTCGGGATCGATGTCGCGGATGGTGATGCCGCCGAGCGCCGAGGCCGAGGAGAACACCGAATGGTTGGTCTCGATCTCCATGATGTCGTTGTAGCGCGTCACCGACCAGTACGGCCCGAACATCGAGTCCTTGCAATAGTGCACGGGATCCTCGCGGCGCAGGCGGTCGAAATAGGGCCAGAACGTATCGGTCCTGAACAGCTCGGGATCGCCCGGATCGAACTGCTCCAGCGGCAGTGATGACGCGCGCTCGCGCAATGCGTCGAGCTTGGACGCGCTCTCCATGGTCCCATGCATGACTGGTCTCCCTGGCATTCCTCGCGCGCCTTTTTATGAATTCTGCGCTGCGGCATTTGATTTGCAATTACAGCCGGTTGTCTGCGCCGGAGCAAGGGAGAGTTTTGCCACATCCAACCTTTGCGAGAGGGATTGGGCGGATGTCACGTGGATGTGTCAACGTGATCTCCCGCACGCCGCTGCCCGCCGAATCCTGCGAGAACTCGACTGGAATCGAGGTAAATCGAACCCCGTCATCTTGGGGATCGACTAATCTTGTGATCTATAGTTTGGCCTTGCACCCCGAGGTTGTCGCCGTGAACGACATGCAATGGACCCCGATCGGGTCCGAACCCTTACCGCCGCCGCTGCCGCCGACGCGGGTCGATTTCACAGGCAATCGCACCGAGTTCCGGAAAATGGTCACCAAGGGTGCCATGCTGGAGCTCGTCACCTTCGGCTTCTACCGGTTCTGGCTGGTCACGGACATCCGCCGTCATCTGTGGTCGAACACCGCGATCGACGGCGACGCCGCCGAATACACCGGGCGGGGCAAGGAGCTTTTGATCGGCTTCCTGTTTGCACTCGCGATCCTGGTGCCGATCTATCTCGCCTATTTCCTCATCGGCATCGAGTTCGAGCGCTGGCAGGGCTTCGCCTCGACGCCGCTGTTCATCAGCTTCTACGCCTTCGGCCAGTTCGCGATCTTTCGCGCGCGGCGCTATCGGCTGACGCGCACGGTCTGGCGCGGCGTGCGGTTCTGGATGGACGGCTCGGGCTGGGCCTATTCGTTCCGCGCCATGGCGTGGGGCCTGCTGGTATTCCTCACGCTCGGCCTGGCGCTGCCCTGGCGCGAGGCTTCGCTCGAACGCTACAAGATGCGGCACACCCATTACGGCGATTTGCAAGGCGACTTCGAAGGCAACGGCTGGGAGTTCTTCAAGCGCGGCTGGTGGCTGTGGCTGCTCAGCCCGATCGCGCTCATCATCTTCCCGCTTGCCCCGTTCTTCTATGCCGAGTTCAAGGCGCGCGAATGGCGCTGGTGGCTGGACGGCATCCGCATCGGCGGCGTCAGCGTGTCCTCGGAGTTGCCGCACGATGCGTTCTACGGCCTCTACTGGAAAGTGATCGGCTGGTGGATGCTGCTCTCGACCATCTTCGGCTTCTACCTCGGCGGAGCCACCATGCTCCTCGTCAAGCTGAGCGGCCTGCCGCCCGAGCAGGCGTTCGGGCCCGACAATGCCACCAGGAGCATCCCGATGATGGTGGCAATGGTCATCGGCTATCTCGCGCTGGCGCTTGCGATCAACATCGTCATGCGGGTGTATCTGCAGCGCGACATCTGGGCCAAGGTGCTGGAAACCGTCGAGGTGCACAACATCGGCGCGGCCTCGGATGTGCGCGGCACCGGCGAGCTTGCCAGCGCCCTCGGCGAAGGCTTTGCCGACGGCCTCGATGTCGCGGGATTCTGATCTGTGAGTGAGCTGTCCACCGAGTCTCCGGCGCAGTCGGCAAAGCCGACCATCTTCTTCGACGGCGTATCGAGCCGCAGGCGGCAGGTGACGCTGGCGCTCGGCGATGCGCTCGAGATCGTCGAGGAGGGCGCAGCGCCGGTGCGCTGGGCCTATGCCGACATCCGCCGCGCCGACAGTCCGGCCGGCATCTTGCGGCTTTCCTGCACGACCGCGCCGCCGCTAGCGCGGCTCGAGGTCCGCGACGTCGCGCTGGCCACGCAGGTGATGGTCCGCTGTGCGCGGCTCGACGAGCACCAGACCTCGCGCCGCGGGCTGGCAAAAATCGTCGGCTGGTCGGTGGCCGCCGCCGTCTCCATCGTCTGCGTCGTGCTGTTCGGCGTGCCGCTCGCCGCCGACCGGCTCGCGCCGCTGGTGCCGAAGCCGATCGAACGCCGCATCGGCGATGCCTCGGAAGTCCAGGTGAAGACCATCTTCGGCCGCAGCGTCTGCGAAGACCCCGCGGGCAAGGCTGCGTTCACCAAGCTCGTCAACCGCCTGCGCGATGCCGCCGGCCTCGACGACGACGCCATGACCGCCGGCGTGCTGCCGACCCCGGTGCCGAATGCGTTCGCGCTGCCGGGCGGCAAGGTCTACGTGCTGAGGGGGCTGCTCGACAAGGCGCAAAACCCCGACGAGCTCGCCGGCATCCTCGCCCACGAGCTCGGCCATCTCAAGCATTACGACAACATGCGCGGGCTGATCTACAACGGCGGCACCTCGTTCCTGATCGGCCTCTTGTTCGGCGACGTCACCGGCTCGAGCGCCGTGATCTTCGCCTCGCGCAGCGTGGTCGAAGCCTCCTATTCGCGCGAGGCCGAGACCGGCGCCGACACCTTCGCGATCGAGATCATGCACAAGCTCGGTCGCTCGCCAAAGCCCGCGGCCGAGCTGATGTTCCGCATCACCGGCAAGGAAGGCGGCAGCGGCTTCACGATCCTCGCCAGCCACCCGCTGACCGAGGACCGCCTTGCCCGCATGACGAAAGAGGATCGCCCCGCCAGCGGCCCGCCGCTGCTGACGGACAAGGAATGGCAGGCGCTGAAAGGGATCTGCGGCAGCGGCAAGATCTGAGCTGCGCTGCCTAGCGCGTGCCGTAAGTGCGGTCGCCGGCGTCGCCGAGGCCCGGCAGGATGAAACCGTTCTCGTCGAGGCCTTCGTCGACTGCGGCGGTCCAGATCGGCACGTCCGGATGCAGTCCGCGCAGTCGCTCCAGTCCTTCCGGCGCTGCGATCAAGCAGGCGAGGCGGATATCCTTGGCGCCGCGTTCCTTCAGCCGGTCGACGGCGGCGACGGCCGTGTTGGCGGTGGCGACGACAGGCGTCACCACGATGGCGAGGCGCTCGCCGAGATCGGACGGCGATTTGAAGAAGTACTCGACGGCGGCAAAGCTGTGCGGCTCGCGATAGAGGCCGATATGGGCGACGCGCGCGGTCGGGACCAGGTCCATCATGCCGTCGACGAAGGTGGTGCCGGCGCGCAGCATCGGCACGAACACCAGCTTCTTGCCGGCGATCTTTGCCGAATGCATCGTCGCCATCGGCGTCTCGATCACGGTATCAGTGAGCGGCAAATCGCGCGTCACCTCGTAGCACAAGAGCATGCCGATCTCCTTGATCAGCTCGCGAAACGATTTGGTCGAGATCGATTTGTCCCGCACCAGCGTCAGCTTGTGCTGCACCAGCGGATGATCGACGATCGTGACGCCTTCCATGATCGTATGCTCCTGAAATTCATCAAGTGAGTGCGTGAGCGACAATAAGGGTCAGAAAACCGTGCCGTCGCTGATCACCTTGAGCGGCGGCGAACCATCTGGGCGGCGCGCAAACGCGATGGCCCGGCCCGCGGCCCAGCTGCCGCCTTCCAGAATGCTGGCGAGCGGCAAGGTCTCGGGCGGGCGGCCAAGTTTTGCGCGAACCAATTCGGCGAGCCGGTCGAGCAACGCGACGGTCAGCGCGCGCCACTCGACCACGAGCAGCGAATCCACCGCATGCGCACGCTCGGCATCGGCAGCGTCGCGCAGGCGCAACACCCCGTGATCGACGAACAGGCCGCCATTGCGGTACTCGGCAAGCCCGGTCAGGCCGTCGATGTCGGTGACATTAAATCCCGCGCGCTGGAGCGGCTCGATCAGCGAATAGCTCAGCCATTGCGACAGCTTGTGCAGCGGCACGAGGCCCGCGGTTGCGTCATCCGTCTTGAGCGCCGGGTGGCGCCAGCAGTCGCCGAGCGGGACGCCCGCGAGCTCGAGCCGCGATGGCCAGATCGGCCCGAGCTGGTTCAGCACCGCGGAGAGGATTGCGGGCGCGGCGACGGCACCGCCCTTTGCCTGCGCTGTGATGTGATCGAACAGGCCGCCGGGCCGCGGCGTGTCTTGCAGGCCGAAAATGTCCGCACGCTCGGCAACCAGCTTGCCCAGACGCCGCAGCAGATCGGTCCGTCCCTCAAGCCCGAGCAGCGGATTGGCATCGTTCACCTGGAACGCCGACGTGAGTGCCGGGAGCGGAAGTTGCGCCAGCACGCCCGCATCGGCCCTGAACGGCGCGCTGGCATTGCCGGAGAAGAGTCCGGCTGCAAACATGTCGAGGCTCGCGATCGCGAGCCCCTCGGACCGCCCGATGCTTTCCCCCGTCACCGCGTCACGATAGCGCCACGCAGCGCCCGCGCCGGCATCCAGCAGCACGCTGACGATGGCGAGATCGAACTCGGCGCGCGCCCGTGCCGCGCGATCCGGCCACGATGCGGCATCGGCGAGCCGCGCCCAGCGATCGACGCCGCCAAGCACGAAATGCCGCCAGCGCGCATGGAAGGGGACGTCCAGCGTCGGATAGGCTTTTCGCGTCACCGCAAGCACCGCCTCCGCAACGCCGTCCATGCGGTCGAGATCGATCGTGAAGTGGCTCAAGCCGCCGGCGAGGCCGGTCTCGAGCATCTGCCCGGCCCGCGCGCGCACCGCTGTCGCGGTGAGCAGCGAGCGGGCCTGTCGTTCCAAAGCGTCCGCCATCGCGCGATCAGTATTTTTCCAGCGAACGCCCGACCACGCCGTCCACGTCCTTCTCCGGCGCGATGTCGGTCGAGTAATAGCCGGCGGCCTTTTTGGCGGCGATCTCGACATGAGCGTCGGCCGGGATCAGCTCGGGCGGGATCGGCACGCGCTCGACGATGTCGATGCCCTGCGAGGTCAGCGCGTCGTACTTCATGTCGCTCATCGACAGGAAGCGGTCGATGCGCTTCAGGCCCAGCCAGTGGATCGTGTCCGGCATCAGCTGCTGAAAGCGTGCGTCCTGGACGCCGGCGACGCATTCGGTGCGCTCGAAATAGGCTGCGGCCGCATCGCCATCCTCCTGCCGCTTGCGCGCATTGTAGACCAGGAATTTGGTGACCTCGCCGAGCGCGCGGCCTTCCTTCCGGTTGTAGACGACGAGCCCGAGCCCGCCCTCCTGCGCGCCGCGCGCGGATTCCTCGATGCCGTGGATCAGATAGGGCCGGCAGGTGCAGATGTCCGAGCCGAACACGTCGGAGCCGTTGCACTCGTCATGCACGCGGCAGGTGATCTTGGTGCGATGGTCCGGCAGTTTTGTCACATCGCCGAACATGTAGACGGTGGTACCGCCGATCGGCGGCAAGAACACCTTCAGGTCCGGCCGGGTGACAAGCTCGGGGAACATGCCGGCGGTCTGCTCGAACAGCGTGCGCCGCAGCTCGGTCTCGTTGGTGCCGAACCGCGTCGCAAGGCCGGGCAGGTACCAGACCGGATCGATTGCGATCTTCACCACCGAGACGCTGCCATTGGCGTGCACGACCTCGCCGTCGGCGCGCAGCCGCTTTGCGGCCAGCGCCTCGCGGATCTCCGGCAGATCGAGCCGCGCGCGTGTCACCGCGATGCTCGGGCGGATATCGACGCCCTCGGCGATGTCCTTGCCGAAATTCTCGGCGACGAGGTGCCCCCATGGGTCGAGCGCGACGATCTTTGCGGGATCGCGCCATTGCTCGAACGGGCCGATGGTCGCGGCCGGGAAGGTGTTGGTGAGATCGGGGCGCTTGATCGGGTCGAGCGCGCCGGCGGACACCGCAAGCGCGCGGTACATCGCATAGGAGCCGCCATGGCTGCCGATCACGTTGCGATCGCCGGAGCGCGACACCGTGCCGATGATCGGCCCGCGGGCGCGCGCATCTGCGGCACCCCAATGGATCGGATAGGCGGCTTTCTTGCCCGGCTCCGGATGGGAGGTCAGGCGGATATGCTCGGTACGGTTCGCGCGGCTCATGTCCAGGCTCCCAAAAAGCCAACGGCCCGCCGCTTGGACGGGCCTGGCTCACCTGCATCGCCCATGCGGAGCACCGACGACGCAAGCTCAATCCAACATATTGTAGCGGCGAGCCACGACAGACAAGTTAATCGTACCGTCGGGGCGGGCCGTTTGCGGCCAAATTCCCGTCATCGGCGGGCCTAAGTTGCCTCTGATCTGGACAAAACGTATATAATTAGACATATTGTATGGATCAATACCGCCCGGAGACCACCATGCCTGCCGCCAGCTACATCGACCCCCGCACCGGACAGCTCTATCCGCTGGACCAGCCGCGCTGGTGCTCGGACGAGCGCACGCCGCTGCTGGTGACGCCGGGGGCAGGGATCTCGCGCGAGGACATCGACAGCGGCACGCGGTCGCTCTGGCGCTACAGGGCAGCGCTGCCCGTCGAGATCGGAAAGCCTGTCACGCTCGGCGAAGGCTGCACGCCGCTGGTTCAGCAGGATTGGGGCGACCTGCGCCCGTTCTTCAAGCACGAATGGTTCAACCCGACCGGCAGCTTCAAGGATCGCGGCTCTTCCGTGATGCTGTCCTTCCTGCGGCAGATCGGCGTCGACGCGATCCTGGAGGACTCCTCCGGCAATGGCGGCTCGTCGATGGCCGGGCTGGGTGCCGCCGGCGGCATGCGCGTGAAGATTCTGGCGCCGGCCTCGACATCGCCGGCGAAGATCGCGCAGGTGCGCGCCTATGGCGCTGCGGTGCAACTCGTCGAGGGGCCCCGTGAAGAGTCGGAAGCCGAGGCCATCCGCCAGTCGAGCCAGACGTTTTATGCCAGCCACAACTGGCAGCCGTTCTTTCTCGAGGGCACCAAATCGCTGGCCTATGAGATATGGGAAGACCTCGGCTTCCGCGCGCCCGATAACGTCATCGTCCCCGTCGGCGCCGGCAGCAGCCTGCTCGGCTGCGCCTTCGGCTTCCGCGAGCTTTTGAAGTCCGGCCAGATTACAAAGCTGCCGCGCCTGTTTGCGGCGCAGCCGCTGAATTGCTCGCCGATCGATGCGAGCTTCAAGGCCGGCGTCGATACGCCCGTCGCGCGCGAGGTGAACAAGACCATTGCAGAGGGCACCGCGATCAAGAACCCGCTGCGCCTGCGCGAGATCATCGCCGCCTTGCGCGAGAGCGGCGGGGGCACCATCGCGCTCACCGAGGACGAGATCGTCGCTGCCCTGCGGCGTCTTGCACGGCAGGGTCTGTTCGCCGAGCCGACCAGCGCCAGCGCGGCCGCCGCATTGGAAAAGCTCTCTGCTGCCGGATCGATCAGGACGAACGAGACCACGGTCGCGGTGCTCACAGGCACGGGCCTCAAGGCCGCGACCACCGTTGCCGATCTCGTGCAGTAGGGCCGGGCGATGAGCCGCAGCAAATCAGCAGCTCCGAGCAAGTCCGCAGCCGAGCGAAAACTGCTGTTCGATCAGTTGCAGCAGATCGCGCTAGGATTGGGAGAGACCCTGGCCCCGTTCTGCGAGGTCGTGCTGCACGATCTCACCGACCCCAAACAGGCGATCGTCGCCATTCACAACAATCTGTCGGGACGCAAGGTCGGCCAGCCCGCAACCGAGCTTGGCCTTGCCCGCATCGCCGACCCTGATTATGCGCAGGTGATTTCGAACTACGCCAACAGCTTTGCCGACGGACGGCAGGCCAAGAGCACCTCCATCGGTATCAAGGGTGCGGATGGTTCTTACGTTGCTGCGCTCTGCCTCAACGTCGACCTGACACTGTTCCAGGGCTTGCAGAGCGCCATCGGCCAGTTCGTCAGCGTCGATGCCAACAACAACCCGCGCGAGTCCCTGAGCCCCATCGGCGCGGACGCCATCCGTGCCCATATCGACCAGTTCGCCGCGCGCGCGCCACCACGCCCCGCGCGCTCAACACTGACGATCGCCGCGCGCTGCTGCGCGAATTGCGCGACGCCGGCTGCATGCAGGTACGTCGATCCTCGGACATCATTGCGGCCCATCTCGGAGTGTCGCGCGCCACGGTGTATGCCGATGCCAGGTGATACCGACCTGTCGAACCTGCAAACGCCCTGCCTGCTGCTCGACGAGCAGCGGCTTCGCGCCAATGTCGCGCGGATGAAGGCGCACCTCGCCGGTCTCGGCGTGGCCTTCCGCCCGCATCTGAAGACCGCAAAATCACTGGACGTCGCGCGTATCGCGATGACCTCGGCCACGGGGCCGGCAACGGTCTCGACGCTGCGCGAGGCCGAATATTTCGCGGCCGGCGGCGTCCGCGACATGATCTACGCCGTCGGCATCGCGCCCGCGAAGCTCGCGCGCGTCTCTGCCATCCGCACGACCGGTGCCGATCTCGCCGTGATCCTCGACAGCATCGAACAAGCCGAGGCCGTGGCCGCGCATGCCGCTCGCAGCGGCGACGCGGTTCCGGCGCTGATCGAGGTCGACGCGGATGGCCATCGCTCCGGTGTCGCGCCGACCGATGCGGCAACGCTGATCGCGATCGGCAAGCGCCTGGTCTCGGGTGGCGCGACCTTGCGCGGCGTGCTGCTGCACGCCGGTGACAGCTACGCAATGGACGATCCGGCAGCCATCGCGGATGCGGCGGAAGCGGAACGCATCGCTGCCGTGACTGCGGCCAACGCGTTGCGCAGCGCAGGTCTGCCCTGTCCCGTCGTCAGCGTCGGCGCGACACCGACCGCGCGCTATGTGCGCGACCTCACTGGCGTCACTGAAGTGCGCGCCGGCGTCTTCATGTTCGGCGACCTTTATCAGGCCGGCGTCAGCTCCGTGGGGATGGGCGACCTCGTGCTCTCCGTGCTTGCCACCGTGATCGGTCACCAGAAGGCGAAGGGCTGGATCATCGTCGACGCCGGCTGGATGGCGCTGTCGCGCGACCGCAGCACGGCGAAACAGGCGCTCGATCAGGGTTATGGCATGGTCTGCGATCTCGCTGGAAAACCGTACCCGGAGCTCATCGTCACCGATGCCAACCAGGAGCACGGCATCATCGGCTTGCGCAAGGGCTCGAATGCCGCGCTGCCCGACCTGCCCATCGGCTCCCGCGTCCGCATCCTCACCAACCACGCCTGCGCGACCGGCGCGCAATATGATCGCTATCAGGTGCTGGATGGTGAAGGCGGCGTCAGCGTGGTCTGGCCGCGGATCAATGGGTGGTAGGACAGGCCTGACGTTTGGAGGAGGCGCGCTTATCCTCCAGGGGAGGGTAAGAGCTCACTCCTTCAGATCATTCACCTGCTTCACCCAGGCGCGCACGTCCGCGAGCACTTGCGGCAGCACGGCCTTGACCTCCGGCACGGTCATTCCGGCCTTGATGCGGGGGTCGTAGAGCAGATTGAGGATGTACTGGTCGTAGACGTCGAAATAGCCCATCGAGACGTTGTCGTTGAACATGGTCCAGGGCACGCTCGTGGTGTCGTTGATCGGGCCGAGCGATTGCAGCAGCTCCTCATAGGCGCAGTCGAGGAAGGTGAAGTCGCCATTGTCGACGGTGAGGATGACGTCGGAGTGCTCGATTTCGAAATTGTCGTTCTTGCGGAAGCCGGACAGGCATTGCGGATCGAGCGAGGTGCGGATCTCGCGCGCCTTGTCCACGCCATAGAAGGTCGCGATGGTGCGGAAGAGATCGCGGTCGCGCACGAGCTTGACCCGCACGTTCGCAGCTTCACTGGTGGCGGTCATGGCGATGTCGAGATGCTGCACGCGCTTGCCGATGTCGGCGACGACTTTTGCGAGCTGCGCCTTGCGGTCGGCGCGGTCGCTCTCGGCGTAGACGCGCACCGGCCCGTCGAACTTGCGGATGCGGTCGACGCGGCCGGCGAGGTGGTATTCGGCGCCGAATGCCGTCTTCAGGAAACCTTCGACGATCTCGGCGTCGGTAAAGCTCTTCTTCTCGCTGCGCTGTCGCGAGGCGATCGCGGGCGGTTCGCCCGCGGCGGCGATGGTAGCGGTGTCAGGCACGGATGTGAGTGCAGCAAACGCCAGCAGGGCGAGGCGGACGGCAGCCGAGGGCTGGTTGAATGCGCTCATCGTCGCGCAACGCTGCCGTATTCGCCGCGCGCGCACAAGACCGCAAATGCACGCGTCAGGCGGGTTCCTGCTGTGGCTCATTATCCACGCGCAGCTGCGTAGGGTGGGCAAAGCGAAGCGTGCCCACCACCTTTATCCAATCTGCAGACAGTTGGTGGGCACAGCGCAAGTGCGCCTTTGCCCACCCTACGGAAGCTCGCCCGCCCGGCTTAGTTGTTCAGCACGACCACGGTGGTGCCGACCGAGACCCGGCCGTAGAGGTCGGTGACGTCGTCGTTGGTCATGCGGAAGCAGCCCGAGGACACCGCCTGGCCGATCGTCTCCGGCTCGTTGGAGCCGTGGATGCGGTACAGCGTCGAGCCGAGATACATCGCGCGCGCGCCGAGCGGGTTCTCGATGCCGCCCTTCATGTGGCGCGGCAGGTCGGGGCGGCGGGCCAGCATCTGCGAGGGCGGCGTCCAAGCCGGCCATTCCTTCTTGGCGGTGATCCTGTGCACCCCGCCCCAGCGGAAGCCGTCGCGGCCGACGCCGATACCGTAGCGGAGCGCCTGGCCGTTCTGGAGCACCAGATAGAGCCGGCGCTCGGCCGTGTTCACCACGATCGTGCCGGGGGCATAGTTGCCGTTATACATGACGGTGGTGCGGGGGATCGGGCTGGAGCCGCCGCGAAAGAAGTTCGGGCCGCCGCCCATGATATCGCGCGAGTCGAACTCTTCGGCGAACGCGCCTGCCGCGGTGGCGGTCAGCAGTGCGATGGCGGCAATCGGCGCGGCGAAAAACCGAATCATTGGTACCCCCAGCAAAAAATCTCTTCAACAAAGGTCAGAGTCCATATTTGCGGGCTTTTCGCAAGCCACGGCCCCGTGAGGGGCGCCATGCTTAACGATTGGCGTTACCAAATCGGCAACCCCGCCAGTTTGCCGGAAAGCATGAGAGCGTTTTCAAGCGAAGTGGATACCGGTTCGCATCAAGAAAACGCGTCAAAACAAGACTCTAACGCCCCGTTCCGATTCCATCGGAACGGGGCGTTAGCCAAGCCCGCGTATTGCCGCGCGGGGCAGGGCCGCAATGGCCGCTCTTGCTTTGACGGCACGCGCGAACAATGATTGATCGCAGGGATCACTGGAAATCGCCGGTTGCGGGAGCAGACAGAATGAACGGTGCGGAAAGCCTGGTGCGGACGATGGTCAAGGGCGGGGTGGACGTCTGCTTCACCAACCCGGGCACCTCCGAGATGCATTTTGTCGCGGCGCTCGACCGCGTTCCCGGCATGCGCTGCGTGCTCGGGCTGTTCGAGGGCGTGGTGACGGGCGCCGCCGACGGCTATTTCCGCATGAAGGGCGCGCCGGCCTCGACCCTGCTGCATCTCGGCCCGGGCCTCGCCAACGGCCTTGCCAATCTGCACAACGCCAAGAAGGCCAATTCCGGCATCGTCAACATCGTCGGCCAGCACGCCGTCTACCACATCGGCTACAATGCGCCGCTGACCTCCGACATCGAGGGCCTGGCCCGGCCGATGTCGTCCTGGGTCCGCACCTCCCCGGATTCCAAATCGGTCGCCGCCGACGGCGCCGCGGCGATTGCGGCTGCGAAAAGCGCCCCGCCGCAGATCGCGACCCTGATCCTGCCCGCCGACACCGCCTGGAACGAGGCCGACGGCCTCGCCGAGGTGCCCGCCGAGCAGCAGCGCGCGAGCTATTCGCCGCAGGCGGTCGAGCGGGCCGCGAAGATCTTGCACGGGGACGGCGAAGGCACGCTCTTGCTGATGACCGGCAGCGCGCTGAGCGAGCAGGGCCTGGCGCTGGCCGAGCGCATCGCCGGCAAGACCGGCTGCACCGTGATGGGTCCGACCTTCCGCCCGAAGATGGCGCGCGGCCGCGGCCGCTTCTCGATCGACCGCATCCATTACGTGATCGAGAACGCGCTGCCGATGCTGGAGAAGTTCCGCCACATCGTGCTGGTCGAATCCGACGATCCCGTGGCGTTCTTCGCCTATCCGAACAAGCCGAGCATGCTCAAGCCCCAGGGCTGCGAGGTGCATCGCATGACCTCCTGGGGCGAGAATTCGGTCGCAGCGCTCGAAGCGCTGGCCGGCGCCGTCAAGGCGAGCGCCAAGGACGTCAAGCCGCAGGCGTTGGCCGAGCTGGTCAAGCCGACCGGCGCGCTGACCTTCGCCACGATCGCGCAGGCGATCGCCTGCGCCATCCCCGAGAATGCGATCATGGTCGACGAATCGCTCACCACCGGCCGCGGCTTTTTCCCGCCGACAGCGGCGGCGGCGCCGCACGACTGGCTCCAGAACATGGGCGGCTCGATCGGCTTCTCGACGCCGCTGTCGATCGGTGCCGCGATTGCCTGCCCGGACCGCAAGGTGATCACCATGGTCGGCGACGGCAGCGCGATGTACACGATCCAGTCGCTGTGGACGCAGGCGCGCGAGAACCTCAACATCGTCACCATCGTGTTCGCCAACCGCATCTACCAGATCCTGCGCGGCGAGTTCGACAATGTCGGCGCCGGCGAGCCCGGCCAGCGCGCCAACGATATGCTCCGCCTCGACCGCCCGACGCTCGATTTCGTCGCGCTGGCCAAGGGCATGGGCGTGCCCGGCCGCGCCGTCACCAATGCCGACGAGTTCAACAAGGCGCTGGCGGAGGCCGTCGCCGAGCCCGGGCCGCGGCTGATCGAAGTGCAGATGTAGGGCGCACCAACCGAGAGCGCCGAGGGCCCGGAGGCACGATGCAGGCCGAGCTGAACAAGGTGATCGCGGCGCTCCGGGACTTCTACGCGCACGAAGCATTTTTGTTCGAGAAGGACATCGGCGAGCGTGCGATCACGCATCGCTTCGCCGTTTACCTGGAGCGGCAGTTCTCGGGCTGGGCGGTCGACTGCAATTACGACCGGCTCGGCGAGCGCACGCTGCATCTGCCGCACGGCACCATCATCTCGACCGACGATCATCTCGGCAAGTCGATCTATCCCGACGTCGTGGTGCATCAGCGCGAGATCCCGAACAACCTGCTCGCTGTGGAGATCCGCAAGGCGAGCAACCACACCCCGCTCGATCACGACCAGCACAAGCTGATGGCGATGACCGATGCGCATATCTGGTTCGCCTATTGGATCGGCGTGCTGCTGGTGCTGGACAGGCGCGGGGTGACGACGTCGGAGGTCTATGTCGGCGGCCTCGTCGAGCAGCCGCTGTCGCGCTGGTTCGCGACGCGGCTTGGCGAGAGCGGTCTTGGGGCGGCGCGCTAGTGCGCGTGTGTTCATCTTGGCCCAACAGCGCCTGATTGTGACCCTTCTCGGACATCAGCCCTCCGGCACTCCCGCCAGCCGCATGCCTTGATAGACGCGCTCGCGTTTGGCGAGATAAACAGGGTTATCACTGCAAGCGCCGTCCCGGAAGCGGCGGATGGTGAAGTCTGGAACGAGCGCAAATAGCGCCTTTGCAGCGGCTTTCGCCTCATTCAGTGAGCCAAGTAGCGCGAGCGCGGCGGCCAGCCCAAAATGCGCGTTGACATCATTTCGGTTGGCTTCGATGCTGCGGCGGAACCACCGGACTGCTTCAGCATCCGCGTCAACCTGCATCTTGGCAAAGCCGGTTATCATGAACCAGCGATGGGCGAAGATATCGCGAGGAGAGAGGCGAAGTGCTTCGTTGACATGGGCCTCAGTCTCGGCTCCGCGACCCATATACAACTTAGCGCTGCCAGTCTGCGCGTGCGCTTCAGCCAAATTGCGATCCAGTGCCAACGCTCTCTCGAATTCCGCGATGCCCTGAACCGCGCGGTTCGTGCATATTAGTGCGCAGCCCAAAATCAAGTGTGCATAGGCATGGTTGGGCGCGAGAGACAGCGCCCTTATTGATGTCGCCTCGGCCACTGCGAAATGCTCGCTCGTGGCGTCATCCAAGTAGCTCGCTCCAAGTATCAGATCGACGCCAGCCATCCACACCATCGCGTCGACATTCTTGGGGTCAAGGGTCAACGCCCGTTCAAACATCGCGCGCGCCTGTGGCACGCCTTCCGACGTCCACCCCTTGTGCAACAAAGCTTTGCCTCGGAAATACAAGTCCATCGAATTGGGATGCGGAGATCGTTCTGATCGCCGAGCCTCTTGTTCAGTGAGTTGGGCGTCCAGCGTGTTGGCGAGGCGCGATACGATCTCGTCTTGCATATCAAAAAGATCGGCGACGAGTTTGTCGAAGCGGTCGGCCCACAGATGCGCGCTGGTTTCCGCGTCCACGAGCTGGACGTTTACGCGAAGTCGATCGCCGGCTCCCTGCATGGAACCCTCTAGCACGTAGCGAACATTCAGCTCGCGGCCAATCTGCTTGAGATCGATCGCTTTGCCCTTGTACGTGAATGCGGTATGTCGGCCGATGACGAACGAGCCGGAGATGCGCGACAAATCCGTGGTCAAGCTCTCGGTCACACCATCAACGAAATATTCTCGCTCGGGATCTTCGCTGAGATTGGCGAATGGCAGCACAACGATTGAAAGGCGAGGGGCTGAAGACGGCGTCTCCTCCGTCTCTCCAGGATACGTCGTCGAAGCGGCCTGCTCGATCGGGCTTCCCTGCCATTCTTCCCGCACGACGCCGACGAAGCGGAAACCTTTGCGCGGCAGCGTCTTGATGAGACGCTGTTGTTCACCGCTGTCGCCGATGGCGCTTCGTACGGCATTCAAACGGGTCGTGAGCGCGGCATCGGATACCGCGCGTCCGTTCCAGATCGCACTGATCAGCTCATCCTTGCTGACGACGCGTTCCCGGTGACCTATCAGGTACGCGAGCAGGTCAAATACTTGCGGCGCCACGAGCAACGCATCCGGTCCGCGACGAAGCTCGCGCCGGTCGGTGTCCAATGCATGGCCCTCGAAGAGATAGCGCAAGATCCCTCCCGTCTGGCATCAGGAATGTAGCATAGGATGCAACGCGAAAAATAAGCCGCTGGTGAGGAAAATGTGAGCCCGGTGTCAAGCGCGCTCCGATCTGCCTTGGCAAGGTCGCCCGGTGGGTAGTCATCTCCCGGGAGAGAGCGATGAGCACGATTTATACTGCGGCGGGATCGGCGCAGACGTCCGTGTCGACGCGGCGATCCCCAAACTTTCTCAAGAGGTATTTTGACGCTTATTGTGCTTGGTGTATCCGCCAGACCTTGCGCGCGACGTTGGAGGACCTGAGCGACCTGGAGCTCAGGGACATCGGGGTTGCGAGGGGCGAGATCGATTATCTCGTTCGAGCTGATCCTTCGATCGACCCACGCGGCTTCTAAACCGGAGTGCGCTCTGGTTGTACTGACGCGGCCTCGGGGCGCGGTTCACCTATCCGAGTACAGGAAAGGCCGCCCGCGTGACGCGAGCGGCCTTTCATCGTTCGTAGCAAGCTCAGTGCAGCGGATCGCCCTCTCCCAGCGCGTAGTTGACGAGGTCCTTCAGCGCGAAGCCGGGTCCGGTTACCGGCGCCCATTGCGGGTCGAGCGACAGCACGGAGGAACTGTCGCCGAACATCAAGCCGAGGAAGACCTCGGCGACGATGCGGCCACCCACGGGGCCGAGCTGCGGCGTCTTGACGGTGCCCGGTCCGCCGGTGACGGGAATTGGGACGTCCGCCTTGAAGTGCCGGGCCTCGGCCAGGATATAGGTCCAGAGCGGGCAGTTGCCGGCAAACACGCCGTTTGCGATGGTCGCGATTGGAGTCTGCGGATCGCCCTCCTCGGGCTCGTCGACGGCCTTGCCGATGATGATCTGATCGTCGTTCAGCGGGTTCAGCTGCATCGCCCTGGCGATGGCCTGGCCGGAGGGCAGGCCGAGCCGCCAGCCGCGCTCGAGATTGCGCAGCGCCAGCGAGGCCGGATTGGAGGCGACTTCCGGCGGCAGCTTGCGCAGCGGATCGACCAGCGAGGTGTCGATGCGATAGGCGAACTGAAGCCGCCGCTTGTTGTCGGGATTGCTCTCGTCGTTCTCGTCCCCAAAGGGGCGCGTGTCGATGTCGATGAAGCGGCCCCAGTCGATGGCGCGTCCCGGGCCCATGGCGCGGAAGCCGGTCAGCGCGTTCTTGTCGGGATTGTTGGGGTCGGGGAAGATCTGCAGCAGCATGTTGTCCGCGTCGTTGAGCCGGTAGCCCGGGCGGATCATGGAATGCCCGAGCCGGTAGGCGGCGACGGAGAACTCCACCGGCATGAACGGGTAATTGTGCCAGTGATAGTGGGCGAGCTTGCTGCGGTCATAGCTGCCTGCGGTCTTCAGCGCGTTCAGAACGTCGGCGTGGACGATGCGCGGCAGGAAGTCGTTCAGCACGACATATTGATAGTGGAAGCGGACGCGCTGCTGCACCTCCTCGAACGTCAGGCTGTCGTTGTCGTCGACCATGCGGTTGTGAAAGCGCAGCATCAGGCCCTGGAACTGCGAGACGATGCTGTTCTCGTCGTTGCGGGGATCGCCGATCAGCGCGCGGCCCTTGAAGCGCGGCAGGTCGTTGGCGTCGTCGACGCCCGCACCGGTCAGCTTCTCGCCGAGCAGGAACTTGATGCCGTCATACATGTAGGGCTGGTCGTTCGGGCCGCGGCCGTAGAGATTGTCCAGATCGAACGAGGGCGTGCGGAAATCGACCAGTCCGTCCGGATCCTGCTGCTTGGTCAGCGAGCTGACCGGATCGAAGGTGATGTCGTGATCGACGAACTGGCTGAAATAGGTGTAGAGCGCGGGAATGCCGCTCTCTTCCGCGTCCGGCGAGTCTTTCGGCGCATCGAAGCTGCCGATCATCCTGTCGGCGAGCGCCGACAGGTTGGCGATATTGTCGGGTTCGGTGGCTCCGAATTGGGCCGGGGTGAGGCTGGGCTTGCGGAACATGCGGCCGAAGCGGCCTTGCGACAGCGGCGAGCGGATATTGTTCAATCCGCGCGGAAGAATTGCGTGGCGGCTGCTCATTTCAAATTCCTCCCTGAAAAGTCACACCGAAAAAGACTAAAGTTAAAGTTGTTCGCTACAGAATATGCAGTCGACGCTAGATCAGGGATTCTTGCGCCACAAGCGGTCGCTTCACACAGTTCGCGATATCGATGCTGTTCCGGGGGAGGGCGCTGCGCGCAAGCTGCGGCCGTGCTTTGCAAATTTATCCCGAAGCGATGACGGATAACATTCTCGTCATCGACGGGCGCAAGCGGCTTTGCGCGCGCGAGTTCGCCGGAGTGTCGGCGAGGCAGAAAGTCTTCACGTGAAGATTGTGGCGGCGCGCGCCTCGAGCGCACGCCGCCGCAATGTCGTCAGTAATAGCGCTGCTGCGAGTACGCGTAGCGCGGATTGATGCCGCAATAGGCCGACGTGCCGGATGCGCTGGCCTGGCACTGCTGATAGCTCGCGAACTGGCAGTTGCCGGGATAGCCCCACATGCGGCCTTGCAGGCAATACCGGTCGTTTGCGGCGTGAGCCTGGGCCGCCGGGAAAGTCGCGGCGATCAGCGCTGCAAACGATGCGAGGGTGAGGATGGTGCGACGCATTTCAAACTCCTTCGAGAACGAGTGGATGAGGAACCGCAAGCTGCATCTGCGTGTTCCCGGCCTTGGCCGACACTTTGTCGTGCCCGTCTTGGTCTGCGCAGTGGGCACTGCGTTCGACATGGGTCTATGATGCGGCGTGAGCCGCGGTCAGCAATGTGATCTCGGCCACAGTTTGGCGGCCGGCTTCGCGCCTATCCTGGGCGGACCTGCATGCGCCGATCCAGGGAAGCCGCTGCTTCGTCTCGTTCGGATCAGGACATTTTGGAGGCTTTGATGCAAAGGTCATATTTGCTGGCTGCGACAGCAGCGCTGGCGCTTCTTGCGCAAACACCGCTCGCGCTGGCGCAGAACGCGCCGGCCGCAGGTGAAACCGCAGCGCCCGCGACCACCGCTGCGCCGGCGGCTACGACAGCGCCCGCGGCGACAACGACAGCGCCCGCGGCGGCAACAACAACGCCGGCCACAACCACCGACACCTCCAGCCAGCCATCCGACTCCAAGAAGAGCGCCTCGAAGAAGCCGGCGAAGAAGAAGATGACGCGGCAGCAGGAGATCGATCATTCGATCGACAGCGGCACGGTTCCGGCGCGCTATCGCAGCTCGGTGCCCAAGCAGTACCAGCAATATATTCCGTTCGATAAGCGGTGATCCATCGTACGGCGGCGCAGCGCGACTTGGCGTCGCGCCGCCGTAGCACTGGTCCCGCCGGCCGGAATCGGGCGATACATCCCTTGTGGCGGCCTGTCCGAGCGGTGCTAGAGTAGGCCGAAGCCCGGGGGGAGTAATGAGCGACGACGTCAAGGATGCTGGCCTTGTGGCCATGATCAGCAGCATCCTGGGAGGCAACAAGCGCACGGACAGCGTCGCGCCACCGCCACTTGCGGAGGTTCCGCCAACCGCGCCGTCGAACGGATTTGATGCGGTTGCCGCAATCGTCCCCGAAGCAAGCCCGGTTAAGCGAGAGGATGCACCCGCGCCGGCCGCGCCGCCCCCGAAAATCACGAGGACCGCGGACGGCAGGCAATTGCTGCCGGCGGAAGGGATCGCCGAGCTCGTGCTCGGCGAGCTGCGCAAGCTGGAAGACTTTCCGGCAACCGGCGCCTCTGTCACGGTCTACGGCTACCGCCACTGGAACGCCATGATCACCTTCGCGCCGTTCTCGACCAGCTTCCAGAACGCGACGCGGTTCCGCCAGGCCATGCCGGATCTCGTCTTCAAGCTCCGTCGTTTCGTCGCACTTGAGATATAAAGCGTTTTCAAGCGGAGTAGATTCCGGTTCGCGCGAAGAAAACGCGCCGGACCAAAGAAGCGAGAGACCCGTTCCATCGGAACGGGACTCTCGTCAGGCAAATCGCCCGCGGCAAACGCGCCGCAATCAGCCAGACAAGTCGACAGGATTCTTGAATTGAGCGTCGCCTTTACCAAGGAAGAAAGCGCCGAGACCGCGTCCGAGACGCTGCTCCCGGATCGCCCGATCTCGCCGCATCCCAATCTCGTGACGGAAGCCGGCTTGCAGGCGTTGCAGCAGCAGCTCGGCGAAGCGCGCGAGGCCTATGAGACTGCGCAGGCCATCGACGACGTCAACGAGAAGCGCCGGCAGTCGGCGGTGCCGTTGCGCGACGTTCGCTATCTCACCGAGAGGCTGCGCACGGCGCAAATTGTCGCGAAGCCCGAGTCATCAGATACGGTCGCCTTCGGCAGCACCGTGACCTTCAGCCGCACTGACGGCCGCGTGCAGACCTATCGCATCGTCGGCGAGGACGAAGCCGATCCCAAGGCCGGATCGATCTCGTTCGTCGCGCCGGTCGCGAGATCGCTGATGGGAAAGGCGGTCGGCGACGTCGTGGGTTCGGGCGCGCAGGAGATCGAGATCCTGTCGATCGCGTAGCGCGTGGTGGGCATATTTTCGTGGCAGGGTTATCGCGTATGACCCAAGAACTTGGGGCACTGAAGTTTCCACAACGTCATGGCCGGGCTTGTCCCGGCCATCCACGCCTCGCCGAGTGGCACAAAGAACGTGGATGCCCGGGACAAGCCCGGGCATGACGTGCTGCGTGAACTAAGCGCGCTTCAACCTGAAGCCATTCCGCTCTAGACCTGCGGCAATTCAACCCCCGTCAGCCTGCCTAACTTCTCGATGAGCTCGTCCTGAAACTCCGGATCGGCGGCCTCGCTGGCCGGCTGCTGCTGCGCGAGATGATGCCAGTAGCGTCCGCTGAGCTGACCAGAGCAGCGGGGTCCTCGCTCACCGCCAGCCAGGCCTGGGTCCGTTGCCCGGTGTCGAGATCGACCGGCGCGCCCGCGCCGCCCATCTTGGTGCGGACCCAGCCGGGATCGACGGCGTTGCTCAGGACCTTGGGCCAGCGTCTTGCCAGCGAGAAGGCCAGTGCGACGACGTGCAGCTTGCTCTCGGCATAGGCCTTGGCCGAATCCCACGCCCGCTTTTTCCAGTCGAGGTCATCGAGCGAGCCCTCGCCACCCCGGTGCAATCCGCTGCTGAGATACACCAATCGGCCGGGCCGCTCGATCAGCGCCGTCAGCATGTACGGTGCAAGCGTGTTGATGGCGAGCGTTTCGGCATGGCCCTCCGGCGTCGCGCCACGGCCCGGCCGCGTGTAGACGCCGGCATTGTGGATGATCGCATCCATCCGTCCGATCGCGTTGACCTGATCTGCAATGCTCCTCACATCTGCACCTCGCGCGAGATCGCCGATCACGATCCCGGCAGATCGCGATGCGAGCTCGCCGATCGCGCCGGTGCGACCCGCCGATCGCGCGTGCAGCACCACGCGGTGCCCCTGACCGGCGAGCGATTGCGCCGCCGCCCGGCCGAGACCGTCGGTGCTGCCGGTGATGAAGATGGTCGCCATGCGCTGCTCCTCGAAAAGGTTTCTGCACGCACTCTACAACGCGCGCTCATAGCTTCCGATACTGTTCGTCCTTCACTTTCTCCATCCAGTCCACGTTCTTGCCGCCCAGGGATTCCTGGATGGCGATATGGGTCATCGCCGTCGTCGGTGACGCGCCGTGCCAGTGCTTTAGTCCCGGCGGAAACCACACGACGTCGCCGGGCCGGATCTCCTCGATGGCTCCGCCCTCGCGCTGCACCCAGCCCAGTCCCGCGGTGACGATGAGCGTCTGCCCGAGCGGATGTGTGTGCCAGGCGGTGCGGGCACCCGGCTCGAAGGTGACCTGGCCCGCGCCCACGCGGGCCGGATCAGGCGCCTGGAACAGCGGGTCGATCCGCACCGTTCCGGTGAACCAGTCCTGTGGGCCCTTTTGCGAAGGGCGCGATCCGTTGCGCTTGATGTCGATGTCCATATGAGCCTCCTTGTGTGCCTCCGACGCCCGCGCCTGCGTCCGGCGAAATCCGATCGTGGCGGCGGCGCTCCCGACAATGAGCACGTTCCGTCGTGTGATCACCTCACGTCTCCGCTCATCGCGGCCGCTTTTCGATGACGTCCTTGATAACAGGCGCTGCAGAGAACGCATTGGGCCAGCCGGCATAGAAGGCGAGATGACCGAGCACCTCGCCGGCTTCATCCCGGGTCAACCCGTTATCCATCGCGCGGTTCAGATGGTAGGTGATCTGCGCGACCTGACCGGTCGCGATGAGCGCGCTCACGGTGACGAGGCTGCGGTCGCGTGGCGCCAGCGCCGGCCTCAGCCAGAGATCGCGGAACAGCACGTCGGTCGTATACTGCACGAGGCTCGGCGTGATTGGCCCGAACTGCTCGCCGACGCGGCTCGCCCGCTGCTTCTCCGCGGCTTCGTCGAGCGGCAGTTGCGGCCCCGCGGCCGGCGGAAGCTGATCGGCTCCGATGTTGCGGCTCTTGAAGACCTCCTTTGCCGCCGGGATCGCATCCATCGCATTGGCCCAGCCGGTGTAGAAGGCGAGGTGCGTGATGATCTCCGATATCTCCGATGGCCTCACGCCGCTGTCGAGCGCAAGCGCCAGATAGTGCGGCAGCTCCACGGTCTGGTCGCGCGCGATCAGCGCCGCGACCGTGACGATGCTGCGGTCTCGCGGCGAAAGGCTTGGTCGCTTCCAGAGATCGCCGATGACGAATTTCTGCGCATAGCCTTCGAGCGCCGGCGCGACTGCGCGGATGTCTTCGGGTGTTGACATGGGACTTGCTCCTTTGACGGCTGTTGGGTCCGCTGCGGCCGGGCCGCCGGCGACCAGCCAGATCGACAACAAGGTGGGTGCGAGTGCTCTCATTGCGGATGTCCTTCGACAGTGAACGGGTGCGCGAGCAGCCACCAGGCGACCAGCGCGGCGCAGAGCACGGTGAGGGCGCTCGCGAGAAACAGGAGGTTCAGCCGCGCTCCCGTTGCGATCAATCCAAGCGCGGGACTGGCGATCCCTTGCGCGAGGTCGAGAAAGGCGGTGTAGGCGCCCATGGCGAGGCCGCGATTCTGCGCCGGCACGCGGCGCACCGCCTCGACGCCAAAGCCGGGATAGATCAGCGAGAAGCCGAAGCCGGTCAGTGCGGCGCCGGCCAGCGCCATCTCGGGTCGGGTCGCCAGCCAGATCAGGGCCTGCCCGGCGGCTTCGATCAAGGCACAGACAAGCGCAACCCTGGCGCCGCCGACCGCATCGGCCAGATGACTGAAGAAGACGCGCGCGAGGATGAAGGCGACGGCATAGGCCGTGTAGGCAAGCCAGCCATTGGCCCATCCGCGGCTGGCAAACAGCAAGGCGACGAACGTCGTCACCGCGCCGAAGCCGACGCTGCCGAGCGCGGATCCCAAGCCCGGCACCCATACGGCGCCGAGCACTTTTGCGAACGACACGCGCACCTGCTGCACCGGCGCCACCGTTGGAAGCTGGGCAACGAACAGCAGCGCCAGCAGCGGCGCCGCTGCCGTCGCGATCGCGATCGCCGCAAAGCCGTAGGCGGCGTAGAGCGCGGCGCCTGCGGGCGCACCGATGGCAAAGGCCGCGAACATCGCCGAGCCGACCCAGGCGATGACCTTGCCGGTGTTGCCGCTGTCGACGAGTGCCAGCCCCCAGCTGACTGCGGCGGTGATGATGAAGCTCTCGGCGCCGCCGAGCAGGCCGCGGCCGAGCAGCAGAATGGTCACCGAGGCCAGCGGAGCCTCGGTGAAGCCAAGCGAGAGCAGGTACAACAGCCCGGACGCCGCGGCCGCGACGAGGCCGGCGACGACGCCGCGCTTCGCCCCGCGTCGATCCGAGAAGTGACCGGCCCACGGCCGCGAGACCAGGGATGCCGCGAACTGGCTGCCGGCGACGAGGCCGACCACGAACGTGCCGAACCCCAATCCGTCGTGGACGTGGAGCGGCAGCACCGGCATCGCCACGCCGATGACGAGGAAGGCGAGGAAGACCACCGCCATGATCGGCAGCAACGTCGCGGTGACGCGAAGCGGTGCAGCGGGCTGCATGGTCGTGACCGGCATGCTGGTTTCGGAGCTCCTGATGGCTGCTCCGAACCTAGGGCCTTCGCCGATCCCCGATTAGATGATAGATTTCGAATGCGCTTATTAGGAGTGCTAATCAATGCATCGGGACGACGCGAGCGACCTTGTTGCGTTCCTCGCCGTGGCGCGGGAGCGCAACTTCACGCGCGCCGCTGCGAAGCTCGGCATGACGCAGTCTGCGCTGAGCCAGATTATCCGCAATCTGGAAGAGCGGCTGGGTGTCCGGCTGCTCAATCGCACGACGCGAAGCGTCACGCCGACCCAGGCCGGCGAGCGGCTGTTCCAGAGCATCGGCCCCAAGTTCACCGAGATGGACAGCGACCTTGCTGCACTCAGCGAGTTTCGCGAAAAGCCTGCAGGAACTATCCGGCTGACGGCGACGGAATATGCCGCCAGCGAAATCCTGCTGCCGGCGCTGGGAAGGCTCCTGCCGAAATACCCCGACATCCATGTCGAGATCATCGTCGATTACGGCCTCACTAATATCGTCGCACAGCAGGTCGATGCCGGCATCCGTCCGGGCGAGCTCGTCGCCAAGGACATGATCGCCGTGCGTGTCAGCCCCGATCTCAGGATGGCGGTGGTCGGATCGCCTTCCTACTTCGCCGAGCGCAAGCGGCCGAAGACGCCGCAGGATCTGACCCAGCACAATTGCCTCAATCTGTGCCTGCCGACGCATGGCGGCAGCCTCTATGCGTGGGAGTTTGAAAAGAACGGGCGGGAGCTCAACGTGCGGGTCGAGGGCCAGCTGGTGTTCAACAGCGCAGGGCTTTTGTTGGAGGGGGCGCTGAAGGGATTGGGCCTCGCCTATCTCACCGAGGGACACGTGCAGCCTTATTTGTCCCAGGGTCGTCTCGCCCGCGTGCTCTCGGATTGGTGTCCGCCGTTCTCGGGATACCATCTCTACTATGCCAGCCGGCGCCAGCCTTCTCCGGCGTTCTCATTGCTGGTGGAGGCGCTGCGATACCGCGGCAAGTAGAACCGCGCGGCCGGCTCGTCCGCGTCTTGCGTCTCTCCGATGCTGCGTTCCACCGGTTGCTTTGAGGATTGCGCGGCAAAGCGCGCTATCGACAGGGGCGACCGCATTCGCCTAAAGCATGGGGCATGCGTTTCCGCTGTCTTGTCCTGATATCGATGGTTTCCACTATGTCCGCGCAACAAAGCCCGATGGTTGGATGAGACGGTTTCTGTCGGGAGCGTTGCCGTTCTATGCGCTGGCTGGATTGGCCATGTGCATGTACCTTGTCCTGTACAAGACTGAGCTCTTCGACTTGAACGCCGTCGTCCAGGGCGCGACCGGTTCATGGTGGTTTCCGGTCTTCATGTTCGGCTGCGTGCTGCTGGAGTCGGTCTTCCCGTATTTCGGCTATTTTCCCGGCACCGCCCTGATCCTGATGTCCGCGGCGCTCAATCCCAAGCCTGCCGATGTCTCCGTTTTCATCATGGCGTGGCTGGCCATCATCGTGGGCGCAGTCTTGAGTTACGGACAGGCGCGCTTTTTCAGACCGTTTCTGCAGCGGGTCGCCTCGAAAGCGGCCCTGAGCCGATGCGAGTCCCTGTTCGACGCCTACGGTCCCTACGCGCGCGTCGCCTTGTTCGTTCATCCCAACGCTTCTGCAATGTATTTCACCGCACTCGGCCTGCTCGGCCGCAACCTGACGCGAGAGCTCGCCTATCTCTGCGCGGGCGCAGCGGCCGCCGTGGGCATTCTGTTCGTCATCGTGACGAGGTTAGTGTCGTCCGTCGGCGCGACAGACGACGGGCAATTGCAGGTGCTGCTGGCGGCAGGCCTGGTCGCCATCGGTACGCTCGTCGGGCTGTACACGGCCTGGAGGCCGGAGCGGGTGGGTTGAGGCTTGGGGGCGTGCGTGCCAATCGGCGCGGTCTCTCCCCTCGCTCCGTCATTGCGAGCGTAGCGAAGCAATCCAGAGCCTTTCCGCAGAAGGATTCCCAGCGCCCGCATGACACGCTTTTCAACCTTCAGCCTATGCTTGCGTAATAGTCAATCTCAAGTGAGATTCGTCTTCTTCTCCGACGGTGCATTGCCCGAAATTAATCTGGAGAGAAGTCATGACTGTCACGTCGAGCATTGAGGAGCTGGTCGTCCCGCTCAGGAACGCGTTGCTCTATCCGATACTGTTCTTCGTCGTCCTTTTCGTCGTGTTTCACGTCTATGTCTATGTCGCCAGGCCGGGCGCGCGGTTTTTGAAAAAGGTCGATTACGCGTGGCTTGCGCTTGCTGCTCTCTCCATCGTTAGCGCAGCTTCGGACCAGCGTCGTATGCTCGCTCAAAGTGCCGCGCTGACGGGCGCGAACTGGTTCACCTCGGAAGCAGTCGTGCCGGTGCAGAACGTGCACTTCATGAGGAAACTGATCTGCGAGACGCCCTGGAACGTCGACGACAAAGGACGTGCCGAGATTGCGTCCGAATGCAGCTGGTACTCGAATTTGGAAAAGAGCTGGTCGGAGCTCGATCAGATATTGCAAGACAAGAATCTGCCGGCGGTCGAGCGTGCGACCAAGGCTGCGCACCAAATCCAAAAAATAAACGTGACTCCCGACGTGCAGGCAAGATGGGCCTCCGACGCTGCCGACCTGACCAGTCGCGTTGCGAACGCAAAGCAATCGGCTACTCAATATCTGACGATCGTGGGATCAATCGAAAGAAGCACGGGCGAACTGATCCTGATTTATTTCCTGCCGTATCTCGTCGGTGCTGCCGTTGCCTTGCGATTTGCCAAGACGACGGGCGAATTACGCTTGAACCCCTAGAGAACCTCTCGCATGTGAAGCGCGCGCTCGCGGAGCAATCCGATCGTCAGCCCATGGCATGGCGCTAGACCTTGCCTGCGATCGTCCGACGGACGTCTTCGGATCATGCCATCATGCCCCTGTTTTGCCCGACGGGTCAATCAGAATTCGGAAAATACGTAGCTAATTGATCCGGCTGACGCCGGCTACTGTGCATGGGGTTGTTTTCGAGATTTTTGACGAGGCGGCCCAAAAGACCACCATGCGCCGATGGTCGTCCGCAACAGATAGGGGTTCAGGAGGATGGATGGTGGGCGCACAAGGGATCGAACCTTGGACCTCTCCCGTGTGAAGGGAACGCTCTCCCGCTGAGCTATGCGCCCGGGACCATCATGCAGGCGGCCGGACTTTCGGCCGGCCGGTGCATTGGAGCCCGCGATTTAGAAGTGCGGGCCGAAGGTGTCAAGTTTCGAGGTGCCTTGCGGGGCGAAAACCTTGGCCGATCGCGTAATCCGGCCGCAAGGCCCGGTTTCGGCCCGCTTACGCGCCCTGCTGGCGGGCGCGGGAGGCGTGGGCCTGCAGCGCCCGGATGCGTTCAGCGAGTGTTCCACCGCCCTCGGGCAGGCTCGGCGTGCCGTTGGTCGCGGCGTCGTTGGTCGTTGGCCGGGCGCGGCGCCGGCTTCGGCGGCTGGCCGGCTTCGGCCGCGAGCAGGGCCTCGATCGGCGAGTTCGGGCCTTCGAGCTGCATCGCGAGCTTGGCCACCTCGGCGGCGATGTCGTTGATGCGCTCGCGCAAGAGCGCGTTCTCCATCCGCTCGGTCGCCCAGGAGCTTTCCGCCTGCTGCTGGATCGCGTTGATGTCGCGCTGGAGTTTGCCGCGCTCGTCGCGCGCGGTGCGGAGCTGCTCCTCCAGCGTGGTCTTTTCCGCGCGCAGCGATTCGAATGCGGCCGACGACTTGCCGCCGCTCAAGGCCGCGATCTCGACGCGCAGCTCCTTGACGGTGCGCTCGGAGGTCTCATTGGCCTGACGGAGCTGGTTGTTCTCGTAGTCGCGCTCGGCCAGCAGCTTGCCTTGCGTGGCGAGGCGTCCTTCGAGGTCGGCGACGCGGCCCGATAGCATCTCGGCTTCCTTGACCTGCACGAGGAGCTGGCGGTCGAGCTCGTTGACGCGCTGGCTCAGATTCTCGACCCGGCCGCGGGCATCGCCGAGCTCGCGCGAGGCGGTCTCGGACTCGTTGCGCTCCTGCGCGAGGCGCGCTTGCGTGGCGGCGAATTCCTTCTCGGCATCGCCGACGCGGTTCTTGAGCTCTTCGATCTGGGCGCGCACCGCGACCAGCTCGACCTGACGGCTCTCCGCCATCATGACCGGTCGGACAGCTCGGAATTGATTTTGGCGAGCTCGCCCTGCTTGTCGGTCAGCGCCTGCTCGGCGGAACGCAGGGATTCGGTCTTGGCGTTGAATTCCTCTTCGGTCGCCCGAAGCTGCTCCTTCACCGCCTTCTCGCGCGCCTCGAGCGCGAAGATCGTGGCGTTCTTTTCGCCGAGCTCGATCTTCATGCGGTTGATGGCGTCGCTCTTCTTGCCGAGCTCGGCGAGCTGGCTCGTGGTCTTGTTCTTGAGCTGCTCGACGCTCATCTCGAGCCTGCGCGCCGACATGGCGAACTCGGCGCGGAGCTGGTCCTTGTCGGCCTGGATCTCGGCCATCGACAGCGGGGTGGCCGCCTCGAGCCGGCGCGTGGTCAGGCGCACCGCGCGGTTATGCACCAGCGGCACGATGGCCAGCCCGCACAGCATCGAAAGCAGGAAACCGATCGCCAGGTACATGATCGGTTCGACCATGGGCCAGAACTCCGAGCGCTAAGGAAAAATTTACCAACGACAATGCATGGCGGGCCGGCAAAAAGCCAGCCCCGCCCTGTCGTTAACGTGAATCCGGAACTTGTCTGGGGAGGGGGACCGGGAGCATGATCCGGAAAAGTGCGTAGCGGTTTTCCGGAAAGATCATGCTCAAACAAGAATCTAAAGCGCGGTCGCGCTTTAGAACGGGTTCCAGGTCGCGCGCGGCGTGTACTTCAAATAGCCGATATTGGCGCCCAGCCGCAGGCCGAGGCCGGAGCGGATCGGCACCAGCACGATGTTGTTGGAAGTAAGCGCCGTCATGCCGAAGCCGCCGATGATATAGGCCGAGCCGTCGATGCCGGCGAAGCGCTGGTAGATCGCGTTGGTGGCGGGCAGGTTGTAGACCAGCGTCATGGTGCGCGCGCCGTCGCCGCCCCAGTCGAAGCCGAGCGAGGGACCCTGCCAGTAGACGCGGAGGTCGCCGGCGTTCTTGGTGTAGAGCGTGCCTTCGCCGTAGCGCAGGCCCGCGACGAAGGCGCCGGAGCCTTCCTCGCCCAGGATATAGCCGTTGGGCAGGCCCCATTGGCTGACCGCCTTCTCGATGATCGAGGCGAGCCCGCGCGAGACGTTGCCGAAGAAGCGATGGCCGGCGGTCACCAGCTCGTCCGGCCCATAGGTGTTGGGCGTCGGGCTCCGCTGCGGCGGCGGCAGGTTGGGCGGCGGCGCCTGCTGGGCGGAAGCCGGCACGATCCAGCCCACCATCGCGGCAAGCGCGAGTGCAGCAAGGCGTGATGCGAAAGTCATAAAAGAACCCCTGCTATCGAATCCGATCGCTTCCTTAACCTGACGCCAACAGGCACGGCTCTAGGTTGCGCCGGATGTCCCCTCGACTCGGATGTTATCCGCAGCAACTATGACGGCACAACGGCAGGAAGATAGCCCTTTGCGCCCCGGAATTGCCTTGATCGGGCTCGCGATCTGGCTTCTGGCGGGCATTTGGCTCGCCTGCCTGGAGTTGCCGGCCCAGGCGGCCACCACCGAGCGGATCGTGGTCAACCGCTTCTCGGGCGTCGCCATCGAGGGTTTCGACCCCGTCGGTTATTTCGTCGACGGCACCGCCCAGCAGGGGACGGCGGAGTTCGAGGCGAACCTGTGGGGGGCGGTCTGGCGTTTCCGCAACGAGGGCAACCGGGCCTCCTTCCTGGCTCATCCCGAGATCTATGGTCCGCAATTCGGCGGCTATGACCCCGCCGACATCGCCCGCGGCGTCACCGTCCCCGGCAATCCCCGCTTCTTCGTGATCGCGGCGCAGCGGCTCTATCTGTTCAGCCTGGAAGCCAATCGCGACGCCTTCGCCGCCGATCCGGAACGCTTCCTCTATGAGGTCGGCAAGCGCTGGCCGGCGCTCCAGGACAAACTTAGCCAGTAACAAGCTCAGTCAGTAGCAGCCTACCGCCTGCGGGTCGCCCCAGGCGATGAAGTCCGGGATGATGAAGCCGGTATCGCCGCGCTGGCCGAAAAGGAGCGCGCCGCCCTTGCCGTCGGTGACCTTGCCACCGGCGGCGGTCACGACCGCGCAGCCGGCCCCGACGTCCCATTCGCAGGTCGGCCCGAAGCGGGGATAGATGTCGGCGCTGCCCTCCGCGATCCGGCCGAACTTCACCGCCGAGCCACAGGTCTTTCTCACGGCGTTGGGCCGGCTAGCGATGAACGTCTCGCTCTGGGGATCGCCATGCGAGCGGCTCACCGCGGCAACCCACGGCTCGCCCGGCTTCGGCAGCTTACGGGTTCGGATCGGCTCGGCAGCCTTGATGGTCGCGCCGTCAAACCTCACGCGCTCGGCGCCACGGCCGACGATGCCGCGCCAGAGCAGCCCCAGCGCGGGCGCGCTGACGATGCCGAGCAGGGGCACGCCGTGAGTGACCAGGGCGAGGTTGACCGTGAATTCGTCGCGGCCGGCGACGAACTCCTTGGTGCCGTCGAGCGGATCGATCAGGAAGAAACTGCCCTGAAACGGCGGCGAGGCGAGCTGGGTCCGCTCCTCCGAGAGCGTGGGAACGTCGCGCGCGAGCTGCGCCAGTCCGTCGGCGATGATGTGGTCGGCGGCAAGGTCCGCTTCGGTCACCGGCGAGCCGTCCTGCTTGCCGTCGACCCGCATTGCCCCACGGTTGACGGCCAGGATCGCCTCGCCCGCCTTCACCACCAGCGCGGTGAGCGGCTCCATCAATCGGGCTGCGGCCTCGGCGTCGATGATGCTCACCTGCATGCCTCATTCATCGGCAAATCTCACCCCTCTTCACCTGATTCGCCCGCAGCCCTTTATGGCCGCTTCGAACCTATCGCAAGCTAGCTGCCACAGGCTGGCGAATGTTAGAACCCGCAGCATCCGTCAAGCATGCGTGATTCGCGGCGTCCAGCGCCGTGCAATTCCAGGAACCCGCCAGGACCCCTTTATATGTCTGACGCCTCGTCGCCCGCGACCGCTACTGCTCCCGATATGCTCGAACTCGCAGCTCTCCTGTGCTCGCGGGTCTGCCACGATCTCATCAGCCCCGTCGGCGCCATCGTCAACGGGCTCGAAGTGCTCGACGACGATCCCAGGCCGGAAGACCGCGAATTCGCGCTCGACCTGATTCGCAAAAGCGCCAAGACTGCCTCCGCCCGGCTCCAGTTCTGCCGCCTCGCCTTCGGCGCGGCCGGCTCGTCCGGCGCGCAGATCGACCTCGGCGACGCCCAGACCATGGCGCGCGGCCATATCGAGGACGGCAAGTGCGCGATCACGTGGAATCTGCCGCGGCTTTTGCTGCCGAAGAATCGCGTCAAGCTGCTGCTCAACATGCTGGTCGTCGCCCAGCACACGATCCCGCGCGGCGGCATGCTGACGGTCGATCCGATCGGCGAGGGCGAAACGATGAGCTTCCGCATCACCGCGACCGGACATAATGCGCGCCTGCCGCAGAACATCTCCGAGCTGCTCAGCGGCGAACGGGGACCTGCCGCGGATGCGCACGCGATCCAGCCTTATTATACACGCCTGCTCGCAGAGGCCTGTGGGCTCACCGTGAAGCTCGCGCCGGAAGGCGAAGCCATCATCGTTACCGCTTCGTAAACGCGCCCGCCGCGGCCCGAATCGTTAATCCAATCTTTACGAGGCGCTTCGGCTTGTCCGGAGCGCCTTATCTCTTTGTTGGTTCCGTTCTTTTGCACATACTCAACCATTATTAAACGCTTTGCGGTGAAGCTGGCCTCATTCCGAAATGGCGCATCACGCCTCGTGCGCGCCCTCCCTGTATGAAGGCCTGTTTTCATGGATGATCTGTTGCGGGAGTTTTTGACGGAGACCAGCGAGAGCCTGGACACCACGTGTAGAGAGAGCCCCTCACCCCGACCCTCTCCCCGTAAGAACGGGGAGAGGGAGAAGAAGCGCGCCTAGTGCGCGCCACCCCCGCCGGCCGCCTTCACGCGCCGTGTCAGCATCACCGCGATCGCGGCGAGCACCAGCACCACGCCGATCACGGCAAAGGTGTCGGAATAGCCCATCACCAGCGCCTGGCGCCTGACCGTCTTGCCGAGCGCGATGATGGCCTGCTCGCGCGCGGCGTTGGGGTCGGGCACACCGTGCGCGATGAAGTAATTGGTCATCTGTGCGATGCGATCACGGACTTCCTCGCGGCCAAGCGTGACCGAATGGCCGATGATGTTGGAGTGGAACTGCTCACGCTTGGTGACGATGGTCGCGAGCACCGCGGTGCCGATGGCGCCGCCGAGGTTACGCATCATGTTGGAGATGCCGGAGGCGGCCGGCGCATCCTGCGGCGCGACGCTGCCGAGGCTGAGCGCCGACAGTGGCGCCAGGGTGAGAGCCTGACCCACGGCGCGCACGACGTTGGGGATGAAGAACTGGTCGCCTGAGTAGTCGAGCGACATCATGATGTTCATGAACGAGCTCGCCGCGAACAGCAGCAAGCCGATCGTCGCGATATAGCGGGCATCGAACCGCTGCATCAGCTTCGGCACCAGCGGAATCAGCAGGAGCTGCGGCAGGCCGGTCCAGGCCAGCACGTTGCCGATCTGCTCGGCATTGTAGCCCTGCACCTGGCCGAGATAGGCCGGCAGCAGATAGACCGAGCCGAACAGCGCGAAGCCGAGGAACACCGCGGCGATGGTGCCGACGCCGAAATTCCATTGCGTCAGGAGGCGCAGGCGCAGCAGCGGCTTCTCGACCACGAGCTCGTTGTAGATGAACAGCGACAGGCTGACCGCGGAGATGACCGCAAGCCGCACGATGAAGGGCGAGCCGAACCAGTCGTCCTTGTTGCCTTCCTCCAGAACGGCCTGGAGCGAGGCGAGACCAACTGCCATGGTCGCAATGCCGAACCAGTCGCCTTCGCGCAGAAGCCCGAGATTCATGGGAGCGCGTTCCAGGGTGAAGAAGAGGATGGTCACCATGACCGCGGTAGGCAGCACGTTGACGAAGAAGATGGTCTGCCAGCCGTAATTCTCGGTGAGATAGCCACCGATGGTCGGGCCGATGGCCGGGGCAAACGTCACGGCGAGCGAGAACATGGCGAGACCGATCGGCTGCTGGCCCTTCGGCAGCTTGGTGAAGACCAGCGTGAACGCCATCGGGATCAGCACGCCGCCGAAGAAGCCCTGCAAGCCGCGCATCGTGATCATCGACGGCAGATCGTGCGTGAAGGCACAGGCGACCGAGAAGGCTGCGAACAGCGTTGCGAAGCTCAGGATGATGTTGCGGAACGAGAACACCCGCGACAGGTAGTCGGTCAGCGGAATCACGATGATCTCGCCGATCAGGTAGGACGTGGAGATCCAGGATCCGTTGTCGACACCGGTGCCGATGCCGCCCTCGATGTTGAGCAGCGAGGCGTTGGTGATCTGGATGTTCAGGATCGCCATGAAGGCGCCGATCATCGCCGCGAAGACGGCGATCCAGACCGTGGCGCTGGCGCGATTCGGATCGGCGGCAACGCGATTAAGCGTCGCGGTCCGAGGTGCGGGTGCTGGCGTCGAGATTGTGAGGCTGCTTGACATGGCACGACCCTCCGGAAACGAGCTTTGCTTTAGGTTTTGCTTGGGGCGTCGTTGCCGCTTGCGCGGTCGGCGCTGAACGGGTTGCGATCGTCGGGATCACGGACATGCCAGGCCGCAGCGCGATCGCGGGCGCGGTCTCGGCGTCCAGCGCGATCTTCACGGGGATGCGCTGCACGATCTTGGTGAAATTGCCGGTGGCGTTGTCGGGCGGCAGCAGCGCAAACTCCTGGCCGCTGGCCGGCGCGATGGAATCGACGTGACCGTGCACGACCTGGCCCGGGAAGGTGTCGACCTCGATCTCGACGGTCTGGCCCGCGCGCACGTGGGTGAGCTGGGTCTCCTTGAAATTGGCGACCACATAGGCGCCCTCGGTCGGCACGATCGACATCAGTTGCGTGCCGGCCTGCACGTACTGGCCTACGCGCAGCGTGCGGTTGCCGACGACGCCGTCGATCGGCGAGACGATCGTGGTGTAGCCGAGATTGAGCTCGGCCTGACGCTGAATGGCGGCGGCGCGGGCGGCTGCGGCTTTTGCCTGCACGATCTCGGCCTTGAGCAAATCGACCTGCTTCTGTGCGGAGATGAGGTTGGCATTATCGCGTGCGATCGCGGCGTCCGCGCCGGCATCGCGTGCCTGCGCCTGCTGCGCGTTCTGGACGCTGCCATAGCCGGTCTTGGCGAGGTCGCTGTAGCGCTTGTTCTCCTGCTGCGCGAAGGTCTTTGCCGCCGTGTCGACATCGATGGTCGCCTTCGCCGCGGCGATCACGGCCTCCTGAACGTCGAGCTGGGCCTGCTTGCTGGTCACCGTCGCGTTGGCGGCAGCGACATCGGCCTTGGCCTGATCGAGCGCGACGCGGAAATCGCGGTCGTCGATCCGGGCCAGCACCTGGCCGGCCTTCACATGCTCGTTATCGCCGACCAGGACGCCGTCGAGATAGCCGCTGACCTTCGGCGCGATGGTGGTGTTGTCGGCCTTCACATAGGCGTCATCGGTGGAGACGAGGAAGCGGCCGACGGTCCAGTAATCGTAGCCGTACCAGGTTGCGCCGGCGAGGGCGGCGGCCGCCACGCCTGCTAGCAACAGCTTGCGAAGGTTCAGCTTTTGGCGGCGCGCGGGTTGCGACGGGGCGGGCAGGACGCCCTCCAGCCCAGGGGGCGGGACCACGGTGGCTTCAGTCTTGGACGGGGTGGTGTGCACGGTCATGGCCGGCTCCCTTGAATTAGGAAACTTGACGATTTCCAAAATAGGACTAGCTTTGGGACTGTCAATGGAATGACAGTCATCATCTAAAAACATGGCTCAGGCAAAACCGTCATCAGAATGTCGCCCGCGCGGGCGGCCCCCGGTGCGCAGCGACGACGAGACGAAGCGAATCGTCATCGAGGCCGCACGGCACGCCTTCGCTGTCGACGGCTACGCAGCAACCAGCACCGAGGAGCTGGCACGCGGCGCCGGCATCTCCACCAAGACTCTCTATCGGCTGTTTCCGGGCAAGGCGGCTCTGTTCGAAGCGATGTGCGCGGACCGGCTCGAGCGATTGCTCTCCGACGTCAATCTTCAGGCCAACAATCAGGCCGACATCGAAACGAGCCTGGCGGCCGTGCTGGTCGCCTGTGCCGATCTCGCGCTCGATCCGGAGGTCGTGGCGCTCCAGCGTATGGTGCTGCAGCAATCGGCCACGTTTCCCGACCTTGCCGCGAATTTCTACAGGGACGGCATCGCCCGCACTGCGGCGGCGCTCGCGGGCTGGCTTCGCGACCAGGTCAAGAAGAAGCGCATCGCACTCGATAACGTCGATGAAGCCGCCGGGATGATGATTGGCATGATGGTGTCTGCGCCGCAGCGCGCGGCAATCTATGCCAGCCTGACGCTGCCCTCGCGCAAGGAGATCGAGACGCGGGCGAAGGTATGCGCCGCCATTCTGCTCGACGGGTGCCGCGGGACGTCGGGCGACTAGCGACGGCAGGTTTTGACAATCGGCTGGAGTTGCGATTATATGCTTCGCATGCGAAATAAATCGCCCGAGGCGAAGCATCACCGTCTGATCTATCTGCTGAACGTCGCGCAGCGCCGGCTGCAGCGCTGGATGGCGGCACAGCCCTCGAACGAGGTGACGCCGGCGCAGGCGGGGCTGCTGTTCATCCTCGGCAAGCAGGACGGCGTGCTGATGGGCGGGGCAGGCGCGGCGCTCGATATGGGGCCGGCTGGTATCTCGGGGCTGGTCGATCGCTCTGCCGCGGCGCGGCTGGTCGAGCGGCGGGCCGATCGCGAGGACGGCCGCGCCTTTCGTGTCTGGCTGACGCCGAAGGGACGCACCGTGCTGGCCCAGGCGAAGACTGAAGCTGCCGAGATCAACGCGGCGCTGATGGAAGGATTTACAGCTGCGGAGATCGACATCGTCGCGCGCTGGCTGACGAGCATCCAGGACAAGTTTCCAAGAAGTTCAGACGAGAAGGAGTAGAGCAATGACCGAGCATGTGCGAGTTGAGAACAACCGCGGAATTCTCACGCTCACTTTGGCGCGCCCCGACAAGAAGAACGCGCTGACCGATGCGATGTACGGCAAGCTCGCCGACAGCATCGAATCCGCCGAGTTCGATCCGTCCGCCCGCGTGATCCTGATCCGCGGCGAGGGCGACATGTTCACCGCCGGCAACGACGTCGGCGAGTTCGCGGCCGTCGCATCGGGCAAGTCGGAAGGCAGCCGCAACGTCGTGCGCTTCATCCAGTCGCTGGCGCGCTGCACCCGGCCGCTGGTCGCGGCGGTGCAGGGCCGCGCGGTCGGCGTCGGCACCACGATGCTGCTGCATTGCGACCTCGTCGTGCTCGCCGACAACACGCAATTGTCGACGCCCTTCGTCAGCCTCGCGCTGGTGCCGGAAGCCGCCTCCAGCCTGTTGATGCCGGCGCGGATCGGCCATGCCCGCGCCTATGAGATGTTCGCGCTCGGCGAGACCGTTCCGGCCAAATCGGCGCTGGAATGGGGCCTCGCCAACCGCGTGGTGCCGCTCGACAAGCTCGATGCGGAGGCGCTCGCGCTGGCGCAGCGTCTCGCCCGCCAGCCGGCCGGCGCGCTCACCGCAACCAAAAAGCTGATGCGCAATGGCGAGGCGCTGGTGGCGCAGATGCAGGCCGAGAGCGAGCAGTTCGCGCAGCGGCTGCGCACCGCCGAGGCGCGCGAGGCGTTCACCGCTTTTGCCGAGCGCCGCCCGCCCGATTTCACCAAGGTTGCCTGATTTCGCCAGCGTAAAGCGTCAGTAGGCCGGGGAACTCCCGGCAATTTGACTAAAACCTTAACCGATCCTTGGCATGTCGCGATGCAGGGTGGCCCGCAGTTACAAAGCAGGCCCCCTGACCCCCATGGCAATGTTTAAGAAATCGGTAAGCTCGCTTCTCCTGACCTTGATGGCCCTGCTGGCCGTGGGCGCGCTCGCCTCTACCGCGATCCAGATGGTCGGAGCCTTCGGCCGCTACAGCGACAGCCTCGAGACTGCGCGGCTTGCCGCTGCCGACAAGGCGATCTTCCATGGCGTGCTGTCCCTGCGCAACAATCGCGGCGATGCCCAGAGCGCCATCCTCGGCGAGGACGATCCCAAGGCAAAGCTTGCCGAAGCCGAGAAGGCCGAGCAGGCCGGCTATGACGGGATCATCGCCGCGCTTGCGACTGTCGATTTCGCGCGCCGCGACGAGCTCGCCGACACGCTGAAGCAGCGCTGGAGCGACGCCGCGCCGCAGTTCCAGCTGTTCTACGACGAAGCCAAGCGTCCGCGCGCCGAGCGCAAGATCGAGCGGACCAATTCCTGGTACGATGCCGTCACCAAGGTGATCGACACCGCGAACCTCGCCTCGACCGCGGTGTCGAACCGCGCCTGGATGAACGATCCCTATATCGCCCGCATGATCCAGGTCCGCCGTTTCGCCTGGCAGGTGCGCGACCGCTACGGCATCCATTGCTCGTCGCTGCGCTCGAACGTCAATAGCAGCAAGCCGCTCGACGACGCCCAGAAGCGATCCGTGGCGCAATGGGACGGCACGATCAACTCCGGCTGGGCCGGCATGGCGGAGCTATTGGCTGCGCCAGATGTGACGGCGGAGCTGGTGACGGCCGCGACGGAGGCCAAGGCCAAGACCGACGGCGTCCTCAAGCAGATCGGCGATCTCACCAAGAATTTTGATGGCAGCGGCAAGCCCGCGATGCCGGCGTCCGAATGGAACACGCTGTGCCAGTCACCGTTCCCGCTGATTGTCGGCGTGGCGACCAAGGCGCTGGACCAGTCGATCGCGCGCGCCGAGGCGGTTCAGACGACGGCGCTGACCAAGCTCATCGTGCAGTCGCTCGCCTTCCTGCTCGCGCTCGCCGTGACCATGGCCGGCGTGTACGTCGTGCGCAACCGCCTGATGCGCCCGGTGCGCGCCATCCTCGACGCGATCGCGCGCATCAGCGCCCGCGACTATGCGACGCCGGTGCCGCAATCGAAATATCCGGACGAGTTCGGCACCATGGCCGCCGCGCTGGAAAGCCTGCGCGAGAGCGCGGCAACCGCCGAGCGCCTCGGCCAGGAACGCGAATCGCAGCAGGCGCTGCAGCTCGCCCGCTCCGGCACCGTCGATGCGGCCTGCCACAGCTTCGACGATACCGTGCAGGCGGTCATCCAGAGCGTGGTGGCCTCGACCAAGGAGCTCGATGCCACCGCGACCGGCGTGCGCTCGCTGGTTTCGGAATCGAGCAGCCAGACCGCAGCGGTCTCCTCTGCAGCCGAGCAGGCCACCAACAATCTCGAGACCATCGCAGCTGCAACCGAAGAGCTCTCGGCGTCGGTCGGCGAGATCTCCGCACAGGTGCAGTCGAGCGCCCGCGAGGCGCGCGAGGCCGTGTCGCAGGCCGCGCAGACCAACGCCACGGTCGAGATCCTCGACCAGACCGCAAGCCGCATCGGCGAAGTCGTGAAGATGATCCACGCCATTGCCGGCCAGACCAATCTCCTCGCGCTGAACGCAACCATCGAAGCCGCACGCGCCGGTGAAGCCGGCCGCGGCTTCGCGGTGGTCGCCGGCGAGGTCAAGAGCCTTGCGGCGCAAACGGCGACCGCGACGGAAGAGATTTCGCGCCAGGTCGAGGAGATCCAGGGCGCGACCGGCCAGGCGGTGACCGCGATCCGCGCCATCGGCGGCGCCATCAGCGGCATCGACGAGAAGATGACGGCGATTGCGGCCGCGGTCGAGCAACAGCGCGCGGCCACCACCGAGATCTCGCGCAACTTCCAGCAGGCAGCCCAGGGCACCCGCGAGGTCACCGACACCATCGGCAGCGTCGCCAGGCTGAACCAGGAGACCGGCAACGCCGGCACGGTGCTATCCGAATCCGTGAAGAAGATGTCGGCGGATGCCGATCGTCTCCGCGTCGCGGTCGAGGGCTTCCTCGGCGCGGTGAAGACCGCCTAGCTTCACTCAGTTCTTCCATCCCGACGTCGCGCGGGCATTGCCGCCGGTTCGCGCGGCGAGTACATCTGTGCCGCCGCACGAGCGCGGCACCAGACGTAAGATACCTCAGGGATGGAGAGTTCGATGCCGGTTACCCCACACAAGGCCCAGCGCCCCTATCGCGGCGTGTTCCCGGTCGCGCCCACCATCTTCGACGAGCGCGGCGAGCTCGATCTCGAAGGCCAGCGCCGCTGCATCGATTTCATGATCGATGCCGGCTCGCACGGCCTCTGCATCCTCGCAAACTTCTCCGAGCAGTTCGTGCTCACCGACGCCGAGCGCGAGACCGTGATGCATGCCGTGCTGGAGCATGTCGCTGGCCGGGTTCCCGTCATCGTCACCACCACGCATTTCAGCTCCGCCGTCTGCGCGGCGCGCAGCAAGCAGGCTGAGGCCGCGGGTGCTGCCATGGTGATGGTGATGCCGCCTTATCACGGCGCGACCTTCCGCGTGCCCGAGAAGGGCATCGTCGAATTCTTCAAGGTGCTCTCCGGCGCGATCACCATTCCCATCATGATCCAGGATGCGCCGGTCGCGGGCACGCCGCTGTCGGTCGAGCTGCTCGCGCGCTTGTCGCGGGAGTTTTCCAACATCCGCTATTTCAAGATCGAGGTGCCCGGCGCTGCTTCAAAGCTCCGCAGCCTGATCGAGGCGGGCGGCAAGGACATCGAGGGTCCCTGGGACGGTGAGGAGGCGATCACGCTGCTCGCCGATCTCGACGCCGGCGCCACCGGCGCGATGACCGGCGGCGGCTATCCCGACGGCATCCGCCAGATCATCGATCCCTATTTCGCCGGCGATCGCGAAAAGGCGAAAGCCGCCTATGAGCGCTGGCTGCCGCTGATCAACTACGAGAACCGCCAATGCGGCCTGATCGCCTGCAAGGCGATGATGCAGGCCGGCGGCGTGATCAAGTCGGAAGCGGTACGCCATCCCTTGCAACCGCTGCATCCGGCAACGCGCGCGGGGCTGCTGGAGCTCGCCAAGGAACGCGATGCGCTGGCGCTGCGGTGGGGGAAGTAGCGGCGATACGCTCTGCTGTCGTAGGGTGGGCAAAGCGGAGCGTGCCCACCACCTTTACCGACGGCGACAACGCGAGAGGATGACGCGCCAGACTTTGGAGCTCGCCCGGATCCAGGAAATACCGGTCATTCAGCGCCGCCGTGGAAATGCCGGCGTTTTCGAATGTCGTCGTGAGCGACGCGGCACGTTTATAATCCTGGTGCACCCAGTCTCTTACTTTGCCCAAGGCAGCTCGCTTGCTCCGCTGATCAGGGCAACGAAACCGCGCATCCATTGCGTCGATCGTTACCACGTCTCTCGAGCGAATTAGTTCGCGCACTCCCAGCCACCAGCACTGCATGGTCCGCTTAGTGCAAGAGTCGAAATCCCCGTGTGAGATCCCTCACATCTCTCTTTCTCTTGATCATCGTTGCGCCGGCTGCCCTTCGCGCCAGTCAGGATCCGCTATAGCAGGATGCCCATACACTCTGCTCGATTGCGGCCGCCCCTAGTGGCGACGCAGATGGTCGGCGGCAACAAGCGTTCACTGCGTCCTGGCAAAGTTCCGCGTGCTCTGATTGCGCCCTCGCTAGAACTGGACGCCGCGCGTCAATGCACCATCGACAACGAGGTTCGTCCCGGTGATGAAGCTCGCCGCGCGGCTCGCGAGAAACACCACGGCGTTAGCCATTTCCTGCGGTGTCCCCATCCGTCCCGTCGGATTAAGCGCCAGCGCGGTCTTGTAGAGCTCTGGATTGTTGTCCTTGATCATGTTCCAAACCCCACCCTCGAAATAGGTGTTGCCCGGCGAGACCGAATTGGCGCGGATGCCCTTCCCCGCGAGCTGATTGGCGAGCCCTTGCGTGTAATGGATGATTGCCGCCTTGAAGGTGCCGTAGGGGCCGGCCGCGAAATCGACCTCGCGCCCGGAGACGCTTGATATCGTGACAATCGCGCCGGCCGCGCTCTTCTCCAGATACGGCATGGCCGCATTGACCAGCCGGACCGTGCCCATCATGTCGGTCGAAAATTCCTTCTGCCAGCTTTCGTCGTCCTGTCCGATCGCGAGCGCGCTGACATTGGCGACGACGACATCGATGCCGCCGAGCTTTGACGCCATATCGCCGACCCAGGTCTTTAGAACCGCCGCGTCGGCGACATCGACCGCACCGCCAAAGGCCGCCACGCCCTTGGCCTTGAGCGCGGCGACCGTGCTTTCGACCTCGGCCAGATTGCGCGAGCACACACCGACATCGGCGCCCTCGGCGGCAAATGTCTCGGCGATCGCGCGGCCGATTCCCTTGGTGCTTCCCGTGACGAGAACCTTGGCGCCCTTCAGTCCTAGATCCATGACCCGTCTCCTTTTCTTGATTCAGTAGTTGTGCGCAGCCACTTTGACCAATCCGCGATAGCTGTGCGGCATGCGCATCGACACCAGATCCTTTCGACGCACGACATTGGTTGGATAGACGCTGTCGAGGTTGGTGGTGTCGACCAGCGCAGTGGCAAGCCCCGTGCCGTCGGCCGCGATCGTTTCCTGCCGCGGGAACGCGAAAGTGTCGGGACCGAATACGCCGCTGAGCCCAGGATAGCCGCGTTCCGGATCGACGACATTAGCGAAGGCGAAGAACAAATTGTTTTCGCCGGCGCGAACGCGGAAATGGTGCCAATGGTGCGAATCCGGGCCGGTTGGAATCGGCTTTCGCTGTTCGACCCCCGTGCCCGCATGCGACGAACTGAAGCGCCCCTTGATCGCGGCAGGACACGCGACGATATCGCAGCCGCGAAGCGCCAGCACCCGGCCCGCCTCGGGAAACGAGGCGTCGTGACCGATCAATAGCCCGATGCGACCGATTGGCGTGTCGACAACCGTCCAACCGTCACCGGCCGTCGCCCAGCTTCGCTCGTCGGCGGTGAGATGCGTCTTGCGATAGACCGAGATGTCCCCATCCGGCGTAACGAGGCAAGCGCTGTTGTAGACTAGATCGCCGTCGCGCTCGGCGAGGCCATAGACAAGATAGAGGTCGAGCTCCTCTGCAAGCCTGCCAAGGCTGTCGGCCGCCGGTCCTGAAATCGGTTGCGCCCCTCGTGCGGGATCGGCAAGGCCCGTCAGGGCGAGCTCCGGGAAGACGACGAGCTCCGCGCCTTCTGCCCTGGCCTTGCGGGCGAGCACCGAGATTTTCTCGTGATTCTGGCTGATGTCGTCGCCTGGCGTAAATTGCGCGACGCTGACCCGCGACGTCTTGCCGGTCGGCCAGGGGTCGTGGCCATAGAGACCGAAGAAGTCGCGCGGATTCCAGCTGAACGTATCGGTTAGCAGCTCCGGATAGAGCTCGGGCCGCCGCTGCGCGAAGACGGCCTCCCCAAGCACGCGGCGCGCGCGTGCGGCGTCGAGATCGATCTCCGACAGCAGCACCCCATCGCCCTTGTCGAGCACCGCCGTCACCTGCCCGTCCGGTGCGATCACGCAGCTGCCGCCACTGAACTGCACCGTGCGTTCAAGCCCCCATCGATTGCTCTCGATGACGTAGCAGCCGTTCTCGAAGGCGCGGCTGATCCAGTAAGGCGCCGGCGTGCGCTCCGCCAGCCAATTCGAGATGTGGCAGATAACATCCGCGCCGCCGAGCGCCATCAGCCGCGCGGTCTCGACGAAATGAATGTCCATGCAGATCAGGAGCGCGATCCGCCCGATTGGCGTCTCGAACACCTGATTGTGCAGGTCGCCAGCCGCAGCCCATTTCGGCTCGGAGATATAGGGGTGCGTCTTGCGGTGGCGGCCGACGATTCCATCAGGCCCGATCAGGACGGCCGTGTTGAAGTAGATGTTGTCCTCGTCGACCTCGGGCATGCCGACCACGATGTAGCAGTCATGTTTGCGCGCCAGCGCCGCAAAGCGGCTCGTGGTCGGCCCCGGAATGGCCTCGACGAACGGCGCGACCTCGGCCCGGTCGAACCAGCAATAGCCGGTCGTTCCCATCTCCGGCGTGACGATCAGCTTTGCACCGGCGATCGCCGCCTGCTCACAGAGCTCGAGCAGGCGAGCGACATTGCGCGCCTTCTCGAACATGGTCGGCTCAAACTGGACCGCCGCGACCTTGTGAATGGTGGACATTCCGGCCAGCCTCAAGCGAGATAGGACTTCTTGATGGAGGCTCCCAATGTGTATTTGGGATCGACCATGTTGCCGAGCCTGATACGGCCGGCCTGGGTCAGCAGCATGTAGGCGTCGATCTCGTCGAAACCATAGTCAGCCGCCATCCAGCGGCAGAGCTCGCGATAGGCGATGCGGGCTGCATCTTCCATCGGGCGCGCCGAGCCGATCGTCATGATGAAGTCCCTGGTCTCGAGCCGCGGCCAGGCGATGGTCCAGCCCTTGATCAGATCGACCTGCACCGTCGTCACCGTCGGATGCTCGATGGCGACGCCGCAGAGCTCGCCGTCACCCTGCGCTGCATGGCAATCGCCGAGATAGAGCAAGGCACCCTTGGTGTTGACAGGAAGATAGATGATCGCGCCGACGCCGACGTCGGGCAGATCCATGTTGCCGCCGTAATAATCCGGGACCAGCGAGGATATCGCCTCGATCTCCGGCGAGGTGCCGATGGTGCCGATGAATGGCTCATATGGCAGCGTGATCTTGTCGTTCCATTTGGTTCCGGTCTTGGCGTCGATCTCGAGCTTCTTGACCCGTTCCGGCAGCGCCGGGTTGAGCAGCGCGGTCTGCCCGGTCGAGACCAGGCCGCCGAAATCAGGCATCACCACGGTCGTGCCGCAGGGCTGCGGCCCGCGCGGCACGATGCTCTCGATATAGACCGCGAGCGTGTCGCCCTTCTCGGCGCCGTTGACGTGGATCGGCCCGTTCTGCGGATTGAGGAACGGAAAGTTGAGAATCTTCGACGGGCTGTCGGTCTCCTTCTTGATGGCGCCCTCGAACGCGTCGTGGGTTTCGGCAGCCACCACCGCACCGGGATCGACGGTCAGCACTGGATTCACGTAAGGGCCATAGACATAGTGGTACTTGCCCTGCTCGTGCTCCGTGATGCTGTATCGGGTTCCTCGCTCACCCTTGGCGATGCCCTTGCGGGCCATGATGGAGTCTTTCTGCCAGGACATTTGCTTTTCTCCTTCTGTCGTTGGCTAGTCTTCAAACCGCAAGATGACGGCGCATCTCGCCGCATCGTCGAGCGCCGCGCGATCGAGGTTCGCGACGATGCGTCCCTTGTCCATGACATAGCAACGCTGCGCCATGGCGCGGATCATGTCGAGGTTCTGTTCGACCAGGATGATGGTCACCCCGGTCCTATGGTTGAGCTCGACCATGTTGCGCGCGATGTCCTGGACGATGTTGGGCTGGATGCCCTCCGAGGGCTCGTCGAGCAGGATCAGATTGGGATCCGCAATCAGGACGCGCCCGATCGCGAGTTGTTGCTGCTGGCCACCGGACATGGTGCCGGCACGCTGGTTCCAGCGCTCGGCCAGGATCGGAAAGGCGTCAACGATCTTGCGCCGCCCCGCTTCGGGAATACCGCCGCCCTTGATCGCTGCGCCGACAGCGACGTTCTCGCCGACGGTCAGCCGCGGAAACACGTCGCGCCCCTGTGGCACATACCCCATGCCGAGGCGCGCCCGTTTGTGCGCGGGGAGAGATTCCACCGCCTCACCTCGATAGACGATCGAGCCGCTCATCGCCGGCACGAGCCCGATCAGGCTCTTCATCAGCGTGGACTTGCCGACACCGTTGCGTCCGATGACGGCGACGATCTCCCCTTCCCGCACCTCGATTTCGAGGCCCTGGAGCACCGGCTTGCCACCATAGCCGGCACGCAGACCCAGCGTTGCGAGGATCACTTCCTTGCGCGGCACATCAAGCATGGGCCTGCCCCAGATAGATCGCCGCCACGCGTTCGTCAGCCACGATCTCGTCGATCGAGCCTTGCGCGAAGACCTGGCCGAGATGCAGCACGGTGACGCGGTGCGCGACCTGCCGGACGAAGGCCATGTCGTGCTCGATGGCCAGCACCGTCATGCCGTCGGCATTGAGCCGCTGCACCATCTCACCGGTCATGTGGGTTTCCTCGGGCGACATGCCGGCGGTCGGCTCGTCCAGCAGCAGAAGGCGCGGCTTCAAGCTGACGGCCATGCCGATCTCGAGCCATTGCTTCTGGCCGTGGCTGAGATTGCCGGCGATCTGCGCCTGCTCCGATTCCAGCCCGAGGAAGCTCAGCAGCCGGCCGATCTCGGATTCGAGCTCCGCCCCGCGATGCCGGCTCTGCAGGGCGATCTCGAGATTCTGGCGGACCGACAGGCCCTTGAACACGCCAGGCACCTGGAACTTGACCGAGAGGCCGCGGCGAATCCGGGCAAAGGATTTCAGCGCCGTGATGTTCTCTCCGGCGAAGAGAATGTCACCGCTGCCGGGATGATGCTCGCCCAGGATCAGGCGGAACAGCGTGCTCTTGCCGGCGCCGTTCGGGCCGATCAGGCAATGGATCTCGCCGGCTTGCAGCGTGAGATCGACGGAGTTGGTGACGTGCAGGCCACCGAAATGCTTGTTCAGCTTGCGCAGCTCGAGCAGCGACATCAGCCGGCCCTCTGCGTGAAACGGGCGGCGATGCGGCCGAGCAAGTTCATCACGCCGAGCACGAGACCGTTCGGGGCGATCAGGACCGTGAGCACCAGCAGCACGCCCATGAAGACCAGCGCGTACTGGCTGCCGTAGATCGTGAGCGCCTGGAACGCGGCGAGCACCACCAGCGTGCCGATCACGGTCGACGTCAGATCGCTGCGACCGCCGACTGCGACCCATATCAGCGGCAGCGCCGCAGCCGTCATGCCCATGCTCGACGGCGTGATGTACTGTCCCCACACCGTGTAGAGCACGCCGGACAGGCCCGCGAGCGCGGCACCGATGACGAAGGTGATGAGCTGGTACTTGCGGATGTCGTAGCCCAGCATCTCCGCCCTCTCAGGATTCTCGCGGATGGCCACGATGACATTGCCGAACGACGAGTTCATCAGGACGCGCAAGGCGAGATAGACGAAGACAAGAAGGCAGAGCACGAGGTAATAGAGCCCGATATCGGCGAACAGCACGATGGGCTCGCCGGGCCACGGGATGGTCAGCGGCGGCATCGCGCTCATGCCGTTGAAGCCGTTCAGCCTTGCGCTGCCGATGTGCCATTCGGGTCCTGCGGTCTGCGCCATGAAGCGTTCCAGCATCAGCGTCACGGCCAGCGTGACGATGCCGAGGAAGACGCCGGCGATGCGGCCGAAGAACATGAAATAGCCGAGCAGAACCGCGAACAGCGCGGCGATCGCCACCGCAATCACCAGCGCCAGCAACGTGAAGCCGTAGGCCGAGCCGAAATTGATGGTGAGGACGCCGTAGCCGTAGCCCGCGATGCCGAAGAACGCGGTCTGGCCGAACGACAGCGAGCCGCCATAGCCCCAGATCACGCAGAGGCTGAGCGCGATGAAGACCCATACGAAGAAGTAGACGGTGTTGCCGACCGTGTAGCCGTCGCTGAACAGCGGATAGGCCAGCGCGACCGCGAGCACGAGGGCAAACAGGCCCCAGAAGCCGGGACCGCGACCGACGGTCTGCGGGCCTTCGAGACGGCGGAACAACGAGAGGAAACCAGTCACGACGCCATCACTCCGTCAGGTGCGCTCACGCAGCACGAAGCCGGAGATGCCTTTCGGCAGGACCCGGACCACGATGATGACGGCAACCAGCAGGCCGATCTGGCCGAACAGCTGTCCCTGCCAGGACGTCATCACCGATTTCACCACCGCCAGAACGGTGCCCGCCGGCGCGGTGCCGAGAAAAACATCGGCGCCGCCGATCACCACTGTGACGAAGGCCTCCATGATGAAGGTCGCCCCCATCGTCGGTACCAACGTCATGGTCGGCGCGTAGAGCCCGCCGGCGAGGCCAGCGAGCCCCGCGCCACAGGCGAAGGTGAGGCTGTAGATCAGGCGCGTATCGACACCGAGCGCCGCCGCCATATGCGGCACCTGGATGGTGGCGCGCGCCAGCACGCCGAAGCGCGTCCAGTTGAACAGCGCGTAGAGCGCGGCGAGCACGCCGAGCGCCGCGCAGAACAGCACAATGCGGTAGATCGAATAGGAGTAGTCGCCGACCTGGAAGCTGCCGAACGGCGTGCCGACGCCGGCCATGGTCGAGCCCACCATGATCAGGGTGCCCTGCGTCGCGATCAGGCTGAGCCCCCAGGTCGCGACGATGGTGTCGAGCGGCCTGTCGTAGAGATGGCGGATCACAGCAAGCTCCACCAGGACGCCAACCAGCGCGGACACGATTGTGCCCGCCAGAATGCCCAGCGGCAATGGCAGGCCGGCATGAACCGTCGCGGCCGTCACATAGGCACCGCACATGATGAACTCGCCATGGGCGAGATTGATCACGCCCATCATGCCGAAGATCACGGCGAGCCCGCAGGCCGAGAGCACTAGGAACGCAAAGGCGTCGCCGAATTGGTAGAGCGCCGAGAAGACGTGGGTCGCGATGTCCATGAACCAACCGATATGTGGGAAGACGCAGCGAGATGTTCTTGACCGCCCCGGCCCGCCGCGAGGGCCGGGGCGATCAGCCGCCGGGTCAGGGCTTCGGCGGAGGATTCGACGGCGTGTACTGCGCCATCGGATCTTTCTTGGTGAGATCGCAGCCGGCTTCACCCAGCCAGTACGGCTTGATGTCCTCCCAGACCTTCGGGAAGGAGATCGAATGATCGGCACCGACCTTGGCGAGATAGATCGTGTGCGACATGTGCTGGCTCTTCGGGTCGATGCAGACCTTGCCTTCCGGCGCGTCCATGCAGACATCGCCCAGCGCGATCACCTTTCGGATGTCCTCGCGCTTGGTCGACTTCGCCCGCTCGACCATCTGCTTGTAGAGGTAGACGGCGAGATAGGAGTTCTCCGCCTCCTGGTTCACATAGGGCTCGCTCGGGAATTTCGCTTTGAACTTGGCGTAGAACTCCTTGCTCTTCGGCGAGTCGATTTCCTCGATGTAGTTGGTGGTGACGTACATGTCCTTCAGGCTCGGCGGCTTGAAGCGCTTGTGCTCGTAGCCCTGGCCGACATTGACCGAGGACGCCATCGGCAAGTTGACGTTGGCGGAGGCCGCCTGCTCGTAGTAGGAGGCCTGTGCGGTGCCGACCAGCAGCGTGACCACGAAGTCCGGCTTTGCCTTCTGGATGTTCTGGATGCTCTGGGAGAATTGCGATACGCCGAGCGGGATGAACTCTTCGCCGGCCATCTTGCCGCCGTTCTCCTTGACGATCTTGCGCACCCATTCCGCCGAGATCTGACCGAAATTGTAATCGGCCGCGAGCGTGTAGACGTTCTTGCCGTACTTCTCCATCATGTAGGGAATGAGCGTCGAGAACTGCTGCTCCGGCACGGCACCGGTGACGATCATGTGGCCGTCGCAGACGCCACCTTCGTACTGGTTGTTGTAGAAGGCGAAGCCGTTGAACTGGTCGACGATCGGGCGGTACGCCTCGCGCGAGGCCGAGGAGAAGCCCGCGAACACGACGTCGACCTTGTCGCGCTGAAGCACGCGCCGCATGAATTCCTGGTAGCGGGTGTTGTCGGACTGAGTGTCGTAAGCGACGAGCTCCAGCGGCCGGCCCATGATGCCGCCGGCTTTGTTGATCTCGTCGGCGGCGAGTTGGATGGCGTGAACCTTGCCGATCGTGGCCGCGGCGAAATCGCCGGACTGATCCTCCAGCACGCCAAGCTTGATCGGGTTTTCCGCCGCGAGCGCCGATTGTAGGGGTGATCCGAGGACAAGCGTCCCCGTGAGGGCTGCGGCGCGCAGCCCCCGCAATACAGACTTGCTCATTTTGCTTCTCCTAGATGGCCTGCTTCTTACCGCCTTGCAGCGTGATGCCGGTCGTGCGGCTGGACGTATCGGGCGGCTTCGCCCGCTTGCTCAGAAACTCCTCGCAATAGAGTTCCATGTTCTGCCGCGCGCGCATGCTGTCGCGACGGAGCTGGGAATAGGCACCTTCCTCGTCGAGGCCGCCCTGCTGCATCAGCAAGATGACCGCCCGGATCACCGCGCGGCGGCCGCGACGGCGCTCCTCGAGGACCTGCAGGCGCTCATACATTTCGGAGCGCAGCAGGAACTGGTTGATGCCCATGAACAGGGAGGTATAGACCGCACCGCCATGCACCGGCTTGCGCAGGAACGAGGTGGCGCCGAGATTGACCAGCGCCTTCAGCCGGCTCGGAGCCTCGACGCCGACGAGACCGATCACCGGCACCGGCGGCAACCGCGAGGCCGCGCTGACTTCGATTGCCACCGCGCCTTCAAGATCACCGTCGACGAACAGGATGTCGCGATCGGCCTGGAGGCCAACGACATCGATCTGGGCACGGCCGTCGATGATCTCCGGATATTCAGTGGAGACGCCGAGTTTGGCCAGCGTGGTTTCGAGCGTGCTCTCCCACCCCCCTCGCCGGGTGACTACGATGGCACGGCCGCCCTTGAAGTTCTGTAACAGTCGGGAGCTCATGATTGCACCACCTTCAACAGCGGAGAGCGCATGGCGCTTGCAAAGCGCGGCGACGACTGGACGAGATAGGGATCGGGCGCGATCGGCTCGCGCGATTCCAGCAGCACTTCGAACTGCCCGTTGGCCGCCGAGCGGCCGATCCGCGGCGTGAGCCACGCGTGAAAGGTCTGCCGGTCGATACGAACCTCTCCTTGCGGTGCGCGCAGTCGCTGGTCGGCGACCGCGGCCCGCACCGTGCGGGCGTCGTCGGTGCCGGCCTGCGACAAGGCCGCCGCGAGCAGCTTGACGGCGATATAGGAGGCTTCGGCGTCGGCCGACGACACCGGCCCCTCCGGAAACGATCGCGTATAGGCGGCGATGAAGGCGGCATTTTCGGGGGAGTTCAACGAGGAGAAATAGACGCTCGATGATAAATGCCCATCGACCGCATCGAGGCCGATCTCGGGCAGCTCCGGCTCCGACAACGTGCAGCTGGCAACGGGGATTTCCGCTGCCTGATCGATGCCACGCGCGCGGCAGGCGGCGCGGAACGCGCGGAAGAACGCGTAGGCGCTGGTGCCGATCAGGTTGTTGAAGACGAAGTCGGGCCGCTGGTCGATGATCGCCGCGATCACCTGGTCGACTTCAGTATCGCCGACCGAGAGATAGCGCTCGGCCAGCACGGTGCCACCACGCGCGGCAAGCGCCTCGCGGAAGATGCGATTGTTCTCCCACGCCCAGATGTAGTTGGAGCCGACGCAGAAGGCGCGCTTGCCGACGCGCGTAGCGAGATAGTCGACCAGCGGAAGGACGTGCTGATTTGGCGCGGCCCCCGTATAGACGACGTTGTCGGAGCTCTCGAAACCCTCGTAGTGCGAGGGATACCAGAGCATGCCGTCGAACTTCTCGAAGCAGGGAATGACCTCCTTCCGGCTTGAGGAGGTGTAGCAGCCGACGACGTGACGGATCCCGGAGTTGAGCAGGTCCCGGCTAAGCGAGCGGTACTGGGCGAGATCGCCGGTTGGATCGACCACGACCGGCTCCAGCGCGATCGTGTCGGAGCCCGCGTTCATCTCGCTGAACGCGAGCAGCGCTCCGTTGAGCATCGAACGCGCGACGACGCTGTACGATCCCGTGGTCGAGAACATCACACCGATACGATATCGCGTCCGCGCCATCACTCGATCCAAAACAAAAAAGCACCCGCCGGCCGTTAAGCCGAGGGCGCCCTCGCCGCCAACCGAACACGCGAGGTGCGCGTGGTGTTGGAAATGATTTGAACTCGTCGCGTTGACGGGCTGAGTTGCCCAACGCTTGGTTGATACGGTCGTTGAGATCGAAACCGAAGTCAAGCGCGTTATTGCAGCGCAGGCTGCTGGAATTCATATCGCCATGCAGCAAATCTGTGCAGTGCTGCTGAGCCCGATCCGATCAGGCTCGACTTGCCGCAAGCCGAGAATGTGGCTGTGTCCTCGTCCGGCAGGCCGACGACATCCGCGGTCAGCGCATCGCGTTCTCGCCGCGTCTTGGTTTCGATGTCGCGATTGATGATGTCATCGCGAATGGGCTAGCCTTCTTGATTGAAGCCGGTCCGGGTCCGCCACCACAACCGCGGCGCAGCGTGCGCTAGCATGGATTTTGCATAAATTCTGGGCGATATGGACGCCGCATGAACCTCATCAGTCTCGACATCCGCATGCTCCGGTCGCTGATCTCGGTGGTCGAGACCGGCAGCATCACCGAGACAGCGCGAAGGCTGGGCCGCACCCAGCCGGCGATTACCCTGCAATTGCAGCGGCTGGAGGAACTCACCGGCAAGCAATTGTTCGAGCATGGCGGCCGCAGGCTGACGCTGACCGAGGACGGCACCACCGTCCTCACCTACGCCAAATCGATCCTGAGGTTGCACGACGAGCTGATTTCGCAGCTTGCGTCACAGGAGATCGAGGGCCAGGTCGTGCTCGGCACGCCCGACCTCTATGCCGCCTTCATGCTCCCCTCGATCCTCAGCGTATTCCGAAAGTCCTTCCCCCGCGTACAGGTCGAGCTCAACTGCGCGCTGTCGACGCCGCTGGTCGGCCTCGTCAAGCGCGGCGATGTCGACATCGCGCTCGTCACGCGCATGAACGATTTCACCGGCGGCCAGGTGGTGCGGCGCGAACAACTGGTCTGGATGACCGGAGAGCAATCCGCCGCGCATCAGGAACGTCCGATCCCGCTTGCGCTATTGCCGCCGGGCAACATCTATCGCGACTACGCCATCGACACGCTCGAGCGCGCGAACCTGCGCTGGCGCATCGCCTGCGTCAGCGAAAGCGTCGGCGGACTGCAGGCTGCGGCCTTTGCCGGCATGGCCGTCACGGTGCTCGGCCGCAGCGCATTGGTGCCGGCGATGCGCGAGATCGGGCCGAACGAGGGTCTGCCGCCGCTGCCGAAGATCGAGCTGCTGCTGTACAAGTCCAGCGGCGCCACCTCGAAGGCAGCCACCGCGCTGCACGACTATCTCGCGCATTATCTTCGCCTCGATGAAGAGCTGAGCGGCCGCGGCGCGCCGATCGAGCTCGGCTAGGCGCGCAAGAACTCGAAAACAACCCCATGCACAGTAGAACTGCCTTGTTCGCAAAGGGCTTTCCGCGCCATGTCTCGGAAAGCCAGGAGGCGCCACTTTTTCGGATCGTGCTTTGGCGATTTGACACGTCGGGCAAAACACTGGCACACTTGCATTATGGCCGTTTCACCCCTTGGCGCGCCCTCCACCCACATCACGTAACGCGAGCTGCGGCCAGAACTTCGCCCAGGGCTGCGCCTGCTCGAACGCGGCGGCGATGCGGAAGATCGTGGGTTCGTCGAGCCAGGGCGCGATGATCTGAAGCCCGATCGGCATGCCATCGCGATCGAAGCCGCAGGGCAGCGTCGCGGCCGGCAGACCCGCGAGGTTGATCGGCCAGGTGAAGGGCGACCAGCCGAGATGCGGATCGACCTCGCGGCCGTCGATCTTATCGACACCGATCTGGCCAGCCTCGAATGCGGTCACCGCGACCGTCGGCGTCACCAGCGCATCGACGCGCTCGAACAGTTTGACGAAAGCACTGCGCGCCTGGCCGCGCCGGTAGCTCGCTTCGACATAATCCGTGCCGCTGTAATGCCGCCCGGCGCTGACGACATCGCGATAATCAGCCTCAGAACTGGCGAGATCGGCCGTCGTCTTGGTCGCGACGGCGGCAGCCTGTTCGGTGAAGGCGATCGGCTTCAGTGTGTGTTCCAAAATACCGGGATCGAGGCCTGGACCATCCATTGTGACCTGCGCGCCGCAGGAATCGAGAATGGCGAGCGCTTTGCCAAACGCCGCGCAGACGTCAGGGCTGACGGCGGCGTAGCCGAGATCGGCGCTGGCGCCGATACGAATGCCATCCAGGCGTCCTGCATTCGTATCGAAGCGGCGCGTGGACACCGGAAGGCTTGCGGCATCGCGCAGATCGTAGCCTGCGATGATTTCCAGCGTCAGCGCGGCGTCCGCCACCGTCCGCGTGATCGGCCCGGTATGCGCGAGCGAGGCCCAGGACGGCGGCGAGAAACCGGGCGAGCGCGGCACGAGGCCGAAAGTCGGCTTCAAGCCGAACACGCCGCAGAAGGAGGACGGCACGCGGATCGAGCCGACGCCATCGGTGCCGATCGCGATCGGACCGCAACCGGCGGCCACACCCGCCGCCGCACCGCCGCTCGACCCGCCGCTGGTGCGGCCGGGATTCCAGGGATTGCGCGTGATGCCGGTAACCGGGCTATCTGCCGTCAGCTTGTAGCCGGACTCGCAGGTCGTCGTCTTGCAGGTGATGATCGCACCAGCCGCTTTCAGCGCTGACACCACGGCAGCATCGGCTTCGGGCACAAAGCTCTTGTTCATCGGCGAGCCGGCATAGGCCGGCACTCCCGCAACGAAGACGAGATCCTTGATCGTGACGGGTACGCCAGCGAGCGACCCCTTGGCCTCGCCTGCCCGCATCTCTTTGGTGACACGGTCGGCATCCGCCCTCGCCTGCCCGTACATCGGCGTCACCACCGCATTGCAGGCTTCGTTCGTCGCCTGAAGTGCGGCGATGGTATCGTCGACGACGTCGCGCGGAGTGAACGCCCTGCGCCGGTAGCCAGCCATGATCTCGGTTGCAGAAAGAGCGCCAAGGCCAGTCGGCGCCGGCGGGAAGGCCGTTCGGCCGGAACCATCAGTCATCATCAACCCTAAGGAGCTAGCTGAGCGCCGTGTCGACGGCGCGCTTGGCCATGACCGTGACGAGATGCGCACGGTAGTCGGCTTCGGCATGGATATCGGAAGTGAGGCCGTCTGTGTCGATCCTGATCGCCGCGATCGCGGATGGATCGAAACTGCCGGACAGCGCCGCCTCCATCGGCGGCACGCGGAACACGCCCGGCCCCGCGCCGGTGACGGCGAGGCGGACCCCGTCGGCGAATTTGGCCACGAACACACCAACCAGCGCGTAGCGCGAGGCCGGCGCTTTGAACTTCGCATAGCCTGCCTTGAGCGGCACCGGAAAGCGGATCGCGGTGATGATCTCGCCCGGCTCAAGCGCGGTCTCGAACAGACCGAGGAAGTAGTTGTCGGCAGCGATCTCGCGCGTGCTGGTGATGATGGTGGCACCGAGGCCAAGCACGCCTGCGGGATAATCAGCGGCCGGATCGTTGTTTGCGACGGAGCCGCCAATCGTGCCGCGGCTGCGCACGGCGGGGTCGCCGATCATGGACGCAAGTGCCGCGAGCCCGGGAATTTTCGTTTGCACCAGTTTCGAGGCCGCCACCACCGCATGCGGCGTCATCGCGCCGATGGTGATCGTGGCACCGTCGTCGGTGATGCCCATGAGGCTTCCGAGCTTCGACAGATCGATTAGCGCGACCGGGCTCGCCAGCCGCTGCTTCAATGTCGGGATCAGCGTCATGCCACCGGCCACGAGCTTGCTGTCCTCGATCGAGGTCAACAACTTGGCCGCATCGGGGATCTGGCCGGGTTGGTGGTACCCAAATGGTTTCATTGTTGTGTCCTCCCTATTCCGCGGCCACCGGCAGCGATGCGTTTTGCAGCAACCGCCAGATCCGGTTCGGTGTCGCCGGCATGTCGACATGGGTGACGCCGAGATGCGACAGCGCATCCACCACGGCGTTGATGACGGCGGCGGGCGAGCCGATGGTGCCGACCTCGCCGCAGCCTTTCACGCCCATCGGTGTGTGTGTGCAGAGCGTGGAGTGGGTCGCCACCTTCATCATCGGCAGATGATCGGCGCGCGGCATGCAGTAATCCATGAGCGAGCCTGAAAGGAGCTGGCCCGAGCCTTCGTCATAGACCGCGTTCTCGAACAGCGCCTGGCCGACGCCCTGCACGATGCCGCCGTGCAGCTGGCCTTCGACGATCATCGGGTTGATGACCGTCCCGACGTCGTCCACCGCTGTGTAGTTGACGAGCGTCACCGTACCGGTCTCCGGATCGACCTCGACCTCGGCGATGTGGCTGCCGCCGGGATAAGTGAAGTTGACGGGATCGTAATAGGCCTGCTCCTCGAGCCCCGGCTCCAGCACCTCGAGCGGATAGTCGTGCGGCACATAGGCGGCGCCCGCGATCTCTTCGAACGTCTTGATGCGGTCCGTGCCGGCGACGGAAAATTTTCCGGCCTCGAACTGGATGTCGGCCTCGGACGCTTCGAGCAGATGCGCGGCGATCTTCTTGCCCTTGACGATCACCTTGTCGGTCGCCTTCGACAGCGCGGCGCCCCCAACGACCAGCGAGCGCGAGCCGTAGGTGCCCATGCCGAACTGCACACGGTCAGTGTCGCCGAACACGATGTCGACATTCTCAAACGCGACGCCGAGCTTGTCTGAGACGATTTGCGCGAAGGTCGTCTCGTGGCCTTGGCCATGATTGTGCGTGCCGATCATGACCGTCACCTGGCCGGTTGGATGCACCCGCACCGTGGCGCTCTCATAGAGACCACCGCGCGCGCCAAGCCGCCCTGCAAAGCGCGACGGCGCGAGGCCGCAGGCTTCGACATAAGTGGAGTAACCCAGCCCGCGGAATTTGCCCTTGCTGGCGGAGGCCGCCTTGCGTACGCCAAAATTCTTGACGTCGGCGGCGACCAATGCGCCGTCGAGGCAGCCCATGGGATCGCCGGAATCATACTGCACCAGCACCGGTGTCTGGTACGGATAGGCTTCCTTCGGGATCATGTTGCGGCGGCGGATCTCGACGCGATCGATCCCCATCTCGGCGGCTGCGACGTCGACCATACGCTCCAGCACGAAGGTCGCCTCGGGCCGGCCCGCGCCGCGATAAGCGTCGACAGGCACGGTGTTGGTGAAGACCACCTTCACATTGCAGTAAATCGCAGGCGTGGTGTAGACACCGCCCAGCAGCGGACCATAGAGGTTGGTCGGAATGTTGGGACCGAACGTCGATAGATAGCCGCCCATATTGGCCAGCGTCTTGACCCGGAACGCGAGGAATTTTCCAGTCTCGTCGAGCGCAAGCTCGGCCTCGGTGACGTGATCGCGGCCGTGGCGATCGGAGACGTAGCCTTCGGAACGGCTCGCGACCCATTTCACCGGCCGCATCACCCGTTTGGCCGCCCAGGTGATCACGGCTTCCTCGCCGTAGTGGAACTGCTTGACGCCGAAGCCGCCGCCGACATCGGGCGCGACCACGCGCAGCTTGTGCTGCGGGATGTTCAGCACCAGCGCGCCCATCAGGAAGCGCACGACGTGCGGGAACTGGCTGGTGGTCCACAGCGTGTAGCGGTCGGTACCGGGCTCGTATTCGGCGATCGCCGCGCGCGGCTCCATCGGATTGCCGATGAGGCGGTTGTTGACGAGGCTGAGCTTTGCGACATGCGCCGCCTTCCTGAAGGCGGATTCGACCGCAGCCTTGTCGCCGAGCTCCCAGTCGCAGCAGATGTTGTTCGGCACATCGTCAAACAACTGCGGCGCATCTGGTCGGATCGCCTCGAGCACACCGACCACCGAGGGCAGCACCTCGTAGTCGACCTTCAGGAGCTCGGCACCCGCATTGGCCTGCTCCGGCGTTTCTGCGATCACGAACGCCACCATGTCCCCGACGAAGCGCACCTTGTCCTGCGCCAGCATCGGGAACGGCGGCTCCTTCATCGGCACGCCCTTGGCGTCGGTGATGCCCCAGCCACAGGGCAGCGAGCCCAGTCCGTCGTCGGAAACATCGTCGCCGGTCAGCACCGCGATGACGCCGGGCGAGGCCAGCGCCGCGCTCTTGTCGATGCCGCGCAGCACCGCATGGCCATGGGGCGAGCGCACGAACACGCCTGATGTCATGCCCGGGCGCTTGATGTCGGAGACGTAGTTGCCGCGGCCGGTGAGGAAGCGCTGGTCCTCTTTGCGCTTCGGTGCGGCGCCGATGCCGATCACAGTGCCCATAGTCACTCTCCCTTGGCGGCATTCATGGCGGCGGCGCCGGCCATGACCGAGACGACGATGTTCTGATAGCCGGTACAGCGGCAGATGTTGCCTTCAAGGCCGTGACGGACGTCGGCTTCCGTCAGGTCCGGTTTCTCGGTGGCAAGTGCGACCGCGGTCATCAGCATGCCGGGCGTGCAGAAGCCGCATTGCAGGCCGTGATGCTCGCGAAACGCTTCCTGCATCGGATGCATCCTGTTCGAGCCCGGCGCGCCCTTGAGGCCCTCGATGGTCAGCAGCGTCGCGCCGTCAAGCGCGGGCGCCAGCAGCGTGCAGCTTTTCACGGGCAGTCCGTTGAGATGCACCACGCAGGCGCCGCACTGGCTGGTGTCGCAGCCGATATGGGTGCCGGTGAGATTGAGCTGCTCGCGCAGCAGCTCGGCGACGAGCGTCGCCGGTTCGACGTCCACGGTGGTTGGCCGGCCGTTGAGTGTAAAGGATATCTGCACGGTCATACTCCTGCGCGACGGGGCTCTAGGCGAGTGGCAACGCGCTGCCGGTGGCCCACGTGGCCATCACGACATCGCCGACGGTGAAGGGATCTGCGAAGAAGGTCTTTTCCGGCACATAGGCGACGAAATCGTCGTCCGGCACCGTGTCGAGCATGACCTTCACGAAGTAGCCCTGGTATTCAATCGCGAGCACCCGGCTCGGAAGCGACGTGGTGCAGCCCGGCGGGAGCTCCCTGCCCGGCCTGACCAGCGCGACGTCATCGCGACGCACAGCAATATCGACCTTGTCGCCGACGCTGACGGTCGGGCGAGCCAGAAGCGGCACCTCGATGCCGGAGGGAGCAGCCTGCGCCAGCGTGAAGCTCGCACCGTTGACCTTCTCGACCCGACCCGACAGCACGTTCTGCCCACCCATGAACTCGGCGACGTAGCGGTCGTGCGGATGGGCGTAGACCTCGCGCGCCGGTCCTGCCTGCTTGATCCTGCCCTGCTCCATCACCACGACGAGGTCGGCCAGCGCTATCGCCTCGAGCTGGGTGTGAGTGACGTGGATGAAGGTGATGCCGAGCTCCTGCTGCATCCGTCGCAACTCCTGGCGCATCTGGACCCGGAGCTGCTCGTCGAGCGCCGACAGCGGCTCGTCGAGCAGCAGCACGCGCGGCTCGGTAATCGCCGCACGCGCCAGCGCCACCCGCTGTTGCTGGCCGCCCGAGAGCTGGGCCGGCAGGCGGTCGGCGAATTGCGTCAGCCGCACCTTCTCGATCATGGCGTCTGCGGCGCGCAGGCGATCGGCCTTGGACTGGCCCCGCACCCGCAGGGCGAAGGCAATGTTCTCGCGGACCGTCAGATGCGGGAACAGCGCGTAGGACTGGAACATCATCGCAGTGCGCCGCTGCACCGGCGCAAGGCCCACCACGTTCTGGCCGCCGATCACGATCTCGCCTGCGGTCGGATCCTCGTGACCCGCGATCATGCGCAAGATCGTGGTCTTGCCGCAGCCGGAGGGGCCAATGAAGCAGCAATAAGCGCCATCGGCGATCTTGAGGTTGACGCCGTCGACGACGTTGGTCACGCCGTCAAAGCTCTTGCAGACGCCTGCCAGTTCGATATCGCCGCGATCGCTCTTCATTCCTGACTCAACCCCTGCTCAACCTTCGGCCCGGCCGCCGCGCTTCTTCTGAATCAGCACGATGGTGCCGAGGCTGGCGCCGATGACGATGAAGGAGACGATGGTGGTCACCGTGCCGAGCGCGTAGAGCGAGGGCGAGGTGACGTTCAGCGTCATGCTCCAGATTTCCAGCGGCAGCGTGTTCAGCGAGCCCGCGGTCTGCAGGCTGCGCGCGAACTCGTCGTAGGACAGCGTGAAGCCGAACAGCGCGACCGCGACGAGGCCCGGCGCCAGCACCGGGATCATTACGAGCCAGATCGACTGCCAGCGGCTGGCCCCGAGATCGTAGGCCGCCTCCTCCCAGACGTGATTGAAGCGCGACATCACTGCGAACATCACGAGCACGCCGAACGGCAGCGTCCAGGACAGCTGGGCGCCGAGCGCCGAGGTGTACCAGCTCGCATTCAGCCCGAGCGCCTGGAACAGGAGCCCGGTGCCGAGGCCGAGCACGAGACCGGGCGCAACCAGGCTGCCGATCATCATGTAGAAGACGAACGTGTCGCCGGGAAAACGCCTGCGGAAGCCCAGTCCGGCCAGGAATGATACCACCACCGTAATGACGGTGACGATGACCGCGAGCTTGATCGAGCGGTCGAACGAGCCCTTGACGTCGCCGGTCCGCACCTGGGTGAAGAGATCGACGAACCAGTGCAGCGAATGGCCCTTCATCGGGAAGACCAGGCCGCCGCGGATGTCCTGGAACGAGAGGATGTAGATGCAGAACATCGGGCCGTAGAGCGCGACGACGTAGAGCCCGAACAGCGTCGCCAGCAGGTAGAACGTCCAGGGCCGGCCGCCTTTGCTTGGCGCGATCGCCTTGGTCGTCGCAGGCGCGACCGACTTGGACAGGTCGGATTTAGGCATATCGGCGAGAACGGCGCTCATCGCGTGATCTCCTGCCGGATGTCCACGGTGCGCAGGATCAGCGAGACGATCGCGACCAGCACCAGCGTGAGCAATACCGCGCTCGCGGCCGCGGTCGGATATTGCAGCACGCCGACGTCCTCGTAGAAGGCGCTGACAACGGAGGCCGAGCCGCCGCCGGACATCACCTTGACCACGAAGAAGTCGCCCATCACGATCGAGACCACGAAGATGGTGCCGAGCGCGATGCCGCTCTTGGACATCGGCACCACGATCAGGCGCATGATGTCGAAGCGGCTGGCACCGGCATCGATCGCGGCCTCGATCAGCTTCTTGTCGATCCGCGCCATGGAGTTGAAGATCGGCACGATCATGAAGATCGTGAGCTGGTGGACATAGGCGATGACCACCGCAAGGTCGGAGAACAGCAGAACCTCCAGCGGCTGGCGGATCACGCCCATCGCCAGCAGCGCCTGGTTGATCAGACCTTCCTTGCCGAGCAGCGGGATCCAGGAAATCATCCGGATGATGTTCGAGGTCCAGAACGGCACGGTGCACAGCAGGAACAGGCCGATTGCCAAGAGCTGGTTGCGAACGTGGAACACCAGGAAGTAGGCGACGAAGAAGCCGATGATCAGCGTGAAGACCCAGGTCAGCACCGTGAACTTGATGGTCGCCAGATACAGTTTCAGCGTCAGCGCCGAATGCAGCACCTCGACATAGCTTGCGAGCGTGAAGCCCGGCGTCAGTCCGCCAAAGCCGTCGGTGGCGAAGAAGCTCGCGGCCAGCACGACCAGGATCGGCGCCACGAAGAACGGCACCAGCACCAGCACCAGCGGCGACACATAAAGCCAGCCGGCGAGATTGGAGCGCGATGGACTTGGACTAGGCTGCATGTCAGCGAACGCCTCGAAGCCGGTCTTGTCGCACCGGCGCGTGACGGCGCCGGCGCCCTTGTTTAGGTCAGGGAAAGCAGGTTTCAGGCCACCTTGAAGTCGTTCCAACGCTTGTTCATGTAGGCGGCTTCGTCCATCAGCGTGTTCCAGCACGAGATGTTCTTGACGCGATCCAGGAACGAGCCGCCGTCGCGCTTGGTGCCGGCCTTCTCCATCGCAACGCCATAGGGATCGTTGACCACTTCGGGCGCGGGCTGGCCCTCGTACCAGAATGCCCATTCGGCCGGCGTGAGGAATTTCTTCGCGGTCGACGGCACCGGGCTGTAGTAGCCGTAGCGCGCGACGAAGCCGCCCTGCCAGCCCGACAGATACCAGTTGAGATATTCGTAGGCCGCATCGAGCTTCTTGCCGGAGAGATGCTTCATCAGGCCCATGCCGTTGCACCAGCCGCGATAGCCTTCCTTGCCGTTCTTGACGTTCACAGGCGCGTAGACGCAGGGAATTTCCTTGACGCGGACGGCTGCGACCGCCGGCGACCACATCGACTGGATCACCACCTCGCCCGCCGCCATCAGCTGCACCGACTGGTCGAAGGTGGTCCAGGTCGCACGGAACTGGCCCTGCTTCTTCAGCTCGATCAGCTTGTTGCAGGTGAAATCGATCTCCTCCTTGGTCATATTGCCCTTGTTGCCGTACTTGATCAGCCCGGCGCTTTCAAAGCAGAGCGCGGCGTCCATGATGCCGATCGCGGGCACGTCGAGGATCGCGGCCTTGCCCTTGAACTTGGGATCGATCAGATCCTTCCACTCGGTCACTTCATGACCAACCAGATCGGGCCGATAGCCGATAGAGTCGGCGTTGTAGACCTGCGGCAGAAACGTCGCCCATTCGGTGACGCCGTCATGCAGGTCGGTGGAGTCGGGCTTGGAGATGTACATCGCCTCATAGGGCGAGATGCCCTGGCGCGGGATCTTGTGCCCGTCGATCTCGCCCTTGGTGAAGATCGGCAGGATGTTGTCGAACTCCTTGATCTTCTTGACCTCGATGCCCTGGATCACCGCCCGCTTGGCAGCGAGCTTCGCCTGCCATCCCTCGAGGTCGGCGATGTCGACCGTATTAGGCTGGCTTATGAAGCGATTGATGGCAGCGGAAGTGTCGAGGTTCTGCATCGTCACCTTGAAGCCGAGATCCTTGGCAGCCTGGTCGCCGATCGCCTTCACCACCGAATAGGACACGCCAACATGGCGCAGCTCGATATCCTTGATCTCCTGCGCCCAGATGGTCGGAAAGCCACGGATCGCATCCGATCCCGCAGCGGCGCCCGCGATTGCGGCCGCTCCCTTCAACAGCGTGCGCCGGCTCAGCTTTTTCGCACGCCTCGCGTCTGCTTCCGCCGGATCGGAAGTGAATGTCCCCTTACCCCTGTCAGACATGGCAACCCTCATTGGTTACGATGAACGCTCGCCGATCGGCATTGACCGGCTGCGGATGTAATCAGTTGCGCGTGAGGCTAGGGACAGGATTTTGCGAAGTAAAATTGGAAGTAAAAATTTGCGACATAAGCGCCACTAATGGCTCAGCTCTCTGCACTTCATCGCGGCACGCGGCTCAGGAAGGCGGCACGGCATATGGGCAGATCGCGATGAGCCGTCGGCGCTTGCCCTGCCCTCGCGCGGCTTCCTGACTTCCCGAGTTTGCGTCTTATCAATAGAGAGAACGACTTCCTCGCTGGCCCTTATTAATTTTCCTGATCCCCCGGTGCACACGTCGTGCGCGCTCCGCCTTCGAACTGGTTGAAAATCCTGAACCCTCGCTGCAGTCCCTCATCCGCCAATTTGGGCTAACTACAACCAGGGAAGATCGTCGAGGAGCACCAAAGGTGGTTCGCTTTGTGTCAACGGCAGCCTCGTTGGGCTGGAGCCTGTCCATGTTCCGGAAATGCGTTCACCACCTGTGTCAGATTGGCCCCTCACCGTCGGTAACGGGTGAGGTAACTACCAGAAAGACCAAGTCCGTCAGGCCCGAATTCGAGATCGCATGCTCAACGCCCGGCGGCAGAAAGATCACGTCGTGCTTGCGCACGACATATTTCTTGCCAGCGATCTCCATCAGCCCCTCGCCGTCGAGGACGTGATAGACCTGCTCCTGCACCTTGTGATGATGCCGCGCGACATAGGCCATCGGCTGGTACATCGAGATGCGGTAGTCGATGCGACGCGAGCCTGCGGTCTCCGGCATCACCAGCGGCTTTGACAGCGCGCCGCCGAAATGGTTGGGAAATTCGCGCCAGGGCACCTCGGCGATGTTGCGGATGAAGGCGCCGCCAGTTTCCTCAATCATCATCCTGCTCCCTAGTTCACGAGCGCGCCGCCGTCGATATAGACGATCGACCCCGTGGCAAACCCGTTGGACATGAAGCTCGCGATTTGCCGGGCGATGTCATCCGCCACGCCGACGCGGCCGACCGGCAATGCGGCCGCCGTCTTCGCCAGCATCTCCTTGCGCGCCGCTTCCGGCATCGCGGCGCGGATCGGCGTATCGACCACGCCCGGCGAGACCGCATTGACCCGCACCGGCGCAAGCTCGAGCGCGAGCGCACGGGCCAGCGACTCCAGCGCGCCATTGGCCGCACTGATGATCGCCGAGTTCGGCCGCGGGCGAACGCTGAGAAAGCCGGTGACCAATGTCAGCGAGCCGCCGGGCCGGATCTCCGCTTCGCGCGCCACGCGCCAGGCGCCCCAGAATTTGCCTTCCATCGTGCCGCGCACATCCTCCATCGAGACCGTCTTGAATGGTCCGGTGCGAAGCTGCGCGGCCGTCAGCACGACGTGATCGACCGGGCCGGTGCGGCGGAACAGGTCAGCGACGCTCTGATCGTTGGTCACGTCGGCCGGGATCGCCGTCACCTTGAGCCGCTCCGCGACGGGATCGAGCTTTGCCGCACTGCGCGAAGCGATGATGACGTCCGCGCCCTCTCCCTTCGCAAGCTCAGCCGTGGCAAGGCCGATGCCTGAGGAGCCGCCGATCACGACGACCTTCTTGCCTGCGAGCGTCATTTTCATCTCCCCGATACGTTTTGATTGACGATCTGGATCAGCCCGGCTGGAAGCGCGTGCCGATGCCGGCCTTGCTCTGGCCGAGGCCCGGCAATTCCCAGACGCCGGCGCCGGCCGGATTGACGTCGGCGGCGATGTCGACATCGATCAGATAAGGCCTGTTGGCGGCGATGCCCTTGCGGATCGCTTCGCCAAGATCCCCGGCGCGATCGACCCGCACGCCCTCGACACCGCAGGAGCGCGCCATCGCCGCGAAGTCAGGGTTGTAGCGCTCGCCCGTCTCCGGATGCTTGAAGTCGGTCGCAAGCTCGCGTCCACCGAGATAGCCGCGCTGAAGACCGCGGATCGAGGCATAGGCGTAATTGTTCCAGACCACCCAGACCACGGGCAGATTGTATTCCACCGCCGTGCCGAGCACGTTGGCATGCATGAAGAAAGCGCCGTCGCCGCATACTGACACGCAGGGACGATCGGGCGCGGCGAATTTCGCGCCCATCACGCCGGCGACGCCAAAACCCATCGGGCCGAACCCCATCGAGCCGATCAGCGAGTCGGGCCGCTTCGGCTTGCAGAAGCCGAGCAGCCAGTTGTGATGCACGCCGATGTCGGAGACGAGGATCGCGTCATCCGGCAGCGCCTTGTCGATCTCGGCCGCCGCGCGCTGCGGATTGATCGGCGTCGAGTCATCGGAGAAGCCGGGCGCGACGAACTTGTCCCACTCCTTGCGATAGCCGTCGATTTGCATCAGCCATTTCTTGCGTGCATCGGATTTCTTGAAGAGGTTGTCGCGGCGGTCGAGCTCGGCATGGACCTGGCGCAGGAAGGTGCGCACATCGGCCATCAGGCCGAGCGCGACGGGATAGTTGCGGCCGATCTCCTCGGGGTCGATGTCGACATGGATCAATCTCGTCGGCGGGATCGTGAAGGAATAGCCGGGGATCCACGAGCTCGACGTGCGGTCGTCGAAGCGAACGCCGAGCGCGAGCAGCACGTCGGCCTGACGTGTCGCGTGGTTGGCCTGGTAGTGGCCGGCCCGCGCGACGAGGCCGAGCGCGAGCGGATGGTTGACGTCGAGTGCGCCGAGCCCGCTGGCTGACGCCGCAACAGGAATCTGAAGCCGTTCGGCGAGCTTGCGCAACTCCTCCGCCGCGCCGCCATAGCGCACGCCCTGCCCGACCAGCATCACCGGCCGTTCGGCCGAAAGCAGCATGTCGACCGCCTTCTCGACGCCGTCCGGATCGGCGCCGCAACGGCTGGAGATGTTGACGTTCCATTCGATCGCCTTGGGCGCCTCTTCGGCCGCAGACTCCATGAAGACATCGAAGGGCACGTCAACCACCACGGGACCGGGACGTCCCGTGACCATCGTCTTCCAGGCCTGCCGCACGGCGAGCGGCACCATCTCGCCGCGCGTCGGCTGAAACACCTTTTTGCAGATCGTGCGCACGGTAGACGGAAAGTCGGCCTGGTGGTGCCGATACATTTCCTGGAACGCGCCGCGGTTGAACTGGCTGGTCGGCACGTTGCCGGTGATCGCCATGAACGGCACGGAATCGAGAAAGGCGTTGGCGAGCGAGATCGGCAAGTTCGCCGAGCCGGGACCGCATGAGGTGAAGGTTGCAGTCGGCTTTCCCGAGACGCGGTAATAGACGTCCGCCATGAAGCCGGCGACGCTCTCGTGGTGCACGGAGATCGTCTTGATGTCGGACGAGCGCTCGTACAGCGCATCGATGAACTGGATGTTGCCGTGGCCGCAGAGCCCGAACACCTGCGGCACCTTCTCCTGGATCAGATAGTCGACAATGACCTGGGCGCCATTGAGCATATTCTTCGACATCAACGTCTCCTGCCGGCCCACGACTTCTTATGGACCGATGCGGGGAACATGGCGGTCGTCGCTGGGCCGCGGCACAGTATTTCTCATAATGCTGTACGTCAATTTATATTGTGATAGGCTACTCACTTGAGGAAACGCGCAGCCTCAACTCCGACGGTTGCGCCGTTGCGTGCTACTGTCGCAGCAATGGAGTCATGACGGACTTAACCTGAAGGGGGCCTTGTCCTTGAGATCGCGTACCAAGCCCAGCACGAGCGAAAAGCCTGCAACCGCACGCAAGTCTGCGATTGCCAAACTGGTCCCTGCCCCCGGGGCCGAAGGCGAGGACGAGGCCGACGACAAGCAGCGCAGCGGCGGCGTTCAGTCGCTCGGCCGCGCCTTCTCGATCCTCGAGCAGGTCGCGCGCCATCGCGAGGGTATCGGGCTTGCCGAGCTGAGCAAGCTGGTCGGCCTGCACAACTCCACCACGTTTCATCTGGCAAAGACCTTGGTCTCGCTAGGCTATCTCCGCCAGGAGAAGGATAACAAGCGCTACCGCATCGGACGGCCGCTGTTCGCGCTCGCCGCATCGGCGCTCGACGAGATCGAGATGGTCAATGTCGCGACCCCGGTGCTTGAGGAGCTGTCGCGCCAGACCAGCGAAAGCAGCCATTTTGCCGTGCGGATGGGCGATGCGGTGATCGTCATCGCGCGCACCAGCGGTCCCGGCGCGTTCCAGCTCACTGACCGTGTCGGCGTGGTTCGGCCTGCGCATTGCACCGCGCTCGGCAAGATCATCCTGGCCTCGCTCCGTCCCGATCAGTTCAAGCGGTTCCTGGGGCGCGCAGAGCTCAAACCGTCGACACCGAAATCCATCACCGATGCCGGCGTGCTCGCGCGCGAGATCGCCGAGGTCCAGCGCACCGGCGTTGCGTTCGACGACGGCGAGTTCAATCCCGAGGTGCGATGCGTGGCCGTGCCCGTGACCGATTTCACCGGGCAGGTGATCGGTGCGCTCGGCATTTCCGGTCCGATCTGGCGGCTCTCCAACCAGGCGCTGCACGCCGGCGCGCAGATCGTGCAGGCCGCCGCCGACCGCCTATCGGCCGAATTCGGCGCCAAGGACCGGGCGCACAAGGCGTTCTCGCAAAAAGCCTGAGCTGCAAGCGAAGCGGCGATTTTGCCGGTTGACACCGGCGATGGCGTTCGGGATTATCCTCCAGCATTAAAAAAATGTCTCTCACAATATCGGATACTCGATTTGGAAGAGAGAACGATGCACCCGGGAGGAGACAGACATGATCCGCTACCCGCGACGGACGTTGTTACGGGCGGGCGCAGCCTTCGTTGGCGCGTCCACACTGGGGTTTCCGGCGATCGTCAGAGCACAGGCCGAGAAGATCCGGATCGGACACCTGACGCCGCTCACCGGCTTTCTCGGCGTGATCGGCAGCTACGCCCAGCTGGGCGTGAAGCTCGCGACTGAGGAGATCAACGCCTCCGGCGGCATCCTGGGCAAGCAGATCGACCTGCTCTCGGAAGACTCGATCAATCCGGCGACCGCCGCCACCAAGGCGCAGCGTATGCTGGAGCAGGATGGCGCGGTGGTGCTGCTCGGCGAGATCTCGTCGGCATCCTCGCTCACCATCATGCAGGTCGCCGAGCGCAACAAGAAGGTGTTCTTCTCCACCGGCGCGCGCTCGGACGCGCTGCGCGGCAAGAACTGCAACAAATACTCGTTCCACTGCGACATCCCGAACACCGTGATGGTCAACGCGGTCGGCACCGCGCTGTCGCAGAAGGGCATGGTGAAGGGCAAGAAGTTCTTCACGCTCACCGCCGACTACATCTTCGGTCATGACCTCTTGAAGGCGGCAAAGTCGTTCTTCGGCGCGCATGAGGCGAACCTGATCGGCGATGAGCTGATTGCGACCGACGTCACCGACTTCAGCCCTTACCTCCTCAAGGTGCGGCAAGCAAAGCCCGACGTGGTCTGCTGCAACCTCGCCGGCAACCAGGTCACCAACCTCGTCAAGCAATATGCCGAGTTCGGCCTGCCCTACCCACTGGTCGGCTTCAATCTCAACACCGGCGACGCCTGGGCGGCGGGCGCGGGCAACCTCAGCGGCACCTGGCCGACGGTCTGGTACCACACGCTGAACAATCCGGCCTCGCAGGCCTTCGTCGCGGCCTTCAGCAAGAAGTACGGCAAGCCGCCGGAGAACCACGCCTGGATCGAGTACATCACGCTCAAGCTGCTGGCGGAGGCGATCAACACGACGAAGTCGACCGACAGTAGCGAGCTGATCGCCTATTTCGAGAAGCAGAGCCAGTTCGACATCATGAAGGCGCGCAAGGCTTATTTCCGCAGCTGGGACCACCAGCTGGTGCAGGAGGCCTATCCCTTCTCGGTCAAGCCAAAGGACCAGATGAAGGACCAGTGGGACATGCTGGTGCTGGGCGATGCGGTGCCGGCGGCGAACGATCCGCTGGAGACGATCTATCCGACCAAAGAGCAGAACCCCTGCGAGATGAAAGCCTGACGCGCATCCGCGCGGCACGGCCGATGGGCGTCGACGGCGCCGGCCCTGCCGGCGCCGTTCTTCATCAAAAGCTAAGGGCGCAACATGCAGTTCGAGTTCTTGCTGGAACAGGTGGTGAATGGCCTCGTGCTCGGAGGCTATTACCTGCTCATCGCGCTCGGGCTGTCGCTGATCTTCTCCGTCGGCGGCATCGTCAATCTCGCCCACGGCGCCTTCTATGCGTTAGGTGCCTATGTGTGCGTCGAGCTGACCAAGCGCCTCGGCTTCGGCGCCTCCGTGGTGATCTCGCCGTTCGCGGTCGCCCTGCTCGGCATCCTGTTCGAGCGCTTCATCCTGCGCCGCTTCTACACGGCTGATCCGATCCTGAGCCTGCTCGTGACCTTCGGCCTCGCGATGGTCGCCGAGCAGGCGATCCGCATGATCTGGGGCGCCGCCCCTGTTACGACCGAGATCCCGCAAAACTTCCGCGGCTCGGTCATCATCGGCGACTTCCTGTTCTCGCGCTATCGCCTGCTGATCCTCGCTGTCGTTGCCGCCGTGCTGCTCGGAATCTGGCTGCTGCTGCAAAAGACCTCGTTCGGCCGCGTGGTGCGCGCCGGCATCCAGCGGCCGGACATGGTTGCAGCCCTCGGCATCCGACTGCAGCCCTACATGACCGCGATCGTGATGCTCGGCGTCGGCATGGCAGCGCTCGGCGGCGCCTTCTTCGCGCCGATCACCACGGTGCACCCGGCGATGGGCGCGGAGATCATGACGATCGCCTTCGTCGTCGTCGTGATCGGCGGCCTCGGCAGCTTCTGGGGCGTCGTCATCTCGGCGCTGCTCGTCGGCGTGGTGCGCGGTATCGCCATTCACTTCGAGCCCGCCGCCGGCGAGGCCTCGATCTACATCCTGATGTTCCTGGTGCTGCTGGTGCGCCCGCGCGGCCTGCTTGGCGAGCGTATCGAGAAATTCGAATGAGAACCGCCTCGCCCATCGACCGGTTGAAGCCGCTGCTGATCGCGATCGTCGCGGTGATCGCCCTGCCCTTTTTTCTGAGAGCCGTCGGCCTGTCCTTGAACACCGGAACCTGGATCGTCGGTCTCGCGATCGCGACCATGGGGCTCAATCTCTGCATCGGCTATACCGGTCTCGTCTCGTTCGGCCACAGCGCCTGGTTCGGCATCGGCGCCTATGCTGCCGGCCTGATCCAGCTCCGATACTTTCCCGGCGAGATCTGGCTGCCGCTGCTGGGATCGATGATCGTGGTCGCGATGGCGTCGACCGTAATCGGCATGCTGATCCTGCGCCGTCGCGGCGTCTATTTCTCGCTGCTGACCCTGGCGCTCGCCGCGCTGGTCTATACCACCGCCTTCCGCTGGACGAGCCTCACCGGCGGCGAGGACGGGCTCGGCGGGTTGAAGCGCGGTGGCATCGGCTCCGTCAGCTTCGACAGCGCGCTCAACTATTACATCGTGGTCGCGGCGATTGGGCTCGCCGCGCTCTATGTGCTGATGCGGCTCGTGCGCTCGCCGTTCGGGCATGTGCTGGTCGCGATCCGCGAGAACCAGCTGCGAGCGAGCTTCCAGGGCTATCCGGTCGAACGCTACAAGCTGGCCGTGTTCGTAATCTCGGCCGTCGTCACCGGCCTTGCCGGCGCGCTGATCGGCTTCCTCAACTATCTCGTCTCGGCCGAAGCCGTCTCGGTCCCGTTTGCCGGCGAGTTGCTGGCGATGGTCGTGATCGGCGGCATGCGCAGCCTGCTCGGGCCTGCGCTCGGCGCGCTGTTCTTCATTCTGTTCCGCGAGCTGTTCTCGATCTGGACGTCGGACTGGCTGTTCTGGTTCGGCCTCACCTTCGTGGCCTTCGTGATGTACTCGCCCGGCGGCCTCGTCGGCATTGGCGCGCTGATCATGCGGCGTCTTCGTCCTCCCGCGGAAGAGACGGCGGCGATGAGCCGGCGCAAGATCTATGACGGTCTGCCACTGCCCGATTTCCTGCGGCCGGAGGCGTTGAAGGGCACCGTGCTCGAGGTCAGCGGCGTCTCGCGAAAGTTCGGCGGCATCCGCGCGGTCGAGAATGCCAGCATCACGGTCGCGGCCGGCGAGATCCACGCGCTGATCGGACCGAACGGCGCCGGCAAGACCACGCTGTTCAACCTGGTCTCCGGCCTCTATGCGCCCGACCAGGGCACGATCCGCCTGCAGGGCCGCGACATCGCCGGTGTGCCGGCCAATCTGATCTGCCATCAGGGGCTGGCGCGCTCGTTTCAGATCACCAATCTATTCCGCGGCCTGACCATCTACGAGAACCTCCGCCTGTCGCTGCAGGCGCGGCGGCCGATGCGCTTCAACATCTGGAACGACATCGACGCTTACAAGGACATTCACGCCGAGACCGCCGCGCTGACGAAATTCCTCGGGCTCGAAGGCATCGAGGAGATCGAGGGCGGCGAGCTCTCCTATGGCGGGCAGCGGCTAGTCGATCTCGGCATCGCGCTCGGCTCCAAGCCGCAGGTGCTGCTGCTCGACGAGCCGCTCGCCGGCCTTGCCGCGGCCGAACGCGAGCGCGTCTCCAACCTGGTCAAGAACATCGCGGCCAACATTCCGGTGCTGATCGTCGAGCACGACATCGACCGCGTGCTCGGCTTCTCGCAGGTCGTGACAGTGATGAACCAGGGCGAAGTCCTGATGTCGGACTGCCCCAAGGCGGTGCGGGCCGACCTGCGGGTACAGGAGATCTATACCGGCAAGGGCATTCCCGCCGTCGAGCACCGCCGCAGCGACGCGGACGCCGGCGACCACGCGACCGTGCTGCGGCTCGACGGCGTCAATACCTTTTACGGCAAGAGCCATATCCTCAACGACGCCGCGCTCGATGTGCGCGAAGGCGAGATCGTCGCCCTGCTCGGCCGCAACGGCGCCGGCAAGTCGACGCTGCTCAAATCCATCGCCGGGCTTGTGCCGGCGGCCTCAGGCAGCATCGACTATCGCGGCACCGACATCGCGCGCCTTCCCGCCCCCGATATCGCGCGGCGCGGCGTCGGCTATGTGCCGCAGGGACGCGGCCTGTTCGCCGGTATGACGGTGCGGGAAAACCTCGCGCTCGGCCGCCTCGCCCGCAAGACCGACGGCAGCGACGGCGTGGTCTGGGACGAGGAGCAGATCCTGCACCACTTCCCACGCCTTAAGGAGCGCATGAACGTCGCGGCCGACTATCTCTCCGGCGGCGAGCAGCAGATGGTTGCGGTCGCGCGCGCGATGTCGGGCAATGTCCGCCTGCTGCTGCTCGACGAGCCCTTCGAAGGTCTCGCCCCGGCCGTGACGCTGGAGCTGTTCAAAGTGTTCGACGCACTCCGCCGACACATGTCGATCGTGATCGTCGAGCATAATCTCGACCTCGTGCTGGCGCTGGCCGACCGCGTCTTTGCGCTGGAACGCGGCGCCGTGTTCCATGAGGGCCCCGCCGCGCCGCTGCTCAACGATCTGACCTACCGCAAGCAAGTCCTGTGGCTGTGACGACCTACTCGAGTTGATGTTGTCACCAATTACCTCGGCGCAAACTTCCTCATTTCCCCGGCGCTCGCCGAAGCCCGCCGCTAGATGATCTAGTAATTCGTCGCGGACTTCTCGTTCGGAATCCCGTCGATCGGGCATTCCTCGGTGCCGACCATCGGGCGGGTCATCGCCTCGACCATGTCGCGTGTCCCTTCGGGGTCGGCGATCCACTTCGCGTAGAAATCGTAGGGACAGGCAGCGAGGCCTTTGGCGCTTTCGCCGGAATTGATCATGCCGGTGTAACCGCGATGCAAGAGCTTGAAGAGATGGTTCTGCGACTGGTTGTTGCGGCGGGCATCGCGGATCAGGCTCTTCGAAAGGCCGGCGTACTGGATGCCGTATTCCTCTTCGCCAGTCTCGCCCAGCGTACGGCCATCAAAGCCGACGATCGCGGAGTGGCCGAAATAAGAGTAGACGCCGTCAAAGCCCGCGGCGTTGGCCACCGCGACATAGACATTGTTCGCCCAGGCCATCGCCTTGGAGATCATCACCTGCTGCTCCTTGGCCGGATACATATAGCCCTGGCAGCGCACGATCAGCTCGGCGCCCTTCATCGCACAGTCGCGCCAGATCTCCGGATAGTTGCCGTCATCGCAGATGATCAGGCTGATCTTCAGGCCCTTGGGGCCTTCGGAGACATAGGTGCAATTGCCGGGATACCAGCCCTCGATCGGCACCCAAGGCATGATCTTGCGATACTTCTGCACGATCTCGCCCTTGTCGTTCATGAGGATCAGCGTGTTGTAGGGAGCCTTGTGCGGATGCTCCTCATGGCGCTCGCCGGTCAGCGAGAATACGCCCCACACCTTGGCCTTGCGGCAGGCTTCAGCAAAGATCGCGGTCTCCTCGCCCGGCACCTGCGAGGCGGTCTCGTACATCTCCTTGGAGTCGTACATGATGCCGTGGGTCGAATATTCCGGGAAGATGACGAGGTCCATGCCCGGCAGGCCGAGCTTCATGCCCACGACCATGTCGGCGATCTTGCGGGCGTTGTCGAGCACCTCGGCCTTGGTGTGCAGCCGCGGCATCTTGTAATTGACGACCGCGACACCGACCACGTCGTTGCTGGAGGAGATGTCACCGTGAAGCATTTGAAACGCCCTTCTGTTCTGGTTTGAGTTCTTCAGCTCGCAGCGTCAGTGGCTGATCATCCATGGCCGCGCGGTCGGGAAGCCGACGGCGCCGCTCTTGCTTTTGGTGACGAGCCGTCCCGGTTTCTTCTTGGTGCCCGTCCCGCAGCAGCCGCAGCCCGGACCGTGCGCGGCCTTGTACTGGTCGAGCGTCTTCGGCGCGTGCTTGCTGCGCTCGTTGGTGGCGTGCGCCTTGCGCTTGTCGGCCGGCATGCAGAAGAACGCCGGCGCGGTGAGGATCACACGCGGCGATTCCATCTCGCAGCGCGGACAGTCCTGCGGGTTGTCGCATTCGGCCATCGGCCGCATGTCGGTGAACGGACCGCAATCATCGCAGAGATAGTCATAGACGGGCATCGTCGCTCCCTTCGCTGTTGACGCCGGACGCGGGGCGCATCGCCCCGCATCCCTCGCGCTGGCATCACTTGTCCGGCGAGATCGGCATCTGGATGTCGCCCGTGATATGCTTCACAGGCCCTGCCGCCGACGGCATCACGTCGAAGTCAAAAATCTCGGTCGGCAGCCACAATGTGGCGCAGGCGTTGGGCACGTCGACCACGCCGGAGATGTGGCCCTGACATGGCGCGGTGCCGAGGATCGAATAGGCCTGGGCCCCGGAGTAGCCGAACTTCTTCAGGTACTCGATGGCGTTCAGGCATGCCTGGCGGTAGGCGATGTGAACGTCGAGGTAATGCTGCTTGCCGGCCTCATCGACCGAGATACCCTCGAAGATCAGATAGTCCTTGTAGTTCGGCGTGATCGGCGACGGCTTGAACACGGGGTTCTTGATGCCGTATTTCGCCACGCCGTCCTTGATGACGTCGACCTTGATGTGCAGCCAGCCGGCCATTTCGATCGCGCCGCAGAAGGTGATCTCGCCGTCGCCCTGGCTGAAATGCAGATCGCCCATCGAGAGGCCGCCGCCCGGTACATAGACCGGGAAGTAGATCTTCGAGCCACGCGACAGGTCCTTGATATCGCAATTGCCGCCATGCTCGCGCGGCGGCACGGTGCGGGCCCCCTCGAGACCGATCTTGGCCTTGACGTCACCCTTGGCCTGTCCGGCATGCGCGGTCGGTGCGAACGGCGGATTGGCAAGGCCGGGTACACGGGTCGGATTGGTCGCAATCAGCTCGGCTTCGCGCGCGTTCCAGGCCGCGAGCATCTTGGCATCGGGCAGACAGCCGATCAGACCGGGATGGATCAGGCCGGCGAAATTGACACCGGGTACGTGGCGCGACGATGTATAAAGGCCCTTGATGTCCCAGATCGACTTCTGCGCCAGCGGGAAGTGATCGGTCAGGAAGCCGCCGCCATTCTGCTTGGAAAAGAAGCCGTTGAAGCCCCACAGGCTCTCCTTGAGAGGACCGACGTCGAGCAGGTCGACCACGAGCAGATCGCCGGGCTCGGCACCCTTGACGCCGATCGGACCGGACAGGAAGTGCACGATCGACAGGTCGATATCGCGCACGTCGTCCGCCGAGTCGTTGTTCTTGATGAAGCCGCCGGTCCAGTCGACGGTCTCGATGATGAAGTCGTCGCCGGGGCTGACCCATTCGACGATCGGAACCTCCGGATGCCAGCGGTTGTGGATCTTGTCGTTTTCATAGGCCGACTTGGTGAGATCGACCTTGATCAGCGTATCTGGCATCGAGATGCTCCCCTTGGTTTACTGATTAGACGGACAGGAATTTCGAGATCTGCGCGGCATCGACGCTGTCGCGCGGATCGTCACGCACGATCTCGCCGTTCTCGATCACGAGCACGCGGTCAGCGATGTCGAGCGCGAAGCTCAGAACCTGCTCGGAGACGACGATCGACAGGCCGCGCTCGTCGCGGATGCGCTTCAAGGTGCGCGCCATCTCCTTGATGATCGACGGCTGGATGCCTTCGGTCGGCTCATCCAGCAGCAACACTTTCGGTTTGGTCGCGAGCGCCCGCGCGATCGCCAGCTGCTGCTGCTGCCCACCGGAGAGATTGCCGCCGCGACGTCCCTTCATCTCCAGCAGTACCGGAAACAGCTCGTAGATATCCTCCGGTACCTCGGAGCCGCCGGAGACGACGAGGCCGGTCTCGATGTTCTCCTTCACCGTCATGGTCGAGAAGATCATCCGCCCCTGCGGTACATAAGCGAGCCCCTTGGCGACGCGATCGTAGCTCGGCAGCGATCCGAGCTCGGTGCCGTCCATGGTCACCGAACCGCTCTTGGTCGGCACGATCCCCATCAGGGACTTCATCAGCGTGGTCTTGCCCATGCCGTTGCGGCCCATGATCGCGACGATCTCGTTTGGCGCGACCGACACGTTGAGGCCATGCAGCACCTCGCTCTGGCCGTAGGCGACGTGAAGATCATTGATTGCCAGCATCGACGCGCTCCTTAGTGTCCGAGGTAAACTTCGATCACTTTCGGATCGTTCTTCACCTTCGCCATGGTGCCCTCGGAGAGGATCTGGCCCTGGTGCAGCACCGTGACCTTGTGGGCGATGTCCTCGACGAATTTCATGTCGTGCTCGATCACCAGCACCGAGCGGTCCTTGATGATGCGGTTGAGCAGCTCGGCGGTTTTGGCGCGTTCCGACACGCTCATGCCGGCGACAGGCTCGTCGAGCATCAGCAGGTCCGGGTCCTGGATCAGCAGCATGCCGATCTCGAGCCACTGCTTCTGGCCGTGGCTCAGCAGCGCCGCGCTCATGTTGAGGCGATCCCTGAGGAAGATCATTTCAGCGACCTCATGGACCCGATCGCGCACGGCGGCGTCGCGGGTAAAGGTCAGCGCGCCGAACACGGTGCGGCCGCGCGGATAGGAGATCTCCAAATTCTCGAACACCGTGAGATCGTCGTAGATCGACGGGGTCTGGAATTTGCGGCCGACGCCGGCCTTGACGATCTGGTTCTCCTTCAGCTTGGTCAGGTCCTTGCCGCGGAATTCGATCGAGCCTGAGGTGGCCTTGGTCTTTCCGCAGATCAGGTCGAGCACGGTGGTCTTGCCGGCGCCATTGGGACCGATGATGACGCGGATCTCGTTCTCCTCGACATAGAACGAGAGATCGTTGACCGCCTTGAAGCCGTCGAAGGACACGGTGAGCCCTTCGACCGAGAGCAGAAAGGGTTTGGGCTGGTGACCTACGAGCATAAGATCCTCCTCACTCTGCCGGTGCGCCGTCGGCGACCGAGCTGTCGGTCCAGCCGGCCTTCGGCTTGCGCGTGCCGATCAGCTTGCTGATCCGCGGCTGGACGTGGTCTCCCCAGATGCCGGCGAGGCCGTTCGGGAATGCGAGCACCACGGCAATGAACAGGCCGCCGAGGCCGAACAGCCAGAGCTCGGGGAACGACTCGGAGAGGCTGGTCTTGGCGAAGTTGACGAGGATGGTGCCGTAGACTGCGCCGAGGATCGACAGCCGGCCGCCGACCGCGGTGTAGATCACCATCTCGATCGAGGGCACGATGCCGACAAAGGACGGGGACATGAAGCCGACGTTGAGCGCGAACATCGCGCCGCCGATCGCGGCGAAGATCGCGGCGATGCAGAAGGCGAAGATCTTGAAATTGGCGACGCTGTAGCCAGAGAAGCGGACCCGGTCCTCCTGGTCGCGCATCGCCACCAGGATGCGGCCGAGCTTCGAGTGGCGGACGAACTGTGCGATGAAGATGCAAGCGAACAGCAGGCCGACCTCGAAAAAGTAGAGCACGATCTTGGCGTGGTCGGGACGGATGTCCCAGCCCTTCAGCGTGCGGAGATCCGTCATACCGTTGATGCCGCCGGTATAGCCCTGCTGTCCCACGATCAGGATGGTGAGGATCGCAGCGACCGCTTGCGTGATGATCGCGAAGTAGGTGCCGCCGACGCGGCGCTTGAACATCGCAGCACCGATGATCAGGGCGAAGATGCCCGGTACCAGGATGACGGCGGCGATGGTGAAGGTCAGGCTGTGGAACGGCTTCCAGAAGAACGGCAGCGCGGTGATCTGATTCCAGTCCATGAAGTCGGGGATTCCCGGCGTCGACTGGATCTTGGTGTTCTCGACGCTCGACGCCTCGAGCTTGAGGAACATCGCCATGCAGTAGCCGCCGAGACCGAAGAATACGCCCTGCCCCAAGCTCAGGATGCCGCCATAGCCCCAGCAGATCACCAGTCCCAGCGCGACGAAGGCGTAGGTAAGATATTTGGCGACCAGGTTGAGGCGGAAGACGTCGAGGCAGAGCGGCAGGATCACGACCAGAAAGACCGCGAGCACCAGGATGCCGATCAACTCCGAACGCGTGGCAAAACGACTGTCGTTCATGGGTTCAGCCCCCTGCGCTTTCGTTATTTGCGGACCTTGAGGGCGAACAGTCCCTGCGGCCGCAGCATCAGAATTCCGACCACCGCAAGCAGCGTCAGCACCTTCGCCATCGAGCCCGACATGAAGAATTCGAGCGTCGACTGGGTCTGCGAGATCGAGAAGGCCGATGCGATGGTGCCGAGCAGGCTGGCGGCGCCGCCGAACACGACGACCAGGAAGGTGTCGACGATGTAGAGCTGGCCCGACGTCGGCCCGGTCGAGCCGATCATGGTGAAGGCGGAGCCGGCGACGCCGGCGATGCCGCAGCCGAGCGCGAAGGTGTAGCGGTCGACCTTCGCAGTATTGATACCGACGGCGCCCGCCATGATACGGTTCTGCACCACGGCGCGAACCTGGCGGCCCCAGCGCGAGCGGAACATGATGTAGGCGACGCCGATCGTGATCAGCACCGTCAGGCCCATCACGAAGACGCCGTTGATCGGAACTTCGATGGAGTCCGTGACATGGAGCGAGCCGAGCATCCACTGCGGCAGCTCGACGCCGACCTCGCGCGCGCCGAAGATCGAGCGATAGGCCTGCTGCAACATGAGGCTGAGCCCCCAGGTCGCAAGCAGCGTGTCGAGCGGCCGCTTGTAGAGGTGCCGGATCAGCACCCATTCGACCAGCATCCCGAGTGCGCCGGAAGCCAGGAAGGCCAATATCATCGCGAGGAAGAAGTAGCCGCTGAACAGGCTTGGAAGGTAGGACTGGAAGAAATTCGACGTCATCCAGGTGACGTAGGCGCCCAGGATCATGAACTCGCCATGGGCCATGTTGATGACGCCCATCTGGCCGAAGATGATCGCGAGCCCCAGCGCCATCAGCACGTAGACGGAAAACAGGATCAGGCCGGCAAAGCCCTGCATGACGAAGATCGAGCCGAGGTCGCCAATCGAATAGTCGCCGAACATCTGGTTTCTCCGTCGAGAACAGCGTCTCGCGTCCGAGGGCACAGGGTCCCGCGTCGCGATTGAAAATCGCGACGCGGGGTCGTGAGACGCGGATTGACGGCCCGCGTCAGGGAGCTCTTGCTTGGGGAACGTTCGCGGAAGGCTTGCGCGCTTACTGGTAGCCCTTCGGGAACGGATCCGGCTCGACCAGATCGGCGGTCTCGTAGATCAGCTCGAACTGACCATCGAGCTTGGCGCGACCGACGCGGGTTTTCGACCAGAGATGATGGTTCTCGTGGATGCGCACATAGCCCTCGGGTGCGCCCTTGAATTCCACGCCCGGCGAGGCGGCCGCGATCTTGTCGACGTCGAAGCTGCCGGCCTTTTCGACCGTCAATTTCCAGAGCCATGGGCCGAGATAGGCCGCCTGCGTCACGTCACCAATCACGGTCTTCTCGCCCCAGATCTTCTTGAAGGCGGCGACGAACGCCTTGTTGTTGGCATTGTCGAGCGACTGGAAGTACTTCATGCAGGCGTAGGCACCCGCGATGTTCTCGCCGCCGATGCCGTCAATCTCGTCCTCGGTCACCGAGATCGTCAGCAGCGCCTGCTTGGAGAGATCGATGCCGGCTGCCTTGAGCTGCTTGTAGAAGGCGACGTTCGAGCCGCCGACCACGTCGGTGAAGATCACGTCCGGCTTGGTCAGCTTGATCTTGTTGATGACCGAATTGAACTGGGTGTTGCCGAGCGGGTAATATTCCTCGCCGACCACCTTGCCCTTCAGCACGTTCTCGACGTGCTTGCGCGCGATCTTGTTCGAGGTACGGGGCCAGATGTAGTCGGAGCCGACGAAGAAGAACGATTTGGCGCCCTTCTCCTTGGCGATCCAGTTCAGGCCAGCGAGGATCTGCTGGGTGGCTTCCTGGCCGGTGTAGATCACGTTCTTGGACTGCTCGAGGCCTTCGTAGAAGGTCGGGTAGTAGAGCATGCCGTTGTACTGCTCGACGACCGGCAGCACCGCCTTGCGTGAGGCCGAGGTCCAGCAGCCCATGATGGCCGCGACCTTGTCGTTGACGAGGAGCTTCTTGGCCTTCTCCGCGAAGGTCGGCCAGTCGCTGGCGCCGTCTTCCTGGATGACCTTGATCTTGCGGCCGAGCACACCGCCGGCAGCGTTGATCTGCTCGATCGCGAGCTTCTCGGCTTCGATCGAGCCGGTCTCCGAGATCGCCATCGTGCCGGTGGCCGAGTGCAGGATGCCGACGGTGACTTCGGTATCGGTGACCGCGAGACCCGTAGTGTTGACTGCCGAGGTCGCCGGAGCCTGCGCGAAGGACGCCTTCGGCAGCATCGTAATGGCCGGCACAGCGGCCATTCCCATCAATAGTTTGCGCCGAAGCGGCGACAACAAGCCTTTATTTGCGTCTTCTGACATGAGCACCCCACTGTTTGTTTTCGAGGACACGCGATTGGTGCCGTGAGGATGGCTCGAATTTGTGCAGCGCAAGCATACGCAAGATCGCGTATACTGCACCGCAAAATGCCGACGTAGGCTTTTGGTACGGGATTTGCGTGGCTTGCGGGTCCGTATCGGGAGTGGGGTTAAGTGGCAGGGCGGCAGCGAATAGACCGCGTCAGGCGCCAATACAACCAGTGGGTTGCCAACCAGACGCTGGAAGACTACGCGCTGCGCTTCACCGCCAAGAGCGCGCGGCGCTGGTCCGCCGCCCGCGTCGCCAACACCGCGCTGGGCGCAATCTCCTTCCTTGCGCTTGAAGCGATCGGCGGCACCATCACGCTGAATTACGGCGCCAGCAACGCAACCGCAGCGATCCTGGTCGTCAGCGTCATCATCTTCCTGTGCGGACTGCCGATTGCCTATTATGCCGCCAAATGCGGCATCGATATCGACCTGCTGACCCGCGGCGCCGGTTTTGGCTATATCGGCTCGACGATCACTTCGCTGATCTACGCCTCCTTCACTTTTATCTTCTTCGCCTTCGAGGCGGTCATTCTGGCAGCGGCGCTGGAGATGTGCTTCGGCATTCCCCGTCCGCTCGGCTATCTCATCAGCGCCATCGTCATCATCCCGCTGGTGACCTACGGCATCACCCTGATCAGCCGCTTCCAGCTTTGGACGCAGCCACTATGGGTCGTCCTTCATCTCCTTCCGTTCCTGGCGATCGCCTGGGCCAATCCGCATTCGTTCACGGAGTGGCGACACTTCGCCGGCGAGCATGGCGATCCGAACGGGCATCTCGATCTCCTGCTGTTCGGCACCGCGGCGTCGGTGGTGTTTTCGCTGGTGGCGCAGATCGGTGAGCAGGTCGACTTCCTGCGCTTTCTGCCGCGCGACCGCCGCACCTCCAAGACCTCGTGGTGGATCGCCCTGCTCAGCGCCGGCCCGGGCTGGATCATCTTCGGCGCGCTCAAACTGCTGGTCGGCTCCTTCCTGGCCTATTTCGCACTGAGCCACGGCGTCGCGCTCGAACAAGCTGCCGAGCCCGCCAACATGTATCTGGAAGCGTTTCGCTACGTGCTGTCGCAGCCGGACCTGGCGCTGGCGCTGACCGGCACCTTCGTCGTCCTCTCGCAGGTCAAGATCAACGTCACCAACGCCTATGCCGGCTCGATCGCGTGGTCGAACTTCTTCTCGCGGTTGACGCACAGCCATCCCGGCCGCGTGGTCTGGCTGGTGTTCAACGTGATGGTGGCGCTGCTGCTGATGGAGATCGGCGTCTACAAGGCGCTGGAGCAGACGCTCGCGCTCTACTCCAACGTCGCGATCGCCTGGGTCGGCGCGCTGGTCGCCGATCTCGTGATCAACAAGCCACTCGGCCTCCGCCCGCCGCAGATCGAGTTCAAGCGCGCACATCTCTACGACATCAACCCGGTCGGCGTAGGCGCCATGACCATCGCGACCATTGTTTCGATCAGCGCGTTCTATGGCCTGTTCGGCCCGACCGCGAAGGCGCTGTCGGCTTTCGTCGCGCTCGCTGCGGCCTTCATCGCGGCGCCGCTGATCGCGTGGGCCACCGAAGGCAGGTACTACATCGCCCGCAAGCCGAAGCGGAGCTGGCAGAGCGTCGAGGCGATCCAGTGCTGCATCTGCGAGCATTCGTTCGAGCCGGAGGACATGGCCTCATGCCCCGCCTATGCCGGGCCAATCTGCTCGCTGTGCTGCTCGCTCGACGCCCGGTGCCATGATCTCTGCAAGCCGCACGCACGGGCCGGCGCGCAGGTGTCAGAAGCGCTCGGCAGGATGTTGCCCGAGGCGATCCATACCCGGATCAATTCGCAGTTCGGCCAGTATATCGGCGTGTTCGCGGTATCGGCCGGTCTCGTCGGGCTCGTGCTCGGACTGATCTACCTGCAAACCTCGGCGACCGTGCACGCCGATGCGCTGCTGGCTGACGTGTTATGGAAGGTGTTCTTCGCGCTGATCATCATCATCGGCGTTGTCGCCTGGCTGTTCGTGCTGGCGCAGCAGAGCCGTCGCGCGGCGGAGGAAGAGACGCGGCGGCAGACGGCGCTCTTGATCCAGGAAATCGACGCGCACAAGCGCACCGACGCCGAATTGCAGCGCGCCAAGGAGGTCGCGGAGTCCGCCAACCTCGCCAAGAGCCGCTATGTCGTTGGACTAAGCCACGAGCTCCGCTCGCCGCTGAACGCGATCTCCGGCTATGCGCAGCTGCTCGAGCAGGACAACAGTTTGCAGGCGCGACCGCGCGATCAGGTGCGCGTGGTCCGCCGCAGCGCGGATCATCTGTCGGGATTGATCGACGGCATCCTCGACATCTCCAAGATCGAGGCCGGACGGCTCTATCTGTCCCGCGACGAGGTTCGCCTCAACGATTTCCTCGATCAGCTCGTCGGCATGTTCCGCCTGCAGGCTGCCGCCAAAGGCATCGACTTCGTGTTCAAGCGGCCGGCGGTGCTGCCGGTCGTGGTCTATGCGGACGAAAAGCGGCTGCGGCAGATCCTGATCAACCTGCTCTCAAACGCGATCAAGTTCACGCAAACCGGCAGCGTCAAGTTCGTGGTGCATTATCGCAGCCCCGTGGCCGAGTTCGAGGTCGTCGATACCGGCCCCGGCATCCAGCCGGACGATCTCGAACGCATCTTCGCCCCCTTCGAGCGCGGCGCGCTCGGCGTGGCGCAGCCCCAGACCGGTACAGGTCTCGGCCTCACCATCAGCCGCCTCCTCGCGGGCGTGATGGGCGGCGACATCAAGGTGACGAGCACGGTCGGCGCCGGTGCGACCTTCCGCGTGAAACTCCTGCTCTCCGAGGTCACCAATCCCCGGCGTGATGCCCCGGTGGAGGCGCCGATCTACGGCTATCTCGGACCGCGCAAGACGATCCTGATCACCGATGACGATCCGACTCATCGCGATCTGCTGCGCGAGGTGCTGGCGCCGCTCGGCTTCATCCTGCTCAGCGCTCCCGACGGCCCCGGCTGCCTCGCGTTGGCGCAGCACTGCCGGCCCGATCTGTTCCTGCTCGACATCTCCATGGCAGGCATGGACGGCTGGGCGGTGGCGGAGACCTTGCGTGCCAACGGCCATCACACAGCGCGCATCCTGATGGTGTCGGCCAGCGCGCTGGAGGCGCATGGCGCGCCGCTGGCGCAGCCGTTCCATGACGGCTATCTGATGAAGCCGATCGACATCCCGCGGCTGCTGGAAACCATCCGCCAGTTGCTCAAGCTCGAATGGCAGTACGAGGCCGACCAGGTGCCGGTGCCGCTGTGGAAGCCGGAGAGCGGCTCGCGCCCTCCGGTGAAATATGTCGAGGAGCTGATCGACCTTGGCCGGCTCGGCTATGTCCGGGCGATCCAGCTCAAGCTCGACGAAATCGGCACCGAGCTGCCGGAGCACGCCGACTTTGTCACCCACATGCGCGCCCTGCTCGACCGCTTCGATCTCGACCAATACATGGCGACGCTGAAAACCTTGCACAGCTATGATCACTGATCCCAGAAAACGCGACGTCGCCCTCGTCGTCGACGACTCTCCCGAGACGCTGCGGCTCCTGACCGACGCGCTGGACGGCGCAGGCATGACCGTCATGGTCGCGCTCGATGGCGTATCCGCAATGCGGATCGTCGACCAGATCACGCCCGACATCGTGCTGCTCGATGCGGTGATGCCCGGCATGGACGGGTTTGAGACCTGCAAGCGGCTGAAGCGCGATGCCGGGCTCGACGGCGTGCCGATTATCTTCATGACGGGCCTTGCCGAGACCGAGCACATCGTGCGCGGGCTCGAAGCCGGCGGGGTCGACTATGTGACGAAGCCGATCGTGGTCGAGGAGATGCTGGCGCGGATCCGCGTCCACCTCGCCAATGCCCGGATGACCCAGAGCGCGCGCGCTGCCCTCGATGTCTCCGGCCGCTATCTGCTCGCGGTCAACAGCAAGGGCAAGTTGTTATGGGCGACGCCGCAGGCCCAAAGGCTTCTCGCGGATACGCTGGCCGACGACACCATCGACGAGTTCGTGCTGCCCGACCCTATGCCGCAATGGCTCGACCAGGTCCAGAAGGGCAAATCCGCCCCGAAGACCACGACCATGCCCGCTCTCCCCGGCAACGAGCAATTGCGGCTGCAATATATGGGCAAGCTCGGTCCGAACGAATTCCTGCTTCGTCTTGCCAAGGATTCCGGCGCCGATACGCCGGTGGAGTTTTCAAGAGAGCTAGGCCTTACCGCACGTGAAGCGGAAGTGCTGTCCTGGCTGTCCAAAGGAAAGACCAACCGGGATATCGCGCAAATCCTGGGTTTGAGCCCGCGGACCGTCGACAAGCATCTCGAGCAAATCTATTCCAAGCTGGGCGTCGAGAATCGCACCGCGGCGGCCGCGATCGCGGTCAAGGCCAAAGATTTGAAGTAAGAGAGGCGCGTCGCGCGAGCGTTCCGACGAGACTGAGCCGTGCGCAGCAGTCGTCTCCCAGATAATCGTGCAGGTGGCAGCCAGCCGCGACAGGCCCTTTTCCGGCGCGAGCTTCTGCTGCAGCGCGAAACCATCTGGGCCGCAACATTCAAAAATGAGACTGCCCGTCAAGCCGGACGAGGCCTCCGCGCAGGCACCGCATTCGACTTCGGATAGCTTCCCTCGAAAGCCGCGGGCCGCTGAGAGCCACGGGCGTCGCGCTGGTTTGGCGCGGCACAAATCGACGACACAGGGAGGAGCACAATGTCGAAATGCAGTATCGGACTGCTCGCGCTGAGCAGCCTGTTTCTTTCAGGCGCGGCGATCGCCCAGGAAAAAATCAAGGTGGGCGTGACCGCGACCCTCGAAGGCACCTATACGGTGCTCGGCGAGGACGGCATGCGCGGCCATCAGACGGCGCTCAACGTGCTGGGCAAGAAGATCGGCGACAAGGAGCTCGAATTCATCGTCGCCTCGACCGATGCGACGCCGGACTCCGCAGTGCGCGCAGTCCGCAAGCTGATCGAACAGGACAAGGTGCAGATCCTGCTGTCGCCGCTCTCCGGCGACGAAGGCATCGCGGTGAAGAACTTTGCCAAGACCCACCCCGAGCTGACCTTCATCAACGCCGCATCGGGCGCGCAGGAAACGACCTATGTCGATCCTGCCCCGAACTTCTTCCGCTACAACATGGACGGCGCCCAGTGGCAGGTCGGCCTCGGCAAATACGCCTATGAGGACAAGAAGTATCGCAAGATCGCGACCGTCGGCGAGGACTATTCCTTCATCTATACCCAGGTGTTCGGGCTGGTGCTCGAATTCTGCGGCATGGGCGGACAGGTGACCAACCGGCAATGGGTGCCGCTCGGAACCAAGGACTTCGCCTCGGTGATCGCCGCCCTGCCCGACGATGTCGATGCCATCTATCTCGGCCTCGGCGGCGCGGATGCCGTCAACTTCCTCAACCAGTATCAGCAGGCCGGCGGCAAGGCGCATCTGATGGGCGGTTCCATCATGATCGACCAGACCATCCTGTCGTCAAAGGGCAATGCCAAGAACGCCCTGATCGGCACCATCGCGGCGAGCGGCCAAGCCGACACCTGGGAGGATCCGGGCTGGCAGAAATTCGTGAAGGCCTATCAGGACGCGTTCCCGCCGAACAAGCGCTTCCCGAGCCCCTCGCTGCTGGCCACCAACTACTACGGCTCGACGATGGCCTTGATCCTCGCACTGCGCGAGGTCAACGGCGATCTCAGCGACAATCAGTCGAAATTCAAGGCTGCGCTGGCGAAGATCGAGCTCGACGCGCCGAACGGCAAGATCAAGCTCGACTCCAACCGCCAGGCGATCGGCACCAATTTCGTCACCGAGGTCGTCGATGACGGCAAGGGCGCGCTGTTCAGCAAGGTCGTGAAGGTGATCCCGAACGTGAACCAGACGCTCGGTTATGATCCTGCGGTGTTCTCGAAGATCGGCCTGCCGAGCCGCACCGTACCGGAATGTAAGAAGTACTGACGCATCACCATCGGCAAGAAGCAACCGGGGAGCGACTCGCTGACGCGGTCGCTCTCCGCTCTTGCAATCTCGGCGGCGTTGTTGAACGCTGGCTGAAAAGAAGAAACATTCGGGAGGGGAAGGCATGAGCCGTGCGCTCGCCGTCTTCCACGGCCGGTTCGGCCGGGCGACGGTTTATCAGTTGAACCGCCCTTTCAATATCCACGCCCATCGTGAAGGTCATCTGATCTTCCATGTCGGCGGCATGTCTGCATGCATTGATGTCTCAGACGGACACTATGATCTCACCGAGACCTCCGTGGTCGCCGTCAATCCGTGGGAGCCACACAACTTCCTGCCGAGCGATCTCGATGGCGGCGCCATCTTCTTCGTGCTCTATGTCAACGCCGAATGGTTCGCGCCCGATACCCCGGGCACCGACCGCCTACGGTTCGGCCGCACCCAGTTCAGGCGCACGCCTGCACTCGACAAGCACATCAGACGGACCGCCGCGCTCGTGTGCGGCGCACCATCCCTCTCCAGTCTCGATTCCGAGCTGAGGCGGCTGATCGACATCTGCTACGACGAAAGCTGGCAGCAGGCCGAGATCGCGCGCGATCCGCGCGCAAGCGGCTCCGTCACCGATTTCCGCGTGCGCAAATGCATCAAGATGATGTCGGAAAGCCCAGGCGCCGAGATCGAGCTCGATACGATCGCCCGCGAGTCCGGCCTGTCGCGCCCGCACTTCTACCGGCTGTTCCGTGTCCAGACCGGCGTCACCCCGAACCTCTACCTCAACACACTGATCATGGAACAGGCGCTCGAAGCGCTGGTGGCCAGCGAGACGCCGATCGCTGACATCGGCTTCGATCTCGGCTTCTCCTCGCAGAGCGGTTTCACCCGCTTCTTCGCCGCCAATGTGGGAATGGCCCCGACCGATTATCGCCGCGCAGCCAAGGTTTTGCGGGCCTGACCGCTGCACGAAAAGATACTCACGATCAAACGTCGCCCTCGCCGCCCGGCTAGGATGCGGGCAACGCGATCCAGAGATGATCGCGACCGACGGGAGCGCACGTCCATGGCAAGGCCTGCAGCCGCTGTAGGGCTGTCCGACCTGCATTTTACGAACTTTCGGCGTGTCGCCCGGACAAGCGGACGGCGCACATGAGCCGTTTCATCGAACGCCATCCCGCCTGGGCGCTGATCACGATCATCGCCGTTGCCGTCGTGCTCTGGCTGGTCTTCGCGGTCTGGCCGCCGGGTCTCGAAGAGGTGATCGGCCGCAAGCGCGTCTTCCTCAACGCCGTCTTCAACGGCATCACGCTCGGGGGCCTCTACTTCCTCGTCGCCAGCGGCTTCACGCTGATCTTCGGCCTGATGCGCAACGTCAATCTCGCGCACGGCTCGCTCTATCTGTTCGGCGGCTATGTCGGCTACGCCATCAGCACGGCGACCGGCTCCTGGCTGCTCAGCTTCATCGTCGCCTTCGTCCTGACGGCCCTGGTCGGCGTGCTGCTGCAGGTGATCGTGTTCCGGCGCATGGAGGGTCAGGACCTCAGGCAGACCATGGTGACGATCGGGCTGTCGATCGTGTTTGCCGATCTCATGCTGTGGGCCTGCGGCGGTGATTTCTATCAGATCCAGACCCCGAGCTGGCTGATCGGGCCCATAGACCTGCCGTTGATCACGGCGGTGAAGTCCTCGGGCGAGCCGGTCTATCTCAGATATCCGATGGTCCGGCTCGTGATCTTCGCCGCGTCCGTGGTCATTGGCGTTGCGATGTGGCTCGCGCTCAACCGCACCCGGATCGGCATGATCATCCGCGCCGGCGTCGATGATCGCGACATCCTGGCTGCGACCGGTGTGCGCATCCAGCTCGTCTTCGTCCTGGTGTTCGCATTTGGCGCTGGCCTTGCCGGCATCGCCGGCGTGGTCGGCGGCACGTTCCAGTCGTTGTCGCCGGGCGAGGACATCCGCTTCCTGCTGGCCTCGCTCGTGGTCGTGATCGTCGGCGGCATGGGCTCGATCCCCGGTGCGGCGCTCGGCGCGCTGATCATCGGCCTCGCCGAGCAGCTCGGCTCGGTCTACATCCCGACCTACGCCATCGTCGTGACCTTCCTGATCATGGTGCTGGTGCTGGCGATCCGGCCGCAAGGCCTGTTGGCGAGGCGCTGACATGTCGCTCGCGCACGATGCCCGCGTTGCCGTTCGTTCTGCCGCCGGAGCAGAGCGCCCCGCGCGGACCTGGCCGGAGATCGACAATCCCGCCGCCTGGGTCGTTGCGGCCATTCTTGTCATCATGCCGCTGATTGCCAACGGCTTCTTCCTGATCGAGATCTTCGCGACCACGCTGATCCTCGGCACAATGGCGCTGAGCCTGATGTTCCTCGCCGGTTATGGCGGCATGGTCAGCCTGATGCAGCTCACCATCGCGGGCTTCTCGGCCTACATGGTCGCCGTGTTCGGCGTCAGCGGCAACGCCAATATCAGCCTGGGCTGGCCCTGGTGGCTCGCCGTTCCCATGGCGCTCGCACTGGCGACTGCCTTCGGCACGCTCGGCGGCGCGCTCGCGGTGCGCACTGAAGGCATCTACACCATCATGATCACGCTCGCGATTGGAGCTGCCTTCTACTATTTCACCAACCAGAACTGGGCGATCTTCAACGGCCATACCGGCATCAACACCGTGGCAACGCCGCACTTCTGGGGCGTCAACTGGCGCGCCGACATCCCCTTCTACTATGTGGTGCTCGCGGTTGCCGCGCTCTGCTATTTCGCCGTCGAATATCTCTCGCGCGCACCCTTCGGCCTTGCGCTTCAGGGCGTCCGCGACAATCCGCGGCGCATGGCTGCGCTGGGCTTCAACGTCAACGCCCATCGCGTCGCCGCCTATGCCTTTGCGTCCTTCGTCGCCGCGCTCGCCGGCGTGCTCCAGGTCTGGAACTACCGGCAGATCTCGCCGGGCTCGGTCAGCGTCGGGGCCTGCATCGACGTGCTGATCATCTCCGTGGTCGGAGGCATCACCCGCCCGATCGGCCCCTTCATCGGCGCGCTGATCTTCGTGCTGCTGCGCACCTTCGCACTCGACTTCCTGGTCCGGCTCGGGCTCGACGGCAACCGCTTCCGCCTGCTGATCGGGCTCGGCTTCCTCGCCATCGTGTTCTGGTCTTCCGACGGCGTCGTCGGCCTGTGGCAGCGCTGGCGTCAGAGTCAGCGTCCTCGCGCGGACCGCCCAGGCGGAGGGCGCGGTCATGGATAGCGTCGCTCATCGCCTTTCCGCCGTCGGGCCGGCGCCGCGCTGGAACTACGCGGCGTGACCCGGCTGTTCGGCGCGCTCGCCGCGCTGACCGACGTCACCATCACGGTAAAGCCGGGTGAGCGGCGTGCCGTGCTCGGTTCAAACGGCGCCGGCAAGACCACGCTGTTCAACTGCATCACCGGCGACTTCCCGCCATCCTCCGGCACCATTCGCTTCTTCGGCGAGGACGTCACCCACTTCCCGCCCTATGAACGCATCCGCCGCGGGCTGCGCCGGACCTACCAGATCTCGGCGCTGTTCCCGGGCCTCACCGTTCAGGACAACGTCTATCTCGCCTGCCGCGGCGTCTCGCGCGGACGTTTCTCGTTCCTGCGCCCGGGGCAGAACGACGCGCTGATGCATGCCGCCGACAACCTCGTCCAGGCCGTGCATCTGTCGGCCGTGAAGGACCAGCGCGTGGCCGAGCTCGCGCACGGCCAGCAGCGCCAGCTCGAAATCGCGCTCGCGCTGGCCGGCGCCCCGCGCTTCGTCCTGTTCGACGAGCCGGCCGCGGGCCTGTCGCCGACCGAGCGGGCCGAGCTGATCGAGATCCTGACCTCTCTGCCGGCCCACATCGGCTACATCATCATCGAGCACGACATGGACGTCGCGCTGCGCGTCGTCGAGAGCGTCACGATGATGCACAACGGACGCGTCTTCAAGGAAGGCTTGCCGCAGGAGATCCAGTCCGATCCCGAGGTGCAGGAGCTCTATCTCGGAGGCGGCCATGAATGAGGCTCGCCGAACTTCCGCCGCGCTCGAGGTCCGTGGCCTCGACGTCTATTACGGCCACTCGCACGCGCTGCAGGGCGTCGACCTCACGCTGGAGAGCGGCGTGTTCTCCGTCGTCGGCCGCAACGGCATGGGCAAGACCACGCTGTGCAAGGCGATCATGGGGCTGGTCGGCGTGAGTGGCGGATCGATCCGCGTCCGCGGCGAGGATGTCACGCGGCGGCCACCGGCCCAGATCGCCCGGCTCGGCGTCGGTTATGTGCCGCAAGGTCGCCGTCTCTGGCGCTCGCTCAGCGTCGACGAGCATTTGCGGCTCGCCGGCGGGCTGCGCTCCGGCGCCTGGACCGTCGAGCGCATCTACGACACCTTCCCGCGGCTCGCTGAACGCAAGGATCACGGCGGCGGCCAGCTTTCCGGCGGAGAGCAGCAAATGCTGGCGATCTCGCGCGCGCTGCTCACCAATCCGCATCTCCTGATCATGGACGAGCCGACCGAGGGCCTTGCGCCCGTCATCGTCGCCCAGGTCGAGGAGATGCTGCTGCGGCTGGGCGAGGACGGTGACATGTCCGTGCTCGTGATCGAGCAGAACATCGGTGTTGCCACCGCGATCTCGCGCAACGTCGCGATCATGGTCAACGGCCGCGTCCACCGGATCATTGACTCCGCGCGGCTCGCTGCCGACCGCGAGCTGCAGCAGCGCCTGCTCGGCGTCGGGCTTCATGCGGAGCTGGAACCAGATGTCGATATATCTACGGCCGCTGCCGGCCCGAAACCGGCGCCGGCGCCACGCCCAGGCGGGCCGATCCGCATCTACATCTCCAACCCCGCGCCACCGACGCGATGGTCGCAGCCGGTGCCGATCGCGCGCATCGAGGCAGCGGCCCGCACACGGTCGACAGAGGTCACGCGGCTGGAGGAGACGACGCGGCGCAGGCGCGAGCCGATAGCGGCGCAGACCGCAGGACCGCCTGTCGTGCTGGTCGTCGGCACGCTCGATACCAAGGGCCAGGAGCTGCGCTTCATCCGCGACATCATCGCAGCAACCGGCCTTCGCACGCGGCTGGTCGACGTCTCGACCAGCGGCAAGCATTCCAGCTGCGATGTCTCTGCGCAGGAGATCGCGCTCAACCACGGCCGCGGCGGTGCGGCCGTGTTCGGCCCTGACCGCGGCGCCGCTGTGACCGCGATGGCCGATGCGTTCGCCAGCTGGCTGCGGCGACAAGGCAATGTCGCCGGCGTGATCTCGGCCGGCGGCTCGGGCGCGGCGTCGCTGGTTGCGCCGGGCATGCGTGCCCTGCCCGTCGGCGTGCCAAAACTGATCATCTCGTCCATCGCCTCAGGCGATGTCGGGCCCTATGTCGGCCCCGCCGACATCACCATGATGTACTCGGTCACCGACGTGCAGGGGCTGAATGCGATCTCGCGCGCCGTGCTGGGCAATGGCGCCAATGCGCTCGCCGGCATGGTCAAGGCAAGGCTCGATGCGCGTGCCGCCACAGGGCGAGAGGCCGGCGGCCTGCCCTCGGTCGGCATCACCATGTTTGGCGTCACCACACCGGCGGTGCAGAAGATCGCGGCCGAGCTGCGCGACGACTTCGAATGTCTCGTCTTCCACGCCACCGGCGTTGGCGGCCGCTCCATGGAAAAGCTCGTCGAGTCTGGTCAGCTTGCCGGCGTCATCGACCTCACCACGACCGAGATCTGCGACCTGCTGATGGGCGGCGTGTTTCCGGCGACCGAAGACCGCTTTGGCGCGGTCATCCGCAGCCGGCTGCCCTATGTCGGCTCGGTCGGCGCGCTCGACATGGTCAATTTCGGCGCGCCCGACACCATTCCCGAACGCTACCGCGGCCGCAAGTTCCACGTCCACAATCCGCAGGTGACGTTGATGCGGACCACGGCTGAGGAGAACGAGCGCATGGGCCGCTGGATCGCCGAGCGGCTGAACCAGATGGACGGCCCTGTCCGCTTCTTCCTGCCCGAGGGCGGCGTCTCTGCGCTCGATGCGCGCGGCCAGCCGTTCTGGGATCCGGACGCCGACGCGGCGCTGTTCCGCGCGCTGGAGCGCGACGTGCGCCAGACCAGCAACCGCCAGCTCATTCGCACGCCTAAGAACATCAACGATCCCGACTTCGCCGCCGCCATTGTCAGTGCGTTCCGAACTCTGTTCGGCCGAACCGGCGCGCGGCGGAGATTAGCGAGGTGACCGATGGCCAGGTTTGAACGCGCAGCCCTCCTGAAGAAGTTCCGCGACATGGCGAGGCGCGGCGAGCCGATCGTCGGCGGCGGTGCCGGCACCGGCCTGTCGGCCAAATGCGAGGAAGCCGGCGGCGTCGATCTCATCGTGATCTACAATTCCGGGCGCTACCGCATGGCCGGCCGCGGCTCGCTCGCCGGCCTGATGGCGTACGGCGATGCCAACGCCATCGTGCTCGAAATGGCCAGTGAAGTGCTCCCGGTGGTCGACCAGACCCCGGTGCTTGCGGGCGTCAACGGCACCGATCCGTTCCGCGACATGGATGTCTTCCTTGACCAGCTCAAGGCACTCGGGTTTGCGGGCGTCCAGAACTTCCCGACGGTCGGCCTGATCGACGGCACCTTCCGCGCCAATCTCGAAGAGACCGGCATGTCCTATGCGCTCGAGATCGACATGATCGCGAAGGCGCACGACAAGGACATGCTGACCACCCCCTACGTGTTCAGCGAGAAGGAAGCCGCCGCGATGGCGATCGCCGGCGCCGACATCATTGTCTGCCACATGGGTCTGACGACGGGCGGCACGATCGGCGCGCAGACGGCCCTGAAGCTCAAGGACTGCCCCGCGCGGATCGACACCTGGGCCACAGCAGCGCTCAGCGTCAATCCGGACATCCTGGTGCTGGCCCATGGCGGTCCGATCGCCGATCCCGCCGATGCCGATTTCATCATGAAGAACACCCGCCATTGCCACGGCTTCTACGGCGCCTCCTCGATGGAGCGGCTACCCGTGGAGCGGGCGCTGACGGAGCAGGTACGTCAATTCAAGGCGATCGGCGCGCGGTAACGCCGGAAGGTTCGAGGGAGGGAAAGATGTCAGGAATGCTGGTCGGTGAATTGATCCTCTGGCTGATCGTCGCGATCATCGTGATCGTGGTCGGCGTCTATATCGTCAACTGGCTCTACCACCGCTCCTCCAAAGAGACGTCATTCGTCCGGACCGGTTTCCTTGGCGAACGTGTGGTAATCAACGGCGGCGCCTTCGTACTGCCGTTCATCCACGACTACACGCCGGTCAACATGAACGTGCTGCCGATGGGCATCGTGCGTTCGAAGCAGGATGCCGTGATCACCCGCGACCGCATGCGCGTCGATATCGAGGCTGATTTTTATGTCCGGGTGCAGCCGACTCGCGAAGCCGTCTCGATTGCTGCCGCAACGCTCGGCCGCCGCACCATGGAACCGGGGCAGCTACATGCCCTGCTCGCCGGCAAGTTCATCTCGGCGATCCGTTCGGTCGCCTCCGAAATGACGATGGAGGAGATGCATGAGCGGCGCGGCGACTATGTCGCGCGGGTCAAGACCAACGCGGCCGAGGCGCTCGCGCAGAACGGGCTCGAGCTGGAGTCGGTCGCGATCACCGATCTCGACCAGACCGACCTCGAATTCTTCAACCCCTCGAACCGCTTCGACGCCGAAGGTCTGACGCGCCTGATGGAGGATATCGAGGCGAGGCGCAAGCTGCGCAACGACATCGAGCAGGACTCGATGATCAAGATCCGCTCCCGCAACCTGGAGGCCGAGCGGCAGGCGCTCGAAATCGAGCGCGAGAGCGAGACCGCGCGGCTGGAACAGGAACGCGACATCGAGATGCGCCGCGCGCTGCAGCGCACCGAAGTGGCCCGCGAGCGTGCACTGCGCGAGACCGAGGCCGAGCAAGCGCAGATCTCGGCACGCGAGGCCATCGAGCGCGCCCGCATCGCCAACGACCAGGCGATTGCGGAGGCGCGCATCGCCTCGGAGCGCGAGACCCGCCAGAGGGAGATCGAGCGAACCCGGACGATCGAGGAGAAGGAGCTGCTGGCTCGGGAGGAGATCGAGAAGACTCGGATCGCGAACCAGCGCTCGATCGACACCACCCGCATCGCCTCCGAGCGTGAGGTCCGCCAGCGCGAGATCGAGCGCATGCGCACGGTCGAGGAAGCCGAGATCGCCGCCCGCGAAGCCATCGAGAAGGCCCGCATCCAGCAGGATCGCGTCGTCACCGATGCCCGTATCGCCAAGTGAAGAGGAAACACGGCGCCGCGAGATCGAGCGCACCCGCGCCGTCGACGAGGCCGAAATCGCCGCGCGCGAGGCCACCGAAAAGGCCCGCATTGCCCAGACCATGACGGTCAATGTCGAGCGCATCTCCTCGGACGAGCGCACCCGCGCGCTGGAGATCCAGCAGGTGCGCACCATCCAGGAAGCCGAGATCGAGGCGCAGCGCGCGGTCGAAGCCGCCCGCATCGCCCGCGAGCGGACGCTCGCCGCAGAGCGCATCGCCGCCGAACAGAACACCCGGCAGCTGGAGATCGAGCGCAACCAGACGCTGGACGTCGCCGGCATCGCGGCCCGCGAAGCGACGGAAGCCTCCCGTATTGCGCAGGAGGAGCGCGTGCGGTCGCTCGAGATTGCCCGCAACCGCGCCGTCGAGGAAGCCGACATCGCCTCGCGCGAGGCGATCGAGGCGGCCCGCATCGCCCAAGAGAAGGCGGTCGCGGCCGAGCGCATCCAGGCCGACCGGGAGACCAGGGCGCTCGAGATCGAGCGGACCGGCACATTGGAGGCAGCCGAGCTGAAGCGGCGCGACGCCATCGAGCGCCAGCGCATCACGGTCGATCTGGCGCTCGAGGCCGAGCGCATCAATTCCTCCAAGAAACGCGAGGTGCTCAACATCGAGCAGAAGAAGGCCGTCGAGATCGCGGACGAGGACCGCGTCATCGCCCTCTCCACCAAACGCTCCGAGCGCATCGATGCCGACCGCCAGGTCAAGCAGGCCGAGATCGTCGCGCGCAAGGAGGTCGAGACCACCGACGTCTCGCGCGAGCAGGCGCTCGAGGCCGCCCGTATCGAGCGGCGGCGTGCGATCGAGCAGCTCGAGGTCGCCCGCGTCCAGTCGCTACAGGAGGCCGAAATCGCCGCGCGCGAGGAGGTCGAGCGTGCCCGCATCGCCTCTGACCGCGGGCTGGACGAGGCCCGCATCGGGCGCGAGCGCGAGCTGCGCAAGCTCGAGGTCAACCGCGAGAAGGATGTCGAGACCGTGCTGATGGAGAAGGCGATCGCCATCCATCAAAAGTCGCTGGAGGAGTCGGCGGCGCGCGCAGCCGCCGAGGAAGCGCGGATGCGAGCCACCGAAGCGGCCGAGCGCGTCGTCACCGCGCGCGAGAGCGAGATCGCCAAGCGTCGCAAGACCGTCGAAGTGCTGCTGGCCGAGAAGCAGGCCGAGGAGACCCGGATCGCGGCCGAAGCCGAGCGTGTGCGCGCCGCTGTCGAGGCCGAGGCCCAGCGGATGCTCAACGAGGCCGAGAACGTGCTGACCGACCAGGCGCGCTACTCGCTGTTCCGCCGCAAGCTGCTCGACCGCATCGAGGGTATCGTGCGCGAGAGCGTCAAGCCGATGGAGAAGATCGAGGGCATCCGCATCCTCCAGGTCGACGGCCTCAACGGCAACGGACATGGCGGCGGCAATGGCGGCCGCAGCGCCACCGACGAGGTGATCGACTCCGCCCTGCGCTACCGCGTCCAGGCGCCGCTGATCGATTCCATCCTGTCCGACATCGGCGTCGAGGGCGGCAGCCTGGCAAAGATGCCCGGACTGATCCGCGAGGCCCGCGACATGCAGGGCATCAAGGATTCCGCGCGCAAGGGTGGCGGTGGCGGCGACAAGCCGGCGCCGAGCGCGGTCCGCGGAAGAAGAGCTGAGGTCTAGGTCATGGCCCGCGTCTACGTCTCCACCGTCGTCAATGCCCGCAACGACCGAGTCTGGGCACGGGTGCGCGATTTCAATGGCATGCCGAACTGGCACCCGGCCATCGCCGAGAGCCGCATCGAGGGCGGCGAGCCCTCCGACAAGATCGGCTGCGTCAGGGACTTTCGCCTCCGCAACGGCGACCGCATCCGCGAGAAGCTGCTCGGCCTCTCCGACTACGACATGTTCTGCACCTATTCGATCCTGGAATCGCCGATGGGCGTCGAGAACTACGTGGCAACCCTGCGGCTCACGCCCGTTACCGACGGCGACCAGACTTTCATGGAATGGACCGCGGAATTCGACTGCGCGCCGGAACGGGAGAACGAGCTCGTGAGCAATATCGGCGGCGGCGTGTTTCAGGGCGGCTTCGACGCCCTGAAGCGTGTGTTCGGAGGCTAGCCGTGCCGCATGTTGTCAAGAGCACGATCCTGAACGCGCCGACCGACGCGGTGTGGGAGGTGCTGCGCGATTTTAACGGCCATGACCGCTGGCACCCGGCAGTTGCGACCTCCTCGATCGAACGCGCGCAATCCGCCGACAAGATCGGCTGCGTCAGGCGGTTCAAGCTCAAGGACGGCTCCGAGCTGCGCGAGCAATTGCTGGCGCTGTCCGACCTCGAACAGACCTTCAGCTATTGCCTGCTTGATACGCCGATCCCGATGTTCAACTACGTCGCCCACGTCCGCCTGCTGCCGGTGACCGACGGTGACCGCACCTTCTGGCACTGGGAGTCGCGGTTCACGACCAGGTCCGAGGACCGGGACCGTATCACCCACATGGTTGCCGAGGACATTTATCAGGTCGGGTTCGAGGCAATCCGCCGGCACATGAAGGAGGCCGCTTAAGCCATGGCCGTGACGGTAAAGACCTTTGCGAATGCGAGCGAAGCGGCCGGCGCGCTGTCCTCGGACCGCAGCGCGCGCTATCTCGGCGGCGGCACGCTGGTGATGCGGGCGCTGAACGAGGGCGACGTCTCGATCTCGACGATCGTTCGCGCCAGCGACCAGGCGCTGAGCCGGATCGATGCTTCCGGCCCGCGCGTGACGCTGGGCGCCGGCGTCACCTTCGCGCGCGTGCTCGCCGAACGCGACCTCGCCTTCCTGCACGCCCCTGCCCGCTCGATCGGCGGTCCGGCCGTGCGCAACATGGGGACCATTGGCGGCAATCTGTTCGCGCCGAGCCCTTACGGCGATTTCACCGTGGCGTTGCTCGCGCTCGACGCCACCGTCGCTGTCGCAGGCGGCTTCGGCACACGCGACATCCCGATCGAGGAGTTTCTGCAGGCGCGCGACCGGCAGGCCGGCACGCTGGTGCTCTCGGTGTCCTGCACCCGGCCGGCCAGCACGGAGGCCTTCCGCTATCGCAAGATCGCGCGCATCAAGCCGAAGGGCGGCTCGGTGATCACGCTCGCCGTGCACCTGCCGATCTCTGGCGGCCGGATTGCGGGCGCGCGGATCGCGCTGGGCTCGATGGCGCCGACGCAGATCCGCGCTCGCGCCGCCGAACGCGCACTGGAGGGCCGCTCGCTGGATGCCGCGACCATCGCGGCCGCGGCATCCGCCGCGAGCGAAGGAACATCACCATCGGACAACGCGCTCGGCAGCGCCTGGTACCGCCGCGAGATCGTCGGCGTGCATCTGCGGCGTCTGCTGTCCGGACAGGAATAGATCGCCATGTCGAAGATCCCCCTGCAATTTCGCCACAACGGCCGCGACGTCGCAATCTTCGTCGACGGTGGCACCAATCTCCTCGTTGCACTTCGCGAGCTGATCGGCGACATGACGCCGAAATTCGGCTGCGGCCAGGGCGGCTGCGGCACTTGCAGCGTGCTGGTCGAAGGCGAGCTGCACCTCTCCTGCCTGACTCTCGCCGAGACGGTCGCCGGCCGCTCGGTCGAGACGCTCGACGGCATGAAGCAGGGCCCGAACCTGCATCCGCTGCAGCGCGCTTTCGCCGACCATTTCGCCGCCCAGTGCGGCTATTGCACGCCGGGCATGCTGATGGCCGCCAAGGCCCTGCTCGACCGCAACCCGTCGCCGAGCCGCGACGAGGTCGTCGAGGCGATCTCCGGCAACATCTGCCGCTGCACCGGCTATGAGCCGATCATCAATGCCATCCTCGCCGCCGCGAGCGGCCGGGTCAGCGCGTAAGGGAACGCGACCATGCTGGAACTGCGCAAGGACATTTTTGCCGACGAGCGCGACGATAATTTGAAGGAGATCGGCAAGGGCACCCAGCGCCAGGACATGCTCGGCCATGTCACGGGCACGTCCAGCTATTTCAACGACCACAAGCTGCAGGGCATGCTGCACCTGAAGGTCGTGCGCTCGACCCACGCGCACGCAAGGCTGCGCCGGATCGACACCACCGAGGCGGAGCGCTCGGCGGGCGTGCGCCGGATCATTCGCGGGGCTGATGTGCCGGTCAATCTGAACACGCTCCTCAGCCTGATCAATTTCGGCAAGGACGACGAGCCCTCGCTTGCGGTCGACAAGGTCCGCTACAAGGGCGAGCCGATCGTCGCCATCGTCGCCGACAGCGAGCGCGAGGCCTTCGAGGCGGTCGCCAAGGTCAGGATCGATTACGAGCCGTTACCGGCCGTGTTCGACGTCGAGGATGCGCTGAAACCCGGTGCGCCCGTGGTCAACGAGACCTATCCCAAGAACACCTTCACTTATCACGACGTCTACGACCACCAGAAGCTGCGCTTTGGCGATGCGGATGCGGCGCTTGCAACCGCCGACCACGTGCTCGAGCAGCGCTATCAGATGTCGCCGATCGAGCATGCGCCGACGGAGACCAACGGCGCGATTGCCGCACCCGACACCAACGGCCGCTACGTCGTCTACACCTCGACCCAGGCGCTGTTCTTCTCGGTCGACACCTGCGCCAAGATCCTGGACGTGCCATCCAACACCTTCCACTTCATCGGCGGCACCGTCGGCGGCGGCTTCGGCGGCAAGGTCGACACATTGACCGAGCCGCTCGCGATCCTCGGCGCCATGCTAACGGGGCGCCCCGTCCGCTACGTGTTCGGCCGCGAGGAGGAGATGCAGTACGGCCCGCCGCGCGGCGCTGAGCGCATCTACATCAAGGACGGCGTGATGCGCGATGGCCGCATTGTCGCGCGAAAGATCCGCGCCTATTTCGACAGCGGGGCCTATACGCGGCTGTCGAGCTATGCTGCGGTGAAATGCGCCGCGCATCTGCCGGGCCCATATACGATCCCCAACGTCTATGGCGACGTCTACTGCGTCTTCACCAACCGCACGCCTGCCACCGCCATGCGCGGCTTCGGCGTGACCGCGATGGACTTCGCCATCGAGTGCCAAATGGACAAGCTGGCGAACCTCGTCGGCATGGACCCGATGGAGTTCCGCATCCTCAACGCCTATCGCGACGGCGACATGAAGGCCCACCGGCGCGAGGCCAAGAACACCGCACTGATCGAATGCGTGCAGGTCGCCGCCGAAAAGGCCAAGTGGCCGCTCCGCGAGGAATTCAAGCGCGCCTCCTCGCGCAAGGATGGTGGCGGCAGCCGCGCTGTGATCCCGCCGACGCCGACGCTTCCGCCTACCGTCACCCGCCGAACCGCCGCGCGAGCCCCCACCACCGGCTCCGCCGCCACCCCCGCCACGGCCAGCGGCTCCCTCGCACGGCGCAACCCGTTTCTCCTCCGTCTTCGGCACCAGGAGGCGCTGAGATGACCAGGCACCGCGGACGCGGCATGGCGTCGATCAACTATCCCATCGGCATGAATCTCGGCGGCGATCCGAGCCAGGCGCTGGTGCATTCCAACCCAAGCGGCAAGTTCACGGTGGCGCTGTCGTCGATCGATCTTGGGCAGGGCATGAAATCTGTGACGCGGCAAATCTGCGCGGAGACGCTGGGTGTGCCGGTCGAGGACGTCTACGTCGACACTGCCGATTCCGACACCGGCCCGCACTGCATGGGCTCGTTCGCTTCGCGCGGCACTCATCGCGTCGGCAATGCGGTGATGGCCGCCGCCCGCGAGGCGCGCGGCGTGATGATGGAAGCGGCGGCCGAGGAGCTCGAGGTCAACGCCGCCGATCTCGAGACCGACGGCCGCGGCAACATCCACGTCAAGGGCGCGCCGCACCGCTCGATCTCGACCAAGGATGTCGCGATCGCGGCGCAGTTCAAGCAGGGCAAGACCATCTCCGGCCGCGGCATCTTCCTCGTGCCGCTGTCGGACGTCGACCCCGAGACCGGCGAGATGTCGCCTGCGACCTGCTACGCCCACGCCTGCCTCGTCGCCGAGGTCGAGGTCGACGACGAGACCGGCGAGGTTGCGATGGTCCGCATGGACTCCGCCTATGAGCTCGGCCGCGCGCTCAATCCGCGCCTCGTCGAGCAGCAGCTGGTCGGCGGTGCCTGGATGGGCGTCAGTCACGCGCTCTACGAGACCCCCGAGCCCTACTATCCCGAGCCCGTTCATGGCCCCCGCGACTTCGTCGAATATCTGATGCCCGGCCCCGGCGACATCTGTCCGCACGACATTGCCGTGCTGGAGCGTCCAGCGCCTGATGGTCCTTTCGGTGCAAAGGGCCCCGGCGAGATGTGCGCCAACCCGGTGCTGCCCGCCGTTGCCAATGCGATCTTCAACGCCGTCGGCGTCCGCATCGACGATCTCCCGATCACGCCGGAAAAGGTGCTTAGGGCGATCAAGTCACAGGGCGGCGCGCGGCCGCAGGCACGTCGCTGAAGGAGACATCGTGGCCGTTCGCAGCAACATCGTCGGCATCGACAGCCCGGAGGCGCTGGAGAAGGCCCTGCGGGCGGCCTATTACCTCGCCGACGAAGGGCTCGCGACCGCCGCCTATCTCGGCCTTGCCCTCGGCAAGCCGCTGCTGCTGGAAGGCGCACCAGGCGTCGGCAAGACGGAAGCGGCGAAGGCCATCGCGGCCGTGCTCGGCCGGCAATTGATCCGCCTGCAATGCTATGAAGGCATCGACGCGTCGGCCGCACTCTATGAATGGAACTATCCGCGCCAGATGCTCGCGATCCGCCAGGCCGGCGATGATAGCATCGACATCTACGGCGAGACCTTCCTGATCGAACGGCCGATGCTGGCGGCGCTGCGCGCGCCAGATTCCACCGTGCTGCTGATTGACGAGATCGACCGCGCCGACCAGGAGTTCGAGGCGTTCCTGCTCGAATTCCTCTCCGACTTCCAGATCTCCATTCCCGAGCGCGGCACGGTCCGCGCGGCCGAGCGACCCGTAGTCGTGCTGACCTCGAACCGCACGCGCGATCTGCACGAAGCCCTGCGGCGCCGCTGCGTTTATCACTGGATCGACTATCCCACGGCCGAGCGGGAGGCGCGGATCATCATGATGCGCGCGTCCAGCGTCGCCGAAGCCACGGCCCGCGCCGTCGTCGCGGCCGTCGAGAAATTGCGACGCGAGCCGTTGAGCAAGGCGCCCGGCATCGCCGAGGCCGTCGATTGGGCGGAGGCCGCGACGCTGCTCAACAAGGGCGGCGCGCGCTGGCCCGACGCCTTCAAGCGCTCGATCGGCGTGGCGCTGAAGGATGAGGAGGACCTGCACTTCGTCGCGCCGCGGCTCGATGCCATGCTGGCGGAGGCGACCGCATGAGCACCGAGCTGCAGCTCCCGCGCGCTGCCAGGATCTTCATTTCCTTCGTCGCGCTGCTGCGCGCCAACGGCTTTGCCGTTGCGCCGGAACAGACCACCGCGTTCCTGGCAGCGATCGAACTGCTGGGTCCGCGCGACCTCAGGGATATCAGGCAGTCTGCGCTTGCCACCCTCGCCCCGCCCCCAGAGCGCCGCGCCACCTTCGACCGGCTGTTCGACCTGCATTTCCGCGGCAGCGAGGCCATCGAGCACGCCGACGACGGCGAGGACGACGAGACCGTCCGGCTCCAGGAAGAGGGTCGCGGCGACGAGGAGCCCCTGCTCTCCGATGAGGCCAACGAGTCCGGCCTCACCGCGACGCGCACCGAGGCGTTGGTCGAGCGCCGCTTCGCCCAGCTCTCCACCTCCGATCCGCTCCGCCGCCTGGCGCGCGAGGCCCCGCGGCGTTTGCCGCGGCGGCGCGGCAGCCCTTGATGACGTGGTGATGCAGGATCAGCCGGCGGTCGCCGGAGAGATCGACCGTCCGCAGCGACGGCGAAATCCTGCGTCTCGGCCACCTGAAGCGGCGCCAGCGTCCCCGCAAGATCCTGTTGCTGATCGACGTCTCCGGCTCGATGAAGAGCCGCACCGAGGAGAACATGAAACTCGCCCATGCGCTGGTGCAGGCTGCGCCGAATGTCGAGGTCTTCACCTTCGGCACGCGCCTGACCCGTGTCACCCGCGCGCTGCGGCTGAAGCGACGCGAGCAGGCCTTGAGCGCGGCCGCACATCTCGTCAGTGACTGGGACGGCGGCACCCGCATCGGCGATGCGCTGCAAGCGTTCCTGGCGGTCCCTCGGTTCGGCGGCTATGCCCGCGGTGCCGCCGTGGTCATCGTGTCCGACGGACTCGAACGCGGCGAGCCCGACGCTCTTCGCGACGCCGTGGCGAAATTGTCGCGGCGGGCCTGGCGCCTGAGCTGGCTGACGCCGCTCGCAACGGGACCAGGCTTTCGCCCGCAGACCGAAGCGCTCGTCGCGATCGAACGCTTTGTCGACGATCTCGTGGACGGCGGATCGAGCGCCTCGATCGTCGCCCATGTACTGGCACTGGGAAGGAGAGCTGCGTGAACGATATAGTCGACGGCCATCACCACATCTGGCGGCAGGCCGACCTGCCCTGGCTGACCGGCCCCATGCAGCCGCGCATCTTCGGACCGTACGAGCCGATCCGGCGCGATTATCCGATCGAGGAGTATCTTGAGGATCTCAAGGGCACAGGCGTCAAGCGCTCGGTCTATGTGCAGACCAACTGGGCGCCGGAGCATTTCGAGGACGAGGCCGCCTGGGTGCAGCGGACCGCCGAAGAGCACGGCTGGCCGCATGCCATTGTCGCCTACGCCAATTTCGCGGCGGACGACGTGCGCCCGCAGCTCGACCGGCTCAAGCGCTATCCGCTGCTGCGCGGCGTGCGCATGCAGCTGCACTGGCACGAAAACCCGCTGTACCGCTTCGCGGCTCGTCAGGATCTGTGCGCCGACCCCGTGATCCGTCGCAACGTCGCGCATCTCGCCGATTACGGCTGGAGCTTCGACCTGCAGGTCTTCACGCCGCAGATGCCGGATGCCGCACTGCTCGCCGAGTCCTGCCCCAAGGTGACGTTCGTCCTCCAGCATGCCGGCATGCCGGAGGATCTCTCGCCGGCGGGACGCGCGGCCTGGCGCGCCGGGATGGCCCGCCTCGCCACCTGCCCGAACGTGGTCTCGAAGCTGTCCGGGCTCGGCACCTTCATCCATCGCAACGACCCCGCGCACATCGCGGCCGTGCTCGCCGATACGGTCGCGATCTTCGGCGCCGAGCGCTCCCTGTTCGGCTCCAATTTCCCGATCGAGAAATTGTGGACCAGCTATCGCGAGCTCGTCGGTGCCTTTCGCAGCGCCGCCGCGCCATTCAGCGCCGAGCAGCAGGACGCGATCTTCCGGACGACGGCTGCGCGCGTCTACCGGCTTTGACAGACGAGACACGAGACAGGAGGGCAAGGAATGGCGTTGGAGATCAAGATCCTGGACTATGGCGATATCGAGCTGGAATCGAGCTTCCTGGTGCTCGGCCGCGACTGCGGCCGCACCCGCCGCGTCCTCACCCTCGGCTTCCTGATCCTCGGCGGCCCATATCCAGTCGTGGTCGACACCGGCTATCGCTCCAACCAGATCATGGAGACTCTGGGGATGCGCGGGCTTCAGTACCATGAGCATATGATCGAGAACCAGCTCGCGCGCCACGGCGTGCGCATGGGCGATGTGCGCTTCGTCTGCCACACCCATCTCCACATCGACCACGCCGGCAAGGACGATCTATTCCCGATGAACACGACCGTCGTCGTCAATCGCAAGGAGCTCGAATATTCCGTCTCCGGCCTGATGCATCCGCAATATCCAGCGCCCGACATCAAGCACCTGATCGACCGCCTGCACACCAAGAGCGCGCTGCGCTTCCTCGACCTGGAGATCACCGGTCCGATCGAGCTGATGCCCGGCGTCTATTGCGATGCGGCCAACGCCCACACCGAGGGATCGATGAACATCATCGTCCACACCGCCGACGGCATTGCGACCATCTGCGGCGACGTGATCTACGACTTCAACGACCAGATCGTCACGCCCTTCCACGAGATCCACGACTGGGAACCACGCACCACCGGCAACCATGGCACCAGCAAGCGCGCGGAGAAGGCGGCGATCAAGAAGCTGCTGAGCAGTTCGCGCTATCTCCTTCCCGTCCACGACCGGCCCGCCAAGATCGAAGGCGGCAACGTGGTCGGACGACTGCACGATCAGGTTCCTGGCCCGATTGTTCAGTCCCTTCCCCAGCGCAACTGGTTCCCTGCGTGAGGCTTTTTTGCGCATGATCCTTTCGGAAAACCGCTTCACACTTTGCGCTAACGCGGCCCTTCGGGTCCGGATCATGCGTCCGAGGATCGACCGATGACGCATGTCACCCTGCGAAGCGAGTTCGAGAACCTGATCGACCCCTATGCGCCGGTCGCACAGATCGGCACCGGCTTTGATTTCACGGAAGGGCCGATCTGGCATCCGGTCGATCATTATCTGCTGTTCTCGGACATGCCCGGCGACGTGCGCCGGCGCTGGGATGCGCGGCGCGGCGTCGTCGAGGTCAAGCGCCCTTCGAACAAATGCAACGGCATGACCTATGACGCCGAGCTCAACCTGATCGTCTGCGAGCACGCGACCTCGTCGCTCGTCCGCGAACGCCCGGACGGACGGCGTGAGGTGCTCGCTTCGCATTTCGGCGGCCAGGAGCTCAACAGCCCGAACGACGTCTGCGTGCATTCTTCTGGTGCAATCTATTTCTCGGATCCCTGGTATGGGCGGATGCCGGTGTATGGCGTCGAGCGGCCGCGCCAGCTCGGCTTCCAGGGCGTCTACCACGTCCTGCCAGGCGGCGAGCCGAAGCTCCTGGTCGAGCGGAACCTGTTCGACCAGCCGAACGGACTGTGCTTCTCGCCCGACGAGAAGCTGCTCTATGTCAACGATACCGTGCAGGCGCTGATCCGCGTGTTCGACGTCAATGCCGACGGAACGCTCTCGAACGCACGCGTGTTCGCGAGCGGCATCAAGTCCGAGCTCGAACCGGGCCTGCCCGACGGCATGAAATGCGACCAGCACGGCAATGTCTGGGTCACCGCCCCCGGCGGCGTCTGGGTCTATTCCCCGCGCGCCGAGCTGCTCGGCAAGGTCCGCGTGCCGGAGCTGGTCGCCAACCTCGCCTGGGGTGGGCCGGATTTCCGCACGCTCTACCTCACCTCGACCCGTTCGGTGTATGCGATCCCGACCAGGGTCGGCCCGCGTCACGAGCCCTATATGAGCGGCCGGCGCGCCGGCGGCGGAGCGAGCCCGAGCTCGGCTCCGGCCTCGCCTGTTCTCGCCGAGGGCGAGATGCGGCTCGATCCGCAGCGCTGCGCCATGATCATCCAGGATCTCCAGAACGACGTCATCATGGACGGCGGCGCCTTCGCTGAATCAGGCGCGCCGGGGCACGCGAAGCAACAGCATGTCGTGGAGAACGTCCGGCGCCTCGCGGAGGCCGCGCGCGCCCGCGGCGTCGCCATCATCCATGTCTGGTTCGTGGTCGAGCCAGGCGCGCCCGGCGTCACGCTGAACGCACCGCTGTTCGAGGGTCTCGTCGATAGCAAGGCGATGGTGCGGGGAAGCTGGGGGGCGGCTCCGGTCTCCGGCCTCGAGCCGCGGCCCGGCGACTTCGTCGTCGAGAAGATGCGGATGAGCGCCTGGGAAGGCACGCGGCTGGAGACCATCCTGAAGGCCACCGGCCGCGACATGATCATCAATACCGGCGCATGGACCAACATGTCGGTCGAGCACACCGCGCGCACCGGTGCCGACAAGGGCTACTTCATGATCGTGCCCGAGGATTGCTGCTCGACCATGAACGCCGACTGGCACAACGCCTCGATCAATTTTGCCATGCAGAACGTCGCGGTCGTAACCAGGGCCGATACCGTCATCAGAGCGCTGGGATGAGCTGTGGCAAAGCTCCTGCATCTGTCCTGCTCGCCCCGCCCCGAGTCCGTCTCGAGTGCCGGCGCGCGCGTCTTTCTTGACGGCTTCCGCCAGGCTCGGCCGGATTGGGACATTGATGTCGTTGACATCTGGCGTGACCGGATGCCGGAGTTCATGGGCCCCATCGTCGATGCTAAATACGCGCGCATGAAAGCTCAGGCCTTTAACGAGGCGCAGCGCGAGAGCTTCGCCGAGGCCGAGCGCATGGCGCTGCGCTTCTCGCTCGCCGATCGGGTGCTGATCTCGACCCCGATGTGGAACTTCGGCATCCCCTACAAGCTCAAGCAGTGGTTCGACATCATCGTCCAGCCCGGGCTCACCTTTCAGTTCGATCCGTCGCAGGGCTATTTCCCACTGCTGCAGGACCGGCCGACGCTGGTCATCCTCGCCAGCGGCAGCGACTTCGCCACCGGCATGAACCGCGGCCGCATCGACATGGCAACGCCCTACCTGCGGGAAATCCTGCGCTTTGTTGGAATCAGCGATGTCCGCTTCCTGGCGATCGGTCCAACCACCGGACCGCAGCAGCCGATCGATGCTGCCCGTGAAAGGGCCCATCGACGCCTCGCGGCAATGGCCGCGACCTTCTAGAGCGGGATGGTGTAAAGGAGAGAGCGATGCCGAGCTCCAACTACCGCTTGTTCGAACAAGCCATACGCAAGCGCAAGCTGGTCTTCTGCGTATATGACGGCTATCCCCGCGAACTCTGTCCCATCATCCTCGGCCATTCGCAACAGCAGGAGAAAGCGCTCACCTATCAGTTTGGCGGCCAAAGCAAATCGGGTCTCCCGCCGCAAGGCGAGTGGCGTTGTCTATCGCTTGCAAAGGTAAGCGCGGCTCAACTTCGCGATGGGCCTTGGCGAACCGGCTCCAGCCATACCCAGCCACAAGGCTGCGTCGAGATCGTCGAGTTCGATGTAAACCCTCACAGCCCATATCGGCCGAAACATCCGCTTTCCTAGCCGTCGCACCATCAGTACGCACCCCAACCGACTCTAGGAAGGGCGAAAGCCAGGCGGCATTGCTCGCCAGACTCTGTCGTTGCGACAATAGGCACGAGCGCCCTCGGGAATGTCTTCGCCGGCGCTTCCGTCGTATGGCTCATAGAGGAGCGCCGGGAACAGCTCGCCGTTGACGATTTTGACCATATCGCCACGTCGAATGTCGGCGCCGGCCGTTCTGGTCGAAACAGACATGGTTCCTCGCGAAAGCGGACGCAAATGCCGAATGAGCCCATCGACGGGACAGGCTTGATCTGAGGCTATCTCCAAGCCGATCTGTGTTCCAATACACGTAAGGGCTACTCCCCTGACGGATCACCAACGCTTCCGCGCGATGCTGTATCGATCCGAATGGATGCGCACACGAGAACTCTCTCTACGCCCCGGCAGATTGTTCTGCTGCGCCAGCGTGGACCGCTGCCGGTCCTAGCTGATTTTCTGAGCAGCAGCGACCCCGCCAACGCTGTTACAAGATGGCGAGGCCGCCTGCTCTGCGGACCTCGGCGCTGAGCTTCAGTCCGAAGGCCGGAGGATTTTACGCAGGACCGCCGATGATGGGGATTGCTCTAAAGAGGCACCCAGTCTGGAGCGCACGTCTGTCACACCAGCATCATCGGACATCGTCCTGAAGTGTACGAACAGAGGCTGCGCGCCTGACGGATTATTCGACCGTCGCGGACTTTGCGAGATTGCGCGGCTGGTCTACGTCGGTCCCCAGAGCTGCGGCGCTGTGATAGGCCAGGAGCTGCAGCGACACAGCAAAAGCCAGCGGCGCCACGACGTCGGGCATCTCGGGCAAGCTCAACGTCGCGCAAGCACCGGATGCACCGAGTGAAGCGCCACTCTGGTCGGTCAACAGGATGATGCGACCTCCACGGGCGATGCCCCCCTGCATGTTCGATATGATCTTCCCGAACGTCGCGTCGCTCGGCGCTATGACGATGACTGGCAGGTCCTGATCTATCAGCGCGATTGGCCCATGTTTGAGCTCGCCCGCCGCATATCCCTCGGCGTGTATGTAGGCTATCTCTTTGAGCTTGAGGGCCCCTTCCAGGGCCAGCGGATAAACAAGGCGCTCGCCTTACAGAGCTTGCTCGCGGAGCGCACGAGCATCACAGCCCGATATGTCGCCCGAGCAAAAGAGCATCAACGATCTGCGTGATGGCCCGTGACGGGACGACATGAGTCGCCCAAAAGATCGCGGCCCCGGCGGGGGGCTAGGATTCGCAGGGAGCCGGGGCCGCAACGCTGCGCCGAAGTGGGCTCCGTCGACGCACCACAATCGTAACGATAACCAAGCGATCAATCACCTTGGATTCGTGATCAATCAGATCAACGTCGAGGTACCCATCAATGATGATGTATCCTCCTGCAACGGCGGCCTGCTATCTGTTCATTGTGGGTCCGATGACCCAGTTGTGATGCGCGGGGCTCGCTGCAGTCATCGGACTCTTCGCGTTGTCCGGAGACACCAATGCCGCGATATTTCTTCCATATCCACGATGGGACTTCAGTTCTCGACGACGTCGGGCTGGATCTCCCTGACATTGTCGCGGCGCGCACCGCAGCGATCGAACTGAGCGGCGAGATCCTCAAGCATGACTTGACGGAACGGCACTTGCCTCACGTATTCTGGCGGGTGGAGGTCAGCGACAGCCCCGCACTTGGCGGCCGCTCGCTATTCGTTCTTCAGTTCTCTGTGGCAGAATGAGCGCTCCCCTCTCGCTGGCCGGACGCGAGAGACAATTCTTCAGCCGCGCTTCCAGCATATCGCGCTGCAATCATCGCGGGATGATCTCGCAGTCCTCGACTCAGCGGGGTTGACCCTATTTGCGCTGCCTGTCCTGCATTGAATTTGCGCCCTCATCCTGCGAGATGGCGAGCGCAGCCAGCGCCGTGCGATTGCCGACCTCGAGCTTTTGGAAGATCTTGTGGAGGTGCACCTTGATGGTGCCATCAGCAATGTTGAGCAGGCGGCCAATCTCCTTGTTGGAGAGACCGCGAGAGACAAGGCGGATGATTTGCCGCTCTCGCTCAGTGAGCACAGCGAGTGCATTTTCCGGATTTGCGCTCTGCTCCTGAGGTACGACCTGATCTGTAGGCGCTCCCGGGACGACAGTCGCACCATGAATAACCTCACGTAAGCACTGCACCAGCGCCTGGCCCGCCATCTCCTTTAGAAGAACACTGTGCCCCGCGGGGAGCCCCGCTGAGATGAGATCGCAATCTTCGCTGGCTGCGAAGAACACCAGGCGGGTCGATCGATTCTGCGAGCGGTCGAGCGAATCGTTCAGCAGCGCGATCAACTCCGGCATTGCCGCATCGATGATCGCAATGTCGGGAGCAAGGTCTAGAACCGCCGCGATGCAATTCCCGGCGTCACCGCAGGATGCAATGACCTCGAAATCAGGTTCTGACCCGAGTAGATTTGCGAGACCGTACAAGACTACCGGATGTCGATCCGCAATCACCACAGTCGCACGACGCATCGGGCGCTCCCTAACCAGCCGCCCCCCATTTCTGTGATTGAAGCTACGGGCCCCCGCCCTGGCCGCTCCAATATTGCTTGAACACCAAAAATCTCATCAATATTCCGAAGTGTCAGTCACAAGAGCAAAACGCGTAAACCATAAGGTAGATGATCGCACGAGTCTGAAGCTCCAGTATACAGCAAGTTTGCCGCGCCGAGGCCCGTAGGACTCCGGTGGTCAATACTCAAGAGGGCACAAGTGTTCTATCCATTTGCGAACCTGGAATGACAGCGTGCTGCAGTGCATCGTAAACGCGCATTTGAGATTGCTGGCGCGTTCTCGCGCATCTCCGGCAGCTGCAACGCCGCGTCATTCGACCGCGTCGCCGCCGGTCAACCTATAACCAAAGGTATATAGGCAAAACCGAAGATTCAAATCTAACCTTCAGCAAATGCTATCGAAACAAAATCGGGAGGCCTACACGCGCTCGAGCTTTTCCTACTCAACTGTCTTTTCCCAAGCCTTATTCGTTCAAGTTGTATCGTTGCGTTGACGCGGAGGGTGATATGAGGAGGCGACAATCCTGCAAAGTGGTTTTGATTGGACGACATATTCTACTGCGAGAGGGTATTTCCCGAATCCTGCATGCGGCAGATTTTCACATCGTAATGTCGGCCTTGGGTCCCGACGAATTGCCGAGCACACTCCAAGCAGACCAGCTTCTGTTTGTAATTGTCCATGACACCGACGAGTTCCATCTCACCCTGCAGCACATCGGATTTGTAAGGGAGCACTATCCAGACGCCCGCGTCGCGATCGTTTCGGACCACTATCGGCCGGAACAATTGATTTCGGCCTACAGGGCGGGCGCCAGCGGCTACTTCGCCGACGTCAATTCATGCGCCACCTTCACAAAGTCGATCGAGCTTGTGACAATGGGCGAAACGGTATTTCCGCCCGCATTTCTGTCGTTCGTGCTCGATCTCGAGCCTAACCGCAAGGCCCAGCCGCCGGCGAGCGAAGAGCGATCAAGCGTCCTCGTTCCGGCTAAGGAACGGATCGCCCCCCATCTGTCACCGCGCGAGCAGGCGATTCTCTCCTTCTTGGTTGAAGGCAATTCCAACAAATCCATTGCACGAAAGATCGATATTGCCGAAGCGACGGTGAAAGTTCACGTCAAGGCGATCCTGCGCAAGATACGAGTCCAGAATAGAACGCAGGCCGCAATTTGGGGAATGAACAACGGATCACTGGTCCGGCCGGCCAATGGGCACGCGCTGACGCTGTCAATCGATCGGGCGGCAGCTCCGAACCAGGCCTCGAATGGGCGCGGTCATCAGGAGGCCGAGATCTCGGACATCCACTAGACCACGCAGGCAGTTCTGGCGCATCGATCGTTTGAGACGCGCGCCAGATGACTGCGCGACCAAAATGACTTCGAGATTGCGCGAAGATCACCAACGCTCCCGCGAGGTCTCCTGCGTTCAGATGATGTGCGCTAGGACCTAGAGGATCGATACATCATCGACATCCGTGGCCCCTGCAAGATCGTCATGATCGGAAGGGGCCGCGAACGTCGGCCGTCTGCCAACTCGAAGCGCCCGAGTCCGCAGGTTGTCGTGAGGCATGATACGATGTCTCCATCGACAGACCAGTCTGCCGTCGCAGACTGGTACTCCCTCACGAAATCGGAGTGTCCGCTTCCCGCTCCTCGTGGTCAACCTGGATGAGGCCGCATGATCGATGATGTTTCCGGACGGGTCCTTGATCGCGGCATCCGCGGACGGCGAGCGACCATAACCCGCCACGACATTCGCTGCTATTCGACCGTCACTGATTTGGCGAGATTGCGCGGCTGGTCCACATCGGTGCCCATGATCACGGCCGCATGATAAGCCAGCAACTGGATCGGAACCGAGTAGACGATCGGCGCGAAGGTCGGCGCCATGTCAGGCAGCAGTACCGTAGCTACGGGCTCGATGGCTGATTCCGCCGCACCTTTGGCGTCCGTGATCAGAATGATCTTGCCGCCGCGCGCCACGACCTCTTGCATGTTCGACACGGTCTTTTCGAAGACGCCGTCGAAAGGCGCGATGACCACGACGGGCATGTTCTCGTCGATCAGGGCGATCGGGCCGTGTTTGAGCTCACCCGCGGCATAGCCCTCGGCATGGATATAGGAGATTTCCTTCAGCTTCAGCGCGCCTTCCAGCGCAAGCGGATAACTGGTGCCTCGCCCCAGATAGAGGACATCACGTGCCTTTGCGACATAGCGAGCCAGCTTCTCGATCTGCGGCTCGCTGGCAAGCGCGGCGCCCATCAAGCGCGGAACCTCAATCAGCGCGCTCACGAGCTTTCTCTCCTCGCTCACGGAGATCTCGCCACGCTCTGTTCCAGCAGCGACCGCGAGGGCGGCGAGCGCCATCAACTGACAAGTGAAGGCCTTGGTGGAGGCAACACCTATTTCCGGACCGGCCAGGGTCGGCAGCACCGTTTCACTTTCACGCGCGATAGTGGAGGTCGGCACGTTCACGACAGAGACCGTGTGGGCTCCCCTCTCCTTGGCGTAGCGAAGTGCTGCCAGCGTGTCGGCGGTTTCGCCCGATTGCGAGATGAAGAGGGCGAGGTCGCCCTTGCGAAGCGGCGCTTCGCGATAGCGGAATTCGGAGGCGATATCGACATCAACAGGGATATGTGCCAGCCGTTCGAACCAGTACTTTGCAATAGCCCCCGCATAACTTGCGGTGCCGCAGGCCGTGATCGTAACGCGCCTGACATTGCTGAAATCGAACGGCAGCTTGATCGGCAGTGCGACCCGTTCGGTTCTCATATCCACATAATGGGCGAGCGTGCGGCCCACTACGTCCGGTTGCTCGCAAATCTCCTTAGCCATGAAATGCCGATAGTTGGCCTTATCGGCGACGAACGACGCCCCACCCGGCTCGAGCACCTCGCGCGTAACGACCGCGTCATTCGCGTCCCGGATCACTCCTCTCTGGCGTGACAGCACCACCCAGTCACCGTCTTCGAGGTAGCTGATGCCCTGGGCGAACGGAGCGAGGGCAATCGCATCGGAGCCGAGATAGGTCTCACCGTCGCCATAGCCCACCGCCAGTGGCGACCCCCTGCGCGCTCCAATCAGAAGATCGCGATATCCCTTGAATAGAAACACGAGTGCGAAGGCGCCGCGCAGCTGCGGCAACGACGCCTTGACGGCTTCCTGGGGCGAATAGCCCATCAACAGGTAGGAATGAACGAGGTGTGCTACGACTTCACTATCCGTGTCGCTCGCGAATTTCGCGCCCTTCGCTTCGAGCCTGTGGCGCAACGTTCGAAAATTCTCGATGATGCCATTATGGACCACTGCGACGCGCTCGGTCGCGTGTGGATGGGCATTGTATTCTGTCGGCTTGCCGTGCGTGGCCCAGCGCGTGTGACCGATTCCGGCATCCCCGCTCAGCGGCTCGGCACGCAGTCGCACCTCCAGGTTCTTGAGCTTACCTTCGGCACGCCGACGCTCGAGATGACCATCATCGAGGGTGGCCACTCCCGTCGAGTCGTAACCCCGATACTCGAGCCGTCTGAGCGCGTCGATCAATCGCCCCGATACCGCGGATTGTCCTAGAATGCCGATAATTCCGCACATCTGTCAGATCTCTCGCCTCGTCGACAATCACAAATGCACGCACACGATGATCATCAACGCCCAATACACGGTTGGTACAGATTGGGGCGGTCGAATCGGGAGAAGCGCTGCAACAAACGCGGGGTACTCCGCTTGAGCGGGTGAATGTAGCAAGCGTCCTCCTGCTTTCGAGCCCCCCGGCGGCGCGGGTCAATGTCATGAATGCGATTACCGCGGCTCGATGCGCGATCCGAAACCGAGCCGCGCATCCAGGCGCCTCACGCGCAGAGGCTCAATGATTGCAGCCCGAAGCAGGTGCGGACGCGGGCAAGTGAACCAGGAGGGCAAGCCCTCAGCCGACCTCATGCCGTCGAGGCGAGGCGATCGCGGCCCGGCGGGGGTTGATTTGCAGGAATGCCAGGGTCGTCGAACACGCCGAAGTGGACAATTGCGGCGTGACGAGACTCTAGACCGCAACGCGCAATTGTCCATGTCAACTAAGAGGATCCCGTTCGACGTTGAGGTACTCAACAATGCTCATGGACCGGGACTGTCCGCTCGTCATAGTCCCACTCCGGGACGCTACTGCGACATCCGCTTGGTCTTGTCGCGCGGATGCACCTCGTTTTCCGGATGCTCCAATGCCTCGCTATTTTTTCCACGTCCACGACGGCGGGTCAGTACCCGATGACCTCGGCTTGAATCTGCCCGACATCGACGCCGCGCGGGCGGCAGCCATCGAGTTGAGCCGCGAGATCCTTCGAAGCGAGCACGTCGGACCATTTGAGGACCATCCGTCCTGGCGGATCGAGGTTAGCAAGAGCCCTGAACCGAACAGTGAGCCGCTGTTTGTCCTCCACTTCTCGCTCACGGAATAACCCGCGGCAAGCGCCTGCTGATCTTCTAGAACCCCACTGGTGTCGGATCATTCCGCTCGAACTTCAGTTGGCCTTGGCAGCCCGGCGACGCAACACGGGCGCTCAGCGCTCTCGGCTCATTCGGACTCCGTCGACTTGACCGGAGTGCCCCGATCATTTTGCGAAATGGCGAGAGCCGCAAGCGCTGTTCGGTTGCTGATCTCCAGCTTCTGAAAGACATGGTGAAGATGGACTTTGATTGTGCCGTCGGCAATGTTCAAGCGGCGTCCAATTTGCTTGTTTGACAGTCCTTCCGATACCAGGCGCATGATCTGACGCTCCCGGTCCGTCAGCATGGCCAGCGCACTGTCCGAGGTCACCCCATGGCCAGCCGGTGTAGCCTGATCAATCGAAGGCTGCGGTAATATTCGTTCACCGCGCGCGATTTGTCGCAAGGACTGCACCAGCACTTCGGACAAGGTTTCCTTCAGGACCACGCTGCAGCCATCTAACGCGTCCGGCAACAAAAGGTCGTAGTCTTCTGAAGGCATGAAAAACGCCAAGCGGATCGAGCGATCGGCCGGATTGAGGACGGAGGAGCTCAGTGCGATCAGCTCGGGCATTGTTGAATCGAGAATCGCGATGTCGGGCGCGAGCCTCTCGATCGCCTGCACGCAACTCGCAGCATCGCTACAAGATGCAACAACTTCGAAGTCGCCTTCCGCGCCGAGCAGGCTGCTCAGACCCTGCAAGACCATCGGATGCCGGTCTGCAATTACCACCCTTGTGCAATTCATTGGCTCCTCAGTCCCCGCGTAGCCCTACGGATTAACTCAACGTGCGGAAATATTCTATGGCTGATTCATCTGTAGATTGTGCAGCCCGCCCCGGGACGCCAGTAGTTTCCGGGAGTAAACCTATAACGAACGGTATATATCGAAATCGGAAGTCCGGATTTAACGTTAGGAAAAGCTTAACCACTTGAAGGCGGGAAACCCGCCAAATGATGGCAAAAACCTGCCAAACAATGGCAAAGGCTGGAAGCACACAGCCGAGGTAGCACGAAAGGATATCCCGCCGAAAAAGGCGATCAACTGGCGGCCTGTTAGGAGGCAGCGCCGGCGCAGGTAACTTTGACTTCAAGATCTTCCATTGCAGTCGTGTAATTGCGTAGCGTACGTCGTTGGAGGGTACAATGCCGAGGCGTCAATCTTTCGAAACTATTCTTATTGGAAAGAACATTTTAGTCAGAGAGGGAATTTCACGGATCCTACATGCTGCGAGTTTCCGGATCCTGCTCTCTGTTTCGAGCGCTGAAGAATTGCCAAACGAGCTCCAGTCACATCAACTACTGTTTCTCATCATCCACAACGGCGACAGTTTCGATGTCGCATTGGACCAGATACGTTTCGTCAGGGGTCAGCGTCCTGATGCGCGTGTCGCAGTCGTATCGGATCATTATCGCCCGGATGAACTTGTCTCGGCATATCGAGCTGGTGCGAGCGGCTATTTCGTGAACGTCAATTCTTGCGACGCCTTCATCAAGTCCATCGAACTCGTGACGATGGGAGAGGCGGTCTTTCCGCCGGCTTTTCTGTCGTTCGCGCTTGACGGCATTCTTGAGCGCGAAGCAACACCAGCCGAAGAGGTCGAGCATGGCATCGTGCTCACGACGGATGAGCCGGTCGCACCACATCTTTCTCCCCGCGAGAAGGCGATCTTGTCTTGTTTGATCGAGGGCAATTCCAACAAGTCCATTGCCCGAAAGATCGACATAGCTGAGGCGACGGTCAAGGTTCACGTCAAGGCGATTCTGCGCAAGATCCGCGTCCAGAACCGGACGCAGGCCGCGATCTGGGGAATGAACAACGGATCACTGATGCATTCTGCAGATGGACACACCTTGCCCTCGATCATCCCTCACCCCACAGGTCTCGGCGCCTTGCGACCCGATCGCCAGGCTCATGTCAATCAAGGTCCCGGGGTCACTAAACTCGATTAATGGGCATCGTTCCGTGTCTAGCACCTCATCGCAACGGCGTGTCTGACCTGATGAAAGACTACTCCCACGGCACGGTAACCGTCACGCAGCTCGCAATCTTCGATAAGCCACAGCGGCCACGCTGCTGTGGCCTATCTCCTTGCACAGACCTCGACCACAGCGCACAGAATGTGTTTTGATCTTCGCGCGTTTGACACGCCAGCCATGACAGCTCCATAGCGATCGCCGTCGCGCTCACTCGCCTGCACGCAGTATCCGACACTCGATTGCGATCGCACTGGAGCCGGAATGGAACGACATCAGACGGCGGGTGTCGGCCGCTCACCGTGACCTCTTGGCGGAACATTGCCCGTCGGTGATGATGCCCTATCTTCCCCATCGGACTCTCGCATCGAATTTCGGATGGATTGCCCGTGTTCCAACAGCCGCGCCAGCAAAGGTCATCCGCTACGAGGCGTGTTCCTAGACCGCCTGACCCAGGGAGTACTTGGCCCCGGCCTACCGCGCGATCCGGTCGAGCTCGCTCCGGGAAACGCGAGCAGTTTTCTCCACTCCCAACGCCACGGCACCGCCCACATGATTCCGTGGACTTCTGCGCGGCGGACTTCACGAGGTCCGGATCACGCTTGGCGCCTGTTAGTTCGCATCAGCGACCATCAAGCGGGCGGCAGTTGGATGTTTGTGGGCGATAGAACCAGGGATTAGCTGAGGAGACAACGGGTTGATCGATACGAGCAGAGGCGGCCAATCTCACGGTCAAAGCCCCTCGGGATTAAGGCAGATGGGGGTTCTTCCAAGCCAGAAGCAGATCGAGTGCCGCGCGTATCGGCTGTGGGAGCAAGCCGGGATGCCTAAGGGGCGAGACCAAGAGTTCTATTTGGAAGCGGAGCGGCAGTTGAAGAAAGAGCTGCTCCGCGACGATCCGTCGGTGGAATAAACAGCGATGAAAGCCCAGACCGGGACGGACATTGCGCGCCGACTGAACATTTGGGCGATGGGACCACCAAGGTCCGTCTTCACCATACCTTCCGGAAATCAGCAGCCAGACAGTTATTGCCGCGCTCGCGGTCTCGGATATTGACGCAGTGGCGCGGCATTTCCGCGCCCGAGCATGTCGTTGTCGCGGTAGGATCCTATATTGTTGCGCACTCCGCTCGCTGGTATGATGGCAGCGACATCGCAGTTCGCATCATCAGTCGACATTTGTGGCTGGATCTTGTTGGGGCGGCTCTCGTGATGGGCGGCGTTCGGCTTACAGCGACACCACAGCCACACGCGGTCGACGACTTGTGCGCCTGACATCGTCCAATCGCGGCGCGATCTAACGGCCTTCAGAGTTTGTACCACGATAACCGTCGGGACACTTGCATTGCCAGCGCCAATGGTCTGCGCACATTTCCTCCAGTGATCGCACCGATCTCCACCCCAGCACCCTTTCGGCAAACGTGGGATCGGCAAAACAGACAGCGACATCACCGATCCGGCGCTTGTCAATCTCAAATGGAACTGACCTACCGCTCACGGCTTCAAACGTCCGAACAACGTCCAGAACGCTGCTGCCATTGCCCGTTCCAAAGTTCGCCGTAAGGAGTCCGGGCTGCTTCAGGCTATTCAAAACACTCAGATGACCAGACGCAAGATCAACGACATGAATGAAGTCGCGGATCCCAGTGCCGTCCGGCGTGTCGTAATCGTTTCCCCAAATCCGCAGCTTCTCTCGTTTTCCGATCGCCACTTGCGCGACAAATGGCAGCAGATTGTTCGGGACGCCCTTCGGGTCCTCACCGATCAGCCCGCTTTCATGTGCGCCGACGGGATTGAAATATCGGAGAATCCCAATTCGCCAATCATTGTCGGACCGATAGAGGTCCTTCAACATTTCTTCGATGAAGAGTTTAGTACGGCCGTATGGGTTTGTCGGCCCAAGAGGGTGGTGCTCGTCGAGCGGCAGGTACGTAGGTACACCGTAAACGGTGGCGGACGAGCTAAAGACGAGCGTCTTTACACTTGCCCTGTTCATCGCCGAAACGAGGCGCATGCTTCCGAGCAGGTTGTTTTCGTAATAGGTCATTGGACGAATGCTGGATTCGCCTACCGCCTTCAAGCCCGCAAGATGGATAACCGCCGATACTTCGTACGAACATAGTGTTTCGTAGATGGCCTCTTCATCCAAAATGTCGACCTGCCGAAAGGTGAGGGATCGCCCGCAGATGAGTTGTACCCGCTCAAGGGAGGCTTTGTTGCTGTTCGAGAGATTGTCAACTACGACGACATCGAACCCAGCATCCAGTAAGGCAATGCACACATGGGATCCAATATAGCCAGCGCCGCCAGTCAAAAGAATCATCGTGGACAGTTCCTGTGTTTACACAACCGGCCCTATTCCTGCGCATCCAACGTCTATGCTCTCAAAACTCGACCCTGATAGCGGATGCTGCAACGCGACTGCGGCAAGAGGCTTCGCCGCAGATCGCCTGAAGCGAGTGTCAGCTCCTCAGCAGCTTTGCCAGACTTCTCGCGCGTCCAACTGACTTGTCGCCACAGCTGAGTGCAACGACGCCGAGGGATTACCTCCTTTGGCTTCGCTCGCCGACGCCGCGCCGCGTTTCGTTCTTTCGCCTTTCTTGATTCGGCAGCCCTCGCATAGAGATTCTGCGTGTTGATTGCGTCGCCGCGCGTCCCGTAACTCCCCCCACTCCGCAAGACCCAAGGGTCCGTAGCTCTCCGCGAGCGCGAAGCTCGCCTGAGCGCAGCTAATCTGGACGGGGCGCGCCGGAACAATCCGCGCCCTCTACATCGCCTTGCTCGAGGAGCATGCTCCGCGATGAGCTCCGCCGCCTGTGCAATCCCCGGGCCGCTGGATGGGAAGCGGCAACAAATGGGTAATTACGATGGTCCATTGAGCCATCGCACTGCGGGATTAAACTTCCGATCCGCAACCGTTCAAATGCCGTTCCAACTCTACTGCTGGCGATCCGAAATCAGAATTTGGGCGCAGAAAGTAAGGCGTGATGAGTTTTCGCATCAAGGCCCGCGCGCAGAACGAGTGGGAGAAGGATCGTTATGGCGTTGGTGGCCAGGACCGGCCGGGCCACAAGCCTGAACGCGGGGCGCGCAAATCCAACACGGCCCTCTCGAGCCTTTTGGACAAAGCGGTCGAGCTGAGACCCCGGACCGAAATGCCGGTTTTCGAGAATGATGGATTGGAGATCCTGACATTCATGCTCGATGTGGAGCCGGACACCATCCGGCGGACAGGCGCTTGCCTCAACGACGAGGAACGTCGGCGCGCCCAGCGTTTAAGATTGGAGCAGGACCGCCGCCGCTTTATTGTTACCCGGGGGCAACTGCGCCGGGTCCTCGCTTCCAAACTGGGAATTTCGCCGTCCGACGTCGAACTAGAGTATGGACGATTGGGCAAACCTCACCTCTCGCACCGTATGCCTGCGCGCGATTTGCACTTCAGCGTCTCACGATCCGCAGATGTGGCGGTCATAGCGCTCTCGACCAGGCAAGAGATCGGGGTGGACATCGAGGCAATTCTCCCGGTGCCCGAAGCGGACGAGATCGCGGCGCTCTGTCTTTCCGCCTCCGAGTACGAGTCCTACACCGCCCTTGGTCCGGAAGACCGTCTGGAAGACTTCCTCCGGCATTGGACCCGGCTGGAGGCAATCTCCAAGGCCCTGGGGTGCGGCTTAGGACAGCGCATTTCCTGGGATGAAAAGGATTGGGTTGTCCGAACGTTCGTACCGAAATCTGGATACATCGGGAACATGGTCGTTCGGAAATGAATGATCATCCGGTGACTTGATTTGATTTTTATTTTGCCCGATGGGAGCCCATCTCATGAATGAAGTCCTACCCATCCCGGCAGAGGGCGTACCGCTTGCGCTGCTGAAAGAGGCCGACCATCAGGCGTTGGTTGTCGACTACAACGCCACGGCGGCGCCCTACCCGTCGGACAGGACGATCGTCGATCTGTTCCGCGATCAGGTGACGCGGAGTCCCGATGCCGAAGCGATCCGCTTCGGTGATGCAACGCTGACGTACCGACAGCTCGACCAACACTCTGACCAGATGGCCACGCATTTGAGCTCGACCGGCGTAGGACCGGGTCGGATTGCCGTGGTGTTCATGGAGCACTCCATTGAAGTTGTCGTCGCGATCTTGGGCATCCTAAAGTCCGGCGCAGCCTACGTGCCGCTGGATGCGGCAACGCCGAAGGGACGTATCGCAACGATCCTGAAGGACATTTCCAACGGGACCGACGGGCGGGCGCCGGTTGTGATCACTCAGGCGCGCCTGCAATCGGTCATTTCCCCGAACCTTGCCGACATCTTCGTGCTCGACGCCGATTTTGGTTCGATTTTGAATCAGCCGGATTCGGCCCGACCGTCCGCCGCTACGCCGGACGGCACAGCCTATATCATCTTCACCTCCGGCTCGACCGGCACTCCCAAGGGCGTCGAGATCGAGCACCGCAGCCTGGTGAACTACATCTGGTGGGCGGCTCGGGTCTACAGTTCCGGCGAACGTCTCGCATGGCCTCTTTTCTCATCTCTCGCCTTCGACCTTACCGTCACAACACTGTTCACACCGCTCATCACCGGCGGCCGCATCGTGGTCTATCTTGGCGATCCCGGAGCGCAGAGCATGGTGGTGCTCAAGGTCGTCGACGACAATGCCGTCGACATCATGAAGCTGACGCCGGCACATCTGGCGATGGTCCGCGACCGCAATCTTGCGACCACAAGACTGCGAAAGTTCATCGTGGGCGGCGAGGATTTCAAGACCGAGTTGGCCCGCGATATCACGAAAGCTATCCCCCATCCCACCGAGATCTACAACGAATACGGGCCAACCGAAGCCACCGTGGGCTGCATGATTCACCGTTTCGACATTGACCGGGATCGATCCGCGTCGGTGCCGGTGGGCGTTCCAGCCGCCAATGCGGGGATCTACATCCTCAGCAAGGCATATCATCCCATCGGCCCCGGCATCATCGGAGAGATGTTCATTGCCGGCGACGGTCTGGCGAGAGGTTATTTCAATCGCCCTGACCTGACCGATGAGCGTTTCCACATGGCCGCCGATCCCCGAGGTGGGTCTTCTGACCTGCGGCTTTATAAGACGGGAGATCTAGCCCGCTGGAACTCGCAAGGGCGCCTGGAATTTCTCGGCCGCGCCGACCATCAGGTGAAGATCGGTGGCACGCGTATCGAACTGGGCGAGATCGAAGCACGGCTTCTCAGGCATCCGCACGTTCAGGAATGCGCTGTCGCTGCCATTGCCACCTCGGTGGCGAAGCCAGCGACACAAATAATGCCCCAAGTCGGCCATGTCGAACCGCCAGCGGCCGAAGACGGCCTCGCACGACTTGTCGCCTACTATGTCTCATCGAAGCTCCTGGCCGTGTCAGACCTGCGCGCCCACCTCGCCGAAGAACTCTTGGAGTCCATGATTCCAACGCACTATATTCGCCTCGAACGGATGCCACTCACGTCCAACGGCAAGATCGACCGCTCCTCGCTACCCGAGCCGACGGCGGAAAACGTCCAGCCTGCACAAGACTTCGCCGCTCCCTCCACCGAGACCGAGAAGACGCTGGCCGCGCTGTGGTGCGATCTCTTGAAGATCAAATCGATCGGATGTCGCGACAACTTCTTCGACCTGGGCGGACACTCACTCCTGGTCATGCGGGCGGTGTCACGCATGCGAAAGACCTTCGGCGTCGACATGCAGCTTCGCATTCTGTTCGAGCGCCCAACCGTGGCCGAACTGGCGGAATTGATCGACGAAATGCGCATGGCGGCCGATACCCCTTCAATCTCGGAGAAACCGAGGGAGGAGATCCTCCAGTTCCATACCCGTGGCGGTAGGCCTCCCCTGTATTTCTTCAATGGGGACCTGATCGGCGGCCACTTGACTGTGCGGCGGATGGCGGAGGTTTTCGGGCCTGATTATCCGATCGTCTCCATCGATCCCCACGGTCTTCACGGGGATCAGATTCCGCCGTCGATCGAGGAGATGGCCGCGGACCGCCTACCGCTGATCCTGGAAAGGCAGGCGAGCGGCCCCTTCCTCCTGGGCGGCAAATGCAACGGCGCCTTGGTGGCGTTCGAGGCAGCCCGCCTGCTGATGGCAGCCGGCCACAAGGTCGATATGGTCGCGATGGTTGATCCGCCGACCATCAATGCCCGTCCGGTGACGCGGGCGATCATGAGGCTGATGAAGCCGGTGGTTTCGCCTTACCGTCTGCGCTGGACCTATCAACTGTTGGTCCATCTGGAAATCTTCTCCACAGCGTCAGCTAGCAAGAAAATCACCAAACTGCTGAAGCGGCTGCGGATCGGGAAGCTGTATGACGGCTTGTCCAATCCCAATGTTGATATCCCGCCGGCGTTATGGGGCGCTTATTCAGGCGCAATGGCGCAATATCTTCCTGAGCCGCTCGAGGTGCCTGTGAGTTTCTACGCGGCCGGCTCCAATGGTCGGGCGTGGCGCCTCAGCTCCCGGCTTGAAGTAACTGAGATGGCTGGGGAACACAGCGACATCCTGACCTCTGGCGCAGATCGGCTGGTCGATCATCTGCGGCACCGGATTGACGTTCTGACTGATAGCGCACCTCGGTCAATGAACCGCACGCGCCCGCCGACGCCTGCTGAGAGGCAGGGGTTGCGAAAGGGTACGTCCAGCCCGAGCCGGCAGCCAATTGTCGGCGCCATGCTATCGAACAACGATCGGGGCCCGTAGATCTTTGAAACGACCAAAACTGACAGCTTCTGAACGGAAGCTTCTGCGTTGGGCCTCATAGCCGAGCGGATGAAGATGATGGACAAAGCTTGGGTACCGGTGCGAGGACCGGGGCTGCCTTGGGTGGCGGAGGAGTACGAGTCCCTACGGGACCAAGTCCGCCGGTTCGTCGAGGAAGAGATCAAGCCCTGTGCGGATCGCTGGGAAGAAGACGGGTTCATTCCCCGCCCGGTCCTGCGCCGCATGGGCGAATTGGGCTTCTTCGGCATCCGCTACCCGGCCGAGTATGGTGGTGCCGAGATGGACGCGGTCGCATCGACGGTCTTCGCCGAGGAGCTTGGGCGCTCGACCTATGGCGGCGCGGCCGATGCGATACTGGTCCATACCGACATGGCTTCCGGGTACGTCTTTCACGACGGGACCAATGCCCAGCGCGCCCGCTGGATGCCGGGCATTATCAGCGGCGATCTGATCACAGCGGTCGCCATCACGGAGCCGGATGCGGGCTCGGACATGAAGGCCATCCGCACGCGCGCGCGCCGCGAAGGCGACTCCTACGTCATCGACGGCACGAAGCTCTACATCACGAACGGAGTCCACGCGGATCTTTACTGCGTCGCCGCAAAGACCGATCTTTCGGCAGGAAGCAACGGGATAACGATGTTCCTAATCGAGAAAGGAACGCCGGGCTTCCGCGTCGCGCGCAAGTTGGACAAGCACGGCTGGCGGTCCTCCGATACGGCGGAGCTCGTCTTCGACGGTTGCCATATCCCGGCCGAAAACGTGCTCGGCACGGAGGGACAGGGCTTCTACTCCATGATGCGCAACCTCCAGAACGAGCGCCTTGTGCTTGCCGCCCTGGCGATAGGGACTGCCGAGGCGGCGATCGAAATGACCCTCACTTGGGTGAAAGCTCGCCGCGCATTCGGAGCCGTCCTATGGGACATGCAGGCGATCCGGCAACGTCTCGCGATGCTCTCTGCGAAGGTGGAGGCGAACCGCCAGTTTCTCTATGCCACTGCTTGGCGCATGGCGGCGGACGAAGATTGCATGCGCGAGATCTCGATGTTGAAGGCCATCTGCGGCGAACTCGTCAACGAGGTCGTGTATACGTGCGTGCAGTTCCACGGAGCTATGGGCGTAATGCGCGAGAGTCCGATCGAGCGCATAGCACGTGACGCCCGCATCCTGTCCATCGCCGGCGGCGCGACGGAGGTGATGCTGGAGGTGGTCGCGTCGATGTCCTGAGGACATCGCACTGGCGTTGATTGTAGCGGGCTTGCCATGAAGCGGATCACAACAGGCGTTAGTTCCTAGACGGTTGGTTTGTCTCCTCATCACCAGGAGCGGTTCATGTGTTCGATCTTCGGCATTTTCGGCCTGCAGGCCGGCGACGACCTCCCAGCGCTGCGCCGCCATTGCCTTGATCTGTCCCAACGCCAGCGCCATCGCGGCCCGGACTGGAGCGGCGTCTACGCGGATGCGGGGGCCATTCTCGTCCATGAGCGCCTGGCCATCGTCGACCCGGCCGGCGGCTCACAGCCGCTCCTCTCCGAGGATGGCGGCCTGGCCTTGGCAGTCAACGGCGAGATCTATAACCACCGCGAACTAAAGGCCGAACTGGCGCAGCCCTACGCCTTCCAGACCGGCTCGGACTGCGAGGTGATCAACGCGCTCTACCGCGAAGACACCCCGGCCTCTTTCCTGAACCGCCTCAACGGCATCTTCGCATTTGCGCTGTGGGACCGCGGGCAGCAACGCGCGCTAATCGCGCGCGATCCGATCGGCGTGGTGCCGCTGTACTGGGGTCATGACAAGGACGGGCGCCTTGTGGTCGCCTCCGAGTTGAAGTCGCTGGTCGACATCTGCGCCGACGCCGCGCAGTTCCCGCCGGGCCACTGGTACGACAGCGCCGCGGATACGCTGACCCGTTACTACGAGCGCCCGTGGCGCGACTACGACGCGGTCGAAGGCGTGGCAGCCGATCGTACCGCGCTGCGCGAAGCTTTCGAACGTGCGGTACACCGCCAGCTGATGACCGATGTGCCGTACGGGGTGCTGCTGTCCGGCGGCCTCGATTCGTCGCTAGTCGCCGCCGTAGCCGCGCGCTACGCACGCCACCGCATCGAGGATGACGACCAGAGCGAGGCATGGTGGCCGCGCCTGCATTCGTTCGCCATCGGTCTGAAGGGCTCGCCCGACCTGGCCGCCGCGGCGATCGCCGCCAAGGCGTTGGGCACCGTACACCACGGCTTCGAATATACCTTCGAAGAAGGCCTGGACGCCCTGCCGCAAGTGATCCGCCACGTCGAAACTTACGATGTAACCACCATCCGCGCCTCCACGCCGATGTTCCTATTGGCACGCCGGATCAAGGCGATGGGGGTGAAGATGGTGCTATCCGGCGAGGGCAGCGACGAAATCTTCGGCGGCTATCTGTACTTTCACAAGGCGCCCAATGCGCGCGAATTTCACGAAGAGCTCGTGCGCAAGCTCAACGCGCTCAATAACTACGACTGCCTGCGCGCCAACAAGTCGATGATGGCCTGGGGCGTGGAACCGCGCGTGCCGTTCCTGGACCGCGAGTTCCTCGACGTGGCGATGCGCATCGATGCCAAGCACAAGATGGTCGGCAAAGGCGCCGACGGCGCGCGACGGATCGAGAAGGCACTGCTGCGTGAAGCATTCGAAGGCTATCTGCCGGATTCGATCTTGTGGCGGCAGAAGGAACAATTCAGCGATGGCGTAGGCTACGGTTGGATCGACGGGCTGAAGGCACACGCCGAATCGCAGGTCAGCGCCCGGGTGATGGCCGCAGCCGACAAGCGCTTCGTGCACAACCCGCCGCAGACCAAGGAGGCGTATTACTATCGCCACCTGTTCGAGCAGTTCTTCCCGACCCAGGCGGCGGCCGCAACCGTGCCGAGTGGCAAGTCGATCGCCTGCTCCTCGCCGGCGGCGATCGCTTGGGACGCCAGTTTTGCAGCGATGGCCGACCCTCCGGGCGCGCCGTGGCCGGCGTGCACGAGCAGGCGCTGGCCTGATCGCAGGCACCGATCTGCGGCGTGGCCGCGCCGTCATCGCCGAGTTGGTGTGCGCAAGCTCCTTTCCCTCGCGCCCCTCGGCTTTTACGGTGACGCCGACAGAGCGCGCGCCGCCTATCCTTTGCGCGATCATAGCGACCGTCCGTGCCGGGACGACAAACCGCAGTGCGGTTCGCGCCGCGCTGACGGCGATCGGGATACTGCTAATAAAGATCGAACGATCGAAAGACTGAGGATTCGAAGCGAGATCGGCGTATCCTGAAGGATCGAGCGCGGTCCGAACACGGCAAGAACTGCTTCAGCCCGACCGCGCGAGGCGGACTCCAATCGTGTGCCGGCGCCCATACTTGATCAGTGCTTGTCATTTCACTGATCGCGACCTGCTAAAGCCGGTGATACTCGCGATACCATTTCGCGAACCATGCGATGCCCTCGCCGATCGTCGTCGACGGGCGGAATCCGATGTCGCGTTCGAGCTCGGCAATATCGGCGTAGGTCGCCTCAACGTCGCCGGGCTGCATCGGAAGCATTTCCTTGATTGCCGTCCTGCCGAATTCCTTCTCCAGCAGCGATACCACGTCGATCAGATCTTCAGGACGGTTGTTACCGACGTTGTAAATTTTCCAAGGGGCGCTGCTGGTCGCAGGATCGGCGGGCGGCCCCGGCTGTCCCTGGGGTGGACGGTCGATCAGGCGCATGATCGCCTGGCTCACGTCATCGACATAAGTGAAGTCGCGCCGCATCGCGCCATGGTTAAACAGCTTGATCGGTTCACCGGCAAGGATTGCCTTGGCAAAGATGAACATCGCCATGTCCGGCCGGCCCCAGGGACCATAGACCGTGAAGAACCGTAGGCCGGTCGCTGGAATGCGATAGAGATGGCTGTAGGCATGTGCCATCAGTTCGTTGGCTTTCTTAGAGGCGGCATAGAGGCTGATCGGATGGTCGACATTGTCCCGCACCGAAAAGGGCAGCTTCGTATTCGCGCCGTACACCGACGAAGAGGATGCGAAGATGAGATGCCGGCACCCGTTGTGACGACAGCCTTCCAGCACATTGACGAACCCCTCGAGATTCGCATCGATATAAGCGTGCGGATTTTGCAGTGAATAGCGAACGCCGGCTTGAGCCGCGAGGTGAATCACGATCGGAAATCGATGCTGTTCGAACAGTGCGGCTGATGCGGCGCGATCGGCTAGATCATGCTTCACAAACCTGAACTTCGAATCGCGCTTGAGAATCTCGACGCGCGCTTCCTTCAACTTGGGGTCGTAGTAGGCATTGATATTGTCAACGCCGATCACTTCGCGACCATTAGCCAACAGTTGTCGAGCAACATGAAAGCCAATGAAGCCTGCAGCTCCGGTCACCAATACTTTGTCGTTCGCCATCTTGTCTCCAGATCAGAGCCGCCACAGGTCGATGGCGGCGGGCTTTGCGGCTCGATCGAGCTTTGTCTTGATGTCGAACACGAGGCCCTCGCCGTCGCGCAGCAAGTGTCGAACAAGCGGCCAGCCGCCGTCGACATAGCGCTGATGGGCGACGGCAAGAACGATGGCATCTGCAGGTTGTAGGGCGTGCAGCTGGGTCAACGTGACCCCAAGTTCATGCCGCGCGTCGGCGGCGTTCACCAGCGGATCATGGATCTGCACCGTGAGCCCGAAAGACTGAAGCTCGCGGATGATGTCAATGACGCGGGAATTGCGCGTATCGGGAACGTCTTCCTTGAAGGTCAGCCCGAGGATGGTCACAATCCCGGTTTGACCCTTGCGCCGCAACAGCCCACGAACGCATTCCCGCGCCACTCGCTGACCCATGCCGTCGTTGATGCGTCGCCCTGCGAGAATGACCTCGGGGTGATAGCCAGCCTTTTCGGCACGATAGGTCAGGTAATAGGGATCGACGCCGATACAGTGGCCACCGACGAGTCCCGGCTGGAACGGCATGAAATTCCATTTGGTGCGGGCCGCAGCCAGGACGTCACCAGTATCGATATTAAGCGCCCGGAATATTAGCGACAGCTCGTTCATGAAGGCGATATTCAGATCGCGCTGGGTGTTCTCGATGACCTTTGCTGCTTCCGCTACGCGGATGGAGGGAGCACGATGAACGCCGGCGCTGACCACAGATCCGTAGACATCCGCGACGATCTCAAGCGTTCTGGCATCCTGCGCCGAGACCACCTTGGTAATCGTTTCGAAGCGGTGCTCCTTGTCGCCGGGATTGATCCGCTCGGGCGAATACCCGACAGTAAAATCTACTCCGGCCTTCAAGTGAGAGATTTGCTCAAGAGCCGGAACGCAGTCATCCTCCACCGCGCCCGGATATACGGTCGATTCATAAACGACGATGTCGCCCCTCTTGAGCACCGCGCCCACCGATCGCGACGCGGCAATCATTGCGCGCAGGTCCGGATTGCGAGCCTCGTCAATCGGAGTTGGCACTGTGACGATGAAGAAATCGGCCTTCGCCATTTCAGCCGGATCCACCGTGAAGCGTAGCGTTTCCCGACGCAAATCATCGCCGTCAACCTCGCGGGTCCGGTCCTTTCCTTCCCTGAGTTCAGCGACACGTCCGCGATCCACGTCGAATCCAACGACCGGAACTCCGGAACGCGCAAACGACACAGCCACGGGCAATCCCACGTAACCAAGCCCAATCACCGCAATTTTTCGGCCGTGCATCATGGTTGATGTCCAGTCGTCTCTCTGAATTGGCTCAGGTCCTGGTGAGCACCGCTACGTGAAAGTAACTCCCCCCGGTGGCGCCAGCTCCTGCGGAATGTATTCGGAATCTGAGAACCCCGTCGCGATCACGTGCGCAGATGACCCACTTATCATAGGCAAACTTCGCGCTGCGCGAGAACCCTTCCGGACTACCCCCTCGACTTTCCCGCTTCGCACTCATCCGATGCCGTGAGCAGAGATCGATCGATTGGTCGATCATCGCCGCTCCTTTCGGTGACATAGCGTCCGCGAGGGCCGCGGCCGCTTGCGTTCGCGGTGGCGCGAGCCCTGCCCGCATCCATTCGTCCGCAGATGCAGACAAATCCGCCCATCGAGAGCGTCCGGCAAGAAGCCAATCTAAGCGCAGGCGGAGCGAGCGTTAATCGCGCAAGGCGATGAGAATTGGTGCACCAGGCACGTACATCACGAGCGGCAAATTATGCCGCTCCACAATTGGAAGCGCTCGAGACCTTATCGCGGAGGCCATCGTCGAAAGTCAGAGCCGTATAACGGCGCGATCGACCTTTTCTCAAGACATTCATCGAGGCCGCTGACGACACCTAGATTTTTGCAGTGCAAAATGATAGATTTTGCGCGGCAGCAATCCGGTAACACAACATGGCACAGCGTGGACTTGGTACCTCCAAGGGCACATTGATCAGACAGTCGCGCGAACGCTAAGACATGCACTCTCACCATTGGCGACCGACATCCGCAGGATGCCGGTGGCCTTCCCGAAGGATGACGCGTCAACGCAGGAACGCCGACGCCCATGGACACCGGCTCTTCGATCGCGCTCCTGCTTCGCGGGGACACTCCGTCGCCCGACGATCGCAACCTGGTTGAAGTTCTCGATTTTTTCGGAATCCCATGGACGGCCATGACAGTCGGCGAGGCGAACGGTAGCAATCTGGCTGCGCTGACCGCCGATCATCCGCAGTTCTCAATCCTGACTTCCGCGCCCCGTCTCATGGAAGCCCTGCAGTCTGCTAAGGCCGGAATATTTCCGGCCTGGATGGCCGCAGCCGCTTCCGTATTCGTCTATGGATTTCAAGCGTCGGATCCCTGTAGGGCGCTGCTGCGCGAGATCACGGGAGACCCGGATGCGGACATCCGTGGCATCGACCAGCGGCCGATAACCGTGTCCGTCACTGATACTTTCCCAGACATGTGCGGGCCAATGTCGGGCCTGCGAATCCAACTGCAGCCTGGCGCGGCGGATGCGGCGCTTGCGATCGCGCATAGTGACGAATTGCAAAGTATCGTCGCCGCCCCCGAGGGGTATCTGTTCGCCGGGCTCACTCATTCGGGCTTGCGTTTTTTTGCCGATGCGTCACGGGCGATGGTGGACATTCACGAACGCGCCGCGAGCTATTTTGATGTGAAGAAGCGTTTCGCCGGCGCAGTTCCAATCGTGATGTATCTGAGGTCGGCGTTCCGCGACGTCTGCTGGATCCCCCCCGAAACAAACGCCTGCCTTACCATCGACGATCCACTCCTGAGGCCACGGTACGGATTCCTCGATTTTGACGAACTACTGCAGTTGGCCAACAAGCAGCGCTTCGCCACGACCCTCGCCTTCATTCCATGGAACTGGCGACGAACAAATCGCGACACCGTTGTCGCCTTTCGGCAAAACAGCGGAAAACTGTCGGTCTGCGTGCACGGCTGCGATCACACCCGTGGTGAATTTGCCGCCCGTTCGGCGAGCTTGCTCGACAGAAAGCTAAGGACCGCCACGCGTCGGATGCAGTCCCTACGCGACAAGACCGAGCTCGAATACGAAAACGTGATGATTTTCCCGCAAGGCGCATTCTCGCCCGAAGCAGTGTCCGCGCTCAAACGAAATGGCTTCGTCGCAGCGGTGAACACCGGAGTCGCACCGGCCGACAACGCGCTGAACGAAACGACACTCGCCGACCTGTGGAGCGTCGCCATCACCCGGTATGGGGGATTCTCAATTTATACCCGGCGGTACATTGACCACGGCGTCGAAAACTTCGCGTTCGACGGACTCCTGGGCAAGCCGTGCCTCCTTGTCGGGCATCACGACCTTTTCCGGGACCACGGCAACGAACTATCGGAGTTCGTCCGAGAGCTTGCTTCCTTGCGATGGAAACTCCGTTGGCGAACTCTCGGGGACGCGGTTTGCCGCAGCTACAGCATTCGACGCGAAGGCGGGACAATCACAGTCAGGATGTTTGCCGAACAACTTCGTATCGAGAACATGGAGGCGGTAACGCGACGGATTCGGGTCGTGAAGCCAGAACCACAGGTCGCTTCTTTGAGGGATATTACAGTCAACCAAGACGTCGTCACGTATGATTACATCGATGGATGCCTTCGATTGATCGTCGACATCCCGCCCGGCAAGACGGCCAATATACGCTGCGTTTATCACGAACAGCGGGATGCCTTTCCGGATTCAGAGTCGCTCTCCTACCGACTTAAGGTGGCGGTTCGACGATATCTATCCGAACTTCGAGACAATGGCGGAGCCTACCTGTTTCGTCTTCGCCTGTAGCCGGAGGCCATTCGAGCTTCCCTTCGTCGGAACCGGAATAGGTAGCCCGAAAAAGTTGACGCTCAGCGCGGGCGCAAGAATACACTCCGCAAAGCGCGACGTACCGTCGGTCGTCGACCCGCTTTGGCGAGGGATGGGAGACAATATGATAGTTCTCGGCTTGGCTTCGTGCGGCGCTCATGACTTTTGCGAACCTGGGCTCAAAGGCTGACCGGAAGCATGCTTGCGTGACAGCGCGGTGGACAATGCGAGAACCCCAGTCTGAGCGAGTGCCTCTCGGCGATCCTATGGGTGCCCGGTTGGGCCGCCAATGTTCTGGTGCTTCCACCCTTTGGTGCAACTTTCTTGATGTCGAGGGTTGAGAACCTAGCGCTCACAGCGGGACCGTCATTCGTCCTCCAGTAAGGCACGAGAGCAATGGACTGATCGTCAAACCAACCAAGACCGAGGGGAGCGCTGCATTGGGTCTTCGCTTCATTGAAGCTGGGTACTCGAGACGGCGTCTAGGAGAAAATGGGAAGATACATCGACATTGAAGTTTGCGCCGAACGCAACGTTGCGACTTGGACGGAACTAGTCCATGCGGGAGGGCGCTGAAATGCGCATATTGCACCTCACCGAACGTCTAGGGCCGGGAGGAAAAGAACGACAACTCGTCGAATTGCTCCGGGGACTGTTCGTCTGCAGCGACATAAAGTCATTTGTCGCGGTTACGGACGAAGAGAAGATTCGTTACGAAATCAACCGTGAACACGCGGAAGTTATTCAGCTCGTCCGGAAGCGCAGGAGAGATTTGAGCCTGTTTAAGAGTTTGCACCAACTGGTCTCCGATCTGAAAATAGATATCGTTCACTCTTGGAGCCCGATGTGCTCCGTTTATGCAGCTCCAATTGCGAAACTGTGCGGCTCGGCTTTCGTTAACGGCTTTGTGCGAGACGCGCCGCCGCAGCTGTCGCGGTGGAATAAGGACTATCTAATGGGCAAATTGACCGTCCCATTTTCGGATATTGTCGTCGGCAACTCACGGGCAGGCCTGGCTGCCTACCAGATTCCGGAGCGTAAAGGTCTATGTATCTACAATGGGTTCAATCCCGAAAGAGTCTCCAACTTAACGGCTGAGGCAGAGCTTCGCATCAGTCTCGGAATCACGACGCCTCACGTCGTGGGGATGGTTGCACACTTTACGCCCAGAAAGGACTATCCAACCTTTGTCGAAATGGCATGTCGCATTTGCCATCGTCGGGACGATGTCACCTTTGTGACCGTCGGCGCTGGGCAAATGCTACCGCAGATACGTGATAGCGTCCCATCGGAATATTCGTCACGCATAAAGTTTCTGGGACTGCGGAAAGATGTAGAAAGTATCGTCAATCTCTTCACCGTGGGAGTTCTCGTTAGTCACAGCGGAGAGGGCTTTTCGAACGCGATAACCGAATGCATGGCATTGGGTAAGCCAATTGTTGCAACAAGGGATGGGGGCAATCCTGAGCTGATCCTCGAAGGACGGACGGGATTTCTTGTGCCGCGCCACGACGCGGAAGTGTTGACTGATCGCGTGCTCAAGCTCCTCGACAATCGCGGGCTTGCCAATCAATTCGGTACGGAAGGGCGCCGGAGGATTGAGACGTCGTTCTCGCTCGATACTATGACTAGCGCGTATCTCGGCCTTTATCGGCGAGTGGCGGATAGGAGGGCACGCGTGACCTGAGCCTGGACGCTATCGCGACAGTTCCAAGTGTCGCTGCCAAGGATTGGACGGGCGTGCATCGAAATGCGAAGCGATGCCCCCATCAAACCGATTGGGCTCAAATCAGCTCAAAATCGATCCCATTGCCAGACGAAACCAAGATCCGGTCAGGTCATCCCCTCTCCTACGGCGACGTCGACTGCGTTACCGCATACCCCCGAATGGGTAGCCACTCAGTCACCGATGGGCTCGATCGAGTGCTTCTATTCCTGGTCGTTTTGCTTACACTTGCTCAAAATGGCGCGACGATTGGAATTCTCGGATAACTCCGCAATACAATCACACGTCGACGATTTGTCGAAATACACCTCGCCGTGGGCAACGGCTGAAGGCCCGTTGCCTCAACAAGGAACAGAGCGGCGTTGCGTCCGCGACCGTTGGCGACACAAGAAGGGGCGTCCGATGTTTCTGACCAGCTTTGTTTTCATCGCCGGTAGCGCCTAGGCTGGTCCATGGCATCAATCATACGTCAAGGCATTGCACTCTCCGCCGCACGCTACCTCGAACAGGCCATCACGATATTGACGCCGGTCGTTCTGGTTCGAACGATCGGTCCCACAGAGTTCGGCGAATACCGGCTGTTCTGGCTACTTGTAACTACCGTAACATTGTTGTTCCCCTTTGACGTGCCCCGCAGCTTGCTCTTCTTCTTTGTCCGCTTGGATTCGGAAGGACGCCGGATTTACGTCGGGCAGACGATGCTGTTCCTGCTCGCGACGACGACGATCGCGGCGCTTCTGATTTTTGCGTCTGGCAATGTCCTCCCGTCGGGCATGAAAAACCTGTTGCACAACCATGGGTTTTTGCTCGCAGCTTTCCTGTTTGCCTGGAATGTGGGCTTGATGCTCGATGTATTACCCAACGCCGCAGGGCAGATCCGCTGGCAGGCACAGGCTATCGTGGCCACATCTGTGCTTCGGGCCGCGCTCATTCTTTCCGCGGCGGCATTTTTCCGAGAACTCGAGCTGGTGCTGGTTGCGACATTGATCGCCGCCTGTGTGCGCCTTGGGTTTTTGGCCTATTTCATTGCACGCTATAGCGGCATTCGACTGTTCCCGCTGGACAAGCCGAAATTTCGTGAACAGCTTCGGTACGCCGCGCCATTTGGCGCGGCCACACTGCTGTTCCACATGCGGAAACAGACCGAGCAATGGATTGTTGCCACGGTGTTTTCACCGACCGTGTTCGGCGTTTTCTCGATTGCAACGACGCTCACGATGCCCACTGAAGTCCTGAGATTCGGGGTGGCGAATTTGCTCTTGCCCACAATGAGCCAACTCCATGCGCTTGGTGATCAAGAAAAACTGCTGCGTCTCAATAGCCAAGGCAACGTAATCCTCAGTGCGATCATATTCCCCACCATTGCAGCATTATTCGCCTTTTCCCACGAAATCATCCAGTTCCTGTTTACGAAGGAGTACGTGAGCGGCTCGCCGGTGTTGCGTATCTATCTCGTCCAGACCTTGGTTTATTCGATAGAAATCAGCACTCTGCTGAACGTGTTCCAGCAAGGGCTGTCGAGCATGCGGTATGAAGCCCTATGTTTTCCAGTTGCCGTCGTCTCCAGCTTGATCGGCATCTGGTATTACGGTTTACCTGGCGCAGCTGTCGGCTCGGTATTGGCAAGCTTGATGGTGTACGCGCTGGTTCTAAAGAGACTTTCAGACGTGACGAGCGTTCCTGTCGGAAAATTGCAGGATTGGAAGAACCTTGGAAAGCTCTGGAGCGCATCGGTCGTTTGCGCGCTCGTCGCACGTTTCGCGGCTGATCTGCTGACCCTACCGGCTCCAATTGCCGCGATAGGCGGGCCTGCTGCAGTATTGGTGTTGTTTGTCATCATCTTGTTCGCGACGGGGTACTATCGAACGCTAGCGGAGATACGACGACAATGGGGATCCATACGCGTTGCCTAGTTCGTTCACATTCAACACCCGCGCGCTTGCCGATCAACTGAACCTGCTGTCGTAGACCTTGGTGTCCGCTGCCACCGGCCTCCCCATTTGCCCGGGACTCGATGACGCAGCTCCGTTCCTGCCTTCAGAAGGAACACGCCGAGCGCCCTGGATGTCCGGATAAATTGGCGCGTACCGGCGCGCCTCACGAAGACCAGTGGATCGTCAGCCAGACGCCATCGCCCATCGACTACTCGCCGAGCGCGACCGCGACATCATCACGTAGCGGGACCAGCGAGTCGGCGATGCAGCCATCGATATGCTGTCGCGGCGGCCGGACCGAGCTGGTGCTCCCGGGACCCGGCATTGCCCGCGGAAGCGGCGATGATGCAATTTCCTATCGCGTAAATGATCGTCCGGCGGTGCAGGTCACATCCGCCGTAACAGCATTCGGTCCTGGCGTTGCGTTCGCCGGGGATGTTGTTCGCTTGCTGCAGTCGCTTGCAGATAGCGGGGACTTTATTGTCCTCCTCGCAATCCGCCCTCACCCGCACCGACGATTCGGCTGCAATGAAGCAGAAAAACATCACCTGATCCTGCAGACGACCCCGCCGCGATGAATCTCGCGCTCAACACCGCAACGAACGTGGCAATGTCACAGGACTCTGGCGACGGGGTGCAGATCGAGGTAATCACGATTTGGGCCCGGCCATCGCAGCGGTAAGCACCTAGGCGACCATCGCCACGCTGCAGCAGACCGAAGATGAACGGTCTTCGGAGTTCACGTCAGATCACTTCTTGTGGACCCATTCGACGCTGATAGGCATCCAGATAGCGCAACCGCGCCAAGTTGATCATCATCGCAATGATCGGGAATACATACATGTTGTCAATAGTTGGAAAAATCTCACGCTCAGTTGCCATGCCAATCCCAAATCCGAAGATGCCCGCGAACAGAGCCCAATATAGGTCACTATTCAACCTCCGCCCCGTTCGCCAGGCGGTGGCTACTCCAACAAGAAGGAGGACGATAAGCACACTGGAAAAAATGGCACCGCAATCAACAAAGAAATTGATAATTGCATTGTGCGCGTGACCCATGTGGAGCAAAGCTCCTGTGTCCCAACTTTGGCTTGTCACTATTCCGTAGCGACCAGCGCCAAACAGGAACAGGCCGATATTGCTCGTCCATTCATTTAGCAGAGGAGCCCAAATATAATCAACGCGGCCCGTCAGCAAGGCATCGGCCGAGAAGTCAGAACCGGTTTCAAACCCGATCGAAAAAAGAGCCTCCACAGTTGGTGCGACCCATAGGAGCGATGCGATCCCAAGCACCGCAGCGCCGGCAAGCAAGATATCAAATCTGCGCCTCTGAATCAGAAGCAGGCAAAGCGAAACTCCCACTGTGATAAGCGCGCTGCGTGACCCGAGGAGAAGAATTGCCAGAAGCGATAGACCGAGAGGTACGATCCAGAGAGCTCCGCGCGCAAGAAATCGATGGAGCAACAAGGGCGCACAACAAATATAGATGGTGCCAATCGTATTGTAATGGACACCAAAATAGGTTGCGCACAGCTCATTCATTCCGCCTCGCTCCCGGCTGTCTCCGCCAATTTCGGCAATTTCGGGCCGGCTCTCTGACAGAACGGACGGATGCGTCAGGATGAGTATGATGAAAGCGGCTGAGAACAGCAATATCGAGAGGCAGATCGCCGTCGTGATCCTCTCGAGCTCGTGATCGGAGCACATGCGCTTAAGGGTAAATAGAAATCCTAAAATGTAGAAGGCCGGAACGATGCAAGAAGACAACGTAAAATCGAGATAGGTCTCGGGAAATGTAGTTGGAAGTCGGCTATGAAGCAGCGGAGCATTGGGAATTGATCGAATATACGCAATTGCAAAGGTTGCGAAGTAGAGGAGAAAAATTCTGAGGGATCTTTGCTCGATCTTATCCGTCGCGTATAAGGGCGCGCTTTGGAGTACCAAATAGGCGAGGACGATAGCTGACAGCAAGTTGAACGGCTTGAGGCCCTGGATACCGAGCAGATTGTCACCGAGAAATGGCATCCGCTGGAACGGCAAGATAAAAAGGAACACGAGAAAGAAAACTCTTCCACTTTGCGCGACTGAACGCGGAAGCGTGAGCTGATAAGGGGTTGGGCCGCTATAGCTCAATAGATCACGCATAACGCACCGGATCCTTCATTCTATCGCAATCGTATCCAGCCACGCCGGTGACGTTGCGCACCATAAGTCAGCGTCGCAATGAAGTGGCCCCAGGCGGCCCAGCCACAGTTGTTATTGTCATATTTCGAAATTTGGCGGCGACAGTCTCGGGTGCTGGACTCCGATAGAGCCCGTACTCCCAGTAGGTGGGATCCCCAAAGCCCAAGGGGCCCTGATAGTTCACAACCTGAGTACCATTCACCCAGACGCCCAAATACCCGCTACTGTCGTTGGATATATTGGCCGATATTTTGGTCTCGTTGTACTGGCCAACTCGAATTGGATTCGGGTCGGTCCAGAGCGTGAGATGCGTAAGGTTGCCGGCCGCATTGCTCGGATTCAGACCCGTAGGACAATATAATGCGTTAACTTGTAGATGGTCGCCAACAAGATTGACATAGAATGGAGGCGAGGTAGGTACACCACCAACGGCGTCGTCATTGTGCAGTTGGCCAAGGATAAAGTACGATGATGCTGTGTTCGTAAATGACCCATTGGCCCCGTTTGGCTCCACCATAAAATCATAGCTTATGTTGATGAGAGTTCCGACCGGAATTCGTGCATCGTTTTCAATTTCGGCGCGATCGACAGATCCAGCATCATACCAGGCTTTATCACCCGGCCGGACTTCGAACCGCAGAGTCTGTGGGTCAGGATTGGTCAGGCTATAGCTCTTGCCCGCCGTCTGAACTTGGTAGCTATCGCCACCGATATAGAACCGCATTTTTGGTGTCGTGGAAAACGACGTAATCGATGAGACAACTGGTACACTTGCAGGCCGCAATATTGCGGTCGAATCCTCAGTCGTATCCGTACCCGTGGCGGCGATGACCTGAACGTCGGACGAGCCTGCATCCACTGTCGTCGTCGCGATGAACGCGGCAAGAATAGCTGGCAACAGCTTCATCGCCATTCCTATTGCCCGCATTTTGCTCAATCGTCGGCGCATGACCGCACCACCCTATCGTAAAATTCGCTCAGCGTACTGCCGCGGAAGTGTTTCGTCGCTTGTGAAAAGAGCTCGTTCAAATCCCGATACAGCTTCTCGACTGATTCAGCCGTCGGAAAATAAGGACTTCCGCCAGGCATCAGCTCTGAGGAATGCGTCATGAATTCCACATAAGGCCGATCTTGCGAGATCGCGATGTCGAGAATGCGCAGCATCGACGTCAAGTTCGACCCGTTCGGGCGCAGCCACTCCAGAGGCCAAATGTAGCGCCGGGTCCTATCCGGTAAGTCGGATATATCTTCGCACGCTTGGGTCGCGCGGGTCAGAAAAGCGGGCGATCGGTTGATGATCGTCATTGGAACCTCCAGTAGCGAAGTCCCTCCCCCGAGCCCGATATCTCGCTCGCTCATCCAATAGTGCTGCTCGGGAAACCCTCGATAGTCGCTCCCTCCCGCACCGCCCGGATCTCCCTTGATTCCGCTCCAATCCACGTGAGGGGTTACCGAACAGTCCACCCTGAATCCCAAATCTCTCAAAACGTTGGCATAGAATGCATTAAGGGCCCACCGGCCTGATCGGTGGCTCAGCATCTTGACGCCAAACACGTCCTCAAGAAGATGCGTCTGATATTCAATCTTCTTCCGGATTTCATCTTCCGGATATTCAATCAGAAACGGCTGGTGCCATGAGTCATTGCTGGTCAGGCGATGGCCTGGGGGGGCATTCCAAGCATGCAAATGCATCCCGATTTCGCCAGCACCGCGTGCGATTAGATCGCGGCCAAATTCAATAAAGCCGGGATCGTTGGCCATCTCAAAGTTCACCAGGTAGGTGGGCTTCAGTCCGAAGGTCTCACATAGCGACTGGAAGCGGGGAAGAAAGGAAGCATTTCGGGTTTCGACGCTTGACCGCCTGCTCCAGATGTCATCTCCCTCTGTGTCGATGGTAATAAGAAAGCTTCTCAAGACATCCACTCTACCTAGCAGCGCGTCGACGTCGCTACCGTCCGGGCGCTGTGCGGGGCACTTGGCGAAGGCCGGCAAATTGCCAAAGAGACGCATCCCCAGCACTTTGCCGCTCGGTCACTGCGAGCCGGAATCAGTACATGCCGAGTCACGGTATGGAAATTGGCGATAAATGGGTAGTCAGATTGGTCCATTGAGCCGCGGCGGCGCCGGGACTAAAGCTCGATGAAAGCCCAGGGTGTCAGGTGCGTATTCTCTCGATAGATTTCTACATTCCCTATCTGCTGAAGGATGAGAACTATCCGATCGGCGGATGGGCTATCGAACTCACGACATGGCTTCGCGCGCTTGACAACGCCGGCCACGAAGCCGCGGTGCTTACCTGGAAAGGCGCTTTGACCCACGTTGGTTCGAACCCGCCAATAACACTTATCGAGACCTACGATCCAAAGCGGGGGGTACGGATTGCGAGGTGGTTCTATTCATTTATTCCCAAACTATTGGCGGCCGCCCGCGCCTATCGTCCGGATATCATCATCCAGGGGGCACGCGGGTTGGGCACCGCCGTCATGGCTTTCATCGCAGACCAATTGGGGGTTCCGTTCGTTTACCGCGTTGTAAGCGATGCAGACGTCGACGAACGATACAAGATCGGTCTTCGGCAATATGAACAGTTATCCTATTCCTGGGCCCGGCATCGAGCAGCCGGATTTCTCTGTCAAAATCAGTATCAACGCGATCAATTGGCAGCACTCTTTCCTGGAAAACCCATTCACGTCCTTCATAACCCTATTGCTATCTCGGAGAACGCGACCGCTCCTTTGCCGCGCGCGGAACGCAGATATGTCGCGTGGCTCGGAGTCTTCCGCTATCCAAAGAACTTGCCATTACTTTTTCGGATCGCTCAGGAACTTCCTGACGTCGAATTCCGCGTGGCCGGAATGCTTGCCGAAGCTGCCGATCAACCGACTATCGATGCCGTGAATGGCTTGAGCCGTCTCCAGAATGTGAAAATGGTCGGTTATGTCCGGAGAGTTGACATTCAATCGTTCCTTTCGGAAGCGACGATGCTTCTCTGTACATCGCGTTACGAGGGCTTCTCGAATGCGTTCCTGGAGGCGCTGGCCGTTGGTACACCTGTTGTGACGAGCCGGCCAGTCGATCCGGATTTGATCGTCCTGCGTCATGCCCTCGGTGCATCTGCTGCGGACGAGTTGGCACTCTGCAGATCCGTGAGGGCAATTTGGGACACCGACGCGAACGATTACAACGCGCTCGCGCAACGATGTCAGACCTATGTGAAGGCCAATCACTCGCCAACGGTAAAGGCTAGTGAGTTGATTGTTGCTTTGACGCCTCTTGTTGCTAAGTCAAACGCGGCGCGACTACGTGATCACGATCTACCGCCAGCGTGAGCGCTACCCGCCCGAAGTAGAGCGCCGCGTCGACTCGCAAACGTGGCGTGATCATAGCCGAAACGAAACTCGGAAGGAGCACCGCCCCGCTGGGGTACTACGACCTTGAGATGTTGTTGCGCCGGACTTGGTATTTTGACCGCGATTCTTTCGGTCAAGTTCGCCCGCCAGGATTTCTTTCATCGTCTCCTGCTTGAACGCTGGGCGCTTCGATCGCTCGTCCGTTATGTGGAAATGATCTGCGTCGGCTCAATTCAAAGCGCCTCGCTCGGGCTTGGTCAGCGCCTTAAATCGAATAGTTTTTCATAAGCACTTAGAAGGCTTACGGCCCCGTGGTCCCAAGCGAGCACGTCATAGACTCTTTTCTGGCCGAATGCGCCCATATGGTCACGCCGCACTGGATCATCCAGAAGCTCCAGTATCTTGTCGCCGAACTCCGCCGTATCCGCATTCTGTACATACAGAGATGCCTCTCCGGCCGAAACGCGCCCTTCGGTGAGGTCAAATTGGACAATAGGCTTACCCAAGGCCATGTACTCCATGACCTTGATCATCGTTGATTTATCATTCATCGCGCTAGGGCGATCCGGATTTACGCAGACGTCTGCCGTCGAAAGTATTGTGAACAGCGTGGCGTCGTCAACACGGCCGGTGAATGTGACCACTTCATCCAGCTCAAGGGCCGCGGCTAGCTTCTTGACCTCGTCCAACTCCGGCCCATTCCCGACAATGACGAATTGGACGTCATCTCGATTTCGCTCCCCGCGGATATGGCTGATTGACTGCAATAGCAGATCAAGCCCCTCCTGCTTTCCAATAACCCCCACATACGCGGCCAGGAATTTTCGCCCCTTTTTCCAGGCCGGGTCTGAGGGAAGTGATCGAACGCGCGCAAGATTTGGACCGGAACGCACAACGAACACACGTTCCGGATCCATTCGCCCTCGTTCAAGGGCAATGCTACGATATGACTGGTTTGTTGCTATCGATACGTCAGCTAATGCGAATGTAACACGCTCAAGCAAGACCATGATCCGCCAGAGAAGGCCACGACGTCCAAATTTTGCTTCGTACAGCTCTGGGCTGATATCGTGCTGATCGAAGATAAACGACTTTCCGAATAGAAACTTGTAGAACGCACCAACCACAAAAATGAGATCCGGAGGGTTGCAAGCGTGGATTACGTCAAAGCCGCGCGTTGCGAGTATCTTCAAACTCAGCGCAAACTCCCAAAATAGTGCCGCGCTGTACTCGGCAAAATAGCCTAGCACCCCACGTCCTTCTTTTGGCAGCCAGTGGCGATAGACCGCAATTCCCTCGATCAGTTCAAATGGGGCCGTTGCCTGCGGTCCCTTGGGACAAATTATCGACACTTCATAGCCGTGCCGTGCCAATGTGCAGGCTTCCGACCACACTCGGCGATCGAATGGTACTGAAAGATTTTCGACGATGATAAGCACGCGGCGGCGCGCTGAGCCATTAATCACGGATTGGGCAGCCTGCGCGGCGTCAACGAGCCCCGCAGAAGTATCGACGTCCGAACGAGCCAATTCGCACTGTTCGCTCGAAGCGCCGGTCGCCCCTGGTGGTTTCGCTATCACGGCTTGATCAGGTTCGCTTGCACTGCGATTGTCACGAAAGAGTGTTAACATCGATAACCCGCCTGGCGCGAAGCGCCATTTGCCTCGCCCATCCTCTAGTATCGATGACAAGGTCGAACAGCTGCGACTCGGCCACGGATTTGGAGATTAGAAGCTTGCGGAGTGCAGGCAAATTGGAGAACGCGTAGCCGAGATTCTGGCCTAACAATCTGGACGGTTCGACGTGGGGATCGTAGATCGACAAGCCGATATGCGACTGAAGGAATTTGCGAGCCAAGTCGATATTGGGGCTCTCGCGAAGATCATCGCTGTCCTCTTTGAAGGAAAGCCCCAGCATAAGCACTTGCCCGCCGGCCCGAACTGTCTTCATGCAATTCTCAAAGAGAAAATTCTTATGCGCGTCATTCGACCTCAGGACCGAATCCACCAGATGGGTATGTGCCCCGACGTCGCTTGCGATGTATTGGAGCGCCCGAACGTCTTTCGGCAGGCATGAGCCGCCGAATGCGCCACCAGGCCTCAAATAGTAGGGAGAGATGTTGAGCTTCGTGTCGGCGATGAAGATCTCGTGAACTTTGGATGCGCTGATATTGAGCTTATCGCAGACGCGACCAACCTCGTTTGCAAACGCAATCTTCACTGCGTGAAACGCGTTGTCGACGAATTTTGTCATCTCTGCCGCACGATAAGTCGTATAGAAGACCGGCGCTTCAATCCTGGCATTCAACTCGTCAAGAGCCTTGCACCGTTCTCCGTTCCTGGTCCCAATCACGACCTTCGGTGGATGGAAGAAGTCTTCGATTGCGACAGATTCACGCAAGAATTCTGGATTGTAGACAAGCTCGACTAGATCCATCCTGTCTTCCAATGCGTCCTCGAAAATCGGGAGCACGAGTTCCTCGATCGTACCGGGCCGCATCGTAGAGCGAAATACGATGGTCAGCGGCATCGATCGAGCGGGGCCGACCAACTCCGCAATCTGACGGGAAACCTCCACGATAAAGCTCATATTGTGAGATCCGTCCGGCGCACTAGGCGTTCCCACACAGACTATGGCCATGGCGCAACTGTCGAGATGTTGGCTCACATCCTTCGTTGCGCTCAGTAGACCCTTCCTAACCGCACGGGCCACGAGGTCTTCGAGGCCAGGCTCGGTGATCGGCGACTTACCGGCATTGACGATCGCCACTTTTTCGTTGCTGACGTCAATGCCAATGATTTCGTGGCCATCCCTAGAGAGGCAGGCGGCGGCAGTCATGCCGACGTAACCAAGTCCAAAGACCGCTATCTTCATCGTAGTCCCTCGCTTCCACTGCCCCTAGTGTAGCGTTGGGGCATGCCGAGCAAGGGGAGGCAAAAGGGCTGGTACCGGCGGCTGATTGGGTACCCATTTGTAAGTACTCGGCGACAAACTAATTGGGGTACAAACCAATTGCCAAGCACCGCACATACAGCATCGAGTTCAAACGCCAGGACAATCGCGAAGCCAAAGGGCCGGCCACAACGAATGCGATTGCGGCCGAAGACGCGTCACAAAGCCCTGATGAATTTGCGCGAAAGGAAAACGATCGCATATGACCTCAGCTTCTCCCGATGTGACCTGCCGGGCTCCGGTCTTCGGTCGGCCTTGAATGAGTTCCGGCGCTTCGGCAGCGGAGTCGTCGCCTTCAGCAACGAGTCAGGCTTATGTCTTTGCTTTGACATGACCGGGTGCGTGCCGGGCCCGTCGAGAGAACGGAGTTGCAGCTGCTGTTTGCCGCCAAGATTGATTGCCGCACTGCGGTGCTGCAAAGTCGCGATGCTCGCCGTCGTCTTGCTACTCTTTCCGCCTATCTGCTTGTCGGGCGGCGTTGCGACGCCGAGGCGCTGCCTTGGTTGGCTGGTGTCACCGAGCGCTTGCGATCTCGCAGCATCGCCGACCCTGCCGGTATCGATTCGCTCGCCGGAATTGCCGAGGCGGACGACGTTTGCGCGAAGCAGCGAACAAGGTCGGCCTTCAACGCCTTTCTGACCTACAAGCAAAGCTCGACGCCCGCGCCGCCGCTCGGGTGGTGGCGGAGCCGACGCCGCAGGTGCTCGGCGAAGGAATTGTCGCACTGCTCGAAGGACGAGGCCGCCCGCGAGCGTATGCGGAGCTACGGCCGGGAGCGCGCCGGCGACAGATTTCGCTGGGAGTTGAAAAGCGTTCCCTCCTCGCCGCCTATGCGAGCCTGGCGCCGAGGCGCGCACGATGACGCAGCTCGATCCGCGCGTGCGCATGCGAGGCAGCAGGGAAGATCAGTCGCTCTGCACGCGTCGGCACACACGATGCCGTATCGCGCGGATCAGCGACAATCGTGAGATGCGCGCAAAAACCGCACATCGTCGACCATCCAACTCGCTGCGTCGCACAAGCGCTAGCGGTTGCCCCCACCCCGCGTGGCTCGCGGCTCAAAGCCAGGTCCCTTGTACCACTGGAAAACCAGAGCTTTTTGGGCGGCCTTGCGCCGGTATTTGACCGGCCGATTAATCACTTTGGCCATGGCTACAGCTGCGTGGCGCGGGGGTGTACCCCAAAAGAGCGTAGATCATTACCCGTGTGCTTCAGCAGCGCGCGCGCTCAATCGGCTATCTTGAATGGAGCGCACGTTAACGGCCTTCAAGGAGCCAACATGGCGAATAACCATGATCGTGAGGACGCCGAAATCCAGATCGCGAACGACGGCCCGTCGCTCGCGGTCATCGGTTGCGGTTACTGGGGTGCGAAACACATCCGTGTCGCCTGCGATATACGCGGCGCAAGGATGGCGATGGCCGTTGATCCGCGACCTGACAGGTTGGAATATATCCGCTCACAGTATCCTTCTGTCGCCGTTTCGCGCGACATCAGCAACGCACTGAACAACCCTTCAATAGACGCAGTCATTCTTGCTACGCCCGTAGAGACGCACTTTGAATTAGCACGGGCGGTGCTCCAGGCCGGAAAGCACGTGCTCGTCGAGAAGCCGTTGGCCATGAAAAGTGCGGAATGCCGCGAGCTGAATGCGATTGCCGAACAGCACAAGCGCGTTCTCATGGTCGGGCACACGTTCGAATATCATCCGGCTGTGACTGCCATGCGCCAGATGATTCAGAGCGGCTCTCTTGGCGAGCTTTATTACATCGACTCGAGGCGCCTGAATCTCGGTCTCTACCGGCAAGACGCCAATGTCCTTTGGGACTTGGCGCCACACGACCTTTCGATCATCCACTTCCTACTGGAGGAGGTCGCGCAAAACATCGGCGCTTGGGGTTGCTCGCACGTTCTACCCGGCGTTGAGGACGTTGTATATGCCAAGCTGGGGTTTAAGAGCGGCCCGACCGCTCATGTGCATGTTTCCTGGTTGGACCCGGTCAAAGTGCGCCAGATCACGATCGTCGGAAGCGATGCCATGCTGGTGTTCGACGACGTACAGCCGTCCGAGAAGGTGCGCGTCTACCAGAAGCGCTTCAGGCCGCAAATAAACGGCGACTCCTACGCCGACTTCCAGTCAGCCTATCATCATGGCGACGTTCATATCCCCGCGATATCCAGCACCGAACCGCTCAAACTCGAGATACTCGACTTCGTCAATGCGATCGTGACCGGGGAACGGCCTCGCGCGGATGGATTGCATGGACTGCGCGTTGTCGAAGCGCTCGAGGCGGCATCGGCGTGTCTACGGCGCAAGCACCAACGCCGTACCAACGGTAAGGATCAACCGGCTTTTCGGCGGCGGAACGTGTTGGTGGGAGGTCCCGAAATTGCCGTCACATGAGGCCACGCGACGGAATGCGGTTCTGCGGGAATTTGGAAAACGGGCGCTCGACGTCGCGATCAGCGTTCCTGCGATCGTGGTGCTGACTCCTGTCTTCATAGGGATATGGATAGCAATCCATCTCGACAGTCCCGGACCTGCAGTCTTCTGCCAACGTAGGATCGGGCGAGACGAAAAGCCGTTCAACTGCTTCAAATTCCGAACGCTTCATCACAACGCCGACCAAAACGTCCATCGCGAGGCGATCCGGCGCGCTTTTGCGAAGGAACCACTCTCGAACGATCCCGATGCCCCGTACAAGCTGACAGACGATCCTCGCGTGACGCGCGTGGGGAGACTGCTGCGGAGAACCAGCCTCGACGAGCTGCCTCAACTCCTCAACGTATTGAGGGGCGAAATGAGCATTGTCGGTCCGCGGCCAGCGATTCCATATGAACTCGAACACTTCCGGGATTGGCACCATAAACGTCACATTGTGAAGCCCGGCATCACTGGAATTTGTCAGGTCCGCGGCCGGGGTCGTATCTGCCCCGAGGCCATGCTCGAGATGGATGTCGAGTACGCAATGAATTGGACGTTTTGGACCGACCTGAAGTTGATCGCGCTGACTGTTCCCGCGGTTCTGTGGGGGCGCGGTGCCCGATGAGGTTCTCGAGTGAAAGAGCCGGATTCCCATGAGGTTAAACAAATGCAAATTCCGTTCGTTAATCTCAAAGCGCAATATGAGACGCTAAAGGACGAGGTAGCTGAAGCAATACAGGGCATCCTAGACTCCGCGCAGTTCATAGGCGGCGAGGCGCTTGCCTCGTTCGAAAGAGACTTCGCTGAGTATTGCCAGGCGCGCCATGCGCGCGGCGTGGCGAACGGCACCGACGCGCTTCATCTGGCGATACGAGCCTTAGGTATTGGCCATGGCGACGAGGTGATCACAACCGCCCACACCTTCATCGCCACCGCGGCCGCCATCGCCGCGACGGGAGCGCGGCCCGTGTTCGTTGATATCGATCCTGATACCTGCACCATCGATCCGAGGATGATCGATCGCGCGATAACGGATCGTACAAAGGCAATCGTCGCAGTCCATCTCTTCGGCCAGCCTGCTGATATGGATCCAATCAAGGACATCGCACGACGCCGCGGCCTCTACGTGCTAGAGGACGCGGCCCAGGCGCACGGAGCGGAATATCAGGGAGTCCGAACGGGGGCGCTCGGCGATGTCGCATGTTTCTCGTTTTACCCGGGGAAGAACCTCGGCGCCTACGGCGACGGCGGAGCGGTAACCACCAACAATGCTGCGATTGCCGAGCGGATCGAACGACTGCGTGACCACGGTCGAACCAGCCACTACAGCCACGCCGAGATCGGGTTCAACAGCCGGCTCGATGCCCTCCAGGCGGCAATCCTGCAGGTCAAGCTTCGGCGCCTGGATGAATGGAACGCCAATCGGCGGCGCGCTGCAGAGTGGTACACCGCGGAGTTGGCGCAGTCGGGGATCAAGACGCCGTTCGTTCGAAAGGGATCGACGCACGTCTACCACTTGTATGTGATCGCCACGAAAGAGCGGGACGCAATACGCAAAACGCTGGACGAGGCCGGCGTGGCGACCGGGATCCATTATCCGGTGCCGCTCCACCTACAGCCTGCTTTCGTTCATCTCGGCTACAGGCTGGGCGACCTGCCGTACTGCGAAGCGATGGCCGCTCAGTCACTGTCCCTGCCCATGTTTCCCGAGCTTGCACGCGACCAGGTGCGCCGTATCGCCGCGATTGTGCGCGCTGCGACCGAGCAGGACAGCCAGCAGGAATTGCAGCGGGAGTCACCGTATTCGCCCGCCGCGCAGCGCGCCGAGACCGCGAAGGAGCTGCGATGACGCGAATCAGTGCATGGGCGATTGTCGAGACCGCAGCGATCGGTGAGGCGGTGACGATCGCCGAGTTCGCCGTGGTGCGACCTAATGTTACGATTGGCAACGGAGTGATCATTCACCCGCATGTCGTGATTGAAAGCGGCGCAAGGATCGGAGACAACGTCGAAATATTTCCGGGAGCCTATATCGGCAAGGCGCCCAAAGGGGCCGGCGCATTGTCGCGCCCGCCGCGTTTTGAGGCCTGGGTCGATATCGGCGCTGATTGTTCTGTTGGACCGCACGCGGTAATTTTCTACGACGTCTTGGTCGGCGCGGGCACTCTGATTGGTGACGGCGCCTCAATCCGTGAACAATCACGGATCGGCTCGAAGAGCGTCATCGGGCGTTACGTCACGGTCAATTACAACACGCGCATCGGTGATCGCGTTCGGGTGCAGGATCACACCTGGTTGGCGGGGAATATGACGATCGAAGATGACGTGTTCATTTCGGGCTGCGTCGGCACTTCGAACGACAATGCGATCGGGCGCAACGGCTACGACGGTTCGCCCATGCTAGGGCCGCACATCGCGCGCGGCGCCGCGATCGGCCTGGGAGCCAACTTGCTGCCAGGCGTCAGAATCGGCATTGGCGCCATCGTCGGCGCCGGCGCCGTGGTGACGAGGGACGTGCCCGACAGTTCGCTCGTGATGGGCGTCCCGGCGGAGGTCCGACGACGGCTCAAAGAGGTTGGCGGCGCAGATCTGTGACTTGTTAGCAGCTCGTGCCAACGTCGAGGGAGCACCAATCGTGCGGATACTCTGTGTCACCAACATGTATCCGAGTCCAGACAGACCGGGCTCCGGCGCCTTCGTATGCCATCAGGTAGAGCAGCTGCGGCGGTTCGGCCACACGGTCGACGTGATCGACATTCTCGGATCCCAGTCCAAGATGAATTACTTGCGGTGCGCTCTTGACGTCATGCGAATGACTCGCGCGGTGGCATATGACGTCGTCCATGCGCATTACGGCTATTCGGCATATCCTGCAATGTTTCGTTCGAAGGCGCCACTCGTGATCACGCTACACGGGACCGACGTGCTCGGAAGTGCCTTTGAAAGGCTGTGCACGCATGCTGTGTCGCATTTCGCCGATGCCATCATCGTCGTTTCCGAGGGGCTGCGAAAGCGGATTCCGGGAATCGTGATTCCCTGCGGGGTCGACCTTGGCGTATTCAGGCCGTACGATCGCGACAAAGCACGAGCGCGGCTGCAATGGCCAACAGACAAGTATATCGTTCTGTTTCCGTTTGATCCGGCTCGCCGTGAGAAGAGATATGATCTCGCGCGAGCGTCAGTCGAGCGGCTCGTGCAGGAGGGCGTCGACGCGGAATTGATGACGGTTTTCAATATGGCGAACGGCGAAATGCCGTGGTGTTACAGCGCCGCCGACGCCATGCTCCTCTGCTCGGATCGTGAAGGGTCGCCGACCTCCATCAAGGAAGCTCTCGCGTGTAACCTTCCGGTGGTTGCGACGAAGGTCGGCGACGTTGGCGAGCTTCTAAGCGGCATCGCGGGAACGCGAATCTGTCCGCCGGACGTCGGCACGATTGCCCGCAACCTTCGAGAGGTTTTTGACTGGTCGCGGAGCAGCGAGTTCCGAGGGCGAGCGGCGATGGCGAGGTACGATCAGGTCGTCACGGTGGAGAAGATCGTCGAGGTATATGCCGACGTTCTCTCCAACTTCAGGGCAAAGGCAGTGGACAGGCGTTTGCTGCGCAGCGGATGATCATATTGAGACGGCATGGATCTTCACCGGCGAACGCAGCAGCTCGCGGCTGGGATCGAGGCAGCGTTGGTTTCGAAACGAGCGCGCTCGTTCATTCGCTCATGTAACCCGGCGACCTATCCCTTGGCCGGCTCTAGACCAACGGCCATCGATCGAGCGAAGGACGGCACGGTTGAAGGCCGGGGCACTCCCGCACACACCGGTGCCTTGTTGGACTTAAAGGCACGTTGCTTCATCCAGGATCACTTTCCGCCGCTGCGGCCTCTGCAGCGGCGATCGCCTCAACGGTGGCGGGCGCCCTCCCCTAAGACGTGCGGCGGTGTCAGCGCGCTGTCGGCCGAGTCAGGTGCGAAGCTTCTTTCGACGAATGACGACGTGATCGTTTCGCGAGAAGCGCCTGCACTGCCAACTGTACCCCGCTTAATCGAGCAGCAACGGAAGCTTCTGTGTCATTGCACTGCCAACTGTACCCCGCTTAATCGAGCAGCAACGGAAGCTTCTGTGTCATACGTACTGTCCACCCCAATGCGGGGAAGCGCGAATGGGTCGAGACGATCGCCGGTTAGCTGATCGTGTCGTGTTGTTACGGCGCTCGCGTATCCCGCTTCGTTGGCGAGATACTCCTCTCGCAGACCGCACGCGCCGGGGGTTCCATAAGGATAAGCGAGGTGCCTGACAGGCAACTGAAGTAGATTCTCCAGATAGTTCCGATTATCGATCAGTTCGGCTCGCGCTGAGGTCTCATCCAGGTCTGAGAGCGCTCGATGTGAGGTCGTGTGCCCGCCAATCGACGCGAGAGGATGACGCGCCAGACTTTGGAGCTCGCCCGGATCCAGGAAATACCGCGATGTCGAAGGCGCCGGGCTCGGCCGGCAGCATGGCGAGCGAGGCGAGCCCGCCTGCGAACAGCAAGAGGCCAATGCCGCCGAGCAGGCCGGCCGGGTAGTGCTCGACCAGCCGCCCGGCGAGCGGGGCGGCGAACGCAACCGTGATCGGCCAGGGCGTGATCAATAGCCCCATATGCACGGCCGAATAGCCGAAGCGGCTTTGCAGGTAGAACGGGATCGCGACGAAGGCGAGCATCTGGGCGCAGAAGGAGGCGATCGAGGTCGCGATCGACAGCGCGAAGATCGGGATGCGCAGCAGATCAACCGGCAGCAGCGGCGCGGCCATATGCGTCTCGCGCCAGATCAGGGCGGCGCCCGCGACCGCGGCGATGGCGAATTCGATCAGGCAGGTGAGAAGCGGCTCGCCATGGCCGACGCTGTCGACCGCGAAAATGCCGACGCCGAAGGTGACGGCGCTCAGCCCCGCGCTCTGCCAGTCGAACGAATGCGCCGCGAGGCGCGTGTGCGGCAGGCACCGCGCCCCGAGGACAACCGCGACCGCACCGATCGGCACGTTGATCGCGAACATCCAGGGCCAGCTGCCCACGGCCAGGATGCCCGATGCCAGCGTCGGCCCGACCGCCGCCGATACCGCCACGACGAGCGCGTTGCGCGCAATGCCGCGCCCGAGCAGCGCATGCGGATAGGTAAAGCGCACCAGCGCGGTGTTGACGCTCATGATGCCGGCCGCGCCAAAACCCTGGATGATGCGCGCGATCGTCAGCATCGGCAGCGATTGCGCGACCGCGCAAAACGCGGAGGCGATGGTGAACAGTGCAAGTCCGGCCAGGTAGACGCGCCGGTAGCCCACGATCTCGCCGAGCGAGGCGAGCGGCAGCAGCGAGATGGTGATGGCGAGCTGGTAGCCGTTGACGATCCAGATCGAGAAGGCCGGGCTCGCCTTGAGGTCGGCCGCGATGGTCGGCAGCGCCACATTGGCGATGGCGCCGTCAATCACGGACATCGTGATGCCGAGCGCGATGGTGAGAATGGCCCATCGGCGCTGCGGCAGCGGCAGGCCGTCGGCCTGCTCGATCGTGACTGTCGACATTGTGAGCGGCGTCTGGTTTGGCGAATCAAACGTGCCAGCTGGCGGAGTATTGCGCCAACCGGACAGGACCGCGATAGTTCCGCAACCGGTCTCCACGACCGGCGTGGTCATCTTGCGCCAGATGTAGAGCTCAATAAGCCCGCGCCGAGGCAGATCGACCGGCTGCTAGACCGCCGGTGGATTACGGTCCGTGAAGGTCACGCGCTGGTGCCAATAGGGATAGGGTAGCGTCACCTTGCTCGCCTCATCGAGCTTGGCGATCTGGTCCTTGGTCAGCGACCAGCCGACCGCGCCGAGATTCTCGCGCAGCTGCGCCTCGTTGCGCGCGCCGATGATCAGTGTCGACACCGTCGGACGCTGGAGCAGCCAGTTCAGCGCGATCTGCGACACGCTCTTGCCGGTTTCCTTCGCGACCTCGTCGATCGCATCGACCACGCGATAGACGTGCTCGTCCGGCACGGGCGGACCAAACTCGGCCGTCTTGGGCAGGCGGCTCACCTCGGGCTTCGGCTGGCCGCGGCGGATTTTTCCGGTGAGGCGTCCCCAGCCGAGCGGCGACCAGACAACGGCGCCGAGCCCCTGGTCGAGGCCGAGCGGCATCAGCTCCCATTCGTAGTCGCGTCCGATCAGCGAATAGTAGGTCTGATTTGCGACGTAGCGCGGGAAGCCGTGCTTGTCGGCGACTGACAGCGATTTCATCAGGTGCCAACCCGAAAAATTCGAGACGCCGACATAGCGGATCTTGCCGGCGCGCACGAGCACATCGAGGGTGCTGAGCACCTCCTCGGGCGGCGTGAAGGCGTCGAAGCCGTGGAGCTGGAACAGGTCGATGTAATCGGTGCCGAGCCGGCTCAGCGAGGCGTCGATGGCGGTGAGCAGATGCTGCCGCGACGAGCCGATGTCGTTGGGGCCATCGCCGAAGCGGAACGTCGCCTTGGTCGAGACCAGCACCTTGTCGCGGCGGCCCTTGATGGCTTCGCCGAGAACGCGCTCGGATTCGCCGAGCGAATAGACGTTCGCGGTGTCGAACATCGACACGCCAGCCTCGAGGCAGATATCGAGAAGACGCCGCGCTTCGGTTGCGTCCGTCGTGCCCCAGGCGGCAAGGCGGCCGACGCCGCCGAACGTGCCGGTCCCAAGACTCAAAGCGGGCACCATGAGGCCTGACCGGCCCAAGCGTCGGTATTCCATTGATCTGCTCCTCGGCCGGCCGCTGATTGATCAGTGCGGCCTTGGGGTGCAATGGTAATGCAAGTACGCGCGCTGTCCTACGCCACGCTCACATACCGGCCTTGCTTGGAAACGGCCTAGTCGTGCAGACGCATGTCATCGAGTGCGGCATCGGCAACGCGTGGACCGGGCGTCTTTGCCGAAGACTGCGCCTCGACCTGTGTCGCGGCCGCCGGAAAACAGGCGACTTCGGTGTCACGCGCCTGCCGCGGCAGGAGCGTCAGGCTCCAGCCCACCAGGACGAGGACTGCGAGCCGGATCGCGATCACACCCAGCAGCAGCTCAGATCCGCTTATCGTGCCGTGAGTCCTCATGTGGGCCAGCCTGATCCAGGCTGCGAGGCAAGACAATCTGGAATTGGCGAGCATTGCCTTCGCTTACGGCGAAGGCTCGAGGTGATGGCTGACCGTCAGTGCCGCAGCTGGCTCTGCCGGAAGTCGCGCGGCGACATCCCAAAATGCTCACGGAAGACGCGGCCGAAATGCGAGAGGTCGTTAAAGCCCCAGGCAAACGCGATCTCGCTGATGTGGCGGTGCGCAAGCACGGGCGAAGCGAGGTCGCGCCTGCATTGGGCGAGACGCTCGGCAAGCACATAGCGCTGGAACGACATGTCCTCGTCGGCGAGCAGATCGTTGACGTAGCGCGGCGAGATGCCGAGTGCGGCGGCGGTTTCCGCCGGCGAGAGTTCGGGATCGGAGAGGCGCGCGCGGATGTGCGCCTTCAGCCGGTAGAGCAGGGCGGAACGGTGAGTCGAGGACGGCAGGGATGCCTTGCCAAGCCGTTCGCTCAGTGCCATCGCCAACAGATCGACGGCCTGCTCCGACAAGGCCGCGGCATGATCCGGCGCAAGCTGGTCCGCGCTCTGGCAAAGCCGGAAGATGAAATCGTACGCCAGCCTCTCCAGCGGTGCGTCAGCCCCGAACGACATCGCAGTGAGCGTCTCGGTGGCGCCGAGTCGCCGCTGCAACATCTCGCGCGGCACCTTGAAGATGGTCTGCGTGAAGGCGTCGTTGAACTTCAGCTCATAGGGCCGCGTGGTGTCGTAGAGCGCGAATTCGCCGGGATGGATCACGGTCTCGCGGCCGTCCTGCACCACGCCGCCGTGACCGCGGTTGCCGAGCGCGACGAGCACGAAATCCTGATCCGAACGCGCGATGCGCGAGGGCGTGCGGAACACGTGCTGGCGGTCGGAGCAGACCTCCGAGCACACCGCCTTGCCGAGCGGGGCCTGCGTGACCGAGCCGCGAAAGGCGCTGCCGAGATCGGACTTGCAGTCGAGCCCGACGAAGACGTCGCAGACGATGTCCTGCCACAGCGCCAGCCGCCGGTAGCCGGGGCTGCCGTCTGTCGTGAACTGGATTGGCATCGGCAAGCCTCCCTTTCACATCCTGCAAAACTGCATGCTGGCGCGGATCGAGCCTTGGCGGAGGCAAATTCCGTACCGGGTCGGCGCTTCCGTCCAGTCGAGTTTTTGTTCCGCCGCGGTCGAGCGCGCGGCCGCCCGGCTTGGCCAAATAGACTGCATCGGACGTGGCTTCCGATCAACCGGCAATGGAGGCGGGAATGGGCATCGAACATCCGAAATACAAGGTGGCGGTGGTGCAGGCGGCGCCGGTCTGGCTCGATCTCGACGGCTCGATCGACAAGTCGGTCGCGCTGATCAGGGAGGCCGCCGAGAAGGGCGCCAAGCTGATCGCCTTTCCCGAGGCCTTCATACCCGGCTATCCCTGGCACATCTGGATGGACTCGCCGGCCTGGGCGATCGGCCGCGGCTTCGTGCAGCGCTATTTCGACAATTCGCTGGCCTATGACAGTCCGCAGGCCGAGCGGCTGCGCGAGGCCGTGCGGAAAGCGCGGCTCACCGCTGTGATCGGCCTGTCCGAGCGCGACGGCGGCAGCCTCTATCTCGCGCAATGGCTGATCGGGCCCGACGGCGAGACCATCGCAAAGCGCCGCAAGCTGCGGCCGACCCATGCCGAGCGCACGGTCTATGGCGAGGGGGACGGCAGCGATCTTGCTGTCCACGCGCGGCCCGACATCGGGCGCCTGGGGGCGCTGTGCTGCTGGGAGCATCTCCAGCCGCTGTCGAAATACGCGATGTATGCCCAGAACGAGCAGGTGCATGTCGCGGCCTGGCCGAGCTTCTCGCTCTACGATCCGTTCGCGCCAGCGCTCGGGGCGGAGGTCAACAACGCGGCCTCGCGCGTCTATGCGGTCGAAGGCTCCTGCTTCGTGCTCGCGCCTTGCGCGACCGTCTCGCAGGCGATGATCGACGAGCTCTGCGACCGGCCCGACAAGCACGCGCTGCTGCATGCCGGCGGCGGCTTTGCCGCGATCTACGGCCCCGACGGCAGCCAGATCGGTGACAAGCTGGCGCCGGACCAGGAGGGCCTCTTGATCGCCGAGATCGATCTCGGAGCCATCGGTGTCGCCAAGAATGCGGCTGATCCCGCCGGGCACTATTCGCGGCCGGACGTGACGCGGCTCCTGCTCAACAGCAAGCCCTACAAGCGCGTCGAGCAGTTTGCACTGCCGGTCGATACCGTCGAGCCCACGGACATCGGCGCGGCGGCGAGCTGATCGCCGAGAGCAAGGGGAGAGCACGATCATGGAATCCGCAATTCCTCTGCATCTCGAAACGGCGCGTACGCGCCACAAGCGCGTGCCTGATGACTACCAGCCGCCATATCCGTCCTTCGTGGCGCGCTACAAGCCGGCCGTGAGCCGCGTCGTGATGGCCTATTTCGGTATCCAATATCGCGGCACGGCGCCGGCGGCCGCAACAGCGGCGCTGGAAGACATCGCCGGGCTCTTCGTGGAGAACGGCCCACCGCATTGGGACCGCGCGCATTATGTCGACCAGGCCGGCTACGAGACCATCGTCTCGGTGGCCTATTGGGACGACGTCGCGCGCTTCGACGCCTGGTTTGCGCCGGCGCGCGAGGCCTGGACTGGAAAGCCGCGCGAAGGCATCGGCACCTTCATCGAGGTGCTGCGTCCTGCCGTCGCGCGGCACGAGACGCTGTTCTCCTCGCCCGACCGGCCCGAAGGCGTCGCCGTCATCGCAGGCGGCATGAGCGGCGAGATACAGGAGCACGCTTATTGGGGCGGCATGCGCGATCGCATTCCGCTGTCGCAGACCGATCCGATGTCGCCGGGCGGTGCGCCTGAGCTGATCCGCGATGGCGCGCGACTCCGCGTCAAGGCACACGATAATCTGTGCCTGATCCGCTCGGGGCAGGACTGGAGCGATACCGAGGCGTCCGAGCGGAAGCTCTATCTCGACGACGTCGAGCCGGTGCTGCGTGAGGGCATGGATTTTCTGCGCGACGACGGCCTTGGCATCGGCTGCTACGCCAACCGCTACATGCGCGTGCTCGCGGATGACGGCAGCGCGAGCGAAAAGTCCTACGGCCAGAGCTGGTGGAAGAGCCTCGCTGCGCTCGAGCGCTGGGCGGAGTCGCATCCGACCCATGTCAGGATCTTCGGCGCCGCGATGAAATACCTCTCGACGCTCGGGCCGTCAGCCAAGCTGCGGCTTTATCACGAGGTCACGGTGGCTGCCGCGGACGAGCAGTTCTTCGAGTATCGGAACTGCCACGCGAGGACCGGCATGCTTGCGGCGGTGGAAACCGTCAGCGCCTAAAGCGCGATGAGATTAGGATGAATCGTCATCGCGCTTTAGCTTATTGTTTGAGCATGATCTTTTCGGAAAACCGCTGCGCACTTTTCCGGATCATGCTTTAGGCCACGCAGTGGCCGAGCAGCTCGGGATGCGCGGCGCAGATGTGATGCGCGCCGGCATCCCGCAGCTCGGCCTCGCTGCCATAGCCGTAGAGCACACCGATCGCGGTCATGCCGTTGGTGCGCGCGCCGACCACGTCATGGCTGCGGTCGCCGATCATGATCGCATCGGCGGGATCGACCTTGGCCTCGTCGAGCGCATAGCGCAGCAGGTCGCGCTTGTCGACGCGCGTGCCGTCGAGCTCGGAGCCGAACACGCGCTCGAAATAGGGCCGCAGGCCGAAATGATCGACGATGCGGGTGGCATAGACTGCCGGCTTGCTGGTCGCCACGAACATGCGCTGATGCGTCGCGGCAATCGAGGACAATGTGTCCTTGATCCCGCCATAGGCCTCGTTCTCGAACAGGCCGACATCGCTGAAGCGCTCGCGATAAAGCAGGAGCGCGCGGTCGGCGAGTTCCGAGCTGCCGGTGAGCTTCTCCAAGCTGGCATGCAGGGGCGGGCCGATGCACCAGGTCAGCTCGTCCTCGCTCGGCACCGCGACGTTCAGCCGCTCCAGGGCGTACTGGATCGAGCGGGTGATCCCGGGTTTCGGGTTGGTCAGCGTGCCGTCAAGATCAAAATAGATTGTTTGCATCCGGGCCCGTCCCCTTGGGGTAAGACGGGTCCGTTGCTAGTCGGATCAGGCGTCAAGTCAAGGCCCGTCGCGTCATTGCTGCCGGGCCCATGCGACGATCGCTGCGGCGTCTGGACCGGCCTGGGCTTCCCAGGTGGCGATCGTGCCGGTCGCGGCGTTGCGGAGCGCTCCGATGAGAGATTGCGGCGCGGGCTCGGCGATGGTGACGCCGTTGTCGCGCATGCGCGCGTAATTTTCGGCGGTGCGATGGGCGAGCAGCGCGAACTGGCTCTGCTCGGTCTCGGCCGCGGCCGCCATCACCTCGCGCTGCATCGGCTCGGACAGCTCCGCGAACGCTTCGCTGCGGACGAAGGCGATCGAGATCGGCATCGCATAATTGATGGCCGTGAAATGCGGCAGGAAGTCCCAGAGCTTGCGTCCCGCACCGCCATCGCCGGAGGTGAGGAAGGCGTTCAGCTGGTGTTCCTTCAGTCCGGCGAGCGCCTTGTCCATCGGTAGGAACTGCGCATTGGCGCCGGCGGTGCGCATCACCGCGCTGGAATTGGCGTCGTAGGCGCGCAAATTCAGCTTCGGCAAATCGTCGGCGCCGCCGAGCGCATGATCGGACCAGAGGCCCGTCGCCGGCCAGATCGTCACATAGAGCAGCTTCAGCCCGCGAGTGGCGAACGCCTTCTCGTAGAGCGTGCGGGCCCGCGCATTGGTGGCGCGCGCGACGTCGACCGATTGCACCAGGAAGGGCAGGGTGGACAGGCCGAGCACCGGGTCGAGGCCGGACAGCGCGCCCGCAAAGGCATCGCCACCGGCGATGCGGCCATCCAGCGCCGCTCGCGGCATCTCGCCTGAATTGATCTTGAGCTCGTTGTCGAACGCGCTCGTCACAGTCACGAAACCGTTTGTGCGCACTGCGACGCGATCGGCGAAAGTGGTGAGGCCAATGCCGGAAATGTTGTTTTGCGGGTATTCGGTGGTCATCCGCCAGCTGACTTGCGCCAGTGCCGGCGCGGCGGACAGGACGAGGGCGGCTAGGGCCAGGATCGCGCGGATCCGTTTGGCGGGGGAGTGCATTGGGAGAAACAGGTCAGGCAGCATATATTGGCAACTCGTCGAACCATGGCACGATGCCACAACATGGCGGATCATCTTGTCGCATGTGGCGCCGGTAGGCGCCACAGCGTTGCTTGGGCAGAGTTGGCGCGAATTGCGTCAATCCTCGTTGTCGCGCTGCTCGTCCCGACGTCGCAGGCGGCGGCGTGGGACAGCTCGCCGGCAAAGACCAATGTCGCTGTTCCCAGCGTCGAGGAGCTTGCGATGCCGCCGCCAAAGCCGGCGGATGCGCGCGAGAGTCACACGCGGGAATCGATCTGCCTGATCGTCGAAGCTGCGGCCCGCGATGCCAACCTGCCGCTGGAGTTCTTCGCCCGCGTGATCTGGCAGGAGAGCCGCTTCCAGGCCGATGCGGTGGGGCCGATGACGCGTAGCGGCGAGCATGCCCAGGGGATCGCGCAGTTCATGCCGGGCACCGCGAGCGAGCGCGGGCTGCTCAATCCCTTCAATCCTGTCCAGGCGCTGCCGAAGTCGGCCGAATTCTTGAACGAGCTGCGGAACCAGTTCGGCAATCTCGGCCTCGCGGCCGCCGCCTACAATGCCGGCCCGCGTCGGGTGCAGGAATGGCTCGCCGGCACCGGCGGCATGCCGGAGCAGACCCGCAACTATGTCTATGCCATCACCGGCGCGAGCGTCGATGCATGGGCCAAGGCCGGCAGCACCGGCAAGGGGCCGCCGAGCTCGCCGCCGACCAGCTGCCGCGATCTGATGGCGCTGCTCAAGCGCGCGCCAAATCCGTTCGTCGCCGAGCTCGAGCAGCATGTGGAGCTCGCCGCCGCAAAGATCTGGGGCGTGCAGCTCGCGGCCGGCTTCGACCGCAACAAGGCGCTGGCGATGTATTCCCGGGCCGTCACGAAGCTGAGCGCCGTGATCGGCGAGCGTGATCCGAGCCTGCTGAGCTCGGTGATGCGCAGCCGTGGCACGCGCGCGTTCTACCAGGTGCGCATCGGCGCGGACACCCGCAACGAGGCGGATGATCTGTGCAATAAGATCCGCAAGGCCGGCGGCGCCTGCTTCGTGCTGAAGAACCGGGGCGTGAGCGGGTAGGTCTGCTGTCTCCCCGCGCATGCCAGCCCCGCCGCGTGCTTCCTTGACGCGGGCCGCCGCATTGCCCGTTATGCAGGCACGATTCCGCAACCTCGCCGGCCGCTCCTTCGGTGCGCTTCCTCCACTCGATTCCCCTCAATGGCAAAGTCCCTGGCGCGCCTTCGGCTGGGGGCTGCGCTCGATCATGCAGACGATCCTCACGCTCGTCCTGTTCGCGACCTATCTGGGCATCGGCGCGCTCGCCCATGACAGCCATTTCAGCCTGCTGTGGGCGCTCTGCTCGACGCTGTTCGTCTGGGCAGGTCCGGCGCAGATCATCCTGATCACCACGCTCGGGTCGGGTGCGACCATCATCCAGTCGGCGATCGCGGTGACCGTCAGCGCCATCCGCCTGTTTCCCATGGTGGTCTCGGTGCTGCCGCTGATGCGCACGCCGACGACCAAGCGGCGGGAGCTGTTCTTTGCGGCGCATCTCACCGCCGTGACGCTGTGGGTCGAGTGCCATCGCTTCCTGCCGCAGGTGCCGCGCGAGCGGCGGATCGCCTTCGTCAACGGGCTTGGCTTCGGTCTGGTCTCGGTGTGCCTCACCGCCAACACGGTCGGCTATTTCCTCGCCGCCAACCTGACGCAGACGCTGGGCGCGGCGATCCTGATGCTGACGCCGCTGTCGTTCCTGTTCTCGACCGCGCGCAACAGCCGTGAGGTCGCCGACGTCGTTGCGCTGGCGCTCGGGGTTCTACTCTATCCGCTGGCCGCGAAGATGAACTCCGGGCTCGACATCCTCGTCAGCGGCCTTGTGGCCGGCACCATCGCCTATGGCGTGCATTGGTGGCGCGAGGTGCGCGCATGAGCTACGCGCAGCTCATCGGCGACTGGCATGCGCTCGTCGTGCTGTTCGTCGCCGGCGTCGTTCCCAACCAGATCTGGCGCATGCTGGGCCTGTGGTTCGGTGGCGGCATCGACGAGGGTTCGGAGTTGCTGGTCTGGGTGAGGGCGGTCGCGACCGCGATCCTGGCCGGCGTCATCGCCCAGATCGTGGTCCAGCCGCCGGGCGCGCTGGCCAGCGTGCCGGATGCCTTGCGCTACGGTGCGGTCGGCGCCGGCCTCATCGTCTTCCTGCTGACCCGCCGCTCGATTTTCGCGGGCGTGGTGACGGGCGAACTCTTCATGCTGGCCGGCAAATGGTGGTTGGGCTAAAACCGCCGGTGAACAGCCAAGGAACTGGAAATATGGTTCGCGAAAACGAGCTCCGCGAGGGCGAGGTCGCCATCGAGCTGCCGCCTGTGGAGGATGCCGGCCTCGTCTTCATCGGCCGCATCCGTACGCCCTGGACCTCGCGGCTGGAGACGCCGCGGCAGGGGCGTCATGACGGCCCGATCTGCCGGCTCGAGATTTTTGAGCCGTTCGTGCCCGCGATCAAGGGCGTCGATTTCTACAGCAATCTCGAAGTGCTGTACTGGCTCGACAAGTCGCGCCGCGACATCGTTCTGCAAAGCCCGAAGAACAACGAGAAGACCCGCGGTACCTTCTCGCTGCGCTCGCCGGTGCGGCCCAATCCGATCGGCACCTCGATCGTGAAGCTGGTCGGCATCGAGGGAAATACGATTCTGGTGCGCGGCCTCGACTGCATCGACAACACGCCGCTGATCGACATCAAGCCCGATCGCTGCGAATTCACCCCGCTGGCCGCGCCGCAGCCGGGGGACTTTCAGACGGAATGAGGCTCAGCCCTTCAGCGCCGCAATCAGCTTCGCCGCATGCTCCTCGAGCACCTTGATGTCTTCCTTGCGGCTCGCCGGCGGCAGCATCGCGACGCCGTCATGGCGTGGCATCACGTGCATGTGGAGATGAAACACCACCTGTCCGCCGGCAGGCTCGTTGAACTGCTGCACGGTGATGCCGTCGGCGTCGAATGCCTTCATCGCGGCGGCGGCGATCTTGTGCGCGCCGCGCGCGACATGGGCGTAGTCGTCCGGCTTGATGTCGAGGATGTTGCGGGCAGGGGTCTTCGGGATCACCAGCGTGTGGCCGGGCACGCGCGGCATGATGTCGAGGAAGGCGAAGACGTGCTCGTCCTCATAGACCTTGTTGCAGGGCAGCTCGCCGCGCAGGATCTTTGCGAAGATGTTGTTGGTGTCGTAGGCGGTCATGGCGGCTCCCAGGAATTCTGAGCTTGGAATTTTGCGCTTACTGTCACCAGCGACGGCAAACCGTCAAGGCGCCTCGCCGATGCCTTTGCGGAACGGGCCGAGCTCGGCGAGCTCTCGTCCGGCTTCCGCAACATAGGCGCGCTCGCGCTTGAGGTAATCGCCGATGGCGCGGCGCAGGCCGGGATCGGCAATGAAATGGGCGGAATGGGTCGTGCGCGGCAGGTAGCCGCGCGCGATCTTGTGCTCTCCTTGAGCGCCCGCCTCGACATGGGTGAGGCCGCGCTTGATGGCGAAATCGATCGCCTGATAGTAGCAGACCTCGAAATGCAGGAAGGGATGATGCTCGACCGCACCCCAGTTGCGGCCGAACAGCGTGTCCGAGCCGATGAAGTTGATCGCGCCCGCGATCCAGCGGTCGTTGCGGCGGGCCATCACCAGCAGCACGTCCTCTGCCATGGTCTCGCCGACCAGCGAGAAGAATTCGCGCGTGAGATACGGCCGGCCCCATTTGCGCGAGCCGGTCTCCATGTAGAATTCGAAGAACGCGTCCCAGGCGTCTTCGGTGATGTCCTTGCCGGTGAGCCAGTGGATGCTGATGCCGGCCGCCAGCGCATCGCGCCGCTCGCGCTTGATCGATTTGCGGTGGCGCGAGTTCAGCGTCGCCAGAAAATCGTCAAAACTCGCAAAGCCCTCGTCGCGCCAATGGAACTGCTGGTCGGTGCGCTGGAGGAAGCCGTGCTGGGCCAGCAGCTTCCACTCCGTCTCGCGGGCGAAGGTGACATGCACCGAGGAAGCCTTGCTGACACCGCACAGCGCGACCAGCCCGCTCGCCAGCGCCTCGGTGATATGCTCATGGTCGACGCCGTCGCGCACCAGCAGCCGTGGGCCCGTGGCCGGCGTGAAGGGAACCGAGACCTGAAGCTTTGGATAGTACCGTCCGCCGGCGCGCTCATAGGCATCAGCCCAACCGCGGTCGAAGACGTATTCGCCCTGGCTGTGTGATTTGAGATAGCAAGGCACGACGCCTGCGACGCGGCCGCCGATCTTGGCCACGAGGTGGCGCGGTCCCCAGCCGGTGCGGATCGTTGCCGAACCCGATTTCTCGACGGCAGATAAAAATGCGTGTGAGACGAACGGGTTATAGGCCGGTTTTGAGAGGCCGAGGGAGCCGCCTGGACGAGCGGATGAGGTTCCCGCGCCAAGCCCATTGCACTTGCCGCCGGGATTGGCGCAGGCGTCCCAATCCTCGGCAGACACCTCGCCAATGGAAGGGACCGCCTCGAGCGTGATTTCAGATGATGCCATCGATCCCAAGATCGTGCATTGCAGCAGCGACTTCAAGAGGCGGGGGAACACAGCTCTCGTGCCTCGGCTCTGCGCAGCAACGCTGGCGCGTTGCAGCGCCTCCGGGACACGAAAGCGCCGTTGGCAAGCCTACGGCACGAATCCCTCAAAGATCATCTGATCGGCATACTGCCCGACCCGCGTCCGCTGCTCGGGTGTGCGAACGGTCCAGCCCAGCAGGGCGCAGCCGAACACGTTGCGGGCGATCCAGGGGGCGGGGGCCGGGAGGTGGTCGACCTTGAAGGCGACGAAATGCGGCTGGGTCTGAAAACCGTGGCGCAGGTACAGCATGCTGTCGCGCTGCTCCTGGGTCAGGTAGGCCCAGTACTCGTCCTCATAGGTCTGCTGCGCGACGATGCCGCGCGGGCGGCTCGGCAACAGCTCGCGCAGCGCCAGCACCTGGTCGGGATCGAAGGACATCCCGACGGCGGGGCCGTCATAGGACGCCAGCACCTCGGCCATCCGCTTCACCAGCTTGCGGTCGCCGCCAAAATGGCTCTTCACCTCGATCACCAGCGGCACGCGGCCGGCGACCATGGCGCAGAGATCGCTGAGCGACATCATCCGCTCGTCGGTGTCCTTGAACTTGATCGCCCTCAGCTCCGCCGCGGTCTTCGAGACCACCTCGCCGGTCGCCTCGGTGAGACGGCCGAGCGCGTGGTCGTGGTGGATCATCGCCTCGCCGTCGGCGGAGAGCTGGATGTCGACCTCGATCGCGAAATTTCCGGCGATCGCAGCCTGCACCGCGCCCGGCATGTTCTCGACGATGCCGCGGGAGATGTCGTGCAGGCCGCGATGGGCGACCGGCCGGGCTGTCAGCCAATCCGGAGCGCGCATGCGCGTCAGGCGACCTCGAACACGCCTTCGACCTCGACCGCCGCATCCGCGGGCAGCGAGGCGACTCCGACGGTGGTGCGGGCGTGGCGACCCTTGTCACCGAAGGCGGCGACCATCAGGTCGGAGGCGCCGTTCAGCACCTTCGGCCCGTCCAGAAAGTCCGGCGCCGAGTTGATGAAGCCGCCGAGGCGTACCACGCGCACGACCTTGTCGAGGTCGCCGAGGGCAGCCTTGACCTGGGCCAGCAGGTTGACCGCGCAGCCGCGCGCCGCCGCAGCGCCGTCCTCGATCGAGACGCCGGCGCCGAGCTTGCCCTTGGCGATCAGCTTGCCGGCAGGGTCGAAGCAGACCTGGCCGGAGACGAACAGCAGATTGCCGGTGCGCACGAACGGCACGTAGTTGGCGACGGGGGTGGGGGCCTCGTGCAGCTTGATGCCCTGTTCCGCCAGTTTCTGCTCGACCGTGCCCGCCATGTTCGACCTCGTTGTCCAAAAATTCGTCCAGGATTCGTCAGCCGGGGCGCTATCTGTTGGCCCGGCACGTCCTGTTTCGCCCATCGTACCGCCACATGCAAGCAACCGGAGGCGACGCATTTTGTTGAGGCAGGGCAGGCGGTTCAACGCAAAGGCCGCAACTTTACGTGAAACGGCCTCAGTTGCGACGCAATGGAACAGTCATTAAAATGTCGAATCTGCGCTTTCGCCAAGGACGCGTCTCCAAGGAACAGACATGGTGCACCTTTTCCGGACTTCGCTCGGTGTGATGGCGCTCGCGGCGGCCAGTTTCGGCCCCGGCTGCGGGGCGCAGGCCGCCAACGGTCCGTTCCTCGCGCACCAGGCGCTGTATGATTTGAGCTTGGTGAAATCGCGCTCCAATTCGGTCAACAGCGCGCGCGGCCGCATTCTCTACAACTTCACCGGGAGCTCCTGCGAGGGCTACACCTCCGAATTCCGCCAGGTCTCCGAGCTCGACAGCGGCGAGGGCAAGGTCACGCTCAGCGACCTCCGCTCCAATTCCTGGGAAGATGCCGCGGGAAAAAGCTACCGCTTCAAGATCGAGACGCGGATGAACGAGGCCGATGCCGGCCGGGTCGACGGCTCGGCGGAGCGCGACGGCGACCACATCAATGTCAAGCTAAAGTTGCCGGCGCCCAAGACCTTCACCCTCGACGGCAAGATCGTGTTCCCGACCGAGCAGATCCAGCGCATCATCGCTGCTGCCAAGGACGGCAAGTCGCTGCTCGAGCTCTCCGTCTATGACGGCTCGGACGACGGCCAAAAGGTCTACAACACGCTGACCGTGATCGGCCAGCCGATCCCTGCCGACCGCGCCGCCACCTCATCCGATCCGTCGACCTCCGACGAGCACATGAAGTCGCTCAGGCGCTGGCCCGTCACCGTCAGCTATTTCGACCGCGAGTCCCAGCAGAAGGAAGGCGAGCAGACGCCGGTCTATGCGATGGCGTTCGAGCTCTACGAGAACGGCGTCTCCCGCCAGCTCGTGCTCGACTACAACGATTTCGTCATTTCCGGCGCCATGGGCAAATTCGACGTCAAGGACAGCAAGCCCTGTAACTAGGCACCAAGTCCCGGCGAGCATTTGCGCGCCAACAGCTTGAAGAAAAAGGGCGCAGCCTCGGAAAGGCTGCGCCCTCGATGTTTCAGGGCATGCGGAGCCGAGGCTCCGCCGCCGTTCGCGATCAAGCCGCCAGCGCGTTGGGCGCGAGGTTCGCCTGCTGCACGGCGATGTGCTCGGTGATCATGGTGCCGCCATGTCCATCCGAAGCCAGCGCGAAGTTCGCGGCCGAGTACTGGCCGAGCAGGGCCAGCGAGGCTGAATTGACGCCGTCGCTGATTGTCAGCGTGCCGCCGCCGTTGCCGGGATCGGCTGCGTAGCCCAGCGTCGTCCCCGCGCCGAAGGCGATGTCGCGGAGATCGATGATATCGGTGTCGCCGAAGCCGGAGATCTGACCCGAAAACAGGTCGGAGCTGTCGAGCTGAAGCGTGCCGCCTTCGCCCTCGAACGTGACGTCGACCGCAGCCCCGCCTACGGCAACATGCGCGAGACCACCGGAGATGATCGTGCCGTTGGCGACGCCGCTGTTCACGAGCTCGACGCCGCCGCTGTGGACGATCGTTCCGTTGGTGATGCCGCCGGACACGGTCTGGAGGCCGCCGCTGTTCACCACCGTGTCGTTGGCGATGCCCATGACGTTCTCCTTGCCGTGATTTCCGATCACGGTGTCATCGACGACGCCATAGACGTACTCGATGCCACCCAGATTGGTGGTGTTGTCGGCAGTGCCGTAGACGAACTGGTATCCGGCGCTGATGACCATGTTCATCGCAAGGCCGCCGACCTGGATCATGGCGTAGCCGCCGGCCAGCACCGTGGCATTCTTCGAGATGCCGCCGGTGTCGACGACCTCGTAGCCGCCGGAATTCACGGTCGTGTTCGTCGAGGTGGCACCGGCGCTGACGATCTCGTAGCCGCCACGATTGACCGTGGTCGCGAACGAGCTTCCGCCTGCGCTAACGAACTCGTAGCCGCCGCTGTTGACGATCGTGCCGCTGGTGACGCCGCCCGAAGTGACGACTTCGTAGCCGCCGCGGTTGACCACCGTACCGACCGCGAAGCCGTAGATCTGCACCTGCTGCGTTGCGCTGGTCAGGGTCGTGCCGCTCACCACGCCGCCGCCGAGCACGGTCTGCGTGCCGCCGGTCATCACCGTGTTGTTGGCGACGCCGTCCCAGACGATCTGGGCGCCACCGCTCATATGCGCGCCGTTGGCCGTGCCGCCGGCCAGCACATATTCGAAGCCGCCGCTCATGGCGGTGTTGTTCGCGACACCGCCGTTTCCGATGAACTGCCACCCGCTGGTCATCGTCGTGTTGATCGCAAGGCCGACGACGTCCTGCTGGCCGCCGGCAATGGTGGTGCCGCTCACGGTCGCGCCGCCATAGACGGCCTGGTAGATGGCGTTGCCGAGCGTCGTGCCGCTGGCCACGCCGCCGGAATAGACCCATTGCGCGCCGGCGCTCAGGTTGGTTCCGGTCGCGATGCCGCCGTCATAGATGCCTGACGCCGCGCCGGTCGTGCCGCTCGCCGTGCCGCCGGAGTAGACGTTCTGCGTGGCGCCGTCCAAGGTGGTGTCGATCGCCTTGCCGCCGTTGAAGATGTTCATGACGGCGCCGCCGGCGATCGTCGCGTTGATGTCGGTGCCGAACACGTTCTCGACGGCAAGGCCGCCGAGGAAAGAGTCGACAGCCGTCCCGCCGGCGTCCACCACCAGCACGCCGCCGCCATTGACCACCGTCCCGTTGGCGGTGCCGCCGGCGTGGATCTCGAGCGTACCGCTCCACAGGACCAAGGTCCCGTCGACGGTCGCCCCGGAGCCGACCGCCAGAGTGTCGCCCGGCTGTACTACGTCAGTCATCGCATTTCTCCTGGTAAAATTCACTGTGTCCTATGTCCGTTTCGCGTCCCGAAGCCCGGGATGGTCTCGATCGTGCGTCTCACTTGGTCGAAGGTGATCAACCGCGTGCACTCGAATTGTCGCGGCGTATCCTTGTGGCGTGGACACCACAGGAAGTCTTTGTGGTCGAACCTGTGAACAGGATCGTTCCAGCAGGAATTGCAGGCGTGATAGTTGACGACGCGGTAGGGCGTCGTGAACTCGTTGGTCGGATGCGTGAAGCCGCTGATGAGCACGACCGGCGTTCCGCTCGCCCAGGCAAGCCATGACAGACCGCTCGACAGGCCGATGAAGAAGTCCGCGTGCTTGAGCCAGCGCGCACGCTCCTGGAGCGGGCGATCTCCCGTCTCGTCCTCGGCGCCGTGCGGAATCTGCGTCCACACCATGCCGGAGCCGTGAACGGGCTTCTGGTCGATGCAGATCACGCGATAGCCCGCTTGCTTCAGGAAGCGGACGGTCTCGCGCCAGCCGTGTGGATTATTCCAGTATTTGCACTGGGTCGTGCTCTGCACGGCGATGCAGACATAGGGCCCGGCGATGGGTGGGGTGTCATCCGCCACCGCAATCCGCGGCGGCTGCTCGGCGGGATCCACGCCGAGGATGTAGCCTGCGGTGCGATGCAGGCCGACATGGCGAAAGTCGCTGGGCTGATACACATGGTTCTGATCGTCGAAGAACAGCCCGATGTTGTACGTCGCGTAGTAGCGGCGGGGATCGACCTCGCCGTGACCGAGCAGCGTGATGTCCGGATAGGCCTTGCGAAACAGTGGGATGACCTTTTCGGACATCGTGCAGGTCAGGCGGCAGCCGTGGCGCTCGCGAAATCGGTCCGCGTAGGGAAACCACCCGATCGTATCGCCGAGCGTCATCTCGGGAAGCTGGATCAGGACGTCGCGATCTGTGGCCGAATAGTCGTGCTGGAGGACAACCTCGTTTTTGACCCGGATCTCGAGACGGATGCGCACGAAGTAGCGCTTGGTCGAATTGATGCGGCCCGACTTGATCTCGGTTTCGAACAGGACATTGCCGCTGTCGATATCGCTCAGCCTGGCTTGGTAGGGGCCGTTGCCGTCGGGGAGCAACACCCGGCAGCCGTCGTTGAAGTCGAAGCGGATGCCGAGCGGGCCGGACTGGGTCGGGATGTCGGCCGGCGGACGGAATGGCGGCTTGTCCGGCCCCGCCGACGGTGACCGCGCGCTCTGCGGCAACGGCGCGGCATCGCCCTGCGCGGGTGCCGGAGGCCGGGACGAGCCGTTCGTACCGGGAGCAGCTGTTGGGATGTGCGCAATATTCATAGGTGAGTGGTCGGCAAAATGGACTTCATCTGACGGTTTTGGCGCGGAATGGCTTGCGGTCGCTATCGCAACGACCGGGCCGTCGCTGTCGCGGCGACGGGTAGGCAATTACGACATGCGCATCAATTTTGTTATCATAACACAGTGAGTGATGGTTTATTCCCGTCCAATGTTATGTGATGTTGCGTCGCGTTGACGCGTCGGGCCGCGCCGAACGACGCCGCAAGGGTGTCGCGCCGATCATGAGAATCTGATCGGTGCATTTTCGATCATGAGGCCAAATAGGGCCTATTTTGTTGATGCGGAGAGCGATGCAGGCCTGAGGATAAGGTTCACCCAAATGTCGTCGGTGTTGAGTAAGACCCCCCTGATCGCGGGCGTCGGGATCGCCGTTCAATTGAATTTACGTTCGTATGTGAGTCGTGCTTGTTGCATATAACATATATCGCAAGAATATCATATGAATTTCTGCGCGGCCGCTCGCCTCATGCCCGACGAGGGATGTTGGGTGCAGCCGCGCGGCCGTCGAGGTGTCCGCGGGTGACTGAGTTGAGACATGACGGGGCGGCACATGGCTGAAGACGCGGCACGCGAGTCGTCCGGCGATCCGGGCCTTCACGCGATCGTCGCCTTGCTGCGTCTGAACGGCGTGGGGGCGAGCCCGGACCAGGTCCGGCATCAATTCGGCAACAATATCGGCGTCACCGAGATCCTGCGTTGCGCAAAGGGCTTCGGCCTGAAGGCGAAAACGGTCTCCACGAGGTGGGAGCGGTTCACCGGGATAGCGATGCCATGCATCGCGGTCTTGCGCGACGGCGGCTTTCTGCTGCTCGGCAAGGCCGGGGAGGACAAGATCATCGTGCAGGTGCCGGATGCCGCGAAGCCGGACCTGATGACCCGGGCCGAGTTCGAAGCCGTATGGGACGGCCGGGTGATCCTGGTCGCCAAGCGCTCGCTGTTGACCGACCTTTCCCGGCGTTTCGACATCACCTGGTTTCTGGGAGCGATCCACAAATACCGGCGGCTGCTCGGTGAGGTGCTGGTCGGCTCGCTCTTCCTCCAGCTGTTCGCGCTGGTCTCCCCGTTGCTGTTCCAGGTCGTGATCGACAAGGTGCTGGTCCATCGCAGCATGACCACCCTTGACGTCGTCGTGACCGGGCTGGTCGCGATCGCGATCTTCGAGACGATCCTCGGCGCGCTCCGGACCTACCTGTTTTCGCACACGACCAATCGAATCGACGTCGAGCTGGGCGCGCGGCTGTTTCGGCATCTCTTGGCGCTGCCGATCGGATATTTTCGGGCGCGCCGGGTCGGCGATTCCGTGGCGCGGGTGCGCGAGCTGGAGAACATCCGCAATTTTCTCACCAGCTCCGCGCTGACGATCGCGATCGATCTTTTCTTCACCATCGTCTTCATCGCGGTGATGTGGGTCTATTCGCCGCTGCTCACGCTGGTCACGCTGGCCTCGTTTCCATTCTATATCGCCATCTCGGCCGGCGTCAGTCCCGCGTTCCGCTGGCGGCTCGACGAGAAATTCCAGCGTGGCGCGGAGAACCAGGCATTCCTGGTGGAATGCGTCACGGGCGTCGAGACCCTCAAGGCGATGGCGCTGGAGCCGCAGATGCAGCGGCGCTGGGAGGAGCAGCTCGCAAGCTACGTCGCGGCGAGCTTTCGCGTCATCAGCCTCGGCAATACCGCGAGCCAGGCGATCCAGTTCGTCAGCAAGGTGGCGACGGCCGCGATCCTGTATTTCGGTGCAAGGCTCGTCATCGGCGGCGATCTGACCGTAGGCGAGCTTGTTGCGTTCAATCTCCTGGCCGGCCGCGTCAGCACGCCGGTGCTTCGTCTGGCCCAGATCTGGCAGGATTTCCACCAGGCGCGATTGTCGGTGCAGCGGCTGGGCGACATCCTGAACACGCCGGCAGAGCCCGTCTACACGCCGGGGCGCGCGGCGCTGCCGGCGATCCGCGGCGACATCAAGTTCGAGCACGTCACCTTTCGTTACCGGATCGACGGTCCCGAGATTCTCAGCGATGTGAGCCTGAGCGTGCCGGCGGGGCAGTTCGTCGGGGTGGTCGGCACGTCGGGATCGGGCAAGAGCACGCTCGCCAAGCTGATCCAGAGGCTGTACGTGCCCGAGAGCGGGCGCGTGCTAGTGGACGGCACTGATCTCGCCATGGTCGATCCGACCTGGCTGCGCCGGCAGATCGGCATCGTGCTCCAGGAGAACATCCTGTTCAATCGCACGGTCCGCGACAACATCGCGCTCGCCGATCCCACGATGCCGATCGAGCGCGTGATCGAAGCCGCGAGGCTCGCCGGCGCGCACGATTTCATCCTCGAGCTTCCGGAAGGCTATGACACCATCGTCGGCGAGCAGGGGAGCACGCTGTCCGGCGGCCAGCGGCAGCGGATCGCCATCGCGCGGGCGCTGATGACCAATCCGCGCATCCTGATCCTCGACGAGGCGACGAGCGCGCTCGACTACGAGAGCGAGCGGATCGTCCAGCAGAACATGGCGCAGATCGCCAAGGGGCGCACGGTCTTCGTGATCGCGCATCGGCTGTCGACCCTGCGCATGGCCCACCGCATCATCACGATGGATCGCGGCCGCCTGATCGAGGACGGCACCCATGACGAGTTGATCAAGACAGGGGGCCGCTACGCCACGCTGTTCCGGCTTCAGGCGGGCTTGCATGAAATCAGCTAGCAAGGTCGTGCCGTTTCCGGCCTGCAGAGCTCCGGTGCGCAGCAAGGACGAGATAGCCTTCCTGCCGGCCGCGCTCGAGATCGTCGAGGCGCCGCCCAATCCGGTCGGCCGCGCCGTCGGCGCCGTGATCGTCGCCGCCTTCGCGGTGGCGACCGCCTGGGCCTGTCTCGGCACCATCGATATCGTCGCGGTGGCGCCGGGCAAGGTGATCCCGAGCGGCCGGACCAAGGTAATCCAGCCGTTCGAGACCAGCGTCGTGCGCGCGATCCAGGTCGCCGATGGCCAGACGGTGCGGGCAGGGGACGTGCTGGTCGATCTCGACTCCACGATGAACGAGGCCGAGCTCGGACACCTCAAGAGCGATCTCGTTGGTGCGCAGCTCGAGGCGGCGCGGCTGCGCGCGGCGCTCACCGGCGGCGGCGATCCGGTCGCCAGCTTCCATCCGCCGGAAGGCGCTCCCGCCGAACTCGTGAAGGTCCAGCGCCGATTTCTGGCAAGCCAGGCCGCCGAGCAGGCCGCCAAGCTGGCCTCGATTGAGCACCAGGTCGCGCAGAAGGAGGCCGAGCGGACCACGATCACGGCGACGATCGGCAAGCTCGAGGCGACGATCCCGCTGCTCCAGCAACGCGTCGACATGCGCAAGCAGCTGTTCGACAAGGAATTGGGATCGAAGATCTTCTATCTCCAGGAGCTGCAGGATCTGGTGGGCCAGCAGCAGGAGCTTGTGGTTCAAAGGAGCCGGTCCAAGGAGGCCGACGCGGCCCTCGCTGCACTGGTCGAAACCGGGACGAAGACGACGGCCGAATATCAGCGCTCGCTGTCGGACGACCTCGCCAAGGCCGAGCAGAAGGCCGCGGGCCTGATGCAGGACGTCGTCAAGGCCGAGCAGAGGAGGAGCTTCCAGCGCCTGGCCGCGCCGGTTGACGGCGTCATCCAGCAGCTTGCCATCCACACGGTCGGCGGTGTCGTCACGCCCGCGCAGTCGCTGATGGTGATCGTGCCGCTGGAGAGCCGGTTGGAGATCGAGGCGATGGTGTCGAACCGCGACATCGGCTTCATCGAGGTCGGCCAGGACGTCGCGATCAAGATCGATACCTTCAATTTCACCAGGTATGGGCTGGTGGACGGCAAGGTCACGAGCGTGTCACACGATGCCATCACCCGCGACAAGCCTGCGGACAAGAATGGCGACAAATCGCTGGGCACCGAACAGGACAGCAGCGAGCCCAAGGGGCAGGAGCTGGTTTATTCGGCCCGGATCGCTCCCGCCAAGGACCGGATGCTGATCGACGACAAATCCGTCAATCTCTCACCCGGCATGGCCGTGACGGTCGAGATCAAGACCGGGACGCGCTCGATCATCAGCTATCTGTTGTCGCCGCTTGCGCGCTATCGGCATGAAAGCATGCGGGAGAGATAGCGGGGGCATCGTGCGCCGCATCTTTCCTGCTGGCTCCGATCTCGCGATCCGGATAGGCTGCCCGACGAACAAAACGCCAGGGAGCCCCCATGCCCAAGCTCGATCATCTCCGCCCCAGCGGCCTTCATCACAATCCAGCCTATTCCCACGTCGTCACCGCCTCCGGCGCCCGCACCATCTACATCTCCGGGCAGGTGTCGGTGGATGAGGAGGGCCGCATCGTCGGCGAGGGCGATCTCGCCGCACAGACCACGCAGGTGATGCAGAATCTCGGCCACGCGCTGAAGGCGGCCGGCGCGAGCTATGCCAACATCGTGAAGATCACGACCTTCGTGGTCGGCTACAAGCCGGAACTCCGACCCATCATCGGCAAGGCCCGCTCCGCCTTCTTCGAAGGCATGGAGCCGCCGGCCTCGACCCTCGTCGGCGTCTCCGCGCTCGCCGCGCCGGAATGGCTGATCGAGATTGAAGCGATCGCGGTTGCGGATTGAGGTGTGGACGGAATGACGTCGCAAAGTGCCATTCGGATAGCGGCCGCATTGATGAGCAGGAGCGATGGACGCGTCCTGCTTGTCAGGAAGAAGGCCACCGAGAGTTTCATGCAGCCCGGCGGAAAGATCGAGGCCGGCGAGCATCCGCAAGTCGCGCTCAGGCGGGAATTGTCCGAGGAGCTCGGGATCGATATCGATCCGAACGAGATGACCTATCTCGGGCGATACACCGCGCCAGCGGCGAATGAGCCGGGCCGGCTGGTCGATGCGGAGGTTTTCCGCATCGTCATCGCGCATTCCGTCAGTCCCGGTGCGGAGATCGAGGAGATCCTGTGGCTCGATCCGTCCTCGCCGGGAGCAGTCAAACTCGCGCCTCTGACACGCGACCAACTGCTTCCGCTGTGTCCGTGAGTCCGTAGCCCGGATTGCGCTTCGCTCCATCCGGGCTACGCGTGCCTCCCGCCAGACATCTCCTGGAGAACAGCCATCGCTTCATCGGCCTGCTCGACAGGTACAAAGAGATGGTCGTGATAAAACGCCGACACGGCGTTCACGCTGATGCCGGATTCGGCCAGACGCGCCGTGATTGCCGCGAGAAAGCCCACCGCATCGAGCGCGGAGTGAACTGTCAGGGTGATCAAGCGCGAGAGAAATTCGTGGCGTAGTCCGGCACGTTCAGCGTCCTCGTGCAGTATCACCAGCGTCGTTCCTTCGCGTTCGCGGAACGTCAGCATCGGGCTGATGGTGGCCGGAATGCTCGCGCTTGGCGCAAGCGTGCAGAACACGAAGATTCCGTCCATGATCTCCGGCTTCATGTTGCTCAGCAGCGCGTCGAGATCGCGTTCGCCTGTCACGGTGCCAGCCTCCGAACCGGTAGGATCGTTTGAACCCCTGCGAAGCTGTTGGCGCCAGCGGCCGCTAAAGCTAGACGCAACATACCTTTGTATATCCCCTCTAATCCTTCTCATACCCTGATCTTACGCTGGTACAATTGAGCGACGGCGGGAGATTCTTACAATTTGAGTCCACTCGGGTCACTGCGAGAAAGGCTCAAATGAACGTCGTCATTCGGAAGCTCAACGGCCTGTGGCACCTCATCGTCGGGTCTTGCCAGATCCGAACGCCGTTCCTGGAAACTCAGGATCGGCAGTTGGTCGTTCGCTATGCCAGGCGCGCCTATCCGGGTGCACGGATCTTCGAATGCGACTGAGTTGAGCAGGGCACGATCACTCCTGCGCCTTCTCCGGCCCGTCATAGGCGATGCCCCGGATCACTGCGGCGCTGCCGAATTTCTTGCGCAGACTGTCGACGGCGCGCTCGGCATGGGCGGCGCGGCGGTCGAGCATGTCGGTGTCGTCGGCGGGGGAGCCGTCGCGCAGTGCGCTGACGCCGGCGCCCATCAGGCGGAAGGCGGTGCCGTCGATCTCTTTGGCCAGCATCTCGCGGCAGATCGAGAAGATCTTTGCGGCGAGCTGGGTCGGGGCTGCGATCGACTGCGAGCGGGTGCGCTGGCGGAAATCGGCGGTCTTCAGTTTCAGGGTCACCGTCGAGCCAGCGAGCTCGCTGCTCTTGAGGCGCGACGATGTCTTCTCGCACAGCCGCCACAGGATCTTCTCAAGGCTCGCGAAATCGCGGATGTCGGTCTCGAAGGTGGTCTCGCTGGAGATCGTCTTGGCGCCGCGGTCAGGCTCGACGCGGCGGTCGTCGATGCCGCGCGCGAGCCGCCACAGCCTGCGGCCGTCGCTCGGAAATTGCCGCATCATCTCGATCTCGTCGGCCTTCTGCAGATCGGCGATGATACGGAAGCCGCGCTGCACGAGGCGCTCCTGCGTCGCCGGTCCAACGCCGAAGATGAAGCCGACCGGCTTCTCCGCAAGCATGATGCGGGCTTCCTCCTGGTCGAGCGCGGCAAAGCCGCGCGGCTTGTCGAGATCGGAGGCGATCTTGGCGAGGAACTTGTTGCAGGACAGCCCGACGGAAACGGTGATGCCGACGTCGCGCTCGACGTTGCGGGCAAAGCGCGCCAGCACCTTGGCCGGGATCATGCCGTGCACCCGTTCGGTGCCGGAGAGGTCGAGGAAGGCCTCGTCGATCGAGAGCGGCTCCACCAGCGGCGTCAGCGCCTGCATCGCCTGCCGCACCTCGCGCCCGACGCGGACGTACTTGGCCATGTCGGGCGGGATCACGATCGCATGCGGGCACGCCTCCAGCGCCTTGAACATCGGCATCGCCGAGCGCACCCCATAGGTGCGCGCGATGTAGCAGGCGGCCGACACGACGCCGCGCTTTCCCCCGCCGATGATGACGGGCTTGTCGGCGATGTCAGGATTGTCGCGCTTCTCGACCGTCGCATAGAAGGCGTCGCAGTCGATATGGGCGATGGTCAAGCCCGACAGTGCGCGGTGGCGGACGAGGCGGGGGGAACCGCAGGCGGAACAGCGCCGCACGCCCATATCCAGATCGGCCAGACAATCCCGGCAGAAGCAGCGGGGCTCGGCCGTATCAGGAGCGGTCACGGCACGTCGCGCTCCCAATTGGGGTCGCCGAGCGCGTCGCCAAGGACCTGCCGCGCCGCGGCAACGTTGGTCGGGTGCAGTTCCGAGGCCTTGGCGAAGGCCTTCACGGTGTCGTCATCGCGCAGCACGAAATCGAGCACGCTGAGGAGGAAATTCGGGTCTGAGGCGGCATTGCGCAGGGTCTCCGGACCGACCCCTGTCTCGGCCAGGAACAGGCCCAGCCGCTCAGGCTCGCTGGCGACGAAGGACAGCGCCTGAATCGCAACGATTTCAGCGACTTCGCGGGGGTTGTGAACAGGCTTTTTCAATGGCGCAATTTGCCTTTCCGTTAACTTTCGGTGTCTACTTTGGATCATGCCCGAGTCTCAGCCTTGAGTCTTGCGGCCCGGGACAAGCAACTGGAAACCACATCGCAGAAAGTGGGCCCTCGGGTTTAACGAAACTAGAGCGAATCTGAGGCTAGTTTGAATCCAGTTTTCGAAGCGCCGGGAAGAGGCGCCTGAGGCGTCACATGTATCGGTCTCTCGGACCAAACAGGAGGGCGGGATGGCTAAGACCGTCCTGATCGTGGAAGACAACGAGCTCAACATGAAGCTCTTCCGCGACCTGTTGGAGGCGCACGGCTACCAGACCTCCGGCACCAGCAACGGCTACGAGGCGCTCGACCTCGTGCGCAAGATGCGGCCCGACCTCGTGCTGATGGATATCCAACTGCCGCAGGTCTCCGGCCTCGAGGTGACGCGCTGGATCAAGGACGATCCGGAGCTGCGTGCCATTCCCGTCGTCGCGGTCACGGCGTTCGCGATGAAGGGCGACGAAGAACGCATCCGCGAGGGCGGCTGCGAAGCCTATTTGTCCAAGCCGATCTCGGTCGGCAAATTCATTGAGACGGTCCGGCGCTTTATCGGATAGGAAGTGAGTTCACAGTGTCCGCGCGTATCCTGGTTGTCGATGACGTTCCCGCCAACGTCAAACTCCTCGAAGCCCGCCTGTCCGCCGAATATTTCGACGTGATGACCGCCTCGAACGGTACCGAGGCGCTGGCGATGGCCCGGCGCGCCGAATGCGACATCATCCTGCTCGACGTCATGATGCCTGATATGGACGGCTTTGAAGTCTGCCGCCGGCTCAAGACCGACCCGGCGACGCACCACATTCCCGTCGTGATGGTCACCGCGCTCGACAGCCCGGCCGACCGCAACCGCGGCCTGGAAGCTGGCGCCGACGATTTCCTCACAAAGCCCGTCTCCGACGTCGTGCTGATCGCGCGCGTGCGCTCGCTGACGCGGCTGAAGATGATGACCGATGAGCTGCGCATGCGCGCCATCACCTCGCTCGAGATCGGCATGCAGGCGCCCGAGCGCAGCGCCGTGGCCGACACCGGGAAGGGCGGCCGCATTCTCCTCGTCGACGACCGCCAGTCCTCCTATGAGCGGCTGGCGACGACGCTCGCCGCCGAGCACACCATCGACGTCGAGCCCAATCCGACGGAGGCGCTGTTCCACGCCGCCGAAGGCAATTACGACCTGCTGATCGTCTCGCTCGACCTCAACAATTTCGATGGCCTCAGGCTCTGCAGCCAGGCGCGCTCGCTGGAGCGCACGCGCCACGTGCCGATCCTGGCCATCGCCGACCCCGAGAACTCGACGCGGCTGCTCCGCGGCCTCGAGATCGGCGTCAACGATTATCTGCTGCGCCCGATCGACAAGACCGAGCTGCTGGCGCGCGTGCGCACCCAGATCCGCCGCCGGCGCTACACCGATCATTTGCGCGACAACGTGCAGAACTCGATCGAGATGGCGATCACCGATGCGCTCACCGGCCTGCACAATCGCCGCTACATGGAGAGTCATCTGGCGACCCTCGCCGAGCAGGCCTCGATCCGCGGCAAGCCGCTCGCGCTGATGATTTTGGACATCGACTACTTCAAGTCGATCAACGACAATTACGGCCACGACGCCGGCGACGACGTGCTGCGTGAGTTTGCCGTGCGCGTCCGCAAGTCGATCCGCGGCATCGACCTTGCCTGCCGCTACGGCGGCGAGGAGTTCGTCATCGTGATGCCGGAGACCGATCTGCACGTCGCCGGCATGGTCGCCGAGCGACTGCGCCGCTCGATTGCGGGCGAGCCCTTTGCCGTCCACAAGGGAACCAAGCGCATCGAGGTCACGATCTCGATCGGCCTCACCACGCTGGAACAGAAGGGCGAGGCGGTCGCCGACGTCCTCAAGCGCGCCGACACCGCGCTCTATCGGGCCAAGCACGACGGCCGCAATCGCGTAGTGTCGCAGGCGGCGTGAGGCCGGCTGCGCATAAAAACGCGAAAACAACCCCATGCACAGTAGCCGGAGCTGATCGGATCAAGGGGATGCCGGTCACGAAGAGCGGCATTCGGATTTTTGGAATTTTGCTTGACTCGTCGGGCAAAACAGGGGCATGTTGGCATCATCGCGAAGTGGCGATGACGTGCAGTCAGGTGTCGTCGCCACATCCTCAGCTGTCGTCCCCGCGAACGCGGGGACCCATAACCCCAGGGAGGGGTTATAGCGCGAGCTGGTAACTCCAAGTCTTCGTCAAATTGCGCCCTGTGGGTATGGGTCCCGGATCGGCGCTTCGCTTGTCCGGGACGACAGCTGTTATTGTGGCGCGGGCTTGCCTCGCTTCACCGCCTTCGCATCCCCACCGACATCCACCCCCGCGTTCCGCAACAACACCTTCGCCGCCTCCTTCGCGGCGCGGGCCATCGCGGGATCGTCGCGGACGAGGTCCTGCGCGATGGAGCCATCGACGAGCAGCACGAGCTGTGTCGCCAGCGCCTCTGCGTCGGCAACACCAAGCTCGGTCAAGCGATCACGAAACCACACGCGGCGGCTTTCCTTGAAGGCGATCGCGATCTTCTTCACCGCGCGATCCGCGGGCCCAAGCTCGGCCACCGCATTCACGAACGGGCAGCCGCGAAAATCCTTGGCCGCAAACCGCCGCTCCAGCGAATCGAAGGTGGCGAGGATCTGCTCGGCCGGCGGCTTGTCGGAGGGGCGCTGAGCTACAAAGCGGCGCTCGAGATAGGCCGCGATCAGCGCGTCCTTGGATGGGAAATGGTTGTAGAGCGTGCGCTTGGAGATGCCGACCTCGGCCGCGATGGTGTCGACGCCGATGGCGCGAATGCCTTGCAGATAGAACAGCTTGTCGGCGGTCTGAAGGATCCGCTCTTTCATCGTCTGTGGAGGGGGCAGGGGAGCCATGCGGTAGCGCGCATCCTGTTCGCTTGACAGCAACAGCCTTCTATAGCCTAAGTACACAGGTCTGTGTAACCAAAATGATCGCGAATTGCAGACGCCGGCGCGTGCGCCGCGCCGACGAGGGAGAAAGATATGCCCCTATTGCAGGTCCTGCGTCCGACATTGCCCATCCTGATCGGCGCCTCGATCATGCTAACGCTGAGCATGGGGCTGCGGCAGAGCCTGGGCATCTTCATGCAGCCGTTGACGCATGACATCCACATCTCGATCTCGGATTTCACGCTGGCGCTGGCCGTGCAGAACCTCGCCTGGGGCTTCCTCCAGCCGCTCGCCGGCGCGATGACGGTGCGCTACGGCTTCCGGCCCATCATGATCGTTGGCGCGCTGATGTATATCGTCGGCCTCGCGCTGATGGCCATCGCGAACGGGCTCGTCAGCATCATGATCGGCGCCGGTGTGCTGATCGGCACCTCGCTCGCCTGCACCGCCGCGGCGATCGCGATGTCGGTGGCGGCGCGCGCGGTGCCCGAAACGGTGCGCTCCACCGTGCTCGGCATCGTCTCCGGCGCGGGCTCGCTCGGCGCCTTGCTGTCGGCGCCGATCGGCCAGATGCTGAACGAGGGCTTTGGCTGGCGCATCGGGCTTGCCGGCTTCGTCATCATGTCGGTGCTGATGATCCCCGCGGCATGGTATGCCGGCCGCATCGACGCCATCCCGCTGCCGAAGCCGGCCGCCGACGACATCGGCGATGCCACGGCCGCGTCGGTGACAAAGGCGGCGTTCGGAAATGCTCCCTTCGTGGTGATGACCTGCGCCTATCTCGTCTGCGGCATGCAGCTCGTCTTCCTTACCACGCATCTGCCGTCCTATCTCGCCATCTGCGGCCTCGATCCGATGCTCAGCGCGCAGACGCTCGGCATGATCGGCGGCTTTAATGTGCTGGGCTCGCTGTTCTTCGGCTGGGCCGGCCAGCGCTGGAACAAGCTGGCGCTGCTGGGCGGCATCTACATCCTGCGCTCGCTCGCGCTCGCCTGGTACTTCATGCTGCCGGCGACGTCGTTCTCGACGCTGCTGTTCGGCGCGATCATGGGCTTCCTCTGGATGGGCGTTGGCCCGCTGGTCGCGGGCGCGGTCGCCGAGATGTTCGGCCTGCGCTGGCAGGCGATGATCCAGGGCCTCGCCTTCATGAGCCACCAGATCGGCAGCTTCCTCGGCGCTTACGGAGGAGGGGTCCTCTACGACGCGCTCGGCTCCTATACCATGGCCTGGCGCATCGGCGTGGCGCTCGGCCTTGCCGGCGGCATCATCCAGGTCGCCTTCGCGCTGATCCGGCCGTCGCAGCCGCCGGCGCCGGTGTTGAAGGCGGCGTAGGTGAACGGTGTGGTCACTCTCGTCAACTTGGATGGCGGACGTCACGCTGCTTGGACGTGATGGCCGCTTGTGACCCATTGCGGACTTAGCCATTTTCCTAGTTTTTGACCTTGCTGTTCACGAATGAAATCAAGTGCCTGATAGTCGCCTCGCCGCACTCGAAGAAGCATCGCTCGACCGTAGCTGCAAAACGCATTTGCACGTCGTGGGTCAGCTGTATCTTGACGTGAGTCATCGGGGGCTGGCGGTAGAAGGTTATCTGCTCGCCCCAATAGTCTTTCAGATCGGTGGCATCGAATTGATATAGATCCAGCCGCGGCCGCCCGGATGGCGGCATAAGTCGCGAGATATCCCGAAATTCAGTTTCTGAACGCGTGTAGTTGACGAAGAGCCGCTGACGCACGATCGGCTCGGATTGCACCCGGTTCAAAGGCAATTGTGGTCTCTCCAAATCGGAGCTCCAACAACTCCGATTTTCTCTCTAGCGCTACAGGCAACTCGGTCGATGCTGCAAGCAGCGGAGTACTCGACGCTGCTCCGCAACAGACGGCGAAGAGAAACGAGATCAGCAGCGAATGCGATCGTGGGGTGACCATAGTGGCTAACCGGAGGGTTGCGCCTCCACTCTTAATGGTTCGGTTAGAAAGTGATACTCGCTTTGGCGAGATGCGAGAAGACCGCTTGTGGCCCTAAGGTGAAGATCGCGGTCGCGCTCGGTATTCAGCAGTGGAAGCCAGACCCGACGTGCCGAGAACGCCGCCAGATCGACGCGAATGACCCAACTCGGACATCGGAGCCAATGGCTTGGACCGGATTTTTTTGGCGTCTCTTCGCCGATAAGAGGGACTTTTGGGCCGGCGCGGGATGCTGTAGTCTTCTTTAGAGCTGCTTTTCGAGATGGGGCGTGCCGACGTCTCCGTTCGAGGTGAATGCAGCAAGGAATGCCTTCGGCGGGCATCGCACTTCCTTAAACCGACAATTCTTTTGCGCCGGTCTACTTGTGGGCAATCCGCAATGCGCGCGGGCGCGGGATAGCGCTCGATTGTGCAGGCAACGCCCTCGGTTCGCTGAGGCTCCTTTGGAAAAGACGAGGAGGAGTATCATGACGCTTGCAAGCAAGATTGGTTTGAGCATCGCCGCGCTCGGCGCGGTCGGTGTCCTTAATGCCGTCGAAATGGCAAAGGCCGACGACGTGCCTGATGCGCTATCCGTCGAGTGGCAAGGCAAGAAACCTTGCGAGAAGCTTTTTGACGACGCAAATGTCAGCGTGGTCCGGTGCACGTTCCAACCGGGGGCTGTGCACGTCTGCCACTCACACCCGGGTTACCTAAGCTATGTGGTGAGCGGAGGCCAAGGACAGATCCGGGACGAGAAAGGAATGCGTAAGATCAATGTAACTTCCGGCGCATTGTTAGATGTACCTCCGACCCCATGGCACGAGTTTGCAAACGTAGGAGACACCACGATTCAATTCGTTGTCATCGAGAAAAAATACCAGCCTGTAACCCCAGTGAGTCAAACCGCATGCCCGAAGGAAACAGTGGGTCGCACGCAATAACGGATGGTAGGGACCAGCCGCCAGGCTCGCTTTCTGGGTTCGCGGGTAAGAAGTGCACATAGGTAGGAGGGCCTGATGAAGACTGCCTTTCTTTCAACCCTGATCCTTGCACTTTCGACAAGCGCCGGCTTCGCACAACAGCCCGCGCAGTGCCGAAACTTCGAGGCTACAATTGCGCTTCAGATGACCAAGGAAGGTTGCTTAAGCCAGATCGACCTTTGCACTGTCGGAACAGTCATGAGCAACGAGCCCGCTCTAAACGGCGCAACGTGGCTTTTCACGGCGCACGGGATGGCCGAAACCGCTGGACTGCCTTCGTTGCCCAAAACACTGCAATCTTACGCGGGAACGGTGCTAGTCACGGCAAAAGGGGGAACATTCACGACCAGCACTGTTGGCGTGTACGAAACCGAGCCGCCGGCGTTCAGCCAATTGGATAAGATCGTCAAGGGAACCGATCGATTCAGCAACTCCACCGGTCGGCTCATTTTTCTCACCGGCATCGGTCGGCAGGCTGGCGGATTTGATTCGCACGCTCGCGGCGAGTTGTGCGTGAACGAATAACGAGGCCGTTCCGATAAGCCGAGGTGGAGGCTCGAGACGCGGGAACAACCGCGAGGCGTTGAGAGGGAGGTTCTGTTGGTCCGAGCCAAGCCTTCAATGTCGCCTGTTGGCCCGTGGCTGACTTCCCCTCTTGGCCTCGCATAGTCCGCTTCCGAGGGCTGAGCAGAAAGCTATCGTGGAGACGCCGAGGGCAGCCTTTGACCCTGAGCCGACGTCGACCAGCCGTCAGCTGCGCAATCGCTCGCGAGGCGATCCTGGGGAACGGTGTGACGTTTTGTGCACCCCCTGCGTGTGTTTGAACTGGTAGTATTGGTAGCGGTGGGCTCACCTCATTGCCCCTTGCCGATCCGGCGCCCTGCCCACCAGACCCGCCTGATCGGCCACTCTGGCCGCGTCGCGCGTATAGGCCACGGGGACTCGAACCCCGAGCCACCGGATTCATAGGGCGTAATCCGACTCCTAGAGTCCCACCTTACCGCCGAGAATCGCGGATTAGACCACAGCTTACTAAGCGAAACCGAAGCAGAAAGGTCTCACAACACCAGGAGAGTCATATGCAACCGAGAACGCTCCTCTTGAAACACATCGTCCTCATATCGGTAGCAGCCATGTTCTTCGTCGCGAGTCCGTCGTTCGCGCAGCAGAAAGGTGCGTCTTCTTCGGAGATGAAAACAAAAGAGGTGGGAGTTGATGGCCTCACACTCCATTACATTGAGCTCGGGCAAGGAACTCCAGTGGTGTTGGTGCACGGCACACTGGAGGATTACCGCACGTGGGATGGACAGCTCGAGGCGTTCTCGAAGGGATATCGACTGATCTCGTACAGTCGTCGGTACCACTATCCAAATGAATGGCCCAAAGTTGCAACGGATTTTTCCGTCACGCTACATGCAAAAGACCTGGCTGCATTCATCAAGGCACTTAATCTACCCCCGGTTCATCTCGTTGGTCATTCGTATGGGGCGTTCATTGCGTTCCTGGTCGCACGAGATCACCCGGAGGTCATTCGCAGTCTGACGCTGGGCGAACCGCCCGTATGGCCGTTACTGAAAACGACTCCTGAAGGAGATGCTCTTCTTAGCGCCATTATCACGAGGTCAATCGCTACGAGCGAAGCATTCAAGCAGGGGAATGACGAAGAAGGAGTGCGTCGATTTGTGAACGGCGTACTGGGCGATGGTTCGTACGAGAAAATCCCACCTCCCGTTCTGAAGCGCGTCATGGACAATGTTCAAGAACTGAAAGGCGAAGCCTCATCGCGAGACCTCTTCCCGCCCACCACATGCGAGGACGTGCAGAAGGTGAAGGCGCCAACATTGCTCGTCGACGGGGGGCTCAGCCCTAAGGTGTTCCGTCTCGTCGACGACATGCTGGAGCACTGCCTGCCGAGCGTCGAACGTGCAACGATTCCGGCGGCATCTCATCAGATGGAGGTTGAGAACCCCCAAGCCTTCAATGATACGGTGCTTGCATTCATTGCAAAGCACTGAACTGTTGCATCTCGTTCAATATCGTTGATGCCGTTTTCCGGGAGCTCGGCCGGACGATCGAGCGCTTCCGGGCGGCCGCGCTCCGGCGCGCCGCCTCGCACTGATAGTGCCGCAGGTTGGGCCCTTGCCGGGCTCGATTGGGTCACGATGCATCCAATGTCGCCTTTTGGCCCTTAGCTGCCTTTCCTCTTAAGCGCCTGAACGTCGGCTTTCCAGCCGCGAGCGGACTACAGGTGGACGGTGCCAGGAAGCCCGCTTGTGACCCCAGGCCGACCTCGATCAAGTGGGAAATGACGACTTCGCTCACAACGGCGGCGTGGCGGCTCAAAATTCGGCTGAACGCTTCGGCCGCCTTGTGCGACCAATCCTCGCGGAGAACAATCGCTGGCGGCTTGAGCAACGAGCCGGATTGCGCCCGCCTCAACCAACGGAAACACGCGAATGTCGCTGCCAAGTTGTGCCCTGCCGGCGCAAGCCTATAACCTCGAGCTCCTGCACGAGGAGGGGCGCCCTGGCCCGGAGAGCCATGGCTGGTGCTTCGGGCTGCCGCCTGGCATCTCGGCCGAGCAATGGCCGCTCGATCCGCTCACCGGCTATCCGCTTGTCCACGGTCTTACGCTGCGCTTGCCGCCGGACTATCGCTGCCACGGTCCGGATGTCACGGGCCTGAGTTTTTTCGGCTGTTGCAACGAGCACAGCGAGGGCGGCACGAGCCCGGACGAGACCATTCACGCCACCATGACCGGGGCCGCTGCGCCCGCGGACCCGCGCTATCTCCCGTTTTGGACCGCTGTCCAAAACAGCCATCCGCGGCTGCACCGCATGATCGACATCCTTGATGACAACTATGCCGTCATTCTCTTGACGGAGTCAGAGCTCAATGGTCCGCTGTGCCGGCCGCCGGACACGGCGGCCGCGCGCGCCCTGAGCTGCCACGCGGCGCCAAAGTGGCTCGAGATTGGGGGCGCTCGCGCCTTCTTCGATGAGCTGATCGGCTCAACGGATCCGCGAAAGCACTACTTGCCAAAGGTTCTGGGCGGCGCGCCCGACTCGAAGCTCGCCTGGAGCCGCGGCTTGCGCTGGCGGCCGCGTGCGGTCGATCCAAACGCCGGCAAGGCGCCGCAAGATCCGTTCACCGGCGACAAGGCCGCAGGCTATCAGCAGCCTTATTATTACGAAGGCGAGAACTATCTCGACCAGGCCTGGACCAAAGACCATGCGCCCAATCATATCGGCGGCACGATGCGCCCGACCCAGGCGACGCCGCGCTTCAGCCCGTTCTATCTCGAATTCGCGGAATATCTCGGTGGCTACAATTTCGGCACCGGAAATTGCCAGCTCGACTTCTTGAACATGAAGCTTGACTGGGCCTGCGGCTAATCGCTCGAACGCCTCCTGCGCGCTCGCTGCATAGTGGCCGCTTTGCGCCAATACCGGCCGCCCCTCGCAACTCAGCTTCTGGCCCGAAGCTGCCTTTCCTCTTAAGCGCCTGAACGTCGGCTTTCCGGCCGCGAGCGGACTACAGGTGGACGGTGCCAGGAAGCCCGCTTGTGACCCGAAGCGGACGAACCCGTTTATAGAAAATTGAGCATCTGCGGCACGATCGATTGACGCGCCCGCACACACAACCAAAAGCTGATTTGCCGGTATATGTGTTGGAAGTAGCGACGGAGGACGGCAAATTGGGTTTGGCACTTCTAACCCTAGCGGTCGGGATCATAGCTATCTTCACGGCATTGGCGTTCTTACTGTTGCGAACACCGATACCCACTGACAGCCTAACCGGCGAACAAGCATTGGCTCCGGTCGAAGCAAACCCCGCCACCCACAAAGCTTGTGGCGCGGGCACGACCTTGATCGCTGCTGCTGGGATCGGGATACTTTGGTTCTTTATTTGGAAGTTGATAGCGATTGCGCTGCAATACCTGTTTGTGAGCGGAACTTCGTCGCGTGCATTTCCGGTAGTGCCACTGTCCTTTGCCATTTCGATTGCGACGATGTGCGTGGTGGTTCTGCTTGTACGTCGCGCTAGCAGATGGTAGGCGTGCCCCCTGTAGCGCCGTCCGCTTGTGTGGCCCTTAGCCGAGCAAGGTTGGGGCCGTTTCCGGCACCCCCGCCAGCCGCATTCCCTCAACGAGGCGTTCGTGGACAGCAAGAAAAATCGGATTGTCGCTCGGTACGTGAGCGCGAAACCGACAGATGGTGAAGCTTGGATCAAGCGCAAGTCCCGCTCGTACCGTGGCGCGCGCCTGGTCTAGTTCGCCAAGCCACGCAAGCACTGCTCCGAGAGGGAAGTGGGCGAACGAATGGTTGCGGTTTGCATCGAGGCCCCGACGCATCCAGATGACCGCCTCGTCATCGACACCGAGCTGCGCCTTGGCAAGGCCAACATATCCCATCCAACGAGCGGCATAGGTGTCGCGAGGAGAAAGGCGGAACGCCTCGTTTATGTGAGCTTCGGTTTCTGCGCCTCGACCAAGGAAGAACTTGGCCAAGCCGATGAGAGCATGAGCGCGGGCTAAATTGCGATCCAGCGCCAATGCCTGCTGGCACTCCGCGATGCCTTGGACTGCGCGTTTCGTAAATATTTGCGAGTTGCCCAAGGTCAAGTGAGCCAAAGCGTGGTTTGGCGCGAGGGATAGTACCCTCATTATGGTTGTCTCCGCCGCAGCAAGCCGCGCTGAATGGTCATCGGCTATAAAGGAAGCCCCTATTGAGGTGTCGACCCGCGCCAAGCCGACCATGGCCTCAATGTTTTCGGAATCGAGCGCAAGGGCCCTCTCGAAAAAACTGCGCGCTCGTGTCAGGCAATTGGGGGTCTGCCCCTTGTTGAACCAGCTGCTGCCTTGGAACACCAAGTCCATCGCGTCTGGGTGCAGTGAACACTCGGCCCGCCGCGCCTCCGCGGCAACAAGTTCGGCATCAAGCTCGTTAGCGAGTCTCGATACGATTTCATCCTGCATGTCAAGGAGGTCGGCAACAGGCTTGTCAAAGCGTTCGGCCCAGAGGTGATTGCCTGTATTGGCGTCGACCAACTGCACGTTCACACGGAGGCGGTTGCCGCTTCGCTGCAAAGAACCTTCGAGCACATAACGGACGCTAAGCTCACGTCCCAGCTTCCTTACGTCCAGGGCTTTGCCCTTAAACGTGAAGGCGGTGTTGCGCGCAATCACAAACGCGCCACCGATGCGCGATAAGTCTGTAGTGAGGGCCTCGGTCACCCCATCCACGAAGTACTCTTGTTCCGGATCACCGCTGAGGTTCGTAAAAGGAAGCACTACTATGGAAAGGTGAGGCGCTGAAGCCGTGTCCCACTTTGCGCGCATACCGTGGGTCGCGGGGCTTTGCTCTTCCCAGACGATAGAGAAGGCCCGGACCGGGCGAGCAATGTTTTTAAGGCTCTGCTCACCCATGTCGGCGAACTCGACGCCAACTTTGCCTCGGACGTGATCATACGCAGACAACGAGATGCAGATGCCGCCGGGCTCTGCGATCGTCTCAAGCCGCGCCGCGATGTTTACGCCATCGCCGAATATGTCATTGGGCTCGATGATTACGTCTCCAATGTTGACTCCCACCCGGAAGGCTATGCGACTGTCTTCCGCGTCTCCTATTGTAAGTTCTCCAACTCGGATTTGGAATCGTACAGCAGCTCGGACTGCTTCAACCGCACTCGGAAATTCTGCCAAGAACCCATCGCCAGTGTTCTTCACGATGCGGCCACGATGCTCCGCAATCGCGGGGCCGACAGCTTCCGTCAGGAGCGTCGTAAGTTTGGTATGAGTAATTTCTTCGTTGTCGTGCATTAGCCGCGAATAACCAACCACATCGGCGGCCAATATTGCCGACAGTCTGCGCTCGATCCGGACTGGCCGCTCTTGCACCATGGCTCGCAAACCTAATCCACGGCACACCGTATAACGGATAACAGAGCGCAACTAAACCGGCTGTGACGGGCGACCGCCTAACCTGAGTGTTCGTTGCTTATCGATAGAAAGGGCAGGCGCGCTGACCGATGCTACGGCTTGCCGAACCACTAAAATGGGCGCTCGGCTGAAGCGCTCACTGCCTCGCTTGCACCAGCGCAGTGCCTGTGTGGTTCCGAGCACGAAGCGGTTGTAGCATGTGGTGTACGGACCAAACATCTCGGGCAGATCACGCCAAGGTGCTCCGGAGCGGGACCCAGAAGATGCCATTGAGGACACGACGGTCGTTAACCCGAGGAACGCCACGCGGCTTGTTCGGCAGCATGGGCTTGATGGCAATCCATTCATAATCGGCCAGTTCGTAGCGCATGATTCGTGCCCCCAGTTTGGAAGCTTGAATCACAGGGGTCTGGCCAGACGCAACGCTTCCGGGCAGGCCCCGGTTGGACGCTTGGGGGTAGAAGCGGATATCAGCCAGCCGACTATCTCAGCTGAAACCGTCGAAATGACCCGATGCGGTCATCGTGTCGCTCGCGCCGCGTCAGCTTTTGGGCCCAAAACGGAAGTCGGCTGACCAGGTTTTCTCAAGCGCGCGCGCGCCACAGCGTAACTGCAAGCAGGATATAGGCAGCACAAGTCCACAGCGACTGCCAATTATCCGGCCTTTCGCTAAGCGCTGCATAGATGGCCGCCACCAAGAATACGCCGGCAAATATCGCTTCCGCCATGGGGCGGATTCCTTTCTTGGGGCGATTGAGCTGAGTCATAGCCGCGAAAGGGACCGCCGCCATAGTGAGGGCCGCAAAAGGAAAATCCTTCTCGCGCGGGTCAAATATAAAGCCCAGCGCGGTCTGCGTGCCGATCACGATGGTTACGATCAAGATCAATCCGTGCATGATCGCCAGCCCCGATGGGGTCCGGAAGTCCTCCGGACCCAGCAATTCCAGAAATGTGGGCGGTGCGCGCCCGGAGATCAGGGCATTAGCGCCAAATAGCGGCGAGGCAGTTGCCGCCACCAGAAGTGCGCCCCACAGAAGCCAGCTGCCCGCGTCGTAGCTTTCATAGAACATCTTTTGAGCGGCCACCCCAAACAGGGCTCCGGCGGTGGTCGCCGATATTCCGACCGCAAACCATGAGGCGAGCCGAGGCTGCGAGGGCTTCCGGCGCGAGCTCAACCACGCAGTCCCGAACACCAGGATCGCCAGCGCCATTCCGCTGCTCATTTGCAGTTTCCAGAGCGGATAATTGCTGACGGGGATGCCCGGCGGATATTTCAGCGTGCGCTGCGCGGAATCGAATAAGCCCCACGATCCGCCGACGGTGCCCTCGAACTCATGCTTCCACAATTCATCATACGCCTCGAACAGGTTGACGCGGAAATTCTCGCGCCGGGCAAGATCGAGGATCTCCGAGATCACTCGCGCCTGATTGGTGCGCGACGGTAGCGCCGAGCCGCGCATCCGCCCTTCGCTCGGCCAACCTGTTTCTCCGATCAGGATTTCCTTGCCCGGAAACGCCAACGCCATCTGCTTTCGGATGGCGTCGACGTGAGCAGCGGCAGATTTCGCCGGGACCGGGACATTTTCCCAATATGGCAGGATATGAACGGTGACGAAATCGACGGCGTCATCGAGTTCCCGATAGCGCAGCCAGTACTCCCAGACGTCGGAATAGGTGACGGGGACCGGCACCTGTGCCTTGACCGAGCGGATCAAGGCAGCAAGGTCGGAAGGCGTCATCTTCCGATGCAACAGAACCTCGTTGCCAACCACGAGTGCGGTGATGGTTTCCGGATATTGCTGGGCGAGGCGTATGCCCGTGGATATCTGCGTCGCGTTCTTCTGTCGGTCCCTATCGAGCCAAATTCCCTGAATGACTTTCAGCCCTACCTTGGACGCGAGTTCGGGGATCTGATCGAGACCAAGATCAGTCGCATAGGTACGGATACAGTCGGTTATTTTGACAAGCTGCGCGAGATCTTCCGCGATCTGGTCTCGCGGCACTGGTGTCGGCGACTCTGACGTTTGGTTGTTGCGGAAGGGCGCGTAGGATATGCATTGCAGTTTGGCATTCGGATCGATCGGTGCGCGCGCCAAGTCAATCGGTATGGCCAGCCACCACCACACCGCGGCGATCGCACCCAGGGATATGATGAGAAGCGCCACAGGCGTGCGAAGCGAGATAGATCGACCCTCCAACGTAGAGATCGTCGGTCAACCGGCATGCTGTTGTGACCCGACAACAACAGAAATCATCGTCCGCCGGTATCTACTTGATCTGTGAAATCTGCCGCCAGATCGTCCGTGCCGCAAGAGGCGAGTCAATATCGAACGATGGCCATGAGATTTTCTCACTCTGAGTTCTTCGCATTATGACCCAAAAAAGACATCGGAGTACTGGACGGCAGATCTCAACGAAGCCAGACCATCATTCCCGCGTGGCATCGCGAGCTGCGCTCAGCGCGCTAGCCGCGTTTCAAGCGCGCCACCGTTGTCGGCTCATGGCCCTTAGCGGACCAATCGCGGCATCGTGCGCCACGGCAGCTTTTGACCCATCTGCGACATCAGCGCGCATATTGCTGTGATGCACGATACCGGCGGGATTTGAAGTACATGTTAGGCTGTCGCTCGGCCTTGAGGGCGACGTAATGCGACGGCGCGATTTCATGACGCTTGTCGGCGGCGCGATGGTGGCGTTGCCGCTCGCAGCGCTGGCCCAGAAAGCGGGGCGGATCTATCGCCTGGGTTGCTTGTTTCCGCATCCTCGCGACATCTCTTTTAACGTGCGTTTTTTCGTGGGCTGGAAGATCGGGCCGTCGAGCTGGTGCCGATACCCCCGGTGAACAGTGTGGATGCGCTCTTCGCAGCCAATCGGGATCGGCTCGCCACAGAAGCACTTCGACCACCCGCCGCAGATAGAGGCGACGTGATTTGCTGGCGGCGAGTATTACACCTCGTGACGCCCTGGGCCGACCATCGATCTATCGCGCCTAGTGGGCGATCTCGGAGGCGAGCCACTTCCCGACATCAGTAGTCACGTCGCAACATAGTAACAAAATCTGGCGCTTACCTGGTCCGAGCCTTCTTTGCCTTTTGAGTTTCCTCGTTTGCATGCTGGAGCATCGCCTTGAGTTCTTCCTCGAGCGATCGCGGCGAAATTCCGACTAGCCCAAATCCCGGCCGGCTGCCGGAGGCCGTCGTGTCGATCTGCATAAGCTCAACCTGATTGCGCGTGAGCGGCGGGTGCGGCAGGATCTCAGCGAGGCCCGCGGCTGCACTCCAGAAAGCGAAGGGTATTCGCACCAGCATTGGCCGCAATCCAGCGGTGCGCGCAATGGTCCGCAACAGCTCCTCGTATGAGTAAATACGCGGGCCGGCCAGTTCGTAGATTGGGTACGGTCTTTGCGTTTGCCGCAGGACTTGTGCGATCGCCTCGGCGACGTCGTCCACGTATACCGGCTGAAGCCTCATCCTGCCGTCGCCGAACAGCGGATAAGCCGGCAGGATCCGAAGCAGCGAAAGAATTGTCGTGAGAAAGGCGTCGTCCTTTGCGAACATTACCGCCGGGCGGATAACGACTGCGCCAGGGAATGCGGCTTGCACGGCCGCCTCGCCTTCACCGCGGTTGCGAATATAGGGCGAAGGCGATGCGGGGTCAGCGCCTATTCCTGATAGGTGCACAAACCGTTTGATCCCGGCCCGCCGCGCCACTCTAGCGATCCTGGCGGCCGCTTCGACGTGCACCGAATGAAATGTGTCGCCTCCATGCTCGGCGTAAAGGCTGATGGCGTTGACGACGCCGTCGGCACCCATAACGGCGGCCTCTACAGAGCGCTCGTCATGTGCATCGGCTGTGATCTTTTCTACGTTGTCTCCCTCGACCCGCACAGGATGCCGCGAGGCTATGCGGACCGTAACGGTTGAGACGCTCAAATGGTGCACAACGCGACGACCAACAAAGCCCGTTCCCCCAAACACGGTCACGCGGTTCATTCCCCGGTCCATCCCACGATCCTGTGCGACGTTCTCTATTGACCCGCCGAGCGCAGCGCGCACTGCCTCAGCCGCCTCCGCCGGCGAACTGCCTTTGTTGAGATGATGTGAAATCACATCAATCAGAATTTGCGCTGCGGGGCCGACCGTTTGCAACTCTATCCTGGCTTGATCGATCAGCGGCTGCGCTTCAATGTAGAGCGCATGTGCCTGTTCGATGATCGGATGTGCCTTATTGAGAAGATCGATCAGCGCCTTGGTCGCTGGCAATGACCGCTCAATTTGTTCAAGCTGCGCGTCGCTGAGACCGGAAACGTGACCAATGACTTCAATGAGCAAGTGTTTCAGCATGGCGCAACCCTGCTGGTAGCGACGCTAGCTCAAGGCAACCAAGCGTCGGCGCGGGCTCGGGGGGCGTCAGTTGTTGTCTGAGCCGACAGGGCCCGGCCGCCAAGCCATCTGAGCCCGGAACAATCGCCCGCAATGGTGGCTGATATTTGATACCATATCAATCGTGTCCAGCATCCGGATGCCATGGGCAAAGGTTTATCTGGACCGGGCCGACTTGGCGCCGGCCGTTAGAAGTCGGCTCAAAAGTAGCTCTCCAACGTGCCGCGCCGCCGGACATCGAGCGTGGCGCAATGGAAGGCGCCACCAAATGCCGCATAGTGTAAGAACTCGCAGGGAATCGGCTCGAATCCCCAATTCTCCAACGCACGCATCGTTGCGGTATGATGTGGATCTACGATGACGCGCTTCTCGTCCACCATCAGTACGTTCATGTTGAGCCATTTACCGCATAGCGAAGTGATCCTGAGCATAGGATCGGTTATCGGGTCGGGCTCGGGGGCCACGAGGATGTCCCATCTTTTCAAGATGGCCGGAAGACGGTCGACGTCTATGTATTCGGGATTGATCAGAATCTTGCCGGGCCCAAGCGGCAATATGGTGGTGTCGATGTGCATCGGATTGGGGCAGCGGCTCTCGATCTCATGGATGCGATAACCGTCGCCAAGGTGGCGCCGCAGCCATTCAATACCAGACGCGTTCGTGACGTTGCTGCGAGTCACGAACAGGTCGCGCCCGCAGCGAAAGAAGTCGGCGGCGTCAAAGACCGGTTCGAATTCGGTGAGGATGTATGAGATCGGCTCGCCTCTTTTGGGGACGCGAAATTCAGGGACGAACAGTTCGTCCGTCAGTTGCGGTCTGGGCGCGCCCGTCCACCGCGCGCCACGTTGAAAATAATCCTTCAGAATCGGACGAAAGGAGTGCGTCTCGAAGTAGCGACAGGGCCAAACCATTGGGGTTTCAATGATCTCGTCGCCGATCACGAGCATGCTGTCACGCGGGCAGGAATTGCAGAAGCCGCGCGAGGACCATTCCGGCGTGCTGAAGCGCTTTCTGTGGTCGACGGCGTCCGGCCGCCTCACGACGATGTCCAGCGACCGTAGCAGCGCAACAAAGCCATCAAGCTCACGCTGCGCCGGTTCGATCATGATCTTTGGGTAACGGAAGCCTGCGAACAGCGACTGGGCACGCGCTGCCATTCCCGGGACGTTGCAGGTGACAACCGAATGATCGGACGGGATACCCGCACCCTCGAGCCTTCCGACTATCACTTCCTCCAGCGTGTCCCACTCGTTGTGTGAGTTCACCGGAGAAACTCGGTCCGATGGGACGGCATCCGAAGCGCGAGCGCGCGTGATCATGTCCATGCATGCGGCCTTCTGTGTGCTACAACAGCCGCAGGTCCTGGAAGTTCCAGAGGTCCGACCGCCGGTTGCCGGGTCGATCGCAAATTCTTGATGTCGCCTGTTGGCCCTTAGCGGACCAATCGCGGCATGGTGCGCCACGGCAGCTTTTGACCCCAAACAGACATCTGGCGAGAGCGGGACGTGTCCTAAGTAGAATTATGGGGTGTCCTGATTTGCGGAAGACCTCAGATGCGCCACTCGACGAACTCTTGGAGGAATTGTTTACCTTCTGGCGTCCATGTGCCGAAGAGCCCACTGTCCGACGAGTCCACTAGCCCAAAGACAGCGAGAGCGTTGATAGCATGCTCGCCTGCCTGCATAGCGCCGCTGTCTACAGTGTCGCCGAGCCGGCCAAAATATTGCTCCACCATCTTAGCCAAGGCGACCAGCAACATCCTCTCACGATCCGTCATAAGCATCACTCTTACGAATGCCGCCGCGCTCGGCGGAAGCTTCATAGCAAGCCACCTGCGATGTCGCCTATTGGTCCTGAGCCGAACCAGGTTCAGCCCATTATGGTGTCGGCTACCGTCGATATAGCGGACACCGGTCGCGCTGGCTTTGATGGGCGCTTGTGACGCATAGGAGGCAAACCGGCCAGAAGCGTATAAGCTTCTGAAGAGACATGTTTCTCCCTATGATTGCATTTGCGAGGCCACAATGTCTTTTCAAAAAGTCGTCGGCTCCGTCCTCTTTGCAGTTGCTGCGATAGCCAGCAGTTTGGCCATGGCTGACGACGTAAAGCGAATCTCCGCCAACGGATACGAAATCGCCTACGTTGAAGCGGGCCAAGGCGATCCCGTCATATTCGTCCACGGTGGTCTGCAGGACTACCGGATGTGGAGCGAGCAGCTTCCGAAATTCGCAGCCCGATATCGCGCGATCGCGTACAGTCGTCGAAACAACTATCCCAATCAGACAAGTCCGGAGGGTACACCCGATGCTGCAGCCGATGTGCATGGTGAGGACCTTGCAGGTCTCGTGCGCGCTCTGGGGTATTCCAAAGCCAGGGTCGTGGCGCATTCATCCGGAGCCCACGCGGCGCTTTTCTTCGCCGCAACGCATCCCGACATGGTCGTCAGTCTCGCCGTGAATGAACCGCCTGCGCTTGGCATCCTGAACGGTCTGCCCGACGGCAGTGACATGTTGAAAGAGCTGGGTGCAACGCTCGCCCCCGCCAGAGAAGCCCTGAAAATCGGCGATGTGCAACGCGGCATTCCCCTGTTCGTCAATGGCGTTGGCGGGCCGGGCGCATATGAACGTCGCTCCGAAGCCCATCAAAAGATGAACTTGGACAACGTTGCATCATATCAGGCGGATGCGACGACCAAGCGGCCAAGGCCGGTCTTTACCTGCGACATGGCCAAGGCCATTGCGGCTCCGACGCTCCTATCCGCGACCGAACGAAGCCCGCGATTTTTTCATCGAATCGTCGACCAATTGGAGCGTTGCTTGCCGAACAACGAAAGAATCGAGATCGCTGCGAGCTCGCACACCGCGCCATGGGAGAATCCGGCCGCTTACGATCAAGCCGTCCTGGCCTTCATGGCGAAGCATTAGCCAGCAAGTCGGCTTCTGGTTCCGAAGCCGACACCGAGTGCAGCCGCATCGACGGCCAAGCGCGCGATGAAGAATTCAGCCTTGCGGGCGCAGGGCCGCTTCGGCGCGCTGCATCATCCGCTGCCATCGCTCGCTTGTCGGCCCGCCCATGAGCAGGAAATAGCGGACGATCGCGATCGGCAGCCAGGTCTCCATCGCTTGCCTCAGCGCCGCTACCGGCTTGCCGGACAGCCGCGCGTATTCGGATTGCGCGGCCGCATTGACCGCAAGCGGCCGCTGCGGATTGTCGGCGACGTCGAGGGCAAACTCGGTCAGGCTGATGTGAGTGAGCCCGTGATCGAGGGCCGCAGGCGCGCGGATCGAAAAGGTCCAGTCGATCAGCCGCGGACCGTCCGCCGTCATGATCACGTTGCCAGGATGGATGTCGCCATGGCACAGCCCGTCCCCCGGCTGCTGCAGGCGGTCGATCAGCGCGAGGATGCCTGAGGCGATGTGCTTGGGCACGATGTCGCCCGAGAGCCTGAAGGCGTTGTCCATCCAGCTGCGCAGATGGAAGGCCTCCAGCGGCGGCGACATTCTGTGAACGGACAGGCCGAGGGATGCAAGGATCGCACCCGCCTGGGCGAACGTCACGGCGCCACTGCGCGTGACCTGCAGCAGTGTCGGTCCGTCGAGGCGGCCGAGCACGATGCCGAAGCGTCCGTCGAGCGTCACATCGCCCAACACCTCCGGCGCCGGCACGCCGGCGACGAAGACTGCCTGGATCATCCGCGCCTCTTGCTGGCCGACCCGCGGCGGGAAACCTCTCCTGAACAGTTTTACGACCTGACCTGGCGCCCAGGCGTGGATGTCCGCCGTGCCGCCCTGGTTGATCTTCTCCCCGAGGGATCCCCGCATCGCATGTACTCCTACCGGTCGCAACCAAATGCCGCGGGCGGGCAAGAGAGAACGCTCCCGTCATCTTGGCTGCCAGCCATGGTCGTGGCTTGTCCGCCGGAGAGGGCGCCGCGCGCATCGCAACCTCGATGCGAGGCGAGGTAGGCGATTTCGCTGCGCGCAATACCGATATCCATCAGCTCCCTGTCACTCAGGGCGCACAACTTGGCCAGTAGAGTCTGGCGTTTGCGCCACTCCTGAAACGCATCCCAATATGGTTCGAGAGGACTGTAGACCTGCCGCCTTGCGGTTAACGCTCCCAGCTCAGTGGTCCCGCGGATCGTGCTCATCAGGGCGTGTCCTGTCTGGACTGTTAGGTTATTGTTTGAGCATGATCTTTTCGGAAAACCGCTGCGCACTTTGCGCTAACGCGGCCCTTCGGGTCCGGACCATGCTCTAGGCAGAAGTTGCCGCAAGATGAGCGGGCGCGCTTAACTGGCGGGTTACATTTCTCTTACCGGCGGCATATTCTTGATGCGCTGGTACAGAGGCGACCCCGAGAAGGAACGGCAGCTTGCGCTATCTTTTCGAGGAATATGCATTCGATACCGACCGGCGCGAGCTGCATCGGGGGACTGAAGCGGTGTCGATCGCACCGCAGGTTTTTGACCTGCTCGATTACCTGATCCGCAACAGGGAGCGGGTTGTCAGCAAGGACGAGCTCATCAAAGCCATTTGGAATGGGCGCAGCGTATCTGACGCGGCGCTGACAACCCGCCTGAACGCCGCCCGGGGTGCAATCGGCGATTCCGGCGAGGAACAGCGCTTCATCAAGACACTGCCGCGCAAGGGCTTCCGCTTCGTCGGACAGGTGCGGGAGGCGCGAGACGTTGCGGGCCCAGACCCGGGCGATGCGCCCGAGAGCGCTCCTGCAGTGCCCGACAAGCCCTCCATCGCCGTGCTGCCGTTCGCGAACATGTCTGGCGATCCCGAGCAGGAATACTTTGCGGACGGGATGGTTGAGGAGATCACGACCGCGCTGTCGCGGTTCAGATGGTTGTTCGTGATCGCTCGCAATTCGAGTTTCACCTTCAAGGACAAAGCCGTCGATATCAAGGAGGTCGGACGCAGGCTTGGAGTCCGCTATGTGCTTGAGGGAGCCGTGCGCAAGGCTTCGGGGAAGGTTCGCATCACGTGCCAGTTGATTGAAGCGGCCACGGGCGCGCACATTTGGGCGGATAGGTTCGAGCGTGACATGACAGATATTTTCGCGTTGCAGGACGAGGTCACGCTCGCCGTTGTCTCAGCTATTCAGCCGAAGTTGTTTCAAGCAGAAATTGCACTGGCGACGCGGCGGCGACCGGAAGACCTCACCGCATATAATCTTTATCTCCAGGCTGTACAGCAAGCCGACCGATCGTCCCGCGAAAGCTTGGTCGAGGCACTTCGACTGGTCCAGCGCGCCCTGGAGCTTGACCCAGGATTTGCGGCTGCGGCCGCTTTGGCAGGTGCCTGTCATATGGAAAACGTTCTTAGGAGCTACGCGACTGACCCACAATTCGAACGCAAGGAAGCCGTTCGGCTCATGCGCCTAGCACTGAGCCTCGACGATCATGACCCAAACACGTTAGCAACTGCTGCATTGATCACCGCTTTGTTGGTCGGCGATTTTGAAACTGAAATTGAGCTGGCCGATCGTGCGGTCGCGCTCAACTCAAATTCATCTCACACATGGAACTGCAGAAGCTGGGTCTACAAGATTGCGGGGCAGCCGGAGGAAGCGATCCGGAGCTTTGAACGCGCCATGCGAATGAGCCCGGTGGACCCGCAACAATTCACAGCGTTAACCGGGATGGGGTATGCCTTTATTGAGCTTCGTCGCTTTGACGAGGCCATCGTTGCAGGAAAGAAAGCCCTGCGTCAGAATCCGTCCTATCCAGGACCATATCGCTGTCTCGCCTCCGCTTTCGCCCATCTCGGGCGTGACGCTGAGGCCCGTGAGGCGGCGGCCGGTATGCTTGAGGTCGACCCCGCTTTTACAATATCGGCGTGGATCGCTCGGAGCCGGCTACCAATAAATGCGAAGCTGATGATTGAGGGTTTTCGCAAAGCGGGGTTGCCCGAGTAGCCTCACATGTAGACGAGGTGATCGAATACCAGCACTCTTCTGCGGCGCATCAGTCCGGAGTTGGCCCTTGATTGTCATTCGTCTCAAGCGCCTGAACGTCGGTTTTCCGGCCGCGAGCGGACCAGCTATAACCCCAGCGCGACCTCGGCCCATTTCAACATGCGCTCGCTGTTGAGGAACGCCAGCACCGCCGGCTCCAGTGACGCGGGCGCGCCCGGTCCAACCACAGCCGTCGCGGCCACCATGTCGCAGCGCTGATTGAAGGCGAGTGAGAGCGCGGTGTTAGGATTTCCCTCGATGCGATAGGCCCGGCTGCGGCCGCGCATCGGGCCGACGATGATCTCTCGACCGGCACCGGTCGGCGTTGCCTTGCCGATCAGCACCAGGTCGCCCATCTGCTCGAGGTCGCCATCGTCGGCGACGCCGGTGGCGCAGTTGCAAAACCCGAGCTTGGCGCGAACGTAGAGCAGGACCTCGCCGCCGCAATCGGCGGCCTTGCAGCGGAACGCCTTGCCTTTCCCCCAGGGATCTGCGGCGAAAGGCCAGTCGGTTTCCGTCCACACCGGGCGGATCTCGCCCGATGCTGCCGTTGCGCGTGCCGGATCGCCGGATCGCGATATCCAGATCGCCGCGGCTGCGCAGAGCAGGAGGGTGGCTGCGCTGATCGCGACGAATTTGCTTGTCAGGCGCATGGAAGCCGCCGCGGCACTTTTGCTAATTGCGAGCCATGAATTGCTAATTCTGAGCCATGAACTTTCGTGCGGCCGCGAGGTCCTCCCGCGAGGAGTCGCCATTTCGTGCCATGTCGACGACCTTTGCGTAGTACTGGCGTGCCTTGGCGGCATCACCCGCTTTCTCGGCGGCGTGAGCGGCGCCAATCGTCGCGCCAAAGCGGTTCGGCTCCTTGCGCATGGTGCTTTCGAACGCGGCCAATGCCTCTGCCGCCATGCCGCGTTCGAGCAGCATGGTTCCGTAGAGCTCGCGTGCCGGGGCGAGCGGTCCCGGCGTCACGATGGACTTTTCGGTCTTGTCCTCGGCATCGGCGGCAAGGCGCATCGCCTCCAACGCCTCCGCCTGTTTTCCCTGGGCATTGAGTTGCCAGGCCGTGGCGACCTGCCGCTGAATGTCGACGATCTCGGCCCAATAGGCGTCCTTGTCCTGCTGCAGCTTGTCCCGCAACTCCGCCAGCTTGGCGATGTCCGGCGTCGCTGCGTCGGCATTGCCGGAGCGCGCGGCGCCGAGGGCGCGGGCGAAATAGGTGATCGCATCGACATAGGCAAACCGGCTCGGCTCGACCTTCAGCGCGGCAGCGCCCTGCCAATCGCCGCGTTCGACCATATAGCGCGCCTGGCTCGCCGCTATCGCGTAGGGACCGGCGCGGACGGCCGGCGCATAGCCCGTGGTCGCAACCATGTCCGCGATGACGTCGCGGGCTCGGCTGTCCTGCGCAAGCTGGAGCAGGGCGTAGACCATATAGTCGTCGGCATGCAGCTGCTCGCTGGGGTCCTTGCCCTCCTTGGCAGCCTTGGCTGAACGGCTATTGGCGTCGATGGATTCGTTCCAGTAGCCGACGCGTGTGAAGATGTGCGAGGGCATATGCAGAGCGTGCGGCGCCGCCGGCGCGATCTCGGAATAGCGCTTGGCGGCGTCGAGACCCTGCGCTGCTATCGCCGGATAGTCGTAGAGGTGGATCAGGTAATGCGCGACGCCGGGGTGCCGCGGCTGCCGCTTGAAGATCGGCTCCAGGATGGCCGCGCCCTTGAGCTGGTTGGCATAGGTCTTGTCGTTCGGTGAGGCCGTGACATTCAGCGTGATGGCGTAGGCGATCTGCGCCTCGTCATCATCGGGATAGCGCGCGGCGACGGCTTCGGTCGCCTTGAGATAGGCCTGCGCGCGTTGGCCAAACGTCGTCTTGTCGTCGCCCGAATAGAAGGCCAGCAGCGCGTCGATATAGTCGCGTTCGCGTTCGCTCTTGGCGCCGAGTGCCTTGGCCTTCTGCAGCGCGGCGAGGCCCTGGGCGAGGTTTTCCTTCGGCGCGGGGAAATGCGGATTGTACAGCAGGCTGAGGGCAATGCCCCAATAGGCGATCGCGCATTCCGGATCGGCCTGCAACGTCTCCTCGAAGATCTCTTTCGCGGGCCGGTACCAGAACGAGTGCTGATAGCGCATCCCGCGGTCAAAGCGCCGCTGCGCCACCTCGTTGCAGGTGGTCTGGAAATGAACCTTGCCAAACTGCTCGTCGGTCCCGTCCTCCGCGCGTGCGGCAGGCGAGGCGGAGATCGAGCCGAGGGTAGCGAGGGCGAGAAGAGAGACTGTTCTCAAGGCGAGCGCACGCATCGGCCCCTCCGCTTCTGTTTCGAAAAAATTTGGTCAGATGGCGCCGATAAAAGCCGGGCGCCGAATTTCGTAACTCTGAGATCGACAATGGCAAATTGCGTTGCTGGAAGGATTTGCCCATTCGCGATGCGAGTCAATAGGACGCGGGCGGATTTGCGTTAGGGAAGCACGCCTGTCTGGCTCTCAGCGCGCGCGATCGCAGCCGAAGCGGGCTTGGATCACGCCACAGGGCTAATGTGAGGGATTGCAGCTCAGTTCCTTGATCCTTCCGGCGGCGTCAAAGGCAAAAAGCGCGCTCATGACACCGGCATTGGTGAGGTAGGAGATAATGGTCCCGTCGGTGTGCGAGGGATTGAGATCGTCCAACTTGCCTGCCGGGTGCTCTCGGAGGCGATCGATCCAATAGGCACGAAGCGCCTCACGGCTCGTAATGGTTCTGACGGCGCAGCCGCAGCCGCAATGAACCACGGCATCTTCGGCATGCATGTCCAGGATCGCCTCGATATCGCCGGCACGGTAGGCATCGAGCCAGTCAATCGCAGCCGCCATCGGGTCAAATGACATATTTTCTCGCCCAAATGCCCTCAAAGCTCGCGGTTCCAATGTAACGTTAACCCCCTAAGCCTCTTTCTTCGTTCGATTAATTGTATTTTAATATCTCGCCCGGTCTCGGCCATATGCCGAAGTACATAGATGGCCGGGCCGAGGCAGTGTCCATGTTAGACGTGTCTGCGAACCAAGGCATATTTCAGCGCAACCGGATTGTGATCGTCGATCGACAGCCGATCGTTCTACAGGGGCTGAAATCGATACTCGGAGCACAGCAGGACTTCGACGTTGTCGCATCATGCCGCGATGCGACAAGCGGTCTCGAAGCCATCAGGAAATTGACACCCGACGTCGCGCTGATTGCCGACACCCTGCCGGACCTGACGGTCACCGAGATCCTGGCGATTACGAAGGCCGAGACTGTTCCAACGCGCCTGGTGTTCTTTACCGAGGGCGAAGCCAACCACGAACTAGCCGCCGCGATTGCTGCCGGCGCCTGCAGCGCAATTTCGAAATACGTCTCCCCCGACACCATGCTGCGACTGCTGCGGCTGTTGACGAAGCATGGTGTGTCGCCCGAGCATTTCGATCTCTCGCCAACCGGCAAGCATGCCGTCGGCGCCGGCAAAATCGAAACGAAGCTGGAGCTATTGACGCACCGCGAACGTCAAATCGTTCGACTGGTGTCAGAAGGAATGTCGAACAAGGAGATCGCGCGCGCGCTAAAGGTTTCACCAGGGACCGTCAAAGTACACCTGTACAATATTTTTCAGAAGCTCGAGGTCACCAACAGGACCGTGCTCGCGGCCCTCGCGTTGTTGAAGCATCCCTCCGGCTTCGGCACGCTCGCGCTGGCTTTTCTGGCGATCGCCATTGCGGACGAACTCAAGGCGTCGGAAGCGAACGATACGCTTCCGGATGACGACAGCATCGGCCACGCGGGAGAGCACGCCGGGCACGAGCACTATGAGCCTTGGAAATATGAGCCCTGGAAAAAAGCCATTCTGCGGCACCTCATCGTCTGGGAAGCCGGTGAGACGCACCTGCTCAGCCAGAGAGACTTTTTGGCCAAGCTGAGCCAGGTCGCGAACGCGCCGGCGGCAATGGAAGCGCTGCGCGCAGCCGAGCAATCTGCGGACTCGAAGCCGTCGAAAATCGACGGCCCTGTTGGATCGGGCGCGCCGCATCTTCCTGCGCCTCTGCAGCGAGCAACCAGCGACACGCAGATGGCCGGTGACCTGACCGCGGATCATCATTTCCCCCGGCTTGCTTCCAATCCGATGTCGATTCCGGGAGGGTATGGCACCTTCGCCACTCTCGCCGGTGCGTTGATCTACGCACTGCACGATCCCCATCACGCCGTGCAGGCGCATGAGCTGGGTCAGGCGTCGATCGAGAGCTTCGTTTCCGTCGCCGGAGAGAATGCGACCACAAAACTGGCCGCGATCCCTCATGTCGACGCCAATCATGTCGACAACTCGGCCCCGGGCCTGCCTTCGCACGATGCCCGCCTGTCTTCCGCGCATGTGACCACTGGAAACGAAAGCGTCGCTGCAGAAGACGCTCGGATCCAAGTGAGTCCTGGCGTGAGTCACGGTGCCGAGGGTGATTCACTCCAGAAACCTGTTGGCCTGGTCGACGCCGGTCACGATGCCAGTGTTGACGGACAAAGCCGCGGTCAATTAATGGGCGGCGGCAGCGTTGATGGAAACGTTGTTCATCGCTCCTCGACCGATTCCAATTCTACCTCGTCTCAATCCGCCTTCGATTTCGCTTCCGGGTCGGGCAGGATCAATCTTGCGGCTTTCGGAGCGCTTGCGTGCCTGCATATGACCGCAGCGAGCAAGTCCATACCGCCACATACCCTCGCCTGGATCTACGACGCCGCAAGCAATGAAACGATCGTCTACGTGAATCCGACCGATCATGTCCTTGATATCGGGGATCGCAGCCTGCTGGAAATCCATCTGCAGGGGATTGTGTCCGTCGCGGAATCGGATGTCGTCGACCAGCGAGACGGCGCACCTGTCGCCATCACCTTGGAGAAGCTCGAAGAAGCGCTGACATCGGCAAGCGCCATCGATGAGGCTGTTCTGAGCAAGGACAGTGCCGAGGCCCGCATCGAGGCGAGCGAGAGCACGCTCGGGACGGCTGGAGTTTGGGCCATGCTGGCCGACCGCGGCTCGATGTTCCAGTTCGCGCACACTCGGACCGGCCCAGAGGGAACGGCAAGGTTCAGAACCTCCACGGGCGAGTCGGCGGAAGCAACGGCAGAAAGCAATGGTGCATCTGCCGAACCGGTTCGCGTATCATCGATCGTGCATGCTCATAGCGCGGCGGCTCCGGCGGTTGGAAACGTCACATCGAACAGTGGTCCGATCAATGCGGACACCGGCGTTTCGTCGCCGGGGTTGAACGTGACCGTCCAACCGGGCGTTGCAGTAGCCGACAGCGCGGACCGCGGTAACTCGCAGCACACTTCGGAGCCAGCACCTGCACAGGCGGCGGCCCCGGAAGCGACTGAAGCTGACTCCAAATCGGGCAATGACGTCGACAATGGCGCCGAGGATGACGCTGCGGCTTCGGACGTTCCGCCAGGGTTAGCGAAGAAGGCAGAATCAAGCGGAGCTGAACACGGCAACTCGCGGCACTCAAAATCGACAGATGCGACTGACGCAGCCGAGAACGTTCCGGACGTCGCAAAGACCGACAGCGCGGAACACGGCAACTCGCAGCACGCTTCGGAGAAGGGGTCTGCAAAGGCGGCAGCCACGGAATCGACTGAGGCTGGCGTCAAGCCGGGCAAAGGGGTCGGCCATAACGCCGAGCATCACGCTGCGGCTTCGGACGTTCCGCGAGGGTTAGCGAAGAAGGCAGACTCAAGCGGCGTCGAACATGGCAACTCGGGGCACTCAAACTCTGCAACGGCGTCGGACGCAGCCGAGATCGATCCGGCCGTCGCAATTGCCGCCACTGCGGGCCATGGCCACTCGCAGCACACTTCGGAGAAGGGGGCGGCAAAGGCAGCAGCCACGGAATCGACTGAGGCTGGCGTCAAGTCGGACAAGGGTGCCGAGCATCACGCTGCGGCTTCGGACGTTCCGCGAGGGTTAGCGAAGAAGGCAGACTCAAGCGGCGTCGAACATGACAACTCGGGGCACTCAAGCTCCACAAACGCGCCTGACGCAAGCGAGATCGATCCGACCGTCGTGACGGCCGCCGGCGCGGGCCACGGCAACTCGCAGCACACGTCGGAGCCAGGGGCTGCAAAGGCGGCAGCCACGGAGTCGACTGAAGCTGACTCCAAGCCGGGCAACGGCGTCAGCAATGGCGCGGAGCATCACGATCCGGCCTCGGACGTTGCGGGGGCGGCAGGAGCAGTGAAGACGGCAGAACCGGTCGCCGTGGAACACGGCAACGCGGAGCACGATCTGCACGCAACCCCTGCAAACGCACCGCAAGCAGCCGAGATCGTCGATCCGAGCGTCGCAACCGGCGGCAACGCCGGACGCGGTAACTCGCAGCACGCTTCGGAGCCTGGGCCTGCAAAGGCGGTAGCAACGGAGCCGAGCCAATCCGACTCCAAGCCGGGCAACGGCGTCGGCAATGGGGCCGAGCAACATGCTCCGGCTTCCGACCCTGCGAGCGCGGCAGCGGCAGTGAAGACGGCAGAAACGGCCGCCGTGGACCACGGCAATTCGGGGCACTCAACCGCCGCGAACACACTGGAAGCAGCCGACATCGTCGATCCGAGCGTCGCAACCGGTGGTAACGCCGAACGCGGCAACTCGCAACACCCTGCGCAATCTGCTGCAATCGCATCTGACGACGCGCAGCCGGCCAAAGCCGCAGCCGTGACAGGCGGTGCAGATCAAGAACAGGTGTTCCGCTTCGATAGCGAGGCAGCTCCATCCACTCTCGTTGCGATCGTCGCGCCTAAGAAACTTGATGACCCGCTCGATCAACACGTTCCGCCCGGTCAGCAAGCGGACCTCGAGGCGATCGCCAAAATGGTCGCGATTGCACCGGACGAACACGCGAACAACCACGGCAATGGTGGTCCGCATCACGCCATTGTACCTGCGCATCATGACCTTCTGGTTTAAATCTGGAAGATGTCTTTGAATCAGGATCCAGTACTTCAGCGCAGATCGGTTGATGGGATGTGAAGGGGCGGATTACATTACGAGCCTTTCTCAATCTTCACCCAGAGTGCACTCCCCAGCTTCGATGAATTCCTGGCGGCGTACGCCCATGCCGGGAAGCGTGTTGGTGACAGCGCAAGTGCAACCAAAGCCTGCGTAATCCGCTGCGCTTTGGCAACGATCAGCAAGAGCTTCGCGATCGGGCAGGCAGGAACGAGGACTGCTCCTCGCTCGAGCGGCAGACGCCTATCGCGGCCACGACGCCATGACGGTCGCCTTCACGGAGACGGTCAGGGGAAGGCGCAGTCCGCGCGCCAACGCCGGGGGTCTGAATGCGGGCTGCCTTTGGGGCAGCTTGCCAAAATGCGAGAGCGTTTGCACCAGCGCGGATCTGACGGCCGGCTCGACCTTCGCGCAAATGAACCAGCAGACCAGGACCAGCATGCCCAGCGCGATCCATACGGCCGCGGTGGCATCCAGGCCGGCCTCGACCAGCGTACGAATGATCGCCGAGCCAATGACGTTGTGGGTGAGATAGAGCGGATAGGTGATCAGTCCGAGCGTTCTCAAGTAAGCCGGTGCTTCAGGGGAAGTGGTGCCCGCAGAGCGCCTGCTCCGGTTCGCGGCACGGGCAATCAGGAGCACCGCAGCCGCCCAGACCATGATCGGCACAAGGGCTGATTGATCCGCGATGGCGGGTATGGACGTCAGGAAGAACGAGGCGAAGAAGTAGATCTCTGCGGCGCCTGAAAGACAGGCGACGGCAATGGCGGCCAGCTCGAGCGCCGTCAATTGCCTGTTCGCGGAAATGAACAGCCAGATCCCCAGCGCAAAGAAGCAGCCGTGGGTCAACAGGAATGCCGCGCACGGCACCCGAAACATCAGAATGATCAGATAGGGCAGATCGGACGGTGTCATGCTCGACAGCACGAGCAGCGCGACGGCGTTGAACACTGCGCTGTAGATAGTGAGACCGAAGGTGAGGTGCCGCAGGGTGATCCTCTTCGTGAGCATCGCGCAAAACACGAGGCCATAAAACGCCGTCTCGGCGGCTAGCGTCCAGTAGACCTCGTCGAGCCATTGACCTGTGACGCCCTTCGGCACCATCAGCATGGCATGGATGTAAGGCAGGATGAGTTCGGATGCCGGTCCACTCCCGAACAGAAGCAGCACGAGGAAGGTCGCGGTGGCGCATATCCAGACCGCGGGATAGAGCCTGAGTGCGCGGCCAAGCAGAAACGCGCCCGGCGAAGACTGGCTCGCCGAGTTCGCGATGACGAAACCGGAGATGACGAAGAAGATCTCGACGCCGACCCAGCCGAACCATGTGAAGGGCGCGGCGGACGGGTACAGCACGTCGGCGGCGACGGTGCGCTCGAAGCCTGGGACGCCGATCGAAGCCCAGGCCCAGGACCAGAACATCTGGTGAAAAATGGCAACTCCGAGCGCGGCTGCGAAGCGCAGCGGATCCAGCAACGGCAAATGGCTTTTCACGGGAATGGACCAGGTTCATGCAACAATCCCGCTGGAGATATTGAATCCCTTCATGACGTTCTTTGAGGTGGGTCACACTTGGTCGGCCGGCGCTGCTGTTGCTGAACCGGCCGCCGCAGCCACTCGCTCCAGTGTCGGAGCCGGCGCGGGGCGCGCGGTCGCAAGCGTCCGCTGAGGATGTTCTGCGGACGCCGTGCTGCCTTGTGATCAAGTCTGAGAGAGGTGTGGACTAGCGACGTCCCGGCCGCTTGAGCTCTGCGACCTTGAACCTGTTGCCGGCCTGCAGGCTGCTGCAAAACCAGTGGGCTCTGTTGCGAAACTCGCCCAGGAACACCTTCGTCTCGACGCAATTCTCGTAGGATGTATGGGTGATGGTGTCTCGGCACGTCGGCGAGAAAGGTCCATAGTTCAGGCCGCCGCCCGACTCGCTGCATCCAACCCAGGGCTCTTTGCCGTGTGGGAAGCTTGATGCACAGCCACCGTTGCAACTGCTGGCGCGTGCCTCGAGGCTGGCAATCCTCCCCATCACAGAACCCGGCGCATACGAAGGCGTCCGTGCGACTGAAGACGTTCTTTGGGCGGTTGACGCAGTCCGGCGCGATGACTGCCCCGTGGATGCCGTTGGCTCCTGCCTATGCGGCCTTGCCGCCTGCTTCGGCGCGTCGACCGTAACAGGAGGAAGCGTGGCGCCGGAGCCTGTTGGAATTTGTGACGCTGCCGGAGCGCATAGCAGGATCGTAGACAAGGCAGCGACGGTTGAAGGCACGACAAGGCTTGATGACAATCTCATGACCATGTCCTTCCCGAACCCGGGCCGGAAATGCCGCCCGGTAAGTGCACGCTAACATACATTTGGGATTGCGCAATCGAGGGTTGCGAGGATGTCAGCTCAATAGTTCACCATCGAATTGTCGCTCAAAAAGCCGGCGCGATGCTCGCCGGTGAAATGCCGGGCGGCTCGCCAGGCTTCGGCGTACCGCTCGATCAGGCGACATCGCTGAGGCGACGGGACAGAAATAAAGCGGGCCCATCGGGCCCGCAAAAGTCTTTCAGCACCGTGCGACCTGCCTAATCCCGGATTCGCAGAATTCGACGCGTCTGCAGCTTGCTGGAGCTACGGACTAGCGACGTCCCGGACGCTTGAGATCGGCGACCTTAAACCTGTTGCCGGCCTGCAGGCTGCTGCAAATCCAGTGGGCCTTGTTTCGATGCTCACCCAGGAACACCTTCGTCTCGACGCAATTCTCGTAGGATGCATGGGTGATGGTGTCTCGGCACGTTGGCGAGAAAGGTCCATAGTCGATGTTGCCGCCCGACTCGCTACATCCAATCCAGGGCTCCTTGCCGCTTGGGAAGCTTGATGCACAGCCACCGTTGCAACTGCTGGCCCGTGCCTCGAGGCTGGCAATCCTCCCCATCACAGAACCCGGCGCATACGAAGGCGTGCGAGTGCCTGACGTTGACCTTTGAGCAGTTGACGCAGTGCGACGTGATGACGCCCCGGCGCTTGCCGTTGGCTCCTGTCGATGCGGCCTTGCCGCCTGCTTCGGCGCGTCGACCGTAACAGGAGGAAGAGTGGCGCCGGAGCCTGTTGGAATTTGTGACGCTGCCGGAGCGCACAGCAAGACAGTTGACAAGGCCGCGATGGTTGAAGGCACGACAAGGCTTAATGATGATCTCATGACCATGTCCTTCCCGAACCCGGGCCGGAAATGCCGCCCGGTGAGTGCACGCTAGCATACGTTCGGGATTGCGCAATCAAGGGTTGCGAAGATGTCCGCTCAATAATCCACCAGCGACCTGTTCGCTCAAAAAGCCAGCGCGATGCCCGGCAAAGCGGGTGATCACCTGCGTCAATCCGAACAGCTCAAAATGGCTGATCAGGAAGGTGCTGTAGAGCACGATAAGCCAGCCTAAAACGCCGCCCGTCATCGCGGTCGCAGCACAAACAGGAGATCCGATGTTCCAGACGACCGCAGGCATCGGCTGCCACTGCAGCAAAATCAGGCTCGGGGATCATCCCGCGCCTGCCGGGCGGCCAAAGCGGCCTGACGAGCGATTGCCGCCGTAGCGCCTGCATTGAACAATCGCCTGAGCCGCGCAGCCAGCCGCAGTATCTTCTTCCTCATGGTCGGCGTCGTCGCCGGCGGGAGGGATGCGAGTGCCCGCAATGAGCCGCGATGGGTTACAACCGCAAACCATCTGGCGGACTGTCGGTAGAGATGAAAATCAGGTGCCCGGATCATGTGGCATCTCCGGTTGAACGATGATTGACCGGTCTCTAAACTCGACTGATCCCTCACGCTTGGCGGAGTTCTTCGGGAGACGTTTGTTTTTCCTGAATTGCAGACTCGACCACGACGCGAAACGGGAGGCGAGCCTCGGTAGGGAAGCGGGTGATGGTAACAAAATACCGATTTTCGGGTTTTGAGGTCGACCTGAGCCAGCAAGAGCTTCGACGTGAAGGTGCGCCCGTCCACATTGAGCCTCAAGTCTTCGATCTCATCGTTCATTTGGTGCGCAACCATGATCGGGTTGTGAGCAAGGATGAGTTGATCGACATCGTCTGGAATGGCCGGATCATCTCCGAGGCCGCGTTCTCCAGCCGCATCAATGGCGCCCGGCGCGTGCTCGGCGACAACGGAACAGAGCAGCTTTTCATCAGGACGCTGCATCGGCGTGGCTTCCGGTTTGTCGCTCAGGTCCAGGCGATCGAGGGGGCTGATGCCGACGCAATCCGACTCGCTCCGCACCACGGCGCGGCCACCGACGTTCGCCGACAAGCGTCGATTTCCACCGACGTGTCGCATCTCGACGACGTCGTCTCGGAAGCGGTGAAGGCAGAAGCCAATTCACGATCGTTCATCGCGGTGCTTCCGTTCGCGAACATGTCGAGTGACCCCGAGAATGACTATTTCAGCTACGGATTGACGGAAGACATCATCCGGCTTCTTGCCCGAAACCGCTGGCTTTCCGTGATCTCGCGCCACTCGACGATCGGATTCCAGGGACGGATCGTTGACGCACGCGATGTCGGCGCGCAGCTGGGCGTCAGCTATGTGATGTCCGGCAGCGTTCGCAAGAGCCGCGATAAGGTGAGGATCACGGCGGAGCTAACCCGGGCCGCGGACGGGATGCAGCTTTGGTCCGACAAATACGAACTTCAACTCGAGAATATCTTCGATATCCAGGAGGAGATGGCAAAGCAGATCGCGGCCACCATCGAACCTGAATTGTCGAAAGTGGAGCAGCAACTCGCCGCGCGCAAGGCGCCGGAAAGCCTCGACGCGTGGGATTGCTACCAGCGCGGCCTGTGGAATCTTTGGCGATTTACCACACCCGGATTCGATTCAGCCGAGGACTATTTCCAGCGCGCGATCGCAGCAGATCCCAAGTTCGCACGTGGGCATGGCGCGCTCAGCTACGTCAATATTCAGCGCTCGCTTTATGATGATCCCAGGGATCGGCCAGCGCGACTGGAAACGGCGTTGCGCCAGGCACGTCTCGCCGTGACGCTCGACGAGCTCGATTGCTTTTGCCATTGCGCCCTCGGAAGAGCACTGTGTTTGACCCGCCAGAACGACGAAGCGCTCGCTGCCATCGACACGTCTTTGGAGCTCAACCCAAGTTTCGCGCAAGGATATTTTGCACAAGGCTTCAATCTGCTGTGGTGCGGGCGGGAGCTCGAAGCAGAAGCGCTGCTCGATCGGGCGACAATGCTCAGTCCGCGCGACAGCCATCTGTGGAGCTTTCACCACGTACGTTCGTGGACGCATTTTTCCCTTGGTGAGTACGATATTGCCGTGGAATTTGCTCGAAGGGCGACGAGGCAACCCAATGCCACGTATCGGGCTTTCGCGACGTTGGCTGCGTCCCTTGGCCGTCTCGACGAAAAAGCCCAGGCCAACGCTGCAGCTGCCGAGCTTCTGCAACGCAAGACGGATTACACAACGCAGACAGCGCGGCAGGAGCTGTTCTTTTGCAACGACCAAGGCTTCATCGATCGTTTCGCCGAAGGACTGGCTGTCGCCGGCATCGCGGGCAGTTGAGGGAAGCAACGCGCGTGGCAAAATAAAACGGGGCCCGAAAGGGCCCCGCAAAAGTCTTCAGCCTCCGCGATCTTACTTGATCTTGGCTTCGCGGAATTCGACGTGCTTGCGCGCGACCGGGTCATACTTCTTCTTGACCAGCTTGTCGGTCATGGTGCGCGAATTCTTCTTGGCGACGTAGTAGAAGCCGGTGTCAGCCGAGGACACGAGCTTGACCTTGATGGTGACCGCTTTGGCCATGTTCTGAACCTCAGAAAATTGGGGAATCTGGAGCCGGCCAAACGGCCCGCGTTGGCCGGCAACCTAGCCAGAAACCGGGGGAAGTCAAGGTTTCGGAGCGTTTTCGAGCGAAGCGGGCACCGGTTCGCGTCAAGAAAACGCGTCAAAAACAAAGAGCTAGAGCCCGGAACGCGGCTCTAGGGCCAAAAACCACTCAAATCGGGCCCATCAGGCCTCAAAGAAGCGGTTTTTCGGCCGCGGAAGGCCGAGATTCTCTCTCAAAGTGGCCCCTTCATACTCTTTCCGGAAAATCCCGCGGCGCTGGAGCTCCGGGACCACCTTGTCGACGAAATCGTCCAGGCCCGCGGGCAGGAACGGGAACATGATGTTGAAGCCGTCGGAGCCGCGCCCGACCAGCCATTCCTCCATCTGATCGGCGATGGTTTTCGCCGTGCCGACGAACGACAGCCCGCCATAGCCGCCGACGCGCTGGGCGAGCTGGCGCACGGTGAGCTTTTCGCGGGTGGCGAGATCGACCATGCGCTGACGGCCGCTCTTGCTGGCGTTGGTCTCGGGGATCTCGGGCAGGGGCCCATCGGGATCGAAACCTGACGCATCGGTGCCGAGGATAACCGAGAGCGAAGCGATGGCGCTGTCGTAATGCACGCGGCTGTCGAGCAGGGCGCGCTTCTCCTTGGCTTCATCGACGCTGTCGCCGACCACAACGAAGGCGCCGGGCAGGATCTTGAGGTGCTCGGGGTCGCGCCCGACCTTCTCCATGCGGCCCTTGATGTCCGCATAGAGCTTCTGTCCGTCGGCGAGGCTGCCGCCGCCGGTGAACACGGCTTCCGCGGTTTCGGCCGCGAGCTGCCTGCCGTCTTCCGACGCGCCGGCCTGCACGATCACCGGCCAGCCCTGCACCGGGCGGGCGATGTTGAGGGGACCGCGCACCTTCAGATATTTGCCGTTGTGGTCGAGCGTGTGCATCTTGGCGGGATCGAAGAACAGGCCGGATTCCACATCGCGTACGAAGGCGTCGTCGGCGAAGGAATCCCACAGGCCCGTGACGACGTCGTAGAACTCGCGGGCGCGCTTGTAGCGCTCGGCATGCTCCATGTGGTCGTCGAGGCCGAAATTCAGCGCCGCGTCCGGGTTCGAGGTGGTGACGATGTTCCAGCCCGCGCGGCCGCCGCTGAGATGGTCGAGCGAGGCGAAGCGGCGGGCGACGTGATAGGGCTCGTCAAACGTGGTCGAGCCTGTCGCGATCAGGCCGATCCGTTCGGTGACGGCGGAGAGCGCCGACAGCAGCGTGAACGGCTCGAACGAGGTCACGGTGTGGCTGCGCTTGAGCGCATTGATCGGCATGTTCAAGACGGCCAAGTGATCGGCCATGAAGAAGGCGTCGAATTTGCCGGCCTCGAGCTTTTGGATCAGCGTCTTGATGTGGCCGAAGTTGAAGTTGGCGTCGGGCCAGGCCCCGGGATAGCGCCAGGCGCCGGTGTGGATGCTGATCGGGCGCATGAACGCGCCAAGCTTGAGTTGCCGTTGTGCCATCGCCCCGTATCCGTTCTGGGTGTCGTTCGCAAAGACATAGGGACGCGGCAGAACTCTGCCATTGGGAGGGCTGGGAAGAATTTTTCGTTTTTCGATCAACTCTCAGCACGTTCGCGTCATTCCGAAGCCCGGCGAAGCGGCGCGCCCGGAATCCATCAAACCGCAGACACTGACGGCGAGGGGGGACTACTGTCCCCGCGCCCTTTGATCGAAGGCGCTCAGCACGGCGAGCGTCATCGCGGTGACGCCGGTCTGGATGGTCGGTTTCGGCACCGGGGCGAATTGCGGCGAGTGGTTGCCGGGAAGCGGCGGGCCGCTGCCGTTACGCGCGGCCGCGACGCGGTCCGGCTCATAGACGCCGATGTTGAAGAACATCGAAGGCACGCCGGCGTTGACATATTCCGAATAGTCTTCGCTGGTCGTGTTCGCAGGGGTGACGTTGAACTTGTCGCCGAAGGCCGCTTTCAGCACCCGCTCGGCCTGGCCGACGACGGCGGCATCGTTCACCACAGCCTTGGTGCCTTCGTCGAGATGGATTTCGGGCGCGGGCGCATCCGCCATCACCGCCACCGCCTTCGCCGTGCGCTCGATCCCGGCCAGCATCCTGGCGCGCACCTGCGGCTTGAAGCTGCGGATCGTGCCGATCACCCTGGCCTCGTCGGGAATGATGTTGCCGGCGGTGCCGGCGTGGATCGCGCCGATGGTGACAAGGCCGAATTCGGTCGGGTCCTTCTCACGGCTGATCACGCTCTGCACGTCGACGACGAAGCGGGATGCCATCATCACGGGATCGATGGTCGCCTGCGGTACCGCACCATGGCCGCCGCGGCCGATAAATCTGATGAAGAGACCGTCGACATTCGACGATCCCACCCCGACCCTGTAGGTCACCGAGCCGTAGGCTCCACTGCTGTCGTGCAGGGCAAATCCCACATCGGGCTTCGGAAAGCGGATGAACAGGCCATCGTCGATCATCGCCCTTGCGCCCGCGACCTCTTCCTCCGCGGGCTGCGCGATGAACATCAGCGTACCGCGCCACTGGTCCTTGATGCCGACCAGGGTCTTCGCCGTGCCGACCCAGCTCGCCATGTGGATGTCATGGCCGCAGCTATGGGCGACGAAGGTCTCGCGGCCCTGCCAGATCTGCTTGTCGCGGCTGGCATAGGGCAGGCCGGTCTTCTCTTCCATCGGCAGCGCATCGAGCTCGGTGCGAACCATGATGGTGGGGCCGTCGCCGTTCCTGTAGATGGCAACAAGACCGGTCTTGCCGACGCGCTCGGTGACCTCGAAACCGATCGCGCGCATCTCGGCGGCGAGTTTCGCCGCGGTCTTCTCTTCCTGGAAGGCGATCTCGGGATGGGCGTGGATGTCCTTGTAGAGCGCATCGAGCTTCGGATAGTCGCTCTCGAAGGAGGTCTCGATCGTCTGCTTCAATCTGGCGACGTCGAGCTCTGCATGGGCAGGCAACGAGAGCAGGCTGCACAACGCGACGGAAGCGAGCAGAGGCCTTGCGAACCGCGTCATCCGACCCTCCCAGTCGTTTAAGCGCCCTTTCCTTCACCTAGCACATCTCGTTGCATCTTGCCGCCATAGAAATGGAAGAACGGCACCGGCGCATCGTGCCGGAGCGGGCCGGTGGCAAGGCGGGTATCGAGCTCGTTGAGCACGTTGCGCGTCATCGGATGCAGTTCGGCGAGCGGCTTCGAGCCGAGCTCGACCCAGACCAGCTCGACCAGCTCCGCATCGGCGTGGATGACGCCCTCGACGCGGTGGGTGATCGCGGAGGCATCGGCGGTGAAGAAGCGCGTATCGAAGCGCTTGACGCGGCCGGGCGGGGTGATCGCGCGCGCGATCAAGAACAGGCTGGAGGGATCGGGCAGCAGGCCTGCATCCGCGAACGGCTTCCACGGACCTTCGAGCCTGGCCTTGCCCTCGACCTTGCGCCCGAGGCAGAGGCCGGTCTCCTCGCAGGCTTCGCGGATCGCGGCGATCGCCAGCGATTTCGCGCGCGAGGCCGGCGTCTTCGGGCTGCCCTTGGCGAGATTGGCTTCCAGCTCCGCGGTGATCGGCGCAGCACACGGCACGCGGTGATCGTCCTTGTCGACGCGGCCGCCGGGGAACACGAATTTTCCGGGCATGAACACCACCTTGTCGTGGCGCTTGCCGACCAGCACTTTTGGAATGGCGCCGCTGCGATCGACCAGGATCAGCGTCGCGGCGTCCTTCGGGCGGAAATAAGGATGATGGTCAGCTTCCTTGCCCTCGTGGATCTTGGCCTTGTCTTCGGCCTGCGAAATATCCGTCATGTCCTCACCCAGAGCGTTTTTTGCTTATTGCTTACACCGGCGGAATACCATCCGGCGGGTTCTCGTCAAACCCGTGCATGCGCAGAGCCCATTGCAAGCCGACCACAGCTCCCTTGACCGGCTGGAGCAGCCCGAGCGAAGCAAAGAACGTGAAGGGCAGATAGGCCACGAAGGTGAGCCAGACCGGCGTCGTGTAATTGGTCTCGATCCAGAGAATCGCCGGCACCGTGACGTGGCCGACGATGACGATGACGAGATAGGCGGGCAGATCGTCGGCGCGGTGCGGCGTGAAGTCGAGGCCGCAGGCGCTGCAATTGTCCGCGGTCTTCAGGAAGGCGCGGAACAGCTTGCCCTGACCGCAGCGCGGGCAGCGGCTGCGAAAGCCGCGCTTCATCGCGGTCCAGACGTCGCGCTTCTCGACGAGACCGGTCTCGCGCGTCCAGATTTTTGGGGCCGTGCTCATCGTCACCACGCGCTGCCCTTCTTGCTCTTACCCTTGTTCTTTCTCTGCTTCTTGCCCTTGCCGGACTTTTGCTTCTCCGGCTTGCGTTTTCTCTCCGGGCTGCGTCCCGGATGCGCCTTGGCGGATTTGCGCTGGGCGCGGAACGGCCGGCGCTCGCGTGGGCTGCTCTCGCTGTCCGAGGACAGCAGCTCGAACCGCAGCGCGCCTGCGATGGGGGCCGCTTCGATCAGGCGGACATCGACGACGTCACCGAGCTGGTACATGGTGCCGCTGCGCGTGCCGACCAGCGCGTGACGGCCCTCGTCATAGTTGAAATATTCCGTGCCGAGGGATCGGATCGGGATCAGGCCATCGGCGCCGGTCTCGGAGAGCTTCACGAACAGGCCGGCGCGGGTGACGCCGGAGACTCGGCCCTGGAAGCTGGCGCCGATGCGGTCGGCGAGGTGATGCGCGATCAGGCGATCCACGGTCTCGCGCTCCGCCTTCATCGCGCGGCGCTCGGTCAGTGAAATATGCGCGGCGACCTCGCCGAGACTTTCCGGCGTCTCGCTGTCGGGCAGGGCGCCTTCGCCAAGGCCGAGCGCGCGGACCAGCGCACGGTGCACGACGAGGTCGGCGTAGCGGCGGATCGGCGAGGTGAAATGCGCGTAGCGGCGCAAATTCAGGCCGAAATGACCGTAATTCTCCGAGGAATATTCCGCCTGCGCCTGGGCGCGCAGCACCACCTCGCTCACCAGCGGGTAATAGTCGTGGCCTTCGAGCTGGGCCAGCACGCGGTTGAACAGGGTGGGGCGCAACGCGCCTGATTTGGTGAAGGGGACGTCGAGCGTCTCCAGGAACTCCGCGAGCGCGTGCACCTTCTCCAGCGTCGGCTCGTCATGGACGCGGTAGATCAGCGGGAGCGATTTCTTCTCCAGCATCTCGGCCGCTGCGACGTTGGCGAGGATCATGAACTCCTCGATCAGCTTGTGCGCATCGAGACGCTCGGGCACGACGACGCGGTCGACCGTGCCGTCGCTCTTGAGCAGGATCTTGCGCTCGGGCAGATCGAGATTGAGCGGATCGCGCTCGTCGCGCGCGCGCTTGGCACAGGCGTAAGCGGCGTAGAGCGGCCTCAGGATCGGATCGAGCAGAGGGCCGGTGGTGTCATCGGTGCGGCCGTCGATCGCGGCCTGCGCCTGTGCATAGTTCAGCTTCGCCGCCGAGCGCATCAGGATGCGATGAAAACTGTGCGAGCGCTTGCGGCCATCGGGGCCGATCACCATCCGCACCGCGAGCGCGCCGCGCGGCTCGCCCGGCACCAACGAGCAGAGATTGTTGGAGATGCGCTCGGGCAGCATCGGCACGACGCGATCGGGGAAATAGACCGAGTTGCCGCGGTCGAGCGCGTCGCGGTCGAGCGCGGTGCCCGGCTGGACGTAGAAGCTGACATCGGCAATCGCGACGTTGACGATGAAGCCGCCCTTGTTGTTGGGATCCTCGTCGGCTTGCGCATGCACCGCGTCGTCGTGATCCTTGGCGTCGGGCGGATCGATGGTGACGAGTGGGATGTCGCGCCAGTCCTCGCGGCCCTTCAGATTTGCGGGCTCGGCGGCTTCCGCCTCGCGCTCGGCGGCGGAGGAGAACTGCAGCGGGATCTCGTGGGCGTAGATCGCGATCAGGCTGATCGCCTTCTCGGATTTGACCGAGCCGAGCTTCTCCTTGACCCGGCCGGAGGCGAGGCCAAAGCCGCGGGTGCGGACGATGTCGACGCTGACGAGGTCGCCATCCTGCGCGCCTGATGTATCGGTCCTGGCGATATTCAGCTCGCGGTCGGCGAACTTCTTGTCGACGGGGACGAGCCGTCCGCCGCCCTCGGGAAGGCTCCGAAACACGCCGAGGATGCGGCTCTTGGCCTTGTCGATGACCTTGATGATGCGGCCGCGATAGGCCGGGTCTTCGTCCTCGTCGTTGCGTTCGACGCGCAGCAGCGCGCGGTCGCCGACACCGGCGGCGGTGCCGGGCTTGGCCCGGCGCGGCATCTCGATGATGATTTTGGGCGGCTCGCCGCTCTCGACCTCGTCCCATTCGGCGGGGGAGGCGATCAGCTCGCCGTCGGAGTCGCGCCCCGTGATGTCGGCGAGCAGCGTCGGCGGGAGCGCGTCCGGCTCGGACACAGTGTGGCGTTTTTTCTTGATGATCCCGTCGTCGGCGAGCTCGCGCAGCATGCGCTTGAGCTCGACGCGATCGGCGTTCTTCAGGTCGAACTCGCGCGCAATTTCGCGGGTTCCGACCTTTCCGTGATTTGCCTTGATGAAGGCGACGATGGCTTGCCTGTCGGGAAAGCCATGGTCATGCTTGCGTTTCACTTAACCTCTAATTCTTGATCTAAGTCTTGCCGGCACTCTTCTTGGCCGGAGCCTTGGCGGCGGCGGTCTTGGTCGGCGACGTTTTGGCGGTCGACGACACGGCAGCGCGCGCCTTGCTGGTGGATTCGGTTTTCGATTTGGCCGCGGCTTTCTTCGCGGCCGGCTTCTTCTTCGGCGCGGCGTCCTCGCCGTCCGTGGCCTTCTCTGTGGTCTTCTCTATGGTCTTCTTGGCCTTAGCCGGCTTGGCCGCCTTCTTGGCTTTCGCCTTGCCGCCGCCCTTGGCGGCGCGCTCGTCGATCAGAGCGATTGCCTGCGGCAGCGTGATCGCGTCCTTCTCGATCTCGGCCGGGATCGTCGCGTTGATGCCGCCTGCGGTGACATAGGCACCGTAACGGCCGCTCTTCACGGTGATCGTGCCGAGCGTCGGGTGATCGCCGATCGCCTTGCCGGGATCGGCGCCGAAGCGCCGGCTCGGGCCCTTGGCGACCTTCTCGGCAATCAGCGTGACCGCGCGGTTGAGGCCGATGTCGAAGACCTCGTCGCCGCTCTCGAGACTGGCATAGGTCTTCTCGTGCTTCACGAACGGCCCGAAGCGGCCGAGGCCGGCCGTGATCGGCTGGCCGGTTTCCGGATGCTTGCCGATCTCGCGCGGCAGCGACAACAGCTTCAGCGCAAGCTCGAGGTCGACATCGCCGGGCGAGGTGCCCTTCGGGATGCCGGCGCGCTTCGGCTTCTCGCCTTCCTCATAATCCTTCTGCTCGCCGAGCTGGATATAGGGGCCGAAGCGGCCAGCCTTGACCCAGACATCGCGGCCCGTATCGGGATCCTGGCCGAGCGAACGGTCGGCGGTGGTCTCGCTGTCGGCGGCGAGCTGACGGGTGTAGCGGCATTCCGGATAGTTCGAGCAGCCGACGAAGGCGCCGAACTTGCCAGCCTTCAGGTTCAGCCGGCCGCTGCCGCAGCTCGGGCACTGCCTGATATCGCCACCGTCCGCGCGAGGCGGATAGATGTGCTGGCCCAGCATGTCGTCGAGCACGTCGAGTACCTGCGCGACGCGCAGATCCTTGATATCGTCGACGGCGCCGATGAAGCCGGTCCAGAAATCCTTCAGCACCTGCTGCCAGGAGATCTCGTTGTTGGAGATGCGGTCGAGCTGCTCTTCGAGGCTGGCCGTGAAGTCGTATTCGACGTAGCGGGCGAAGAAGCTTTCGAGGAAGGCGACCACGACGCGGCCCTTGTCCTCGCCGTGCAGGCGCTTCTTCTCCAGCTTGACGTAGCCGCGGTCTTTCAGGACCTGGAGGATCGAGGCATAGGTCGAGGGCCGGCCGATGCCGAGCTCTTCCATGCGCTTGACGAGCGATGCTTCCGAGAACCGCGGCGGCGGCTCGGTGAAATGCTGGGTGACGGCGAGCGACTGCCGCTTCAGCGCGTCGTTCGGGCTCATCGCCGGCAGGCGGCGGGAGTCTTCGTCCTCCTCGTCGTCGCGGCCTTCCTGGTACAGTGCGAGGAAGCCGTCGAACTTGACGACCTGGCCGGTGGCGCGCAGCTCCAGCGTGCGGCCGCCAGCCTTCGCCGTGATGTCGACCGTGGTGCGCTCCAGCTCGGCCGATTCCATCTGGCTGGCAATGGTGCGCTTCCAGATCAGCTCATAGAGCCTGGCCTGGTCGGCATCGAGCTTGCGGCTCATGCTGTCGGGGCGGCGGGAGAGGTCGGTCGGGCGGATCGCTTCGTGCGCTTCCTGGGCGTTCTTGGCCTTGGCCTGGTACTGGCGCGGGGCATCCGGCACGTAGGCGTTGCCGTAATCCTCGCCGATCACCTTGCGCGCCTGGGTGATCGCCTCCGGGGCGATCTGCACGCCGTCGGTACGCATATAAGTAATGAGTCCGGTGGTCTCGCCGCCGATGTCGATGCCTTCATAGAGGCGCTGGGCGATGCGCATGGTGTGCGCCGGCGCAAAGCCGTATTTGCGGCTGGCTTCCTGCTGCAGCGTCGAGGTAGTGAAGGGCGCCTGCGGATTGCGCCGGGCCGGCTTGGCATCGACCGCGGTGACGGCGTAGCTCGCCAGTTCCAGCGCCTTCTTGAAGTCCTCGGCTTCCGCGCCGGTGCCGATGTCGAGACGCTGGATCTTCTTGCCGTCGGCGCCGACGAGGCGCGCCTCGAAGGCGTCGCCGCGCGGGGTGAGCAGGGTCGCGATCAGCGACCAGTACTCGCGCGGCACGAATTTCTCGATCTCGAGCTCGCGGTCGCAGACGAGGCGCAGCGCCACCGACTGCACGCGGCCGGCCGAGCGGGCGCCCGGCAGCTTGCGCCACAGCACGGGGGAGAGGGTGAAGCCGACGAGATAGTCCAGCGCGCGGCGCGCCATATAGGCGTCGACCAGCGCGCCGTCGATCTCGCGCGGGTTCTTCATCGCCTCCGAGACCGCCTGCTTGGTGATGGCGTTGAACACCACGCGCTCGATCTTCTGATCCTTCAGCGCGCGCTTCTCCTTCATCACCTCCAGCACGTGCCAGGAGATGGCCTCGCCCTCGCGATCAGGGTCGGTGGCGAGAATCAGGCGGTCGGCGCCCTTCAGGGATTTGGCGATATCGTTGAGCCGGCCGGCCGCCTTGGGGTCGACCTCCCAGATCATCTTGAAATTGGCGTCGGGATCGACGGAGCCGTTCTTCGCGGGCAGGTCGCGGACATGGCCGAACGAGGCCAGAACCTCGTAGGACGAGCCCAGATACTTGTTGATCGTCTTGGCTTTCGCCGGCGACTCCACAATGACGATATTCATGTAGTTCCAGTAACTTACGGGAAAATCTTAGGCCGAAAACGAAAGGACTCGGGTCGGCCGTTTCGATCCGAACATGGGTGGTGAGGCCCTCGCTGTCAAATCGAGGGGTGTTGAGAGGGTTCCAAATGGGAAAAGTTTCATATCGAGAAAGTTGCAAAATACCACCTTGGAGTTGCGCGGGATCGGCGTAAAGTTCCTCCGGGGCATGGATTCGGGGTGGGGTCGGGTGACGAAGCCGGGACGGAAACGGGCGCGCGCCGCATCGCGCGCGCCGACACGCACGCGCAACGAGGAGCCGGGGGAAGGCGGGGCCGATGAGGCGGTCGCCTTCATCTCCGAGCAGGCCGGCGCTTTGCGCAAGCTCGCCGAGCGCCACAAGCTCGACGTGCTGCATTATCTCCTGGGGATGACCAAGCTGGAGGCCGACGAGCATTTGCGCCTGCGGAGCAAGCGCAAGCTGTCGTGAGGGTGGCTCACTTGCGGCCCCGTCATCCTGAGGTGCGAGCGGCACGATGCGGAGCATCGCGCCGGGAGCCTCGAAGGATGAGCGGCCCCGCCGCTGCAGCAGGGCCGTCGCCCTTCGAGGCTCGCCGAAGAGGCGAGCACCTCAGGGTGACGGAGAGAGATACGGGGCGCTGCTCTAACCCCGTCATTGCGAGCACAGCGAAGCAATCCAGAAGTCTTTCCGCGGCCGGCAGTCTGGATTGCTTCGTCGCAAGGGCTCCTCGCAATGACGGTGCGGCTAGCAGTTGCGGCTTGCCATTTTGGCCAGTCTTCGGCCGAGATACTCGGCCGTGCTGAGGTCGCTCGGCGGCAAGTCGTCGTCGATGAGGTGTGTCGCTAGGCCGAGTTGGCTGCCCAACCGATTGCGACCACCCGGATCCTCCCCACCCGGGATATCCAGTCCGCACCAGAGCATGCCGTGCTGAGCAGCCAGAATGGAAAAGTAGGTCAGCGTGTGCAGTTGATCGCCGCTCGCGCAGGCACCCGTCGTGAAGCCGCCTGCGATCTTGTTGGTCCAACGGTGCTGGCTCCAGCGGTCACTTGAAGCGTCGGCGAAGGCTTTGAATTGAGCCGCGGCTCCGCCCATGTAGGTCGGGCTACCAAATGCAACTGCGCTGGCGTGGTCGATCGTTTCAAATAGGCTTTCATTCTGGAAGCGGCCTGACACGATGTCGTCGCCCGTGATGCGACAAAGCGCGACGTCCGCTATGCCATCCGCTCCACGCGCCACCGCATGCGCGAGCTTCTCGGTGGTGCCGGTGATGGAGAAATAGACGATGGCGAGCAGAGGCATGGCGGTGCCGCGTTGCGGTATTCAGGCATCTTTGACGCTGACCGTATTTTGTACAAGCCCCTCCGCATGGTCATTACGAGCTTAGCGAAGCGTTGCAGTTTGCCATCATTACGCCGAGCGCCTTCGCGGCGCCGGCCGCGGCTTCAGCGTGGTGTCCGCGGGGCTGAGCAGGCGGCCGTCCTCGGCGCGCATTTCGAGCTTCTTCACCGGGCGGCCCTTCTCGCGGTCGACCAGGATGGTTGCGATCTCTTCGGGATGGTCGTCGAACTCCTCGCTCCATTGGCGCAGCGCCACGAGAACCGGGAAGACGCCGCGGCCCTTCGGCGTCAGCACATACTCTTGATAGGCGCTGCCGTCGGAGGCGGGGGCGGTGGCGAGAATGCCGTGGTCGACCAGCGACTGTAGCCGCACCGACAAGATGTTCTTGGCCATGCCGAGCTTGCGCTGAAATTCGCCGAAGCGGCGCAGGCCGAACAGCGCCTCGCGGATGATCAGCAGCGACCACCAGTCGCCGATCGCCTCCAGCGACCGTGCGATCGGGCAGGCATCCCCCGCAAAGCTGGTTCGTTTGACCATGGTCTGTCGTCCTGTCGCGTTCGCACGATTTCGGCGCTGATCACGTGCTTGTGTGGTTGCATCATAAAACCATATGCCCTAGATGGCAACGTAGTTTCATTATGCAACCACTGGAGGCGAGCGTGAGACTGAAGAACAAGACGGCACTCATTACTGGCGGCAATAGCGGCATCGGACTTGCGACGGCAAAGCTGTTCGTGGCCGAGGGTGCGAAGGTGGTCATCACCGGGCGCAACAAGGAGACGCTGGAGGCCGCAGCAAAAGAGCTTGGCCCGAACGCGCTTGCGCTCGTCGCCGATGCCACCGACGTCGCCGCGACGGAAGCCGCGATCAAGAAGGGCGCCGACAAGTTCGGCAAGTTCGACATCGTGTTCGCCAATGCCGGCATTCCCGGCGGCACGCCGCTGGGTTCGGCGACGCTCGAGGTGTTCGAGAAGGTCATCAGCACGAACCTCACCGGCGTGTTTTTCACCGTGCAGTCGGCGCTGCCTTATCTCAACGACAACGCCTCGATCATCCTCAACGGCTCGGTGATCTCCGTGCTGGGCATTCCCGGCTACTCCGCCTATGGCGCCGCCAAGGCCGGCGTGCGCGCGATGGCGCGCATCATGGCGTCGGAACTGTCGCCGCGCGGCATCCGCGTCAACGTCGTTGCGCCGGGCGCGATCCGCACGCCGATCTGGGGCGCGGCAATCGCAACGCCTGAAGCGGAGAAAGCATTCGAGAAGCGCATTGCGCTGTCGACGCCGCTGGGGCGCATTGGTGAACCAGATCACATTTCGAAGACGGTGCTGTTCCTCGCCTCCGATGATGCCGCGCACATCCAGGGCCAGGAGATCTTCGTCGACGGCGGCGCAGTGGCCTCGCCGAGCGGCGCGCCGATCTATCGTGGTTGATCAATCTCGATGAAAATCGAATCGGTCGGCGCTCGTCGCACGCGGTTGCGCCGGCCGGTTCCTACATCTGGAGGAATGTATTTGTTGAACCTTATGTGAGGCGTTGAACCTTGGCGCACGCTGCCAAGACCTTTCTACGGGCGGGGGTCATAAGACTCATTTCAAAGGAGCCCGTGATGCCAAAGGCAGCTCGCATTTTTTTCGTCGATTTCAGCACCGCGTATTTACACCGAACGTTCCAGCATCTCCACCAAGCGCTCCGACACGTCCGAATTCATCGGGGTGGCTCTGTTCTCGGGCATCGGGCTGTTCATCTCGCTTGTCGCCGTCATCCTGGGAATCCAGGGCGCCTGGTTTTAGGTCGATCTGTCAGCCGCCGCCGAAAGGCCGGCAGCGGCTGTTGTCGGCGTGAGCCTTACGCCGCGCGCAGGCTGGTGGCCGCCGCAAGCGCGCCGGCGAGCGCCTTCTCGCGATGCTCGGGGCCAACCTGGATGCCATCGGCAACGATGAATTCGGGGCTCGTGATGCCCATGAAGGCGAACACACCGCGCAAATAGGTTTCGAGATGCTCCAGCGAGGCGGCCGGGGTGCCCGGACCGTAATAGCCGCCGCGAGAGATCGCCACGATCACGCGCTTGCTGCCGGCAAGGCCCTGCGGGCCGTTGGCGTCATATTTGAAGGTCTTCCCAGCAACGAGGACGCGGTCGATCCAGGCCTTGAGCTGGCTCGGAATGGTGAAATTGTACATGGGCGCGCCGATCACGACGATGTCGGCGTCGAGGAACTCGTTCAGCACCGCCGCGCTCGCGGCAAGGTCGGGTCCGAGTTCCGCCGGCGCCGGCGCGCCTTGCGCGGCCGCGAGGTGCGAGCCGGAGAGGTGGGCGAGCGGGGTCTGGGTCAGGTCGCGATAGGCGATGTCGAGCGAAGGCGTCGCCTGCCGGAGCCGGTCGACGATGGCGGCGGAAACCTGCCTGGAGACAGAGTGGGGGCCGAGGACGCTGGAGTCGATATGGAGGAGTTTCATTGGGGTCACCCATGGTATAGATTTGTAACCCGGACTACATGAGTGACTGTCAAAATCCCCGCAAGAACGCACTTTTTTGAGCCATGGGCACATCATTGAAACCTGCGCACACCGATTTGCCTGCGCCGCCGCGGCCGCATCCCGACCATGCCGACTGCCGTGGCGTGGCGTCGGTCCTGTCCCGGGTCGGCGACAAATGGAGCGTGTTCGTCATCATGAACCTGAGCGACGGGCCAAAGCGCTTCAATGAACTGAAGCGCATGATCAGCGGCATCTCGCAGCGGATGCTGACATTGACCTTGCGTGGCCTTGAGCGCGACGGCCTCGTCACGCGCACGATCTTTCCGACCATTCCGCCGCGCGTCGATTACGAGCTGACCGATCTCGGCCGCGGGCTGCAGCAGCCGGTGAAGGCGCTCGGACAGTGGGCCATGGACCATCTGATGCAGATCGAGGCTGCGCGTAGGCAGTTCGATCGGCGCAACGACGGCGACTAAAGAAGCGAAACGAGACCACCCCCATGGCGCTCGAGGCGGCCGGCGAGCTCGAGCTCCAGCAGCACGGTCCGCACGATCGCGGGCGAGGCGCCGGACATCCGGACGAGATCGTCGATCGAGATTGGGGCAGGGCCGAGCAGGCCGGTGATCTGGTCGCGGTCATGGCCTTGTGGATCGCTCTCGAACGGCTCGCTGTCCGGCTCGCTCGCAGGACTCATCAGCGGCCGCTCCATGATCGGCTGAACCGCGTTGATGATGTCGGCAGCCTCGGTGACGAGGGTTGCGCCCTGCTTGATCAAATCGTTGGTGCCGGCGGCACGCGGATCGAGCGGCGAGCCGGGGACGGCGAACACCTCGCGGCCCTGTTCGGCCGCCATGCGCGCGGTGATCAGCGAGCCCGAGCGGTGCGCCGCCTCCACCACGATCACGCCGAGCGCGGCGCCCGAGATCAGCCGGTTGCGACGGGGAAAGTCGCGGGCGCGCGGCTCGTGACCGAGTGGCATCTCCGAGATCGCTGCGCCGCTCTGGTCGAGGATCGCCGTGAGTAGGTCGCCATGCTCGGGCGGATAGATGCGGTCATGGCGCCGGCGAGCACGGCGATCGTGCCGCTCTCGACGCTCGCGCGGTGCGCGGCCTGGTCGACGCCGCGCGCGAGCCCCGAGATGATGATGAAGCCGGCTTCGCCGAGCTCGCGCGCAAGCTGGCCGGCGAATTTCAGACCTGCACCGGACGAGTTGCGCGAGCCGACGATGGCTATCATCGGACGCATCAAGCTTGCGTCATCGCCGCGCACGGCGAGCAGAGGCGGTGCATCGTCGATCATCGCCAGCCGCGCCGGATAGCCGTCCTCGCCGGGCGCGAGCCAGGCAATGCCGAATTTGCGGCTCGCGGCGAGCTCGGCCTTTGCCTCATCCGGGCTGCAGATGCGTCCCGACCGCTGCGCCCCGCCGCGGCGCGCCAGATCAGGCAGCCGCTCCAGCGCGGCGCGCGCACTGCCGAAATGATCGACCAGCGAACGGAAGGTGCGCGGCCCGACATTGTCGGAGCGGATCAGCCGCAGGCGGTCAGTCCGCTCGGCTTCAGTCAGCTCCACGCTGGGATTGATGGCGTCCACGCCCATCTCCTTGTGGGAACAGCATGGAACAACCTGAGGGCGTTGCGCAACAGCGACGTGCGCTTGCGCGACCTCGCCCCGATGCTAAAAGCGATCCCAATAAGAAGGATTTTGCCATGATCTCACTCGCCGACCTCCAGCGCCGCATCGAAGCGGGGGAGCTTTCGTCCGACGCCGCCATCGCCCAGTCGCTCGCGGCGATCGAGAGCAAGGAGAAGGACGTCCGCGCCTTCGTCCGCTACGACAAGGCCGCGAAGGCGCAAGCCTCCGGCCCGCTGCGCGGTATCGCGGTCGGGATCAAGGACATCATCGACACCGCCAATTTCCCGACCGAGATGGGCTCGGAGATCTATCGCGGCTGGCAGCCGCGCTCGGACGCGCCTGTGGTGATGATGCTGAAGCGGGCAGGCGCCACCATCATCGGCAAGACCACGACGACCGCGTTTGCCTCGCGCGATCCGACGCCGACGCTCAATCCGCACAATCTCGGCCATTCGCCGGGCGGCTCGTCCTCCGGCTCGGCGGCAGCCGTCGGCGCCGGCATGATCCCGCTGGCGCTGGGCACCCAGACCGGCGGCTCGGTGATCCGGCCCGCGGCCTATTGCGGCACGGCCGCGATCAAGCCGTCGTTCCGGATGCTGCCGACGGTCGGCGTGAAGTGCTATTCGTGGGCGCTGGACACGGTCGGCCTGTTCGGTGCGCGCGCGGAGGACCTTGCGCGCGGACTGCTCGCCATGACGGGCCGCAACGAGTTCTCGGACATCGTGCCGGCGAAGTCGCCGCGTATCGGCGTGGTCAGGCAGGAGTTCGCGGGCGCCGTCGAGCCGGCCGCCGAAGAGGGCTTGCAGGCCGCGATCAAGGCGGCCGAGAAGGCCGGCGCCAGCGTGCACAACATCGACCTACCTGAAGCGGTGCAGGAGGCCTGGCGCATCCATCCGGTGATCCAGGAGTTCGAGGCGCATCGCGCGCTCGCCTGGGAATTTTCCGAGCGCCACGACGAGATCGCGCCGATGCTGCGCGCCAGCCTCGATGCGTCGGTCGGGCTGACGCCAAAGGACTATGACGAGGCCAGGCGGATCAGCCGCCGCGGCCGCCGCGAGCTCGGCGAATTGTTCGAGGGCGTCGATGTGCTGCTGACCTATTCGGCGCCGGGCACGCCGCCGGCCAAGGAGCTCGCGACCACGGGCGATCCCCGTTACAACCGGCTCTGGACGCTGATGGGCAATCCTTGCGTCAACGTGCCGGTGCTGAAGGCGGGTGGCCTGCCGATCGGCGTGCAGGTGATCGCGCGTTTCGGCAACGACCCGGGCGCGCTGGCCGCAGCGTGGTTCCTGGAGAACGCGCTGGTGAAATCAGGCTAGCGCAGGTTCTGCGACGGAAAGGGTGCGTTGGGCTTCGGCGCCTGTCGCGTCCTGTCCGAGCCAGCGCTCGGCGGCCTCACGGCCGCTCCGGTGCAGCGTGCGGATGAAGCCGCGGCCGAGATCGGTCGATGAGCGCTGCGCGAGGCCATCAACGGAATCTTCGGCCGCGATCCGGGAGAGCCGCAGCGCAGGTGTTGTGTGCGATTGCGCCCATGCGATCGCGGCGATCTCGGCATTGAGCGCGGCGTTGGCGGCGATCTGGTCGAGCCGGCGGTCGATCGCGGCGAGCGTGATCGGCACGTAGCTGTCGCGCGCCGGCGTGACTTGGACCAGCAGCAGGTCGGACGTCGCCGATTCCTGCACCAGCCGCACCAGCGGCGGGTTGCCACCAAAACCGCCGTCCCAATAGGCCTCGCCGTCGATCTCGACGGCACAATGAACCAGGGGCGGACAGGTCGAGGCCAGCGCGACGTCGGCGGTGATTGCCTCGTTGCGGAAGACCTGCTGCTGGCCGTCGCGGATTCGGGTCGCTGCGATCAAGAGCTTTGGGCAGGCCGCATCGCGCAAGATGGCGAAATTGATGTCGCGCGACAGCGCCTGCCGCAGCGGATCAAGGTCGAACGGGTCGAACTGGCCCGAGCGCAGCGTCGGGCCGAACGCGACCGAGCTTCCCGCCGGCGAGAAGCCACCGACCAGCATCAGCGAGCGGAACGAGGCCTCGTGCATCAGGCGGACCCAGAACCGGTTCAGCCGTGAACGGGCGCCTTCGCGTCCGCCTTCGGCAAGGCCAGTGGCGAGCAGGAGCGCATTGATGGCGCCGGCGCTGGCGCCGCTGACGGTGTCGAATGCGATGGACGGCTCTTCCAGGAGTCGCTCCAGCACGCCCCAGGTGAACGCCGCAAAGGTGCCGCCGCCTTGAAGCGCCAGCGACAGTTTTCGGGGCGGCCATTGTTCGGAGCGGACCTGATCGCGCACGACGGGTGCGGCCGCGGTCGTGACCTCGACTGCAGCGACGGCTTTCGCGACGGGAGCAGGCGGCGGTGGTGGAGGGACAGGTGCCGGCTCGGGCTCAGGGGGCGGCAAGGGCGCATCGGACCAGATATTGGTCATCGAGAGCAGCCGGCTTGCCGCGGTGCTGGAAGCACCTCGCAAACCGACCCCGTCATGCGTGCCGTCAATCTTCTCGCTCATTCTGAGCAACCGCGTAACGCCATCTTATCTGTCAGCATGACAGGCCTGGAACTCGTTCGCCACTCCGGCCGCGAGCAGCTTCGGAGTTGCGAACAGAATTTGGCATATAATGCGGAGGTGGTGCGGCGGTATCCGTACTTTTTCCGGATGTTGATTATAGTGTGAGCATGATCTCTACGGAAAACCGCTGCACGCTTTGCGCTCACGCGGCCCTTCGGGTCCGGATCATGCTCTAGGCCTTTTCTCCGATCCGGCTTTCCTTGCCCGCTTGCAACCGCTTGATGTTCTCGCGGTGCGCATAGAACAAGAGCAGCGTCAGCACCGCGAACAGCGAGGCGAGCGCGAGGTGGCCGAACCACCACAGGAATATCGGCGTGATGAAGGACGCCACCAGGGCCGAGAGCGAAGAATAGCGGGTGGTGAAGGCGGTCGCGAGCCAAAGCAGGCAGAACACCAGTGCGGCCGGCCAGAACAGGCCGAGCAGGATGCCGATATAGACGGCGACGCCCTTGCCGCCCTTGAACTTGAGCCAGACCGGGAAGAGATGGCCGAGGAAGGCGCCGAGCCCGGCCACCATCGCGGCATTGGGCCCTGCGATGTAGCCGGCGATCACGACCGCGACGGTGCCCTTGAGCGCGTCGAACAGCAGGGTGCCGGCGGCAAGGCTCTTACGTCCCGTGCGCAGCACGTTGGTGGCGCCGATGCTGCCGGAGCCGATCGAGCGGATATCCTGTGTCCCGGCGAGCCTGGTCAGGATCAGCCCGAACGGGATCGAGCCAAGAAGATAGCCGATGACGAAGGCCACCGGCAGAAATGCTTCAAGCCCCATGGTTGCAAAGTTCCTGGCCGCAGCTGCGCACGTCAGACATGCTCGTACACCGTCCGTCCGCCGACAATGGTGCGCACCACGCGGCCTGTAAAGCGGGCCTCGTCGAACGGGGTGTTCTTGCAGGGCGATTTGAGATCGGCGGGATCGACGATCCAGGGCGTATCCGGATCGATCACGATGAGGTCGGCCGGGGCGCCCGTGCGCAGGGTTCCGCCTGGGAGGCCAAGCAGATCGGCGGGCCGGGTCGACATCGCCCGGATCAGCGTCGCCAGTTCCATCTCGCCATTGTGCACGAGCCGAAGACCTGCGGGCAGCATGGTCTCCAGGCCGACGGCGCCGGGTGCGGCTTCCGCGAACGGCAGGCGCTTGACCTCGACGTCCTGCGGATTGTGGTCGGACATGATGACGTCGACGAGGCCTGAGGCCATCGCCTCCACCAGCGCGCGGCGGTCGTCCTCGGTGCGCAGCGGCGGTGACAGCTTCAGGAAGGAGCGGTAGGGGCCGATGTCGTTCTCGTTCAGCGCAAGGTGGTTGATCGACACCGAGGCGCTGACGGCGAGGCCGGCGTCGCGGGCGCGCTTCAGGATCTCGAGCGAGTCGATGCAGGTCAGCGATGCCGCGTGATAGCGGCCGCCGGTGAGCGCGACGAGGCGCATGTCGCGCTCCAGCATCACCGCTTCGGCTGCCTTCGGGATGCCCATCAGGCCGAGCCGCGAGGCGAACTCGCCTTCGTTCATGACGCCTTCGCCGACGAGGTTGGGGTCCTCGGTGTGGTGCACGATCAGCGCGTCGAAGTCGCGGGCGTAGGTCAGCGCGCGGCGCATCACCTGCGAATTGGTCACGCTCCGGTCGCCGTCGCTGAACGCGACCGCGCCGGCGGCTTTGAGCAGGCCGAACTCGGTCATCTCCTCGCCGCGCATGCCCTTGGTCAGCGCCGCCATCGGCTGGATGTTGACGATCGCGGTGTCGCGGGCGCGGCGCATCACGAAGTCGACGGTCGCCGAATTGTCGATCACCGGAGAGGTGTCGGGCTGGCAGATGATGGTGGTGATGCCGCCGGTCGCGGCCGCCTGGCTCGCGGAGGCAAAGGTCTCGCGGTGGCTGAAGCCGGGCTCGCCGACGAAGGCGCGCATGTCGATCAGGCCGGGCGCGACGATCTTGCCGGAGCAGTTGACGATGTCGGTACCCTCGGGGACGCCGGCCGCGCCAATGCCGCGGCGGGTCTCGCGGATGATGCCGTCGGCAATGAGGACGTCGCCGACGCCGTCGAAGTCGCGGCTGGGGTCGACGACGCGGGCGTTGGCGAGCAGGACGGGGCGGCGGTCGGTCAGCATCGGCATCACGCGTTCGGCAAGTTGCGGGCGAGCGCTTCCAGCACCGCCATGCGCACGGCGACGCCCATCTCGACCTGTTCGCGGATCAGGGACTGCGCGCCATCGGCAACCGCAGTGTCGATCTCGACGCCGCGGTTCATGGGACCTGGATGCATCACGAGCGCGTCCGGTTTGGCGTAGGCGAGCTTCTTCTGGTCGAGCCCGAAGTAATGGAAATATTCGGAGGACGACGGCACGAAGGAGCCGTTCATGCGCTCGCGCTGGAGCCGCAGCATCATCACGATGTCGGCGCCGTTGAGGCCCTCGCGCATGTCGCGCGCGACCTCGACGCCCATCCGCTCGATGCCGGGCGGCAAGAGCGTTGAGGGGCCGACGACGCGGACGCGGGCGCCCATGGCGTTGAGCAGGATGATGTTGGAGCGGGCGACGCGCGAATGCAGCACGTCGCCGCAGATGGCGATCACGAGCCCCTCGATCCGGCCCTTGTTGCGGCGGATGGTGAGCGCGTCGAGCAGCGCCTGGGTCGGATGCTCATGCGCGCCGTCGCCGGCATTGATCACGGAACCGTCGACCTTGCGCGCCAGCAGTTCCACCGCGCCGGAGGCGTGATGGCGCACCACCAGGATATCAGGGTGCATGGCGTTCAGCGTCATCGCGGTGTCGACCAGCGTCTCGCCCTTCTTGATGGACGAGGAGGACACCGACATGTTCATGACGTCCGCGCCGAGCCGCTTGCCCGCGAGCTCGAACGAGGACTGGGTCCGGGTGGAGGCCTCGAAGAAGAGGTTTACTTGCGTCCGTCCACGCAGGACGGTGCGCTTCTTGTCAACCTGGCGGTTGAGCTCGACATATTCTTCGGACAGGTCGAGCAGGCCGGTGATGTCGGCCGCGGAAAGGCCCTCGATGCCCAGCAAATGCCGGTGGCCGAGGACGAAGGTCGATTTCGATGTCATTAAAAGCAGAGCTATAGGCGGGGATGGCGGGGTGGGCAAGGGCCAATCGGCGGGACGGGAGTTATCCCCTGATCTGTCGGTCGCGAAGTCATTCCAGGATGGCGCGCAAGCGCCAGACCCGGAATCTCGAGATTCCGGGTTCGGCTCGTCGAGCCGCCCCGGAATGACAGGGGAGAGCGAATGCGCTTGATCAGAACGTCTTTGATTTCATTTGTCGCGATCGCCTCAATCTCACCCACCCACGCCCAATCGCTCCCCGGCGGCTTCGTCTATCTCCGCGACGTCGATCCCAGCATCATCCAGGATATCCGCTACGCCACCGCCAATAATTTCGTCGGCCGTCCGCTTGCCGGCTACGGCGCCGGCGAATGCGTGGTAAAGCGCGAGGTCGGGCTGCGACTGAAGGCGGTTCAAGCGGAGCTGGCGGCGCAAAACCTTTCGCTGAAGATGTTCGACTGCTACCGGCCGGCGCGGGCCTCGCTCGACATGGTGAAGTGGTCGCAGAACGGCAACGAGACCGCCGCCGAGCGGCGCTACAATCCGAAGATCCCGAAGACCGAGCTGTTCCGGCTCGGCTACATCGCGAGCCGCTCGCAGCATTCCACCGGTGCGGCGCTCGACCTCACTTTGGTCGATCTCAAGGCCGACAATTCCGCAAGAATCGATCCGTCCAAGACCTATGCGGATTGCACGGCGCCGGTCGTGGCGCGGCTGCCGGAAGGCAGCGTCGACATGGGCACCGGCTATGACTGCACCGACGCGAAAGGCCATACCGCGGCACCGTCGATCACGGCCGATCAGCGCGCCTGGCGCAAGCGGCTGGTGGCTGCGATGGCGAGGCAAGGCTTTGTGAACTATTCGAAGGAGTGGTGGCATTTTTCCTGCCGGGGGCGGGCGGGGCGGCCTATGATTTCCCGATCCAGCCGCGGCGGAACTGAATCCGCGCCGAGGACGCAAGATGACCCAGCCCAGCTTTGCGACCCATGAGGTCTTCAACCAGTCGCCGCCGTTCGAGGACGTCGATCTGTTCGCCGTCGACCGGCCGCTGGTGGAAGCCGTGAAGGCCAATGGCGGCGCTGTGGCGGAGCGGGAGCTGTCCGAGTTCGGCAAGCATTGGGGCTCGGCGGCGATGGCCGATCGCGGGCGCGCGGCGAACGAGAACACGCCGAAGCTGCGGACCTTCGACGCCAAAGGCAACAGGCGCGACCAGGTCGAGTTTCATCCTGTTTATCACGAGCTGATGGCGCACAGTGCGCACGCCGGCGTGCACAATTCGACGTGGACGGCCGACGGCAAGCCGGCGGGCGATGCTGCCGAGGTCATCCGTGCGGCAAAATTCTATATGGCCGCGCAGGTCGAGACCGGCCATCTCTGCCCGATCACGATGACGCGCGCCTCGGTCGGCGCGCTGGCGATGCAGCCCGATCTGCTCGCGCGTGTGATGCCGGTGCTGTCGACCAAGAGCTACGATCCGCGCTTCGTGCCGTGGTCGGAGAAGCGCGGCATGACCCTCGGCATGGGTATGACCGAGAAGCAGGGCGGCACCGACGTGCGCGCCAACATGACGCGCGCGGAGCGCGACGGAGACGCCTATCGCATCACCGGCCACAAATGGTTCATGTCGGCGCCGATGTGCGATGCGTTCCTGGTGCTGGCGCAGGCAGATGCCGGGCTCACCTGTTTCTTCATGCCGCGCTTTGCGCCGGATGGATCAGTCAACGCGATCCAGTTCCAGCGGCTGAAGGACAAGCTCGGCAACCGTTCCAATGCGTCTTCCGAGGTCGAGTTCGTCGGCGCTTATGCGGAACGGGTCGGCGAGGAGGGCAAGGGCATTCGCACCATCATCCAGATGGTGCAGCTGACGCGGCAGGATTGCGCGATTGCCTCGGTCGGCCTGATGCGCTCGGGGCTCGCACATGCGCTGCATCACGCCCGTCACCGCAGCGTGTTCCAGAAGCATCTGGCCGACCAGCCGCTGATGCAGGCCGTGCTCTCGGACATGGCGCTGCATGTCGAGGCGAGCACGGCGCTGGTGATGCGGCTCTGCCGCGCCTTCGACCGCACGCCGCACGATGCGGCGGAGGCCGCGTACATGCGGCTGCTGACGCCCGCGATCAAATACTGGACGTGCAAGAGCGCGCCAAGCTTCCTCTATGAAGCCATGGAGTGCCTCGGCGGCAACGGCTATGTCGAGGACGGCATCCTGGCGCGGCATTACCGGGAGTCGCCGGTCAACGCGATCTGGGAAGGTTCCGGCAACGTGATGTGCCTCGACGTGCTCCGCGCGCTCTCGCGCGAGCCGGAGGCGGCAATGGCGGTGATGCAATCGCTCGCGGCCGAGGCGAAAGATTTGCCCGGGGCAGGCGAGGCCGCCACCTTCATCGGCAAGACGTTCCGCCGTGCCGACGGCGAGCGCGTTGCGCGGCTCGCGGTCGAGAAGCTCGCGCTGCTTGCGGCTGCGGCCGCGCTTAACGGCGTCTCGTCGCGCCACGCCGAACTCTTCGCCGCCACACGCCTCGCGGCCAATCACGCCAGCATGTACGGCGCGGTCGAGCTGGACAGCGGCGACGTCCGCGCGCTGCTCGCGAGGGCGCTGCCGTGAGTGGGCGCGGTCTCTCCACAACGTCATGGCTGGGCCTGACCCGGGCATGACGATCTCTTGATAGTTTGCGTTACCCAACGAAAGCCCTCTGATGGACTCCCTCAATCCCGACCATCCGCCGCTGATCGAGACGCCCGCGCCGCCGCGCGTCTGGAAGTTCTGGGGCACGGCGCTGTGGGGCCTCCTCATCTTCGTCGCGATGTTCGTCGGGCAGATCGGCGCTATCGTTTTGCTGGTGGTGCTGCGTGGCCTGCCGATGGACCTCGCCTCGCTCCAGTCGATCGGTCACGAGCCCCATGCGCTGGCGCTCTCGGTGATCATGGGGCTGCCGGCGACGCTGGCGGCGGTGTGGCTTGCCATCCGCATCAAGAAGGCGTCGTTCACCGACTACCTCGCGCTCTATTGGCCGTCCTGGAGGCAGCTGCTGTTCGGCGCGGTCGGTCTCGTCCTGATCGTGCTGGCCTGGGAGGTCGTGTCGCGATCGCTCGGCCGCGAGGCGACGCCGGGCTTCATGACCGATCTGTTGAAATCCGGCCGCGACAAGGGCGCGGCACTCATGCTGCTGATCGCCTTCAGCGTGGCGGCGCCGATGTCGGAGGAAGTGCTGGCGCGCGGCTTTCTGTTCCGCGGCTGGTCGGCGAGCTTCCTGCGCGTATCAGGCGCGATCGTCCTGTCGTCGCTGGTGTGGACGATCGTCCATCTGCAATACGACATGTACTTCCTCGCCGAGGTCTTCAGCATCGGCCTGTGGTTCGGCTACATGCGCTATCGCGCGAACTCGCTCTGGCTCACGATCATCCTGCATGCGCTGAACAATCTGACCGCGGTGGTGCTGACGATGTGGCTGGGGAGCTAGGCAACCAGCGCGATCGTGACCGGCATCGTGATTGCGGCCAGGATCGTCTGTAGTGTGATGATCTGCGCCAGCAGCGGCGCATCGCCGCCCATCTGGCGGGCCAACACATAGGCGCTGGGCGATGTCGGCACCGCCGCGCAGATCGCGACGATCGCAAGGCTGTTGCCTGTCAACCCGAACCAGGCGGCGAGCACCAGCGCGAGCACGGGCATCAGCACCAGCTTGAACGCCACGCCGATACTCGCGCCCATGCTCGGGCGGAGCAGGCCGCTGAGCTGCAATCCCGCGCCGGTCACAAGCAGGCCGATGGCGAGCGAGGAGCGGCCGAGCGCATCGGCCACCTCGTGCCAGATTTTCGGCAGCGGCAAATGGATGACGTTGATGACGAGGCCGATGACGCAGGCCCAGATCAGGGGATTGCGGATCACCGTCATGACGATCGCACGCGCGGACTGCTTTTCCGGCGCGGCATAATGCGCGAGCACGGCGACGCTGAAGACGTTGACCAGGGGGATGATCGCGACCATCGCCACGGAAGCCAGCGCCAGCCCGACATCGCCGAACATATTGGCGGAGACGGACAGCGCGACATAGGTCTGCCAGCGCGTTGCGCCCTGGAAGATCGAGGTGAAGGCCGGGCCGTCGATGTCGAGCCGCGACAGGGCCGGGCGGAGCGCCAGGCACAGCAGCGACATCGCGAGCGCCGACAGCAAGAGCGCGCCGCCGACGCCGGCGACCGGCACTTTCGACAGGTCCGCCTTCACCAGCGTCTGGATCAGCAGCATCGGAAACAGCACGAAATAGGTCAGCCGCTCCAGCCCGTGCCATTGCGTGTCGAGCCGCATCAACGTGCGTTTCAGCACGACGCCCAACACGATGAGGATGAAGACCGGCAGCAGCGCCGCGATCACGACGGCCATGGGGTCAGCCGGCTCCGTTGCGCAAGTTCGCGAGGCGGTCGAGCGCGCCTTGCAGGATGAAGATCGCGGCGTGCTCGTCGATCACCTCGGCGCGCTTGGCGCGGCTGACATCCATGCCGATCAGCTCGCGCTCGACCGCGGCGGTCGACAGCCGCTCGTCCCAGAGGCCGATGGGAAGGGCGGTCAGGCCGGCGAGGTTGCGGGCGAAGGCGCGGGTCGATTGCGCGCGCGGGCCCTCGCTGCCGTCCATGTTGATGGGCAGGCCGAGCACGAAGCCGGCCGCCTTGCGCTCGGCGGCGATCGCGAGCAGCCGGGCGGCGTCCTGCTTGAACTGCTTGCGCTGGATGGTCTCGACGCCGGTCGCCAGCCGCCGGTCCGGGTCGGACACGGCCACGCCGATGGTTTTGGTGCCCAGATCAAGTCCGACCAGCGCGCCGCGTTCGGGCCAGTGGGTTGCAGCATCGACGAGAGGCAGGATAAGAGCCGGCATGGATTTAGCGCATATCACGCGCAACGCTTCCGAGTGAACCCTCGACGATGGACGCACTGACACTATTCGGCCTGTTTGCCGTGACGGCGATGCTGGTCTGCTATGCCCTGGAGGACCGCAGCCACTGGTACGTGCTGCTGTTCGCCGGCTCCTGCGCGCTCGGCTCGGCCTACGGCTTTCTCCAGGGCGCCTGGCCGTTCGGCCTGGTCGAGGCGATCTGGGCCGTCGTCGCGCTGCGACGCTGGAATCTCAGGCCGCGGTGATGGAGGGATCGGGCGAGGGGCCTGCCTGATGGCAGGCGGATCCTCGCCCGGGTCTTGGATCAGCGGATCGCAATCGAGATCAGCGGATCGCGATCGGGTTGATCATCGCCTGCACGCCGCCGGTCCAGCGCGGCTGGCCCAGCACGAACAGGAACTCATAGCCCTTGTCCCGCGCAAGCGCCGCGGTGTCCATGTTCTCGAGGATGTAGGTTCCGTTCATCGCGAGCAGGATCTGATGCACCTCGAACACGTTCTTGGACTCGAACGGCAGCACCTCGAGCGCCCAGGTATCGGCGCCGATGGCGACGACGCCCTTGCCGGTGAGATACTTCGCGCCTTCGACGCCGAGGCCGGGCTCGCCCGCCGAGTAGCGCTTGTCGTCCTTGCCGATCAGGCTGAGCCAGCCGGTGTGGAAGATGACGACGTCGCCCTGGCGGATCTCGACGTTCTGCTGCTTGGCAGCTTCCTCGATCTCCTTGACGTTGAAGGCGGTACCTTCCTTCACCACGTCGGTCTTGAAGTAGGCGGCCATGTCGAGCAGCACGCCGCGGGTGACCATCGGCGGCACCTTCTCGATGCCGAGCTTCTTCAGCCCGTTCGGGTCGGCGAAATCGGCGAGCTTGTTGCCGTTGTAATAGACGTGCTCGACGCCGAGATGGCCGAGACCGTCGAGCTGGCTGCCGATGCCGACCCACGTGTCGAGGATGTCGTCATTGTAGGTGGCCTTGTTGGGACCGAGACCCGGGCTGCCGGCCTGTCCCGGCTGCACGATGGTGAGCTTGAAGGTGCGCGGCGGATAGGCCGGCGTCTGCGGCGTGACGGGGATGCCGAGGGCGTAGGTCTTGCCGGTCTTCACCAGCGAGGCTGCCTTTACCACCAGGTCGGGCGTCATGTAGTTGGCGGCGCCGATCTCGTCGTTGGGCCCCCATTTCGATTTGGTCCAGTCCTGAGCGCTTGCAGTCCCTGATATCGCCGACAACGCGGCGACGCAGCACAACACGAGCGTATTGCGCATCGATAGTCCTCCCAGTGTTTCTTGCCGATGTTTTGGCTTCGATTATGGTTTCGCGCTGGCCAGTCGCTCATCCTAACGTAGAATGATCGCGGGCTTCAAAGCTTTTCGATGTGCTGCGATGCGGCGGCTGAACGCAGCGCGGATTGATTCAAGCGCGATGGATTTGTGACGAATTTCGTCGCGTGGAACGTTCGCGCCGCGTCAGGCCGCGATGACGTCGTCGTCCTTCTTCAGGCAGGCGATGAAGCCTTGGAGCGCGCTGTATTGATGCCCAGCGCGGCGCTGGACGAAGAGCGTCTCGACCCGCGCATGCGCGGCGCTGAGCGCGTGGATCGACACGCTGCCGTTCATCGCGCTGCGTTCGACGACCGCCCGCGGCAACAGCGTCACGCCCATGTCGGCGGCGACACAGCCGATCATTCCGTCGAGCGTGCCGAGTTCGAAGCGTGCGGCCGACGGCCAGCCGAACTCGACGAACACCTGCTCTAGCCGCTGACGATAGGTGCAGCCGGTGCGGAACACCAGCGCGGTGGGACCCGACTCCGGCGTGCCGGCGCGCAGCTCGGCAAGCGAGGCCCAGCGCCGCGCGCTGACCAGCACCAGCTCTTCGCGGAACGCGCTGGTCGTCGTGAGGTCGGCATGCGCGATGGGACCTGCGACGAAGGCGCCGTCGAGCGCGCCTTCGAGCACGCCGGCGACGAGGTCGGCCGTGGTCGCGGTGCGCAAGGAGAGCCGCACGGCTGGAAAGCGGCGGTGGAAATCAGCCAGCAGCGGCGGCAAGCGCACCGCTGCCGTCGTCTCCATCGAGCCGATCGCCAGCGGCCCTTTCGGCTCGCCGTCGTCGCGGGCGGCGAGCAGCGCTTCGCGCGACAGCGCCGCCATCCGTTGTGCATAGGGCAGGAGGCGCTTGCCGGCGCCGGTCAGCGTCATGCCGCGGCTGTGGCGCTCGAACAGCGCCGTGCCGATCTCCGCCTCCAGGGCCTTCACGCGCTGGGTGACGTTGGACTGCACGGTGTTCAGCTCTTCCGCGGCGCGGGTGATGCCTCCGGCGCGAGCGACCGCGGCGAAGGTCTGGATGTCGCTGAGTTCCATGGCGTCGTTTCGCTTTCGAGATGGCTACGTTCGCAACAATTCATTTTTCGAGAATGCTAGTCGGCCCTAGTCTTGCTGTCCAGATCGGAGGAAGCGCCGTGCCAATGACGACCTCGCTGACCACGCTGCTGGAGATCAGGCATCCCATCCTGCTGGCGCCGATGGACATCGTCGCCGGCAGCCGTCTGGTGACGGCCGTGAGCCGCGCCGGCGGCTTCGGCATTCTCGGCGGCGGCTATGGCGAGCGGCGTGGCTGGAGCAGGAGACGGCGAAGCTCGCGCGACTGTCGGCACCGTTCGGCATCGGCTTCATCACCTGGAGCCTCGCGAAACGGCCGGAGCTTCTCGATGTCGCGCTTGCCGCAAAGCCATCCGCGATCATGTTATCGTTTGGCGATCCCGCGCCGTTCGCACGCAGGATCAAGTCATCAGGCGCGCGTCTGATCTGCCAGGTGCAGGACGAAGCGATGGCGCGGCAGGCGCTCGATGCCGGCGCCGACATCGTGATCGCGCAGGGGACGGAGGCGGGCGGTCATGGTGCCTCCCGCACCACCGTCGATCTCGTGCCCGCAATCGTCGATCTCGCCGCGGGCCGCGTGCCCGTGGTGGCGGCCGGCGGCATCGCCGATGGACGCGGGCTCGCTGCGATGATGATGCTGGGCGCGAGCGGCGTGCTGCTCGGTACGCGGTTCTATGCGAGCCAGGAGGCCGATGGTGCCGAGGAAGCCAAGCGGCGCATCTGCGCGGCGAACAGCGGCTCGACCGTACGCGGCATCATCTTCGATCTCTCCCGCAACAATGTCTGGCCGGCGCCGTTCACGGGACGGTGTCTGGTCAACGATCACGCCAGGCGCTGGATCGGTCGCGAGGTCGAGCTGATGCAGAATGTCGCCGCAGTCGCGGCGGAGTATGCCGCGGCGAAAGCCTCCGGGAATTTTGATGTCGCCGCCGTCATCGCGGGCGAAGCGGTCGGACTGATCCATGATATTTCACCGGCGGCCGAGATCGTCGAGCGGATTGCGGTGGAGGCGGAGCAGCTGCTCGCTGGGCGGCGCAATTCAATAGTCGCGGCACAGAATTCTTCCCCCTCCAGGGGAGGGTAAGGACCAACGAGAGAGAACAACCATGTGGCCTGACCGTCGACTGATCGACCTCTTCAAGACCGAATTCCCGATCGTGCTGGCGCCGATGGCCGGCGTGATGGATGCGGAGCTGGTGATCGCCGTGGCACAAGGCGGCGGGCTGGGGTCGCTGCCGAGTGCGCTGCTGTCGCCGGAAAAGGCGCGCGAGCAGGTCCACATCATCCGCCAGCGGGTGAAGGCGCCGCTGAACATGAACTTCTTCTGCCACACGCCGGTCGATCTCACGCCCGAGGCCGAAGCGCGCTGGAAGCAGCGGCTCATGGGTTATTACACCGAGCACGGGCTCGATCCGGCGGCGCCGGTCGCCGCTGCGAACCGCGCGCCGTTCGACGCCGCGTTCTGCGAGGTCGTCGAAGAGCTGAAGCCGGAGGTCGTCAGCTTCCATTTCGGCCTGCCGGAGTCCGCGCTGCTCAAGCGCGTCAAGGCGGCTGGTTGCCTCGTCATCTCCTCCGCGACGACGGTGAAGGAAGCGGTCTGGCTGGAACAGCGCGGCGTCGATGCCGTGATCGCGCAAGGCGCCGAGGCGGGCGGCCATCGCGGCATGTTCCTGACCGACAAGATCGCCGAGCAGCCCGGCACATTTGCGCTGGTGCCGCAGGTCGCCGATGCCGTGAAGGTGCCTGTCATCGCGGCCGGCGGCATCGCCGACGGGCGCGGCATTGCCGCAGCCTTCGCACTCGGGGCATCCGGCGTGCAGATCGGCAGCGCCTATCTGCGCTGTCCGGAATCCAAGGTCAGCGCAGGCGGGCGCAAGGCGCTCGCTGAAGCGCGGGACGATTCCACCGTCATCACCAATGTCATGACCGGGCGCCCGGCGCGCGGTGTGCAGAACCGCCTGATGCGCGAAGCCGGTCCGATCTCGCCGGATGCGCCGCCGTTCCCCCATGCCGCGACGGCGCTCGGGCCGCTCAAGACGGCTGCCGAAAAGCAGGGCAGGGTGGATTTCACCAATCTCTGGGCCGGCCAGGCCGTCGCCCTCGGCCGCGAGGTCCCTGCGGCCGAATTGACCCGGGATCTCGCCAAATCGGCCTTGGCCCGCCTAAAAGCGGTGGCTGGATAGGGCGCCAGGGCCGGTTGCGGCGCAAAAGCGGCCTCTGCTATACGGCACATAGGTTTTGCCGTGAGAGGCCTTATATAATGTCCGTCGACGCCGCTACCGTCCGCCGCATCGCGCATCTGGCGCGCATTGCGGTTTCCGAGGGCGAGGTTCCGCATCTTCAGGGCGAGCTCAATGCCATGCTCGCCTTTGTCGAGCAGCTCTCGGAGGTCAATGTCGAGGGCGTGGAGCCGATGACCTCGGTCACCCCGATGCAGATGAAGAAGCGGCAGGACGTGGTCAATGACGGCGAGATCGCCGACGATATCGTTGCCAACGCGCCCGCGACCGAGGGGCATTTCTTCCTGGTGCCGAAGGTCGTCGAGTAGCATAGCGTTTTCGAGCGAAGTGGAGCCCGGTTCGCGTGAAGAAAACGCGTCAAATAAAGAGTCTCAGGACGTGGTCCGATGTGCCTGCTTTGCGACGATGAGAAGGCCTATCAGGCCTACATGAACTACCTCGACAAGATGGAGCGGCAGGGCAAGGCTGCCGATCCCAATGTCGCCGTCAATGCCGTGCTCGATGAGCTCGAGGCCGCCGCCAATGCGGCCACCAAAAAAGACGACCCGGCCAACGACAAGACCCTGTCTCCGTTCTTCTGCAGCCCGATCAATAAATGACCGATTTGACATCGCTGACGCTCGCCGAGGCCCGCAAGGGTCTCGCCGACAAGACTTTCACGTCGCTCGAACTGACCGACGCGCATCTGAACGCGATCGAAGCCGCGCGCGTGCTCAACGCCTTCGTGATGGAGACGCCGGACCAGGCGCGCAGCATGGCGCGCGAGGCGGACGCAAAGCTCGCCAACGGTGATGCGGGCCCACTCGCGGGCATCCCGCTCGGCATCAAGGACCTGTTCGCGACCAAGGGCGTGCGCACCACGGCTTGCTCAAAAATCCTCGGCAATTTCGTGCCGACCTATGAGTCCACCGTGACCTCGCAGCTCTGGCGCGACGGCGCGGTGATGCTCGGCAAGCTCAACAATGACGAGTTTGCCATGGGCTCGGCGAACGAGACCTCGTGCTTCGGTCCCGTCGGCAATCCCTGGCGGCGCGAGGGAAGCAACACGACGCTGGTGCCGGGTGGCTCGTCCGGCGGCTCGGCCTCGGCCGTGGCGGCGCTGCTCTGCATGGGCGCGACCGCGACCGACACCGGCGGCTCGATCCGCCAGCCGGCGGCGTTCACCGCAACTGTCGGCATCAAGCCGACCTATGGCCGCTGCTCGCGCTGGGGCATCGTCGCCTTTGCCTCCTCGCTCGACCAGGCAGGTCCGATCGCGCGCACAACGCGCGATGCCGCGATGCTGCTGCGCTCGATGGCCGGCCACGATCCGAAGGACACGACCTCGGTCGACATCCCGGTGCCGGACTACGAGGCCGCGATCGGCAAGTCCGTGAAGGGCATGAAGATCGGCATCCCCAGGGAGTATCGTCTCGACGGCATGCCGGCCGAAATCGAGAAACTTTGGGAAGCGGGCGCGGCCTGGCTGAAAGCCGCGGGGGCAGAGCTCGTCGAGATATCGCTGCCGCACACCAAATACGCGCTGCCGGCCTATTACATCGTGGCCCCCGCGGAAGCCTCCTCCAACCTCGCGCGCTATGACGGCGTTCGCTACGGCCTGCGCGAGCAAGCTAAGAACATCACAGAGCTCTACGAGAACACCCGCGCCGGAGGTTTTGGCGCGGAGGTACGCCGCCGCGTCATGATCGGCACCTATGTGCTGTCGGCCGGCTATTACGACGCCTATTATTTGCGCGCCCAGAAAGTGCGCACGCTGATCAAGAAGGATTTTGAGGATTGCTTTGCCAAGGGCGTCGACGCGATCCTGACGCCGGCGACGCCGTCGGCCGCCTTCGGCATCGGCGAGAAGGGCGGCGCCGACCCCGTCGAGATGTATCTCAACGACATCTTCACGGTGACCGTGAACATGGCGGGCCTGCCGGGCATCGCCGTGCCCGCCGGCAAGGACTCGCAGGGTCTGCCGCTCGGGTTGCAGCTGATCGGCCGCCCGTTCGACGAGGAGACGCTGTTCTCGCTCGGCGAGGTGATCGAGCAGGCCGCCGGCCGCTTCACGCCCGCGAGGTGGTGGTGAATGTCGCTGATTTCATCGCGAGCCTCGACGGCGCGGCGCCCGCGCCGGAGCTGAGCGCGCCGCTCACGGGTCTCTGGTGGGCGGCGAAGGGCGACTGGGACCAGGCGCACAAGATCGTTCAGGACGAGAGCAGCCGCGAGGCGGCCTGGGTTCATGCGTACTTGCACCGCGTCGAAGGCGATCTCGGCAACGCCGGCTACTGGTATCGCCAGGCCGGCCAGCCCGTGGCAATGGACTCGCTCGAAGCAGAATGGCAGCGCATCGCCGTTGCGCTGGGTGGGAGTGCGCGGACATGAGCGAGCTAGGTTTCAAGGGAGCCAAGGCGAAGCCGGAGGACCTGTTCGGCCGCTTTCGCGAGATCGTTTCCGATCCGCTCAACCTCCTGATCGAGCGCGTCCCGATGGCCGGTCTCATCGATGGCGACCAGGTTTATCTACATAACGGCCTGAAGGTCCCGGGCATCGGGCCGGGGGCGTATTACGGCCCCTTCAGCAGTGTGCTCATCATCAATCGCGGCGTCCACGAGCCGCTGGAGGAATACGTCTTCCAGGAGTTGCTGAAGCGGCTCGGCGAGGCGCCGGCGATGATCGAGCTCGGCGCCTATTGGAGCCATTATTCCATGTGGCTGAACAGGACGCGGCCCAAGGCAGAGGTCATCCTGGTCGAGCCCGACCCCGCTTGCCTCAAGACCGGTCAGGACAATTTCGCGCGCAACGGACTGAAGGGCGAGTTCATCAAGGCCTTCGTCGGCACCGGCAAGTTCGAGGTCGACGCCTTTTTCCGGGACCGGAAGATCAAGCGCCTCGACATCCTGCATGCCGATATCCAGGCTTTCGAGGTCGAGATGTTGCAGGGCGCGGAGAGCGTGCTGAGCAAGCGCCGCGTCGATTATCTCTTCGTTGCAACTCATTCGCAGGCCCTCCACTACGACGTCGTCGATCGCCTCAAGGCGCACGGCTACCGTGTCGAGATCTCCAGCGATTTCGAAGAGCAGAGCACCTCGTTCGACGGCTTCGTGTTTGCGTCTTCGCCGGAGGTCGACGCGCTGTTCGGAGAGATCGAGGTGATGGGCCGCGGCGAGATCGCGCAACGCCGGCCGGCCGACGTGTTTCAGTCGCTGAACGGGCTTCTCGAAGCAAGCGACCGGCGCGCAGCCAACAAACGAGTTATGCCATGAACGCACCTGCCACTTCCCACAAGCTCCTCAAAGGCTCAACCGGCGATTGGGAGATGGTCATCGGCATGGAGATCCATGCCCAGGTGACCTCGAACGCGAAACTGTTCTCGGGCGCGTCCACTGCCTTCGGCGGTGAACCGAACAGCCACGTGTCGCTCGTGGACGTCGCGATGCCGGGGATGCTGCCCGTGATCAACGAGGAATGCGTCAGGCAGGCTGTCCGGACCGGGCTCGGTCTCAACGCAAAGATCAATCTGCGTTCGGTGTTCGACCGGAAAAACTATTTCTATCCGGACCTGCCGCAGGGCTACCAGATCAGCCAGTACAAGTCGCCGATCGTCGGCGAGGGCGAGGTGATCGTCGAGCTCGAGGGCGGCAGGACCGCTACCGTTGGCATCGAGCGGCTGCATCTGGAGCAGGACCCCGGCAAGATGCTGCACGACCAGTCGCCGTCGCTGTCCTTCATCGATTTCAACCGCTGCGGCGTGGCGCTGATGGAGATTGTCTCAAAGCCGGACATCCGCGACGCCGAGCAGGCCAAGGCCTATGTGGCCAAGCTGCGCTCGATCATGCGCTATCTCGGCACCTGCGACGGTGACATGGAGAAGGGAAACCTGCGCGCCGACGTCAACGTCTCCGTGCGCAAGCCCGGCGGGCCGCTCGGCACGCGCTGCGAGATCAAGAACATGAACTCGATCAATTTCATTGGCCAGGCGATCGAGTACGAGGCGCGGCGCCAGATCGAGATCATCGAGGATGGCGGCGTGATCGCGCAGGAGACGCGTCGGTTCGACCCCAACAAGGGCGAAACGCAGTCGTTGCGGTCCAAGGAAGAGGCGCACGACTACCGCTACTTCCCCGATCCCGACCTGCTGCCGCTTGAGTTCGGCCAGGAGTTCGTCGACGAGCTGAAGGCGAAGCTGCCGGAGCTGCCGGACCAGAAGAAGGCGCGCTTTGTCGCAGACTTTGGCCTGTCGGCCTATGACGCGAGCGTGCTGGTCGCCGAGCGTGAGAGCGCGGTGTTCTACGAGACGGTGCTCGACAAGCTCGCCAACCGCGCGCGCGACGGCAAGATGGCGGCGAATTGGGTGATTAATGAGCTGTTCGGCCGCCTCAACAAGGAGGGGCGGGATATTGCGGGCTCTCCGGTTGGCGCCGAGCAGCTCTCTGGGATCATCGACCTGATCGGCGAGGGCACGATCTCCGGCAAGATCGCCAAGGATCTGTTCGAGATTGTCTGGCAGGAGGGCGGCGATCCCCGTGCGCTGGTGGAAAGCCGCGGCATGAAGCAGGTGACGGATCTTTCGGCGATCGAAAAGGTTGTCGACGACATCATCGCGGCCAATCCCGACAAGGCCGCGCAGGTCAAGGACAAGCCGCAGTCGCTCGGCTGGTTCGTCGGTCAGGTGATGAAGGCGTCCGGCGGCAAGGCCAACCCGCAGAGCGTCAACGACCTGCTCAAGTCCAAGCTCGGCGTCTAGCCTCACGCGCTCGAACGAGGTGACGACATGCTTCGTCACCTCGCTTCACCTTGCGATGCGACGCTCGCGCGCGTCGTCGACGGCAATCATCATCCGCTCAAGGGCGCGCAGCGCCGCCGAATCGCGGCCCGCGCGATTCGCGCAAAACGGCGGCTTGCGCACGCTCTGACGAGCGCTCCCGCCGTTAAGCATGAAAATAATTTCGTTGCCAAAAATCGCGACTCAGAGTCCGCGACTCTGCCCTGCGACGCGATCGCGCGCGTTGCAGCGCGCATCATCGCACCGATCACGCGTGATGTGCATGCGCAGAATATTACTTGCTGCATAGGGTTTTCTTGCAATCGCTGCGCTCGTCGACGTCGATGCTGCGCGAAGCATTTGCGATTGCGGACACGTGTCTCTGCGCGCCGGCAAATCAGGCGGGGCTGGCGCACGCGCACTGCGCCGTCAACACTTCCTTAAGTCAGAAGATGTTTTTTTTCGTCGTGTTGGTGTATTCGGGGTGAGTGCATTCGATCCCCGAATGCGCGCAGCGATTAAAGCCATCTCACACATCGGAGGGCAACATGGCCAAGAAAGCGAAGAAGGCGAAGAAGGCGAAGAGCGCAGTGAAGAAGACTGCGAAGAAGACCCGCAAGGTCGCGAAGAAGAAGAAGTAACTTCGCTTCTGAAGTTGCCGGCTCTTAAAGCGGCCGGCACGTCATCAGCGCCTCCCAGAGGTTCTGGTCGACGATAGAGGGTGTCGGCGAGACATCAGGTCAACGGTCGGATCGTTCTCCTTGACGATCCGGCAGAAGAAACAAGTTTTCTTCGTTCGGTGCGGTTCTCCGTAAGGGGCTCCGCAATTTCACAAGCGCCCTTCGGGCCAACGTGAAATCTGATCCTGACGTGTTCGCCGACGCCCTCGTTCTGTTGAGGCCGGGGTATTGCCGGCATTCCCTTTCCCTCACATTGCTGATCTGACCGCGACGTCGTCGCGCTGCCTCGGCCGCACTGCATGGCCGCACTGCCTTTGGGGCGGGTGAGGGCTGCGGCGAGCTGTCGCTGCGACGGCCTTCGCGCGGGCTCGGTGCAAAGCCACTGCGATCGATTCTCGCGCCTCGATCTGCGCCGGTCGGGATGACGGGCGCCGGTGCCGCCGCACGCGGCGGTGACCCGCGCCTTTCCAGCGATCCGCTCCCACAAATTGTAACCGCAGCACGCGCGCCACTGCGCGCGATGGTTATCGATGTCCCAAAATCCCAAGGTAAACCGAATCTGACGAATCGCAGAAGTGCCTGCAAAACGGGGACTTCTTGAATTCAGCGCGCGGATGGCGCGCGCTCGCGTTTACGTCTGCTTCATCGCGATACTTAAACTGCCATTCAAATTTGCCCGCCATCATCGCCTTCAACAAGCCGGCAAACGGCATTGGGGATGAGTTGAACAGTGCACGATCCCGGGAAGGGTCATGCACATCAGAGTTGGACGGGAGCCGCGCTCGGGGGAACGAGGCGGCATAACAAAAAGGGGATGCGTTATGTTTCAGGGTACTTTCGATATCGAGACCGCGACGCCGATCGATGCGAGCGCGCTGTCGGACGTGCTGTTCGAGCGCGGGATCTATTGGGCGAGCGGCCGCTCCGGCCTCGTCGATCTCGTCGCCGCGCACAAATGGTTCAATCTCGCCGCGCTGAAGGGCCGCAAGGACGCCGTGGCGCTGCGCCAGGAAGTCGCGGGCCAGATGTCGGATGCCGAGATCGCGGCCGCCCAGCGCGATGCGAGGGCGTGGGTTTCGGCTCACTGAGCCGGGCATCGCAGCCGGCCCGTGTTCTCACGGGCGATTTGGTTGCGCTGAATCAAGCCCAGCATCGTGCCGCCGCTTCAGAACTCGTACGGCATGAACAACCCCGACAAGAATGACTCGGTCACGGGTCACTGGCTGCCGATTCAGATCGCGCCCGACGATTGCGATCTGGAACTCGGACGGCCGCACAAGACCGGCATTTTGCCGCTCACCTTTCCCTGCCGGCGCAGAGCCGGCGTCTGGTTCAATGTCTGGGCCGGCGAGGCGGTGCTGATCGCGCCCTCGCATTGGCGGATCTGGCGATCCGGCACCTAGGTGTGGGCACACATATATAAGAGAACGCGAATCGGCTGAGCTCAGCCGCGCGCATCCTTGCGCCAAGCTTTCTGCGCCGGCGCCACGAGCTCTTCAGGTGAAAGAACCGAGCCGGGCTAGATTCTGCTGGTGGATGGCGGAGAGGGAGGGATTCGAACCCTCGATACAGCTTGAGACCGTATGACGCTTTAGCAAAGCGTTGCCTTCAGCCACTCGGCCACCTCTCCGGTGCGAGCCTTATGTATCGATTTTGTAGGCACGGTCAATTTGGAAGGGCGTGTTTGCGCTCGATTATTCCCAGCGATGTCGTAGCGGTCGGGATGAGCCATTAGAATGGCTGCCCACGGGCTGAGGATAGGCGTTCAAAAGAACGGATGCTGAACAGAGCGTTTGGCGCCTGGCGCAGGGCGATTTCTCACCTTCAATCGTCTTTGATAGAGGCAAGGATTTGATTTTATTCGCAAAATTTCATTGGGGTGCCTAGTCGGCCATGGGCATTGCCCCGCTTCACTCTTTCGCCTTCGAGGCCCGAGCTGCTGACCCGAAGGACTGTTGTGCATCAGGGCAGGCCCGCGCAGAGCAAGGGACCGGGAAAGCTCCACCTCTGACAAGTGCAACGGTGCTCGGGAGCGTGTACAGGCAGCTTCTTAGTCAGGTTCCGGTTGCGCGGCGCAAGCTGTTGGCTGAGAGGTCGACGACGCGAGGACGACGCGCCTTGCCAATTGGACTGGACGAGCGCCGGCCCGGCCGGTTGCTATGCCTTCACCGGAGCGGTTGTTATGATTGAGCGGATGATCCGAGGGAGGAATGGGCTTAGCGAATGAACTGCAGGCCAAATTTCGACGTGCTGTCGAGGCCTTTTACGCCAACGATCTGGTCAAAGCGGAAAGAATACTGCACCAGATCGCGAAATCCTCCAGGAACATTTTCGAGGTCGAACATCTCTTGGGTGTGGTGAAGCTCGTCCAAGGGCGGTTCCCGGAGGCCGAGGTCCATCTCAGGGCGGCGGTCGCCCTGAATGGAAGCAACGACGAAGCGCTCAGCAACTATGGTTATGTGCTCAGATCCCTGAATCGCCCCCAGGAGGCGCTGACCTATTTTTCGCGCGCCTTGGCGGTGAATCCGCGCAATCCTCTTTCGTATCACAACCGGGGCTCGATCCTCGCCGAGTTTGCGAGAGACTATTCGAATGCGATCGATCAATTCGACAAGGCGATCGCCTACAATCCGAACTTCGCCGATGCCTATGTGAGCAAGGGCAACTGCCTCGAGAAGCTGACACGCTACGAAGGCACTCTCGTCGCCTACGACAAGGCGCTGGCAATCAAGCCTGATCTCGAGAATGCCTGGCTCGGCCGCGGCAATGCCTTGCGGAACCTCAAGCGCCATGACGAAGCATTTGCGACCTACGGCAAGGCGCTGTCGCACAAGCCCGCCTTCGGGGATGCATGGATTGGCCGAGGTGACGTCATGGCCGATCTCAAGCGCCAATGACGACGCGCTTGCCGCCTACGACAAGGCGGTGTCGATCAAGCCGGATCTGGAGGGCGCGTGGCTTGGCCGCGGCAATGTTTGCTGCGATCTGAAGCGCTACGACGCAGCATTCGCGGCGTATGACAAGGCGCTCTCGATCAGGCCTGATCTGGCGGAGGCGTGGCTTGGCCGGGGCAACGTTCTTACCGAGCTCAAGCGCTACGATGACGCGTCTGCAGCGTATGAGCGGGCCCTGTCGATCAAGCCTGACCTCGCCGAAGCATGGCTTGGCCGAGGCAACGTCGCGTGGGCTCTCAAGTGTTATGAGGATGCCCTTGCTGCGTTTGACAAGGCGCTCTCGATCCAGCCCGACCTGGAAGGAGCCTGGATCGGTCGGGGCAATGTCTTCACCGATCTGAGGCGCTTCGACGAGGCTCTTGCCGCCTATGACAAGGCCGTATCGATCAAGCCCGACCACGAGGGCATCGAGGGGCTGCGCCTCTATGCCAAGATGAACCTGTGCAACTGGGATGATCTCGATGAGGAGATCGGTCATCTGACAGGAGCAATCCGGGCGGGGAAGGCCAACAGCTCTCCCTTTGCGTTGCTGTCCTTGACGGATTCTCCTGACGATCATCTGCGATGCGCCAGAGCCTGGGTCGCCGCAAAGCTTCCGCATATCTCCAAGCCGAGTTCGAGAGCAGAGACCAGCAGCCACGACAAGATCCGGGTCGGATATGTGTCCCCCGATTTGCGCGAGCACCCGGTTGGCTACATGACCGCCGGCATTTTCGAGAGCCACGACACCCATCGCTTCGAGACCTACGCCTTTTCGATTGGCCCGGGAGATGACAGCGATCTGCGCAAGCGGCTGGAAGGCTCCTTCCACCGCTTCCTCGATTGTCAGCACAAGACCGACAGTGACATCCTGCAGGCGATCAACGATGCGCAGATCGACATCCTCGTCGATCTCGCCGGGCATACGCAGAATGCCAGGCTGTCCCTGTTTGCCTCCGGCCCGGCGCCGATCGTCGTCAATTACCTCGGATTCGCGGGAACGTTGGGGAGCAAGGACCTCTCGCATTACATCATCGCTGATCGCGTCGTGGTGCCGGAATCGAACGACCGGTTCTTCGAAGAGAAGGTCGTGCGCTGCCCGGCAGTTTCATGCCGCGCGATGTCAGGGGGCAGGCCGTCGACCAGATCACCTGCGACAGGGCCGATCACGGTCTGCGGCCGGAATGGACGGTGTTTTGTGGCTTCAACAATGCCTACAAGATCAATCCATCCGTCTTCGGAAGCTGGATGAATATCCTCAAGCGCGTGGACCAGTCGGTGTTGTGGTTGTCCGACATGGCGGAAAACGCAAGATCCAACCTGAGAAAGGAAGCGGGACGCCGCGGTATCGATCCAGATCGCCTGGTGTTTGCAAGGCGTCTTCCATCGTCATCGGAGCATCTGGCGCGCCATCGCCTTGCCGACTTGTTCCTGGATACGCTGCCATACAACGCGCATACGACGGCCAGCGATGCGTTGTGGGCCGGTCTGCCGGTCCTGACGCAAATCGGAAATGGTTTCGCAGGCCGCGTCGCCGCGAGCTTGCTTGACGCCGCGGGCCTACCTGAACTGATCACGCGGACACGCGAGGGCTATGAGGCGCTCGCGATCGAGCCGGCGCTCGACAAGCAACGGCTTCAGCTCATTCGCGACCGGCTGCGAGAAAACCGCGCGAAAACATCGCTGTTCGACGCGTCTATACCAAGCATTTAGAGGCGTCCTACGAGGCGATGTATCAAAGACACCAGGCCGGATTGCCGCCGGAGCCTATCGAAATTCAGGCGCTTGGATGAGCAAGCCGGCGTACGCCGCCATTGCTCACGCGAATGGCCGATCTGGGTTCCCCGCTGCCGGGGCGGGCTTCGAGGACGCTGACGGTAAGGAGAGGGCGTTGCCTGGATGCCGGCCGTTTCGGCGGGCCGCCTGTTAGCCCAGCATCGCCTCGAGCCACTTATATGAATGTCCATCTGCTGGTGACTGGCGCCCTTTGGGCGGCTGCTGTCTCGGCCGTGCCATGCCCAGTTCGCGGCCGACCGTGTCCCGCCTTGAGTCCCCTGCCGATTCCACGATTCGACGGCGTCGTAACCGCGAAGTCGCGTTGTTCCGCGCGCGCCGCCTCAGGTGAGGAATTTCGAGGGCAAACGGAACCGGTTAAAAAAATATCAATAAAAACAATGACTTGTAGAAGCCGTCGCGATCACATCTGCGTGTTATTTGTGCAACACTCTCCGGGAAACGCGCTGCATATGCCCGTTTCGGTGCGTTCTCTTGTTGTGTGTGCAAGGTCGTTCGGTAATTGTGACCGAGCGACGGAGGGGGGCATCCCGAGGTCGTCCCGTTTAGGTCATTCGCTTAAGTCCCTCGCGTTCATGCGGGTGTGTCCGAAGGCGCGAAGGAGCCGAAAGCGGTGATTTAGAGGGGGTTGGGGCATTGGCCGTCCGGTCAGTGACCTTCCCTGAAGAGCAACTTGGAGGTTTAACATGAAGTTGGTTAAGAGCCTTTTGCTCGGCTCAGCGGCGGGTCTGATCGCCGTGGGCGGAGCGCAGGCGGCTGATCTGCCCGTGAAGGCCAAGGCGGTCGAATACGTGAAGATCTGCTCCCTGTACGGTGCCGGATTCTACTACATCCCGGGCACTGACACCTGCATCAAGCTGGGTGGTTACCTGCGCGCCGAAGTCGCGCTGGGCACCAACTCGGACTTCACCCTGAACCAGAACGTCTCGACCCAGGGCGCCAACGGTGCACGCAACCGTCTGACGAACTACTACACGATGCGCGCTCGTGAAGACCTCAACATCGACACGCGCACCGCGACCGAGTACGGCGTTGTCCGTACCTTCTTCGACGGCGTGTTCTCCTGGACCACCGGCAACTACGTCGGCACCGGCAGCGCGACCGGTGGCACCCAGTACAGCGGCACGCTAGGCATTAATACCCCGGTCGGTGCAGCTGCTCCGGCTCTGTTCGGCTCGGGCGGTGGCGCGGTCAACCAGACCGACGGCAACACCTCGGGCGGTTCGCTCGGCGTGTACTATGCCTTCATCCAGTTCGCCGGCTTCACCATGGGTAAGGCGGTGTCGCAGTTCGACGCGCCCTGGACCAACTATCCCGGCAACAACTTCGACGGTCTCGTCGGTGGCTCGGGCACGGTCACCGGTGTCAACCAGTTCACCTACACCGCTGACTTCGGTCAGGGCGTGACGGCAGCCTTCTCGGCTGAAGACGCCACCCAGTACTATCAGGCTGGTAACATCAACCTGACTGGCGCAACTGCGGCTGGCATTTTCGGCGGTGCTGTCGGCAGCAATGCCATCGGCGGCAGCAGGTCGCCGAACCTCGTCGGTATGGTTCGTGTCGACCAGGCTTGGGGCATGTTCCAGGCGTCGGTCGCTGCGCATGACAACCACGTCGGTTACTACGGCACGTCCGAAGTCACTGGTCACCCCGACGACAAGTGGGGCTGGGCGGTTCAGCTCGCTCTGTCGATCAAGAACATCCCGACCGGTGCGGGTGACGTGATCAACGTGTCGGCCGTCTACACCGACGGTGCGACCCGCTACAACTTCCAGAACCTCGCGGGCAGCACGTATGTGATGTACGGCAGCTCGGGCCTCGCCGGCGCTTACGGCAGCCTCGCGGCTGTCACCGCTCCGGACACCGTGTACGTCACGGGTGGCCAGCAGGAGACGATCAAGACCTGGGGCTTCCGCGGTGCTTACACGCACAACTGGGATCCCTACTGGAACACCGCGATCTACGGTGCCTACGCTCAGGCGCAGTTCGGCTCGGGGGCCAAGACCTTCCTCTGCGGCGCTGGTGGCCTGCTCACCGTCGGGCAACCTGGTCTTACGGGTTGTAACCCCGACTTCAACGTCGGGCAGGTGGGTATCATCACCCGCTGGACCCCGGTCAAGAACCTGACGTTCTCGGCCGACTTGGCCTGGACCAACATCGACCAGAAGTACACAGGTACAATTGCGGCGGGGCTGGCCGCTGTTCCCGCCAAGCCGGCTGCGACCTACGAGGTCAAGGACCAGAACTCGCTCGTTCTGCTCCTCCGCGCTCAGCGCAACTGGTAAGTTCGGTCTAACGACCTGACAGAGAGCCCCGGCGGGAAACCGCCGGGGCTTTTCTTTTGACGGTCTTTTCTTGGGCGAGTGCAGGGCGAGCGCTGCGGGTGAGCGTGCGGCAATGTTGTGAAGACACTGCCTCCTACGAAAGAAGCCGCCAGGTGAGGCGGCCTCAGACGTTCCGAACGGCAAGCGTCGTCATTTCAGATCGAGAGCTCGGCAGTAATAGGAGCTCTCAACACTGGTCCAGCCTCGCTCCATCCTGTTGCTTTGGCATTCGTAGAAGGTCTTGAAGCCCAGAACGTTTCTGCAGTTCTGGAACTGCGGCACCCGACAGGGAGCATCCGACCCAGGGGCCGTTGCCGGTTTGGGCTGCGACTTTGATCGGGGCGGCGCTCAACGGGCCGATCGACATGGAGACAACGGCAAGAGCGGACACGGCCAACGTCTTCATCGCTTCCTCCTTTTCTTGTTGCTTGGGACAGCTGATTTCTGTCCCGGAGGCGATGCTACCAGAGCGCGCGTGGAGCGTCTTACTCAATCCAGACAGAGATAGTGATTGACGTTGGCGTGCTTCCCCTCAAGGGAAGGGGGCGCTATTCGACGCTGCCGGTGCAGCGGCGCAAATCGGCCTCGATCTGCAACCGCGTGCCGCCGCCGAAGCGGGCGCGGTAGACCTGAAGGTTCTCCATGATCCGCTGCACGTAGTTGCGCGTCTCGGAAAACGGAATCAGCTCGACCCAGTCGACCGCGTCCACCTTGGGGTCGCGCGGATCGCCGTAACGGTCGATCCACTTCTTCACGCTGCCGCGGCCGGCATTGTAGGCGGCAAAGGTCATGATGTAGGAGCCGCGATAATCCTCGAGCAGGCCGCCGAGCTCGGCCGAGCCGAGCGTGGCGTTGTAGACCGAATCGTTCTTCAGCCGCGCCAGATCGTAGGTCGCCCCGTGCCGCTTGCAGACATAGCGTGCGGCGTCCGGCGTCACCTGCATCAGCCCATAGGCCTGCGCCGGCGAGACCACCGACGGGTTGAACGCGCTCTCCTGCCGCGCGATCGCGTAGACGATGCTGCGCTCGACCTCGGGGCCGATCGGCGTGAAGTGCGGAATGCCGTTGACGGGATAAGCGTAGAAATCGAACGGCAGGCCGCGGTTGAGCGCGGCCTTGCCGAGCAGAAGCATGCCGCGCGCGTCGCTGTAGCGCTGGGTGAGCTCGCCCAGGCCCGCGAGCGCTTCGGGATCGCCGTTCTCGCCCATGTCGGCGAGCAGAGGCACGGCGAGCTCGCGCTCGTCGAGTTCGTAGAGCAGCTGCGCGGCGCGCACGATCTCCAGCCGCTCGGCGCCGCGGCCGCGCGGCTGGCTGTTGAGCTCGATCTGGGGCAGGCCGAGCTTGGCGCGTGCGAGCTGGCCGTAATAGCTGGTCGATTGCTCGGCGCGCGGGCATAGCGTTGCGCGCCTCCTGTTGAGGCCCGCGGCCTCCGCGGCGCGGCCCTGCCAATAGCCGGCGCGCGCCAGCGTGGTCGGATTGACGCTGCCGACGCCAATGCGGGCGAAATGCTGGGCGGCGGTCGTGGGGTCGTTGAGGAAGCGCAGCGCGATCCAGCCCGCGGTGAACTCCTGCTCGGTCTTGTAGATGTCGCGCGAGGGCAGGGCCGCATCGCGCGCAATCAGATAGGCGCTGCGGAATTCCTCGGTGTCGATCATCTTGCGTGACAGGAGGCGCCGCTCGATCCACCATTCGTCGAGATTGTAGAGCCGGCCCGGGTCCTTCGGTGCCGACAGCATCAGCTGGGCGGCTTCCGCAAACTTCTCCTCGCGGCGCAGAAGCTGGATCTTGCTGAAGATGAAGCCGGGATCGTTGTGCAGCTCGCGCGGCACGGCGTCGAGCAGCGCGCGTGCGTTCGGTGCTTTCTTGACAGCGGCGATGCGGGCCTTGGCCAGCGCGACATAACCGGCGCCGAGGCGCTTGGCCGCGCGCATCGCGGCCTCGTTCTCGCTGCCGTAGAGCAGCGTATCCATCCGCGCCTTCTGATCGCCCGGCGTCACCAGCGCGCCGAACTGGTCGAGCGCGTTGTTCTCGGTCTCCTCCGACATCGGATCGCTGCGCCAGGCCTCGCGCACCAGCCGCTCGGCATTGGCCCGATCGCCACGCGCCAGCATCGCCTTGGCGAGCGTGAAGCGGCCCTTGGCGGAGATCGGCGACTCGTTCTCGAACCAGGACCAGGCAACGGAATCGTCGCGCCTGTCGTCCCACATCGCGGCCTCGAGGCGGCGGCGCAGGAAAGTCTGCGACGGCCAGCTCGGATTGGCGGAGAGGAAGGCGCGGTAGCGCTCGACGCTCGCGCCATTGTCCTCGCTGCGCAGGATGACCCATTCCGCGAGCTTTCGCGCGACAGGGTCGGAGATGGAGGCGGCGTAATTGGTGGCATCGCCCGCCTTGCGCTTGCGCACGAGCTCGATGACGGTCTCCAGCGTGTCCTTGTCGGCTTGCGACGTCGAGGAGGTCGCAGCGACCGCGGCCGGCGTCACCGGCTTGCGCGGCGCGGCATGCTGGCGCGTCGCAGGAGCAAGGGCGCAGCGATCGGTTTGACGGGCGCGGGGCAGTCGGCCTGATCGTGGCTGTCGCGGCCGGCGCGGGTGCGGCTTTGGGCGACGAGGTGCCGGCGGTCGGCGTCGATTTCGGTGCGGGCGCAGCTGCAGCGGCAGGCTTGGGCTTGTCCTTGAGCTTGTCCTTGGGCTTGTCTTTCGCAGGTTCCTTGCCGGCGCTCTTGCCTGCATCCTTGGTCGGCTTCTTCGCGGCATCCTTGGCAGGGGTGTTCGCCGCGCCCTTGCTCGCGCCCTTGGCTGTGTCCTTCGAACTGTCCTTGCCGGTTCCCTTGTCTGGTCCTTTGGCAGGTGCCTTCGGGCTGTCCTTGGCGGCGGGCTTAGCAGTGTCCTTGGCGGTGTCCTTGGTTCCGTCCGTGGCCGTCTCATTGGACTTGGCGAGGGCGGCGCAGCCGACCGACAGCCCTGCCGTCAGGCACAGAACCAGGCCAATGGATCGCCACGTGGCAGGCGGAAGGGAGATCACGGCGTTTCGTCGCCCCCGAATCAGTCAGTTGGCTCAAGATCTAGCTGTATTTGATTGAATATGCGGACAAAATACCAACAGCCGCTTACCTCCGCCCGATTTGCACCAGCACCGCGGCAAAATCGCGGCCTAAACGGTGCGTCCCGCGGAAGCAGGTCTTTTACCGGCGGGATAGACCCGATATGTATGGGGCTTGCTCTCAAGAGATCGCCGCGTACGGAGGAAGTCCATGGCAGCCAAGACGAAATTCCGGGGGTCGTTCACCGCCTTGGTCACGCCGTTCAAGAACGGCTCGCTGGATGAGGCGGCGTTCCGCTCGCTGGTCAACTGGCAGATCTCCGAGGGCACCAACGGCCTCGTCCCGGTCGGCACCACCGGCGAGAGCCCGACGCTGAACCATGACGAGCACAAGAAGGTGGTCGAATGGTGCATCGCTGAAGCCAAGGGCCGCGTGCCCGTCGTTGCGGGCGCCGGCTCCAACTCGACCAAGGAGGCGATCGAGCTCTCCCAGCACGCCGAGAAGGCGGGCGCGGACGCCGTGCTGGTCGTCACGCCCTACTACAACAAGCCGACCCAGGAAGGCCTCTACCAGCACTTTAAGGCGATCAACGACGCGATCGGGATTCCGATCATCATCTACAACATTCCGCCGCGCTCGGTGATCGACATGTCGGTCGACACCATGAAGCGGCTGTGGGAGCTGAAGAACATTGCAGGCGTCAAGGACGCAACCGCCAGCATGGTGCGCGTGTCGCAGCAGCGCGCGGCGATGGGAGAGGATTTCAACCAGCTCTCGGGCGAGGATGCCACCATCCTCGGCTACATGGCCCATGGCGGCCACGGCTGCATCTCGGTGACCTCGAACGTCGCGCCGCGCCTGTGCGCGGAGTTCCACGCCGCCTGGCAGAAGGGCGACACCAAGGCAGCGCTCGCGATCCACGACAAGCTGATGCCGCTGCACAACAACCTGTTCATCGAGAGCAATCCGGCGCCGATCAAGTACGCGATGTCGCTGCTCGGCAAGTTCGACGAGACGCTGCGGCTGCCGATGGTTCCGGTCTCCGAACCGACCCGCGCCGCGGTGCGCAGCGCCATGGTGCATGCCGGCCTGATCAATTGACGCGGTGACAATTCGGGGGAGCCGTCCATGAGCGCCGACGAAAAGGGCAGGCAGATGCTCAAGGAGTTCCGCGAATTCGCCATGAAGGGCAACGTCGTCGACCTCGCGGTCGGCGTCATCATCGGTGCGGCCTTCGGCGCCATCGTCACGTCGCTGGTCGGCGACATCATCATGCCAATCATTGGTGCGGCGACCGGCGGCCTCGACTTCTCGAACTACTTCGTCCCCTTGTCGAAGACCGTGACCGCCACCAACTTAGCGGATGCGAAAAAGCAAGGCGCGGTCCTTGCTTACGGTAGCTTCCTGACGCTGACGATCAACTTCATCATCATCGCCTTCGTGCTGTTCCTGGTGATCCGCGCCATGAACACGTTAAAGCGCAAGGAAGAGACCAAGCCCGCGGAGCCGCCGAAGCCGGCGGAAGAGGTCGTGCTGCTGACCGAGATCCGCGATCTCCTCAAGAAGTGACGCACGCACTTCACCCAAACTGTTAGCTTTGCTGCCCATCTCGATCAGGTTTGACTCCAGGTTTCACTCGCATGGCCGATAAGAACGAACGTCCGATCAAGGTCATGGCGGAAAATCGCAAGGCCCGCTTCAACTATGCGATCGAGGACACGATCGAAGCGGGCATTGCGCTGACCGGCACCGAGGTGAAGTCGATCCGCAACGGCAAGAGCACGATCGCCGAGTCCTACGCGGACTCGAAGAACGGCGAGATCTGGCTGATCAACGCCACCATTCCCGAATATCTCCAGGGCAACCGCTTCAACCACGAGCCGAAGCGGCCGCGAAAGCTGCTGCTGCATCGCAGGCAGATCAACAAGCTGATGGGCGCGGTCGATCGCGAGGGCATGACGCTGATCCCGCTCAAGCTTTACTTCAACGAGCGCGGACGGGCCAAATTGCAGCTCGCGGTTGCAAAGGGCAAGAAGCTGCACGACAAGCGCGAGAGCGAGAAGAAGCGCGACTGGAGCCGCGAAAAGGGCCGCCTGATGCGGGCGAGGGGATAGCGTCAAAGGGATAGCGGCAAGAGGACGGGATGTCTCAGAAGAACCTGCTCGAGGTCGATTGGAGCCAAATTCCCGCGCCGGCCGATGACGGCGGCGCTGCGCACCTCACGGGCATGACGCTGCCGGCGATCACCCTGCTCGCGACCGACGATACGTCAGTGACGTTGTCGGCGCTGTCAGGCCGAACCGTGGTGTTCGCCTATCCGCGCACCGGCGAGCCCGGCAAGATCGCGCTGGTCGACGATTGGGACATGATCCCGGGCGCACGCGGCTGCACGCCGCAGACCTGCGCTTTCCGCGATCTGTTCGCCGAGCTGAAGGCGGCCGGCGCCTCGCAAGTGTTCGGCCTCTCGACCCAGAGCAACGAATACCAGACCGAGATGGCCTCGCGGCTGCATCTGCCGTTCCCCGTGCTCTCGGACGAGAAACTGGCGCTCACGCGCGCCCTGAAGCTGCCGACCATGGAGGTCGCAGGGCTGACGCTGATCAAGCGCCTCGCGCTGATCATCGACGATGCCCGCATCACGCACGTGTTCTATCCGGTGTTCCCGCCCGACCGGAACGCCGGCGACGTGCTCGACTGGCTGAAGGCGCATCCCGCCAAGGGATAGTGGTTAGTCGAGATCCGCCTTCACCTTCGCGAACACGGACCGGAACATGTCAGGCGTCAGCACGCCGGTGTTCGTGTTGTAGCGCGAGCAGTGATAGCTGTCGTAGAGCCTGAGCGCGCCGGCCTGATGCACGGCGCCGTGGCCGAACGGGGCCTGCGAGCCTTTCAGACTCAGCGGCTTGAGCACGGTGTCGTGCGCAATCCGTCCGAGCGCGACGATCGCGCGCAGGTTCGGCATGGTCGCGAGGTTGGCGGCGAGAAACTGGCGGCAGGTGTTGATCTCAACCGGCAGCGGCTTGTTCTGCGGCGGAACGCAATGCACGGCATTGGCGATCCGGCAGTCGATCAGCTTGAGACCGTCATCGGGACGGGCCTGATAGCTGCCCTTGGCAAAGCCGTATTCGAGCAGCGTGGCGTAGAGCAGGTCGCCGGCATAGTCGCCGGTGAAGGGGCGGCCGGTGCGGTTGGCGCCCTGCATTCCCGGGGCGAGGCCGACGATCAGCAGGCGCGCCTTGATGTCGCCGAAGGGCGGGACCGGCGCGTTGTGCCATAACGGCTCGCGCGCCCGGTTCGCCTCGCGAAAGGCGACCAAGCGCGGACAGAGCGGACAATCACGGTTGGGGACGACGGTGAGAGGCTGGCGGCTCGACCGGGCCGCCTCACTCCTCGAAGTCGTCATCGCCCCTCGGCGCCATCGTGGTTGCGCGCTGGAGGAATTGCGGGGCGTGGTGGCGTCCCTCGCCACGCTCGCCGCGGTCACGCGGGGCGGGGCGTTCGGACGGGTCGCGGCCGAGCTTGGACTGGAGCTCGACGAGGTCGGTGAAGACGTCGGCCTGGCGGCGCAGCTCGTCGGCGATCATCGGCGGCTGGCTGGCGATGGTGGAGACCACGGTGACCCGCACGCCGCGGCGCTGGACGGCCTCGACCAGGGAGCGGAAGTCGCCGTCACCAGAGAACAGCACCATCTGGTCGATGTGCTCGGCGAGCTCCATGGCATCCACCGCGAGCTCGATGTCCATGTTGCCCTTGACCTTGCGGCGGCCGGAGGCGTCGATGAATTCCTTGGTCGCCTTGGTGACGACGGTGTAGCCGTTGTAATCCAGCCAGTCGATCAGCGGACGGATCGAGGAATATTCCTGATCCTCGATGATGGCGGTGTAGTAGAACGCCCGCAGCAGCGTCCCGCGGCTCTGAAACTCCTTCAGCAGGCGCTTGTAATCGATGTCGAAGCCCAGGGTTTTCGCGGTGGCATAGAGATTGGCCCCATCGATGAAGAGCGCGATCTTGTTGGTAGGGGAAGGTGACATTCAGTTGCTCGCGTAGTGTTCGTGATTGATCGTTTATTGTTGGCGCGGCGGCAGCACGCCGCGCACTTCTAAAGTGCTGCCGAAGCCCGTCGAAACCGCAAATCCGGAGAAGTCGGGGCAATCAAGGTATAGTTATGGCGATCGTGCATACACCCGGCGCTGCCCCGTCCGACAGCCCGGAAAATCACTCGACCCAGCCCCAATGTGGGGGTAGCAGAGCCGTTTGGCGAGGCCAAATCACAATTTGGCCTTGCGAAACCGCCCCGGCCCCTATAACTAGCCCCGATCATCCACATATTTCGTCCCACCCACAACGGAGCGACAGTCCATGGCTCGCGTCACCGTAGAAGATTGTATCGACAAGGTCGACAACCGGTTTGACCTGGTCCTGCTGGCGGCCCACCGTGCCCGCATGATTTCGTCCGGTTCACAACTAACGGTTGATCGCGATAACGACAAGAACCCTGTTGTGTCTTTGCGCGAAATTGCCGACACGACCATCTCGCCGGAGGACCTCCGCGAGGAGCTGGTGCACTCGCTCCAGAAGTTCGTCGAGGTCGACGAGCCCGAGCCGGACACCGTGCCGCTGATCGGTTCCGCCGGCGCCAGCGTCGATGCGGACGATACCGAAGTTGCCGTCGAACGAATGACCGAAGAGGAGCTCCTGAAGGGTCTCGAAGGCCTCGCGCCGCCTGAGGAGCAGCCCGAGGAAGACGAGTAGATCGTCCCATCGCAGTCATCGACTTCTTGTGATCTTATCAAAGGCCCGAACCGTTGTTCGGGCCTTTGCTTTTGTTGGCGTTTTCGTGGTTACCATAGCGTTGCCGGTTCGCGCCGCGGCCTGTCCTCGAATTGATCGGGACGCGCGCGGGATCGGAGCTAAGATGTATACAACGGGCTCTCGTGGTCCGTTCGAAGGCAGGATGGCATGGTGTATCGGCGCCGCAGACCAACGCAGATGCTGGCCGCAACCGAATCGGTTGCCGTGGCCCCGACTGCGCCGGTGGCCCGTCCAGCCAAGCCCCGCGCGCGCATGATGCGTCAATATGACCTCGTCGAGCGCGTCAGGTCCTACAATCCCAACACCAACGAAGACCTGCTGAACCGCGCCTATGTCTACGCCATGAAGGCGCATGGCTCGCAGACCCGCGCCTCGGGCGATCCCTACTTCTCGCACCCGCTCGAAGTGGCGGCGATCCTCACCGACCTCAAGCTCGACGACGCCACCATCGTCGCCGCGCTGCTGCACGACACGATCGAGGACACCGAGGCGACGCGGGCCGAGATCGACCAGATCTTCGGCCCGGAGATCGGCGCGCTGGTCGAGGGCCTGACCAAGCTGAAGCGGCTGGAGCTGGTGTCGCGCGAGGCCAAGCAGGCCGAGAACCTGCGCAAATTGTTGCTCGCGATCGCCGACGATGTCCGCGTGCTGCTGGTGAAGCTCGCCGACCGCCTGCACAACATGCGCACGCTCGATTTCGTGCCGACCGAATCGCGCCGCCGCATCGCCGAGGAGACGCTCGACATCTATGCGCCGCTCGCCGGGCGCATGGGCATGCAGGAGATGCGCGAGGAGCTGGAGGACTTGTCGTTCCGCACCCTCGATCCCGAAGCCTATTCGGTCGTGATGCAGCGGCTGGACGCGCTGGCCGAGCGCAACCGCAATCTGATCGGCGAGATCGAGGACCAGCTCTCCAACAATCTGCGCCATCGCGGCTTGGGGGCGCGGGTCTATGGCCGGCGCAAGAAGCCATTCTCGATCTGGACCAAGATGGAGCGCAAGTCGGTCGGCTTCGAGCAATTGTCCGACATCTTCGGCTTTCGCCTCGTCGTCAACGACATCGAGTCCTGCTATCGCGCGCTCGGCATCGTACACACCACCTGGCCGGTCGTGCCGGGACGCTTCAAGGACTACATCTCGACGCCGAAGCAGAACGACTACCGCTCGATCCACACCACCGTGATCGGGCCCGGCAACCAGCGCGTCGAGCTCCAGATCCGCACCGAGGCGATGGACCAGATCGCCGAGCGCGGCATCGCCGCGCACGTGTTCTACAAGGAGGGCGTCGGTTCGCCGACCGAGTTCCTCAAGCGCGAGTCCAACGCGTTCGCCTGGCTGCGCCACACCATCGGCATCCTCTCGGAGAGTGCCAATCCGGAAGAATTCCTTGAGCACACCAAGCTCGAGCTGTTCCACGACCAGGTGTTCTGCTTCACCCCCAAGGGCAAGCTGATCGCGCTGCCGCGCCATGCCAACGTGATCGACTTCGCCTATGCGGTGCACACCGACGTCGGCAACAGCGCTGTGGGGTGCAAGATCAACGGCAAGTTCGCGCCGCTGTCCTCGGAGCTCCAGAACGGCGACGAGGTCGAGGTGCTGACCTCGGAAGCGCAATCGGCGCCGCCATCGGCCTGGGAGACGCTCGCGGTCACCGGCAAGGCGCGCGCCGCGATCCGCCGCGCCACGCGCACCGCCGTGCGCGATCAATATGCCGGTCTCGGCCGCCGCATCGTCGAGCGCCTGTTTGAGCGCGCCAAGATCGAATATGCCGACGACAAGCTCAAGGGCGCGCTGCCGCGGCTGGCGCGCACCTCGATCGAGGACGTCATGGCGGCCGTCGGCCGCGGCGAGATCAAGGCCTCCAACGTCGCGCGCGCGATGTACCCCGACTACAAGGAGGAGCGCGTCGCACGCTACGGCGTCAAGAAGGGCCTTGCCGCCAAGCTCAAGGACAAATCGTCCGAGCCGCCGCGCAGCCCGGTCGCGATCCCGATCCGCGGCATCAATTCCGACCTGCCGGTGAAGTTCGCGCCAAACGGCGGCGCCGTGCCAGGCGACCGCATCGTCGGCATCGTCACGCCGGGCGAGGGCATCACGATCTATCCGATCCAGGCGCCCGCGCTGAAGGATTTCGAGGAGGAGCCGGAGCGCTGGCTGGACGTCCGCTGGGACATCGAGGACACCGCGCCGCAGCGCTTCCCGGCCCGCATCAAGGTCGAGAACGTCAACGAGCCCGGCGCGCTGGCGCAGATCGCGACCGTGATCGCCGAGCACGACGGCAACATCGACAATATCAGCATGCAGCGCCGCTCGCCCGATTTCACGGAAACGACGATCGATCTCGAAGTCTACGACCTCAAGCATCTGAGCGCGATCCTGGCCCAGCTCCGTGCCAAGGCGGTCGTTGCCAAAGTCGAACGTGTTAATGGATGACTCGTCGTTGCCGGGCTTGACCCGGCAACCCATCTCTTCAAAGAAGATGGATGCGCGGGTCGAGCCCGCGCATGACGGGTTGAGAAATGTCACTTCGTGAGTCCTGAAATGCCCGCATCTCCGCTCCGCCTCGGCGTCAATATCGACCATGTCGCGACCGTCCGTAATGCGCGCGGCGGCCGCCATCCCGATCCGGTGCGCGCCGCGCTGCTGGCGATCGAGGCCGGCGCCGACGGCATCACCGCGCATTTGCGCGAAGATCGCCGGCACATCCGTGACGAGGACATGGCGCGGCTGAAGGCCGGGATCTCCAAGCCGCTGAATTTCGAGATGGCGGCGACCGACGACATGATGCGCATCTCGCTCGCCACCAAGCCGCACGCGGTGTGCCTGGTGCCCGAGCGCCGCCAGGAGGTGACGACCGAAGGCGGGCTTGATGTGGTCGGCCAGCACAATGCGCTCGCGCCCTATATCGCGCGGCTGAACGATACCGGCATCCGCGTCTCGCTGTTCATCGCCGCCGATCCTGCCCAGATCGAGATGGCGGCGCGGCTGCGTGCGCCCGTGATCGAGATCCACACCGGCGCCTGGTGCGACGCCGTCGTCGACGGCCACACCGACAAGGCGGAAGCCGAATGGCAGCGGATCGTGGCGGGGGCGAAGCTCGCAAAACAAGCCGGGCTCGAGGTTCACGCCGGCCACGGTCTCGACTATGCGACGGCGGAGAAGATCGCTGCCTTGCCGGAGATCATGGAGCTCAATATCGGCTACTACATGATCGGCGAGGCGCTGTTCGTCGGCCTCGCCGAGACGGTGCGCAGCATGCGCGCGGCGATGGATCGCGGCCGGAGCCGGGCATGATCATCGGCATCGGCTCCGACCTGATCGACATCACCCGCGTGGCCAAGGTGATCGAGCGCCACGGCGAGCGCTTCCTCGACCGCATCTTTACCGCGGCCGAGCGGGCCAAGGCGGAGCGGCGCGCCAAGAGCGAGAGGATGGTGGTGGCGACCTACGCCAAGCGCTTCGCGGCCAAGGAGGCCTGCTCGAAGGCGCTCGGCACCGGTATCAGGCGCGGCGTGTGGTGGCGCGACATGGGGGTGGTCAACCTGCCGGGCGGGCGGCCGACCATGCAGCTGACCGGCGGCGCGCTGGCCCGGCTCGAGGCCCTGACGCCGGAGGGATTCGAGGCAAGAATCGACCTGTCGATCACCGACGACTGGCCGCTCGCCCAGGCCTTCGTCGTCATTTCGGCTGTCCCGCTGGTCAAGCCCTGACCGTTCCGCGCCCATTTTATAATTCATATTAAAAATCAATATCTTATGCGATTTTGATGCGATCCTTGATTGCGTGGCCTCCGACAACCGTCTAAAAGTTCGCGGACGCAAATCAGGCTGGGCGAATTCGGCTTTACGCCGGAATTGGCCCTCATTATCAGAATCAGGACAATCTCCTTGGGCTGCGAGCGATGGGCTGTTCGCGGGAGGAGGGCGCTCTGTGACCGCCGGCCGGAATTGAGAGAGCAATGAGCGTGACTTCGGGAACGAAAACTGAGAGCGGCGTCGGCGAAACGATCCGGGTCGTGATCCATGCTCTCCTGATCGCGCTGGTGATCCGCACCTTCCTGTTCCAGCCCTTCAACATCCCGTCCGGCTCGATGAAGGCGACGCTGCTGGTCGGCGATTACCTGTTCGTCTCGAAATATTCCTACGGCTATAGCCACTACTCGATCCCGTTCTCGCCGCCGCTGTTCTCGGGACGAATCTGGGGCGCGGACCCGAACCGCGGCGACGTCGTCGTGTTTCGCCTGCCGAGGGAAGACTCCACCGACTACATCAAGCGCGTGATCGGCCTTCCCGGCGACCGCATCCAGATGAAGGACGGGCTGCTCTACATCAACGACGTCCCGGTGCAGCGCGAACGGCTGAGCGACTTCGTCGGCGAAGATCCTTGCAGCTCGTCCGACACGGAGCGGGTCACGACGGCACGGGTGAAGCGCTGGAAGGAAGTGCTGCCGAACGGCGTCTCCTACGAGACCCTCGATTGCGTCGACAACGGCTTCTACGACAGCACCAGTGTCTACACCGTGCCGCCCGGCCATTTCTTCATGATGGGCGATAATCGCGACAACTCGACCGACAGCCGCGTGCAGTCGGCGGTGGGTTACGTGCCGCAGGAGAACCTGATCGGCCGCGCCCAGATGATCTTCTTCTCGATCGGCCAAGGCGAGCATGCCTGGATGTTCTGGCGCTGGCCGTGGTCGGTGCGCTGGAATCGCTTCTTCAAAATCGTCCGATGAAAGACGAAGCCAAGGACATCGCGACCCAATCGATCGAGGCGCAAGCCGCTCCCGAGGGCGAAGCTGCGACGAAGACGCCTGCCAAGAAGAAGCGGGCGCGGAGCAGCAAGAAGGACAAGGCCAAGGCGGATGCCAACGCGGCGCTCGAGGCGCGCATCGGCCACGGCTTCACTGACCCGAACCTGTTGATGCAGGCGATCACGCATGTCTCGGCGCTCAAGTCGGGACGCAAGCGCGGCGACAGCTATCAGCGGCTGGAATTCCTCGGCGACCACGTGCTCGGCCTCGTCGTCTCCGACATGCTCTATCACGCCTTCCCGAACGCCGATGAAGGCGAGCTGTCCAAGCGGCTCGCCGAGCTCGTGCGCAAGGAGAGCTGCGCCGATGTCGCAAAATCGCTTGGCCTGCTCGACGACATCAAGCTGGGGTCAGTCGGATCCAGCGCCGATGCGCGGCTGCGCAAATCCATCTTGGGTGACATCTGCGAAGCCGTGATCGGCGCCATCTTCCTCGACGGTGGTCATGCGGCGGCGGCCGAGTTCGTCAAGCGCAACTGGACCGAGCGCATGCACAAGCCGCGGCGGCCCTTGCGCGATCCCAAGACCGTGCTGCAGGAATGGGCGCAGGGCAAGGGACTGCCGACGCCGGTTTATCGCGAGGTCGAGCGCACCGGCCCGCATCACGATCCGCAATTCCGCGTCGCCGTCGACCTGCCCGGACTGGCGTCGGCCGAAGGCGTCGGCGGCAGCAAGCGTGCGGCAGAGAAGGTGGCGGCCTCGGTCATGATCGAACGCGAAGGCGTTGGCGGCGGCAATGACGGCTGAAGCAAGCGGCGAGGCGCCGACCGCGACGCGCTGCGGCTTCGTCGCGCTGATCGGCGCGCCCAATGTCGGCAAGTCCACGCTGGTCAATGCGCTGGTCGGCGCCAAGGTGACGATCGTCTCGCGCAAGGTGCAGACCACGCGCGCGCTGATCCGCGGCATTGTCATCGAGAACAACGCGCAGATCATCCTGGTCGACACGCCCGGTATCTTCTCGCCCAAGCGCCGGCTCGATCGCGCCATGGTCTCGACCGCCTGGAGCGGGGCGCATGACGCCGATCTCGTCTGCGTGCTGCTCGATGCCAAGACCGGCATCGACGAGGAGGCCGAGGCGATCCTCGCCAAGGCGGCAAGCGTCAATCACGACAAGATCCTCGTGATCAACAAGGTCGACCTGGTCCAGCGCGAGAAGCTTTTGGCGCTGGCGCAGGCCGCCAACGAGCGGATGAAGTTTGCCAAGACCTTCATGATCGCGGCGATCTCGGGCGACGGCGTCGACGACATCCGCACGACGCTCGCCGAGATGGTGCCTCCGGGTCCGTTCCTCTACCCCGAGGACCAGATGTCGGACGCGCCGATGCGGCAGTTGGCGGCCGAGATCACGCGCGAAAAGATCTATCAGAAGTTGCACCAGGAATTGCCCTACCAGTCCACGGTCGAGACCGACAAGTGGGAGGAGCGCAAGGACCATTCGGTGCGCATCGAACAGACGATCTTCGTCGAGCGCGAGAGCCAGCGCAAGATCGTGCTCGGCAAGGGCGGCGCCACCATCAAGTCGATCGGCGCGGACTCGCGCAAAGAGCTGATGCAGATCCTGGACGTGCCGGTGCATCTGTTCCTGTTCGTCAAGGTGCGCGAGAACTGGGGCGACGATCCCGATCGCTACCGCGAGATGGGCCTGGACTTTCCCAAAGAATAACCAAGAAAAGATCGGTATCTGATGAGCGTGCCCAGCAATGTCCGGCGCTTCGAAGCGCTGCTCTATGCGTCACTGATGCTGGATGCCTTGTCGGTCGCGGTGCAGGACCGCACGCCCAATGCCGAGATGACCGAGCAGATGATCATGACGGCGACCCTGCTCGCCGGCGTGATGATCTTGCTGCTGGTCTATTTCGTCTGGCTGGCGGCGCGTTGGCGCAAGAACTGGCCGCGCTGGGTGCTGGCGGCAGCACTCGTTCTCTCGGTGATCTCGCTCGGCCAGATCATCGGCGAGAAGGGCATGGAGCTCGACAGCGCCATCGAGATCGTCTCCTGCGCGCTGACGGCGATCGGACTGTATTTCTCCTTCACCGGCGACGCGCAGGGCTGGTTCAACGCGTGACTCTCGCGCAGTGCCGTAGGGTGGGCAAAGGCGCGCTCTTGCGCGCCGTGCCCACCATCATCGCGCCGTAGATCAAAATGGTGGGCACGCTTCGCTTTGCCCACCCTACGGCCTCCCGAAATGCGCTAGACTTCCTCCATGGAATGGACCGACGAAGGCATCGTGCTGGGCGTGCGGCGGCATGGCGAGTCCAGCGCCATTGTCGAGCTCTTGACCCGCGCGCACGGCCGGCATCTCGGGCTCGTGCGCGGCGGCGCCAGCTCGCGGCTGCGGCCGCTCTTGCAGCCCGGCAACAGCGTCAGCGCGGTGTGGCGGGCGCGGCTCGACGAGCATCTCGGAACCTATGCGATCGAGGGTCTGAAGCTGCGCGCGGCCACGCTGCTCGGATCGTCCCATGGGGTCTATGGCGTCACTCATCTCGCCTCGATCGCGCGGCTGCTGCCGGAGCGCGACCCGCACGAGGATATCTTTGCGCTGCTCGAGCATTCGCTCGACGATTTCGACGACATCGGCAGCGCCGCCGTGCATCTCATTCATTTCGAGCTGGCGATGCTCGCTGAGCTCGGCTTCGGGCTGGCGCTGGAGAATTGCGCGGTGACGGGGGAGACCACGGACCTGATCTACGTCTCGCCCAAATCCGGCGGCGCAGTATCGCGCGGCGCGGGCGAGCCGTGGCGCTACCGGCTGCTGCGCCTGCCGCCGTTCCTGCGCCACGGCGAAGCCGCGAGCGAGCTCACCGAGCAGGACCTTCAGGACGGCTTCCGCCTCACCGGCCTGTTCCTGCTGCGCCATGTGCTGGAGCCGCGCGGGCAGGGCCATTCCGACGCGCGCGCGGGCTTCATCAACGCCCTGATGCGGCAGCAGGCGAAGGCGGCAATTCCGGCGCCATGAGCGAAGCGGGAGGCAGGCTTACCCTTCGACATGGGTTCTCACGGAACCAAATCGCCCCGATCGAGTTCCGTCTCGCAGGGTTCCACAACGGGGACAGCCTAAATGTTGATCAGGGGATTTGCCTTGTCTGCGGCGCTGGTCGCGCTCGCGCCTGAAGCAACGGCCGGCGAACCGCAGCCGGGCGTGTTTCGGCGCGCCTCCTGCACCGTCGTCCGGTACTATGTGGCCAAATATTCTGCTGCAGCCGCAGAGACATGGGCGCGATCCCATGGTGCCACGGAAGCCGAGATCGAGGCCGCCCGCCGCTGCCTGACCAACGTGCCAGCCCCGGCTAAGACCACGACCCCGCCCGTGACCGCCGGCTGGGCTGGGCAATAGGCTGCCCACAAGGAACCATTCGATCCTTGCCCGATTCGCTTCCACGGTTTAACCGGGCGGCATGGGAAAGCGAATCGTTCCGCCGGAAGAACCGGCCGAAATTCACGAGGTGCCGCTGCGTGAGGCGCTCGAAGAGCGCTATCTCGCTTATGCGCTCTCCACCATCATGCATCGCGCGCTGCCGGACGCGCGCGACGGCCTGAAGCCGGTGCACCGGCGCATCCTCTACGGCATGCGCCTGCTCCGCCTCGACCCCGGCACGGCCTTCAAGAAGTCCGCCAAAATCGTCGGCGACGTGATGGGCTCGTTCCATCCGCATGGCGACCAGGCCATTTACGATGCCATGGTGCGTCTCGCGCAGGATTTCTCCTCGCGCTACCCGCTGGTCGACGGCCAGGGCAATTTCGGCAATATCGACGGCGATAACCCCGCCGCCTACCGCTACACCGAAGCGCGCATGACCGACGTCGCGCGGCTTCTGCTCGAGGGCATCGACGAGGACGGCGTCGAATTCCGCGCCAACTACGACGGCCAGTCGAAAGAGCCGGTCGTGCTGCCCGGCGGCTTCCCGAACCTGCTCGCCAACGGCGCGCAAGGCATCGCGGTCGGCATGGCGACCTCGATCCCGCCGCACAACGCCGCCGAGCTGTGCGACGCCGCGCTGCATCTGATCGAGAAGCCTGACGCGAAGTCCAAGGCGCTCTTGAAATGGGTCAAGGGCCCGGATTTCCCGACTGGCGGCATCTGCGTCGATTCCAAGCAGGCGATCGCTGAAGCCTACACGACCGGCCGCGGCTCGTTCCGCGTCCGCGCCAGGTGGTCGCACGAAGAGGGCGCGCGCGGCACCTGGGTCGTCGTCGTCACCGAGATTCCGTTCCTGGTGCAGAAGTCGCGCCTGATCGAGAAGGTCGCCGAGCTGCTGGACCAGAAGAAGCTGCCGCTGGTCGGCGACATCAGGGACGAGTCGGCCGAAGACGTCCGCATCGTGATCGAGCCGAAGTCGAAGAACGTCGATCCCGCGTTGATGATGGAATCGCTGTTCCGGCTCACCGAGCTCGAAAACAAGATTCCGCTGAACCTGAACGTCCTGATCAAGGGCAAAATCCCGAAGGTGGTGGGACTCGCCGAGTGCTTGCGCGAATGGCTCGACCATTTGCGCGACGTGCTGATCCGCCGCAGCAACTACCGCAAGGCGCAGATCGAGCACCGCTTGGAGGTCCTCGGCGGCTTCCTGATCGCCTATCTGAACATCGACAAGGTGATCAAGATCATCCGCACCGAGGATGAACCGAAGCCGGCGTTGATCAAGGCGTTCAAGCTCACCGAGGTGCAGGCTGAAGCCATCCTCAACATGCGCCTGCGCTCCTTGCGCAAGCTCGAGGAGATGGAGATCCGCACCGAGGACAAGAACCTCCGCGCCGAGCTCAAGGGCATCAACGCGGTGCTCGCCTCGGAAGCCGAGCAATGGAAGAAGGTCGGCGAGCAGGTCGGCAAGGTCCGCGACATGTTCGGGCCGAAGACGCCGCTCGGCAAGCGCCGCACCACCTTCGCCGATGCGCCCGAGCACGATCTCGCCGCGATGGAGGAGGCCCTCGTCGAACGCGAACCGGTGACGGTCGTCGTCTCCGACAAGGGCTGGATCCGCACCATGAAGGGCCATGTCGAGGATCTCTCGGGGCTCGCCTTCAAGCAGGACGACAAGCTCGGCTTCGCCTTCTTCGCCGAGACGACCTCGAAGCTGCTGTTGTTTGCCACCAACGGCAAATTCTATTCGCTCGATGTCGCGAAGCTGCCCGGCGGCCGCGGTCACGGCGAGCCGATCCGCCTGTTCATCGATCTCGAGCAGGAGGCCGCGCCCGTCGCGCTGTTCGTCAACAAGGGCGGACGCAAATTCCTGGTCGCCAGCCACGAGGGCCAGGGCTTCGTCGTCAACGAGGACGACTGCGTCGGCACGACGAAGAAGGGCAAGCAGGTCCTCAACGTCGACATGCCGAACGAGGCGCGCGCGATCACCGAAGTGCTCGGCGACACCGTCGCGGTCATCGGCGACAACCGCAAGATGCTCGTGTTCCCGCTCGAGCAGGTGCCGGAGATGGCCCGCGGCCGCGGCGTGCGCCTGCAGAAGTACAAGGATGGCGGTCTCTCGGATATTGCCGTGTTCGACGCCAAGGCGGGCTTGACCTGGAAGGATTCTGCGGGGCGCGAGTTCAGCGCGAGCATGAAAGATCTCGCCGAATGGCAAGGCACCCGCGCCGATGCCGGCCGCCTACCGCCGAAGGGCTTCCCGAAGTCGAACAAGTTCGGCAGGGGGATCGGGTAGGGCGCAGGCCGTCGCCACACCACTGGTGTCATGCCGCGAGGCGGCGCGGCATCCGGTACGCCGCAGCGCTCGGTTCGATCACGCCGGTCTCGGAATATTGGGTCGCCCGGTCAAGCCGGGCGACGACAGCGAGCATTTAGCCCGCAAACGCGTGGCAGATAGTCGTGAGCGCATACGTGCTTCCGCCGTATGGGCACGAACATTGCTTTTTGCTGGCGACTGCAAACGTTTCAGTCAAAAGGCAAGAAACCACCAATGTTCAAACTGAAGGCCTTTATTCCGGCGCTGCTCGGACTTGCGCTGGTGGCGCCGGCGCATGCGGCGGGCAATCTCGTCGCTGTGCTCGAAGCGGAGATCGTCACGCTCGATCCGCATTTCTCCACGGCCTATATTTCGCGCACGTTCGGCTACATGGTGTTCGACACGCTGTTCGCGAAGGACTCCAAGGGCGAGATCAAGCCGCAGATGGTCCAGGACTGGAAGGTCTCGTCCGATGGCCTGACCTATACGTTCACGCTGCGCGATGGCCTGAAATGGCATGACGGCCAGCCGGTGACGGCGGCCGACTGCGTGGCCTCGCTGCGCCGCTGGGGCACGCGCAGCGCGCTCGGCCGCCGCATCCTTGCGATCACGGCCTCGCTCGAGCCGACGGACGCAAAGACCTTCGTACTGACGCTGAAGGAGCCGTCCGGCCTCGTCATTGACGCGCTCGGCAATCCCGTCAGCCCGGTCGCCTTCATGATGCCCGAGCGCATTGCGAAAACGCCCGGCGACCAGCGCATCACCGAGATCATCGGCTCCGGCCCGTTCGTCTACAGCAAGGCCGATCACCGCACCGGTGACCGCATGATCCTGAAGAAGTTTGCCGACTATGTGCCGCGCGCCGAGCCCGCCGACTTCCTCGCCGGCGGCAAGCGCGTCAACATCGATACGCTCGAGATCCGCGTCATTCCCGATGGTGCGACCGCCGCCTCGGCGCTGCAGGCCGGCGAGGTCGACTTCATGCAATACGCGCCGTTCGATCTGCTGCCGCAGCTCGAGAAGAGCTCCCGCGTCAAGCTTGTCAATTTCACCGGCGGCAACATGTTCGCGGGCGCCTATCGCCTCAACGCCGCCTCCAAGCCGTTCGACGATCCCGCCATCCGGCGCGTGCTGTGGAAGCTGGTCGATCAACGCGAAGTGCTGGATGCGCTCGGGCTCGACGCCAAATATGCCACGCCTTGCGCGACCTACTTCACCTGCGGCACCACATACGAGAGCAAGGCCGGCATTGAAGCCGCCGCCAAGCCGTCGATCGAAGCGGCGAAGGCTGCGCTGAAAGCGACCAAATATGCCGGCGAGCCCGTCGTCGTCATGGAAGCCAACGATCTCGAAGCCCCGCGCGTCTCGGCGCAGGTTCTGGCCGAGCGGCTCAAGCAGGCAGGGTTCAATGTCGACCTGCAGGTGATGGACTGGGCCAGCGTGCTGGCGCGCCGCGCCAAGAAGGAGGGCTGGAGCGTCTACGGCGTCCACGCCGGCGGCTACGACCTGGGCTCGCCGCTCACCAACGTCATGGTCGCTTTCAATTGCGCCGACTTCACCGGCTGGCAATGCGACGCGCGCATCACCCCTCTGATGGAAGCCTTCGCCAAGGCGCCGGCCGAGGAGGATCGCAAGAAGATCGCTTCCGAGATCCAGGCCGTCATGTACGATCAGGCGCCGGCGATTCCGTGGGGCCAGTTCGCCCAGCCGGCGGCCTATCGTGCCGAGTGGCGCAACCTGATCCCGTCCGCCATCCCCGTGTTCTGGAACGTTGAGAAGTAACGCGATGTACGATGTCATTGTCGTCGGCGGCGGCTCCGCCGGCGCCGCCGTGGCGGCCAGGCTCTCCGAGGATCCGGCGCGGCGCGTCCTGCTGTTAGAGGCGGGCCTCGACTGGCGCGCCGACGAGGCGCCCTGGGAGGTGAGGACGCCAAATCCCATCCCGATCATCCACAAGCGCGAGTTTCAGGAGAAATGGCAATGGCCTGATCTCCTGACGCGCCGTGTGGCGGGGCAGGAGCCGCGCTTCTACTGGCGCGGCAAGGGGCTCGGTGGTTCATCGATGATGAACGGCCAGATCGCCATCCGCGGGGTTGCCGATGCGTTCGACGAATGGGCGGCCAATGGCTGCACAGGCTGGTCGGCGAAAGAGGTGATGCCGCTGTTCTCCGTGATCGAGGACGATCTTGAGTTCGGCGACACCGCAGGCCACGGACGCGGCGGACCGCTGCCGGTCTATCGTGCGCCGCCCGAGAAGTGGGGCCCGATCGACCGGGGCTTGCGCGACGCCGCGCTGGCGAGCGGCTATCCCTGGTGCGCCGACCTCAACGGTCCTGACGGCGAGGGCGTCGCCTGCTATCCCATCAACAGCCGCAACTTGCGCCGCATCACCACCAACGAGGGGTATCTAGAGCCCGCACGCGGCCGCGCCAATCTGGAGATCCGCGGGCACGCGCTGGTCGATCGCGTTCTGATCAGCGACGGAAGGGCAACCGGCCTCCGTGTCCATTTCGAAGGGCAGGGCACCCAGGAGATCAGCGCGCGCCAGATCGTGCTGTGCGCCGGCGCCATCCACAGCCCGGCGATCCTGCTGCGCTCGGGCATCGGGCCGGCCGAGGAGCTGAAGGCGATGGGGATCGCGGTCGAGCGTGACCTGCCGGTCGGCCGCCACTTCTTCGACCACCCGCTGTTTCGCGCCACCATCCAGCTCCACGAAAACCTGCGGCCCACCGACCCGGACACCCGCCACACCAATTGCTGCGTGACGTATTCCTCGGGCCTCGCCAATGGCGGCAAGCGCGACATGATCCTGATCGCGTTCAACCATCGCGGCATCGGCGTGCCCGGCGCGATCGGCGCCGGGCTGTTCAACGCCTATTCGCGCGGCACGCTCAAGCTGGCCTCGACCGACCCATCCATCGATCCCATCGTCGAGGAGAACATGCTGGCCGATCCGCGCGACATGCTGCGGATGATGGACGCGGTGAGGCGTCTTGCCGTGATCACCTCGCAGCCGGCGCTATCGGGCATCGCCGACTGGATCAGGCTGACCGACACCGACCTGACGCTGCCGCAGGCAGCCAGCCTGCCCGATCACGAGCTCGATGCGCTGCTGCGACGAGAGACCGGCGACATCCAGCACGCCGCTGGCACTTGCCGCATGAGCGGCGCTGGCGACGGCGATGGCGTGGTCAATCCCGATGGCACGGTGAAAGGAATCAGCGGCCTGCGCGTCGCCGACGCTTCGATCATGCCGTCCGACTGCCGCGCCAATACCCACTTCACGACGGTGGTGATCGGCGAGGCGATCGCGCGAATGATGATGCGGTAGGATTAACTCCGCTACACGTTTCAAACAGCGGGCGAACGTTCGCCTTCTCGCGGCGCGTTTTCGCCCGAGGTCTGCTCCGTCGCAACGCCCTCGTAGAGACAAGGGCGCAGGGAAGGCCGAGCGCCGGCTGGCACCCGCAGATCCGTGCGCTACGAAAAATGCACACGGGGTGGACCACAGGTTCGCCGGATCGCCCGGCCTTCCCTGCGCGAATGGTTTTAACGGTGTCCTTCGTGCTCTCCTCGGGGAGCGATGCACTATTGCCCCCGTCGCCTTGCGGATGGCTGATGCGCGTGTCCGGTCGGATCGTCGCATCACCGCAAGACTTGACGCACAGACCCCGGGCGTCAGGACCACACGACTTCTCCGTCCGCGCACGTCTTCGCTGGGACCTTCGAGGGCTGGCGCGTGCTCACACCCGAAGCCATACGAAGACGCTGTCGGCGTCGTGTCGTACGCGCGAAGCGATTGCTCACAGCGAAGCCGCCCTGCAATGCCGATCGCGCCCGACGCCGTCGCGTCCATCGCTGCCCAGCCCGCGGTTCGTGACGATCGCGATCCGCCCCTTGTCTCGGGCCAGGGTGTTTCGTTTGTACGATAAATCCGAAATTCGGTAAAGTGGAATATTTGTGAGGGGCGGGCTTGACGAGCCATGAGCCGGGCCCGTTGCGACTGTTTTGCCCGACGGATGGGGAGCCGTGTGGGGGCCGAGGCCCCGGGGCTTATCTACCTTTCGACGGCCAGGCCGACAGCGGCCGGAGCTGTGTTCCCGGGATAGTGACGGAGTGATGTGCGCGAAGATGCTTTGATGCAGCAAAGCGGCGCGGGCGCTCGCCAAGGCAGCTCATGAAGGCAGAGCGGAAGCTGCTCCCTTTGGTCATCTGCGAGGGCTCTGACCCAGAGCAGAAGAGAAGCTCGCACCACTTGTACCGCTCCAATGCATCGAATCCGCAAGTTAGGTCAAGGCTGCTGAATGACCATCGATCGCGTAATGCACGCAAGGATACTGATCTAGATCAAGCCGAAGCGTCCAGCCTGGAGTGAAGAATTAAAAAGGGCAGAGCTATTGCAGAGGAGGATCAGATGATTTCTCGGCGAAATGCTCTTTCTTCTCTCGGATGGGCGACAGCGTTTGGGCTGATCGCGCTTCCTTCGACATTGACGCCGACGGAGGCAGAAGCCCAGACGGCCGGCATGGAACGGCGTCAGGATCGGCGTGAAGGGCGACGCGATCGCCGGGAAGACCGACGCGATGCCCGGCAGGATCGCCGTGAAGATCGGCGCGACGCACGCGAGGATCGCCGTGAGAACCGTCTCGGCGGCACCACGACGGGAAGCGCCGGTAGCACAACCGGCACGGTTGGAGCCGCCCCGAAGTAACTTGCCGGGCAGAGCAGACATCATTCTCATAAGGGAAACGATGGATGTGTTGAAGCGTGTGCTGATTGCCGTTTCGACTTTCGTGTGCGCCGGCCTGACGTCTGCCAGTGAGTCCATGCGGAGAAAATGACATGACAAGAAATGCCAAGCTACTTGGTCTGATCGTGACCACCGCACTCTTCGCGGCAGCTCCGTTGTCGCTCCGTTACTCGGTGGCGGAAGGGCCGTCCGTTGCCGTTGACGAAGCGCAAGCGCGAGTCGGAAGGCCTCTTACACCGATGAGCGTAGCTGGGGTCAACCGCAGAGTGCACCGCCGCGCCTATTATGGTGCGGCAGCGGCGGGGGCTGCGGCTTATGGCGCGTATAACTATCGCCGGGCATGCGGATACGCGCCGTATCCGCCCTGCTATTAGCGGGCTCTCGCGAGGCTCGTCGCGTCTCGCGTGACGACGAGCCTCGGTGGGCGGATGCTGCCGGACTCTCGCGCTGCGTGCCAGCAAAATGTTCTCTTAGCGGTCCCCGGGATTTGGCGCTGCGAGCGCGATCCGGCGATCATGTATCAGATTTTCGAGACGATGGGCCGCTACATTCAGCGTGGCTGTATCGAGGCCGGCCTCATCTTCGCTGACCTGGGTGCGCTGGGCAGATAGAACCTTGTCGATCTCGTTCTCGATCTCCAACAGTTCCGTTTCGTTTCGGGCGAGTCTTATTCGTCGCGCCAGTGCATAGAGCGAATCCAGCGCCGGTTCTTTCGGCTTGAGGTCGCCAGATCGCAAAAAGTGCCAGGCCGCCGTGAGCACGGTGGCAAGCGCCCCGAGCCCCATTGGCGCGAGGAAGATGGCGTTGCTCCATTTGTCCAGGAAGGTTTGCTGGTTCCCGTTGTAGAACTCAGCGGCGCCAGGATGAACAGGAAGATAGGCGCCTGCCTCGATATCCGGCGCCTTGAACTGCGCGAGGATCGGCATTTCGGGCAAGACATCTCTGCGAGCGGTCGTCAGCGCCTGAGTGAAGTTGGCAATCAAATCGTTCCCAAGGCTCTTCCTGCCGATCAAATAGAAGGAAACCTGCAACGTGGTGACGTCGTCTTCGGGAACGGGGGGCGATCCGCGCAAAGTACCCTTCGGGATGTCGAAGCTTTCGTAAGCGCGCTCTTTCTCAGCAATCGCCCCCGCGTTTTCGATCGGGATCAGGACCGGAGCGGTCTTCGCACTTTGTGGGAATAGCCCACGCACCAGAGACAGGTACTTGTCGCTAAGCGGTATCACGAACAGTGCGGCACGTATCTCTTTGGTTTCAAAGGCTCGACGGACCTGATCGAGTGCGACAGTCTTGAATACAACATTGGAGCGATCGAGGTCATATGCCTTTCTCAGCACGCTGACGATCTTCTGATTGGTGTCGCCCGCGACGACCCCCACTGTCATGCGCTTGAGGCCGGCCATGTCCGTGAGTGGAGAGCCCGGCGGTGCGACAAGCATCGCCACGGCCTGCGCCAGCACGACGATCGCCTGTGCCTGGGAAAGGTCGCCGACATCTCCTCGGACGACTGCAAGGTCTGTCTTTCCAGACGAAAACGCATCGGCAGACTCGATTGGGCCGGTGGTCTCAACCACCTTCAGCCGCACCGGCGCGTTGTTGACGGCGAGCCTGCTCGCGAGCGCCGATACGATTTTGGTGGCATCGCCGTCGAACGAGCCGACTGCGATCGAAAGTGTCACGGGCCGGACGTACCAGCGGTAAGCATACAGGCTCGTACCCCCGACCAGCAACGCCAGCATCAGTAGGATGAGGAGCCGAAGCCATCTCGGCAGATTGGCGCCGGCTAAGCGGATTCGCGACGAATGATCCATGGTGCCTGCGGCCTTTTGCGCTCGACGCAAGACCTTGTTGCCTGAGACGCGCCCAATTGTCGGGCGCGTCCCCCGGCCGCGAACCAAGGCGCGCGAGAGCCGTATCGATTGCGCCCGCTCCAAGTAAATCTTGTCCCGGCTCGCTTGATGCTTTTGATCTAGATCAAAAGCCAAGCCGCGGGCGCGAAGGGCGGACAGAACAGCCAATAGTCCCTGTGCGGCCGGCGCCCTTCGGCAGCAATCGGATGCGAAGAACCCGATGATTATCCGACTAGATCACCCCGGCCAGCCGCAGCGCCACGCCTACGGCGCAACTGCCCGCCAGCACCGTGAGCATTCCCAGCTTGAAGCGGAAGATCGCGGTCGCAGCTGCGATCGACAGCACGAGTGCGGGAATGTCGACGCTCTTCAGCACCGGCATGTCGAAATCCAGTGGGAAGGCGTGCACCGGCACGGTCTCGCGGAACAGCGTGTGCAGCGCGAACCAGATCGAGAGGTTGAGGATGACGCCGACGACCGCCGCGGTGATCGCACCGAGCGCGCCGGCGAGGCCGGTGTTGCCGCGCAGGCGCTCGATGTAGGGGGCGCCGACGAAGATCCAGAGGAAGCAGGGCGTGAAAGTGACCCAGGTCGCGAGCAATCCGCCGAGGGTCGCAGCTAATATCGGCGACAGCCCGCTCGGATCGCGATAGGCAGCCATGAAGCCGACGAACTGGAGCACCATGATCAGCGGGCCCGGCGTTGTCTCGGCCATGCCGAGACCGTCGAGCATCTCGTGCGGCTTCAGCCAGTGATAGTGCTCGACCGCCTGCTGGGCGACGTAAGCCAGCACCGCATAGGCGCCGCCGAAAGTCACCAGCGCCATTTTGGAGAAGAACAGCGCGATCTGGCTGAACACGTTGGCCTCGCCAAGGATCAGAAGCAGCGCGATCACCGGCACCAGCCAGAGCGCCAGCCACACCGCGCCGGTCCGGATTGCGCGTCCGGTGTCGGGCCGCACATGCTCGGGTACGGCCTCGCCGAGCATGCTGTCGATCGCGGCGGTGCTGCCACCGTGGCCGTGCGCGGCCGGAGCGAATTCGGGCCGGCCGGCTCGTGCCCCGATATAGCCGATCAGGCCCGCGGCAATGATGATGATCGGGAAGGGGACCGCGAAGAAGAAGATCGCGATGAAGGCCGCGGCCGCGAGCGCGATCATGATGCGGTTCTTCAGCGCGCGCCTGCCGACGCGCACCACGGCCTCGACGACGATGGCGAGGACGGCGGCTTTCAGGCCGAAGAACAGCGCCTCGACGAAGCTGACATTGCCGAAGGCAGCATAGACGTAGCTGAGGCCCATGATGGCGATGATGCCGGGCAGGATGAACAGTCCGCCCGCCATCAACCCGCCGGCGGTGCGATGCAAGAGCCAGCCGACATAGGTCGCGAGCTGCTGGGCCTCCGGTCCCGGCAGCAGCATGCAGTAGTTCAGCGCATGCAGGAAACGTCCCTCGGAAATCCAGTTCTTCTCCTCGACCAGGATGCGGTGCATCACCGCGATCTGGCCGCGGGGCCGCCAAAACTCAAGGACGCGACGCGCAGCCAGACGCGGAAGGCTCGTGATGACTGATGCCCGTACGCACTACGTCTGAGATCGATCGATGTACAGCTACGTACGTCTGAGCATCGATCGATGTACAGCTACGTACGCGCCGCCAACACACCGCGCCGCTTCCCCGCAACACGCGGCCGAGCTGCACCCCGCAGACCGCCCGAACCGCGCCACCGCGCCTGACGGCACCACCACCGGCCAGGCCCGGGAACCGCTCGGCGACAAATTGGCGAAGTCCGACGGCGTGATCTGTCCGCCCGCGGGCGTCGACCCCGAAATGCACGCCCCGGCGCCGAGCACGGAGGGCAGCATGCCTGTCATCCCGCCCCCCGGCAGCCCCGGTGGCGATCAGACGGTCAGGCCGAAATAGGGCCGGCTCGGCCGGGCTCTCCTTTGCCTCTCCCCGCGCGCGGGGAGAGGCCAGAATCCGCATCAGCGCGAAGTCCGGGCGAGGGCGACTCTTCGCGACTCCAGTGCGTAAAAACGGGCGAATCGGTCCCAAACGGCGCGATTCACCAGCGAAATCACCCCCTCAATCGCGCCCACTTTGCTTGACTTCCCGCCGCCCCCTTCCTTATATGCCGCGCGTTCGCGAGATCGGCCTCATTCGCCGCCGCGATCCCTGTGGCGGGGTAGCTCAGCTGGTTAGAGCACGGGAATCATAATCCTGGGGTCGGGGGTTCGAGTCCCTCCCCCGCTACCACCTTTCCCCACACTCCTTTGACTTGGTTGGGATAGGCGTTTTCCCCGAGTAGGGCATTTAGCCGGCCTGCTATCTCCACGGCTACAGCACCTGGGCGGCCTGGATCGCGGAACACGGTGACCGTCTCGACTAGGTCTCTGATGGCTTCCGCGGCCTCTCCGTCGCCCGCACTGACGCCTTTACCCAGTGCGTCTTCAAGCCGACCGAGTTGCTCCTCATATCGTTTGAGGATGGCCGGATGCAGCGCGACTTCCTTCAGGGCGGGTGGTACACTCTGCAACTCCTCAGATATCCGCTTTCGTTCGGCATCTAAGGCAGTCGATCGCGGTCCGAGAACGGATGGATCGCCATGTCCTTTCGCGATCGCATCCACCAGTCGTTCGATTTCCCGGTTTATTTGCCCAAGCTGCTGCTCAAGGCGCTGCCGTTTTGCATGTGAGGTGGCCGCGAGGCGCTTCCGTTCCTCAAGATACGTGCATACGTATTCTGAGATAACCTTCGGCGCGCGCAATTCGGCCTGTAGACCGTTGAGAACCGCGCTCTCGACAGTGTCCAAATAAAAAGTCTTGGCGTCCGGACAAGTGCCGCTCTCCGTCGCCGCCGAGCAGCGAATCCGAACGCGCCCCGATTTGTCCCGTCCATTCGTTGCCATACCCGAGCCGCATGAACCACAACGGAGTAAGCCAGATAGCATCCGACGGGGCCGACGTTGATGGCTGGGGTGGCCGTGGCTGCGCTCCCCTTTGCGTTGCTGGGCAGCTGTGAACAACTCTGGACTGACAATTGCAAGATGCGGCACTTCAGCGATCTGCCAGTCACTCCTCGGATTTGGTCGTGACAGGCGCTTCCCCGAGTCGGGATCTTTCACCATCCTGACTTTGTTCCAGATAAGGCGCCCCATATAGAGTTCGTTCAGCAGAATGCCGGCGCCCCTCTCTTGATTGCCATTGATTGTTGAGGCGTTCCAGGCTCGCCCCCGCGGAGGTGATACCCCCTCCTTATTGAGATCATGCGCGATCTCCCGAGGCGTACGACCGTCCACGTATTCCTGAAATATGCGGCGGATCACTTGTGCCTCGGTCTCGACAACCACTCGTTCGCCGCTTCTTCCAGTGACCGCGGCGTACCCGTATGTCAGACCGCCGCCAGCCAAACCTTGCTTGACCCGCCCCGCTTGGCCGCGACGCACTTTGTGCGCGTTGTCCTCACGATAGAGTTGTCCGACCAAACCGCGAAGGCCGACCAGCACGGTGTTAACGACTCCCTCGTGGACCGCCCGGATCTCGATCCCGAGAAATGACAGCCGCTTATGAATGCCAGCGAGATCTTCCATGTCGCGAGAGAGGCGATCGAGCGCTTCGACGATTACCACGTCGAAGGATCTCTCTCGCGCCTGGTCCAACATCCGCAGAAGGCCTTCGCGGCCCATGACGGACCCGCCTGAACGAGCCCGATCTTCATGGGTACTGACAACAGTCAAACCTTGGCGCTCGGCATAGCTTTGACAAAGTGAAAGCTGATCCTCAATCGACCGCTCGTTCTGCAGATCGGTTGAGAATCGAGCATAGATCGTCGCTCTTTTCCTTGTCGTCTCTTCGATTGGCGAGCTCTCTTTCATGATCTTCCCTCGCGGCCACACGAGCAAGTACTCGCGCGAGACGTAAGATCGCCTTGTCTGGATTCGTCTGCAAGACAAATTTGCGATCAGCTTCCCGCACGATCGAGCCTCTACGCCATCGCGAGGCTCAACGAGGTGCACGCACCCGCGCTGGCGCCAGTCGACAAGAGGTGGTGGGGACTGATCATCTCGAGCATCCTGCTCGGATGATAACTAAGTGCAACGGCCGCTATGAGCTCGTCGTGCAATCGGGTGCTTAATCGATGAAAAAGAGGGGAGCGAACGGCCTTGCTTGCGCCGAATTGATACTGCTCGGAGGGGCATATCGTCTCAATCTAGCGAATACCAGGGTGGAAACTCCGGGCTCCGTCACGGACTCTGTTCCAGCTATCGATTTCGCCACCAGTTCGCTCTGATTGGACCCGATGGCTCAAATGTCTCTAGCAGGTCTATCCAGGCGAGCGGAAATGATCTTCGCGGTTCGGGCAATGATCGGCGGACTACTAGGGCCAGGCCGATGAGCCTGGATATTGCGTGAAAACGGGCGCCGGGAGGAAATTTAGTTTTTGGAGCCGCTTCTTTTGGAAGATATCTCCCGCGTCGGCGCGTTCGTGGCATCCGAAGTTCTTGTCTTACCTGACAATCTCGCCGTAACTGATGAGCCAAGCGCGTCGGGAACTATATTGTTCGCCGCAGTCACAGCTTACGAGCGGCACTTTGGTCTAGGGACCGACGGCACACGGTAAGACCCACGCGCTCGACGTAATCGTCACCGGCGTCGAGAGACAACAACCTCCGAGTTTGGCGTAGTTACCTCGTGGCCCTTCGCCACCAGATAACTTCCCCGATGAAACAGGCGTTCGAACCAGCAAAGCGCACCATAGGTACCGATCTTTGACGAAATCGATGCCTTTCGCTGGCCCACGACCATTTGCCCCATGAGCGAAAGATGCACCAACAAGAGGCGGGAATGGCGAGCCGCAGGATGAGGCCCGAAGGTCTGATCAATTGATGTCCTCCTTTGCTTTACATGCCTCTCTGTGACGGCCGCAGGCGGCGACCGTATCAAACTCGTTATCAAAGAGACTTTGATACGACCGTTCCTATTCCAGTTTGCATTGAGGGTTGGGGTCTCATCGTGCCGATGAGCTCTGATGCGTCTTCAATACGTCCGCCACCGCGAAACGGCTCGAGTGTCGCGCTGTTCTCGACGGTTTACAACGTAGTGGTATTGCTCACGGCAGCCGTGGTGCGCATCGAACGACCGATATGATCGACCTCAGCATCAGATCCCCGAACCCATCACTTGCTTAACTGAGGTGAGAAGCACCGCGGGCAATCTATGCTGAGGAGGCACCGTAATCAGCTATCCACGGGCACCCACCGGAGCAGCGGGGAAGTTCAACCTGCCCAGGATCAGCGGGGCAAACGCGCATATCTTCAAGTTTGACCAGCAGTTTCTCGATCGCTGTGCATGACCACCAATGCTGGTAGGTCACCCGAGGACGCTCTATCGCTAAAGTGCCACCGTACCCTGAGGCGACGGGCCTCGCAGGAAAGCCGGGTGCCTTACCTTGTGATCCCCGGGGGCTAACTACTGAGCCAGCGGCACGTGATAGGGAAAGCTCCTTGATATAGGCGCCGAGTCGCATGCGCGCTGCTTTCTGTCGAACTCGCCAATTCAGTCTAGTTTAGACGCTCACAGGCTAATGGGCCTCATGAAGGCTTGGTAGCGCATTTTGGCGAAACGGACACAATCATCTTCGGTACGAGAACCTAGCGTGGAGCGGACGCCGGTAAGCGGCGCGGCGTATTCGGGTTCGAAAGCAACTGATGCGCGATCCGAATGGCCAGTCCTGCGCGGTCAAAAAGCCGGCACGAGCGGGGGGGCGTGAGGTCACTCAGTCATAAACGTGCAGTGGATTGGCTGCGCGCTATCCGGCGCGTTGCCCCGGAGCGGCTGCCGCTGATCGCAAACATGCCGAGTGGCTACTATCCGAGGGGTAAACGTCGATATTGCTCTCGGCGGCAAGCGGCCACATGGGCTGCTTTTCGTTATGTAAATTGCTGCGCAGGTCTGTCAGCTTTCGGTAAGCCAGCCCCGATAAACAATCGTTGGGTTTAACGGGGGCGTGGCATGGACAGCGCATGAGCTGAAGGACCACCATGTGCCGAGTTACGCTTCCGTTAAGCTCATTGCACCGCGGATGCGGCAGAGATCGTGCCTCATGATGCCCCCAGGCCGTCAGGCGCCGAGCCGTGTTCGCACTGCTTCCGACTTACGGGCTAGGTCTCGTTCTGGCAATATTACTCGTGTTGCGAGCGCTAAGCTCCCGATTAGCATTTTGCCACCGCTAGCTGAGCTTGGATCCTGTTAGCGGGGTTGCAGGGACAGCGCTGCCCCGTGGGGGACGAGCGCCGAGTGCTAAGTTCAATTAGCAATGGGGACGGGCAAGGGACAACGTCTGCGCCAGTGCCACCAAACGGCGCCGAGCCGCGCCGCACTGCTTCCGATCAATCATCACCAACCCCCTGGAAGGGAAGGAGGTTTGCCTGCGAAGCCGCGGCCGCGGTTATCTTGGTGCAATTGTGTCCGCCATGTGTAGCGACGACGACGCCGACTGCGTTGCCGGTACTCCCTGTCGTGGCTTTCGAGGTCTCGGATAAACTTTCCAAGGGACTGCCTCTATCGCGCTCCGTCTGGATTTAGTCCGTCAACGTTCTCACGTCTCTCATGCGCGTTTGGCTGTTCATTCCTGTTTATGCACAGCGTACGTGTCTGGGCATGCTGGTGTCTCCAATTTATCTAAGGGCGAAGACCTAGCTTAGAGAGCCGCCGGGTGAGGATGGGACCGACCGATTTTGGTAGGTGCCCTTCGGTACTTCTAGAAGATACAAGTTGATAGCCTTGAGGATTTGAGCCTCCCGGGAGCAAAGGTGGCCAACTCCAGTCTTCGTGACGGGGTTGGCCACCAGCGCTTGCGGCACTATGCCCACAGGGCAGCTCAGGCCAACAAATGCATATATTCGAGCGGCATATCATGTCCTTGCGGTCGCAAGCCCTTGCGGTGCTTGCGGCCAATCAAGCCCGTGCCGCCGATCAGTCGCTGGGACCATCAGATCGCGACGCCGCAATATTTAACATCGACGAAGTTCAGGCGATGCTAGCCATACTCGATTGCATGACGCCCAACCTGCGGCCGAACGAAGCACGGCAGATCGCTGCGCGCATACGCGCGCTTCTAGAGGGCCGCAAGGGGCAGCCGCTTCGAATAGGATGCCTCTGAGACCAATGTGAGTTTTCGGTCGGTTGTCCATCCCTGAACGAGGAAGCTGAAGATGCCGAATCTTTAGCGTATTCCCGTGAGGATCGGATGGATACCCATAAGAATGCGCCTCTGACGCGGAATGGCCGAGGGGCCATAGTGCCAAGCGTAATCGTAAGGTGGCGTGACGAAGACTGCAGCGCGCTGCAGTTTCACCAAACGGCCAAGCGTTCCGCGAAGAAGGCTTGGATGGACCGTGATCGCTGCATAAGACATTTGGCAACGCCAAGCCAAACCCTGGCTGCCACGTGCCCGGAAGTCGGAGCGTTCGACGACCGCGCCGCACAGGTAAAACAGATCGCAACCGAGGCCACTGCTGCGCCCCGCGGCGCTTTGTGCGGTCGCCTATGTTGGCTCAACGCGGCTGATCGACAACGTAATACTGGCGTTGCCAACCCGGTAGCGTAATGAGTGGCCAAACCGTGCGCAGTGTATCGAGCAAGAAACACTCAAGCCACTGTTACGAGAGGCGGATCGAGCTGGTAGCAGAGGGCGAGCGCCGATACGAATTTGTTCGGCGCGTCAGCCAAGCGACAGTGCGTGCGCACGGAATGTGTGGGGCCGTGAACGTTGTGTCCGGCAACCCTGTAAGTCTTGTTGGCGGCGATCAGCGGCCAATTCGACAAACCTTGGTTTAGTGCTTTGCAGCCGATGCTATATCACCCACTTACCTTTGTAGAGTTGAGCGCCGGTTAGATCGTTTGTACTTTCGATGTCGAACCTAGATCATTCGATCTGCAGTTCAGTGCGAAGTTTGAACTGATGCCTTGCCAGAAGTCGGCGCGTTCCAATCAGGTGTTGAGACGAACGTCTTGTTGCACGCAAAAAGGGCAGGAGCTTCCTAGAAGGTGCCACTATCGAGATCCCGATCAGCCACCAGATCAACGGAATAGCACTTTATTGAGCGACGAAATTGGAAGCGGAGGACAGGGCGTCCGCGCTCGCCAGCGCGTGAGCTCTTAGAGTAGCCAATAACGCGTCGCTTGTGCTCGGGTCTCTAGTACAGTCGCCGCATTGATGATCATCGCTGGTGTACGTTGCCGGCGAATTTGCATACCCCTCTTGAAATGCGAGTCGAGATGGCATTTACCGAGCTTTTCATCAAACGTCCGGTATTGTCTGTCGTCGTTAGTTGCCTGATCTTACTGATCGGCGTTCGCGCGGCCACCGTACTGCCGATCCGGCAATATCCCAAGCTATCTAATACGGTCGTCAATATCACGACTTCCTATCCTGGGGCCTCGGCCGACACGATCCAGGGGTTCATCACCACTCCCCTGGAGCAGGCAGTCGCTTCCGCCGAGGGCGTCGACTACGTTATTTCCTCATCGGTGCTCGGTACCTCCACGATCCAAGTCTACATCAAGCTCAATTTTGATCCCAATGAAGCGCTCACCGAGGTGCTCTCCAAGGTAAACTCAGTTAAATACTTAATTCCGAAGGAATCGAACGATCCGGTCGTCACTAAGTCGACCGGTCAGGCCACCGCTGTCATGTATATCGCCTTCTCCAGCGAGGAACTGGCGGCCAGCGCGATCTCCGACTACCTCGCGCGCGTTGTGCAGCCCGCTATGTCAACGGTCGACGGCGTCGCAGCGGCAGACATCCTGGGCGGCCAGAGCTTTGCGATGCGGCTATGGCTCGATACCGCGAAAATGGCAGGGCACGGCGTGTCGCCGGCCGAAGTGTCGGCTGCACTCGCCGCTAACAACTTCCAGGCCGCGGCCGGCCAGACCAAGGGCTATTTCACTATCTCCGATGTCACGGCAAACACGGATCTGCGGAGTGTCGATGACTTCAAGCGCATGATCGTCAAATCCAATGACGGTGGCTTTGTGCGCATAGCGGATATTGCGACAGTCGAGCTTGCCGCGCAGACCACTGACACTAGCGTCGCTATGAACGGCGAGCACGCGGTCTTTATCGGCGTCCGAGCAAGCCCGCAAGGCAATCCGCTAAACATAGCGCGAGGCGTTCGGGCGCTGTTTCCAGAAATGGAGCGTAACCTGCCGCCGTCACTGAAGATGAACGTGGCCTACGACTCCACCAAATTCATTCAATCGTCGCTCGATGAGGTGGAGAAGACGCTCATCCAAGCTGTCGTGATCGTGGTGGCGGTAATCTTCCTTTTCCTGGCGTCGCTGCGGTCGGTCATCATTCCTGTGGTCACTATTCCGCTCTCGCTTGTTGGTGTCTGCAGCATGATGCTGGCGCTGGGGTTTTCATTCAATCTCCTGACGTTCCTTGCGATGGTTCTCGCAATCGGTCTCGTGGTTGATGACGCGATTGTTGTGGTGGAGAACATTCATCGCCATTTGGAAGAAGGTGCGCCGCCTCTAGAGGCTGCTATAAGTGGCGCGCACGAGATCGTCGGCCCCGTTGTCTCCATGACGATTACCTTGGCTGCGGTATATGCTCCAATCGGGTTTCTCGGCGGCCTCACTGGCGCGCTGTTCCGCGAGTTTGCGTTTACGCTGGCAGGAGCGGTGATCGTGTCGGGCGTGATTGCTTTGACCCTATCGCCGATGATGTGCTCGGTCTTCCTGAGGCGCGCAGAGGGGGGGCGGTTTGCAACATTTGTGAACCGCGGGTTCAGCACCATGACACGATGGTACGGCCGAAAGCTCGACCGCTCGCTCGACTATCGTCCGATTACCGGCCTGTTTGCGCTGACCATGCTAGGCCTCGTCGGCTTTCTTTATGTGAATACTTCCAAGGAACTCGCACCCGAGGAGGATCAAGGTATCGTATTCGCTTTAACCAAGGCGCCGAGATACGCCAATATCGACTACCTCGATTATTACGGCACCAAGCTCGAACACGCGCTCCAAAAATTTCCAGAGACCGATTTGAGCTTTGTACTCAATGGTGTTGGCGGCCAGCAGAGTGGCATGGCTGGCATGTTGCTCAAGGCATGGGACGAGCGCAAGCGCTCATCGATCTTGCTTAAGTCGCTCCTCCAGGCCGAGCTGTCCAAAATTGAGGGCATCAACGCGTTTGCCTTTAGTTTGCCGCCACTTCCGGGCGGCTCGGATGGCCTACCAGTGCAGATGGTGATCAATTCGACGTTTGACTTCCAATCCGTCTACGAGCAGATGTCGAAGCTGAAGGAAGCCGCGCAGAAGAGCGGTCTATTCATGGTGAGCGACTCCGACCTCGAGTTCAACCGGCCGGTGGTACGAATCAAGGTTGATCGATCCAAGGCCAACGAGCTTGGCATCACCATGCAGACCATCGGAAGCGCGCTCGCCACCTTACTCGGCGGAAACTACGTCAACCGCTTCAATTTGCAGGGCCGCTCCTACGAGGTGATCCCGCAGGTGCCCCGCGAAGAACGCCTGGCGCCGCAAGCAATCGGGAGCTATTATGTGAAGACTGCGGGGGGCTCGATGCTTCCGCTTTCGACCGTAGTCTCCATCGAGACTGCAACCGATCCGAACGCGCTCACCCACTACAATCAGCTCAACTGCGCGACCTTTCAGGCTGTGCCGATGCCCGGCGTCACGATCGGTCAGGCTGTGGACTTCCTGGAAGCGGAGGCGAAGAAACTGCCCGCAGGCTTCAGTCACGACTTCCTTGCCGACGCGCGCCAATATGTGCACGAGGGTAACCAACTGGCCATTGCCTTTGCATTTGCACTCATAATCATATTCTTGGTGCTTGCGGCGCAGTTCGAAAGTCTGCGCGATCCCCTCATCATCCTGATCAGCGTGCCGATGGCAATCGTCGGCGCCTTGATCCCGCCATTCTTTGGCTGGGCGACGATGAACATCTACACCCAGATTGGACTGTTGACACTGGTCGGGTTAATTTCCAAGCACGGCATCCTGATGGTTGAGTTCGCCAATGAGCTGCAGCTCAAAGAGAGACTTAACCGTCGCTCGGCTATAGAGATGGCGGCGCGCGTCCGACTGCGTCCGATCTTGATGACCACTGCGGCGATGGTCACGGGCTTCATACCCCTGATGACCGCAACGGGAGCTGGCGCCGCGAGTCGCTTCTCGATCGGGCTCGTGCTCGTCGCGGGCATGTCTGTGGGCACGCTGTTCACGCTCTTCGTGCTGCCGGCGGTCTACGTCGCGATCGCGTCCGATCATCGTGCCGATGCGAGCTCCGGCCGCGCGAAGATCGCTGCCGATCTCGACCTCACCGGCGCTGCTGATGCCCAGATGGCCAAGCAATGACGATCAAATCAATCCAGGTTCGCTCAGTGTGGTGCGCGAAGGAGCCTGCGATCGCTTCACGTTACCTTACGAATCGAGATCTTCACGCCCCGTTGGCTTTGCGAGGTTTGTAGGCTTTGCGACAAAGCCACAGTGAGCGTTGCGCCTCCGGTTGTCGCAGATCAGCAAAAACTGTCACCCTCTTATGGCCAGCTTAACCGGGAAGGAACAACCGGCACACCCTATCCACGGGCTCGACGATCACCGTCCGCTTGCCTAGTGAGGTAGTCTACTAATTTTTGTGACGGCATTGCATTTGCAGGGATAAAAAATGCCAGCTTGAGGCCATCATTGTCGATAGCGCCGCCTGCAGGCGACGCACGCAGGATGAGGGGCGTCGCGCTCGCGACCCCGTTCTCTCAGGAGCGCCCGTGATACTGCCTGCTAATTGGTCTGCCGGCCCGCTTGGGATCCGGCTCGCATTTTTTGTGGCCGGATTCGGCCTCGCGGCCTGGGCGCCTTTGGTGCCCCTCGCCAAGGAGCGGCTCGCGGTCGGTGACCGCATGCTTGGTTTTCTGTTGCTCTGTCTCGGAACGGGATCCGTTATCGCGATGCTTTTGACCGGCGTATTGAATGCGCGGTACGGCAGCAAGCCCATTATCATTGGGGGTGGACTTGGACTCGCGATCTTATTGCCGTGCCTTGGAATTGCCAACACACCGGTCAGGCTCGGTGCTACGCTGTTTGCTTTCGGCGTTTCACTGGGCTCGATCGATGTAGCCATGAACATTCACGCGATTGAATTGGAGCGCGTCACGGGCCGTCCATTGATGTCTGGCTTCCACGCCCAGTATAGCATTGGGGAATTCACCGGCTCTGCCGCCGTGACCTCGCTCCTGTCGCTGCAGCTTGGCCCGCTTTTTTCGACGTTGGTCTGTTCGGCGCTGATGACGATCGCGATTGCGTCGGCCTGGCCGGGGTTGCTCGCGGCGGGGGCGGGGCAGCAGGGGCCATCGTTTGTTTTGCCCAATCGCAGTGTGTTGCTAATAGCTGTGCTCGCGGCCATCACTTTCCTTGTCGAAGGTTCAATGCTCGATTGGAGCGCTTTGCTTCTCGTTGAACGAGATCTTCTCGCGGAAGCGCATGGGGGCATTGGTTGTATGCTCTTCTCAATCGCAATGGCCGCAGGGCGTCTCGGTGGAGATGCCGTGGTGGCGCGAATCGGTGACCGTGCCATATTGATACTTGGGACTCTGCCGATCGTAACAGGATTCTTGGCTGTGGTGGCCGCGCCCGTTGCGTTAATTGCTATGGCGGGGTTCCTGCTCATTGGATTGGGCATTTCTAATGTTGTACCTGTACTTTGTCGACGCGCCGGCAAACAGAAAATAATGCCGCCAGCCGTTGCGATCGCGGTTGTCACGACAGCCGGCTACGCGGGTATACTCGTTGGACCCGCCGGCATTGGGCTCGTCGCGCACATGTTTGGCTTGCGCGTGGCGTTTGGGATATTGGGCGCGCTCATGTCCATCGTTACGCTGTCAGCGAGGATGATGACAGACCATCGCTAAGGCGTTGGCCGAGCGGAAAGGGACACCAGTAAGCTTCCGACTAATGACCGTCCAGCGGTCGGCACTTAGCGGCTTAGAGACGATGAGCTCTCGACTTCATGGTAGCAGGTCTCGATCATGGCCATGGTGGTTGGCTGCGTCGTAGCTAGGATACACCGCGTCACTTGGGTTCTTGGCGTCCGACCGACCCCGGCGACAATGAACGCTTGTCAACTGCGAAGCAAAGTTGGAGGACGTGAGCGGCAAGTGCGCTCGGCTGGACATTCACCGCGGATTGATGCTAGGATTGGGCCCGTTATCCCGGAACAGGCAGATCACTTTGGTACCGTTCATCGCCGTCGGCGCGATACGCCCGGTACGCCAGCTGAATGCCGTCCTCAAGCGAGGTCGTGGCGCGCCAGCCGAGCTTGGACAGCCGCCCGACATCGAGCAGCTTGCGCGGTGTGCCGTCAGGGCGCGACGTGTCGAATCTGATCTCACCGCGAAATCCGATGGCGGCCGCAACCATGAGTGCTAACTCGGCGATGCTGATGTCCTCGCCGGTACCGATATTGACCAATTCCGGCGAGGAATAGGTCTTCATCAGATGGATGCAAGCGTCGGCGAGATCGTCAACGTAGAGAAATTCGCGGCGCGGCGTGCCGGTGCCCCAGACCACAACGCTCTTCGAGCCCGCGAGCTTTGCCTCGTGGAAGCGGCGGACCAGGGCGGCAACCACGTGGCTGTACTCGGGATGATAATTGTCGCCGGGGCCGTAGAGATTGGTCGGCATCACGCTGATGAAGTCCCTGCCATACTGGCTGCGATAGGCCTCCACCATCTTGATGCCCGCGATCTTGGCGATCGCATAAGGCTCGTTGGTCGGCTCCAGCGGGCCTGTCAGCACGGAATCCTCGCGCAGCGGCTGCGGCGCCAGCTTCGGGTAGATGCAGGACGAGCCCAGAAACATCAGCTTCTCGGCACCGTTCTGGTGCGCGGCATGGATCACGTTGGCCGCGATCGCAATGTTGTCGTAGATGAATTCGGCGCGCAGCGTGTTGTTGGCGACGATGCCACCGACCTTTGCGGCGGCAAGAAAGATCACCTGCGGCCGCACGCGCGCGAACCAGTCGAACACCGCGGCCTGGTTGCAGAGATCGAGCTCGCGGCGGTCCACCGTGACGAGCCTCGCATAGCGCGGATAGAACGGCGTGGTCTCCTTCTGCGGGATCTCCTGCACGAGGCCGTAGAGCTCGGAGGTCGAGGCCTGGTAGAACCGCGTCTGCTTCTCCATGCCGAGGATGCGGATCGCCTCCAGGAGGCGCAGCACGCCGATGGCGTCGGCATTGGCGGTATATTCCGGGCTCTCGAAGCTGACGGCGACGTGGCTCTGGGCGGCGAGATTGTAGATCTCGGTAGGGCGGATCTGCTGCATCAGGCGGATCAGATTGGTCGAATCCGTCATGTCGCCATAGTGCATCAGGAACGGCACATTGCCGACATGCGGGTCCTGGTAGAGGTGATCGACGCGCGCGGTGTTGAACGAGGACGAGCGGCGCTTGATGCCGTGCACGATATAGCCGAGCGACAGCAGATATTCGGCGAGATAGGCGCCGTCCTGCCCGGTGACGCCCGTAATCAGCGCAACGCGCCGTTTTGACTCCTGAGCCGCCATGGTTTCCCTTAGTAGTAGCGCCGCAAAGAAATACCATTGCGAAGCCGTTTCTCGAAAAATCTAGATGCGCACACGCGCTCCACCCGCAATTAAAAGAAAGCGATCGTTAGCTCAGTCATACACATCATGCAGGAATGCACACTATATACATTCATTTATATCTGGACTGAAGGATGCCAACTCATTGAGCTTCAAGAATGAAGCCCAGTAATCCTAGCGACGCGATGTTCCTAAGCAGGCGAGATGGATGGCAAAACGCCCTTACGCGTGCTCGCGGCGCGTTTGCCCCTGGGCGACATTTGTAATGAGATAGAAGCGGCGGTCTGTGCTCCTTATCTGTCCTCAGGAGCAAGTGTCCATTTCGTGCGGTCTCGTCATGGCGTGGGAGAGCGACGTCGCATTCGTCAATGCATCTGTCGGAATGGCGGCACGCAAGTCAGAACACAGCCAAAACTTGCTCATAGAGCCGCAGTCTACAAAGCGCTTTTAACTTCAGAACAGAACACGCAATCTTGGGTCGACTCATCAACCATGTTCTGTGCCGTTGCTATGTCCAGCTCGCGGCAGGCAGTGAGGGGCGAGGCGCGACAAAGTGAGAAAGAGTAGCAAACGTTGGTATAGATCGACGAACGTTTCGATATCGAGAGCTTACTTTCGTACAATGGAGCTTCGGCGCCAATCCTTTAACCTGGCCGAGCGTAAATTGCCTCGGTTCAAGTATGATAAGTCTCCTAAACCCGCGCTGGAAAAACGTGTCCAGTAAAGCGGAACAATTCAAGCTAGAGCTGCTGCGCCGTTTGTACTCGATCATCAGTTACAAGTGGAATGTAGCCGCGCGAAGCGATGATGGCTGAAAGAGATCTAACTCACGCTTGTGAATGCGGCGGCGGTACAGGCGGTCGCGAAAACCGAACTCGACACCTGTTACCATCGGGTAAGCGAATTTCATGACCGGGTTCCTGACTCCTTAAACTTGGGCTGCATTGATCGATATGTGTGGAATTGTTGGTATTTTGGGGCGTGGTCCGGTCGTTGGGCAGTTGCTGGCCTCGCTCAAGAGATTGGAATATCGGGGCTACGACTCCGCAGGCCTCGCGACTCTCGAAGGTCTCAATATCGAGCGCCGCCGCGCTGAAGGTAAGCTGAGAAACCTTGAGGAGCGGCTGCGCTATTATCCGCCGTCGGGTCACACGGGAATCGGTCATACCCGCTGGGCGACCCATGGAAAGCCGACCGAGAGCAATGCTCACCCGCATGCGACGGAAAATGTCGCGGTCGTTCATAACGGGATCATTGAGAATTTCCGCGAGTTGCGAGCCGAACTGGAGCGGAATGGAGCCCATTTTAACTCAGAGACAGACACAGAGGTGGTGGCGCATCTCGTCGAATCTTATCTCAAGAAGAGTTACTCGCCGCAGGATGCGGTACAAGCGTCGCTGCCCCGGCTGCGCGGTGCCTTCGCGCTGGCGTTCCTGTTCAAGGCCCACGACGATCTTTTGATCTGCGCGCGTAGGGGGTCGCCCCTTGCGATCGGGCATGGTAACGGCGAAATGTATCTAGGATCGGATGCGATCGCGCTCGCGCCTTTGACCGACACTATCACCTATCTTGAAGACGGCGACTGGGCCGTGCTTACGCGCACGATGTACGTGATCTATAGCGTAGACGGATCTGTCGTCGAGCGGGAAACATCAAAGTCTGGCGTATCGTCCCTCCTTGTGGACAAAGCGAATTATCGCCACTTTATGGCCAAGGAAATTCACGAACAGCCGACAGTGGCCGGCAAGACATTGGCGCATTATCTCGACACGGCGGCCGAGCGCGTCGCCCTGCCGCTCACATTGCCATTCGACTTTAGATCCATTCAGCGCATCTCAATTACGGCGTGCGGCACTGCAAGCTATGCCGGGCACATCGCCAAATACTGGTTCGAGCGGCTGGCGCGCTTGCCTGTCGAGATCGATGTGGCGTCCGAGTTCCGCTACAGGGAGGCGCCATTGCGCCCGGGCGATCTCGCGATCGTCATCTCGCAGTCGGGCGAAACCGCTGACACGTTAGCTGCGTTGCGATACGCCAAGGACCAGGGCGTGCACACGATATCTGTTGTCAATGTCCCGACGTCGACGATTGCGCGGGAGAGCGAATCCGTTCTGCCGACGCTGGCGGGGCCAGAAATCGGCGTCGCCTCCACCAAGGCATTCATCTGCCAGCTGATGGTATTGGCCGCGCTCGCCGTCGCAGCAGGCAAAGAGCGCGATAAACTGTCTGAGATCGAGGAAACGAAGCTTGTGCGTGCGCTTATCGAAGTGCCGCAGTTGATTGCTACGGCACTGTTGATTGAGCCGCAGATCGAGAAGCTCGCGCGTTATATCGCCGACACAAGGGACGTGCTCTATCTAGGTCGTGGTACATCGGCCCCCCTGGCACTGGAGGGCGCCCTCAAGCTGAAGGAAATTGCCTATATCCACTCAGAAGGTTATGCCGCCGGCGAGCTCAAGCACGGACCGATCGCGCTGATAGATGAGGCAGTGCCTGTGGTGGTGATCGCGCCATATGACGAGGTCTTCGAGAAGACCGTCTCGAATATGCAAGAAGTTGCGGCTCGGGGCGGCAAGATCATCCTGATGACCGATTCGAAGGGTGCTTTGGAAGCAACGGTGGACACACTCATGACCATTGTGCTGCCGGAGATGGTCGCAAGCTTTACGCCAATGGTCTATGCCATTCCGGTTCAGCTCTTGGCTTACCATACCGCGCTCGTAAGGGGCGCGGACGTGGACCAGCCGCGTAATCTAGCAAAATCGGTGACTGTGGAATGAGGCGGCAGTGTCATATTTGAGCGGTGAGGCCACTAATGGAGTGGGCGAGTTCAAGGAGAACGATCCCATTATCAACAGCTAAATCGTAGACCGATCCAGCTCGATGAGCAGAGTCAGTCCTGCTTCCGTCATCATCGTTAGCCGGCCAACGCCAATGGCGTGAACGTTACCATGCTGTCGTTCGAGCGGAACGGTCGATAACAAGTGGGAATTACGCACAATTGGGAGATCCAAGTCGGCTCTCGGCTATCCAGCCTGCTATCTGCTTTGCAGGGCCAAATCAGCTTGAAGCTCGGTGCACAAAAGTGACTCTCTAACTCATCCTCCCACCTTGCCGAAGCCGACGAGCAGGTCGGTGCACACACCAGCTTCGAGCCGCTCCGTCGTGGATTGTTCACTGGCGGCGCATACGCGCAACAACCTACTTTTCCCGATTGCCCACATCCGCCCACATGTCGGGCACGTCGAGCATGCACTTCGACTCCCTGCGACGATTGCTTAGGATTAGCAATCAAGTTTGTCGCTTCGCGCCTAGCAGCGGCTCACGCAATCCTGTTGGACGCATACGCGTCACTGCGGCCCTCCCAGCTGCTACGTGTCATCAAATGGATTGTTAGAAACCGAACATTCTCGCGCTAGGTCGAGGGCCTATAATCAAGTGCAGGGGGCGTCGCACCGGAAAGACGCGGTGCCCCCGGCTGTAGCGGCAGGAGAGTACTACTATTCTATCCAGCGACGGCCGACCCGCTCATATCGCAGGATCAACCAGCCTTGCAGCGACGCGGGATTTAGCACGACTGGCAAATTCGGTTGGTGGGCAGCAATCGCATTGGGCTCCTACGGGGAGCCGCAGATCTGGTTGACCAGAAGAACCGCTCCTTATTCCGGGCACGGGATTTGCTGTCCTGCTCCTCGACGGACTGCTCTCAACGCATGTCTGGGAGGGCGGCGCCTTAGGGCAGCCTCTCCATTTGATCGTTTTGAAGCTCGCCCCGAGAGTACGAGTGTGTAGCCGAAAATCTCAGGGCGACAAGCTCAACAACGCAATCGTGGTGAGATGGCTTGCCAAGCGAGGTCTCCGCTCGCCACACTTCAAGGAGGAACGCGATGAATGAACGAAATGTGGGCGAAGTCGATCTTCACAACCTACAGGTCTCGGATCCACTGATTGGGCAATGCCAGCAGCTGGTCAGGGAAGTGGCAATTCCCTACCAATGGGAGGTGCTAAACGATCGCAATCCCGAGGTGATACCGAGTCACGCGGTAGAGAACTTCCGCCTTGCTGCCGGGCGTGCGAGCGGCGAGTTTCATGGCACGGTTTTTCAGGACAGTGACGTCGCAAAATGGCTTGAGGCGGCTGCATGGTCGCTATGCCAGGCACCCAATCCAGAGCTGGAGAAAGCCGTCGACGAGCTGGTTGAATTGATTGCGGCCGCCCAAAGCGGCGACGGTTACCTCAACACTTATTTCATACTGAACGCGCCTCAGGAGCGCTGGACCAACTTAACGGAGTGTCATGAGCTTTATTGTGCTGGCCACTTGATTGAAGCGGGTGTCGCATTCTTTCAGGGGACTGGCAAACGGCGGTTGCTGGAGGTCGTTTGCAGGCTTGCTGACCACCTCTGCACCGTTTTCGGCCCAGAGTGCGATCAGTTGCACGGCTATGATGGCCATCCAGAAATCGAACTTGCGTTGGTACGCCTCTACGAAGCGACAAAAGAGCAGCGATATCTCACGCTGGCTAATTATTTCGTAGAGCAACGCGGCACGGAGCCACACTTCTACGACATTGAGTACGAGAAGCGCCAGCAATCCTGCGTGCCCAAATCCGGTGCCGCGCCTTGGATGGTAAAAAACAAAGCGTATAGCCAAGCGCACTTGCCGCTTTCGGAGCAGCGGACCGCAACCGGTCATGCGGTTCGTTTTGTATACCTCATGACGGCAGTAGCTCATCTCGCGCGTCTGCGCCAGAACGAGCAGGAGCGCCAAACTTGCCTGCGGCTATGGCAAAACATGGTTCAGCGCCAGATCTATATTACCGGCGCCATCGGCTCGCAAGGCGCCGGCGAAGCGTTCAGCAGCGATTACGATTTGCCAAATGATACGGCGTACGCGGAAAGTTGCGCGTCGATTGGGCTGATGATGTTCGCGCGCCGCATGTTGGAGATGGAACTGGACGGCCGCTATGCCGACGTGATGGAGCGCGCGCTCTACAATACCGTTCTCGGCAGCATCGCGTTCGACGGGCGTCACTATTTCTATGTTAACCCGCTCGAAGTGCATCCCAAAACGCTAAGGTCTAATGGCATCTACAATCACGTCTCGCCGGTTCGACGACGCTGGTTTGGCTGCGCGTGCTGCCCACCGAACATCGCACGCCTTTTCACATCGATTGGTCACTACATCTACACGCCCAGCACCGACGCGCTCTATGTAAATCTCTACGTTGGTAATAGGGTGGCAATATCCGTCGACGGACATGCGCTGCGGTTGCTCATAAGCGGCAGCTATCCCTGGAGAGACCAGGTGGAAATCGCCGTCGAATCTGCGCCGCCAATTGCCCACACGCTCGCCCTGCGCCTGCCGGAATGGTGCAGCGCGCCGCAGGCGAGCGTGAACGGCGAGCCCGTGAATTGTGAGCCGCGCAAGGGCTATTTGCACATTCGCCGAACGTGGCGGCAGGGAGATCGCGTCAAACTATCGCTACCAATGCAAGTGCGTCGCGTATACGGCCATCCACAACTTCGCAATTTGGCCGGCAAGGTGGCCATCCAGCGTGGGCCCTTAATTTATTGTCTGGAGGAGGCCGACAACGGGACCGAGTTACACAACCTTTGGCTTAATGCGGACAGTCGGTTTTCACTTATCGAAGGAACTGGTCTCTTTAGTGGCAAGATATTGCTGCAGGCCGACGGGACGCGGTTGCAGCACACGCATTATGAAGAAGCGGCGCTTTATCACTACGACAAAGTGCCTGGACAGCTAGAACCGCAGCAGCTGACATTCATTCCGTTGTTCAGCTGGGCTAACCGCGGCGAAGGCGAAATGCGGATTTGGGTAAATGAGCGTTGACGCCGAACGCCCGGTCGCGTTTCCACGAGCCGACGTTAGGCTACGTTTCTGAGCAGGCGATATCGTTGCTCAAATTCTGCAAATGGGCCAATCCGTTGAAGGTGGTCCGCGAGTTCCACTGGAACGTCGAAAAGAAAACCCGGATATGAGACGGCGATCAACCAAATTCCTAATAAAGGAGCTTCCTCGGAGCTGTTCGCGACCTCTTATCAAAACCTGGCGAATGCCAACGGCACGAGCGTGTGTCCCCGTGTCGTTCAGAAAGAAGTCCTATGACAAGCCAACGTGAGGGCGGCCACGTCAGGTTTTGCTAAGCCAGGCTCCCTATCAGCGCCGCTAGGCCCAAGACGCCAAAACTAGATGCGACCACGGGACTACCTCTACTGTGGATTTTCGAGTCGTTCATCCGCTTGTCGAGAACGCTGGCGATATCCTGCTCGAGCACCAGCTTCGAATGGACGGCGAACAGCCGCTGCTCAATTCGCGTCCGGCTAATCCGGAAGCAAGAGCCCGTGCGGCAAAGATGGGATTCGTCGAGGTTGACGCCGACAACATGGTTCTCGACCCAGAGAAGTCAGACAAGTGGGTAAGGAAAAGCGACGGCAAATGGCAGCGAAAAGGCGCTCCTGCGCGGTATCTTTCCAAAGCTGACGACAGTGAAGGTAGTGATACCGAATTCCCAGCGAGCCGCTCAGCATACGATTATGAGGATGATTTTATGTGACCATGGGATCACCGGAGATTGGGCCCGATGGAGTAGACTAATCTAGCCTGCTCCGGGCTCCTCTGTGCTTATGGCCTTTTCGGCTGAGAGTTCCTCTGAGTTGGCTCAGAAGACTGCCCCCAGAGTGCTCCTTGGCCCGGCGGTTGCTGAGTTGTTTGAGCGTTGGAAGTAGGGGGCTGACTGCGCAAGGCAATTACGGCAATGCTCGCTGCGGCGAGGACCTGCATGGGATGCCGCCAAAGTGCGCCCGGCCCCCCAGGGGCCTGGCGTGTTGCGCCGAGCACCTTGGGCGGCTTGGAGGCAGAAGCCCCCTACAGAGGACGGCCTACGAAGTAGTAAGCGCGTCGCGCCTGCCGTGAGTCGGTCGGCAAGGAAATGCACAGCGAAGCGGCGTTTATGGGCAAGACGGCCGGCATACGTCAACGGACATAACGACGCCGTGAGCGCGCATCGTGCAGAGCTCTTTCACCAGAAAAGGCTCAACACAACACGCGAGCGGTTGTCCTGGCGAAGCTCCGTTATCATCGTCACTGCAGTCGGGCTGCGAACAGCCAATCTCTTGCTTTACCGAGCGCTCTTGCGCCAGCTCCACTCTGCGGTGAAGTATATAGCCTCGATCCAGACGAGTTAAGAAGTGCTTAAGTCGCCGACTGCGTGAGCGTTAAGTTGAACGTTGACCTACAGAATGAGCCGAGCCAACGTGCCCTTCCGGTCCTCGCAGCGATAAGATTGTTCTGCGCCAAACTAGGCGCCCGGCGATAGTTGGTAAAGCTTGGACAGGGCAACGATTCGCCCTCTCGTTCGCTTTTTAGAGCAACTAGCGTGTTTGACTCCGAAGAGGTTGATCGGTGGCGAGATCGACGCGTGGAGCGTTTAGATCGCACAGCAATTCAAGCCGCATGTTGATTGCATCAGATGCCGCCTCGGCCGTTCAGCGCGGTGTCGAGGCACTCGATTAACGTTTGTCCGGCAAAGGGTTTGGCGAGGAAGCCAATCGCTCCGGCACCCAGCGCTGACGCGCGCACGCGGTCGTTGGGGAAAGCGGTAATGAAAATGAATGGTGCGTCGTAACCCTGTGTCCGCATCTCTGCCATCAGCTCCAGGCCGCTCATAGGCGACATCTGCATATCGGTAATGACACAGGACGTCTCGCCCAATTGCGGGGACCTCAGGAGTTCCTCGGCCGACGCAAATATTTGGGCGATGTAGCCACGCGATTTCAAAAGATTCTCTGTCTCAAGAGAAAGAGAGATGTGAGGGATCTCACACGGGGATTTCGACTCTTGCACTAGTCAGAGCTTCGACTCTCGTAGAACCGCTGGAGGTTCGCATGAAGCTTCTGATGATCTCTGGCCTGGCCGGGCTGGCCGTTTTCGTCGCTGCGGCGAATATGGCATCGCATCCATTACCGGCGGGTCGCACATCGGTAGCAGGGATGCCCCCTTTGCAAGAGATGCAAATGCAACGAAACAAATTGCCGGTTGAAGATTTCGCAGATCGATCTCTTGTGTTTCCAAGGGAGACACCGCAGTGAGAACAGCGCCGGCGCGTCTCAACTGATAGTGATCGAACCGGACGACTTGGTCGGCTCGTATGCCTTCGAGCAGGTTCGACGCGCCAAGCGGCTGGCCGGGGCGCGACTGTCGCAAGCACTGCTCAAGGACTCATGAAAATCGGGGCAATCCCGATGGGGTCGCCAACCAGCCCCACGGATTGAAGCCGCGCGCGGTGGACGTCGACTTCAAGGGCAGCCAGGAGGAGGGCTAACACTGCGACGACGTAGACCAGGAGTGGCGACGCGTGCTGCGTGCCGGGATCACGATTTCGCGGCGGCAACGCGCGAAAGTGCCGCAACCGCGAGATGAGCTGCAAATAGGCCTTCAGGTGTATTTGCATATCCGGCCTCGGTCTGTGAGGCGCCTTTGGGAAGACTGCGACCGCGTAGATCGCCATTCAAGGCGCCGCTTGTCGCACCTGGAACCCAACACGAGCTACCCTCGTTGAGCTGGATCAAATGGATGCGCTCTTGCCCACAGGCCAAGCCTGTCGGCCATCGATCGATGGCGGAATCGACGACGTCCGGCATTTGGCCGTGGCGCGAAAGCCGGGCAGAATGGCACGGTGGGCGCTTCGCCGTGACTGTCTCCGACGGCCAATGGATTTGACATTGCGTCTCGCCACCGCCCTTCTGACGGCATCGCTGCTCCTCCCGCTGCTGCCTGCGCAGGCGCAATTGGCGGGGCACGGCGGGCCTGTTCGCGCGATCGCCGTTTCAGCCGACGGCAAGACAATCTTGTCGGGCAGCTTCGACACTGCCGCGATCCGATGGTCCCTCGCAACCGAGTCCGCCGAGCAGGTCCTTCGCTTCCATTCGGGTGCGGTGAATGCGGCTGCCTTCCTCGGCGATGGACGAATGGCAACGGCTGGTGCGGACGGCCAGATTGCTATCTGGACGCCGGGCCGGCTGCAACCAGATTTGGTTGTCGCCGGGCATACGGGACCCATTGTCGGGCTCGCCGTTTCACCCGATGGATCGAAGCTGGCATCCGCCTCGTGGGACCACACCGTGCGGATTTCATCGCTGTCCGACGGTGGGACGAGCGTTTTGGAAGGTCACTCGCAAGGTGTGAACGGCGTGGCCTTTGCTCCCGACGGAAAATCGCTGGTGAGCGTTGGCTACGATCTGACAGTGTGCATTTGGCCTCTGCCGGGCGGCAGCCCCGAGATCGTTACGATGCCGGCGCCGCTGAATGCGCTCGCCATCGCGCCCGATGGCGAAATCCTCACCGGTGCGGCAGACGGCAAGCTGCGCATGATGACCGCCGATGGCAAGGTGAACGGCGAGGTCATGGTTGGCGCCAGGCCGATCGTGGCGCTGGCGATCTCGCAAGACGGTGTTTTGATCGCCGCAGGGGCGATTGACGGCACCGTCGCGATCGTCGATCGCAAGGCGCGCAACGTGATGCGCACGATCGCTGGGTTCGGGGCGCCGGTCTGGTCGGTTGCGTTCTTGCCCGATGGTACGACGCTCCTGACTGGCGGTGCCGACGGCAAGATCAGGCGCTGGAATGCGCTGACCGGAGCGGCGATCGGGTCGAGCGTACTGGGTACACCGGTGGATCCGCTCGCTTCCTATGCCGGCGATCACGGCGCCGAAATCTTCAGGGCCTGCGTCGCCTGCCATACATTGTCGGAGGCTGAGGTGCAGCGTGCCGGACCGACGCTTGCGGGACTCTTCGGCCGGAAGATCGCCTCGCTTCCGGGCTATCACTTCTCCGACGCGCTCAAGGCGATGGATATCGTCTGGACGCCGGAGACCGTCTCAAGACTGTTCGAGATCGGGCCGAACGCCTACACACCCGGCACCAAGATGCCGGAGCAGCACATCGGTTCGGCCGAGGACCGCCGCGCGCTCACGGACTTTCTGGCGCGTGCGACGTCGAAATAGCTGGCAACAACGCTCTAATACCCCGGCCATTGCTCCACGGGCATGTTTGTTAGCTCCGGGTTCTCCTTGAGCATGCGGGCGACGTCGATGCTGGGATGTTCCTTGAGCGCCGTCACGACACATTGGTTGACGTATTTCCGGCGTGACAGCCACTTGATCTTCTTGCCCTTGGCCTCGGCCTTGCAGGCGACGATCGCCCGTTTGAGCGCGACCTTTTCCACCTTGGTGAGGGCGGCGGCCTCGACGGCCGTGCCGGCAAGGGCCGTGATGGCAAGGCAGGTCGCAACACCCATCATGGAACGAGGCATGCGGCTATTCCTTTTTCTCGCGTTGACGCAGATAGTCATCCGTCGTCCGTGGTGGTGCGCGTTCCGGAACGTCCTGGATCGGATCGAACTGCTCTTCGCTCATGACAATGACGCGACAATCGGCGCACATCCGCAAGGCTTCGGTTCGGCGGTCCCCGGTGGGATACATCCAATGGCGCCCCTCGAGCTTTGTCGCGATCCGATCGATGGTGCTCTTCACGCCGAAAGGCGTGCCGCAGCGAACGCAAAGGGCCGGTTCTTCTTCCTTGATCACGCGCGCCGGCGCGCGCCTGGTCCGGAAGTCGATCTGCGGGGTGAGCGTGATGACCTTCTCGGGACAGGTGCTCTCGCACAGACCGCACTGCACACAGGCGTCCTCCACGAATTTGAGGACGGGATGCTCAGGATCGGCGCGAAGCGCGCCGGTCGGGCAGACAGAAACACACGACAGGCACAGCGTGCAACCGCCGGCGTCAACGGTGATTGCACCGATCGGTGCACCCTCGGGCAAGGCGATCACGTCGACCGGCTTTGGCGCGAGACGATGCAATTCACTCAGGCCAAAGCGGAGCAGATCGCCCCGCTTACCGACTGTCCGGAAAGTCGCTGGATTCTCGAGACCGGCGAGGGAACCCATCCCCGTCAGTTGGTCAGCCAGGGTGTCGGGATCGTCGGTTTCGATCGTGGCCACGCGGCGGCCGTCAAATCCGAGCCCGGCAAGGATGGTCTCGGCCATGATGATCGTCTGCAAAAGTCCGGACACGCCGTGTCGCGGCTTGGCGCGTAGGAGGAACCGCACTGCCGCCGCGCCATACGCGAATGCGCCGATAACGGCCTCCAGGCCGACCTGCGTCAACTCGTTGACGGCGAGGGGAAGCACGTTGGCCGGCAATCCGTCGCCATGACGGGCGAGCGCATCGATCAGCGGCGTGCCGTGCTGGCTGTCGTGCAGCAGCAGCACCGGATGGGTGCCGCCGGCCTCGCGATAGGCGAGCAACATGGCGCGAAGGATCTGCAATTGGGTGTCTGCGGGCGGCAGCGCGTAGGATGCAGCTCCTGTGGGGCAGGCGGCCGCGCATTGCCCACAACCTGCGCAGACTTCTGCATTGACCGCGACATGGTCGCCGTCCGGCGCAATCGCGCCGGTAGGGCATAAGTCAAGGCAGCGATGGCATCCGGTCAGCTTCGAGCGCGAATGCGCGCAGAGGCTGGGTGTGAAGTCGATATATCTCGGCTTGTCGAAACTTCCGACGAGATCGCGAGCGGCAAGCACCGCGCGCAGCACCGCCGCGGGATCTCTCGGATCGGCGCGGAGATAGCCGTCCCGCAGGTCGTGCGCGGCAAATAGCGGTGGCTCGCCGGAGAGGTCGAGCACCAGATCGCAACGCGAGGTCGCCCCGTTGCGCCGGGCCTCGAATACGAAGTGGTCGCGCGAAGAGGGGCGCGGTCGTGCGTAGTCGTCGATCGTGAGCTCGAAGGCACCAAAATGTCCCCGCGCGTTGCGGATCGTGCCTGTTACGATCGGAAACACTGCCGCGGGAGGCGGCGTAACGTCTGTCGGCTGCCTGAGCATCACCGTGACATCGAGATGGTCTGCGAGCAGCCGCCCGGCTTCGATCGCGGCCTCGTCGCGTCCATAGATCAGGACGATGCCGTCGCTCGACAATGTGACCAGCGGATAGTCGGGTGCGGGAATCGCGGCGGCCGCCAGCAGAGCGGCCATCTTCGCACCCGCATTGGCGCCGTCGTGCGACCAGCCCGCCGTCTCGCGGATGTTGACGAAAGTGATCCCGTTGGGGAGGTCGCCGGCCTCTTCGGTGAACTGGGCAGCCTGCTGCGTGCAGGCGACCGTCAGCGGACCATCCGCCTTTGCCGCCTTGCGGAAATGATCGAGCTCCGCGCCGCAGAGATGGCGAAAGCTTCTGATCTCGCAGTTGGGGCATCCCCGCTGGATCGCAGCCGTGTCAAGACGCATCGTGTCTTCGCACGAGCAGATCAGGACGGTCTTCGCTGGCTGGTCCAGGTGAATCCCTCCGTCAGTGCGGCGCCGACTTACGGACTCGCGCCGTTCCTGCACCTCGTATAGATTTTCACTATCGGGAAGAAAAGGAAAGTGGAGGACGGCCTTGCGGTCGACCCCAACCAGCCACGTTTCCCTGGCGGAACCGATCCATCTGCCGCCGCCCTTCACGCTCGTCCGGTTGCGCGAGAGCGGAGACGCCTTTGCCCATGCTTGCCGCATTGCACCCAAGCACGGCGCCGGCACATTGGTGTGTGTCGGGCGGTTCGATCTCGCCGAATTCGCCGTGGTGCTCGAGCCCGGCGAAAACTTGAGCACCGCGCGGCGCGCCTTCTACGCCGGCATGGTCGCGCTCACCGACGCTCTTCGCGCCTATGCGCCGCCTAACAAGACGGTTGTGATCGGTTGGCCTGGCTCCGTCGAGATCGACGGCGGGCTCGTCGGAGGAGGGCGGATGGGGTGGCCATCGTCCGCGCGCGAGACTGAGCGGCCCGCATGGCTGGTGTTTGGCGCCATGATCCGGACCGTCGCCATGGCCGATCAGGGACCCGGCGTTCGTCCGCTCGCGTCCGCGCTGGATGAGGAGGGGTTCGGCGAAGCGGGCGCCGACCAGGTGACCGAGAGTTTTGCACGGCACCTGATGCGGGTGATCGATCGTTGGCAGGTCGATGGCTTTGACAGCGTCGCACGCGACTATCTCAGCCGGGTTCCCCATGAGCGGCGCACCGTCGTGAGGATCGACGAGGGCGGCGACCTCCTCGCGCGTCACGTCGGTACCGGCAGGGTTGAGCGGAGCGAGCTCGTCAAAGCGCTCGCCGCACTATCCTGGCTCGATCCGAAACTCGGAGGGCCAAGGATGTGACAAGAGCCCTGAAACTGCTGCGCGCCATAGCGCTCGATCCCTCCGACACCTTCGTGTTCGACGCGGCGGCAGAGCCCGGCGAATGGGTCGTCTCCGGCGCGTTCCGCTTCTGCGACCAGGATCCGGCGACTTTGAGCGGCAAGGCGCGCGCGGCGTTTCGCAGCGGCCTCCTCGGGGTGCAATCCTGGGGCTGGTCGACGTTGGCGCAGATCGTGCCGGCAACGGAAAGCGACTGCCGGGCGCTGATCGAGCTCCTCGCCGGGCAATTCATCGATCGTTTCAGCGCGCCGGATCCGGCAACCGCGCGGACGGCCGCCGAAGAAGAGGTCGTCTTTGTGCAGTCGCTCTGCACGCATCCGATCAGTTCGCTCATTGCCGTCCACCGCTCGGTGAGCGACGGCGAAATCCGCGAGTCGTTCCGCAGGCTGCAGCTGCGGCAGGGACAGGGGCACGGCAAGGCGTTCTCGTTCATGGAAGCCGAGGATGACGTCGAACCTGACAGCAATGTCAGGCTTGCCGATATGGGCCAGGAGCCGCAGATTCGATGAATGATTTCTGGATCGCATGCGGCCATCATCTGCTCGACCGCGAGGCGGGCGGCGGGCTTTGCGTCACCGACGAGTTCCTGAAGGCCTATTTCGTCCGGCCCGAGCTGATTCCGCCGGACGACGCATGCCCGGTCGAGCGGCGCCTGCACCGCGAGTTGCTTGTTGCTCCCCGCCGGGCGGTCAGTGTGGATGAAATCGCAGCGATCGTTGACGCGGATGCCCGGGAGAACTGGCGGCTCGTGCTTGCCGTTCGCGATCTCCTGGTGAGACATCGGACCCTGGAAGCCGCCTATCTTGCAGCCGTCCGGTCGGGGACGAACGGTTTGCCGCCGCTGTTCGTCAATCAACTCGTGCATGTCATCCTGCGCAATGCGCTGGATGGCTGCGATGACCCGTTCGTGCTGCGCGCAGCTGAGCTATTCTTCCGCCAGCAGCGCATCCTGCCGCAAGAACGGGCCCTGCTGCTCGGCGACGAGGAGGTCGTCGGTGGGCGGAGCCCGACCCCGGTGCTCTCCCTGATGTCGATGCTCGGGGCCGTGACCGATGCCGAGCTGGACGTCCTGAGCGAGGGCAATGCCGACGACTACTGGCACCGAAGCGACCATTTCGACATGGCTTTCGAGCTCACCGCGGGCGGGCGCGGGCCGAGGGCGTTGGCGCGTGCGATGGCGCGCTGGATCTCACATCTGCTCGGGATTGACGTCGATATTGAGCCGCTGCGCGAACTGCGTGATGCGCGGCTCACCTGGTATGTTGGGCTCGACCCCGATGCGACCAGGCTCGGCGACCGTCTCTGGCATGGTGAACAACTCGACGACCGCAGCGCCGGCCGTGTGCTTGCACTGTTCAGCCTGACGTTTGCAGATACGAGTGCAGTCGCGGACGAGATGCAGGGCGAGCCGGTCTATCTCATTCTGTCGATGAACTCCGATCAGCAGCTCCGGATGAAGCCGCAGAATTTGCTGACGGGGCTGCCGATCAAGCACCTGGAGATGGTGACGTGAGCCCGGCCGTGCTGCCGCTAATGTGCATCCCCGTCGGCATCGTGGTCGAGCGGTACAAGGCGGACTCGCCCTGGACTGACTTTGTCTGGCGCGCCGTCGCCGTGCTGCCGGACGAGCCGGACACAAGGCCCTGGACGGTTCTGCGCGAAGAGAGCGGCAGAACGCTGTTCTATGCCGGCAGTGCTACGGTCGATCTCTACAGTTCCGAGACGGCGCGCTATCGCGACAATCTCGCTTCGGGTAGCCCGAGCATCTGGACCGTGTTGACGCCTGCGGAGGGCGCTTGGCCCTATTCGGTGGCTGCCGCCACCGCCGATCCTGCGGAAGGCGAGGCGTTCACGGAGTCCGGCGCGAACCTGGTCGAGGCCGTCCCCATGCCGGAAGCGCTGCGTGAGCAGATTGAAAGCGTCGTTGCCGAGCACCACGTCGAAAGGGAATTCTTCAAACGCAAGCGGCGGCAGGCCGATCCGGAAGCGCTGGCGAGCCGGCAGCAAAAAGGCGGACACGAATGAGTGAGGATAAGTTCCTGGCGCGCTGGTCCCGTCGCAAGCAGGAAGCAAAGGCGAACGCTCGGCAACCCGATCCGGCTATGCCCGACGACATGCAGTCGGCACCACCGCCTGCCGTGAAAAACGACGAAGCAGAGTTTGACCTTTCGAGCCTGCCTTCGATCGACTCGATCACGTCCGTAACGGACATCAGGCAATTCCTGCGCACGGGGATTCCGCAGGAGCTGACGCGTGCGGCGCTTCGTCGCGCCTGGAGTGCCGATCCCGCCATTCGCGACTTCGTCGGGCTTGCGGAAAACGCCTGGGACTTCAACGATCCGACCGCAATGCCGGGCTTTGGCCCGCTGGATTGCTCGGAAGCAGAACTGGCCGCGTTCGTGGACAGAATCTTCGGCGGCCTCAGCAAGGCAGCCGAGATGCTGCCTGAGACTCCGGTTGAAGTCACGGATTCTTCGCCGGAATTGCAGCAGGTCGAGAGATCGAGTGTTGAGATCGTCGTCGAACAAGCCGCGCCCGCACCTGTTCCTGCTGCATCGCAACTAACGGTGGCTGAAAGCACTGGAGGCGAACAGCCGTCGAGTCCTCGCCGCACGCATGGCGGAGCGCTACCCCGCTAGGCTCCGACGAACGGCTATAGCCTCAGACTATGGGAGGCGATTGACCCTCCGTTGGGCCGGGACTACGCTTGGTCTAGCGCTTTGTAGCGAAAGCAAAATCAGCACCCGGGACTTGGATGGAGGTCCACGTGCGTGATGATGGCCTTGAGCGAGCCATATGCGCCGCTGGCGGCGTTGCAGGACTCGCGCGCAAAATCGGCATCAGCCAACCCTCCGTTTCGAACTGGAGCAAGGTGCCAGCACAACGGGTGATGGCGGTCGAAGCGGCCACCGGTGTATCGCGCCAGGACTTGCGGCCTGATCTGTACAGCGAGCCGCTTGTGTCCGAAGAGCTGATTGAACCCGTCGATGCGGCGCGTGCGCGAGAATATCTGCTGCTCGCGACGCTCTTGTCCTCGGCACCGTCTAGAAGGCTGCTCGATCAACTGGCCGCATTGAACGGTGATGCGACGCCGCTCGGGTGCGCGCATGCCGGGCTGGCCGCAGCCGCCGCCAATGCAGTCGCAGCCAAGGTCGAGCGCGAACATTTCGATCTGTTCGTCGGTCTCGGCCGCGGCGAGCTGTTGCCTTATGCCTCCTACTACCTGACGGGATTCCTCAACGAGCGGCCGCTGTCGCGCCTGCGCGCCGATCTCGCCGCGTCCGGAATCGAGCGCGCCGCGAATAATTCGGAGCCGGAAGATCACGCCGCCATCCTGTGCGAGATCATGGCGGGCTTCGCGGGAGGGCGCTTCCCGGCGTCGTTCGAGGCGCAGCGCGCGTTCTTTGACAAGCATGTCGGGTCCTGGATAGGGCAGCTGTTCGCCGACATCGAGCGCGCTGAGAGCGCCATCTTCTATCGTGCGGTCGGCGCGCTCGGCCGCGCCTTTATCGAGATCGAGAGGGAAGCATTCACGTTCGCCAACTGACCTGCACCGGCAGGTCCAGGAGAGATGCGATGAGTGAAGACGAGAAAACCACAGTCGGGCGTCGCGATTTCCTGCGCAAGGCCGGCGTCGGCACGGTCGGCGCCGGCGCGACGCTCGCGGCACCGCTGGTCGGGTCCGCGCAGGCTGATAGCGAGACCAGCGATGAGAAGCGCAAGGCGCGCTACAAGGAAACCGATCACATCAAGGCCTTCTATCGCGTCAATCGTTATCCGGCCAAGGGAGGTTGACCGTGCTGATCAAGCGAACAAACGAGCGTTCCTTGCGCCATGGTTCCGTTGCCGTGTCCCTTGCGGGGCAGGCCGGCGGTCTCGACCGCCGCAGCTTCTTGCGCAAATCCGGTCTTGCCGGCGGCGCGCTCGCCGTGCTCGGCACGCTGCCGGTCGGCGGCGTGCGCAAGGCGGAGGCGGCGATGGCCGGTCCGCTCACTGCCGGCGCGACCGTCCGCAAGAGCGTCTGCACGCATTGCTCGGTTGGGTGCACGGTGACGGCTGAGGTCCTGAACGGGGTATGGATCGGCCAGGAGCCGAGCTGGGATTCCCCGATCAATCGCGGATCGCATTGCGCCAAGGGCGCCTCCGTGCGCGAGCTCGTGCACAGCGAGCGACGGCTGCGCTACCCGATGAAGCTGGTAGACGGGCAGTGGACCCGCGTGTCCTGGGACACCGCGATCAACGAGATCGGCGACAAACTTCAAGCTGTACGTGAGAAGTCGGGCCACCGCGATCAACGAGATCGGCGACAAACTTCAAGCTGTACGTGAGAAGTCGGGCCCCGATTCCGTCTATTGGCTCGGCTCGGCCAAGATGACGAACGAAGGCGCTTACCTGTTCCGCAAGCTCGGCGCATTCTGGGGAACCAACAATACCGATCACCAGGCTCGCATCTGCCATTCGACCACCGTCACCGGCGTCGCCAATACCTGGGGCTACGGCGCGATGACCAACAGCTACAATGATATCCGTAATGCGAAGACGCAGGTCATCCTGGGCGGCAATCCGGCAGAGGCGCATCCGGTCTCGCTTCAGCACCTGCTTGAGGGAAAGGAACTGCAAAAGGCCAACTTCGTCGTCATCGACCCGCGCCTGACGCGCACGGCCGCGCACGCGACCGAATATGTGCGGATGCGGCCGGGCACCGACATCCCGGTGCTCTACGGCATGATGTGGCACATCCTCCAGAACGGCTGGGAAGACAAGGAATTCATCCGGCAGCGCGTCTACGGGTTCGACGATCTCCGCAAGGAAGTGGAGAAGTGGACTCCGGACGAAGTCGAGCGTGTCACCGGCATTCCCGGCGAGCAGCTCAAGCGCGTCGCCAAGATGTTTGCCACCGAGAAGCCGGCCACGCTGATCTGGGCCATGGGCCAGACCCAGAAGACCGTGGGCACCGCTAATGTGCGCGCCAGTTGCATCCTGCTGCTGATGACCGGAAATGTCGGCGGAGCGGGCATGGGAGCCAATATTTTCCGTGGCCACGATAACGTGCAGGGCGCGACCGACGTCGGGCTCGATATCGTCACGCTGCCGTTCTACTACGGCCTCGTCGAGGGCGCTTGGAAGCACTGGTCGCGGGTTTGGGAGGTCGATTATGACTTCCTGAAGTCTCGCTTCGACTCCAAGCAGATCATGGAAGCCCCCGGCATTCCGCTGACCCGCTGGTTCGAGGCGGTGACGCTGCCGAAGGATCAGATCGCGCAGAAGGACAGTGTGAAGGCGGTATTCGTGCAGGGACACGCCTCCAACAGCATCACCCGTATCCCTGAATCTCTTAATGGCCTGAAGGCGCTCGAGCTGCTCGTCATCGCCGATCCGCATCCGACGACCTGGGCCTCGCTCGCAGTCGAGGCGGGACGCAAGGATGGAGTCTATATTCTTCCGGTCGCCACGCAATTCGAGTGCAAGGGCTCGCGCGTCGCCTCCAACCGCTCGCTGCAATGGGGCGAGCAGATCGTGAAGCCGATCTTCGAGTCGAAGGATGATCTCGAAATCATCTACCTCTTGGCGAAGAAGTTCGGCTTCGCCGACCAAATGTTCAAGAAGATCAAGGTCGAGAACAATCTTCCTGAAGCAGAGGATGTACTTCGCGAGATGAACCGCGGCAGCTGGTCGACCGGCTATTGCGGGCAATCGCCCGAGCGCCTCAAGGCGCACATGAAGAACCAAGCCAAGTTCGACATGCTGACCATGCGGGCACCCAAGGACGATCCCGAGGTCGGGGGCGATTATTACGGCCTGCCCTGGCCGTGCTGGGGATCACCGGAGGTCAAGCATCCCGGCACGCCGCTGCTCTACAATACCAATCTGCATGTAATGGATGGCGGCGGCACGTTCCGGCCGCGGTTTGGCATCGAGCGCGAGGAGAAGCTGCCGGACGGCACGACGCGTAAGGTCAGCCTGCTCGCGGATGGCTCGTACTCGCTAGGGTCGGCCATCCAGGACGGCTACCCGGAATTCACGCTCGCCAGCCTGAAGAAGCTCGGCTGGGATACCGAGCTCACCGAAGCGGAAATGGCCGTGATCAACAAGGTCAACCCCGCAACTCCGGACGCGGTGTCGTGGTCGCTCGACCTGTCGGGCGGCATCCAGCGCGTCGCGCTGGCGCACGGCTGCGTCCCCTACGGCAACGGCAAGGCGCGCATGAATGCATTCGGCTTGCCCGATCCGATCCCGGTCCACCGCGAGCCGATTTACACGCCGCGCGTCGATCTCGTTGCCAAATATCCGACGCTGCCCGATGCCAAGCAGTTCCGGGTGCCGAATATTGGCTTCTCCGTGCAAAAGGCTGCAGTGGAGAAGGGAATTGCGAAACAGTTCCCACTCATCCTGTCGTCCGGCCGCCTGGTCGAATATGAGGGCGGCGGCGAGGAGACCCGGACCAACCCGTGGCTCGCCGAATTGCAGCAGGACATGTTCATCGAGATCAATCCTACCGACGCCGCCGACCGCGGCGTCAAGGATGGTGCCTGGGTCTGGGTCACCGGTGCCGAGAACAATTCACGGGCAAGGATGAAGGCACTCGTCACCGAGCGGGTGGGCAAGGGGGTCGCCTGGATGCCCTTCCACTTCGGTGGCTGGCTTGCGGGCAAGGATCTCCGCGGCAACTACCCGAAGGGCACCGACCCGATCGTGCTCGGTGAAAGCGCCAACACGATCACCACCTACGGATACGATCCCGCGACGAACATGCAGGAGACCAAGGTCACTCTCTGCCAGATCGCGGCGGCATAGGGAGCAACGACGATGGCACGTATGAAGTTTCTCTGCGACGCCGACCGTTGCATCGAGTGCAACGCCTGCGTCACGGCCTGCAAGAACGAGCACGAGGTCCCCTGGGGTATCAACCGCCGCCGGGTCGTCACCATCGCCGATGGTAAGCCGGGCGAACGATCGGTCTCGATGGCTTGCATGCACTGCACGGATGCGCCGTGCGCTGCAGTGTGCCCGGTGAACTGTTTCTATACCACCGCCGATGGCGTAGTCCTGCACTCCAAGGATCTCTGCATCGGCTGCGGCTACTGCTTCTACGCCTGTCCGTTTGGCGCGCCGCAATATCCGAAGGTTGGTAATTTCGGCTCGCGCGGCAAGATGGACAAATGCACCTATTGCGCCGGCGGCCCCGAGGCCGATGGCAGCAAGGAGGAATACGAAAAATACGGTGCGAACCGCCTGGCCGAGGGCAAGCTGCCGCTGTGTGCCGAGATGTGTTCGACCAAGTCGCTGCTCGCCGGCGACGGCGAGATCATCGCCCAGATCTACAAGGAGCGCGTGCTGAAGCGTGGCTATGGCTCAGGCGCGTGGGGCTGGAAGACCGCCTATCGCGAAACAATCGAGTCCTGAAGGCGCCACGCGCCGTGGCACAAATGCCGGGAGGAGCAGATGTCCTCATTTGCAAGGTTCATTCGACCAGCCATCGGCGCGTGGGCGTTGCTTCTGTTGGTCATGGCAGTTCCGGCGCCGTCAGCGGCCCAGCAGGTCAACCCGACGGCGAGCTCGGTCAACGAGCGCCAATTGCTGCAGGAGATGGACCGGATCCAGGGGCGCGTCAGCATTCCCGACCAGCGCTCCAGCGTGCTGATGCAACCGGCTGGCCGCGAGTGGCGCGAATTCCGCAACGTCGCGCTGCGGTGGATCGGCGGCGTTGCCATGCTCGGCATGCTGGCGGTGCTGGTGATCTTCTATCTGACGCGCGGCATGGTCCGTCTCGAAAGCGGACGATCGGGCCGCACCATCGTGCGATTCAACACATTTGAGCGTTTCGTGCACTGGATGACTGCGACCTGCTTCATCATCCTGGCGATCTCGGGATTGAACATCACGTTCGGTCGGCCGCTGCTGCTTCCGCTGATTGGGTTTGACGCCTTCTCGGAATGGTCGCAATGGGCGAAATTCGCGCACAACTACCTGAGCTTTCCCTTCACGATCGGCGTCGTGCTGATCTTTCTGATGTGGATCGGCGGCAATATCCCGAGCAAGGTGGATGTGGAGTGGATCAAGCGCGGAGGCGGCCTGATCGGTCACGATCATCCGCCGGCTCGCCGCTTCAATGCGGGTCAAAAGGGGATCTACTGGATCGTCGTGATCGGCGGTGGCCTCGTCGCTGCGACCGGGTATCTGCTCATGTTCCCGTTCTACCTGACGGGAATCGAGGGCATGCAGATTGCCCAGATCGTTCACTCCGTCGTGGCCGTGCTGTTTATCGCCGCGATGCTCGCTCACATCTACATCGGCACGATCGGGATGGAAGGTGCCTTCGAGGCGATGGGATCAGGCGAGGTCGATGTCAACTGGGCGCGCGAGCACCATAGCCTGTGGCTCGACCAGGAGTTGGCACGGAGCGATCCGAACGATTCTCGGCCGCAGCCTCGCCATGCTACGTCCGCAGCCGAATAGAGCTGACGGAGCGTTGCCTAAAGACGTACGCCCGTCGTCGCAAAGGCCTCAGCGACGGGTTCCTGTACGCTATTGAGCGCGGCAGCTCCAACCACTGCGATGACGATCGTCGCAATACAGGCAAGGATGAAAGCCTTCATCGCGATCCCTCCTTGCAGGCGTTATACAGCACGTTTGACCGCGAATAAACGCTGCGCTTGGGCAGACCAATGCGGGCCGTAAGTCGAGCGCTTACTCCAACCGTTGCTCACGGGTCGATGCCATTCATCCAGAGCAATCATGCTCGCGACCATCACCTGGACCTGGTGATCGCCCTTGCTCCGTCGGCGCGCGGCTTGTCCGCAACAGCGATCAGCTCGTGACGAGAAAATTGCAATCGGCCGAGCGGACGACCAGCAAACTGCGCTTGCAATGTTTAGTAAATGGTGCATTACTAAACAAATCGAGCCTGCCGGATCTATAGAATCCGGGCGGCGCGAGGAAACGCCAGTTTAGTTGTTCAGCTCGTCATGGACTGTGTCGCTCTGCTCGAAGCACTCGAGCGGGTAGGAAAGCCGCGCCATGTCGATGGCCGGCCCACTCGGAGGGAACGTGCAATGAAACGAACGATGAAGACGCTTGTAGTGGCATGCGGGGCTGTTGGCGCCGCGTTCGGCGTCGGAGCGGGCACCACGCCCGCGCAGGCGCAAGGCAAGACTATCACGCTGTGCTGGGCCGCATGGGATCCCGCCAACGCGCTGGTCGAATTGTCGAAGGACTTCACCGCCAAATCGGGTATCGGCATGAAGTTCGAATTCGTGCCGTGGACCAATTACGCCGATCGCTTCCTGAACGAACTCAATTCGCACGGCTCGCTGTGCGACCTCATCATCGGCGATTCACAATGGATCGGCGGCGCCGCGGAGAACGGCCAGTACGTCAAGCTCAACGATTTCTTCAAGAAGGAAGGAATCAGCATGGACGACTACATGCCGGCCACGGTGGTCGGCTATTCCGAGTGGCCGAAGAACACACCGAACTACTGGGCGCTGCCGGCGATGGGCGATGCGGTGGGCTGGACCTATCGCAAGGACTGGTTCGCGCGGCCGGACGTGCAGAAGGACTTCAAGGCCAAGTACGGCCGCGAGATCGGCGTGCCGAAGACGCTCGATGAGCTCAAGGAGATCGCGCAATTCTTCCAGGGCCGCGAGATCGACGGCAAGAAGGTCTACGGCGCCTCGATCTATACCGAGCGCGGCTCGGAAGGCATCACCATGGGCGTCTCGAACTACCTCTACGACTACGGCTTCAAATACGATGATCCGAAGAAGCCCTATGCGATGGATGGGTTCGTGAACTCGGCCAGCGCGGTGAAGGGGCTCGAGGCCTACAAGGAGCTCTACAAGTGCTGCACGCCGCCCGGCGCCTCCAACTCCTACATGTCGGAAGGGCTTGATGCCTTCAAGTCCGGCCAGGTCGCGCTGCAGATGAATTTCTTCGCGTTTTTCCCAGGCCTCTACAAGGATCCGAATGTCGGCGGCGACAAGATCGGTTTCTTCGTCAACCCGGCCGGTCCCGCCGCGCAAGCGACGCAGCTCGGCGGACAGGGCATCTCGGTGGTCTCCTACTCCAAGAACCAGGCCGAGGCGCTGCAATACATCAAGTGGTTCTCCGGCGGCGACGTCCAGAAGAAGTGGTGGGCGCTCGGCGGCTATTCCTGCGCCAAGTCCGTGCTGAACGACCCGAGCTTCCCGAACAGCGCGCCCTTCGCCAAGGAGTTCCTGCAGTCGATGGGAATGGTCGTCGACTTCTGGGCCGAGCCCTCCTACGCCCAGCTGCTCCAAGCCGAGCAGAAGCGCGTGCATGACTATGTGGTGGCCGACAAGGGCACCGCGCAGGAAGCGCTCGACGGTCTGGTGAAGGACTGGAAGGCGATCTTCAAGGAAGAAGGCAAGAAGTTCTGATGCAAAGCTGCCCGGAGCGCGTGCGCTCGCGCTCCGGGTTTCCTTCGAGATGACCGGAATTCGTCGCAGTGTCGACGCCGGGTGCCAGGATCGGTTCACGCAATGAACGAATTGAGTGCCTCTTCGCGGATCACCTATCGGGCCGTCATGGTCCGGCCAGGCGTGGCGCGCCGCATCCGGGGCCTGTCGGACAGGACGCTTGCCTGGCTCTTCATCACGCCGACGATCGTGCTGCTGCTGGCGATCAACATCTTCCCGCTGCTCTGGACGATCTATCTGTCGTTCACGAACTACCGCGCGAACAGGGCCAACGTGCCGACGATCTGGCTGGGCGCTGACTGGTACCAGTCGATCCTGACCGATCCTGACATCTGGGCGGCGATGCAGGTGACCGCGCATTTCGTGATCTGGACGGTGGTAATCGAGACCGTCCTCGGATTCGGCCTGGCCTACCTCATCGACAAGAAATTCCGCGGCCACGGCATCTGGACCACGATCATCCTGCTGCCGATGATGCTCTCGCCGGCCGTCGTTGGCAATTTCTGGACCTTCCTGTACCAGCCCCAGATCGGCCTGTTCAATTACGTCGTCGCCTTCTTCACCGGCCGCGCAGCCTCGTCCTTCCAGATGCTGGGCGACGTCACGCTGAGCCCCTGGGCCATCGTCATCGTCGATGCGTGGATGTGGACGCCGTATGTGATGCTGATTTGTCTCGCCGGCCTGCGTTCGATCCCCGATTACATCTACGAAGCGGCCGAGGTCGACCGCGCGTCGAAATGGCGGCAGTTCTGGTCGATCACGCTGCCGATGGCGCTGCCGTTCATCATGCTGGCCGTGCTCTTCCGCGGGATCGAGAATTTCAAGATGTTCGACATGGTCAATCTGCTCACCGGCGGCGGGCCGGGATCGACCACGGAAGTCGCCTCGATCACGCTCAAGCGGGCGGCGTTCGAGAGCTGGCGCACCGGCTATTCCTCGGCCTTCGCGATCATCCTGTTCGTGACGGTCTTCGGACTCGCCAACATCTATGTGAAGGCGCTGAACAAGGTGAAAAGCCGATGACATCAGCCACCACGGCCCATTCAGTCGTCGAGCCGTCTGCCACGACGCGGCGCTTTGCCGGCTCGCTCGTCGTGCTCTACGCGATCATCACCATGATCCCGCTGGTCTGGATCATGCTCACCGCATTCAAGTCGCCTGACGATGCGATCTCCTATCCGCCGAAGGTGATGTTCAAGCCGTCGCTCGAAGGCTTCTGCAACCTGTTTACGACCCGCTCGCGCCAGACGCCGGAATTCATCCGTTCGCTGGGGCCGCCGCAAGGCCTGTGCGATGACATCGCGCGCAGCCGCAACATGGTCGTCGCCGGTCCCTCGAACTATGTGCCGCGCTTCGTCAATTCGTTGATCATTGCGTTTGGTTCGACCGTGCTCGCCGTTGCCTTGGGTACTCTCTCGGCCTACGGCTTCTCCCGGTTCCGCGTGCCGCTGAAAGATGACCTGCTGTTCTTCATCCTGTCGACCCGGATGATGCCGCCGATCGCGGTCGCGATCCCGATCTATCTGATGTACCGCACCATCGGCTTGTCGGACACCAGGCTCGGGATGATCCTGCTCTACACCTCGGTCAATGTCTCGCTGGCGGTCTGGCTGCTCAAGGGATTCATCGACGAAATCCCGCGTGAGTACGAAGAGGCCGCGATGATCGACGGATACACCCGCTTCCAGGCGTTCGTGAAGGTGGTGCTGCCGCAGGCCACCACGGGAATCGCGGCAACCGCAATCTTCTGCCTGATCTTCGCCTGGAACGAATACGCCTTCGCGGTGCTTCTCACCTCGGGTAACGCACAGACGGCGCCGCCGTTCATTCCGATCATCATCGGCGAGGGTGGGCAAGACTGGCCCGCAGTGGCCGCCGGCACGACGCTGTTCCTGGTGCCGATCGTGGTGTTCACGGTCTTGCTTCGCAAGCATCTGCTGCGCGGCATCACTTTTGGAGCTGTCCGCAAATGAGCATCGACGCCACTCCATCCATTGCGCGTCGCGGTCTTGCGGACCGCCTTCTGCGCCGCGGCCCGCTCGAAGCCATCGCGACGACGATCATCGCCGCCGGCGTCGTGATGCTGATGCAGCCATTGTCTCTGACACTGTACTCCTGGTCGTTTGCGACGACCCTGTTCGGCACGGTGATGTTCACCATCGTGTCCAAGGTCCGGGAGTAGCGCGCGATGGCACAGATCAAGGTCGAGGCGCTCGACAAATCCTTCGGTGCGTTTCATGCGGTCAGGTCCGCCAGCTTCACGGTGGAGGACGGCCAGTTCCTTTGCTTGCTCGGACCGTCCGGCTGCGGCAAGACCACGACGCTCCGCATGATCGCCGGCCTGGAGCTGCCGACGGCGGGCACGATCCGGCTCGATGGCGAGGACGTGACGATGAACCGCGCATCGGCGCGCGACATCGCCTTCGTGTTCCAGCTCTTCGCGCTCTATCCGCACATGAATGTCCGGCGCAACATCGGCTTTCCCCTGAAATGCGAGGGCGTCGGCGCGGCCGAGCGTGATCGACGGGTCGTCGAGGCTGCGCGCATCCTGCGGATCTCGCACCTTCTCGACCGCTCCGTCTCCGGCCTTGCCGGCGGCGACCGGCAGCGTGTTGCGCTGGGCCGGGCGATCGTGCGCAAGCCAAAGTGTTTTCTGATGGACGAGCCGCTCGGCGCGCTCGATACCGAGATGCGGGACGCCATGATTCATGAATTGCGGGCCCTGCATGACCGGCTGGGCGCGACGACTGTCTATGTCACCCATGACCAGCTCGAGGCCATGGCGATGGCCGACAGGATCGCGGTGATGAACAACGGCGTCGTCGAGCAGGTGGCGAGCCCGCGCGACATTTATGACCGGCCGGCTTCGCTGTTCGTCGCCGACTTCATCGGCTCGCCGCCCATGAATTTCCTGCCGTTCCGTGGCGGCCTGCAGACCGGTGAAGAGGCGATCCGGCTCGGCGAGCGTGACGTCGCAATTCCTGCGGCGCGGGAGGCCATGGCGGAAAGCGAGCTCGTGCTCGGGGTACGGCCCGAGCATGTGCGTTTTACCGATCGTGGCATGGTGCGCGGCGAGGTCTATGGCACTGAATATCTGGGCACGACGCAGATCGTGACCGTGACGACGCACTACGGCGCGCTCAAGGCCCGCTCACCCAGCAGCAAATCGTTTCGGACCGGCGAGACTGTCGGGCTCGATTTCCGGCCCGATACGCTGTCGATCTTCGACAAGGCATCCGGCCGGGCGATCCGCACCGCGCTGCATGAGGGAGGCGCGCATGGCTGAGGTCGAGATCAATGCCGTCTCCAAGGCCTTCGGCAAGACTCAAGCCTTGAGTGATCTATCGCTGACCGTCGGCGACGGTGAGTTCGTGGCATTGCTCGGGCCGACCGGTGCCGGCAAGACCACCGCATTGCGCTTGATCGCCGGATTGGAGCAGCCGGATTCTGGCTCGATCCGCATCGACGGGCGCAGCGTGACCGGCGATGCGCCGGCGGACCGCGATGTTGCCTTCGTCTTCCAGCAATATTCGCTGTATCCACACCTCACCGTGTTCGAGAACATGGCCTTCGCGTTGCGTGCGCCGACCCACCGCGTGCCCGAAGCCGATATCCGCGCGAAGGTGCAGGAGGTGGCGCGCCTGCTTCATATCGAGACCAAGCTGGACAACAAGGCGACGCAGCTGTCAGGCGGCCAGATGCAGCGGGTCGCGATCGGCCGGGCGCTGGTCCGCTCGCCCTCGATCTATCTGATGGACGAGCCGCTCTCCTCGCTGGATGCCAAGCTTCGCGGCGAGCTCCGCCTCGAGCTCAAGCGGATCCAGGTCGATCTCGGCGCGACGATCCTCTATGTCACCCACGATCAGACCGAGGCGATGACCATGGCCTCGCGCATCGGCGTGATCGAAGGCGGGCGGCTGATGCAGATCGGCACGCCGCGGGAAATCTACGAGAACCCAATCAACGCGCATGTCGCAGCAAGGTTGGGCCAGCCGACGATCAATCTGCTGCCGGCGGCGCTGTTCGCGGGGGCGCCCGTCGGCGTCGAGACGATTGGCGCGCGGACCGAGCACCTGACGATTGCGCGCGGCGGCGGCGACATATCGGCAACCGTCAAGCGGGTCGAGCATCTCGGCGACCAGAGCCACCTTCATCTCGATCTCGCGGGTCGACCGGTCGTGACCCTGGCGGATCCCGAGGCGGGTTTTGGCGCCGGAGACGTCGTGTCGCTGCGTTTGAATAAACCGCTGTTTTTCGATGCGAAGGGCTGGAGGGTAGCGGCATGAGCCTTGATCGGGTAGCCAGGGAAAGATTGGTTCGAGCGCTGGCGGCGTCGGTGATCGAGCATGCGGACGAGTTGACGAGCCTCGACCAGGCGATTGGCGATGGGGATCACGGGCTGAACATGAAACGCGGTTTCGAGGCGGTGCTCGCCGCATTGCCGGGCCTTGCTGACAAGTCGCTCCCCGAAATGCTGAAGGCGATCGGAATGACATTGGTGATGAAGGTCGGCGGTGCGTCGGGGCCGTTGGTCGGAACTTTCTTCATGGAACTGGGCAAGGCCCTTCCGGAGCAGCCGAGCCGGACCGATCTGGTCGCGGCGACGGAGAAGGCAATCGAGGCCGTCAAGGCGCGCGGCCGTTCGGAGGCAGGACAGAAGACGCTGCTCGATGTCCTGGTGCCGGTGCACGCGGTTCTCGCGGGAGGCGGTGATGCCAAGGCAATCGCGGCCGAGGCTGTGCAAGCGGCCGATCGCACCACGCCCATGCAGGCCATCCGTGGCCGCGCATCGTTCCTTGGCGAACGTTCCATCGGTCATATGGACCCGGGCTCGCGCTCGGCGTCGCTTCTGATCGGCGCAGCAGTTGAGACACTGGAGCTCGAGGTCAATACATGAGCAACGTCGGAATTGTCATCGTGTCGCATTCGCCGAAGATCGCGGAAGGCGCGGCCGATATGGTGCGCCAGATGGTCGGGGACGCAGTGCCGCTGGCCTGGACCGGTGGCGATGTCGATGGCGGCCTAGGTACGAATGTTGCGGGAATCCTCGAGGCGATCGAGACAGCCTGGTCACCGGCGGGTGTAGCGATCCTCGTCGATCTCGGCGGTGCCGAAACCAATTCGGAGATGGCGGTCGAGATGCTCCCGGAAGACCGGCGCGCGCGCGTGCTGGTCTGTAATGCCCCGGTGGTCGAGGGGGCCGTGATCGCTGCGACCGAATCTTCGGGCGGCTCATCGCTTGCCGCCGTCAAGCGCAGTGCGGAGGAATTCTATGCATGATGCCAACGCCAACCGGGCGGCCCAGACGTTTGTGCCGCTGACCGCTTCGGCGGTCCTCGTCAATCCGGTCGGCCTGCACGCGCGGCCGTCGGTGAAGCTCACGCAATGCGCGAAAGGGTTTGTCGCCAAGATCGAAATTGCGCTTGCAGCCGAGGGGCCGTGGACCGACGCCAAGAGTCCGGTGAAGGTGATGCGTGTGAAAGCGCCGCAAGGCGCAACGCTGCATTTCCGCATTGCCGGCCCTGATGGCGAGGCGGCGCTCGCGGCCATGCTGGCGCTGGTGCATGACGGTTTCGGCGAGGCGTAGAATCGTGGGCGAGATTCACCTCACCGGCCATCCCGCCTCGCCAGGCCTCGCCATCGGCCCGGTCGCCGTGTTGACGAGTGCAGTGGCGAGCAGGGTGACGAAAGGTGATCCCGCGCAGGAGGCCGCAGCGCTGAAGGCAGCGATCGAGGGGGCAGCAGCCGAGCTTGCCGAACTGATCGCGAAGGTTCATGGCGAGGCCGCGGAGATCCTGGAATTCCAGGTCGCGATGCTCGGTGACGATGCGCTCGCGGAGGGGGCTTACGAGGCTGTTGCGGGCGGTACGGCTGCCGATGAGGCCTGGCGCGCAGCACTCGATGCGGAGATCGCCGGCTATCGCGCGGCGGATGAGGAGTATTTCCGCGCCCGTGCCGCCGATCTCGTCGACATTCGCGATCGCGTGCTCGCAGGGCTGAACGGCGCAAACACGATCGCAAGAATCTCCGGAGATTCCGTCGTCACGGGTGACGATATTTCGCCGTCGACGTTCCTCGCTGTGGACTGGACCCGCGGCGGTGGCATTGCGCTCGCTAGCGGATCGCCATCGTCGCATGTCGCGATGCTCGCGCGATCGCGCGGCGCCCCCATGGTGGTTGGACTAGGTCCATTACCGTGGAACGGACAGCCGCCGTCATTGGCTCTGGTCGACGGCGATACCGGCCGCGTGATCTTTGATCCCAAGCCGGAAACGCGCCGCCTGTTCGAGCAGCGCATGGGGGAGGCGCGTGCCGCACAGATCGCTGCCGATGCGGGCCGCCTCAAGCCGGCGCTGACGGCCGATGGAAGGCGCATCGCCATCCTTCTCAATGTTGCCGCACCCGAAGACCTTGCGGGTCTCGATCCAGCAATCTGCGACGGCATCGGCCTCGTGCGCACCGAGTTTCTGTTTGAAGGATCGAGGGGCCTGCCCGGCGAGGACGCGCAATACGCCGTCTACCGGCGCATCCTCGAGTGGGCTGCAGGACGGCCGGTGACGATCCGCACCCTCGATGCTGGCGGCGACAAGCCAATCCCCGGCGTGACGGTCGATGGCGAGCGCAATCCATTCCTGGGCCTGCGCGGGATCCGGCTCTCGCTGGCGCGGCCGGAGGTGTTTCGCGTGCAGTTGCGGGCGCTGTGCCGGGCGGCCGTGCATGGGACGCTGAAGGTGATGCTGCCGATGGTCGCTATCCCTTCGGAGCTCGACCGGGCTAATGCCATGATGGACGTCGAATTTGCGGCCCTCAGCGCAGAGGGCATCGCTTGTGCCCGGCCGCCGCTCGGCATCATGGTCGAGGTCCCATCCGCAGCGTTATGCGCAGAGGACTTCGGCGCGGCGTTCTATTCCATCGGGTCGAACGATCTGACCCAATACACAATGGCTGCGGCACGCGATATCGGCGCTGTCGCCGACCTCAACGATGCCGGCCATCCGGCGGTGCTCGCGCTGATCGCGCGAACGGTCGAGGCCGGGCGCAAGCGGGGTGTCGAGGTCTCGCTCTGCGGCGATGCCGCGGCGGACACGCGTTTGACGAAGGCGCTGCTGGCGACCGGCTTGACGACTCTGTCGGTCTCGCCGATTGCGGTGGCGCGGCTCAAGGCCGCCATTGCCAGGGTGACCGCATGAGTGACGACGCAGGCGAAGACACAAGTCGACCGGGCGACAGCAATGTCGCGGATTACAAGCTCATTTTGCGACGGGCGCTCGACAACCGGCCGTCCGGGACGCGGCTGAAGCTCGCGGCGGCGCTCGGCAAGAATCGGTCATTCGTCAGCCAGATCACCAATCCGGCCTATCTGGTGCCGATCCCGGCCAAGCATGTCCCGATTATCTTCGAGGTCTGCCATCTGGCAGGTGCGGAGCGTGCCGCTTTCCTCGAAGCCTATGGGCGCGCGCATCCGGGGCGGCTGCGCGGCGCCCACCGCGAGGCGCGCACGCGTGTTGTGACCGTGACGGTGCCAGATCTCGGCGACGACAAGAAAAATCGCGCGCTCGAGCAGCTCATCGTCGACTTCGCTGCCCAGCTCGCGCGCTACGCCGAAAGCATCGGTTGACCAATTCGAAACGCAAAAAAGATCACGGGGAGGACGCCATGAAAAAGCTGATCAACAGCGCCGACACGGTGCTCGAAGAGAGTCTCGACGGATTGGCGGCTGCGCATGCCGATATCCTGTTGCTCGGTGCCGACAGGAAGTTCGTGCGCCGCCGCAACCTGAAGCCTGGCAAGGTCGCGCTGATCTCGGGCGGCGGCTCCGGCCATGAACCGCTTCATGCCGGCTTTGTCGGCCACGGCATGCTCGATGCCGCCTGTCCGGGCCAGGTCTTCACCTCACCGACGCCGGATCAGATGATCGAGGCGACGGAGGCCGTCGACACCGGGGCTGGCGTGCTCTTCATCGTCAAGAATTACGAAGGCGACGTGATGAATTTCACCATGGCCGCCGAGATGGCCGGACGCGATGTCGAGAGCGTAGTGACCAATGACGACGTCGCGGTCGAGAAATCGACTTACACGACCGGTCGCCGCGGCGTCGCAGGCACGCTCATCGTGGAAAAGATCGTCGGCGCCGCTGCCGAGAAGGGAATGCCGCTCGCCGCTCTCAAGGCGCTTGGCGATGATATCAACCGGCGTACCCGCTCGATGGGCGTAGCGCTGCTGCCGTGCACCGTTCCGGCGGCGGGTCGGCCGAACTTCACCCTGGGTGACGACGAAATGGAAATGGGTGTCGGCATTCATGGCGAGCCGGGACGCCGCAGGGTGCCGCTGGGCTCTGCCGATGCGATTGCTGCCGAGATGCTCAACGCGATTTTGGGCGATCTCGCGCCGAGCAAGGGCAGTGAAGTGCTTCTTCTGATCAACGGGTTTGGCGCGACGCCGCTGATCGAGCTCTATCTGATGGCCAACAGCGCCAAGCGCATTCTGGACGGAGCGGGGATCACGGCCACGCGTTTCCTGACTGGTTCCTACGTGACGTCGCTCGACATGGCTGGTGCTTCGATCACCGTCTCCGTGCTGGACAGCCAGTCAAGGGAATTGTGGGATGCGCCGGTGCATACCGCCGCGCTACGCTGGGGTATCTGATGGACGGGAACGAAGAATCAACCATGAACGACAAAGCGATACTCCCGAGGGGGCAGATGTTCGGGACTTTCGGTCTCGGCATGGGCGAGACGTTGGTTACGTGATCGAGAAGATCGAGCTGGATGTCGCACTTCAGGCGCTGTCCGCGACCGACATGCGTCGACGGCTTCGCAAGCCTTAGAATCCTGTCAGCTTGAAGAACGGCCTGCGGTGCACGAATTCATTAGGCCACGTTCTTGTGTCGTATGTGCGCTGCCGCACATGAGGCAGCGCGGGCTTGTCAATTCGTCGGCCCGTCGCCGCGGATCGCGAACGTGGTCGCCTTCAGCTTGGTCATGCCGAACTTGTCGAACAGCTTGTCGTAGGTGCCGTCGGCGCGGATCGCGGTGAGGGCATCAGCGACGGCCTGGGCGAGCTGCTTGTCGCGGAAGGCGAAGGTGATGTCGGTGCCGGCGATGTCGCGGACCCAGATCTTGGCGATGCCCTTCTGCTCGAGCGAGTTGGCGGTCTCGTTGATGTTGAGCGCGGCCTCGAGCTGCCCGGCGCGCAGCGCCGCGGAGGTGGCGGTGACGGTGGTGAAGGTGCGCAGCTCGATCGGCTTGAGGCCCTTGGCCTCCATTGCAGTGCTGAACTCACGCGCCTTGCGCTCGGTGTAGGTCGCCGATTCCACGCCGACGACGCGGCCGGCGAGATCCTCGAATTTCTCGAGCTTCAGGCTGGAGGAGGGATCGGTGTAGATGCTGATCGCCTGCTGCGCGTAAGGCACGAGGTAGAGCATCTTGGAGCGCTCCTCGGTCCAGAACAGGCCGGTGTTGATGGCATCGAACCGCCCCGAGCGCAGCGCCGGGATCATCGGCGGGAAGTCCATGCGCAGGAACACCGCCTCGATGCAGATGCGTTTGGCGATCTCGCGGGCGAGCTCGACATTGAGGCCCTGCAGCTCGCCCTTGTCGTCGACGAATTGCTGCGGTGGCAGCGTCGGGTTGATCGACATCTGCCATTTCGGCGCCTCGATCAGGCTGGACGCCGGTACCTTCGGCGAGCAGGTCTGAGCACCGGCGGCCTGCGTCAGGCCGGCCAGAAGGAGGAGGGCGGAGAAGGTTTTGGGAAGTCGCATCTGAATACTCCGATCAAATCGTGGGTGGCAGAGGAGCCGTTCTCCGGTCCGCGTCTTCTTCAATGTCTCGTCATGTGGGCGCCGTCGCGTAGGCTTGCCGGGTCAGGATCAGCGAGATGTGGCGCGCCGCGGTCACCACCTCGTCGCGCTGGTTGAGGAGGTCGAGCGTCTCGACGACGATGCCGCGCCCCGGATTTTTGGTCGGCCGCTTCTCAACGAAGCGGAAGCGGACGCGCAAGGTGTCGCCGGCGACGATGGGGCCCTTGAATTTCACCTCGTCCCAGCCGAGCGAGGCGACCGAGGTCCCCTCATACAGCTTCAGCTCAGACTTCAGTCCCTCCATCAGCGAGAGACCAAACAGCCCGTGGCCGATCACGGCGGGAAAGCCGCGGGAGCGCGCGTAGCCTCTGTCGATGTGAAGCGGATGATGGTCGCGCGTGACGTCGGCGAAGGTCGCGATGTCTGCCTCCGTCACGGTATGCGCAGCGGTCTCGAACTCGGCGCCGAGCGCGATGTCCTCGTAGCGGAGATTGATGGGAGCGCTCGTGTCCATGCTGATTCCTCAGGCGACTTTCCGTGGCCGCGCCGGCAGCGCCTTGAAGCTCTGCGCGATTCCCATCGGGCCGGACCGGAAAATGCGCGGGTCCATGTCCTTCAAATGCGGGCTGATGCGCGGCTTGAAACCCATATGGGCGAGGATGTCCTCCTCGAGGCGGACGCCCGGCGCGATCTCGGTCAGGGTCACGAAGCCGTTCTCGAGCTCGAACACGGCGCGCTCGGTGACGTAGCTGACGTGCTGGCCACGCTGCGCGGCGAGCGAGGCGCTGAAGCTGATCTGGCCCACTTGTGAAACGAATTTGCGAAAGGCACCGTCGCGCCGGATCGCGAGGCGGCCGTTCTCGACGCCGATATCGAACTTGCCGCCGGTCATGGTGCCGCTGAAGATCAGCCGCTTGGCGTTCTGGGTGATGTCGATGAAGCCGCCGGAGCCGTCGCGGCGCTCGCCGAAGCGGGTGACGTTGACGTTGCCGGTCTCGTCCACTTCCGCGAAGGAGAGAAAGGCGCAGGAGAGGCCGCCGCCATCGTAGAAGTCGAACTGATAGGCTTGGTCGAGAATGACGCGCGGGTTGATCGCGGTACCGAATTCGCGCGCATGCCCGGGTACGCCACCGACCACGCCGGATTCGACCGTCAGCGTGATCAGGTCGGAGATGCCTTCCTCGGCCGCGACATTCGGGATCATCGCGGAGATGCCGACGCCGAGATTGACGACGTCGCGCGGACGCAATTCGAAGGCGGCGCGGCGAGCGATCACCCGGCGTTCGGTGAGCGGATCGGGCGTGATCAGTGCCTCAGGGACGCGCGCCTCGCCGCAGCGCGCCGGATCATAGGCGGTGCCGTAGGTCTGCATCTGCTCGGGCTCGAGGACGACGTGGTCGATCAGGAAGCCCGGGATCTTCACCATCTGCGGATGGATCGAGCCGCGCTTCACGATGCGCTTGACCTGACAGATCACGGTGCCGCCGGCATTGTGCACGGCCTGGGCAATCGAGAGATCCTCGCGCGTCGTGCCCTCGTGCTCCATGCTGATATAGCCGTCTTCATCGGCCGACGTGCCGCGGATGATGGCGACGTCGGGTGGGGCAGGGACGCGGTAGAGCAGCCATGACTGGCCGTGCAGCTCGAGCAGGTCGACGAGCGGCGCGGTGGTGCGCTTGTTCATGCGCCCGCCATCCTGGCGCGGGTCCATGTAGGTGTTGAGGCCGACATGCGTGAGCACGCCGGGATGCTTGGCAGCCATGGCGCGGCAGAGTTGGCTCATCACGCCTTGCGGGAAATTGTAGGCGTCGATCAGCTCGTCTCGGACGAGGCGCATGAACGGCACCTGAAGCCCGAAATTACCGCCGATCACGCGCGCGATCAGGCCTTCATGGGCGAGATGGCAGAGCCCCTTCTCGGTCACTGCGCCGACGCCGGTGATGTTGATTAGCGTCAGATCGTGTGGGCCCTGGCCGCCGAGGAATCGTTGCTCCAGCGCGTCGAGGATGGCTTCGGCAGCGCCCGTGCCGCCATTGCCGCCGACGATCAACGTGTCAGCGTCGCGGATGAGAGCGGCGGCCTCCGCCGCTGTGATGATGCTCAGCATGACGGCGCTTCCCGCATCACGCGGCCTCCTTCTCGACCTGGCGGGCGATGATCAGCCGCTGGATCTGGTTGGTGCCCTCGTAGATCTGGGCGAGGCGGACGTCGCGGAAGATGCGCTCGATGCGGTATTCGCGCGAATAGCCGTTGCCGCCGTGGATCTGCAGCGCGTTGGAGACGTGCTTCATCGCCATGTCGGTGGTGAATAGCTTTGCCTGCGCCGCCTCCTTGGCGATCGGCTCGCCGGCATCGTGCAGGCGCGCGGCGTGATGGATCAGCAGGCGCGCAGCCGCAATGTCGGTCGACATGTCCGCGAGCATGAACTGCACCGCCTGGAAGCCGATGATGGCCTGGCCGAACTGCTTGCGGTCCTTTGCGTAAGTCGTGGCGTCCTCGAAAGCGGCCTGCGCCATACCGAGCGCCATCGAGGCCATCATCAGCCGGCTGAAGTTGAAATTGCTCATGGCCATCTTGAAGGCCTGGTTCTCCGGTCCCATCACGCTGTCGGCGGGAAGTCGCACGTCGGAGAAGGTGATCTGGCAGTCGTCGAGGCCGTGCATGCCGAGCAGCTCCTCGTTCTTGCCGCGAGCGATGCCGGGCAGGGCACCGTCGACGAGGAGACAGGAGATGGAGCGGTGGCCCGCTTCCGGGCCGGTGCGCGCGAACACCATGATACGGTCGGCGACGCCGCCGAGCGTTACCCAGGCTTTCGTGCCGTTGAGCCGCCAGCCATTGCCCTCGCGCACGGCGTTGGTGCGGATACCCGCGACGTCGGAGCCGTGGTCGGGCTCGGAGACGGCGGTGGCCGGAATGATGTCGCCGCTCAGGATTTTGGGGATCAGCGCCTTGTGCACTTCGGTGCCGTGATGATCGAAGAACAGCACGGCCTCGACAGGGATCGCGAAGGCGTTGGCGACCGCGCCGGAACAGCGCGCCAGCTCCTCCATCGCGATGCAGGCCGCGACGGCATCGAGGCCTGCGCCACCGGCGCCTTCGCGCAGGCAGATGCCGAACAGGCCGAGATCGGCCATGCCCTTGTAGAGCGAGCGGTCGAACCGGTCCTCGCGATCGATCGCAGCGGCCCGCGGCAGGATCTCGGCTTCCGCGAAGCGGCGGGCGGTCTCGCGCAGGGCTTTCTGGTCTTGGCTGTAGAAGCGGTCCATGGCGTGCTCCCGTCAGTCGCTGGCGAGCTTGGAATCGTGGGCAACTTCGCTGCGGTCACGGTCGAGGAAATAAACCGCGACATCGTCGCCCGGCACGCCATAGGCGCTGCACACGCCCCGGGTCAGTGCGATGGCGGCGGCGCGGCGTTCGGCCTCGCTGCGGCGGAAGGCGTGGACCTTGAGCAGGATGCGCTGGCCGGTGGCCTGAGCGCCGAACGTGCCGGCGTGGGCGTAGTCGTCGGGCGCAATCGGCAGGAAGTAGAGCGTGACAGTATCAGCGGTGACGCCGAACGCCGACATCAGGCCGTCAGTTACGGTCCGCGCCAGCGCGGCCTTGCGCTGGGATGGAACTTGTGGGGCGAGCACTTCGACATAGGGCATCGATCAGACCTTCGCGGATTTGGCCGCAGACGATTTAGATGAAGACGACTTGGACTTCGCGGATTTCACAGGGGCCGGGACGTCGATCTGGCGGCAGGAGTCGCGCTTGATCAGTCGGGCGCCGACGCGATACTCGCGCACGCCGTCACTGCCGTTGCCCCTGGCGTCCATCCGCTGCAGCAGCCGGTCGACGGCGAGATTGGCAAGATCCCGTGCGCCGTTGTCGACGATGCTGATGGCCGGACGATGCCATTCGAACCACGGCATGTCCTCGTAGCAGAGCAGGGAGAGATCCTGGGGAATCGCGATGTTGCGCTCCGCCGTTACGCGCAGGACGCCGAGTGTTGCCTCGTGATTGGCGACGAAGATCGCGCTGGGCGGGCGGGGAAGGTCGAGCAGCTTGCGGGTGCAGGTTGCGCCGATCTCGGGCACGAAATGGCCGGCATGAATCAATGTGTCGTCTTTGGCGATGCCGGCCTCGCGCAGCGCGCGGACATAGCCGGACAACCGTTCGCGGCCGGACGTCGTGTCTTGGCGGCCGACGATCAGCCCGATACGCTTGTGCCCGAGCTCGATCAGGTGGCGCGTGCCCAGATAAGCGCCTTGCGGATCGTCGGCGAGCACGGTCTCGAGATCGGTCGCGTCATCGCGCCGCACCAGGCAGACGATGGGCACATCTTTCGCGAGTGTCTTGAGCTGCGCGCCATTCTTGCCGGTCGGCACCACGATCAGTCCGTCGATGCGGTGGTCGACCAGCGTGGTGAGGGTATCGCTCTCCTGCTGCGGATCGTCGCCACCGATGCACAGAAGCATTTGATAACCCAGCGCCTTGAGGCGCGCCTGCACCACTTCGGCCATCACCTGGAACGAGGCGTTGGTGAGATTGTGGACGAGAAGTGCAACGAGTCGCGACTGCCCGGTCTTGAGGCCCCGTGCGATCGGGTTCGGCCGATAGCCGAGCTCGCGTGCGATGCGCACCAGGCGCTGCTGCGTGCGCTCACTGGTCAGGCCGGTTCCCGTCAGCGCTCGGGAAGCAGTGCTGACTGAAACACGGGCCGCCTGTGCCACATCTTTGAGCGTGACGCTCATCAAACCTGCCGATAGACTGCAAACGATTGCAGAAACGCTAAGAGCTTATTCCGCACGGATCAAGCTCAAAAAATGGATGGTGTTGCCCAATGCGGAGCCATTTATGCAAACGATTGCATAATGCATGCGGATATTCCGCAGGCGGCGTCCATCCCTTGAGTGCACCCGAGCACCCGGCAGTTCCCTGATGAAGACGTTCCGCGGCACCTACACCGTCATGATCACCCCGTTCACGGCAGCGGGCGAGGTCGATGTCGCTGCATTGCGCGCCTTCGTCGATTGGCAGATCGCGCAGGGCATTCACGGGCTGATTCCGCTTGGCTCGACCGGCGAGTTCCTGTCCATGGACGATGACGAGAAGGCGCTGGTCGCCGAGGTCGTCATTCGCCAGGCCGCGGGCCGCGTCCCCGTCCTGATCGGCACCGGCGCGGAGGATACGCGCGAGGTGGTCCGCCTCAGTCGCCGTGCTGAAAAACTGGGCGCCGACGGCGTGATGATCATCCCGCCTTTCTATTCGACGCCGACCGACGACGAGCTCGTTCATCACTACAAGACGGTGGCCGACGCGATTGCGCTGCCGATCATGGTCTACAACAACCCGGCGACCGCCAATGTCGATCTCAAGCCGCCTCTGGTGGCGCGCATCGCCGAGATCGACAATTGTCTCTATATCAAGGAGTCGACGCTGGAGGTGACGCGCGTGCGCGACATCATCCGCCTCTGCGGTGACAGGATGACCGTGTTCGGCGGCATCCTCGGCTTCGAATCCTTCGTCGAGGGCGCGCAGGGCTGGGTGGCCGTGGCGTCCAACGTGGTCCCGGCGGAGATGGCCCGCATCTTCAGCCTCGTCGCCGACCACGGCGCGATCAAGGAAGCGCGCGAGCTCTATCTGAAATACCTGCCGGTGATCGAATTCGTCGGCGGCCAGGCCTATGTCGCCGGCAGCAAGGCGCTGCTCGGGCATATGGGCTTTGCGGTCGGCCATCCGCGCTCGCCGCGGCTGCCGCTGCCTCCCGCGCAGGATGCGGCCGCGCTGGCGCTGGTCAAGACGTTCGATCTCGCGTGGCGCGGTGCGCCGGTTGCGGCCACTTGAACTGAGGTGTGAACGGATGAACCTGCTCGACGGCGTCAAGATCCTCAGCTTCAATCATTACCTAGCGGGGCCGCTCGCCGCGCAGACGCTCGCCGATCTCGGCGCCGACGTCATCGCGGTCGAGCCGATCGAGGGCGCGTTTCAGCGCAACTGGGCGGTCGCCAATCATTTCGTGGCGGGCGATAGCGTCAATCATCTGGCGACCGGGCGCAACAAGCGCAGCATCGCCGTCGATCTCAAGCATCCCGACGGCATTGCCGCGGTGAAGAAGCTGGTCGCGACATCCGATGTCGTGATGGAGAATTTCCGCCCCGGCACCATGGCCAAGCTCGGTCTTGGCTATGACACGCTGAAGGCGATCAATCCCGGCTTGATCTACGCGGTGGCAACCGGCTTCGGATCGGAAGGGCCATACAAGGACCGCCCGGGCCAGGACCTGCTGCTTCAGGCGATGTCAGGCCTTGCGATGCGGACGGGGCGTGCCGATGGCGAGCCGACGGCGGTCGGCGCGGTGATCGTCGATCAGCATGCTGCCTCGCTCTATGCGATGAGCATTCTCGCTGCATTGTTCGCAAGGACGAAGACCGGGAAGGGGCAGCTCGTCGAAGTGAACCTCTATCAGGCTGCGATCGATCTCCAGGTCGAGCCGTTGACGGCCTGGCTGAACGGCGCACCGTCGCCGACCCCGCGCGGGCCGGCGGGTATCGCGGCGTGGTTCAGCCCCGGGCCGTACGGTGTTCACGCCACGGCGGACGGTCATATGGCGATCTCGATGGCAGCGCCCAAGGCACTGGCCGTCGCGCTCGAGAGCGAAGCGCTGAAGCAATTCGGCGACGCCGACAGTTTTTCGAAGCGCGAGGAGATCACGCGGATCGTTGCAGCCCGCTTGAAGCAGAAGTCGACGGCCGGCTGGCTGCCCTCGCTCGAAGCGGCGCAGATCTGGCATGCGCCGGTGCAGGATTATCGCGATCTCGAATCCGATCCCCAGCTCAAGCATCTCGGTGTGTTCAAGACCGCCGAGAGTGCCGGCGGCGCGCCGATCCGGATGGTCGCCCATCCCGCGCGCTATGACGGCCAGACGCCGGAGGTGCGGCTGGTGCCGCAGCGGCTCGGTGCGCAGACCCGCGAGGTGCTCGGCGAGATCGGTTACGGTGCCGCCGACATCGACGCCATGATCGTCGGCAAGGCTGTGGGAGTGGCGCGATGATCGATTTCTCGCTGCCTGAGGATACGCGCCTGCTCGTCGACACCGTCCGACGCTTCGTCGAGACGGAGGTGCAGCCGCTCGAGGACGAGGTGGAGCAGACCGCCAAGGTGCCGGCCGAAGCGCTCGCAGTCACCAAGGCCAAGGCGCAGAAGCTCGGCCTCTACGCGATGAACATGCCGGCGGATGTCGGCGGCGGTGGGCTGTCCTGCGTCGAGCATTGCCTGGTCGAGGAAGAGTTCGGGAAAACCTCTGATGCCCTGATCCGCCGTGTGTTTGGTCAGGTCTATCCGATGCTGATGGCCTGCAAGAGAGATCAGGTCGAGCGTTATCTGCTGCCGACGGTGAAGGGCGACAAGATCTGCGCCATGGCGATCACCGAGCCCGGCGCGGGGTCCGACGCCGCATCGATCAGCACGACGGCGCATCTCGATGGCGACGAGTGGGTGCTGAACGGCACCAAGCACTTCATCAGTGACGGCGACATCGCCGACTACGTGATCCTGATGGCGCTCACCGACAAGGACAAGCGCGCACGCGGCGGCATCACCCTGTTCCTGGTCGATCGCGGCACGCCCGGCTTCAAGGTCGCGCGCACCCAGCCGATGATGGGCCACCGCGGCTATGGCCATGCCGAGCTGAGCTTCGAGGACTGCCGCATTCCGAAGGCGGCCGTGCTCGGCGAGGTCGGCGGCGGCTTCAAGCTGATCATGCAGAGCGTGCTCCAGATCCGCCTCGCCCATATCGGCGCCCGCGCGGTCGGCATGGCGCAGCGCGCGCTCGAGATGATGCGCAAGCACGCCGGCGAGCGGCGCCAGTTCGGCCAGCTCATCGGCGACTTCCAGATGGTGCAGAAGCTGATCGCGGATTCCGCCACTGAGATCTTCGGCGTGAAGATGATGGTTATGAACGCTGCCTGGGACATCGATCAGGGACGGGATGCACGCGACAAGGTCTCGATGATCAAGGTCGCGGCGTCCGAGATGCAGGGCCGGGTGGTCGACCGCGCCATCCAGGTGTTCGGCGGCATGGGTTTCAGCAAGGACCTGCCGCTGGAGCGGATGTATCGCGACGCTCGCGTGACCCGCATCTATGACGGCACTTCCGAGATTCACCGCATGCTGGTTGCGCGCAGCACCATCAAGAACGGCTTGCAGCTCTAGGGAAACGACCGATGCCTCACGCACCTCTCAAGCCGGGCGCAGTCTTCGCCTTCCGCAAGACCATGACGGTGGCCGAGCAGGCGATGTTCACCGGCATCAGCGGCAATCTCGGCGGTCTCTACGTCGACGCCGTCCGTGCCAAGAAGGCGGGCGCCTCCAACATGGTGGCCTTCGAGCTCGCCGTCGGTGGTCTGGCCACGACCTGTCTCAGCCAGCTCGGTGGACCGACGCGGCGGATCGGCAGCATCGCGCTGAATTTCGCTGCGCCCGTGATCGTCGGCGAGTCCGTCGAGGCCAGGGCCGAGATCGTTTCGGTCGCAGGCGATGAAGCGATCTGTCGCGTCACCTGCATGCTGTCACCCTCAGGCGCGACTGTAGTGGACGGCACCGCGACGCTGGTTCCCTTCGCGAAGGTCTGAGCCATGTACGAGCCGAAATCCTTCGACGATCTCAAGGTGAACGACAGGGTCAGCCTCAGCAAGACCATCACCGAGGCCGATGGCGCGCTCTATATTGCCGCGACCGGCGATTTCGGCCCGGTTCATGTCGACGAGGTCTATGCCGGCGCGACGCGCTTTGGCCGCAGGCTCGCACCGGGGATCATGGTTGCGGGCCTCTGCACCAGCATCCTGACCAGCGAGCTGGTCGGCACCGTCGGCGTGTCGGTGGAGGACCGTTTCTGGTTCACCGGTCCGGTGTTCTACGGCGACACGCTCACCTTCGACGTCTGGATCGCCGAGCAGCACGACGAAACCCGCACCATCATCTGGGAGGCGAGCGCCCGCAACGAGGGCGGCCTCGAAGTGCTGAAAGCTCGCGCGAGCCTCAAATTTCCACGGCGGAAACCGTCATGAGCAAGCCGATGAAGAAACCTGACCTGCGCGGCGTCACGGTCGCGACCGTGCTGCCCTTCAAAGACGACAGCTCGATCGACTGGGACGGCTATGCTCGCGTGCTGGACTATTGCGCTTGCCCGGATGGCATCGCGGCGGTGTTCGTCAACGGCCACGCGGGCGAGGGCGGATCGCTTTCGGACGACGAACGTCAGGCGGTGATCGAGCGGACGCGCCGGCAGATCGGCGGCAAGCCGCTGCTTTCAGGCATCATCGCGCATTCCACCGCGGAGGCGATCCATCAGGCCCAGCTCGCGGAAGCTGCCGGCGCCGATTGTGCCGTGCTGTTCCCGCCCGCGCCGCTCGGCGGCGGTGCCTCGGCGACTTCGCGCGCGCCGGTGGCCTTCGTGCAGGCGGTGAGCTCCGCGATCGGAATTCCCGTGTCGATCTTCCAGTATCCGCTCGCGTCCGGCTTCGGCTACTCGCCGGAGACGCTCGCGAAACTCGCAGCCCTCGATAGCGTGATCGCCATCAAGGAAGGCAGCGATACCATGCTGGCCTATGACGAGAACCGCCGTGCGGTGAAGCAGGCCGATCCCTCGGTCGCGATCCTGCCGTCGAACTTCAACTGGTTCCTGCCGCAGTTGGCCGTCGGCGGCGACGGCATTCTCTCGGGCCTCGTCAGCCTCGCGCCACAGCTGTTCGCAGCGCTCTGGCAGGCCTCGCTCGCCGACGACCTCGAGGCGATGCGCGCTGTCAACGAGCGGCTCTATCCGATCGTCCGCGCCATCTATGGGCCTGCCCCGATCATGGACATGCACACCCGCATGAAGGTCGGGCTGAAGGCGCTCGGCCTGATCCGCAACGCCGATCCACGGCCGCCACTGCTGCCGGTTCTGCCTGCGCTGTGCGACGCCATTGCAACGACGGTCGGCGCGGCGCGCGCGGCCGGCGACATTCGCATGGCATGAGGGACCAACTGATGCCGGACGAAGCCTTCATCCATATCGTGCGGGTCGACATCGATCCTGAGCACGAGGCTGCGTTCAACGCCTGGTACGAGCAAAAGCATTTCCCTGATCTGCTCGCTTGTCCCGGCTGGCTCTCGGCCAAGCGCTTCGTCTCCATCGGTGACGGACCGAAATACGCCGCCATGTACGAGGTCGCGGGGCGATGGGCGTTCGAGACGCCTGAGTTCCTGAGGGTAAAGGGTTTTGGTCCGTTCGAATCCCTGGTGAGGAATTTCATGCGCATCCAGCTCAGGCCGATGTCGGGACCGGCTTGAGCAGTTCGAAGACGATGCTGCCTGCCGTGTCGCGAGGCCCGGCCGGCTGCATCCAAGAAACGTCGAGGGGAATCCCGGGCGAGGAATTGCATCGGTCATTGGCGTCTTACTGGAGGTATCACATGGTCTCGACACTGCTTCGCTTGGGTGTGACTGCCGCACTCGTTCTCGCATCCACGGCGGTGCATGCCGCCTGTACGCCCGCAATCACCGACGACAATCTGATCGTGCCCGGAAAATTGCAGCTCTCGATCAATCCGACCAATCCGCCGCAGCAATTCGTCGACAAGGACGGTCAGTTGCAGGGCCTCAACGTGGAACTCGCCGCCGAGCTCGGCAAGCGGTTGTGTCTTCCGATCGAACTCGTCCGGATGGATTTTCCGGCCATGATTCCTGCCTTGGGCGCAGCGCGCATCGACGGCGTCAATACCGGCATGTTCTGGACCGAGGAACGCTCGAAGCTGATGTACATGGTGCCGTACGCCGTTCAGGCAATCTCGGTCGTGGTTGCGCCCGACAGCGGTACAAAAATTGCTACCGAAAACGATCTGATCGGAAAATCATCCGCGGTCGAGGTCAGCAGCTACCAGATGAACTGGCTCAAGAAACTCAGCGATGCGAGCGTGGCGAAGGGCGGCGCAGCCGTCGAGATGCGTACATTCCCGACCGCGACCAACGTCGTGAGTGCGTTGCTCGCGGGCCAGGTTGACAACGCGCTGCTGGTGGACAGCGTGGCGCGCGACCTCGTCGGCCGTGGCCGCGTGAAGGAAGTCCTGAGCGGGCTCGGCACGGCCAGGACCACGCTCGGTTTCCGCAATAGAACGGTCGCCGATACCGTCGTCAAGGCGCTCAACGCGATGCGGGCTGACGGCTTTTATCAGGCGCTGTTCGATAAGTTCGGCTTGACGGCCATGCCGGCCGACCAGCCGCTCGCGATCGCCGGCCCCGGACCGGCCTGAGATACGGAGACGAGCCGATGAGCCATTTCAGTCCGACGGCAGCCGTCAACTATTTCTTCAACTACTTCCTGATGAAGGGGGTGCTCGTCACCATCGGCTTGACGGTGGCGGCGGTCATCGGCGGATTGATCCTTGGCATGGGCATCGCGCTGATGCGCATGTCGTCCAATCCGGTGCTGTCAGGAATCTCACGGTTCTACATCTGGTTCTTCCGCGGCACGCCGCTCCTGATCCAGCTGGTCGTGATCTACAGCGGCTTGCCGCAGCTGGGCATCAAGTTCAGCGTGATCACCTGCGCGCTGGTCGGCCTGATCCTCAATGAGGCGGCCTACCTCGCCGAGATCGTGCGCAGCGGCTTCATGGCGGTGTCGGCGGGGCAGCGCGAAGCCGCCTGGGCGCTCAGCCTGTCGCCATGGGTGACGTTCCGCCGGGTGACCCTGCCGCAGGCGTTCCGGCTGATGATCCCGCCGCTCGGCAACTCCATCAACTCGCTGTTGAAGGCGACCTCGCTGGCGTCCGTGATCTCGGTCGAGGAGCTGATGCGCCGCAGCGACATGCTGATGCAGGAGCATTTCCAGATCCTCGAAGTCTATGCGGCGGCAACGGCGTATTACCTGATCCTCACATCGGTCTGGGATGCGGTACAGCGCCGGCTCGAGAAGCATTTCGGTCGATCGAGTGTTGCGAAGTCCAGGAAGGTCGCGGCCAGGACGCCGGTCGCACAGGCGAGCGTGGAGGCCCGGGCATGAGCGAGATGTCGATGAACCCGGCCGAAGATGCAGCAGCTCAGCCGCAGCTCCGTGAGGAGCCTGCGGTTCGCATGGAGGCGGTCTACAAGCACTATGGCGACTTCACCGCGCTGGACCAGGTCGATCTCAAGGTCGCCAAGGGCGAGAAGATCGTGGTCTGCGGTCCCTCCGGCTCGGGCAAGTCGACGCTCATTCGTTGCATCAACCACATCGAGAAGCACGACGAGGGCCTGATCTACGTCAACGGCGTCGAGCTCGATCGCCAGCGCAAGAACATCGACGCCGTCAGGCGCGACACCGGCATGGTGTTCCAGAGTTTTAATCTGTTTCCGCACATGACTGTGCTGGAGAATTGCATCCTGGCTCCGATGACCGTGAATGGCATGTCCGAGGCGGAAGCCAGGGATCTCGCCATGCATTTCCTCACCAAGGTCCGGATTCCGGATCAGGCCGAGAAATTCCCTGGGCAGTTGTCGGGCGGCCAGCAGCAGCGTGTCGCCATCGCGCGCGCACTGTGCATGCGGCCGAAGATCATGCTGTTCGACGAGCCGACCTCGGCGCTCGACCCCGAGATGGTCAAGGAAGTGCTGGAGACCATGAAGAAGCTAGCGGAAGAGGGCATGACCATGCTGTGCGTGACCCATGAGATGGGCTTTGCCCGCGAGGTCGCCGACCGCATCGTGTTCATGAACGAAGGCAAGGTGGTCGAGCAGGCCGCGCCGGAGGAGTTCTTCGGGAATCCAAAGTCGGAGCGGGCGCGGACGTTCCTCGACCAGATCATTCACTAGCGGATGTCGGTCAGGACGCGGACATTTGGCGATCGGCTTCGCGGCATTCATGCTGCGACGATCGTCCCGATGACGCCGGACTTTGGGATCGACGAGGCGAAGCTTGCAGCGCATCTCGCCTCGGTCGCCTCCACGCCCGGCATCAACGGGCTCCTGGTCAACGGCCACGCCGGCGAGAATTTCGTGCTGTCCCTCGCTGAAAAGCAACGCGTGGTGGAGCTGACGAGAGAGCACGCTCCGAAGGACTGCCTGATCGTCTCTGGCGTCAATCATGAATCCAGCCTGGAGGCTGCGCGAGAGGCAGCCACGCTGGAGCAGGCGGGTGCGGACGGGCTGCTGGTGTTTCCGCCCAACAGCTGGGCGCTCGGTCACGCCGACGGCTGTGTTATCGAACATCACCGCCGTATCCGCGATGCCACGACCGTGCCGCTGATGCTCTACGCCGCGCCAGTCGGTGCGGGTGCAATGGCCTATGTGTCGCCGCTGCTCGAGCAACTCGTCGCCGACCCTCGCTTCGTCGCGATCAAAGAGGGCAGCTGGGAGGTCGCTGCCTACGAACAGAATTTGAGGCTGATCCGCAAGCTGCGGCCGGACTTCACCGTGCTCGGCTCGGGAGATGAGCACCTGCTGACGAGCTATCTCGTCGGCTCGGCCGGCAGCCAAGTCAGTCTCGCCTGTGTCGTTCCGGAACTGGTGGTCAGCCTCTGGATCGCGGCGGAGGCTGGCGATTGGCCGCGGGCTCGCGCGGTGCACGACAAGCTGTATCCGCTGGCAGCTGCGATCTACCGCGATCCGCCCGGAGGACGGGCAACGGTGCGGCTCAAGGCCTGCCTGAAGCTGCTCGGACGCCTGTCATGCGACGCGGTGCGGCCGCCGCAGCCGCCGGCGACACCGGATGAGTTGCGGGCACTCGACCTTGCCTTGCGGATCGCCGGACAGGGATGATGGCGGCACATCAGAACGATTTCGCGCGTGGTCGGGCGGCCTGACTAGGTACGACGTCGGCTTGTGCAGTCAGAGTAAATGCGCCCATCATTCAAGCTGTCGGCTTGCTCGGCGGACTTCATCGAGGAACACTCTTGCAAGACGCGAGAGCGGCTCGGCCTCCGACCACAGCATGTATGCCAGAGCAGGTGTCTTGGGAAGGAAGGGGCGTATGACCAGCCCTTGATTACCAGCCTGGTGCGGCGAGAATGGATCCACCACCGCCGCGCCGACGCCTGCCGCGGCGAGCACGCAGGCGGTGTTGCAGTATCGCACCTCGACGGTCGGCTGGAATGGAGCGCCGGCCGAAGCAAAACTCGCGCGCACGGCCTCACCCAACTGTGTTCCACGCTCGAGCCCGATGAAGGGGAGATCGACGAGATCGGACGCGGTGATCACCGCGCGGTCCGCCAGCGGATGCTGCGGCGGCATGACGCAGACCATCTCGCCGGTGTGGACCACTTCATGCGCGATGCCCGGATGATGCGAGAAGCCGAGCACGAAGCCGAGCTCGGCGACCCGGCTCAGCAATCCGTCGATGATACCCTCATAGCGGCGTACGTCGAAGAACATCCGCGTCTGCGGCCGCCGACGCAGGAAGACCGACAATGCGGGCGGGATGATGCTGTAGGCCAGCGGCGGCGTTGCGACGATCGACAGATGCCCAGTGCGACATTCCCTGAGGTCACGGACGCGGTTTTCCAGCTTGGCATGCAGCGCAAAAATCGTCTCGCTTTCCTTGTAGAGCGCCATCGCCTCCGCGGTCGGAAACAGGCGGTTGTTGACGCGCTCGAACAAGGCGAAGCCCGCCTGCGTCTCCATCGCCTTCAGCGCGTTGCTGATCGCCGGCTGTGACAGTGACAGCTCCTCGGCTGCTGCGACCGTTGTCCGGTGTCGAACGACCGCACGCAAAATTTCGAGTTGGCGCAGGTTCATCTATTCGTGCCCGTTATAGTTCGGCTGAAAATATCATAGCACGAGTGATTGCCAACGCTGTCCAGCTTTCTTGTAATGCACTGCGGAAAGTGCGCTGCCGAAGGGAAAATCGGTTCGCCTAACGAGGCAGCAGTCCGCTTGATTTGGAGGCAATGTTTGACCCGCGTCCTTCGTGCTGCGGCCGCCCAGATGGGGCCGACGCAAAGAGCAGACACCCGCGCGCATACGCTCGATCGCATGTTGAAACTTTTGGATGCGGCGGCTGAACAAGGCGCGCGCTTCGTGGTGTTTCCCGAACTGGCCTTCACGACGTTCTTTCCGCGCTGGCTGCTCGAAGGCGATGGGCTCGATCAGTATTTCGAGCGCGGCATGCCGAACCCGGCTGTCCAAGCCCTGTTCGACCGCGCCCGCGCGCTCGGCGTCGGCTTCTATGTCGGCTATGCCGAGCTGACAGCAGATGGCCGGCGCTACAATTGCGCGATCCTGGTCGACGACGTCGGCGAGATCATCGGCCGCTATCGCAAGGTGCATCTGCCGGGCTCGGTCGAGCCGCGGGCGGGCGCGCGCTATCAGCAACTCGAGAAACGCTATTTCGAGTATGGCGATCTCGGCTTTCCGGCCTTCCGCACCGGTTCGGCGTGGGGACAGGCGATCATGGGCATGATGATCTGCAACGATCGCCGTTGGCCGGAATCCTGGCGGGTGCTCGGCCTGCAGGGCGTTGAGCTCGTGTGCATCGGCTACAACTCCGCGGCCTACGATCCGAACGGCGGGACCAGCGAGGATGCCGCGCTGCGCACCTTCCATTCGACGCTGGTCGCACAGGCCAACGCCTACATGAACGCGACCTGGGCGATTGCGGTGGCGAAGGCGGGCGACGAGGATGGCTCCGGCCTGATCGGCGGCTCCTGCATCGTCGATCCGAATGGCAGGATCGTTGCACAGGCGAAGACCCTCGCCGACGAAGTCATCGTCGCCGACATCGATCTCGATCTCTGCCGTCAGGGCAAGGACAAGATGTTCAATTTTGCGGCCCACCGGCGGCCCGAGCAGTACCGGGCGATCACCGAACGCGCCGGCGTCATCGAGCCGGCGCTTCTCGACATGGATTGACACGCGGCCGGTTGCAGCGTTGGCAAAGGAGCTGACATGACACGCCTCTCGCTTTTGCTTGGCCTTGCCGTGCTCGTCGCAGCCACTTCGGTGCGGGCAGCTGAACTGCCTGCGGAGATCAAGCAAGCCGGTGCGCTGAAGCTGACGGTAAACTCGACCTATGCACCGATGGAATATCGCGATCCCGCGACCAACGAACTGGTCGGGCTCGACATCGATCTCGCGAACGAGCTTGCCAAGCGGCTTGGTGTGAAGATCGTCTGGAGCGAGACGCCGTTCGCCGAGCTTATTCCATCGCTGCAGACAAAGCGCGCCGATTTCATCATCAGTGGCATTCAGGATCGCAGCTCGCGGCGCGAGACGGCGGATTTCATTGATTACCTGACGACGGGACCGCAATTCTTTGTCATGGCCGAGAGTGTGGCGAAGATCGCCACCGATCTTTGCGGCAAGAAGGTCGGTACCACGCGCAGCACCGCTTTCCCGCTCGAGATCGAGAAGTGGAGCAAGCAGAATTGCGAGGCCGCAGGCAAGCCAGCGATCCAGTATGTTCCGGGCGAGAACTCGATCGATGTACGGAATCAGCTCAAGCAGGGCCGCATCGATGCCGCCGTGCAGGGCAGCGAGACCTTGCCTTATGCCCAGCAGCAGGAGGCCGGCAGATATCGCGTCATCGGCGAGCAGTTGTCCACGGGTTATCAGGGCATCATGTTCCGCAAGGACGATGCCGCACTGCGCGAAGTAGTGACAGAACATCTCGCGGCGATGATCGCCGACGGCTCCTACAAGAGGATCCTCGACAAATTTGGGCTGGGTGCGAATGCGGTCGAGAAGCCCCTGATGAACGCAGCGCCGCAATGAGGGCATCCCCGACCCTCGCAGACGGATTTCCTGATCTCTCGCAGATGCAGATCGCGCGGGAGATCCACTGGCGGCGGTGGCTGGCAGCGGCCGCGATCGTCGTGGTGCTTGCGGCGATCGCTCGCGCCTTTGCCAATGGCCAGATCGAATGGTCCTATGTCAGCCGCTTCCTGACCGCGAAGGTGATCCTCCAGGGCATCGTCAACACCATGGTGATGGCGGTGCTCGCGATGGCACTCGGCATCGTCCTCGGCGTGGCCGCGGCAATCATGCGGCTGTCACCCAATCCGGTGCTGAAGTCGGTTGCCGCAGGTTACACTTGGCTGTTCCGCGGCACGCCGCTGATCCTGCAACTCCTCCTGTGGTTCAACCTCGCGCTGGTGTTTCCGACCATCGGTATTCCCGGCCTGTGGACGGCGCGGGCCGTTGACGTCATGACGCCGTTCCTCGCAGCGCTGCTCGGGCTCGGCATCAACCAGGGTGCCTATACGTCGGAAGTGATGCGCGCCGGCATGCTGTCGGTCGACGCCGGGCAGTATGAGGCGGCGCAGGCGATCGGCATGGGGCGGCTGCGGGCGCTGCGGCGGATCATCCTGCCTCAGGCGATGCGGGTGGTGATCCCACCGCTCGGCAACGAGTTCATCGGCATGGTGAAGGCGACCTCGCTCGCCAGCGTGATCCAGTATCCCGAGGTGCTGCACAACGCCGAGAATATCTACTACGCGAATTCGCGCGTCATCGAGCTTCTGATCGTCGCCGGTTGCTGGTATCTGCTGGTGGTATCGATCCTGACGCCGCTGCAGATGTTGCTCGAGCGCCATTTTGCGCGTGGAACGGCACGGATCAACCGATGACGAAACCGCTCGTCGCGATCCGCTCCGCCAGCAAGGCCTTTGGAGAGTTCCAGGCTCTCAAGAATGTCTCGCTCGACGTGTGGCCGGGCGAGGTTCTGTGTCTGATCGGTGCGTCAGGTTCTGGCAAGACGACGCTGCTTCGCTGCATCAACCAGCTCACCGTGATCGACAGCGGCGGTATCTGGCTGGATGGCGAGATGCTGGGCGTCCGCGAGGAGGGCGGCAAGCTGCGCCGCCTCACCGAGCGGCAGATCGCGCGGCAGCGGCTGAAAACCGGCATGGTGTTCCAGCGCTTCAACCTGTTTCCGCACAAGACGGCGCTGGAGAACATCACGGAAGGACCGGTGCAGGTGCAGGGCCGCAACCCGGGCGAGGTGCGCGCCGAGGCAATCGAGCTCCTGCGGCGTGTCGGGCTTGCGACGAAAGCGGACTCCTATCCGTCGCAGCTTTCGGGCGGCCAGCAGCAGCGCGTGGCGATCGCGCGGGCGCTGGCGATGAAGCCGATGCTAATGCTGTTCGACGAGCCGACCAGCGCGCTCGATCCCGAGCTTGTGGGCGAGGTGCTGGCTGTCATGAGGGAGCTCGCGCAGAGCGGCATGACCATGATGGTGGTGACGCACGAGCTTGGCTTTGCCCGCGAGGTCGCGGACCGCGTCGTCTACATGGACCATGGCGCAATCGTGGAGTCCGGGCGCGCCGCCGACGTTCTCGGGGCGCCGTGTGAGGCGCGCACACAGGCGTTTCTGGCGGCGGTGATCTGATGGGGGGAGAGTTGATGATCAGGCTGGTTGTTGCGGGCGCACTGGGGATGATTGTGGCCGGTCCGGCCTTCGCGGTCGAGCTGCCTGCGGAGATTGCGAAGCGCGGCAGCATCAAGGTCGCCATCGTGCCGAACTACCCGCCGATGGAGTTCCGCGATCCCGCCACCAACGCGCTGACTGGATTCGATATCGATCTCGGCGAGGCGCTCGGTCGCAAGCTCGGCGTCAAACTGGAGTGGGAAGAGACAAGCTTCGCGCAGTTCATGCCGTCGATTTCGTCGGGGCGGGTGGATGCGATCCTGTCCGGCTTCACCGACTATGCGACGCGGCATGAGGCGGCAACCTTCGTCGATTATCTGCGCAGCGGCCCGCAGTTCTTTGTGCAGCAGTCGCGAGCCGCGGAATTCAAGGACATGGCGGCGCTGTGCGGTAGGAAAGTCGGAGCGAGCCGCCGCACCATGTTCCCGGATCAGATCGCGGCGTGGAGCGCGGCCCATTGTGGCAGCAATCCCATTGTGTTCGTCGGCACCGAAGGCTCGGCGGACGCGCGGACGCAGTTGAAGCAGGGCCGGATCGACGCGGCCGTCCAGGGCAACGAGACGCTGCCCTACATCATGAATCAGGAGCCCGGCGTTTACGCACCGCTCGGCCAGGCCATTGCGGCGCAGTTCACCGGCATCGCGCTGCCTGTGAAGGAGAAAGCCCTGCATCAGGCCTTCGTGGAGGCGCTCGACGCGTTGATCGCCGACGGCACCTACCGCGCCCTGCTGGCGAAGTGGAAATTGAACGACAACGGCGTGGAGAAGGCGACCATCAATGCTGGACAGTAAGGCACTCCAGAGCATCCCGCTCGTCCCGGCGAACACCGCGGATCCGGCACCGAATTATCCCTGGCCGAAGCCTTGGAGGTCGGCGATGTTCCTGTCGTTCGATGTCGACGCTGAGAGCGCCTGGACCAGCAAGGACGCCGTGCACGCCCAGCGCCTGATCACCATGAGCTATGGCGGCTATGAGGCGCGGGTCGGCACACCGAAGTTGCTGGAGCTGCTCGATCAGCTCGACCTGAAGGCGACGTTCTTCGTCACCGGCTGGTCGGTCGATGCGCATCCGGCAATGGCCGAATCCATCCTCAAGGCCGGTCATGAGATCGGCCATCACGGTTATCATCATCTGCTGCCCGATCCCGGCGATCCCTGGATCGAGGAGGAGCTGGAGCGTGGTTTCGAGGCGTTGAAGCGGCGGCTGGGCGTCAGGCCGATCGGCTATCGTGCGCCCTATGGCGAATTTACCGAGGAGCTGCGCCGGGCGCTGGTCCGGCACGGCATCGTCTACACATCATCGTTCCGCGATGACGTGCGGCCTTACCGTCATCGCCTGGCCGACGGCAAACCCGGCACGATCGAGCTGCCGGTCACCGCGAGCTATGACGATTGGATGCACGGCCTCTCGGCGCGCTTCAGCCCGCGCTCGATCTTTCCCAAGGAGCATGTGCTCTCGATCTGGAAGGACGAGTTGGATGAGGTCCGTGACTGGGGCGCGATGGTGACCACCGTGCTGCATCCGCAATGCAGCGGCCGTCCGATGCGGCTCCGTCTGCTGCGCGAGTTCCTGGCCTACGCCAAATCCTGTCCGGACCTGTGGATCACGACCGGGGAGGCGATCGCCGCGAATTTCCAGAAGCATGAAGCCGCCGGTCAGTCGCGCTGATGAGCATGGGCAAGTCTTCGATGCAGTTCTCCCGCCGGTCATTGCTTCGTGCGGCCGCTATGGCGCCTGCCTTTTCCTTGCCGGGCATCGTGCGCGCGCAATCGCAGACCACGCTGCGCTTCATCCCGGTGATCGATCTGGCTTTCCTCGATCCGGTCTATTCCACCGCGCAGGTGTCGCGCAACCACGGCTTCATGGTCTACGACACGCTCTACGGCATGAATGCGGCGCTGGAAGTCTCGCCGCAGATGGTGTCGGGCCATGTCGTCTCCAATGACGCTAAGCAGTGGGACCTGACGCTGCGCGACGGGCTTTTCTGGCATGACGGCGAGCGGGTGCTGGCGCGTGACTGCGTCGCGAGCATCCGCCGCTGGGCCTCGCGCGACGGGTTCGGCGGCGAATTGATGGCGGCGACCGAAGAGTTGTCTGCGCCGGATGACCGTACCATCCGCTTCCGCTTGCGGCGGCTGTTCCCGCTGCTGCCGCAGGCGCTCGGCAAGGCCGCAGTGCATGCCGCTTTCATGATGCCCGAGCGGTTTGCGAGCCAGGATCCGCTCAAGCCGGTCACCGAAGTGATCGGCAGCGGGCCATTCCGCTTCATCGCGGATGAGCGCGTGCCCGGCGTACGCAACGCCTATGCCCGGTTCGAGCGCTATCAGCCTCGCCAGGACGGCAAGCCGGATTGGACCGCCGGTCCCAAGATCGTGCACTACGACCGCGTTGTGTGGACCACGACGCCGGACCCGGGGACAGCCGTGGCGGCCCTCCAGACCGGCGAGCAGGATTGGCAGGAAACCACGCCGCACGACTTGCTGCCCGTGCTGAAGCAGTCCGACGAGGTCGAAACGCGTGTGCTCGACCCCCGCGGCTATGCGTGCATGCTCCGCGTCAATCACCTGCAGCCGCCGTTCGACAATCCGGCGATCCGCCGTGCGCTGCTCGGTGCAATCGATCAAGCCGACTTCATGACCGCAGTCGCGGGTGGAGATCCGGCGTACCAGCTCTCGCCGATCGGCTATTTCGCGCCGGGAACGCCGATGGCCAATGACGTCGGGCTCGACGTCTTCCGCGGCCCGCGCGATATGGCTAAGGTGAAGGCCGACCTGGCGGCGGCTGGCTACAGTGGTGAGAAGGTCGTGCTGCTGTCGCCGGGCAATTCGGCCGCGCAAAAGCCGCTCGGCCAGGTTGCGGCCGACATGCTGCGGAGGGCCGGGATGAACGTCGATCATCAGACACTCGACTTCGCAGTCGTGCTGCAGCGTCAGCTCAAGAAGGATCCAATCGACAAGGGCGGCTGGAGCGCTGCCGTCGGCAATTGGCAAGGCATCGACTGGCTCAACCCGGCCGGCAACACCAACCTGCGCGGCGAAGGGAAGGTCGCCGGATGGTACAGCAGCGAAAGAATGGGCGGCCTGCGCGGTCAGTGGCTCACGGCGTCGTCGCTCGAAGAGCAGCAGCGGATCTGCCGCGAGATCCAGGCGCTGGCGTTTGACGAGATCCCGTATTTTCCGATCGGCCTGTACAAGCAACCGACCGCCTACCGCAAGAGCATCACCGGCATCCTCGACGGCACCGCGGTCTTCTGGAATGTGCGTCCATCATGAGCAGCATCGCGATCTTCGGCAGCTATGTACTATCTCGCCGCGACGGCGCGCAGGATGTGCTGCGCGATCACTGGGTGCTGATCGAAGGCAAGACGATCGCGGCGGTCACCAAGGACAGGCCGTTCGCCGCTGAGGTTCATGATCGTCCCGGCCGCTTCATCCTGCCGGGCCTGATGAACCTGCATAATCACTGCTTCAGCGAGGCGGTGGCGCGCAGCCACACCGAGGACGGCAATGGCCGGCGCAACAATCAGAGCATCGTGTATACGGTGCTGCTACCGCTGACCAAGCGTGGCGCCGATCTGCTTTCGGCCGAGGAGCGCCTTGCAGTCGCGCGGCTCGGTATTCTGCAGTTACTCAAGGGCGGGGCGACCACGGTGATGGAGCCGTTCCGCAACACCATCCCTGAAATGTTCGATGCCGCCGAGGAGATGGGCATCCGCTTCTATGGCGCGCCCTATCTGTTCTCGACCTCGGACGCCAAGGCTGGCCCGGACGGCGTGGTCAGATATGACGGCGACGACGGCGCGGCAGACTTGGCCGCCTGGAACGCGCTCTATCAGCGCTGGAATGGTTGCGGCGACGGCCGGATCGGCCTTGCGATGAGCCCGCATGCGACCGACACCTGCGGACCTGACCTGCTCAAGGCGTGCGCGGCGCGCGCCCGAGAGCTCGGCGTGCCCATCACCACCCATCTGGCGCAGAGCCGGGCCGAGGTGGAAACGATTGGCAAGCGTTATGACGGCCGCACGCCGGCTGAATATCTCGATTGGCTGGGCCTGCTGGCTCCCGATCTCCTCGCAGCGCATTGCATCGCGAGCTCCGACAGCGATCTGAAGCTGATGGCGGCGCGCGGCGCCGCGGTGCTGAATTGCCCGCGGGTGTTCGCCCGATCCGGCGTCACGGCGGCATTCGGCCGGTTTGCCGAACATGGCGTGCGCACCGTGGTCGGCACCGACGGTTACAACATGGACCTGCTCGGCGAGCTCAACGCGGCCTCGATGATCTCGAAACTTGCGCTGCAACGCGCCGAGGTCGCGAGCGCCCCTGACTTGATCGAGGCGGTGACCGCGACCACTGCCTCGCTGGTGAAGCGTCCGGATCTCGGGGCGATTGCGCCCGGCGCAACGGCCGATCTGACCATCATTGACATGACCCATCCGCACCTGCAGCCGCTGTTCGATCCGCGCCGCGCGCTGGTCGCGCTCGGCAACCGCGCAAATGTCGATCAGGTCATCGTCGATGGGCGGGTGCTGATCGATGCCGGCCGTTACGTTCATGGTGATGAAGCCGCCATCACCTCGGCGGGGGCCGCTGCGATCGGCAAGATCTGGGATCTGCCGGAAGCGCAGGCGGCGTTTGCCGGCTGAGTCTGCAAGGAGAGCAACGACTATGCGCATGATCAACGTCGCCGCAGCCCAGATGGGCCCGATCCAGCGCGCGGAGGGACGCGATGTCGTGGTCAGGCGCATGCTCGCGCTGATGGACGAAGCCAAGGCGAAAGGTGCCGACCTGATCGTCTATCCCGAGCTCGCGCTGACCACCTTCTTCCCGCGCTGGTACATGGAGAACCGCGCCGATGCCGATGGCTGGTTCGAGCGCGAGATGCCCAATGAGGCCGTGCGGCCGCTGTTCGAGCGCGCGGCCCGCCACGAGATGGCGATGAGCTTTGGCTATGCCGAACTGACGCCGGATGGCCATCATTTCAACACCGCGATCCTCACCGACCGCAGCGGCAATATCGCTGGTAAGTACCGCAAGATCCATTTGCCCGGCCATGCCGAGTTCGATTCGGAACGTACGCACCAGCATCTGGAGAAACGCTATTTCGAGCCGGGCGATCTCGGCTTTCCGGTCTGGCGCAATCTCGGCGGCATCATGGGCATGGCCGTCTGCAACGACCGCCGCTGGCCGGAAACCTACCGCGTGATGGGGCTGCAGGGCGTCGAGATGGTGCTGATCGGATACAATACGCCATCGGTCAACGCGCAGAAGGGCGACGAAGGGCCGGAGAAGCGGCTGTTCCACAACCGCCTCTCGGCGCAGGCCGGTGCCTACCAGAATTCCTGCTGGGTCGTCGCGGTCGCCAAGGCCGGTGACGAGGACGGCCATCCCCTGATCGGCGGTAGCCTCATCGTCAATCCCGACGGCGAGATCGTCGCCGAAGCCAAGACCGAGGATGACGAGCTGCTGGTGCATCCTTGCGATCTCGACGCCACCGCGTTCGGCAAGCAGACCATCTTCAATTTCGCAGCCCACCGTCGCACCGAGCATTATGGCCTGATCACCAGCCGTACCGGCGCGATCCCGCCGCCGTGAAGGACGTGGTGTGATGACGAGCCTTTCCTTTCGCGACCTTGCGCCTCGGGAGCGCTACAAGCTGCTGTGCGGCGTGGTGGTGCCGCGGCCGATCGCCTTCGTCACGACCATGGACGAGAACGGCGCGCTCAACGCGGCGCCGTTCAGCTTCTTCAACGTGTTCTCCGAGGACCCGCCGTTGATCGTGCTCGGCCTTCAGCATCATCCTGACGGCCGGTTCAAGGACACTACGCGCAACATCCACCGCACCGGTGAATTCGTCGTGCATATGGTGGACGAGGCGCTGGCGAAAGTGATGAACGACTGCGCGGTGGACTTCCCGTCCGGCGAGAGCGAGGTTGCGGCCGTGGGTCTGACGGCGGAGGCCAGCGCCGAGGTCAAGGTGCCGCGGCTGGCCGCAGCGCCCTTCGCGCTGGAATGCCGGCGTCAGGTCTCGCTCGCATTTGGTCCAGGCCGCGAGTTGCTGGTTGGCGAAGTGCTTCATCTGCATGCGCGCGAAGGGCTGCTTGATCCGGCGCGCATGTATGTCGACATGGCGACCTATCAGCCGATCGGACGGCTGTTCGGCAATCTCTATTCGACCCAGCGCGACATGTTCGCGATGGATCGCGAGAGCTATGACGATTGGCAGGCGAGGCGGGCGCGTGAAGCACGCTAGCCTGCCAACCACCGCGTCACGACGCGCCGAATTGCACGGCGCCCAGCGCCATGGTCACGGCGGCCTGGGTCGGATCGATCACGGGAATGCCGAGCGCGTCCTCGAGCGGCTTGCGATGACGCGCCATGCCCGCGCAGCCCATCACGACGGCGCCGGCACCATCTTCTTCTTTCAGGGCGCGGCCGACTGTGATCATCTTGGCGAGCGTGCCTTCGCCCGATGCGGTTTCCGCCACGCTCATGTCGAGCGGACGCTCGCCGGCCAGCCGATCCATCAGGCCCATCTGGCGCAGATAGCGCATGTGCCGGCGGATCGAGCGCTGCGCGATCGCGATCACGCCAAAGGTCTCGGCGCGGGTCAGCGCGGTCAGCACGCCGCATTCGGCAATGCCCAGCACCGGCCGCGTGGTGGCTTCGCGGCAGACATGCAGGCCGGGATCGCTGTAGCAGGCGATCACAAAGGCCGCCGACTCGTTGTCGCCGGCGACGGTGCGCCGCAGCGGCATCACCACGCTTTCGGCGTCGGCCTGGCTTTCGATGCCGTAGGGTCCCTCAGTCAGGGTCTCGCACACGATCTCCGGACCGTCGGCAAAGGACAGCCGCTTCAACGCCTCGGCAAGGCCGGCGGTGACCACGTGGTTGGAGTTCGGGTTGATGACCATGATGCGCGGTCGGGGCATGGGAGGTTCCTGTTTGGGCGGTGTTGACGGTGCGAAACAGAGGCAATCACTATGCCATGGACAGCATGAAGCGGTCATGCGCAGGGCGCAAGGGCGCGCCGCAAAGGTGCGCGCCGGACGACAACAATTACGCAAGGAGACATCGTCATGACCGAACCCGCCTATGACCTGATCATCCGTGGCGGGCGCGTCGCCACGACCACCGACGTGTTCGAGGCCGACGTGGCGATCGCAGGTGAGGTCATCGTTGCGATGGGGCGCGTGCTCGGTCCGGCCAAGCGCGAGATCGATGCGCGCGGCAAGCTCGTGCTGCCCGGTGGCGTCGACAGCCATTGTCACATCGAACAGTTGTCCGCTGCCGGCATCATGAATGCCGACACCTTCGAGAGTGCCACGACGTCGGCGGCCTTCGGCGGCACGACCTCGGTCATCTCCTTTGCCGCGCAGCATGTCGGCATGCAATTGGGGCAGATTCTGGAGGATTATCACGCACTCGCGCGAAATGGCGCGGTGATCGACTACGCCTTCCACATGATCATCGCCGATCCGACCAAGGAAGCGCTTGAGCGCGACCTTCCGGCGCTGATCCGCCAGGGCCATGGCTCGATCAAGATCTTCATGACCTATGACCGGCTGAAGATCGATGACGAGCCGCTGCTTGATATCCTCATCGCCGCGCGCGAGGGCGGCGCGATGCTGTGCGCCCATGCGGAAAATCACGGCATCATCTCCTGGATGGTGAAGCGCCTGCTCGCGCGCGGCTACACTCATCCGAAATATCACGCGATCAGCCATGCGCGCTTTTCGGAAGCAGAGGCGTTCAACCGCCTGATCGGCATGGCGGCCCTGGTCGACCAGCCGATCATGATCTTCCACGTCTCGACCGCCGAAGGCGCGCGGACGATCCGCGATGCCCGCGGGCAGGGGTTGAAAGTGTTTGCCGAAACCTGCCCGCAATACCTGTTCCTCACCGCCGACGATCTCGACAAGCCGGGCGCGGAAGGCGCCAAATGGATGTGTAGCCCGCCACCGCGCCGCAAGGACGACCAGGAGGCGCTGTGGAAGGCGTTATCGCTCGGCGATCTGCAAACCATCTCCTCCGACCATGCGCCGTATCGCTTCGACGAGACCGGCAAGCTTCGCGCCGGGCCGAACCCGAACTTCAAGCAGGTGGCCAACGGCCTGCCGGGCCTCGAGATGCGGCTGCCGCTGCTGTTCGATGCGATGGTCTCCAAGGGACGGCTCGGCCTCGAGAAGTTCGTCGAGCTGACCGCGACCGCGCCGGCCAAGATCTACAATCTGCATCCGCGCAAGGGCTCGATCGCCGTCGGCGCTGACGCCGATATCGCGATCTGGGATCCCGATCGCCGCGTGACCGTCACCGACGCGATGATGCATGATCTGGCCGGCTACACGCCGTTCGCCGGCCGTTCGCTGCAGGGCTGGCCGGTGACGGTGCTCTCCCGCGGCCGCGTCATCGTCGAAAGCGGCAAGCTGAACGCCTCGCCGGGCTCCGGCCGCTTCCTGGCGCGCAGCGGCGGCGAGGCGGCGAAACCGACCGGTCGATTGGTCTCGGACATGAACCCGGAGCAGAATTTTGGCGCCAAGCTATTGTGAGCGGACCGCGAGATGAGGGTCGTGATCTTCGGCGGCGCAGGCTTTGTCGGGCTCAATATCGCGGAGCTGCTGCTTGCCCGCGGCCATGCGGTCACGCTGTTCGATCAGGCCGAGTTGCCGGTGGAGGCGCGCTGCGCCTTTGCGCCTTACGGTGAACGCTTGCGGGTGCTGCGAGGGGACGTGACCGAGCACAGCGCGGTTGAGGCCGCAGTCGGGCCGGGATGCGATGCCGTGGTGCTTGGCGCCGCGATCACGGCAGGCGCAGCGCGCGATGCCGCCGAGCCGGAGCGCATCCTGGCCGTCAATCTGCTGGCGCAGGTGCCGATCCTGACCGCTGCGCGCAAGGCAAAGGTGCGGCGTGTGATCAACCTGTCGTCCGCTGCAAGCTATGGCGCGAGCGGCCTGCATTATCCGCTGCTCGAAGAGACGACGCCCTGCGATCCGCAATCGCTGTATGCGATCACGAAATTCGCCTCTGAGCGTGTGGTGGCGCGGCTCTCCGACCTCTGGCAGGCCGATGTGATCAGCGTCCGGCTCTCGGGCGTGTTCGGCCCGTACGAGCGTGCAGGCGGTGTCCGCGACACGCCATCGCCGCAGGCGCTGATTGTGGATTGCGCGCGGCGGGGCGCGCCGGCGTTGCTCAGCGAGCCCGGTGCACGGGACTGGGTCTATGCCGCCGACGTCGCCGCCGCCGTCGGCGTGCTGCTCGATGCCGCCCGGCCCCGTCACATGCTTTACAATATCTCGAGCGGCGTGACGTTCACCGCCGAGGCCTGGGGCAAGGCTTTTGCCGATAAGGTTTTTGCCGACCCGGACAGCGGTTTCGTTTGCCGCGTGGCTGTCTCCGGCGAGACACCAACCGTGACGGTGCACGGCCCGACCCGGGCGCCGCTGTCGGTACAGCGCATGGCCGACGAATTCGGATGGCGTGCCAAATTTGGCTGCGAGGAGTCAGCGGAGCATATGCGGCGCTGGTTGCATGATCATGATCGAGGGGGCGCCTGAGATGAAGCTGGCGGGCAGGGTGGCCATCATCACAGGCGGCGGCTCCGGGATCGGCCGGGCCAGCGCCGTTCTGTTCGCCCGCGAAGGCGCCTTCGTTGCGCTGGTCGATCGCGATGCTGACAGCGCAGCCGAAACGCTGGCGATGCTTCGCGAACAGGGGGGCAGCGGCAGCGTCCATGTTGGCGATGTCGGCGACGCCGATTTTGCAAGCGCCACCGTCGAAAGTGTCGCAACAAGCGGCGGCAGGCTGGACGTGCTGATGACGTCTGCCGGCTTCTCCTGCGGCGGTACCGTGATCACGACCGCGCTGGCGGATTGGGAGGCGGTATTCCGTGCCAATGTCGGCGGCACCTGGTTGTGGGCGCGCGCGGCAGTGCCGATCATGCAGCGGCAAGGCAAGGGCGCCATCATCACGCTGGCGTCGCAGCTGGCGATCGCTGGCGGCAAGGGCAACAGCGCCTATATTGCGGCCAAGGCGCCATCGTCAGCCTGACCCGCACCATGGCCATCGATTTCGCGACCGATGGCATCCGTGTCAACGCGTTGGCGCCCGGCGCGATCGACACGCCGCTGCTGCGCCGCAGTTTTGCGCGCCATGCCGATCCCGAGCCGGTGCGTGAGGCCTCGCGGCAGCGTCATGCCATGAAGCGATTCGGCCGCGCCGACGAGGTGGCGGCGGCCGCGCTCTATCTCGCCAGTGACGATTCCTCCTTCGTCACCGGCACGGTGCTTCCAGTCGATGGCGGGTGGCTTGCGGCATGAGTGATGGGCTTGCAGCACTTGCAGTTCAGGTCCGCGCCGATCTTGCCAAGACGGCGCATCCAGGCATGCCCTGGCTGACGCCGATGACGGCTCCCGATGGCAGCCGCGCTCTGGACGTGCTCATTGTTGGGGCTGGTCAATCCGGACTTGCGACGGCTTTCGGCCTGCAGCGCTCGCAGGTCACCAACATCCGCGTGCTCGACAAGGCGGATGAGGATTGCGAAGGCCCATGGCTGACCTATGCGCGGATGCCGACCCTGCGCAGTCCGAAGGACTACACCGGCCCTGATCTCGACCTGCCGAGCCTGACCTATCAGGCCTGGCACGAGGCCAAATTCGGAACGGAGAGCTGGCGCGATCTTGGTCTGATCCCGCGCGAATATTGGGCGGCCTATCTGTCGTGGTATCGCAAGGTGCTCGGTCTACCGGTGCACAATGGCTGCGAGGTGACCGATATTGCACCTGAGGCTAACGGCCTATTGCAGGCAACAGTGAGCACTGCTCATGGCGAGGAGGTGCTTTACGCCCGCAAGATCGTGCTCGCGACGGGACAGGAAGGCATGGGCGATTGGAGCATTCCCGAACCATTGCGGCATCTGCCGGCGTCGCGATGCGTTACCTGCGCGGCGCCGATCGATTTTACCGCGCTACGCGGCAAGCGCGTCGCGGTGATTGGCGCGGGCGCCTCGGCCTTCGATAACGCAGCGATGGCACTCGAGGCTGGTGCGGGCGCCGTGCATTTGCTGTGCCGGCGCGCTGCGATCCAGCTGGTGCAGCCCTATCGATGGCTGACCTTCCGCGGCTTCCTCAGGCATTTTTCCGAGCTCGACGATTCCTGGCGCTGGCGCTTCATGCGCGCGGTGCTCGAGCTGCGCGAGGGATTTCCGCAAGCCACCTATGATCGCTGCGCCCGGCACGCGACGTTCCATCTGCGCGAGGGCGCACCTGTCGATGGAGCGCGGGAGACTGTTGACGGCGTGCTGCTGCGCACGCCACGTGGCGAGATCGCGGTCGATTTCGTCATCTGCGCCACCGGCATCATGATGGACTTTGCCGGTCGCCCCGAGCTGAAGCGATGCGCCGATAACATCGCGCGCTGGGCCGACTGCTACACGCCGCCGGCGCAGGAACAGAGCCCGCGCCTTGGCGCCTTTCCTTATTTGTCGGACGACTATGCCTTCTGCGAGCGCGCGGTTGGACGAACACCGTGGATCTCCGGCATTCACCTGTTCGCCATCGCCTCGACCATGAGCTTTGGTCCGTCCGGCTCCTCGATCAATGCGATGACGACGGCGGTGCCGAAGCTGGTCCACGGCCTCACGCGCGACCTGTTCCGCGCCGATATCGACAAGCACTGGGCGGCATTCCAGGCCTATGATGTCCCTCAAGCTGTAATCCGGCGCGCGCCCGCGGCGGCGGAGGGGAGCGCGTGATGCCGGCGAGCGCATATGCATTCCACTGCGACGAAGAAGCATGCCAAACTGCCTGTTTCTGGCACATGATTTGCTGCCATTTCGGGCGTGCGCGGCCTAACAAAGGACAGAGGCGATGTACTCCGTGATTTCCAGGCATCTGATTTCGGCGTCCGCCGTTCTTCTTTCGGCGACATTGATTGCGCCCGCGGCCCGTGCGCAGAGCCGCGCTGAGACCTTGCGCTACGTGACGGCGGCAACGGTCAACACGCTCGATCCCAACATTCCCGGCTCGACCCGCGAAGCCTTCGCGCTCAGCATGAGCAGCTATGACCGGCTGGTGTCGTTCGGCCGCAAACAGCTCAACGGCAAATGGGTGTTCGATCTCGATACCATCAATGGCGAGCTCGCGGAGTCCTTCAGCGTCAGCTCCGATGGCCTGAAGATCACCTTCAAGCTTCGTCCCGACGCCAAGTTCCACGACGGCTCGCCGGTTACTGCAGAAGACGTGAAGTGGTCGCTCGACCGCTGCGTCACCGCGCCGGTACTCGGCAAGGCGCAATTGCTGACGGGATCGTTGACCAGCGCCGACCAGTTCAAGGTGATCGATCCGCTGACCCTTGAAGTGACATTGCCGCGGCCCGACAAGCTGGCGCTGCCGAACCTTGCGACCGTCTATCCCATCATCATCAATTCCAAGCTCGCCAAATCGCATGCGACTCCTGAGGATCCTTGGGCGCTGAGCTGGCTGAAGGAGAACGAGGCGGGCAGCGGCGCCTATATCGTCGAAACCTTCAAGCCGGGCGAGCAGGCGATCGCCAAGCGCAACGAGGCCTGGAATCGCGGCTCGCCGGACAAGCCGGCGTCCTTCAAGCGGCTGATCATCCAGTCGGTACCGGAGCCGGCGACGCGCGCCAATCTGGTCGAGCGCGGCGACGCGGACCTCGTGATCGACCTGCAGGCCAGCGACGTCCAGGCGCTGGAGGCCAAAGGCAAGCTGAAGGTGATTTCGACGCCGCAATACAATGCGGTGACCTTCATCTCGATGAACAACAAGATCCCGCCGTTCGACAACGTCAACGTCCGCCGGGCGGTCGCCGCGGCGCTACCCTATGATGACATGTTCAAGGCGGCGCTGTTCGGCCGCGGCACGCCGCTGTTCGGTGCCAGCTGGGCCGACGGTACGCCGCCGAGCGGCGGCTATCCGATCCCGCAACCGGTCAAGCTCGATCTGGAGAAGGCGCGGGCCTATCTGAAGGAGGCCGGCGTGCCCGAAGGTTTCGCCACGACCTTCAGCTTCAACGTCGGTCAGGCCGCGACTGCCGAACCGATGGCCGCCCTGGTCAAGGAATCGCTGGAGAAGATCGGCATCAAGGTCGACATCCAGAAGCTGCCGGATGCGCAGATGTCGACCTCGATCAATGAGAAGAAGCTGCCATTCTTCACCGAAGGCATTGTCGCCTGGCTGCCGTCGACCGATTATTTCTACCGCAACTTCTATACCGGCAATCAGCGCTGGAACTATTCCTCCACGGACAATGCCGAGCTGGAGAAGATCGCGCAGGCAGCGCGCTTCGAGCCGGACAAGGCGAAGTACGAGGCGGAGGGCAAGGAGCTCAACGCCATCCATTTCGAGCAGATGTTCCAGGTCCCGCTCTGGCAGCCGGCGCAGGACGCAGTGATGGTCGCCAATCTTGACGGCTATGTCTATCAATTCACCCGCCAGGTGGATTATCGTAACCTGAGCCGCAAATAGCAGCGGAGCAGGGAGCACGGCGAAGAGCATGGGCACGATCGGTGCAACTTTGATCCGGGCTGGGCAGCGGTTTCTCTCGTCACTGCCGGCGCTGTTCGGCGTGCTGGTCTTCACTTTCCTCCTGATGCGGGTGTTGCCAGGCGATCCCGCCGTGTTCTTTGCCTCCGGTCCCAGTGCCGGCAAGGAGGAGATCGAGGTCGTCCGCAAGCAACTCGGGCTGGACCGGTCGCTGCCGGAGCAGCTCGGCATCTATCTCTACGATGTCGGCCGCGGCAATCTCGGCCGTTCCATGATGACGGGGCAGCCGGTCGCCAAGGACCTGCAGCAGCGCCTGCCGGCCTCGCTCGAGCTGACGCTGACCGCGCTCGTGATCGCGCTGATCGCGGCGGTGCCGCTCGGCGTGCTGGCCGCGCTGCGGCCGAACTCGCTGATCGATCACGGCGTACGGCTGTTCTGCTCGCTCGGCGTCTGCGTGCCGACCTTCGTCTCCGGACTGCTGCTGATCTACGTGTTCTACTATCTGCTGGGTCTTGCCCCCGATCCGACCGGACGGATCGACGTCTTCGCCTCGGTGCCGCCGGCACGCACCGGCTTCCTGATGGTGGATTTCCTGCTCGCGGGTGACGTCGAGGGTTGGTGGGCCGCGGCGCGTCAGTTGATGCTGCCTGCCTTCACGATGGCGCTGTTCGTGATCGCGCCGCTCGCCCGCATCACCCGTGCCTCGATGCTGGTGTCGCTCGGCAGCGATTTCGTGCGTACCGCGCGCTCGATCGGCCTGTCGCGCTGGCAGATCGTGGTGACCTATGCGCTGCGGAATGCAATCCTGCCCGTGATCACCATCGCCGGCATTGTGTTCTCGACCATGCTCGGTGCCAATGTGCTGGTCGAGAAAGTGTTCTCCTGGCCGGGCGTTGCGTCCTACGCGCTCGATGCGCTGCTGGTCTCCGACTATGCGCCGGTGCAGGGCTTCGTGCTGCTGATGGCCAGCATCTTCGTCGCGGTCAATCTCCTGGTCGATGTGCTCTACGGCATCGCCGATCCCAGGGCGACGGTCGCATGAGCCTTACAGCAACATCGTCGGGGCTGCGTCACACCGTGTGGGTGCTGCGCGGTAACCTCGTTACCGCGATTGCCGCCGCGGCGGCGATATTGCTGGCGCTGGTCGCGATCTTCGGCCCCATGCTGGTGCCTTATGATCCCGTCGCTTCGGACGTGCCGCGTGCGCTGCAGCCGCCGAGCGCACTCCACTGGGCCGGCACCGACCAGCTCGGCCGCGATGTCTTCAGCCGATTGATCGTCGCCACGCGGCTCGATCTCGCCATCGCCGTGACGGCCGTCAGCGTGTCCTTCGTGATCGGCGCGGTGATCGGCTCGCTCTGCGGCTATGTCGGCGGCAAGCTCGATCGCGCGGTCGGCCGGTTCGTCGACGTGCTGATGGCCTTTCCGCTGTTCGTGCTCGCCATGGCCATGGTCGCAGCGCTCGGCAACCGGGTCGAGAATATCGTCATCGCGACCGCGATCATCAATCTGCCGTTCTACATCCGCTTCGCGCGCGCGGAGGTCAACATCCGCCGCAATCTCGGTTGGGTGGAGGCGGCGCGCGCCTGCGGCGATGGGCATGTCTCCGTCGTGCTGCGCTTCCTGCTACCCAACGTGCTGCCGGCGATGGCGGTGCAGATGTCGCTCAATCTCGGCTGGGCGATCCTGAATGCCGCGGGCCTCTCCTTCATCGGCCTGGGCGTCAAGCCGCCGACGCCGGAATGGGGCATCATGGTCGCCGAGGGCGCGCGCTTCATCTCGACGGGCAGGTGGTGGCTGGTGTCGTTTCCGGGACTGGCCCTGATGCTGGCCGTGCTCTGCTTCAACCTGCTCGGCGACGGGTTGCGCGATATCCTCGATCCGCGCATGCGCACATGATGTCGCCACTGCTCGAAATCGACAATCTCGGCGTCACGTTCTCGACCCGGCGCGGGCTCGTCGAGGCGCTGCGGGGCGTCTCGCTGTCGCTCCAGCCGGGTGAAATGCTGGGCCTCGTCGGTGAGAGCGGGTCCGGCAAATCAGTCACCGGCTTCGCGGTCACGGGCCTGCTCGACAAAGCGGGTCGCATCACGGCCGGTCGTGTCAAGTTCAGAGGCCAGGACATTACGCGCGCGTCAGGGGCGGAGCTGCGCAACCTGCACGGCGCCAACATGGCGATGATCTTCCAGAATCCGCGCGCCGCGCTCAATCCGATCCGCACCGTCGGTGCCCAGATCGCCGATGCCGTCCTTTCGCATCGGCGGCTCTCGAAGCAGGAGGCGCGGGCCGAGGCGCTGAAGTTGCTGCGCGCGGTGCAGATCCGCGATCCCGACCGGCGGCTGGATGCCTATCCGCACGAGCTCTCCGGCGGCATGTGCCAGCGCGTGATGATCGCGATCGCGATCTCCTGTAATCCATCACTTCTGATTGCCGACGAGCCGACCACCGGCCTCGATGTGACGACACAAAAGGTGGTCATGGACCTCCTGGCGCGCATCGTCGCCGAACGGGGAATGACGACAATCCTCATCACCCACGATCTTGGTCTTGCGGCACATTATTGTCGGCGCGTGGTGGTGATGGAGCAGGGGCGGCTCGTGGAAGAAGGCGCGCCGCAGACATTGTTTCGGGCGCCGCAGCACGCCTATACCAAGCGACTGGTGGCATCGTCGCCGACCGCGACATCGCGTGTCGGCGACCTCGTGCCGGCCGACGAAGCTCTGCCGGTTGTCGAGGTGAAGGAGCGGCCGACGCCGGCGCCGGGCACGCCGCCGCTGCTGGACGTCCAGCACGTCGTCAAGCGTTTCGACGACGGCGCCGCTGCGGTGGCGGATTTCTCGATGACCATGGCGGCGGGCGAGAGCGTCGGCCTGGTCGGGGAGTCCGGCTCCGGCAAGAGCACCACCGCCCGCATGATCTGCCGGCTGATCGATCCGAGCGCAGGCGACATCCTGTTCGACGGCTATTCGATCGCAAAGCTGCCGGCGCGTGATTTTCATCGCTCGCCGCTACGCAAGGAAATCCAGATCGTCTTTCAGGATCCGCACGAGAGCCTCAATCCGCGCTTTACCGCGTTCGACTGCATTGCTCATCCGCTGCTGAGGCTCACCGGCCTGCGCCCCGGCGACGCGCTGCGTTCCCGGGTCGAGGAGTGCGCCGACCGCGTCGGCCTGCCGCGTGAATTGTTGTCACGCTTCCCGCATCAATTGTCGGGTGGCCAGAAGGCGCGCATCGGCATCGCCCGCGCCATTGCATGTCGGCCGCGTTTGCTGGTGCTTGACGAGCCCACTGCGGCGCTCGATGTCTCGGTGCAGGCCGTAGTGCTGCAGCTGCTCGACCGGCTTCGGCGCGAGGACAATCTCGCTTTCCTGTTCGTCAGCCACGACCTCAACGTGGTACGCATGATGTGCAGCCGGACCATCGTGCTGCGCGCCGGTGGCATCGTCGAGCAGGGCGAGAGCCTCGCTCTGTTTGCCAATCCGCAGACGGATTACACGCGCGAGCTGGTCGAAGCTATCCCACACATTGGTTCGCCTGTTTCGCTTCTGCCCGCCTGATTTCCACTTCCAATTCATGGCTATATGGCCCTACATGCGTCTCGGTATGATCACCCCGTCCTCCAATTCGGTACTGGAGCCCGTCACCAGTGCCATGCTGCATGGTGTGGCGGACGTCACCGCGCATTTCTCGCGCTTTCGCGTCACCGAGATCGCGCTCGATGCCGCGGCACTGAGCCAGTTCGACGCCTCGGCGATGCTGCCGGCGGCGGATCTGCTGGCCGACGCCAAGGTCGATGCCATCGCCTGGAACGGCACGTCGGCGAGCTGGCTCGGCATCGACCGCGACCGGAGCCTTTGCGAGGCGATCACCGCGCGCACCGGCAAGCCCGCGACGACGTCGACGCTGGCCTGCATCGATGCCGCCCGCGCGCTCGGCAGCAAGCGCGTCGGCCTCGTATCGCCCTACACGGACGATGTGCAGCGGCGGATCGCCGACGTCTGGGCGACGGAAGGCATCGCGCCGCATGCTGAGCGGCATCTCGGTCTGCGTGACAATTTTTCCTTCGGTGAGGTCACGCCCGCGGCGATAGCGGACATGATCCGCGCCGTCGCGGCGGAGGGGGCCGATGCCGCAATCGTCCTCTGCACTAATCTCGATGGCGCGGCGCTTGCGGCCTCGCTCGAGCGGGAATTGAACGTTGCCGTGCTCGATTCGGTGGCGGTCACGCTGTGGCGAACGCTGGAGCTGGCCGGCGGCGACATCGCAGCCCTCGCGCAGTGGGGACGCATTTTCCAGACATCGGCGATCATCAAATGACGGAGAGCCCTGTGACGCAGCTCGATCTCGCCATTCGCGGCGGTACCATCGTGACGGCCAGCGACGAGTTTCGCGCCGATATCGGAATTCGCGGCGGCCGCATCGTCAGCATCGCCGACCGCATCGAGGGCGCGGCCCGTGAGATCGACGCGACGGGTCTGCTGGCGCTGCCGGGCGGCATCGACAGCCACGTCCACATCTCCCAGCCCTCGGGCCCCGACGTGGTGATGGCCGACGATTTTGCCTCGGCGACGCGCGCGGCAGCGGCCGGCGGCAACACCATGGTGCTGCCCTTCGCGCTGCAGGAGAAAGGCACCTCGCTGCGCACTTGTGTCGAGGACTATCGCAAGCTCGCCGAGGGCGAGTGCTACATCGACACCGCCTTCCACCTCATCATCTCCGATCCGACCGCAGTGGTGCTCGGGCAGGAGCTGCCGGCCCTCGTCAAAGACGGCTACACCTCGTTCAAGGTGTTCATGACCTATGACGACCTCGTGCTCAGCGACAAGCAGCTGCTCGAGGTGTTCGAGGTCGCGCGCCGCGAGGAGGCACTGGTCATGGTTCATTGCGAAGGCTACGACGCCATTCGCTTCCTCACCAGCAAGCTCGAACGCGAGGGCCACATCGCGCCCTACTATCACGGCACTTCGCGGCCCCAAGCGGTCGAGCGCGAGGCGACACATCGCGCCATCAGCCATGCTGAGGTGATCGGCGTTCCCATCATGATCGTGCACGTCTCTGGGCGCGAGGCGATGGAGCAGGTGCGCTGGGCCCAGCAGCGCGGCTTGCCTGTGCATGCCGAGACCTGCCCCCAATACATCACGCTCACGGCCGACGACATGAAGGGCCTGAACATGGACATCACGGGCGCGAAATATGTCTGCTCGCCGCCGCCGCGTGATGTCGAGAGCCAGCAGGCGATCTGGGAGGGCATCACGTCAGGCGTGTTCCAGACCTTCTCGTCCGATCACTGCCCATTCCGCTACGATGATCCCAAGGGTAAGCTGACGCCGAACGCCCGCACCTCGTTCCGCTGGGTGCCGAACGGCATTCCCGGCGTCGAGACGCGGCTGCCGATCCTGTTCTCAGAAGGCGTCTCGAAGGGACGCATCACCCTGCAAAGGTTCGTCGAGCTAACGGCGACCAACCACGCGAGGATCTACGGTCTCTATCCGCGCAAGGGCTCGATCGGCGTCGGCTTCGATGCCGATATCGTGCTGTGGGATCCCAAGCTGAAGAAGAAGATTCAGCAGGCCGATCTTCACCACGGCGCGGACTATACGCCCTGGGAAGGCTTTGATGTCACCGGTTGGCCCGTCACCACCATCGCCCGCGGCCGGGTCGTGTACGACCAGGGCGAGATCGTCGGCGACAAAGGCGCGGGTGAGGTGCTGAGCCGCGGCAAGTCGAGCCTGATCTGACCAGGCGCAGCTCGCGCGGCGCCTGGTCCAGCGAAGAACGCGGTCAGGGCATGCGGGATTTCGCCAGGACGCAGTGGACGCCCTTGTTGCCGTCGACCATCTGCGTAATCCTGAGGTCGGCGGCGATCGAGCACAGCGTATAGGCGTCCTGCGTGCTGAGGCCGCTCCTCTCGCGGATCAGCGCGATCATGTCGCGCAGCGCCGCCTTGGCCGCATCGTCGAGGTCTTCATCGAATCCCATCGTGATCCAGTCGACTGCGGTTTCCGCGCGCGGGGAGGCGAGGCGAAGATCGCGCCGGACATGGAATTCGAAGGTACCGGTGAGAGCAGCCTCGATCGCCGTCAGGCAGACCTCGCCATCGCCCTGCAGCGCATGGCCGTCGCCGGCGGAGAACAGTGCGCCCGGCACGAAGACAGGAAAATAGATCGTGCTGCCAGCGCCGAGCTCCTTGTTGTCCATGTTGCCGCCGAACGCCCGCGGCTCCTTCGAGGACAGCCGGCCCCAGCCCGGCGGTGGCGCGACGCCGAAATTGCCGAAGAAGGGGGACAGCGGCAGCTCTTGTCCCCAGGGCAGGCGCGCCACGTTGCGCGCGCGGTCAAGCGGAATGTGGATGCGACGGAATTCGGGAAAATCCTCGGGTAGCGTGCCGAGCATCGGCACCTGGAGGTTCCAGCCCCAATTGCAGCGTAGCTCGATATTAAGCACGCGCACTTCCAGCACGTCGCCGGGCTCGGCGCCCTCGACGTGGATCGGCCCGGTGAGCAGGTGCGGCCCCGGACCGCGAAACGTGCTTGCCAGCACCTCCGCATGCCCGGGAACGATGTCAAAGCCGAGCGACGGATCGGGCAGATCGTCCGGCTCGCCCGAAAGCGTTTCGATGGTCACCCGGTCTCCGGATGCGATCCGCAGCACCGGCTTCAATCGTCCGTCCCAGAGTCCCCACTGGACGTTTCCGGGAATGGATCGCAGAACGTGGTCCATCACTCTACCGTCACTGCCGCTGCTATCTGCCTGCGCCGCTCGCTACGATGGAGGAGGGTGAGGTCGAGAGCTTGCCGAGCCCGAGATAGACGAGGCCCGCAACCCCGATGCCGAACAGCCAGCTCAGGTCGGCACCGCCGAGCAGGTTGATCGAGATCGGCCCCTGCAGCGCGCCGACGAGGCCGTCCTCGACCAGCCATCCGGCAACGAGGCCCGCAAGGAAGGCGATCATGCCGGCCCAGTTGATGTCGCCATAGGCGCTGGTCTCCGGCGAGCGATAGAGCTCGGCGATGTCGATCTTGCCCTTCCGCTTGATGAAGAAGTCGGCCAGCACCACCCCGGCCCATGGGCTCATCCACAAGAGCAGGCTGATCATCCAGTTGTCGAACGCTTTCGCGAAAGACGGCGCGAAGATGAAGTACAGCGTGACCAGATAGCCGGCGACGCCGACGATGACGGTGAGCCAGAAGCGCGAGAATTTCAGCCCCGCGCTCAGCGCTGCCAATGTCGCCGAATAGACGTTGAGGATGTTGGTGGCGATCGGGCCGTGCAACACCATCAGGAGGACCAGGATGCTGACGGGCCCCCCAAATACCGCGCTCACCATCTTGGCGGGATCGGTATCCAGCGTCGTCGAGGCGATCGTCGCGCCGAGAATGCCGAGCCAGACCGTGGGTACGAACATGCCGACATAGCTGTACCAGAAGACGGATTTCGACGGCACGCTTCTCGGCACGAAGCGCGAATAGTCGGAGGCCCAGGTCACCCAGGAAATGCCCCAGCCGACCCCGATCGCGGTCGTCAGCAGCGTCAGCATCGCCAGATGTGCGCCCGGAGCCAGCGAGCTCGTCAGGCTCCAGTTGACGACACCCGGGCGCGTCCATGCCAAGACGCTCATCAGCACCATAATGGCGATGGTCGGCGGCACCGTGTACTTCTCGAAGGTGCGTATCGCGTAGAAGCCGTAGATTCCGATCAGCACCTGCACGGCCATCACCAGCGTGATGACGACGATCTCGATCGGCCATGTGTCGGGCACGCCGAACTGCCCGAGGATGCCCATCGAGACCTTGACCGGGAAGTAGGTGTTGACCCCGATCCAGCCCAGCGTCATCAGGAACATCAGGATGCTCGGCAGGTAGGCGCCGCGGACCCCGAACGCGGAGCGGCTCAGCACCATCTGGTTGACGCCGGTCTTGTGTCCCATCACCGTGAAGGTCGCGAAGATCGCGCAGCCGACGATATTGCCGAGCACGATGACTGCGATCGTCTCCATCAGGCCTAGCTTGAGGATGATGCCGAGCGCGCCGAGCGCCCAGTTCACTGGCGCGATGTTGGCGCCGGCCCAGATCCACATCTGCTGCGGCCCGGTTGAGTCCCGGTCCGCATCCGGAATTGGCTCGATGCTGTGAAGATCAGCGCGAAGTTCGGAATCCGTCATGACATCCCCCAATACGAAGCACGCTTCGCATCATCGCAGCATAAATCGTGCCATCGGTTGTGGCCGGCCGGAGCAGGGCCCGCATCGATGCCTGATGCAGTCTCGCTTGCGTCGGATTGCTGTTGGATTCTCAAGGTCGCTTCGACCTCGGGTGTGAACTGGCGGCCGCAACCATGAGGTGGCGATCCCACGCGCGAGCCAGTGGGCGAGAGGCAAGGGACGTTGCATGGCTGAGCAGCGGTACGATGATAAATTGAGCAGCCCAATCCAAAAGCGCGGCAGCTGCGTCTAGTCGAATAGGGCATTGGCACTGTCGCGACTGGGGTGGCCAGCCACGATGCGCTGCATCATTTCGATGAACTGCGCCTGCTCCCGCTCGCTGAGATCTCCCAGCGTTGCGCGATGCGCCCGTCGCGCCGCGCCCTCGATCTTGACCAGCAAGGCGGCGCCGGCCGGTGTCAACCGGCACAGGCGCGCCCGGCGATCGTCCTTGTTGACCGCGCGCTCGACCAGGTTTCGTACCGCCAGACGCTTCAATGCGCCGGTCGTGGTGGTGCGATCGAGGGCGATATCGGCCGCCAAAGTGGTCTGATCGGCGGTTTCGCGCACCGCCAACGCCGAGAGAAGGCTGTATTGCAGCGGCGTGACCTCGAACGCGCCGCAGGCTTCCTGAAACAGTGCGACGTGAATCTGGTGCAGCCGGCGGATCAGATATCCGGGTCGTTGCGACAAGGGCCACGGGCGGTGCCTGCTCCCGCCGCGACGTGTCTTCGCCTGCCGCAATGCACACTCTCCCAATCCAAACCCTGCCGCGCTTAGCTCGATTCGAGTGCGCCCGCCACCGCCGGATCATGGCACGAAGCTTGCTTTTGTCAAAATGCGAAGCATGCTTCGTAATTCGGGCGATGCCGTCGCTCGTTCAGGGAGAGGAGAGCGCCCGTGTCCGTTACTGCCAGCTTCGACCTTCTGCTGCGAGGCGGTCGCGTGATCTGTCCGGCCTCCGGTGTTGACGGCATCAGGGACGTCGCCATCCGCAACGGCAGGATTGCAGCCGTCGCGTCCGACATTCTGCCGACCAGCGCCAAGGAGGTCGTCGACGTCAGCGGCAAGCTGGTGCTGCCCGGGCTGATCGACACCCATGCGCATGTCTATCAATATGTCTCCGGCCGCTTCGGCATGAATCCGGACATGGTGGGCGTGCAGTCGGGCGTGACGACGCTGGTCGACCAGGGCGGCCCGTCCTGCATGACGCTGCCCGGCTTTCGTCACTTCATCGCGGAGCCCGCGGCCTCACGAGTTTATGCCTTTCTGTCTGCCTACCTCGTCGGCGGCCTCGAAGGGCACTTCTATCCGCAACTCTACAGTCCCGATGGCGTCGACATCGACGCCACGGTCAAGGCGGCGGCGGCCAATCTCGACATTGTACGCGGCATCAAGGCGCATGCCGAGATCGGTGGTTTCGCGCGCTGGGGCATTCGCGTCATCGAGATGGCGGCGGAGATCGGAAAGCGCGCCGATCTTCCGGTCTACGTGCATTTCGGCCAGCTCTGGGGCCTGCCCGAGAGCGGCGCCAATGGCGAGGATGCTGACACGATTCTTACGCGCGTGATCCCGCTCCTGCGTGAAGGCGATGTTCTCGCTCATCCGTTCACGCGTCATCCCGGCGGCTTCGTCAACCGCGAGGGTGAGGTGCATCCGGTGATCCAGGCCGCGCTCGACCGCGGCCTGAAGGTCGATGTCGGTCACGGCAGCCACTTCTCTTACCGGCTCGCCAAGAAGGCGATTGCCGCCGGCATCATTCCGACCACGCTCGGCGCCGATATTCACGGCTACAACACGCATGTGCCCGCGCCGGCCGGAACGCCCGACCAGCACGAGGACGAGGAGAACCATCCGTTCGCAGGACAGGCCAAGTTCAGCCTGGTGCAGGCGATGAGCTCGATGATGGCGCTCGGTCTGTCGCTGGAGCAGGTGGTGCCGATGGTCACCTCCAATCCCGCAAAAATGCTCGGCCGCAGCGAGGAGATCGGCGCGCTCAAGGTCGGCATGGGTGCCGACGTCTCCGTGCTCACGGAGAAGAACGGCCGGTTCGTCCTGAAGGACAACGAGAAGAACGAGGTCATCGCCGAGCGCCTGCTGCAGCCGGCCTTCTGCCTGCGCGCCGGCACGCGCTTCGACGCGGTCGCACCGATCCTGCCGCAGGCCGTCGCGGCATAAGTCCGCGCGGTGAGGGAGAACGCCGGCGTGCGCAACGAACGAGAGTTTCCTTCTGGCAAGTCCGGGCAGGGCGTTGGCGCGCGGCTGCCGCGGAAGGAGGATGACCGCCTGATGCGCGGCCGCGGCCAATACGTCGCCGACATCAGGCTCGCGGGCCTTCAGGACGTCGCCTTCGTGCGCAGCCCGATGGCGCATGCACGCATCCGCGGCATCCACGTGCCCGAGCGTTATCGCGGCAGCGTGTTCACGGCGGCCGAGCTCGTCGGGATCAAGCCGATCCGCGCGGTATCGGGGCTGCCGGGCTTCAAGATATCCGAACAACCGGTGCTGGCCGCCGGCAAGGTGCGCCAGGTCGGCGAGCTCGTTGCGATGTGCCTGGCGCCGACGCGCGCCGAGGCCGAGGACATCGCGGCCTCCGTGACGCTCGATTTGGAGGAGCTGCCCGCGGTCTACGACATGCTGAAGGCGCGCGAGCCCGGCTCGGCGCTGGTGCATGAGCATTGGGGCGACAACGTCTTCCTCGAGACCAACTACGAGGTCGACATCTCCGCCGCGCTGGATGCGCCGATCAAGGTGACGCGCGAGATATCGACGGCACGGCAATGCATGTCGCCGCTGGAGGGCCGCGGCGTGGTTGCGACCTTCGACCGGCGGCTCGATCAGCTCACGCTGCATTCAGCGGCACAGATGCCACACATCACACGCAGCGGCCTTGCCGAGTGCCTCGGCATGGAGGAGGGCCAGATCCGCGTCATCTCGCCCGATGTTGGGGGCGGCTTTGGCCACAAGGGCATTCTGCTGCCGGAAGAAGTCTGCCTGTCCTGGCTGACCATGCGTAACGGCCATCCCGTGCGCTGGCTGGAAGATCGCCGCGAGCATCTCGTCGCTAGCTCCAATTGCCGCGAGCATCATTACAAGATCACGGTCTATGCGGACCGTGACGGCACGCTGCGCGGCATCGATTGCGAGGCGACCGTGGATTCCGGGGCGTACTCGTCTTATCCGTTCTCGGCCTGTCTCGAGGCCGCGCAGGTCGCGAGCATTTTGCCCGGCCCTTACAAGATGCCGGCCTATCGCTGCCGCACCTTCTCGGTTGCGACCAACAAATGCCCGATCCTGCCGTATCGCGGCGTCGCGCGCACCGGCGTCTGCTTCGCGCTGGAGCTGATGCTTGATCTCGTGGCGGCCGAAGCCGGGCTCGAGCCCGGCGAGGTGCGGCTGCGCAACCTGGTGCTGCCGGAGCAGATGCCGTTCGACAACATCACCAGGAAGCACTTTGACAGCGGCGATTACCCGGAAGCGATGCGGCGCGCGCTCGCCGCCATCGACATCGAGTCCATTCGTGCCAAACAGAGCCTGGGCGAGGTTGACGGTCGCCGCATCGGCGTCGGCGTCTCCATCTATTGCGAGCAGGCGGCGCACGGCACCTCGGTCTATTCCGGCTGGGGCATCCCCATGGTGCCGGGTCACGAGCAGGCCTCGGCACGCTTGACGCCGGACGGCGGCCTCGAATTGCGCGTCGGTGTGCATTCGCACGGGCAGGGCATGGAAACGACGCTTGCCCAGGTCGCGCACGAGATCCTCGGCGTCGAAATTGCAAAGATCCGCATCATCCTCGGCGACACCGCGATGACGCCCTATTCGACGGGGACCTGGGGCTCGCGTTCGATGGTGATGGCCGGCGGCGCGGTGGCGACGGCCTGCCGCGAGCTCGGCGAACGCGCAAGGCGCATCGGCGCCAAGCTGTTGCAGCACGATCCGGCCGCCGTGGTGTTGCAGAATGGCGAAGTGCGCGGCGTCAATGGCAATGTCAGCCTGAGGGCGATCGCCCACACCTGGTATCGTCGCCCGCAGGATCTCCCGGCCGATGTCGATCCCGGCGGGCTCGAGGTGACGCAAGGCTACAAGCCCGTCCGCGACAGCGGCACCTTCAGCTATGCCGCGCATGCGGCCGTGGTTGCGGTCGATCCTGATCTCGGCGAAGTCGAAATTCTGGATTACGTGATCGTCGAAGACGGCGGCGTGCTGGTCAATCCGCTCGTCGTTGACGGCCAGATCTATGGCGGTCTGGCGCAGGGCATCGGCACCGCGCTCTACGAGGAGATGCCGTTCGATGCCTCCGGCCAGCCGCTGGCGACGACGCTCGCCGACTATTTGCTGCCGGGCCCGACCGAGGTTCCGGCCGCGCGCCTCGATCACATGGAAACGCCGTCGCCCTATACGCAGTTCGGCGTGAAGGGCATCGGCGAGGGCGGTGCGATTGCGCCGCCGGCCGCCATCGCCAACGCCGTCAACGACGCGCTGCGTCCGTTCGGCGTCGAGCTGATGCAGTCGCCGATCACGCCGCATCGCGTCGTCGAAGCCGTGCTGGCTGCACGCGCCGCCGAAAGGAGCGCGGCATGAAACCGGCGCCCTTCAGTTATGAGCGTCCACGCGATCTCGACGCCGCGCTGTCGATGCTGGCCGCAAGCGGCGGTTCGGCAAAGATCATCGCCGGCGGGCAGTCGCTCGGACCGATGCTCAATCTGCGGCTGGTGCAGCCGGAGCTGATCGTGGACATCTCCGGCCTGGCCGAGCTCAAGCGGGCCGAGGTTTCTCGTGGCGAACTCGTGCTCGGCGCCTTGGTCACCCATGCCGACATCGAGGATGGGCGCACGGCCGACGTGACCCGCGGCGCCATGCGCGGCGTCGCCGCCAACATCGCATACCGCGCGGTGCGCAACCGCGGCACGATCGGTGGCTCCCTCAGTCATGCCGATCCCGCCGCTGACTGGATCTCGTCGCTCGCCGCCCTGGGTGCGCGCGTGACGCTGCGCAGCCTTGGCGGCGCTCGCACCATGGCGATCGAGGCCTTCGTCGTCGGCGCGCTGGAATCGGCGCTGCATGCGGGCGAAATCGTCGAGGCGATTCACGTCCCGTCACGCGCGGCCTCGGCCCATTGGGGCTATGCCAAGAGCTGCCGCAAGACCGGCGAGTTTGCCCACGCCATCGGCGCTGTACTGATCGATCCAGTTGCTGCCTCGGCGCGTGTCGTGATCGGTGCGATTGACACGACGCCGATCGTTGTCACCGATGCCGCCGAGCTGTTCGGCGGGCGGATCGCGGCCGACTACAAGCAGCGCTTCGACGCTCGCGTCGCGGATGGCCTTCTGACCAAAGCCGGCATCGACGACGTCGCGCAGCGTCACATCCATGTCAGCGTGTTGAAGCGCGCCGTCCTGGAGGCCGCGGCATGACCACGATCGCACTTCAGGTCAATCGCCGTGCGGTCGAAGTTTCGGCCGAGCCGCGGACCAGCTTGGCCGATTTCGTCCGCGATGAGCTGGACTTGACCGGCACCCATCTCGGTTGCGAGCACGGCGTCTGCGGCGCCTGCACCGTGCTGCTCGACGGCGTGCCGGCGCGCTCCTGTATCACCTATGCGGTGGCCTGCGCGGGCGCCGACATCACCACCATCGAAGGGCTCGATGAGGACGAGGTCACGACCGAGTTGCGCGCAGCCTTCACCCGCGAGCATGCCCTTCAGTGCGGCTATTGCACCCCGGGGATGCTGGTCTCGGCGCGCGACTTGGTGTTGCGTCTGCCCGATGCCGATGAGCGGCGCATCCGTGTCGGCCTCAGCGGCAATCTCTGCCGTTGTACCGGCTATGTCGGGATTGTGCGCGCCGTCCAGTCCGTCATCGAGGCGAGGCGTGCGCGCAACATCGCGCCGCTTGTCGATGGCGGCCGGACCAGTCTCGGCCCCGCCGGATCGGGGCGAGCCACGTTCAGCGGCGACGAGCCGAGGCCTGCGCGGCAGATCTCAGTGGCGGCATCAGACGGCGCTGCACTGGTCCGAATTTCCGATTTCATTCCGGCGACCGTTCTCGATCAGCGCTTCACGCTGCCGCATGCACCGACAAGGGTGTTCGCGATGTTCGATGACATCGCCGGTATTGCATCCTGCCTGCCCGGCGTATCGCTCACGGCGCCGCCAACGCCGGAGCGCGTGGAGGGCATGATCAGCGTCAGGCTCGGGCCGATCGCGGCGTCCTTCGAGGGCGCCGCGCGCGTCGAACGCGATCCCGCAGCGCTATCGGGACGCATCGTCGGCGTTGGCGCCGACCAGCGCAGCCATTCGGCGACGCAAGGAGAGATCCGCTATCGCCTGCTTCCGCTCGAGGGCGGCTCGGCGACCGCCGTCGAAGTCTCGATCGGGTACACGCTCACGGGAATGCTGGCGCAGGTCGGCCGGCCCGGCCTGGTGCGGGATCTTGCCAAGCGCCTCGTTGCGGAGTTCGCGGGCAATCTCGACCGCCACATGTCCGGCGCGCCGTCGGGGCAGGTGGCCGCGGCAGAGCTCAGTGGCTGGTCGATTGCCTCGGACGTTTTGCGCGCCCGGCTGGCGCGCATGTTTGGCCGCGTCTTCACTGGAAAAGGTGGCGCGGAATGATCGGCGTGCCGGCACCGGGGAGTGACGAAGCCTTGAACGACCTTGGATTGGACGACCCTGGATATCAACAGCGTGGGATTTGGAGAGACAACATGACACGAGCACTCGGACTGGTTCCGGCCATCGCGCTGGCGACGGCCTTGTTCGGCGGCACGGCAGGGGCGCAGGCCATCAAGATCGGCGTCAACGAGCCGCTCACGGGCGCGTTTGCAGCCTCCGGCACCTACGTCGTCAACGGCGCCAAGATCGCTGCCGATGAGATCAACGCCAAGGGCGGCATCCTGGGCAAGAAGATCGAGCTCGTCATCGAGGACAACAAGAGCAACCCGACGGAGGCCGCCGCCGTCGCCGAAAAACTCATCACCAGCGACAAGGTGCCGGTGCTGATGGGCGCATGGGGCTCGAGCCTGACGCTCGCGGTGATGCCCAAGCTGATGGAATACGAGACCCCGATGGTCGTCGAGACCTCGTCCTCCGGCAAGATCACGACGACGGGCAATCCCTTCATCTTCCGGATCTCGCCGCCCTCGGCGGTCGAGGCCGCCGCGTTCAAGGGCATCGTCGACAAGCTCGCGCTGAAGAAGGTGGACTTCCTCGTCATCAACAACGACTGGGGCCGGGGCACTGCCGAGGACTTCAGCAAGATGATGAAGGACAAGGGCATCAGCATCGGCCTCGTCGAGACCATGGACCAGGGCGCGCAGGACATGAGCGCGCAGCTCTCCAAGATCAAGAGCTCGGATTCCGAGACGGTGATCGTCACGACGGCGGTCGATCAGCTGACGCTGATCTTCAAGCAGGCGGCCGCGCTGGGCCTGAAGAAGCGCATCATCACCACCGGCGGCTCGCAGAACCCGGACCAGATCATCGCCCAGGCCGGTGCCGCCGCCAACGGCACCATGCATCTGACCACCTTCCTGCCGTGGTTCCCGGACAAGACGCCGAATCCGGAAGCCACCAACTATTTCATCACGGAATGGAAGAAGCGCGGTTTCGAGTTCGCCGGCTGCACCGAGAGTTTTCGCGGCTATGACGGCATCCGCACTGTGGCGGCGGCGATCGAGAAGGCCGGCAAGGCCGAGCCAGCCGCAATCAAGGCGGCGCTCTGGGACATCAATATCAAGGGACTGAACGGCGATATCGTGTTCCGCAAGTCCGGTCCGGAGGGCAAGGAGAGCGGGCAGAGCCAGCCGAACGTCTATCTCATCGAGATCAACGACGGCAAGGTCGAGCTGAAGACGCTCTAGAGCATGATCCGGAAAAGTGTGAAGCGGTTTTCCGGCAAGATCATGCTCAAACAATAACGCGCTTCGTCGACGGCGAGGGCGGTGCATCACTGCCCTCGTCATGTGCGATTTATTCGGGAACGGCTTTGAGCGAATTCCTTCAGCATCTGGTCAATATGCTCGTGCTCGGCGGCACCTATGCGCTGCTGGGCATCGGGTTGACCTTGATCTTCGGCATCATGAACGTTGTGAACTTCACGCACGGCGTGCTCTACACGTTCGGCGCCTACATCATGTTCATCGTGGTGCAGCAGCTCGGGCTGAATTTCTTCCTGGCATTGCCCGTCGCGGTGCTTGCCGGGTGGCTGCTCGGAGCAGCCATCGAGCTGACATTACTGCGACCGCTGCGCGGCTCCGACATCGACACCACGATGCTGGTCATGATCGGCGCCTGGATCGCGATGCAGTCCGGCACGCTATGGATCTGGGGCGGTGTCGCCAAATCGGTGGCCACGCCATTCCCTGAGACGCCGCTGGTGCTCGGACCGGTGTCGGTATCCTGGCTTCGCCTGTTTGTGCTCGCCGCGGCGGCAATGTTGATCCTGGTGACGTACCTCCTGATCAACAAGACCAGCCTGGGACGTGCAATGCGGGCGACGTTCCAGGACCACGACACGGCCTCGCTGATGGGTGTCAACGTGGACATGATCTACACCTCGACCTTCGCGATCGGCTCCAGCCTTGCCGCCGCCGCCGGCGCTCTGCTCGGGCCTGTCTACGTGATCTTCCCGCAGATGGGTGATCTCGCCGCCGTCAAGGCCTTCGCCATCGTCATCCTTGGCGGCCTCGGCAATATCACGGGCGCGGTGATCGGTGGCTTCATCCTGGCGCTGGCCGAGGAATTGGGGGCGGGCTACGTCTCGTCTGGTTACCGCGACGCCATGGGTTTCGTGATCATCATCGCGGTCCTGATCTTCCGACCGACCGGCCTGTTTGCGCGCGCGGAGCGGGTTGGATGAGAGCCGCCGTCACCATTTTCGCCGTCGCGGCCCTGGCCTCGGTGCCGCTCTGGCTGCGCGATCCCTATCTCCTGAACGCGCTGATCACGACCGGCATCTTCGTCATCGGCGCGATGAGCCTCAATCTGTTGCTAGGCTTCACAGGCCAGCTCAGCCTCGGCCACATCGCTTTCTTCGGCATCGGCGCCTATGTCAGCGCGCTGACGTCGCTCGGCTTCGACGTCGGTCTGCCCGGAGACGTCCGCCTGGTTCACGCACCTTGGCCGCCGATTGCAGGCTTCTTGCTGGCCATCCTGGTCGCCGGAATGTGCGGCTATTTCGTCGGGTTGCTCTCCTTCCGCGTCCGCGGCGCCTATTTCGTCATCGTGACCATCTCCTTTGCCGAGGTCGTCCGGCTGGTCGCGCTGAACTGGGTCGAGCTGACGCAGGGGCCGCTGGCACTGACCAACATTCCATCCATCGCGCTGCCCTTGCCCGGCCTTGGTGAGCTGACGCTGCGCACCAAGATGCAGAACTACTATCTCGTGCTGATCGTGGCGCTGGTCGCCTATCTCCTGATCGCCCGCCTCGTTCATTCCCATTTCGGCCGTGCGATGCGGGGGCTGATGGAGAACGAGACGCTCGCCGTCTCTGTCGGCATCGACGTCACCAGGACGCTGACGGTGGCAGCCGTGATCTCGGCCGCGATCGCGGGCGCGGCCGGCAGCCTCTATGCGCACTACATCCGGATCATCGACCCCGAAGTGTTCGCCTTCATCAACACCGTCACCATGGTCATCATGGTGATCAGCGGCGGCAAGGGCTCGCTGGCCGGGCCCGTGGTCGGCGGCCTGATCTTCGGGCTGCTGCCGGTCGCGTTGCGGCCGGTCATGGCGCCGGAGGCGCAGTGGATCGCCTATGGCGGCGTGCTGATCGCCATCCTGTTCGTGCTGCCCCGTGGCATCGTGCCCTCGCTCGCACAGCGCTTCATCCGACGGCGCAGCGGCGCGCCGGCGTTGGCATCGGTCGCGCTCACCGAAACCGGTGCCAAGGAGCCGGCGTGATGACCGCGCGCAGCATTGCCATGACCATCGAGCAGGTCGCCGTCCGCTTCGGCGGCCTGGTCGCGATCTCCGACATGAGTTTTACGGTCGGTGAGGGCGAGATCGTCAGCCTGATCGGGCCGAATGGCGCCGGCAAGACCACCGCCTTCAACGTCATGACTGGTTTCCTGACGCCGAGCGCAGGCCAGGTCACCTATCAGGGTACGACGTTGACCGGGTTGAAGCCGCACGAGATCGCCGATCTCGGCCTGATACGCACGTTTCAGCGCACCAGCGTGTTTCCCAACGACACCGTCTACGACAATCTCCTGATCGGTCTGCATCGTCAGGGCCGGGTTAGGCTGCTCGATGCCATCCTCGGGCTGCCGGGCGCGCGCGCCTCGGAACGCAGGCTGCGGCAGCGCGCGAGCGAGTTGATCGAATGGGTCGGCCTCGAACGCCGCGCCCATGATGCGGCCGGCTCGCTGTCCTACGGTGAGCAGCGCCTTGTCGGTGTCGCGCTGGCGCTGGCGGCGGAGCCCTCGATGCTGCTGCTCGACGAGCCCGTCTCGGGCATGAACGCCTCGGAAACCCACCGCTTCGTCGAGCTGATCCGCAGCATCCGCGACCGTGGCATCACCATCCTGCTGGTCGAGCACGACATGCCGATGGTGATGACCGTCTCCGACCGCATCGTGGTGCTGAACTATGGCCGCATCATTGCCGAGGGGACACCGGATGTGATCCGCAACGATCCGGCCGTGATCGAGGCCTATCTCGGACATGGAGCGGGGCGTGCTTGAGATCCGCGACATGGTGTGCGGCTATGGCGGCGTCACTGCGCTGCGTGGCATCTCGCTCGACGTGAAGGCCGGCCAGCTCGTCGCCCTGATTGGCGCCAACGGCGCCGGCAAGAGCACGACGCTGCGTGCGATTTCCGGCCTCGTGCCGCCGCGCGCAGGGCAAATGCGGTTCGAGGGCATCGACATCACCGGGGCGAGACCACCGCGCGTGCTCGCCAGCGGGATCGCACATTGTCCGGAAGGCCGGCGCGTATTTCCGCACATGAGCGTCGAGGAAAATCTCGACATGGGGGCTTACCTCCGTCGTGGTTCGGGCGAGATCGCGGCCGACCGCGACCGCATCTACGCGGAATTTCCGCGGCTCGCCGAGCGGCGCCGGCAGGCGGCGGGCACGCTGTCGGGCGGCGAGCAGCAGATGCTGGCGATCGGCGCGCGCTGATGTCGCGGCCGCGGCTGATCATGTTCGACGAGCCGTCGCTCGGCCTTGCGCCCAACATCGTCGAGCGAACCTTTGCAATCATCCGCGGTATCCGCGATGCCGGCACCACGGTGCTGCTGGTCGAGCAGAACGCGTTCGCCGCGCTCGAGATGTGCGACCACGCCTATCTGCTCGAGAATGGCCGCATCGTGCTGTCAGGCGCAGGCTCCGAGCTGATCGAGAACGAGCATGTGCGGAAGGCCTATCTCGGTGGATGACGATGCCGCCGGCTCGGCTGGCTTCGGCTGGACGCCGGTCTGCAATCTCGACCGCCTGAGAGCGGAGACGATCGTTCACGTACATGTTGCAGGCTTCGACCTGCTGGTGATCTGGAACGACGGCGATGCCGTCGCATGCGACCGCGCGTGTCCGCATGAACAGGCGGATCTGGCTCTCGGACAGGTGAGGGCCGGCCGGCTGTTCTGTCCGCGTCACGCGGCATCGTTCGATTTGCGCGACGGGGCGATCAATCCGGGATGGCCGAGCCCGCCGTTGCGGCTTTACCCGATACGGATCACAGGAGAACAAATCTGCGTGGAAGTGCGAGCGCAGCAAGCGCGACGTCATGCCCCTGTTTTGCCCGACGAGTCAAAATGATCGGTGGTGTCGCCTTGCCTGCAAAATTCGTCTTTGAAAACAACGGCATTCTACTGTGCATGGGGTTGTTTTCACGGTTCAGTCCAGCAACCGGCGAACGGCGTCGACGAGGACCCCGTTTGGCCGCCGCAGGGCCTCGAGAATGGTGAAATGATCGGCGCCGTCGACCGGAATGAGCTTGCCGGGCGCCTTCGCCGCCGTGCGCTTGTCGTGGAGGTTGATGGAATCGCACACGAGCGCCGGCAGCTCGTTGCTGCCATAGGCGATGTCGAGCCGCTTCGGCGTGACGGGCAGGCGCAGCGGCGACAGCGCGGCGATTTCCTCATCCGTCAGCTTCAGCGCGTTGTTGAGGCCGGTATCGCGGATTGGCGCGAGCTCGTACACGCCTGAGATCGCCAGTCCCGCATGGACACTCGGATGGTTCAGCGCCATCGCTGCGAGATGGGCTCCGGCGGACCAACCCGACAAGACGACCGGTCCGGCAACGCCATAGGACGCGCCATTTGCGGCAAGCCAGTCGAGCGCGCGCGGCACTTCGGCGACGATGTCGGTGAGGGATACCTCCGGCGCCAGCGAATAGCCGGGAATGGCAACCGACCAGCCATTGGCGGCGATGCCTTCGACGAGCATCGCGAACAATTCGCGCGAATTGCGCTGCCAATAGCCGCCATGCACGAATACCAAGCAGGGCGCCTCAGGCCTGCCGGCCGGGTAGAGATCGATCTTGTTGTTCGGCCGCTGACCGTAAGGCAGATCGAGATGGGAATTCAGCGTGCTTCGCAGCCGGCCAGAGGCTTCGTTCCGTTCGGCAATCAGGGCCGTGCTGTTCTTGACGGCCGCGTTGTTGTCATAGGCGGCGTCACGTTCTGCCTGGGACAGCCCGGACCATGCGGAACGGGGGTCGACTGGTCGACCTCTCGAATGAGCATTCTCAATCATAATCACTCCGATGCGGCCCGGATGGCACCCTTATCCAATTTGGGCCGGCTATTCACCGACAATTGAGGTGTTAGACCAGCCGTGTCCAGATTGGACAAGGCTGCCTCGGATTATGCCATTCGGGATCATTGTTGCTTTCTCTTGTCCGCACCACTTTACTGTTGCGGTTGCATCAGACGCCCATTCAGGCGAAGGGTATGCTCCACGCCACGCAAAATGCTGGTTCGGGTGCAAGCGCACCTCCGTGCTGTCGGTTCGATGAAAGAATAGCATTTGAAATCGCAAGACTATCGCTTTTCCGTCGCCCCCATGATGGATTGGACTGACCGGCACTGCCGGGTGTTCCACCGTCAGCTGACCCGGCGCGCGCTGCTCTATACGGAGATGCTGACCACGGGTGCCGTCGTTCATGGCGATCGGGAGCGGCTGCTCGGGTTCGACGCGTGCGAGCATCCCGTGGCGCTGCAGCTTGGCGGGTCGGATCCGCGCGAGCTCGCGCTTGCTGCGCGGATCGGCGAAGATTTCGGCTATGACGAGATCAATCTCAATGTTGGCTGTCCCTCCGACCGCGTGAAGGACGGCCGCTTCGGCGCCTGCCTGATGGCGGAGCCGGAGCTCGTGGCGCGATGCGTCGAGGCCATGAAGCACGCGGTCGGCGTTCCCGTGACGGTGAAGTGCCGCATCGGCATCGACGAGCAGGATCCGGAAGTTGCGCTCGATACGCTTGCGCGCGGGGTGGTCGCTGCCGGCTGCGACGCGCTGATCGTGCACGCCCGCAAGGCCTGGCTCAACGGTCTGTCTCCGAAGGAGAACCGCGACATCCCGCCGCTCGATTATGATCGCGTTTATCGCCTCAAGCGCGCGATGCCCGATGTGCCCATCATCATCAATGGCGGCGTCCCTGGCATCGACAAGGCCAGGGCACATCTCGATCACGTCGATGGCGTGATGCTCGGCCGTGCTGCCTATCAGGAGCCGTGGCGGCTGCTCAGCGTCGATCGCGACATCTTCGGCGAGGCGCCGCCGCATGCGACCATGCAGGACGCGTTCGAAGCGATGATGCCCTATATCGAGCAGCAGCTCGCCCGCGGCACGCGGCTGCACGCCATCACGCGGCATTTCGTCGGCGCATTCCACGCCGTGCCCGGCGCGCGGGCGTTCCGCCGGCATCTCGCGGAGCACGGCGTGAAGCCGGGCGCCGGCCTCGACGTGCTGCGCGATGCAATTGCTCGCGTCGGCGTGCGTGCGCCAGCGGAAGCGGCCGCGTAGCTCCAGTCAGATGAAGAGCCGGATCGCAAAATCCGGCTCTTTCGATCCGTCTTAGCGGAACAGGTCGAAGTGGTAGTTCACGCCGACGCGGAAGGTGTGGAATTTCGGCGCGTTCCAGTCCGGCAGATCGTCGTGCTTGAACTCGGTGTAGAGATATTCCGCCTTGGCCGACCATTTCGGCAGGAACGCCCATTCGACGCCGCCACCTGCGGTCCAGCCCATCTTCATCTTGTTGATCGGACCGTCCTTCAATTCGCCGGCGGCCAGACCCGCGGTCCCGAAGAACAGCAGGCGTGAATCCATCGTCGCGATGCCGGCGCGGGCTCGGCCGGTCATGTACCAGGGCAGGCTCACCGCGGCACTGCTCAGCGCGTCGTGGTTCTTGATGTCCCCGCCTTCGAAATCGTTCTCGATGCCGACAACGAACATCGGCGAGATCTGGTAGTTGTATCCGATCTGCACGCCGCCGACGGCGCCCTTGACCTTGCCTCCGTTGGTGCCGACGAGATTGTTGAAGGCGTCGTCGCCGCTCTCGGCATAGCCGGCGTTGAAGCCCGCATAAAGACCCGTCCACGAGTACACCGGCTGCGGTGCCGTGTAGGCGGAGGAGGGCACGGCATAGCGCGGCGACAGATCCGCAGCGCTGGCGCTGCCTGCGGCGAACACCGCGACAAAGGGCAGGGCGCGCATCGCGCAGCGTAAGGCGGCAGTGGCAGTCATGAGTCTCGATCTCCCATTTGGCCGCTCCCTGAAGGGCGCAGCGCTCGTCCAACCCCGATCCGGGAATGAACCCGTTATAAACCGACTAGGCGGTTTGTAAATGGTGCAAATGCCACTGCTGCGCTTTCGCGGCAAGTTGTCCGAGGCTGTGGATGGGCCGGAGGGGATTAATCCACCGCTGTGCGCGCGCGGCGATGGCCGCTCTGCAGCTCCGGGTAGCCGGTGAGCATCAGCTTGTCGGCGCGAACGCCCCAGCTTTCCAGGCGGTCGAGGAAGCTCATGCCGAGCAAGTTGGTCTTCATCTGTCCGCGCTGCACGACGAGGGCCGGCACCGATTTTTCGACGAGGTGGCCGACCGCGAGGCGATCGAGCGTGAGCCGGGCCGCCTTGGTGTGGCCGCCCGCGGTTTCGAGATCGACGTCATATTCGAGCATCTCGAGCGGCAGTCCGATCGCCTTCGCGGTCTCCCAGGTCAGCACCACGGAGGTCGCGCCGGTATCGATCACCATCGGCGCGGCGACGCCGTTGATCTTGGCGCGCAGCGCGAATTCGCCGCCCTGGCCGCGCTGGATCTGCACGGCAGGGGGCGGGGAGGCGGTCTGCGCGCGGAACATGTGCGAGACCTTGTTGCTGGCGCGCACGATCTGGCTGGGATCGCCATAGGCGACAACGGCACCGGCCGTGCCGGCGAGCATGATGAGAACGAGCAGGAAGCGGATCATGGCGCGCCTCCGAGGGCACGCGAGGCGGTCAGGCGCGCTTCGGCGTTCCTGCGATCGGCGTCAGCCCGGCGTCCGTCATCCGCGCCGGCAGCAGCGCCATGACCGCGAGCCGTTCCGCGCTCTCCATGGCGTGCCAGCGTGCGATCTCCGGCAAGGTGCGGCCGCAGCCGAAGCATAGCTTGGTCTTGGGATCGATCATGCAGACGGCGACGCACGGCGTTTCTTTGCTCATTCGGACATAGTGGGGGATGGTCGGGCATCTCTGCAAGCATCTCGTTTAAGAGCCCGTGCCTGCGCTCATGATCGGCTTGTGGCGTGGCCGCCGCCTCTCGTCGGCAAGCGCGGAACTCTCCGGCTGGAGCGGCGGGGCCTCATCCGACATCGGCGCCAGCGCGCTCATCACGCGCTCCGGCGGGAAGGTGACGATCACCTCGGTGCCGATGCGCAGCTTCGATTTCAGCGTGAACGTGCCACCGTGCAGGTCGATCAGGTTCTTGGCGATGGGCAGGCCGAGCCCGGCGCCCTGTTCGGCCGACTTGATCGAGTTGGAGCCCTGGCCGAACGAGGCGAGCACGACCGGAATTTCGCTCTCGGGAATGCCGGAGCCTGAATCCTTCACCGAGAGATATTGCCCGCCCGAGGCGGTCCAGCCGGCCTTGAGCCAGATCTCGCCGCCTTGCGGGGTGAACTTGATCGAGTTGGAGAGCAGATTGAGCACGACCTGGCGGACCGCGCGCTCGTCGGCCCACAGCCGCGGCATCGCCTGCTCGAATACTTCGTGGATCGTGATGCCGCGGCTGGACGCGCGCAGCTTCATCAGATGATGGCAGTCGGCGACGATGCCCACCAGCGACACCGCTTCCTCGTTCAGCTCGTAGCGGCCCGCCTCGATCCGCGACAGGTCGAGGATCTCGTTGATGAGGTTGAGCAGGTGCACGCCGGAATTATGGATGTCGGCGGAATATTCCTTGTACACGCCGACCGCATGCGCACCGAAAATCTCGCTCTTCATCACCTCGGAGAAGCCGAGGATGGCGTTCAGCGGCGTGCGCAGCTCGTGGCTCATCTGGGCGAGGAAACGCGATTTGGCGACATTGGCGGATTCGGCGCGGTGACGCGCTTCGTCCGAGATTGCTTTCGCCTGCTCCAGCTCGCCGATCAGTGCATCCTTCTCGGCGCGGGCCTCGAGCGTTGCGAAGGTCGAGGAGTGCAGGCGATGCGCCAGCAGCACGAAATAGCCTTCGGCTGCGATCGCGAGCGCCGCCAGGATATAATTGTCCAGCGAGCCGGTCATCACGAAGCTCAGCGCCATCGCGACCGCGACCGGCGCGGTGGCGGCGAGGGCCGCGATCGGCAAATTGGCGGCGAGCATGCTCGACACTGCGATCACCAGCAGCATCAGGAACATCATCAGCGTTTCCGTGACCATGTCGAGCACGGGATGGATCAGGATTGCCATCCAGCACAGGCCATAGAGCAGGTCGAGCAGGACGAAGCGCGTCCGCCAGGCGCGCGTCGATGTCGGCGAGGCGGGCTCGGCCAGAAAGCGCCGGCAGCTGCGGATCATCGCGGCGTGAATGCAGATCATGCCGCAGGTCCAGGCCGCGGCCGGGATCGGCTGCATCCACAACCCGAACAGCACACCGGTGGCAACCACCAGCAGCATCACGACATAGGAGGCCGACAGCCGGGTCTGCGCATATTGGCGCAGCATCTCGGCGTCGAAGGCCGGCCGGGTTCCGCTGGTCGACGTTAACTTGTCGCGCGCCTCGCGCACCCGCTGCGCGGCGGCCCTTCGGCTGCTCGCCGACGGAGCGCTGACCGGCTCGGCCGGAAGCTGAACTACCTCTGGCTTTTCAGCGGGGTTACTCATCGAAACAACAACGATTCCTGGCCCGCGCGAGGCGGGCCTTCTGCATTCTCTATCTGTGGCAAGAAATCCTTAAGAGGTGACTTAAGGAGCTAAAGAATTGCGTTAACCGCGCGTTAATTTTCAGCCCGCTAACTGCCGTTCAATGCAGCGCAGCATGCTGTGCGACGTAGACGACGGCGCCCGCCAGATAGCCCGCAAGCGCCGGGCCGGCGATGCGGCGGGCGTACCAGAGGAACTCGATCCGCTCGAGCCCCATGGCGGCGACGCCTGCGGCCGAGCCGATGATCAGGATCGAGCCGCCGGTGCCGGCGCAATAGGCGATGAACTCCCAGATGAAGCTGTCCGGCGGGTAGTGGCCGAGGTCGTACATGCCCATGGTCGCGGCGACCAGCGGGACGTTGTCGATGACGGCGCTGAGCAGGCCGAGCACGACGACGATGATGTCCTGGCGGCCGATGGTCGCTTCCAGCCATCGGGCCAGCATCGTCAGCAGGCCCGCATGTTCGAGGCAGGCGACGGCGAGCAGGATTCCGACGAAGAACACGATCGAGCCCATGTCGATCCGCGTCAGCGCATGCGCCAGGGTGAGCGGATGGCGGACATGCTCGTCCTTGCCGCGGTGGACGATCTCGCCGACCAGCCAGACGATGCCGAGCCCGAGCAGCACGCCCATGAACGGCGGCAGATGCGTGACCGTCTTGAAGGCGGGCACGGCGATCAGCGTGCCGAGCCCGAGATAGAACATCAGGTTGCGCTCGAATGCCCCGATCACCTGCAAGCCGTCCTCCTTCGGCGGCGGCGCGATGGTCTTGCCCCTCACCAGGAAGCTGAGGAAGGCGAGCGGGACGAGCAGATTGACCAGTGAGGGCAGGAACACCGCGCCCATGATGTTCAGCGGCGTGATCTGCCCGCCGATCCACAGCATGGTCGTGGTGACGTCGCCGATCACGGTCCATGCGCCGCCGGCGTTCGCGGCGATGACGATGAGAGAGGCGAACAGCAGCCGGTCGTCGCGCTTGGCGATCAGCCGCTGGATCAGCGAGACCATCACGATGGTGGTGGTCAGATTGTCCAGGATCGCGCTGAGCACGAAGGCCACGAAGCCGACCAGCCACATCAGCCGGACCTGGCTCGTGGTGCTGATGCGGGAGGTGATGACCTCGAAGCCGTCATGGGCGTCGATGACCTCGACGATGGTCATCGCGCCGATGAGGAAGAACACGATCTGTGCGGTGGAGGCGACGGACTCGTTGAGCGCGTGGTTGACCAGCGCATGGTCGCCCGTGGTGACCGCGTAGACGGTCCAGAGCAATACGGCGCCGATCAGCGCCGTGGCACTCTTGTTGATCCCGAGCGGATGCTCGAGCGCGATCGCCGCATAGGCGACGACGAAGATGACGGCAATCGCGGTCAGCAAAGTGGGGACGGTCCCTCAGACGTCAGCGTTGCAGGCGCGCAAGCAGGCTCGACGTATCCCAGCGCTTGCCGCCCATCTTCTCGACCTCGGCGTAGAACTGGTCGACCAGCGCGGTCACCGGCAGGTTTGCGCCGTTGCGGCGGGCTTCGGCCAGCGAGATCGAGAGGTCCTTGCGCATCCATTCGACCGCGAAGCCGAAATCGTATTTGCCGTCGTTCATGGTCTTGTAGCGGTTCTCCATCTGCCAGGACTGCGCCGCGCCCTTGGAGATGGTCTCGATCACCGCGGCGACGTCGAGGCCGCTCTTCTTGGCGAAGTGGATGCCCTCGGAGAGGCCCTGCACGAGGCCGGCGATGCAGATCTGGTTGACCATCTTGGTCAGCTGGCCGCTTCCGGCGGGCCCGAGCAGCTTGCACATCCGCGCATAGGCAGCCGTGATGATCGGCTCGGCGCCGGCATAGGCATCCGGCGCACCGCCGCACATCACCGTCAGCACGCCGTTCTCGGCGCCGGCCTGGCCGCCGGACACGGGCGCGTCGACGAACTTGAAGCCGGCCTTGGTCGCGGCGGCATCGAGCTCGCGGGCGACTTCGGCGGAGGCGGTGGTGTGGTCGACGAAGGTCGCGCCCTTCTTCATGCCGGCGAATGCGCCGTCAGCACCGATCGTGACCGCGCGCAGGTCGTTGTCGTTGCCGACGCAGCACATCACGAAATCCTGGCCCTCGGCGGCGGCCTTCGGGGTCGGTGCGGTCTTGCCGCCGAACTTGTCCGCCCATTCCTTCGCCTTGGCCGCGGTGCGGTTGTAGACGGTGACCTCATGGCCCCCTTTTTTCACGAGGTGTCCGGCCATGGGGAAACCCATCACGCCGAGACCGAGGAAAGCGACTTTAGCCATGTGTGTGTCCGTAGCTTGAGTTTTACGGTTGCAGCCGGGCGAGGGACGCCAGCCGGGGGTCCTAAAGTTCCACATGAAGGGGAACGAGCGCACCATAAACCCTTGAGGCGGAAGGGCAACGGCTTCGTTTGACGCCCCCCTGTGCTAGGATGGCTGATCTCGGACCTTCAACAAGGACTTCAAGAAAAGGAGCAGAGGGATGGGCGGCGTGAGCGTGGGCGTGCTCGATCATTTCAACATCCGGACCCGGCATCTGGCCGAGACGGTCCGCTTCTACGAGGACGTGCTCGGCCTGGAAAAAGGCCCGCGGCCGGATTTCGCCTTCCCCGGCGCCTGGATGTACAGCGAGGGCAAGGCGGTGGTGCACCTCGTCGATATTTCTCCGACCGCCGAGCCACAAAAGCCGGATTCCGGCGTTGTCCACCACGTCGCCTTCGTCAGCCGCGGGTTCGACGACATGAAGCAGCGGCTGGCGTCCAAGGGGATGAAGTTCGACTCCCGTCAGGTGCCCGGCGGCGACCTCTGGCAGATCTTCGTCCACGACCCCAACGGGGTCATGATCGAGCTCAATTACGAGGCCGCCAGCGAGCAGGGGGCCGCGCCCGCCGAGATGGCTGACGATATCGGCAGGCAGTAGCCTTTTGGCCGTTTCCGCTCTAATGGGGCATCTTAAAGTCCTGAGCATGATCTGGTCGGAAAACCGCTTCATGCTCTCTCCAGGAGATGCGCTTTGAGCGTGACGCAGCAACAGGTTCTCGACAGCCTCGCCCGGATCAAGTCGCCGCGCGGGGTCGCGCTCACCAATGCCAATGTGCTGAGCGCGATCAGCGCCTCGGACGGCAAGGTGTTCTTCTCGATCAATGTCGATGCCGCCGAGGCGCGGGCCTGGGAATCCATCCGGGCCGAGGCCGAAGCCGCGGTGCGTGCCATCCCCGGCGTCACCACCGCGATGGTGGCGCTGACCGCCGAGCGCAAGCCGGGCTCCGCGCCGCCGCCACCCCCGCAGCCGAGGACCCGCCACCGCGGCCCGTTCGGCGCGGCGAGGACGGCCCGCCCCGGCACTTCATGGAACGGGGCATGGACCGTATGATGGAGCGCGGCATGGAGCACTTCCGCCGCGATCGTTTCGACCGCGACGACGGTCCGGACCGGGACCGCGAGGGCCGGCTCTGAGCCACCGCGGATTTTACGGGGATTAACCTTTGCGAAGCCGCTGGAATCCAGCGGCTTTTCGCTTTTTGGGGACTGTGGAAAAACCTTCGCCGCATCGCTTGCCAGACCCGGATCGCTTTGCTAAACGACCGGCCTCGCAAGGCATTTGACCGCCTTTCGGGCGCATAGCTCAGTTGGTAGAGCAGCTGACTCTTAATCAGCGGGTCCCAGGTTCGAGCCCTGGTGCGCCCACCAAATCAATGCCTTAGCTATCAAAAACCGTTTGAGTACCTGATTTTTCAAACGGTCGTTTTGCGGTGATAGAGCCTCACTGCGAAATTGCTGTCCGAGACGGTCGGCGCGTATGCGACCTGCAAACGCAATCTCTCCAATGATGGATTGGAGCGAGAGTCTAAGTTCTTCAAGCAGTTAGAAGGTGGCGTGTGCACGGCGTGTGCACCGGGAGGTCCAAGAAAATCTCATCATGGCCAAGATGAGCAGACCTTCTGAGATACACGTGAGCAGCCTCGGATCGGCGGACGACTACAAGCCGACATTTCCGATGGCGGCGAAGAGACCTGCGTCGCGCCATTCGCCGCTCTGCGCCAATTGCCAATGCGCGCAATGGACAATAGGGGCGGGCCCGACGATGCTGCGCAGGGCTTCGCAACCGGAGGTACAGATCGCTTGTTCAGTCGGGTCCGCGATTTGCGGTCAGTTGCTGGCGATATCGCTCGGCATCCCAATTCAGCAGCGTGTACTCATTCTCCCGCGTTAGATAGCGAACCTGTGCCGCAAGAGGTAAGCGGCAGGTCACCAGGGCGAGACAGCTCAGCATCGCTTCGGCGCCGTCGCTTGCATCCTCGCGAGCGACGCAACCGAGGCCTGGAATGAGCAGTGCGACCGGGTGTGGCAGCCCGTCGGCCCGTACTCGTGATGCAGGGGCGCGAAAGTCTTCCCCCCGTTCCAGAACGGGTAAGCCCGAACCGAGGAAGACCACATGATCCGGATAGAGCGAACCGCTGGTCGCAATCGCGCGGCTGAAAGGGTCGATTGCAATGCTGTGGCATTGCGGGTCCTTTGGCAGGCGATACGCCGTGCCGGCGCAGATTGAGCGAAGCGCATCTTCATCTGGACGAATTGCGGAGCGCGGCGCAAGCGCCAGGCGGCTCTCGACTTCGTCGACCAGAGCCTCTGCGCCGGCGCAGGTCTCGGCACCGACCACCAGCCCATGATTACCAAGGACAAGCACATCCGCCTTGTGCTGCCCCAGCGTATGATTCACGACGCTGGCGAGCGGCAGTCCCGGATGGTGATAGTCGAGCCAGTGCCAGGCTAGTCCTTCCAGTCGCCTGGCAAACTCCTCCCGCGCATCGGTCCGCACCGCCCAGGCGATGGTATTGACCGAATGGACATGCAGCACGACCGTGTGCGGCATGAGCGCGTGGAGCGAGGTCTCGATCGAGGCCCGCAATGTCGTGCCGGCGTCGGGCGCGAGCGGCACCCGTTCATCACCCTGCGCGAGCGCCGCGCGCGCCGCGCTAAGCGCGACCGGCACGAAGATGTTCTTTTCCTCAGCATCTGCGAGCCAAGTGCCGGACGCCTTCACCCAGAGCAAATCGTCGTGCTTGATTGAGGAGTTGCCGCCGGCGCCTTGCACCAGCAGGATGTTGCGACCGACGCGCGCCGATGTGCGGCGCAGCTCATGGAGCAAGGCAGGTTGCTGTTGCATCGCGCGCCTCTCACCAGGCCAGATGGTTCATCGTCCAGTGCGGCATCGGAACGTCCGCGCCGACCGATCTTCGCAATGTGAGGACCCCGTTCGAAGAATTCCGCGTCGCAACGCGGTGCACGCCCGATCTTAGCAGCAGTGTCAGCATGCCCGCCCTGCGGGCGCCGGCGACGTCGTGATCGAGGCTGTCGCCGATCATCAGCACGCGCGCAGGGTCCGGTTGGCGCAGCCGTTCGAGCGCCGCCGCAAAGATCGGCGCATGCGGCTTGCCGACATAGGCCACGCGACCACCCAGCGTTTCATAGAAGCGCGCCAATGCGCCGGGCGCAGGGATCAATCCGGTGACACCGAACATGGCCAGGTCGGGATTGGCGCACAGCATCGGCAGTCCGCGCGCCGTAGCATCCGTCAGGTGCGCGCGCCAGCGCTCGGGTTCGGCGACAGCGTCGTCGAGGCCTGCGAGCAGGATGAAATCGGCCCGTTCAACATCGGCCACGACGCTGAGGTCGAGCCCGTCAATGATCGAGTGATCGCCGCCGCGCGTGACGAGGAAGCACGATTGGCCGAGATCCTTGAATGGTACGCGCGCGCGTTCCCGCAAGCCCGTCCAGGTCACTTCGCCCGAGGTCAGGATGCCGTCATAGGCCGTTGGCGGCAGGCCGAGTCTTGCGAGCCGCTCTTCGTTGCTGCCCGCGCGCTTGCCCGAGTTCGACAGAACCAGCACGCGCTTGCCGGCCGCCTTCAGCCTTGCGACGCAGTCGCGCGCCGCCGCAAACACCGCGCCGCCCTCGTGCAGCGTGCCCCATTGATCGAGCAGCACGTGATCGAACCGGTCGGCGATCGGGCCGAGCGCGTCGATTTCGATGGCACCAGGTCTCATGAGGGACGGCCCTGCATGGCGAGCCGCGCCGCGCCATAGCTTGCTTCGGTCTGCTCGGCCGTGGTCACCGGAACGCCGAGTGCGCGGCGCCTGATCTCGGTCCAGGCTTCATTCACTGCGCCGCCGCCAATGCTGATGACGCGACGTAATGGCGGTGCGCCGAGCCGCGCGAGTTGTTGATAGGCGAGCGCTTCGACCGATGCGACGCCTTCGAGCAGAGCCTGGAAGAAGCGATGATCTTCCGCTGGGCGCGGCGTGATCCGTGCGGCCAACGTCGGATCGGCAATCGGAAAGCGCTCGCCGGGTTTCGGCAGCGGATAGTAGTCCAGCCCGATCGGCTCCTTCGGCCTCAGTTGCGGCGTCAGCCGCTCTATGTCGGCAGCCGAAAAATGCGCAAGCAGCGCGCCGCCGCCGGAATTGGAGGCGCCGCCGGCAAGCCAGCGCTCGCCGAGCCGGTGTGAATAGACGCCCTGATCGGCAGCAAAGATCGGCTGCGTCGCAAGCAGCTTGACCACCAGCGTCGTGCCGAGCGAGGTCACGGCATCGCCGGGCGCGTCGGCGCGCGCGGCGATGAAGGCGGCGACGCCATCGGTGGTGCCGGCCGCAATGCGAGCCGAGCCCGACAGGCCAAGCTCCGCGGCAATCTTCGGGTCGATCCCGGCGAACGGCGTCCCCGGCACCAGCACACGTGGCAGCATCGTGCGGGAAACGCCGAGTTGTTCGAGCCAGGCCGGCCAGGTGCGCGTGACGGGATCGTAGCCGAGCTTCAAGGCGTTGTTCTCGTCGCTGACGCCGTGCTCGCCGGTAAGCCGGCCGGCGATCCAGTCGGCCTGATGCACGGCAAGGCGCGCGTTGCTGGCTTTGGGGTTGCTCGACAGATGCAGCAGCTTCGCAAGCGCGCTGCTCGCGCCGTGCGCGCCGCTTTCCTCCGGGGCGATCGATGCGATGCGGTCGGCTTCCTTCGCCGCGCGGGCATCGTTGTACATCAGTCCCGGCGTGCAGGGCCGTCCGTCAGCATCGATCAGCAGCAGCGTACCTGACGTGCCGTCGACACAGATGCGTTCGACGGCTTCGAGATCGATGCTGCGGCCGAGCTTGCTGATTGTGACCGCCGTCGCATGCCACCAGCATTCCGGATCCTGATCAATCGCATTGCCGTCCTGTCGCGGCGGGGCAAGGGGGGCGGATTCCATGCCCTGGATGTCGCCGCGCGCATCGACGGCGCAGGCGCGCACCCCGCTGGTTCCGATGTCGATGCCGAGAAACATGCTCGTCATTTCGATCTCACCTCCCTTTGGCACGCCGCAACGGCTGAGACCGCAAATCGCCGCTGCGATTGCAGTGCAGCACGTTTGGGGGATTGACGTCCCGGCAGGCCTCTGCAATTTTTTGCAAGACATGAAGAAATTTGCAAGCGGGCTTTTTCGCCGTGGTGATGCAACCGGACAGGCTGGCGACGATTGACGGCGAAGCGTCGCTCGCGACACGCGCGGCCTGGCTCTACTTCGCCGCCGGACTGACCCAGTCGGAGGTGGCCGACCGCCTCAACATCCAGAGCACCAAGGCGCACCGGCTGATCGCGCGCGCCAGTCGCGAGGGCATGATCCGGGTCTTCGTGGAAGGGCCGGTCGCCGAATGCGTCGCGCTGGAGAACACGCTGGTCGAGCGCTACGGGCTCTCCTTCTGCCGTGTCGCGCCCGATCTCGGCGAGGGCGACCTGCCGCTGAAGGCGCTGGCACTGGAGGGTGCCAGCTTCCTGCGGCAGATCCTCGAGCGCGGCGAGCACATGATCATCGGCGTCGGCCACGGCCGCACGCTCGCCGCGATGGTGGAACAATTGCCGCAGACGCCGGCGCGCGGCGTGCAATTCGTGTCGCTGCTTGGAGGGCTGACGCGGAAATTCGCCGCCAATCCGTTCGACGTCATCCATCGCCTGGCCGAGCGGACCGGTGCGGAGGCCTATCTTCTGCCGGTTCCCGTGTTCGCCAATTCTGTCGCCGACCGCGCCGTTCTGATGCAGCAGTACGGCATAGCCGATGTGTTCGCGCTCGCCCGCAAGGCCTCGCTGTTGTTCGTCGGCATCGGCCAGATCCATGCCGAGGGCTTTCTGGTCTCGAGCGGCATGATCAGGCCGGACGAGGTCGTGGAACTGAAGCGGGAAGGCGCCTGCGCCGACCTGCTCGGCCATTTCTTCAATGCCGATGGCGAGATGCTCGACATCGATCTGTCGGCGCGCGCCACCTCGATGGAGGCGGCGGATTTGCGGAAGCACCGCATCGTCGCCATCGGCGGCGGACTGGTCAAGGTCACGGCGCTGCGCGCAGTTTTGCGCAGTGGCCTCCTGCACGGCCTCATCATCGATGAGGTGACAGCGCAGGCACTCGCTACCGACAAGCCGGAGGCAACATCCGGCAAAATCAAGAACAAAGGTCGGAAGGGAAAGTAAACGCGCACCATGGGAGGTTACAATGCACGATCGCGAGAAGAATCTGTTCGATTCCTACGCCGCCAAACGCATCAGCCGGCGTGATTTACTGGACGGAGCCGCCAAGCTCGGCATCGCCGGCGCAGCGGCCAACGCAGCCTTCGCCTCCGCGATGTCGCGGGCGATGGCCGCGGACTTCAACTGGAAGGCCTATAGCGGCAAGTCCGTCAAGCTGCTGCTGAACAAGCATCCCTACGTCGATGCGATGATCGGCGACCTCGAAGCGTTCAAGACGCTGACGGGCATGAACGTCACCTACGATATCTTCCCGGAGGACGTCTATTTCGACAAGGTGACGGCGGCGCTGTCCTCGAAGTCGGATCAGTACGACGCCTTCATGACCGGCGCCTACATGACCTGGACCTATGGTCCGGCCGGCTGGATCGAGGACCTCAACACCTACATCAAGGATCCCGCCAAGACCAACCCGGCCTTCGCCTGGGACGACGTGCTGCCCGGTCTGCGGTCCTCGACCGCCTGGGACGGCATTGCGGGCTCCGAGCTCGGCTCGGGCAAGGCCAAGCAGTGGTGCATCCCCTGGGGCTACGAGCTCAACAACATCGCTTACAACCGCAACATCTTCGACAAGGTCGGCGTCAAGCCGCCGCAGAACCTCGACGAAATGCTTGAGGTAGCGGCGAAGATCACCAAGGACGCGGGCGGGCCTTACGGCGTCGGCGTGCGCGGCTCGCGCTCCTGGGCAACTATCCATCCCGGTTTCCTCTCGGCTTATTCGAACTTCGGCCAGAAGGACTTTGCGATGGAAGGCGGCAAGCTGAAGGCCGCGATGAACACCAAGGCCTCGAAAGATTTCCACGAGAAGTGGGTCAAGATGATCCAGGGCTCGGGTCCGAAGAACTGGTCGACCTACACCTGGTACCAGGTCGGCACCGATCTCGGCGCCGGCGCGTCCGGCATGATCTTCGACGCCGACATTCTCGGCTACTTCATGAACGGCGGCGATAACAAGGAGAAGGGCCATCTTGGCTACGCACCCTTCGCCGCCAACCCGGCGGCCAAGGCGCCGACGCCGAACGTCTGGATCTGGTCGCTCGCAATGTCGAGCTTCTCCAAGCAGAAGGACGCGGCCTGGGTGTTCATGCAATGGGCGGCCTCGACCGAGCACGGCCTGTTCGGTGCCCGCAAGATGGACTTCGTCAACCCGGTGCGCGCCTCGGTCTGGAAGGACTCGGAGTTCCGCGACCGCATCGCAAAGTCCTATCCCGGCTATCTGGAGCAGCATGACGTCTCTGCCCCGGGCGCCAAGATCTACTTCACAGCGCAGCCGCTGTTCTTCGACCTGACCACCGAATGGGCGGCCTCGCTCCAGAAGATGGTCGCCAAGGAGATCAGCGTCGACGAAGGCCTCGACAAGCTCGCTGACAGCATAAACCGTCAGCTCAAACAGGCAGGTCTTGGTTGAATAGGTCTTGGATGAACTAGCCTCGGTTGACGCCTTTCGTGGTGTCTTAATTCCTCCGCGCCACGACAACCCGCCGGTTCGGAACGCCTACCCGATCCGGGCCGGCGGTGTTGCAGTGAGTATGTGATCCCGTATCATCATGAGCATGGTTCAACTCCTTCAGACCTCCGCGCTTCCGCGCCGCACCACGAGGCTGCGCGGGCGCATGCTGCCTTACCTGCTGAGCCTGCCGGCTCTGCTCGTCTGCATCGCAATCCTGGTGCCATTCGTGACGGCCGCGGTCTATTCGCTCCAGCGCTACCGGCTGAACCTGCCGTACTTGCGCGGCTTCATCGGTGTCGACAATTACATCGACTTCCTCTCCGACCCCGCATTCTGGAATACGCTGCGCATCTCGCTCGTCTATACCGCCTTGACCGTGGTACTCGAGCTTCTGCTCGGCCTTGGTATCGCCTTGCTCCTGCGGCGGCCGACGCGCTTCCACAATGCGGTGTCGATCGTGCTTCTGCTGCCGCTGATGACGGCACCCGCGATTGCCGCGCTGATGTGGAAGCTGATGACCAATCCGAGCTTCGGCATCCTGTCCTATCTGGTCAGCCTGTTCGGCGTGCACGATTTCAAATGGGCGTCGGACCCGTCGAGCGCGCTGTTCACGGTCGTGCTGGTCGACGTCTGGGTCTACACGCCCTTCATCATGATTCTGCTGCTTGCGGGCCTGCGCTCGCTGCCGCGCCAGCCGTTCGAGGCGGCGGCGCTCGACGGCGTTCCGGCAAGCTTCGTGTTCTTCCGCATCACGCTGCCGATGCTTGCGCCCTACATCATCACGGCCTCGCTGTTCCGCCTGCTCGATTCCATCCAGCAGTTCGACATCATCTATGCGATGACGCAAGGCGGGCCCGGCGACCGGCTGATGGTGTTCCAGGTCCAGGCCTATCTCGAATTCTTCCAGTACACCAATGTCGGCCGCTCGGCGGCGCTGCTGATGATCCTGTGGCTGATCACCAACATCCTGTCAAACATCTTCATCAAGAACTGGCTGCGGCTGCGCGCACGCGCCCATGGTCACGGCTGAGGAGGCGGCGATGGATCATTCCAGTCTCGCAGGTCGCATCTTCCGGGGCGTGGCTTTGGCGCTGGTGCTTGTCTTCTTCATGTTCCCGATCGTCTGGATCCTCATGATGTCGTTCCAGACGAACGAACAGATCCTGCGGATTCCGCCGCACATCCTGTTCGAGCCGACGCTTTCCAACTATCAGGCCTTGATCTCGGGCCAACTACGCACCACGGCCGGAAATCTTGAGATCTCCTTCATGCGCAACCTCATGAACAGCTTCGTGCTGTCGAGTGCGGCGGTGGTCCTGGCACTGCTGCTCGGCGTGCCCGCGGCCTATGCCTTTGCGCGGTTCAAGTTCCGTCTGGGCGAGAGCATCGCATTCACGCTGCTCTCGTTCCGCTTCGCTCCGCCTCTGCTCGTGCTGCTGCCGCTGTCGCTCTACTATCAGCAGCTCGGGCTCAGCGACACCTATTTCGGCATCGTCTGGGTCTATCAGCTCATCGCGCTGCCGTTGATCCTGTGGATCGTCCGCGGCTATTTCGAGGACATCAGTCCGGACATCGAGCACGCCTATCGGCTCGCCGGCCATTCCTGGCGCGAGGCCTTTACACGCATTGCGGTGCCGCTTGCCGGTCCCGGGATCGCGGCGGCGGGTCTGCTGTCCTTCATCTTCTGCTGGAACAACTTCGTCTTCGCGCTGATCCTGGCCTCCGCCGACAAACAGCCGGTGACCGTAGGCGCGCTAGCCTTCGTCACGGCCTCCGGCATCCAGTACGGCCAGATCGCAGCCGCGATCGTGCTCTCGGTCACGCCGACGCTGCTGCTCGCGCTCTATGCGCAGCGCTATCTGGTCGAGGGTCTGTCGCTCGGCGCGGTGAAAGGCTGACAGGATGGCGCGTCTCGAACTCAATTCCGTTGGCAAGGCGTTCGGCGCGGTACGTTGCGCCGACAACCTTTCGCTCGCTGTCGAGCCCGGCGAGATCGTCGCGGTGTTCGGGCCTTCGGGCAGCGGCAAGACCGTGCTGCTGCGCATGATCGCGGGCATGTTCGAGCCCGATGAGGGCGACATCCTGGTCGGCGGCCGATCTATCGTCGGCGCGCCGCCGGAGCAGCGCGGCATCGGCATGGCCTTCCAGAACTTTGCGCTGTTCCCGCATATGAGCGCGCGGGACAATATCGCGAGCGGCCTGCGGACGAAGGCCAAGGGCGGAGAGTTGGCTTCGCGGGTCACGTCGATCAGCCGGTTGTTGAAGATCGAGGATGTGCTCAGCCACATGCCCCGCGAATTGTCCAACGGGCAAAAGCAGCGAACGGCGCTCGCGCGTGCGCTGATCGGCAATCCGGAGGTGCTGCTCCTGGATGATCCCTTGCGCAACGTCGATGCAAAACTTCGCTATGAAATGCGGCTGGAGCTGCCGAGCCTGTTGCGGCGCAGCTCCGCCGCTGTGCTCTATGTTACCCAGGACTATCGCGAAGCGATGGCGATTGCGGACCGCATCGCGGTGTTGATCGAGGGCCGTCTTGTCCAGGTCGCGCGCCCCGAAGAGATCTACGCCCGGCCGGCATCGGTTGCGGTAGCGCGCTTGTTCGGCGACCCCAGCATCAATCTCGCCGAAGTCACGCCGCAGGCCGAGCAGGGCGCGCTGACAGCCGAAGTGGCCGGGACGCGTATGCGTCTCGAGTCCCCCGACAGGCAGCCGGCCGATTATGGCGCATGCTGGCTGGGCGTCCGTCCCGACGATCTCACAATCGCGCGTGCCGCCAGCGAGGGCGCGATCCCGGCGCGCGTCGTCGCGGTCACACCGATGCACGAAAGAGCCGTGCTGCTGCTGCGCTTTGCCGATGGCTCTGAATGGCTCGCGGCGCTGCCGCCGGATTCACCGATGGCGAGCGCTGACGACGGCGTCTTCGTCCGTTTCGCGCCGGAGGTGGCGCTGTTGTTCGATCGTGCGACCGGGCTCCGGGTTGGTCTGCCGCACCGGCGTCAGGCGGCGTGAGGAGAGCGGACCCATGGCCATGCTCGAAATCAAGAATGTCGATAAGGTCTATAGCAGCCGCGGCAAGCCGCCGGTGCATGCCGTCCGCGCACTCAACATGCAAGTGAAGAAAGGCGAGATCGTTGCTCTCTTAGGCTCCTCTGGTTGCGGCAAGACCTCGACCTTGCGGATGATCGCGGGGTTCGAGAGCGTGACCTCGGGCGCGATCGCGCTGTCGCAGCGACGGATCGACGAGCTGCCGCCGGCGAGGCGCAAAGTGGCGATGGCCTTCGAAGGCTATTCGCTCTATCCGCCGCTGACGGTGCGCGAAAACATCGCCTTTGCGCTCAAGGCGCAGCAACTCTCGCGCAGCGAGATATCGCGCCGGGTCGAAGCGATCGCGCGGCTGGTCGAGATCGAAGATATTCTCGACAGCTTTCCGCGCGCCATCTCGGGCGGGCAGCAGCAGCGCGTTTCGCTCGCCCGCGCGTTGGTGCGCGACGCCGACCTCTACCTGCTCGATGAGCCCATGGGCCAGCTCGAACCGCAACTCCGCGCGGTGCTGCGTGGCCGGATCAAGGGTCTGCTGGCCGAGCGCGGCATGACGGCGATCTTCGTCACCCATGACCAGACCGAGGCGAGCGCGCTCGCTGATCGCATCGCGGTGATGGAGGACGGCGTCCTCCAGCAATTCGCCTGCGAAAAGGAATTGAAGAACCGCCCGGCCAATCTCTTCGTCGCCAGCTTCATCGGCGAGCCGCCGATGAATCAGCTGGAGACAGAGGTTGCCCCCGCCGATGGCGGTTTCCGCCTGTCGGTCGGCTCCGATATCGCGTTCCAAATTCCAGGCCAATTGCTCGATCAGGCTGCGCGGCAGGCACTTGGCCAGACGAGAGGAGTCCGGGTCGGCATCCGCCCACAGAAGATTGCGGTCGGAACGGGCGATGTCCGCGTGCGCGTCGTGTCTAATCAATGGCTCGGCGACCAGTCGCATGTCGCGGGAGAATGCGCCGGCCACCTCCTGATCGCGGTGACACCGAGCCGGATCGCGGCGCGGCCGGGCGACGTCATCCCGCTCGCGCTGGAGCCGCGTCACCTCCACATCTTCGGGGCCGACGGCACCTGCATTCGCCATGCGGAGGGGGGCTGACCATGCAGACCTCGCCGCAGCGCGACGTCATTATCGGCATCGATGCCGGCACGTCTCTGATCAAGACCGTGGCGTTCACGCGCGACGGGCGACAGCTCGGCGATTTTTCTCTGCCCAATACATATACGACTTCGTCCGGTGGCCACGTCGAGCAAGACATGGCGCGGACCTGGAGCGACACGGTCGCCGCATTGCACGGGCTGGTGTCGGCCGTGCCGGATATTTCCCAGCGCCTCGCTGCCGTCGCGGTCACAGGGCAGGGCGATGGCACCTGGCTGATCGACGATGACGGCCGCCCGGCTTCGCCGGCGCTGCTGTGGTTGGATTCCCGCGCCGCCAGCCTTGTCGACGGGATCCGCTCAAGCGAGCGCAACGCCGCACTCTACCGGCGCACCGGGTCCGGACTCAACGCCTGCCAGCAGGGGCCCCAGCTCGCCTGGTTGCAGGCGCATGCGCCCGAGACTTTGTCGCGGGCAAAGACAGCCTTTCACTGCAAGGATTGGCTCTACTTCCTGCTCACCGGCCAGCGTGCGACCGATCCGTCGGAATCCACCTTTACCTGCGGCGATTTCCGCAAGCGCCGCTTTGACGCGGAGACCGCGCGGCTGATCGGCATCTCCGATTGCGCGGCCCTGTTTCCTGAGGTCGTCGACGGGGTCGCGACGACGCATCCGCTGAGCGCCGCCGCTGCAATGGAGACCGGACTGCCGCAGGGTGTGCCGGTCTCGCTCGGCTACGTCGACGTGGTCTGCAATGCGCTCGGCGCGGGCCTCTACGATCCTTCACCCGATGTCGGCTGCACCATCATCGGGTCCACTGGCATGCACATGCGGCTCGCGACCAGCGCCGACGCGGTCACGCTGAATACGGAGGCGACCGGCTACACCATGCCGTTCCCGGTCGCCGGTCACTACACCCAGATGCAGTCCAACATGGCCGCGACGCTCAACATCGACTGGCTACTCGATCTCGCGCGCGATCTCCTTGCCGCCGAAGGCATCGTGCGTTCGCGGGCCGACCTGATCCGCCGCCTCGACGAAAAGGTGCTGGAGGCAAAAGCCGGCGAGCTGTTGTTTCATCCCTTCATCTCCGATGCCGGCGAGCGCGGGCCCTTCGTTGCGCATGAGGCTTGCGCGCAACTCATCGGTCTGCGGTCGCGCCACGGCTATTGGGACCTGATGCGCGCCGTGATGGAAGGGCTCGCCTTCGCCGCGCGCGATTGCTATGCCGCGATGGGCGCGTTGCCGAGCGAGGTGCGGATCACCGGCGGCGCAGCGCGCAGCCGCGCGCTCGGGGCCATCCTTGGGGCTGCGCTCGAGTGCAATGTGCGCGTCTGTAGCCGCGGCGAAGCCGGGGCTGGAGGGGCTGCGATGATCGCGGCCGTCGCAACCGGACTTTATCCGGATATGACGGCCTGCGCGGAGGACTGGGTGAGACCGTATTTGAACGAACCACAAACGCGGATCCGGCGTTGGCCGCGCGCTACGCAAAGATGTTCCCGGCCTATTTGGAGGCGAGGCTCGCGGCGCGGCCGGTCTGGAAGCAGCTTGCGGCACTGCGTGCGGGAGCTCGTCATGGCTAGCTCCATCGCCATCGTTGGTGACCGCTTCATGCTGCCGTCGGTGTTCGCCGAGAAGATCACAGCTGCCTGCGGTAACGGCGTCGACCTCCGCCTTCTGGAGCAGCCCTGGCCGGACCGGCCGATGGAGCACGGCTATGCCGGCTCGAAGCTCGATGGGCTGAAGGAGTTCATGGGCGATCCGGACGAGGTCGCCGACTTCATCGGTGACGCAGCGCTGCTCGTGACGCACCTCGCGCCGATCTCGCGATCGATGCTGGAGCGCTTGCCGAACCTGAAATTCATTGCGGTCTCGCGTGGCGGTCCCGTCAATATCGATATGCAGGCCACGCGCGATCACGGCGTGATCGTCGTCAACACTCCCGGCCGCAACGCGAGCGCGGTGGCCGAGTTTACCATCGGCGCCATCCTCGCCGAGACGCGCCTGATACGCAGCGGGCACGAATCTCTGCGCGGCGGTGAATGGCGCGGCGATCTCTATCGTGCCGATCGCACCGGCCGCGAGCTCTGCGAGATGACGGTGGGCATCGTCGGCTATGGCGCGATCGGCACCCGCGTGGTCAAGCTGCTCAAGGCGTTCGGCTGCAAGATCCTGGTCGCCGACCCATACGTCCAGCTCAGCGCGCAGGACCGCAATGACGGCGTCGAGCATGTCGGCCTAGCGGATCTGCTGGCGCGTGCTGACGTCATCAGCCTGCACGCGCGGGTCACCGGTGAGACTACAGGCTTCATCGATCGCGCGGCGCTCGAGCGGGTCAAGCCCGGCGCGTTGCTGATCAACACCGCGCGCGGTCCGTTGGTCGACTACAAGGCGCTCTTTGAGGTGTTGTCCTCGGGACGCCTTGGGGGCGCCATGCTCGACACGTTTGCCGTCGAACCGGTGCCGCTGGATTGGCCGCTACTGCAACTGCCGAACGTCACGCTGACGCCGCACATCGCCGGCGCCTCCTTGCGCACCGTCACCATTGCTGCCGATCAGGCAGCGGAAGAGGTTCGCCGCTATCTTGCCGGCGAGCCGCCGCTCAACCCTTGCTGAAGACGAAAGGTGTTTTGACATGACCCGCGAGGAGCGACAGTTACGCGAAGCGATCATCGCCAAATGCCGGTGGATGAACGCCTCGGGTCTGAACCAGGGAACGTCAGGCAACATCTCCGCCCGTTACAAGGACCGGATGCTGATCACACCGTCGGCGACGCCCTATGACGCGATGAAGCCGGAGATGATTGCTTCAATGCCGCTCGAGGGCGAACACGGCTCCTGGGAAGGACCGCTGCACCCGTCTACCGAATGGCGCTTTCATCTCGATATCATGCGCGGGCGGCCGGATATCGGTGGTGTTGTCCACACGCACTCGACCTACGCGACTGTGCTTGCGATCGCCCGCAAATCGATTCCCGCCTGCCATTACATGATGGCTGCGTTCGGCGGCAACGACATCCGATGCGCCGGCTATGCGCGCTACGGTACTGCGGAGCTATCCGAACTCGCCCTGCAAGCGCTCGAAGGGCGCCATGGCTGCCTGCTCGCCAATCACGGCATGATCGCGGTCGGCGCCAATCTCGACAAGGCGATGTGGTTGGCGGTCGAGCTCGAGACGATCGCACGGCAATACTATCTCTCGCTCGCGCTCGGCGCGCCGCATATTCTCAGCGAGGCGGAGATTGCGGACACGGCAAAGGGATTCTCGACTTACGGATTGCAGCAGCCCAAGGCCAAGTCGAATCCCAAGCCGGCAAAGGCGCGCACTGCGAAGGCGGCGGCACGGCAACGGGTCGAGAAGAAGCACAGTGGAAGGCGATGACGGGCGCTGCGCCTGACGCGGGCAGGGATCACGGGCTTGTCGACATCGCCATCATCGGCGGTGGCATCAATGGCGCCGGTATTGCCCGCGATGCGGCGGGACGCGGCCTGAAGGTCCTCTTGTGCGAGAAGGACGATTTCGCCGAAGGCACCTCGTCGCGCTCCGGCAAGCTCGTGCATGGCGGACTGCGCTATCTTGAATATTACGAGTTTCGCCTGGTCCGCGAGGCCCTGATCGAGCGCGAGGTACTGCTTGCGTCGGCGCCGCACATCATCTGGCCGATGCGCTTCGTGCTGCCGCACTCGCCAGAGCAGCGGCCGGCCTGGCTGGTCCGCACGGGTCTATTGCTCTACGATCATCTCGCGCGCGCAAGCGCCTGCCGCCGAGTCGCGGGCTCGACCTCGCGCATGCGCCGGAGGGCGCGCCACTGCGTGCCGAATTCCGCCGCGGCTTTGAATATTCGGATTGCTGGGTCGACGATGCCCGGCTCGTGATCCTCAATTTGATCGATGCCGCAAGCAACGGCGCCAAAATCCTGCCCCGCACCCGCGCGGTGAGCGCGCGCCGGGAAGGCGACGTCTGGCGCCTTGACATGCAGAGCGGGGACGACGGCACGCAGGTTGTCCGTGCGCGCGCTCTTGTCAATGCGGCAGGCCCCTGGGTGCAGGACGTCGTGCAGGGCGTCGCCGCGCTGAACTCTTCGCACAATGTCCGGCTGGTCAAGGGAAGTCATGTGGTGGTGCCGAAATTCTGGAGCGGGCCGCAGGCCTATCTGCTCCAGAACGAAGATCGCCGCGTCATCTTCGTCAACCCTTACCAGGACGATCTCGCGCTGATCGGCACCACGGATATTTCCTATGGCGGCCGCGCCGAAGATGTCGCGATCGACGAGGGCGAGATCGACTATCTGCTGGGCGTCTTGAGCCGCTACTTCAGGGCCCCGCCGCACCGGAGCGCGGTCGTCCATGCCTTCTCCGGGGTTCGGCCGCTGTACGACGACAATGCCGAGAACCCCTCGGCGGTGACACGGGACTACGTTTTCGAGGTTCACGGCACGCCGAAGGTGCCCCCACTGCTGTCGATCTTCGGCGGCAAGATCACGACTTATCGCCGGCTCGCGGAGCAGGCGCTCGGCCGCCTGGAAGCCTGGTTTCCGAAGGTATCGCCAGCATGGACGGCCGGCACGCCGCTGCCGGGCGGCGACATCAATGGCCCCTTCGATCATTTCGTCACGGAACTTGCGCGCGCCTATCCCGACCTTCCGCGCAAGCTAATCCACCACTATGCGCGCCTGTATGGTACGCGGGCGCGCGAACTGCTTGGCTCGGCCCGCGTTTCGGCCGATCTCGGTTGGCATTTCGGTGGAGACTTTTACGAACGTGAGGCTGCGTTTCTACGCGAGACCGAGTGGGCCAAGGAACCTCAGGACTTTCTGGATCGGCGCACCAAACATGGCCTGCATCTGACGGTGGCGCAACGGGACGCATTTGCCAGCTTCATCTAACTCGGCGGCGCCATGCCACCTCAACCGTACGGTTGCTGTAGGCGATCTGTGCATGCAAGGGGCAATGGAAGTCTTCGCTAGCTCGAGATCGGAAGCTGTCCGTCCGGCTGGAGCTGCTCAGATGTCGGAGTAGCTCAAGTCGGAGTGACTGCCCGCCTTGCGCGCAAAGCTGACCACCATTGATCAGCCTCGATCTTGTTGGTTGGCGCTATCAAATTGGCCCATGATGGATTGGAGCGAGTGTATAGGTTTTTCAACCGGTTAGAAGGCGGCGTGTGCGCGACGTGTGCACCGGGAGATCAAGATAAATCCTGCGCAGGCCAACGTGAGCAGGCGTTTTGAAGCAGGCAGATTGGTCGCGGAAAGCGCAGCTTCTTTGCACTCGCGCAGCTACTTGCAAGCTATTTTATCAATGACGCGACGGGTGGGACCGACCAGCTCTTAATCAGCGGGTCTCAGGTTCGGGCCCTTGTGCGCCGGCAATCCTCGAGTTGGCCACCTCGCACGGTCGCGCCGCGGCCGAACTTGGTGGTGTCGGTAACGAGCACGGTCATCCGTGAATTCGCGCCGATGGACTGGCGCGCCTGGACTTCGCCGACGTGAAAGTCCAGGAGTGAGCCATCCTGATCGACGCCGACGATGCCATAGTCGGCCTGCAAGCCCGCGAAAATGTTTACGGCCGCCTCGCCGACGATGTCCCGGTCGAGCGGGCGGAGCGTGCCGCCGGCGATCGATATCGCCGCACCAGGATTCTGCGCGAACGCGGCGGCATTCTTGTCGGTCCCGAGACGGACGTGGCGCTGGCGGCTGCGGACAGTCTGGCCGAGCTTCGCGACCCGGCGGCCAGTGCGTACGTGAAAACCCGGCAGTGAGGATTCAACCAAGCGAGATTGCCTGCGCCACCATGAGGCCAGCACCCAGGACGCAGATTAGTCCGGTAAAGAGTTCAAAGATCGACGGCCCAGGGCGGCCTACCGCTAACAGCGCAAGGATGGCCGCAATGCCGAACCGAATGCCCTGTGGCGTGAGGTTATTCCACCCAATAATATCCCAGCCGATAACCGAAAGAAGACTCATTTCCTGCCTCCTGTATTTGAAACCTTTCGTCGCCCGAATTTCCGCGCACGCGAGGCGGGTGACGGGGGTCGAAGTCGCGTCTGGCGGAGACGACCGAGGCGGAAGGCGTCGAAATGAAAACTTGCAGCCGCCCGTGTAGGGGCTTCGCCAGCAAGGCTCGTTGATGATGCTCGGTGGTGAATAGTTGGCATGGCTCTGGCGACACGCCGCCGACGGTTGATGCAAACTGAAACAAAAGAGGCCGCCGACCAAGGCGGCCTAACTGCCCTCGTCACCCGCTGAAGGATGGCGATCACGATGATGGCGATACTTTCACCCTTATGGTGGCCCCTTCGTCGCCATAAGTGGCCATTCCCTGACGTGCCGATTGGAGAATGCTTGAGCCCGACTTGACCGCAACCTTACGCCGGTGAACGATACGGATATGCGCACCCCGAATGGTCCGCCAGCTATGGGAAATTCTAATCCGAGTCATTTAACCTCCAGGTTCAATGAATGGTAACGGTTGTCTCAGCAAACTTGCTTTGCAACACACGCCCGAGATAGCCGATCCCAACGTCAACGACCGTGATGCGCGTCACTGGAACTTCGACCACATGTTCAGATTGTGTCCCGCCGTCGTAGGTTCGGTGTCATCATAGCGCGTATCCCTATCCGCTGTCGTAGCGCGTACCCCCGACGGTTCTTGATACCGGCCAGATGCGCCGTTCCGCACAAATTCTCGGGCGGCCAGCGTCAACGCATCGCGGTCGCGCGCGCATTGATGTTGCGGCCGAAGCTGCTGGTTGTCGACGAGCCGGTCTCCGCGCTCGACATGTCGGGCAGGCACGGATTCTCAACCTTCTGGTCGATCTACAGCGCGAGCTGAGGCTCGCCTACCTCTTCATCTCGCGCGATCTCGGGATGGTGCGTCGATCCTGGACACAGGCTGCTAGGCACCAACCTGCAGTGACAACGGCAAGTAGGCGCGGTCTTGCTGCAATGGTGATTGCATGAAGCACTAGACCGGTAAGGCATCGGATGCGATCGGCGCTCTCGGTCCCGCACTCTCTCAGCTCGTCCATGCTGCACACGGCGACGCGTACAGGCTTCATCTTCGAAGTGATGCTTGAAGCTTGGATGAGTACATCGCAGGCGCTCCAACGGTGATCGAAGCATGCCCCATCGAGTTGTGCTCTCCAATATGTGATGAGGATCACGGCGCTAACGCGTGACCTGCAAGATTGTCGTGTCGATCAGTTGCTTGCTGTTCTTCGAGGAGCACACCATGAACATCGTGATTAAAAGACTTAATGGCCTGTGGCACCTTGTCGTCGGGGCGTGCCAGCTCCGAACTCCCTTCCTGGAGACTCAGGACCGGGAGCTGGTCGTTACGTACGCCCGGCGAGCTTACCCTGGTGCCAAAATCTTCGAACGCGACTGATCTTAACAGCGACGCGTCGGTCGACTGCTCCCGGCTGTGGGGGCGCAAATTTCAATCAAGAAATGTCATGGACATATCACGCTGTGTCCTGACAAGATCAAGGACCGAGGCTCTCGCGCAATCGCCGGAGCTGGGACCGGAGCCGCTCGCAGCCCAATTCCCTCTCGAACTTGGTGATCGCCTCAAGCGTTGGTTCAGCGCGCAGGGTCTGCACCCGCGCCATGTCGCGGGTGCAGGTATCTTCGGAACGGACAGACTCGTTCTGTGCCTGCTGCTTCGGAGCCGCTTGCGGCGCCGCATTTCCGCCGGAAGGTAGAGCGGCATTGCTGCCAACACTCTCAAATAGACGCTGTACTTGCGAACGCAGCCGCTTGCAGGCGACCTCGCGTTGGAAGTTGGTGATCTCGTCCGGCGCTGGGTTGGCGCGCAGACGCGCCAGCCTCGCTTCCTCGCGGATACAGGGATCCGTGATTTCGGGGGCCGGCTCCGCCGGAAGCGGCGGCTTGGGGAGTTCCGCCTTCACCGCCGGCGGCACGCTTGGCGGCGTCGGATTGACTACGGCCGGCTTCGGCAGGGCCGGCGCCGAAACTGGCGGAGGGGGCGGTACCGGCGCGACATTGGTTGCACCGAGCTGCGGCACTAAGGAGATGGTCGCGCCGCCGAGTGAGCCATAGATGAAAGGCTCCTGCCGTCCACCGGTCATGGCGATGACCTCATCGCGCACGCGGCCAAGCGCGATCCGAATGTCGATACCGGGCTCGGCAAGGTGTCGGAGCAGAGCGGCTGCATAAGGACTATTCACGCCGTCGCCGTCATAGGAAATCGAGCCGGCCTTCGCCGCGAAAGCCACCAGCGTATCGGCACTGATTTCATCAAGCTTCGCAAGCCCGCCTCTGGTCGGCGAGCGGCTCGCGGACCGCAGCTTGGCCGCAAACGGGTTGTCGCGGCAGGCGTCGAGCAGTATCAACCGCAGGCGGCGTACCGGTTGCAGCGCCCAGATGATGCGATCGAGCGCGATAGCCTCATCGTCGATGTCGTAGTCGTGGCTCAGCTTGGCATCCATCGGTATCAGATAATTCATGCCGCCGATCTCGATGCCGTGACCGGCGTAATAGACCACCGCCACATCGGCGTTCTCTGCAGTAATGAGGAACTCGCGCACAGCGCGCTTGAGGTCGACGACGCCGAGATCGTTGCGCGAAATGACGACGTCGAAACCGATAGATTTGAACAGCGCGGCGATTGCTTTGGAGTCGTTGGCAGTATTGGTCAGCTTCGGTGCGTTCGTATAGGAGGAGATTCCGACCACCAGCGCGACCCGTCGTTCTGCTGCAGCCGCATCGGCGAACAACGCGCTGACGATGAGGCAGAGGACGTAGATTATATGCCGGCGCGGTTTCATCGCTGCATCAATATCCGTAACTCCGCCAGGTGCGTTGGCGGTACTTGCGTTTTCTCGGCGGCTGGCCGCTCTCCGTCACTGTTACGTTGATGACTTCGGAGAACACAGCTGGATCGTGCGGCACGTGGGCAAAATCGGCGAACAGCAGGCGCAGCTTGTGCTGGCCGAGCGGGAGTGTGATTTTCGCCTCGGTCTGGCCCGCGCCGAAGTGCAGGTGGTTGAAGTCGTTCGGGATCGGTTGGTTGAGCGGAGGCAACTCGGCATCGACAAGCAAATGATGATGGCCGGTGTTGGGTTTGTCGTAGCCCGCCGGCGCCACGCCCATGTTCAACAAACCAAAGCGGATAACCGGGGTCTGAGAAATATAGGAACCGTTCTTCGGATAGATGAAATAGACCTTGGCATCCTTCGGCGCGGGACGACGTCCGCTCGCCGCAGGAGCGGCTTGAGCTACCGCGGGGCCAGTTTGGTCAGCGACCTTGACCCTGATCCGCTCCGAGATCACCGGCGGCGAATGCGGAACGTGATTCTTGTCAGCGAACACCAGCTGCAACGTGTGCTCGCCGGGCGTCAGCGAAACCTCTGCCTCGGTCTGCCCCGCGCCGAAATGGAGGTGCTGGAAATCGTTCGGAATTTCAGCGTTCAGTGCTGGGGGTGGCGAGTCGACGATCAAATGATGGTGACCGCTGTTGGCGCGGTCCGAACCTGCCGGCGCAACGCCCATGCCATGGAGACCGAAATGTAAAGTGGTCTTGGTTGGCAGTGTGTCGCCATCCTTCAAGCCGATGAAATAGACGGCCGCCCCGGGCGGCGAAGGCGTCGGTCCGCCCGTCTGGGCTTGGGCCTGTGCGGCGTGGCAGTGCATCAAACCGCCGACAAATGGAACTAGAATGGATATCAGCAATCGTTGCATCATCGCAATCTTCCCAATGCACAGAGCACAACTTGGACCGAGGGCCCGGGGGAATCTGATTAATTGCAAGCATCGATAATATGCCCGTCCAAACGGACGGGATGAAACGATTAAAACGATATTCCTTTGCCGCCCAATGTAAACCAAAATCCCGCGGCGCGACTGCACCTTGCCGGTCGCGGTCGAATGAAGCATGCTATGCGGCATTGAATGTGACGTGTGCATACTCCCGATCGTTCGAGCCGACCGGAGATCACAATATGAATTTCGCCGTTCTGACTGTGATTTGTCTCACAGCGCTTTTTGCAAGTGCTGCGGCAAGCGCGCAGCGAGGGCTGAGCAGCGGCCCGTCTGTCGACCAGCCGTCCGCGCCATCCGACACCAGAATGGCTCAACAACAGGGCGCCAGTCTGGATCCGGGAGAACTGTTTCGCGACTGCGATAACTGCGCTGAGCTCGTGGTTGTGCCGCCGGGAGACTTCGTGATGGGATCCAATGACACGCCCTATGAGAAACCCGAGCACCTGATCAGCATTCGCAAGCCCTTCGCCATCGGGCGCCGCGAGGTGACGTTCGCGGAGTGGGATCCGTGCGCCGATGCCGGCGCGTGCAAAGTGCGGCCCGAGGATCACGGGTGGGGGCGCGGCGACCGCCCAGTGATCAATATCAGCTGGGAAGACGCCAAGCTGTACGTCGCCTGGCTGTCGCAGAAGACCGGGCAGAAATACCGTCTCCCCAGCGAAGCGGAATGGGAATATGCCGCGCGCGCGGGAACCAGAACGCCGTTCTGGTGGGGCAGAGAGGCAGGCGCGGGTCATGCGCAGTGCGACGGCTGTGGCAGTCCGATCAAGCAGCAGGTCGTGCCAACGGGCTCGTTCCGGCCAAATGGCTTCGGGCTCTACGATACTTCTGGCAATGCTGCGGAATGGGTCGAGGATTGCTGGAACGATTCCTATCGGAATGCGCCAAAGGACGCGTCGCCTTGGACGTCGGGCGACTGCCGTCTGCGAGTGCTGCGCGGGGGCAACTTCCTCAGCAAGGCCAACGACGTCAGATCTTCGGCGAGGTTTCGCTACGACGTAGACGTGCGTTACTACGCCAACGGCTTTCGCGTCGTGCGGGAGTTGCCGTAATCATGCCGCGGGCGGAAACAATGCGCGCGATCGTCGTGGCGACACTTGCGTTGCTTGCTGCAGCCCCTGCCGCTCGGGCGCAATCCTACTCCGCCAGCGGGCAAATCGGCTATCTGCACGAATGGGAAATAACGGGAAATCTCGGGAAAACGGCTAAGCGTCCAGGTGCGGAATATTCGGGGACGATCACGCTGCGCCACGTCGGTCTGTGCAGCGTCAATGGCGTAGAGCAAAAGCAGGCGCGATTGCAGCTGAAAGTGTTCCCCGGGCGGCTGGAAGGTGTATTGATCATGGACGAGGATCAATGCCGGATCGTCGCATCCGGATCATCAGGTTCGGGGCAACTGACCTGCGGCAGCGGACAAGACGTTCCGATCACTCTCCTGATCGGCAAGGCGGTGGAGACCGAAGCGGCTGATCGCGCGCGACTTTAGAGCGCTGCGGTTCCGAAGTGCTGCTTGTTCGCCGCCCGACTGTCCGTGACGACTATGATTCCGGCGCCCGCGCCAACACACGTTGCTGCGGCCGCGACTGGCTTGGCCCCTCCGCGAACGCCGGATGATTGCTGTCGTGAGCGCATTCACCCCCTGACGAAGAAGTATGAACGATGGTAGCTCTGACAGCATGGCATCCTCTCAGTGCGGATTGCCGAGCACGAATGCGAACGGCAGAACGAAAATCTCGTCGCCGGCCTCATCGCTGACATGCAGGGCCCACTGACGCCAATCTTCCAGGTTGGCGGTTGCGACGAGAGATCGCACCCTGCGGGTGGCCTCCTCACACGCTTCGATCAGGTCGGATACGAATGTACCGCGACGATCCATCAGTACTCCCTTGGTGTTCGAGCAATGGAAATAGACCTGAGTCATGTACGCCTCCCTGCAATATTCGGGTCAGCAAGCCCGACCCTGCATGTCGGAGTCATACTAGGCCGCAAAGCGGATTGTCCGTGATCACTCGCACATTGCGCGGTTTGGTGGCCCGCGGGCCGTGATCGTGCACGCCACACATCCACGGACAAGGTATGGATCCAACGTCTGCGTTAGGCCAATGGCTGGCGTCAGCCGTGCCTGCTCTGTCAGCAGCCGAAACCTCCGCGGCTGCTGTCGATCGTACCTGCGTCCCGTCGGGTTCGGCTGGTCCGGCGCCGCTGGAAGCGGGCGCATTGCCGGCAGAGATTGCAACAGAGCGCGGCATCATCTTGCAGTGCTTGCAAACGCGATGCAGGGGAGAAGGCTAGGAGGTCTGTCTATCAATGGTGGCGGGACCGAATTGCCCCGCCATTGACCCACAGAGGTCCGTACAAGCATTTCTATATTTATCGGCTAGTCTAGGTCGTTACCCCGCGGCCATAAATAGAACCCACCGCCAACTCTGTGTGATAAAGCGGTGGCTTTAGGGTGGTCATGAATGCCACAAAGCACAGCACTCCGATCGCGAAGATGAGAAGACTAAAAAAGTGGTTCAGGTTCATCTGTGTTCCTCGCCGCCTTTCGTTTGGGGCCGAATCATACAGCCATGAACCGGAGGATGAAGAGATCGACCCGAATCTTCTGTGACGGCGCTCACATCTAGAGAATTGCCTCCTCTGCCTGCCCTGAGTCACGCAACGGTCATTTGCTTGGCTATCTTCGCGATGGCCGTGATGCCATGGCCGCCCGTGATTTTCGTCACAGATGGAAAGGTCACCCTCCAGTATGGTTCGAGCCACATGTTGTTCATTGCAACCCCTGAGGAGGGAGTTATGAGTGAAATGCGTGAGCTGATCGATACGGAACTCGACGCCGTGAGTGGAGGACATCATGGGCATCATCATGGGCATCACGGGCATCACGGGCTCTTCAGCTTCGGCAATATCGGCCATTTCGGCAATATCGTCATAGAGCAGAACATTGCCGTGCAGATTGGTGTGGCTATCGGCAATAACGCCAGCGTCACTCAGCAGCTCGGTCAGCTGAACTTCAGCTCTATCCACTAAATCGCGGATGCCCGAACACTCCTTACCCGCTGCCGAGGGTGTTCGGGTACGAATTCAATCGAGAATTCTCATGGACACGGGCACCGTCGCTCAAGACTCTCGACACGGTGTCGATGCTCAACGAGCGTACCTGTTGCTCATCCTGCCGCGCGCAAGTTCGTGTCCATTCCGATCGCTTGACCGCCCAAGCCAGCGACCACTTCTGCAACCGCTTCGTTCGCTGGCGGTAGGCCAGCGTGCGGAGCCATGTCATGGACGCGCTTGCCGCCGCCAATGATGCCGCTGTCCAGGCGATCGACACCTTTATTGTCGGCATCCATCAGCATCGAGCGTGCATCACCCGGAGCGGGTTCAGTCGATGGGACGCTCCACGGGTGGGGTGGCGCGCAGGATTCTTGCGGTCGTTGATACCAACGGCCTGCCGATCCGGCTCGCGGCAACGCCTTGTCGGGAAAGGTCCTGTCTCGCCTCAGGGCTCAACATTGCTTGTCGACCGCGGCTGCGACGCCGATTGGGATCAAAGAACTCGCAATGTCGTGGAACGCGTCGCCCTGCGGGGAGCCTGCGGCCACCTCACTCGCGTTCGATCCGTTTGTTGCGCTGAATGGGCGTTGCGTCGCGCTCAATTCTTACACGTGGTGCCTGAGACAGCCAGATCCGTTCGAGACATGCGAGAGTCCATGCCACATGAATCAGAACAGAAGCGCCGTGGGAGCAAATGTCGCACACGGCATTTATCCAACGGGCCATATCGTCGCTAAAGCTGATTGCCACGCCGGGCCCCCCGTGATTTCTGTCACAGATAGAAAAACCGTCCTCCAGTATCAACACGCGTAGTGAGGCACTGGCTTGCTTTGAGCTGGATGTTGTTCACCCGCAAACCTGAGGATGGAATCATGAATGAAGTGCGTGAACTGATCGATATGGAACTCGACGCGGTGTCTGGTGGGGGACTCTTCGACGTGAGCAACTTGTCCGGCAATATCGTCGTACAGCCGCAGATTGCTACGCAGGTCGGTGTTGCCGTCGGCGGCTTCAGCGTCTTCGGCAATGGAGGCAACGCAAACCTCACACAGCTGCTCGCTCAGGCGAACGTCAGCTCGATCGGCTAAGTCCAGGATGCCCGCACACTCCCGGCCGCTCCCGGGGGGTGCGGGTACAATTCGCTCACTGTAAGGTGCCCGTTACCAAGGTGTTCCGCCATCGGCTGAACGCCTTCGGGCCACCAAGGCTGATAAATCCCGCAACGTAATCGGACACATCCCGCTGTCAGATCTTATGACCCGCCGATCCGGGAGTGGCGTCAGCCTGCATCCGAGCTCCTCTCTCCATTCCCCACGGTTAGCCTCCAAGAGCCGACCATCCATGAATCATTGAGAAATCGGTTCGGGAATCGCTTTTGTGATCGCCGACCAACAGCCTGCATAAAGTAGCGTTAGGCCATGAATTCATAAAGCCGGTGGCTTGGCGCACCGAAATTGATGGCCGTCTTGCTGTCCTAAAGCGACGCGGTTGCTGCGCGGCAGCGAAATGAAGCGGTGGTCCGTGACCGGCATCATCCGCATGGCATTTGATCGGATCGGCGTGCTGTCGTCGTACAGTCTCCTTCAATAAAAGGTCTTCCCGTTGGTGAAAGGACCAAGGAATCGGTTGTCAGCAGCTTGATTGAACCGTCTATTGGCCGCGGCGCCGGACGAGCAAGACGGCCGGCGATACAGCGGAGAGCGGGCCGAATGCTACGGCCAAAACCCTCCCTGGTAGATCTCAGTGAGTATCGGATCCGCCCAACGCGTTCGCGGAATTGAGTGCTGGCACACCGTGCGGCCGGACTTCCAATCCGTCGCCGCGGGCAGGTTCGTATCAATTCCGATCGCCTGACCGCTGAAGCTAGCGGCGGCGATAGCAATGTACGATGCGACATCAATCGTTCCATCCGATAGGTTCGCAGAAATTGTTGCGTCGGTTTGAGAGGATCACGATCTTCATAGGCCGATGTCCTGCGCCTGCTGTCACAACCAAGCAAGTGCTGCTGCGGTGGCCACGACATCGAGTCGGAGAACTCGCCATCAGGAACGGCGCCTGGCCAGCATCCCTGCGGAAAGCAGTCCATGCGTCTACCGAGCCCGCAATATCGATGAACGCGTCTTCAACAGGATCGAGCAATGTCGTCGGATCGCAACGCGCTTCGACAGCCTTGCGGTCAACTGCCTCGCATACGTTCAGCTCGCGTCAGAGTTCTCGCTCTGCGCTATGAGACCAGGCCCCCGGGTTATGAAGGTGTCTGAGACAGTCAGGTTCGTTCGAGCGATATCGCAGCCAAGGCTGCCACTGTGGAGCGTGCGTGATTCTTCTCACAGATAGAAAGGCAACCATCCGGTAAGAACACGGGCAGTGAGGCGCTGGTTTGCTTTGAGCCAGATGTCGATCACAGCAACAAGAGGGAAGACATGATTGAAGCGTGTGAATTGATCGATATGGAACTCGACGCCGTGTCTGGCGGGTTCTTCGACCTGAGCAATCTGTCCAACACCCGCCCAACCCATCCTGACAGACTTCCAAGACACAGGGACCCATAACCACAGGGAGGAGTTGCGGCGCGAAAGCGATAACCCCGAGTCCCCGTAACCACATCTTCCCTGGGGTTATGGGTCCCGGATCGGCGCTTCGCTTGTCCGGGACGACAGCTGCGCCCTGCACGCTACTTCCGCCCCACGACCAGCGCATCGACGATCGTCACGCCCTGGCCTTCGGCGTGCACCAGCACCGGGTTGAGTTCGATCTCCGCGATCTCCTGCGCATGCCGTGCGGCGAGCACGGAGATATCGGCGATCAACTGCGATAGCGCCGACACATCCGCTCTTGCCGCTCCGCGAAATCCATTCAACAGCGGCGCGGCTTTCAGGCCCGCCAGCATTGCGCCCGCCTCCTCTGCGCTGACAGGCGCCGGGCGATAGACGACGTCGCGGAACAACTCCGTGGTGATGCCGCCGAGGCCGACCATGACCATCGGGCCAAAGGTCGTGTCCGTCATGGTGCCGACGATGATCTCGACGCCGCGCTTGGCCATCGGGCCGACGAGCACGCCCTGGAGCGTCGCCTCCGGCTTTTGCTTGCGCGCATTGGCCAGCAACGCCTCGAATGCCAGAAACACTTCGCCCTTGGTGCTGATGTTGACGCGCACGCCGCCGACTTCGCTCTTGTGCGCGATATCGGGCGACTGGATCTTCATCACCAGCGGAAAGCCGATTCTGGCGACCGCATCGTCGAGCTCGGTCTTGTCCTTCACAAGCACCTCGTCCGGCAGCTCGATGCCGGCGGCGCGAAGCAGCGCCTTGCTGTCGGCCTCGGACAGAGTGCGCGATGCCAAATGGGCGGAGAGATCGCGCGCCGGCAGCCGCGTCTCGTCCGTGGGCTTCGGCAGGCTGAATTTTGCGTAATCGACGAGCTGCCGCATCGCGACGCCGACATGGGTGAGCCCCGAGAGCACGACGACGCCGGATTTGGCGAGCTCGCGGCGCGCGAAGTCGGACGGCACCGTGTAGGAATAGAACACCACCGGCTTCTTCTGCGCCGCCAGCACCGGCGTCAGCTCCTCCTCCTTGAAGGGCTTGCGCACCTCGCTCGACAGCGACAGCACGACCAGGATCGCATCGACCTCGTTGGAGACAGTCAGCAGATCGACGCTCTTTTGCAAGCCGCCGGAGGTGACGCCTTGCGCGGTGACATCGATAGGGTTGCGCGCGGTGCCGTAGGACGGCATCAGCGTCTTGATCTCCGTCTGGATCCGTTCGGACAATTCGGGGACCTGCAGGCCGCGCAGCGCCACCGCGTCGGCGCCCCAGATACCGGCGCCGCCGGAGACGGTGACCACCGCGACGCGATCGCCTTGCGGCAGCGGATTGCTCGCCAGCACCGCCGCGATCGTCAGCGCCTCGTCGAGATCGTTCGAGACGATGAACCCGTACCTCGCGAACACGGCGTCGTAAGCCGCTGACCATCCCGCCATGCTTGCGGTGTGCGAGGCCGCGGCGCGCATCCCGGCGCCGGAGCGGCCGACTTTCGTGACGATGACGGGCTTCTTCATCTCCCCGGCGCGCCGCGCGGCCGCGAGGAATTTTTCGACGTCGCGGATGCCCTCGATGAACAACAGGATCACATCGGTCGCGGCGTCCTGCACCAGGTAGTCCAGGAACTCGCCGGCGCCGAGATCGGATTCGTTACCGGCGCTGACGACGTAGCTCACGGCGATGCCGAGCGCCTTGGCACGATGATAATACGCAAAGCCGATGCCGCCGCTCTGCGCGACGATGCCGATCCGCTTCGTCGTGGCGACCAGCGGCACCACATCAGGCTTGACGTCCACCGCGGGGCTGAAGGTCGCGGCGACGCGCTGCACCTGACTGAAAAAGCCCTCGGCGTTGGGGCCTGATATCCGCATGCCGGTGCGCCTCGCCAGCGCCGCGATCGCATCCTGCATCGCCGCGCTGTCGCCGCCTTCTTCCGCAAAACCGGAGGAGATGATGACGGCGTTCTTCACGCCGGCGGCGGCGCATTGCTCGAGCGCGGGAAGGACCGCGCGGGCGGGAATGATGATGACGGCGAGATCGATCGGCGCGCCGATCTCCGCGATCGATTTGTAGCAGGCGAGCCCGTCGATCTCGGTATAGTTCGGGTTCACCGGATAGATTTTGCCGGGATACTCGTTCTTGCGCAGCATCGACAGGAGCCGCCCCGGGATCTTCTCGTGATCGCGCGAGGCGCCGATCAGCGCGATGCTTGCGGGGGCAAAGAAGCTGTCGAGCGGATGCGGCATGGCGTAACCCCTTCTTGTTCTTCTTTGCATCCGCAGCACCGTTATCCGTCATCCTGAGGTGCGAGGCGCGCGGTGCAACGCACCGTGCGGGGAGCCTCGAAGGATGAACGGCCCCGCCGGTGGCCGTCGCCCTTCGAGGCTCGCCGAAGAGGCGAGCACCTCAGGGTGACGGATCACTACGAGGGAATCAACTCACGCGGAACGTCACGCCGCCCAGCAAAAACTCATTGCCCGCCACTGCCAGCCCCTTCGCCTTGGCCGCATGCAGCACGCTTGCGATGTCGACCACCCGGAACTCCAGCGCGCTCATGATCTCGCTGGCGCCCTTGACGAAGCGGAAGGTGGCGTTGGGCAGCTTCAATTCGGCCTTGCCATTCGGCGCAACGCCGGTGATCTTGCCCCAGTGCTCCGCCAGCCCCTGCGGATCAGGGCTCTGCATCTCCACCGCAGTCAGCGCCTCGGTGACATCCTTGCGGATGAACTTTTGCCAGCCCGGCCCGGCCGGCGGGTACGGACCCAAGTTGTCATCGCTGCCTTCGGTGTGGTTGAACTCGATGAAGGCGGCGCGGCAGTCGCGGGGGTGGAGCTGGACGCCGTGATAGGGCGCGTGGTCAATCACATTGGCGGTGCGCACGCCAAGCGCATCGGCGTTGCGGCCGCGCTCGTCCGGATCGTCGCAGCAGAAGATCGCCATGTAGCCGCCGCGGCCGCCGGTCTTCTCGATAAAGCGGCCGGCCGCGGTGCCGCCCTTTAACGGCGCCACCACCTCCAGCAGGATCGTGTCGACCGGGAGCAGCGCGTTCTCCAGGCCGTATTTGGCGACGTTGCCGTCGCGATAGCAGACAGAAAGGCCCATGATCTCCGCGATATCCGCGATCACGGGCGCGAGCTGCGGCGCGACGAGGCAGATCTGCCGCAGCCGCATATAGGGCGCCATCGTCATGCGCCCTTGAAGGTCGGCTTGCGCTTCTCGACGAAGGCCTTTGCGGCCTCCTTGTGGTCCTCGGTGTCGCCGCAGCGGGTGTGGTGGATCGCCTCGCCATCGAAGCAATCTTCCAGCGCCAGATGCTCGGCATTGTTGATGTTGCGCTTGATGAAGCCGAGCGCGATCGAGGGACCCTGCGCCAGCGACCGCGCGAGCTCGTGCGCGGCGGTATCGATCTCGGCATCGGGCACGACCTTCGTCACCATGCCGATCGCGTGCGCTTCCTTCGCGGTGAGAACCGGCGACATCAGATAGAGCTCGCGCGCCCGCGCGCTGCCGAGCAGCCGGGTCAGGAAATAGGTGCCGCCGTAATCGCCGGAGAAGCCAACTTTTGCGAAGGCGGTCGTGATCTTGCAGGACTCGCTGGCGATGCGCAGGTCGCAGGACAACGCCATCGACAGGCCGGCGCCGGCCGCGGCGCCGTCGAGCTGCGCCACCACGGGCTTCGGCATCTGGTGCAGGATGCGCGAGACTTCCATGCCGCGGCGCAGGTTCGCAAGCTTCTGCTCGAACGGCAGCGGCGCGCGGCCGGCCGCCATCGACTTGACGTCGCCGCCGACACAGAACGAGCCGCCCGCGCCCTTGAACAGCACCGCGCGCACCTCGGGATCGTCAGCCGCGCGCCGCGCCGCCTCGACGAGGCCGGCCACCATTTCGGGATTGAGCGCGTTCTTCCGCTCCGGGCGATTCATGGTGATGGTGAGCAGCCCGCCTTCGAGCTTTTGCAGGACCATGTCGTTCATGGGAGGCCTCCCTTGTTGTTGTTTTGAGCGTCGTTCCGGGGCTCGCGAAGCGAGTAGAACCTCGAGATCCCGGGTTCGCGCTTACGCGCGCCCCGGGATGACGCTTCGCGTCACTTCTTCACCAGCGGGCAGCGCGACTGCTCCAGCGACTGGAACGCTTCGCTGCCGGGCACGGTGGCGAGTAGCTTGTAATCGTCCCAGCGGCCCTTGGATTCCGACGGCTTCTTCACCTCGAACAGGTACATGTCGTGGACCATGCGGCCGTCCTCGCGGATCTTGCCGTTATGAGCGAAGAAGTCGTTGATCGGCGTCTCCTTCATCACCTTCATGACCGCGGCGGCGTCGGTCGTACCCGCCGCCTTCACCGCCTTCAGATAGTGCGTGACGGAGGAATAGACGCCGGCCTGTGCCGAGGTCGGCGGCCGCTTAACGCGCTCTTGAAAGCGCTTCGAGAAAGCGCGCGTCTCGTCGTTCATGTCCCAGTAGAAGGCCTCGGCCAGCAGCAGGCCCTGTGCGGTCTCGAGCCCGATCGAATCGATGTCGGTGACGAAAGCGAGCAGCGGCGACAGTTTCTGACCACCCTTGGTGATGCCGAACTCGGCGGCCTGCTTGATCGCGTTCACGGTGTCGCCACCGGCATTGGCGAGGCCGATCACCTTGGCCTTGGAGGACTGCGCCTGGAGCAGGAACGACGAGAAGTCCGACGTGTTGAGCGGATGGCGCACGCTGCCGAGCACCTTGCCGCCGGTCTTGGTCACGACGGCGCTGGTGTCCTTCTCCAGATCCTGACCGAAGGCATAGTCGGCGGTGAGGAAGAACCAGGTGTCGAGGCCCGACTTCACGGCCGCGAGGCCGGTGACGTTGGCCTGGCCGAACGTGTCGAACACGTAATGGATGGTGTAGGGACCGCAGGCCTCGTTGGTGAGACGGATCGAGCCCGGGCCGTTGAACATGATGATCTTGTTGCGCGCTTTCGCGATCTCGCCCGCGGCAAGCGCGGTCGCGGAGGCCGCGACGTCGTAGATCATCTCGACACCCTGATTGTCGATCATGTCGCGCGCGATGTTGGCGGACAGGTCGGCCTTGTTGAGATGGTCGGCGGCGAGCACCTGGATCTTGCGTCCCAGCACCTCGCCGCCGAAATCCTCCACCGCCATCTTGGCCGCGGTCTCGCTGCCGGGGCCGGTGATGTCGGCATAGAGGCTCGACATGTCGAGGATGCCGCCGATCTTCAGCGGCGGCTTGTCCTGGGCTTGCGCGGCGGCGCTCGCGCTCAGGGCAAACGCGGCGGCAAAAATGCCGGACAAAATATGCTTCATGGAAAATGACCTCCCGTTATCGCGCCGTTGCTCTTATGGCGGCTTGGTTATTTGCTGTTGTCGCGATCATGCCGCATGCGCGACAGCGCAGCAAGCGCGGGGACGTTGCGCGCGCATGATTGCCACCCATGTTTTCCGCAAAGCGGAATGGCTGGAAGACGCAAGATGTTTCCGCGTTGTCATTGCGAGCGAAGCAAGGCGATGCGTGAGGCCATGACGTAGCATCACGCGAACTGCCGTAGGGTGGGCAAAGGCGCACTCTTCGCGCCGTGCCCACGAGCCGGCGCCACGAACCACAGACGTGGGCACGCTTCGCTTTGCCCACCCTACGAGTGCCCCTTCGTCGTTCGCTACGTTTGAGTTAAGATGATCGCGTAACGCAACCTCTCCGGGTCACGTGACGCGACTGCTTCATCCCATCGTCGCATTTTTTCTCGTCGCGGGTGACACGGCGCTCGCCGCGCCGTGCCAATTCGATACGCTGGGCGAGGGCCGCGTCGCCGCGATTACCGATGTGCGCAGCGTGCGTCTTGACGACGGACGCGAGGTCCGCCTCTCCGGAATCGAGGCGACGGCGAAGACCAAGCAGGCGCTGACATCGCTGCTCGCCGGCCGCGACGTGGTCCTGCGCGGCAATGACGACACGCCCGACCGCTACGGCCGGCAGGGCGCACTCATGTTCATCGGCGAAAACGACATCTCCGTGCAGGCCATGTTGCTTGCCCAGGGCGACGCCATCGTCTCCGCCGAGATCACGGACAAGGACTGCGCCGCGGCCCTGATGGCGTCGGAGGCCGAGGCCCGGCGCCAAAAAATGGGCAGTTGGGCTGACCCGTCGGCCATAAAAAACGCGGAAAGTTCGGACGATATTTTGGCCAGGATCGGGCGCTTTATGGTGGTCGAGGGCAAAGTCCTGTCGGTCCGGCAAGCTGGGGCAACGACCTACCTCAACTTCGGACGGAACTGGACACGCGGCTTTGCCGTGACTATTTCAAAGCGCGCGTTACCGACCTTCGAGGGCGCGGGGATCGCCCTTAAGTCCCTGGAGAATAAACGGATTCGAGTCCGGGGCTGGATTGAGGGAACGACGGGGCCGCGTATCGACGTGCGTCTCTTGGGACAGGTTGAATTGCTGGGCGCAAACGAGCCTACTGGGGTAAGGCCTTAACGGCCGGGCACGGGTTAATCGACGTGAATGGGGTGCTAGAACGGCACGGACGAGGTGATTGCCGCCGCCTGCGGGCTGCGCCGGCCGCGCTTTGCCTTGCGCTGGGCGGCCTTCTCGCCGGTTGCGGCGACATGAACCGGTTCCAGACCGCGGCCGCCCCGCCGACCGTTGCGCTACCCAAGCCGAAGCCGGCCGTCGCGCAGACCCCCGCCACCGAAAAGGAGCACGAGCGCATCCTGGCGAGCTATGGCGGCACCTATGACGACCCCAGGCTCGAATCGCTCGTCAGCAAGACCGTCGACCGGCTGGTCGCGGCGTCCGACCGCCCCGACCAGGGCTACAAGGTCACCATCCTCAATTCCGGCGCGGTGAACGCGTTCGCGCTGCCGAATGGCCAGCTCTATGTCACGCGCGGCCTGCTTGCGCTCGCGAGCGACACCTCGGAATTGTCCTCCGTGCTCAGCCACGAGATGGCGCATGTGCTGTCCAAGCACGCCGCGATGCGCGAGGACCAGGCGCGCCAGGCCGCGATCGTCACCCGCGTCGTCACCGACATGAGCAACGATCCCGATCTCACCGCGCTCGCGCTCGCCAAAACCAAGCTCACCATGGCGAGCTTCTCGCGCAATCAGGAGTTCGAGGCCGACGGCATCGGCGTCGGCATTTCCGCCAAGGCGCATTTCGACCCCTATGGTGCGGCACGCTTCCTCTCGGCGATGGAGCGCAATGCCGAGCTGAAGGCCGGCAAGACCTCGCTCGATCCGCGCGCGCAGGATTTCACCTCGTCGCATCCGGCAACGCCGGAGCGCGTGCAGAATGCGCAGACCATCGCGCGGCAATATTCTGCGCCCGAGGGCGCTGAGCGCGACCGCGAGAGCTATCTCGCCGCCATCGACAACCTCGTTTATGGCGAAGATCCCAGCGAAGGTTTCGTCCGCGGCCGCAGATTCCTGCATCCGAAACTCGGCTTCACCTTCCAGGCGCCTGACAATTTCACGCTCGACAACACCGCGCAGGCGGTGATCGGCGTGCGCGACGGCGGCTCGCAGGCGATGCGCTTCGACGTCGTGCGTGTGCCGGCCGAGCAGTCGCTCGGCGATTACCTCAATTCGGGCTGGATGGAGGGCGTCGAGAAGGCTTCGACCGAGGACATCACGATTAACGGTTTTCCGGCCGCCTCCGTCACCGCCAAGGGCGACCAGTGGCAGTTCAAGGTCTACGCGCTGCGGTTCGGCAGCGACGTCTACCGCTTCATCTTCGCGGCCCGGCAGAAATCGACCGAGAGCGAGCGCAACGCCCGCGAGACCGTCAACTCATTCCGCCGCCTGACGCTCGACGAGATCCAGGCCGCGCGTCCGCTGCGCATCAAGGTCATCACGGTGCAGCCGGGCGACACCGTGGAATCGCTGTCCCACCGCATGGCCGGCGTCGATCATCCCGCCGAGCGGTTCCGCGTGCTGAACGGGCTCGATCGCACCGCGCAGGTGAAGGTGCGCGACCGCGTGAAGATCGTGGCGGATTGACGCGCGCTAAGCGCAGACCGGGGATCTCGAGCTACAAATCTCGCTGCCGTAGGGTGGGCAAAGCGAAGCGTGCCCACCATTCTTGCGCGCAATCATTGAGAGGTGGTGGGCACGGCGCTGCGCGCCTTTGCCCACCCCACCAGGCTCGAGCTTACGAGCTGGAGCCCGCGTCCATATCGCCGGCCTCGCGCTGGCCGCTGAGCCAGAGCGCAAGCAAGGTCCAGAACGCGCCTGACAGCAGATACGCACCCGAGGCGATGACGCCGAGATTGGTGGCGAGCAGCAGCGCGACCAGCGGCGCGAAGCCGGCGCCGAACAGCCAGGCCATGTCGGAGGTCAGCGCCGAGGCGGTGTAGCGATAGGCCTGCCTGAAATTCGAGGCGATCGCGCCCGAGGATTGGCCGAACGACAGGCCGAGCAGGATGAAGCCGATCACCATGTAGATGGTCTCGCCGAACGCGCCGGCGTCGAGCAGCTGCGGAGCAAAACCGCTGTAGATCGCGATCGCGATCGCCGATCCCATCAGCAGCGATTTGCGTCCGACGCGGTCGGCGATCACGCCCGAGGCCACGATCGCGGCGACGCCGAACACGGCGGCGACGATCTCGATGATCAGGAAGCGCACCGGGCTCTCGCGGGTGAACAGGAACACCCAGGACAGCGGAAACACCGTGACCATGTGGAACAGTGCGAAGCTCGCCAGCGGCGCGAAGGCGCCGAGCATGATGTTCTGGCCTTCGCGCGCGACCGTCTCGGAGATTCGCGAGGGCTGGAGCTCGCGGGTCTCGAACAGCGAGGCGTATTCCTCGGTCGTCACCATGCGCAGGCGGGCGAACAGCGCCACGACGTTGATGGCGAAGGCGACGAAGAACGGATAGCGCCAGCCCCAGTCGAAGAAATCGTCGGCCGACAGGTTGCCCGCGAAATAGGCGAACAGCGCGCTCGCCACGATCAGCCCGAGCGGGGCGCCGAGCTGCGGCACCATCGCGTACCAGCCGCGCTTGGAGGGCGGCGCGTTCAGCGCCAGCAGCGAAGCCATGCCGTCCCAGGCGCCGCCCCAGGCCAGACCCTGCGCGATGCGCGCCAGTGCCAGCAGCCAGATCGCGGCGACGCCGATGTCGTGATAGCCGGGCAGGAACGCGAGCGCGACGGTGGCGGTGCCGAGCAGGAACAGCGCCGAGACCAGCTTGGCGGTTTTGCCGTAGCTGCGATCGACGGTCATGAAAATCACGGTGCCGATCGGCCGGGCCATGAAGGCCAGCGCGAAGATCATGAAGGAATAGAGCGTGCCGGTCAGCTCGCTCGTGAACGGGAAGACCAGGCGCGGGAACACGATCACCGAGGCGATCGCGAACACGAAGAAGTCGAAGAATTCCGAGGTGCGGCCGATGATGACGCCGATGGCGATCTCGCCGGGACTGGCCTGGTCGTGGCCGTGCTCGCCCGAGTGGAGGTCTGCCATTGCGGGGGTCTGTGCCGTCGCCATTCGTGCGCCCTTAACGTCCTGAAAACCAAAGCCGACCGCCCGGCGAACGCCAGGCAATCTGGACCTGTCTGACCCAACATCCCGCACTGCAACATTGGACAAATTGTCCAATGTCCGGATTGTTGCGCCGCAGCTACCCGTTGGCCCCGCAAAGGAAACTCATTCTCAAAGGCTCGGCCCGTGTCTCGTCTCAAGATCCTGGCGCTACTACCCCTGGCAGTCGCGCTCAGCGGCTGCAACTACGTCGTGCTGGCGCCAGCCGGCGACATCGCTGCCCAGCAGCGCGACCTCGTCATCATCTCCACCGTCCTGATGCTCCTGATCGTCGTCCCCGTGATGGCGCTGACGGTGCTTTTCGCCTGGCGCTACCGCCAGTCCAACGCCTCGGCCCGCTACGAGCCGGAATGGGACCACTCGACCAAGCTCGAGCTGGTGATCTGGTCGGCGCCACTTCTGATCATCGTTTGCCTTGGCGCGCTGACCTGGATGGGCACGCATCTGCTCGACCCCTATCGCACGCTCGGCCGCATCAAGGCGGAGCAGGCCATCGACCAGTCCAAGGCTCCGCTCGAGGTCGACGTCGTCGCGCTCGATTGGAAGTGGCTCTTCATCTATCCGGACTATGGCATCGCCACCGTCAACGATCTGGCCGCGCCGGTCGATCGTCCGATCAACTTCCGCATCACCGCCTCCTCGGTGATGAACTCGTTCTACATCCCCGCGCTCGCCGGCCAGATCTACGCGATGCCGGGCATGGAGACCAAGCTCCACGCCGTGGTGAACCACGCCGGCACCTACAAGGGCTTTTCGGCGAACTACAGCGGCGCCGGATTCTCCGGCATGCACTTCAACTTCCAGGGCCTCGACGACAAGGGCTTCGATGCCTGGGTCGCGCAGGCCAAATCGGCCGGCGGCTCGCTCGGCCGCGCTGAATATCTTCAGCTCGAGAAGCCCAGCGAGAACGAGCCGGTGCGCCGCTACGGCACCGTCGATGCCGATCTCTATCGCCTGATCCTCAACATGTGCGTCGAGACCGGCAAGATGTGCCAGAGCGAGATGATGGCGATCGACGCCAAGGGCGGCAACGGCCATGAGGGCCTGAACAACACCCTGCCGCTCACCTACGACAAGTACGCCCGCCGCGGCACGCCGTTCGGACCCGAGCCGACCTTCGTCGCCGGCACCTGCACGCCGGAAGCGCCGCAGGGCCAGAGCACCGCGTCGATCAAGGCCCCCCTCGACACCGCGCCGCTGCTTGGCGCCGGCCTGAAGCGGCCGATCTTCGCGCCGCTGAAGTCCTCGTCCTTCTTCCTCGGACAGCGTCCGAAGTCAGACTCCTAAAGAGATCCAGCATGTCTCCTGATCTTCTCAAGCTCATCTTCGGCCGACTCGGCATCGATTCGCTGCCGTTCCACGAGCCGATCCTGGTTGGCACCTTCGCAGTGGTCGCGCTCGGCGGCATCACGCTGTTTGCCGGCGTGACCTATTTCCGCCTCTGGGGCTATCTCTGGCGCGAATGGTTCACCACGGTCGACCACAAGCGCATCGGCATCATGTACATGATCCTCGGCATCGTGATGCTGCTGCGCGGCTTCGCCGACGCCCTCATGATGCGTGCGCAGCAGGCGCTCGCGTTCGGCGGCTCCGAAGGCTTCCTCCCCGCCCATCACTACGACCAGGTCTTCACCGCCCACGGCGTGATCATGATCTTCTTCGTGGCGATGCCGCTGGTCACTGGCCTGATGAACTACGTCGTGCCGCTCCAGATCGGCGCGCGTGACGTGTCGTTCCCGTTCCTGAACAATTTCAGCTTCTGGATGACGGTCGGCGGCGCGGTGCTGGTGATGGCATCGCTGTTCATCGGCGAGTTCGCCCGTACCGGCTGGCTGGCTTATCCGCCGCTGTCCAACATCGGCTACAGTCCTGACGTCGGCGTCGACTATTACATCTGGGCGCTACAGGTCGCCGGCGTCGGCACGACGTTATCGGGCATCAACCTGATCTGCACCATCGTCAAGCTGCGCTGCCCCGGCATGACCATGATGAAGATGCCGGTGTTCACCTGGACCTCGCTCTGCACCAACGTCCTGATCGTCGCCTCCTTCCCCGTCCTGACCGTCGTGCTCGCGTTGCTCTCGCTCGACCGCTACGTCGGCACCAACTTCTTCACGAACGATTTCGGCGGCAGCGCCATGATGTACGTGAACCTGATCTGGATCTGGGGTCATCCCGAGGTCTACATCCTGGTTCTCCCCGCCTTCGGCATCTTCTCCGAGGTGACCTCGACCTTCTCCGGCAAGCGCCTGTTCGGCTACACCTCGATGGTCTACGCCACGGTCGTCATCACCATCCTGTCGTACCTGGTCTGGCTGCACCACTTCTTCACGATGGGCTCAGGCGCCAGCGTCAACTCGTTCTTCGGCATCACCACGATGATCATCTCGATCCCGACGGGCGCGAAGATGTTCAACTGGCTGTTCACGATGTATCGCGGCCGCATCCGCTACGAGCTGCCGATGCTGTGGACGATCGCCTTCATGCTGACCTTCGTGCTCGGCGGCATGACCGGCGTGCTGCTCGCGGTGCCGCCGGCCGACTTCGTGCTGCACAACAGCCTGTTCCTGATCGCGCATTTCCACAACGTGATCATCGGCGGCGTGGTGTTCGGCGCGTTCGCCGGCATCAACTACTGGTTCCCGAAAGCGTTCGGCTTCAAGCTCGATCCGTTCTGGGGCAAGCTGTCGTTCTGGTTCTGGGTCACCGGCTTCTATCTCGCCTTCATGCCGCTCTATGTGCTCGGCCTGATGGGCGTGACCCGCCGCCTGCGCGTGTTCGACGATCCGTCCCTGCAGATCTGGTTCGTCGTCGCCGCGATCGGCGCCGGCCTCGTCTTCCTCGGCATCATGTGCATGCTGATGCAGTTCGCGGTCTCCTTCCTCAAGCGCGAGCAGCTCAAGGACGTCACCGGCGATCCCTGGGACGCGCGTACGCTGGAATGGGCGACCTCCTCGCCGCCGCCGGACTACAACTTCGCCTTCACCCCCGTCGTTCACGACAATGACGCGTGGTGGGACATGAAGAAGCGCGGCTACCAGCGTCCGCTCACCGGGTTCAAGCCGATCCACATGCCGAGCAGCACCGGCACCGGCATCATCCTCGCCGGCCTCGCCACCGCAATGGGCTTCGGCCTGATCTGGTACATCTGGTGGCTGGCGGCCGTGAGCTTCATCGCGATGCTCGCCGTCGGCATCGGCCACACCTTCAACTATCACCGCGACTTCGACATTCCGGCTGAAGACGTCATCCGGACCGAAGACGCGCGCACCAAACTGCTCGCCGGAGCCAAGTAAATGACGATCGCTGTCAATCCCACCCAAACCGGCGAGCCGATGTTCTACCTCGCCGACGAACACCCGCATCCGGAAGGCTACAGCACCTCGCTCGGCTTCTGGATCTACCTGATGAGCGACTGCCTCATCTTCGCGATCCTGTTCGCCACCTTCGGCGTGCTCGGCGGCAACTACGCCGCCGGCCCCGCGCCGAAAGACCTGTTCGACCTCAACCTGGTCGCGGTGAACACCTCGATGCTGTTGCTGTCGTCGATCACCTACGGCTTTGCCATGCTGACGATGCAGCAGAACAAGGTCGCCCAGACCCAGATGTGGCTGGCGATCACCGGCCTGTTCGGTCTCGCCTTCATCGGCATCGAGCTCACCGAGTTCGCCCACATGATCCACGAAGGCGCTACCCCTCAGCGCAGCGCCTTCCTGTCCGCCTTCTTCACCCTGGTCGGCACCCACGGCCTGCACGTCTCCTGCGGCCTGATCTGGCTGGTGACGCTGATGGTGCAGGTCTGGAAGTTCGGCCTGATCGAGGCCAACCGCCGCCGCCTGATGTGCCTGTCGATGTTCTGGCACTTCCTCGACGTGGTCTGGATCGGCGTCTTCACCTTCGTCTATCTCCTGGGAGTCCTGCGATGAACACCGATACCCACGCAGCCGGCGCGCACGACCATCACCACGGCGATAGCCACGCCCACGGCACGTTCTCGACTTATATGCTCGGCTTCGTGCTCTCGGTCGTGCTGACCGCGATCCCGTTCTGGCTGGTGATGAGCGGGGCACTGCCGAGCAAGCAGATCACCGCACTGGTCATCATGGCGTTCGCGGTCGTGCAGATCGTCGTGCACATGATCTACTTCCTGCACATGAACACGACGTCGGAGAACGGCTGGAGCATGATGGCGCTGATCTTCACCATCGTCATGGTGGTGATCGCGCTGTCCGGGTCGCTGTGGGTGATGAACCACCTCAACAGCAACATGATGCCGATCCACCAGATGACGGGAATGAAGTGAGCGACACCGGGACCGTGACGGGCAAGGCAGAGGGGACGCGCGGCAAGACTGCGCGCCCCTCTTTGTGGCTCACGGTCCTCTCGCTCACCGCCATTGTCCTTCTGATCGCGCTCGGCATCTGGCAGGTCGAGCGCCGCGCCTGGAAGCTGGCGCTGATCGACCGCGTCGAGCAGCGCGTCCATGCCCCGGCCGAGCCGATTCCCGCGCCAGCGTCATGGCCTGCGGTCACCGCCGCGAACGACGAATACAGGCACGTCCGCCTCGCCGGTCGCTTCCTGCACGATCGCGAGACGCTGGTTCAGGCCGTCACCGAGGAGGGTCCCGGCTATTGGGTGCTGACGCCGCTTCAGCGCGATAACGGCACGCAGGTCCTGATCAACCGCGGTTTCGTGCCGTCCGAGCGGCGCGACGCATCGACGCGCCAGAGCGGCAATCCCGACGGCAAGGTCGAGATCACCGGCCTGTTGCGCATGACCGAGCCGAAAGGCGGATTCCTCCGGAACAATGTGCCCCAGCACAACCGCTGGTATTCGCGCGATGTCGCCGCGATTGCGGCGGCACGCAGCCTCACCCACGCCGCGCCGTTCTTCGTCGATGCTGACGCCGGATCACAAACCGCCGGCGGGCCGATCGGCGGATTGACCGTGATCCGCTTTCCCAATAACCACCTGATCTACGCGCTGACGTGGTTTTCCCTGGCTTTCATGCTGGCCGGCAAGCTTTTCGTCACATTCGGCGGCGGGCTGTTCCGCCGCACGCGCTTCGTCCACGAACCGGAAGGCGGGCCCGATGCGCCGCCCGCAGGACGGGATCAGATGCTGAAACGATCGTCGAACAGGCCTGACGACGGAAGAACGCAGACGCTTGCGGGTAGCGCCGTCACGCTGCAATCGCAGGCGGACGCGCGCGGCGAGTTGATCGGCGCTGCGCCGACCGACGACGAGACCAACCGCAAGAACATGGCGCTGCTGATCCAGCTGCGCTGGACCGCGGTGGTCGGCCAGATCGTGACCATCGGCGGCGTGCATTTCTGGCTCGGCATTCCCCTGCCCCTGGAGCGGATGGGCGCGGTGATCGGCGCGCTGGTGCTGCTCAATGTCTCCAGCCTGATCTGGGTGCGCCATCGCGCCGCGATCTCCAGCAACGAGCTGCTTGTCGCCTTGATGCTCGACGTCGCAGCGCTCACCGCGCAGCTTTACCTCAGCGGCGGGGCCACCAATCCCTTCACTCGCTGTTCCTGCTTCAGGTGACGCTCGGTGCGGTGCTGCTCGATGCCCGCTCGACCTGGTCGCTGGTCGCGCTGACCTGCGCCAGCTTCGTCTGGCTGACGATCGCCTATCGCCCGCTCGACCTGCCGCCGAACCCGCTGAGCGAGACCTATACGCTCACGGTCGCCGGCATGCTGCTGGGCTTCGTGCTCAATGCGGTGCTGCTGGTCGTATTCGTCACCCGCATCAACAGGAATCTGCGCCAACGCGATGCGCATCTGGCGGCGCTGCGCCAGCATGCCGCCGAGCAGGACCACATCGTGCGCATGGGGCTGCTCGCCTCCGGCGCCGCGCATGAGCTTGGTACGCCGCTGGCCTCGCTCTCGGTCATCCTCAGTGACTGGCGCCGCATGCCGGATCTCGCCGCCGATCAGGAGCTCGCCGAGGATCTCTCGGAAATGGAAACCTCGCTGCAGCGCTGCAAGACCATCGTCACGGGCATCCTCGTATCGGCCGGCGAAGCGCGCGGCGAAGGCTCCTCGCCGACCACGGTAACGGCGTTCGTCACCGCGCTGGTCGAAGAATGGCGCGACGCGCGCTCGGCGCGCACCCTCTATTTCGTCAACACCTTCGGCGAGGATGTCGCGATCGTCTCCGACATCGCGCTGAAACAGGTCATCTTCAACGTGCTCGACAACGCCTATGAGGTCTCGCGCGACTGGGTCGAGCTCGTGGCCGAGCGCGAGGGCGACAATCTCGTGCTGGCGATAAGCGACCGCGGCCCGGGCTTCGCGCCGGAGATGCTGGCGCAGCTCGGAAAACCCTATCAGTCGAGCAAGGGCCGCGCCGGCGGCGGGCTCGGCCTGTTCCTGGTGGTCAACGTCGTGCGCAAGCTTGGCGGCAGCGTGACCGCCGAGAACCACAGGAAGCGCGGCGCCACCGTCCGCCTGACGCTGCCGCTCGCAACGCTCGCGATCGGAGACAAGTTTGACACCTGACCGCTCGCTCATTGTCGTCGAGGACGATGCCGGCTTCGCGCGCACGCTGAAGCGCTCGTTCGAGCGCCGCGGCTACGAGGTCGTGCTGGCGGCCTCGATCGAAGAGGTGCGCAAGGTGCTGGAGGAGCGCTCCTTCGGCCATGCCGTGGTCGACCTCAAGCTCGGCGGTGCCTCCGGACTCGCCTGCGTCGAGCTACTGCACACCCACGATCCGGAGATGCTGATCGTGGTGCTGACAGGCTTTGCCAGCATCTCTACCGCCGTCGAAGCGATCAAGCTCGGCGCCTGCCACTATCTCGCCAAGCCGTCCAACACCGACGACATCGAGGCCGCCTTCAACAGGGCCGAAGGCAACGCCGAAGTCGCGCTCGACACGAGGCCGACCTCGATCAAGACGCTGGAATGGGAGCGCATCCACCAGACGCTGATCGAAACGGACTTCAATATCTCGGAAGCGGCCAGGCGATTGGGGATGCATCGGCGCACATTGGCGAGAAAGCTCGAGAAGCGGCCGGTGAAATGAGCCGTCGTCCCGGGCTCGCGCTTCGCGCGCCCCGGGACGACGCCGAATATGTCGCGGGTCCCTGCGGCTTCACGAACCCGCCGCCCCCGCGAGCGAGCCAACCTTGGAGAGAAGCAGCTTCAGGATCGGAGACTTGTTCGCCTTGTGATAGGCGACAACGAGGTCGAGCGTGGGCGCCTCTCCCCGCACCGGCCGGGTCGTGATGGTCTCGGGCAGATATCGCCTGGTATAGGCCGGCAGCATCATGACGCCGCGAGTCGATGCAATCATCGAGATCGCGTGGACGACGTTGTGCACTTCGCGGTCGGGCTTGAGGTCGATACCGGCCCGGCCAAGATAGTCGAGCACGATGCGGCGCACCGCGGGCGCGGATTTGGAAGGCAGGTAGAAGGTCTCGCCCTTGATCTCCTCAGGCGCCACTGCGGATTGTGAAGCTAGCCGGTGATCGCTGGGAAAGACGAAGACCAGCGGATCGGTGCGCACGCGCCGGCAGGCCAGATCCCCCATGTTCTCTTCGGGCCGGATGAAGGCGGCATCGAGCTTTCGCCGCATCAGTGCCCTGGCGAGTGAAGGCGAGTAGTCGCTCGACAGGCGGATGTCGATGCCGGGAAATGCATCGCGCAAGACGCGATCCACCTCCGGCAGCAGGTCGATCTCGGCGCCCGACAGAAAGCCAAGCGAGAAAGCCGGCTTCGGCGGTTGCGCGGCATGGAGCGCGGCTTCCTTTGCGGCGTCCGCCTGCAGCAGCGCCATTCTGGCGTGATCGAGAAAGGCCCTGCCCGCCGCCGTCAGCGCGATGCCCTGGGCACTGCGGCTCATCAAGGGAACGCCGACCTCCTGCTCGAGGTCACGGATCTGACGGCTGAGCGACGGCTGTGACGTGTGCAGCTTCTGCTCGGCCGCAACAGTCAGGCTGCCTGCGTCGGCCACGGCAACGAAGTATCGGAGATGCCGAAGCTCCATCGCGATCTCCCATGCTCATCGGGCATGGGCCCAGCTTACAAAGTCTTTTTCAGCACAGCCAGCCGACCGTATAGCCACCGTCAGCGAGGTCTGCCTCGCAGGCAGGACGCGCCTCAGGCACCGTACGGGAGCGAGCTCCGCATGTTCAAAGGCATTCAAACGGCGCTGCTGATCCTCGCGCTGGCGGGAGCTGGCGAAGCCGCCGCGCAATCCCCCAACGATCAATCGAAGGCAAACGGCATGGAAACGGATGTGGCAGGGTTGAAGCAGGCGATGCTCGGCGAGTGGGAGAGCATCGCACCGGAAGTGCGGCCGAGCGCGGCCAAGAATTCTGACGGCTCACTCAAGCCGTTCTATCTCAAGCGCACCTTCAAATATCAGCCGTCCGACCGGTTCGAGCTCGAGATTGTCAACTCGGCCGATCCGTTCGGGGCGGTGCCGCTGGCCCGCATCAGGATCGGCGGGCACATGCTGTGGCGGGGCGCACATCCGATCGCCCCCGGTGCGCAAAAGGTCGACTTCGTCGCCGACGAAGCCTACGAGGTCACGCCGCTGGCGATAGGGTTTGCCGATCTCCTCAACAAGGTCGCCTCAGCCGGATACGCGCCGTGGACGGTCGATACACCCCAAAGCATCTTCGGCAAGACATTCGCGCCCTTCGGTCTCCAGCAAGGCACGAACTTCATGGAGTACGACCTCGTCTATCTCCGTGGCAGCCTGCTGTTCTGGGGCGCCCGCAATATCGACGGCCGCGGCTTCGATACCGAGCAGAACCGGCCGACCAATTTGCAGATTCCGCTGATCAGGAAGTAACGGAGGAGCACAGTCATGAGCGGGGCCGGCCAGGATCACCGCGTCAAATTCGTCCTCGACGCATTCGACACGCTCTTCAACAAGCGCGACTACGCCGCGGCCGAGCGCCTCTGGTCCGCGCAATATATCCAGCACAGCGCTCATATCCCGCCGGGCCGCGACGGGCTGTTTGACCTCGTCAAGGGTCTGCCCGCCACGTTGCGCTACGAGAACCACGTCGCGGCAGCGAGCGGCGATTTCGTCATTCTCCATGGACGCTTCAGCGGGATTGGCGCGCCGGCCGCATGGGTCGTTGCCGATATCGTGCGGCTGGAGGATGGCATGCTCGCGGAGCATTGGGACGTCATCCAGGACGAAGCAACGCAGGCGCAATCGCGCAGCGGCCTGCCGATGTTCGGCGACCGTTTCCCGGCCTGACCACGGTCACACGAAAGCTGATCGCCACCGCGTTCTCAAACAAAAAGCCCGGCCGAGCGGCCGGGCTTTTGATCTCTTGCGATCGACGTGGGCTTACGCGGCCTCGTCGGCGACGGTGGTGTCGTCGCCATCCGTATCGTCGGCATCGCCCTCGGCATCGCTCTCGCCTTCGCCGTCGGCAGCTTCCGCCTTGGCGTTGGTGCGGCGCGGGCTCTTCGCGAGCTGGGCCTCGATCTCCTTGACCGCTTCGGTCTCGGTCGAGTGCTGCACCACCGCGATCTCGCGGGACAGACGATCGAGCGCCGCTTCATAGAGCTGGCGTTCGCTGTAGGACTGCTCCGGCTGCGACTCCGAGCGGTAGAGGTCGCGCACGACTTCCGCGATCGCGACGATGTCGCCCGAATTGATCTTCGCTTCGTATTCCTGGGCGCGGCGCGACCACATGGTGCGCTTGACGCGGGCGCGACCCTTGAGCGTCTCCAGCGCCTTCTTGACCAGCGCGGGCTCGGACAGCTTGCGCATGCCGACGTTGGCGACCTTGGCGGTCGGAACGCGGAGCGTCATCTTGTCCTTGATGAAGTTGATGACGAACAGCTCGAGCTTCGCGCCGGCGATCTCCTGCTCCTCGATGGCCAGGATCTGGCCGACGCCGTGAGCGGGATAGACCACGAATTCGTTGGCCTTGAAGCCCTGACGCTGGGTCACGACCTTCTTTTCCTCGACCTTCGGCGCAGCAGCGGGCTTCACGGCCGGCTTGGCGGCAGCAGCGACGGGAGCCTTGGCAGGCGCAGCTGCAACGGGGGCCTTCGGCGCGGCGGGCTTGGCAGCGTGAGCCTTAACAGCAGCGGGCTTGGCAGCAGCAGGCTTGGCAACGGTCGCTTTCGCGGCCGGTTTGGCAGACTTGTTAGGCATTGCGCTTCTTTTGTTCTTCGAGGACTTTGCAGCCGGCGCCTTCGTCGCGGTCCGACCCTTGGATGCGCTACGGCTGGCCGCGGCGACTTTTTTGGCCTCCTTATGGGAAGCCCTCGCTGAAGTACTCTTTTTACGCGTTTTCTGTGACACAGCCTGCGCGCGGAAACTGCCACGCCCCTGTTCGACATTTTGGTTTCACGGGAACCCAGAGGGGCCAACGGGGCTGACGGGGTTCGGCTCAATGTGCCCAATATAGCACATTTCCCGCAAAAATCAATGATTTAGGGGCTTTTGTGACTGGTTTTCGGCGCCGACGAAGGTATTAGGGTTAAGTTTGGACCCGATTCAGTCTCCGGAACCGGGGTTCGGAGAAAAATATTTCTCGAACTTGCCGTCCATCCCGTCGAATTCCTTGGCGTCGGCGGGTGATTCTTTCTTCTGGGTGATGTTCGGCCAGCTCTTGGCGTAGTCGGCGTTGACCTGGAGCCACTTTTCCAGGCCCGGTTCCGTATCCGGCTTGATGGCGTCGGCGGGGCATTCCGGCTCGCACACGCCGCAATCGATGCACTCGTCCGGATGGATGACGAGCATGTTGTCACCCTCGTAGAAACAATCGACCGGGCAGACCTCGACGCAGTCGGTGTACTTGCACTTGATGCAGTTTTCAGTGACGACGTAAGTCATCCAACGCTCCGAAAAGCTCTCTTAAAAGTCGCGGCTTGCGTAGCGCGGATGGCCCGGCGCCGCAAGGTCGGGAAGCCCCGATCATGACGGCTTTATGTGGTTGATCGACCAAGAAATGAATTCGAAGCGCAATTAATTGCCCCGAGAACCTGGATTGCCTTCGCTCAGCTCCTCGTAGAGCACACGGGCCGAGGCAGCATCGCCGCGGCGTTCGTTGAAGGCGGTAACTTTCAACACACGCACCGTGCGATCGAGCGCGATGGTAAGGACATCACCGAGCTTGATCGCATGGCCCGGCGATGTCTCGCGGGCGCCGTTGACGCGGACGTGGCCGGACTCGACGAGCTCGGCCGCGGAGGTGCGCGCCTTCACCACCCGCGCGTGCCACAGCCATTTGTCGATGCGCTGCCGCTCGGTCGTGGGATCACTCCTTCCGACCGGACAGCTGTTCCTTCAGCGCGGCGAGCTTGGCGAACGGCGAGTTCGGATCGATGGGACGATCGCGCTCGCGCGGGTTGGCGCTCGAGGCGTAGGGACGGAGCGAGGGACCGGACTCGCGGTCGCGACGATCGCGGCCCTTGTCGCGGTCGCGACCGCCACGGTGCTCGCGCTCGCCCGGCTTGCCCTTGTTGCGATCGCGGTCACGATCGCGATCCTTGCCCTCGAAGCGGCGGTTGTTGTCGCTGCGCTGCTCGCGGCGCTCGCCACCACCCTCTTCGCGACCCTTGCGGAAATCCCTGCCATCCCTGCGATGACCGCCGCCGTGACGATGGCCCGGCTTCGCGCCTTCAGCAGCTTCGCCGGGCGCGGCGCTCGCTGCACCGGGCGCGGCGCCCGCTTCAGCACCGGCCTGCGCGGCTGGTTGTGATGGCGCTGGTGGCGATGGCGGCTCGTGGCGCGGCTTGCGATCCTCGTGACGGCCGCCGGGACGCCAGACCTCGACCAGCTCGGGCTCGGCGGGCGTAGCAACAGCCTCGACGGGCGCAGCGGCATCCGCCGATGCGGCGGCTTCCGTTGCAGCGGTCTCGGCAGGAGCGGCTTCAAGACCGGCAGCCTCCGTGGGCGCAGCGGTTTCTTCCGCCGGCGGAGCGATGCCTGGAGCGTCCTCGGGCGTGACGGGAGCCTCGGGCGAGGCTTCCAGCGCCGGCTCCTCGTGCGCGGGCTCGTCGTGCTGCTCCATGCCGGGCGCGTCTTCGACGGTGACGGGTTCAGCAACTGGCGTATCAGAAGCGGCGGCCTCGGCCGGCAGACCGGCGACGGCTTCAGCGGCGGTCTCGGTCGAGGTCTCCGCGCTGCCTTCAGTGGGCGGCGTCTCGGCCGCAACTGTCTCGGCGGCAGGCGCTGCCGGCTTCACCGGCAGCGGCGGACGCTTCTCCATGCGATAGCCGAGCGCGCGCAGCACCGAGGCGAAATCCTCACCGGCCGAGCCGGTGAGCGAGGTCATCGCCTGCGTCACCACGAAGCTACGGCCATCGAATGCGCCGGCGGGCTTTTCGCCGGGCGAGTTCTCGCGCCAGGCCAGCGCCGGGCGGATCAGATCGGCAAGACGCTCCAGGATGTCGACGCGCACGGCGCGCTCGCCGGCCTGCTTGTAGCCGAGCACGCGATAGGCATCGCGCGGTAGCTGCTTGTCGACCGGGAACGAGGTGCGGCCGGATGATGCCAGATGCTGCGCGCCCGAGAGCGAGGACAGATCGACATTGTCCTGCTTCAGCGCCCACAATAGCGCAGCGAGCGCACGCGCGGCGGGCTTCAGGAGGCCGGGGAAATAGATGTGATAGGCGCCGAAGCGCACGCCGTATTTGCGCAAGGTCGCGCGCGAGGGCTGGTCGAGATCCTTCAGCTCGTTCGCGATCTTCGGACGCTCCAAAACGCCGAGCGCCTCGACCAGCTGATAGGCGATGCCGCGGGCAATGCCGGTGACGTCCTCGGCCTTCGACAGCTCGAACATCGGCCCGAGCAGCTTTTCGATATGCGTTTTGAGCCAGAGCTCGAGGCGCGCCTGCACCTTCTCGCGGGGGCCGCCGGTGAGGCGCTCGTCGGAGATGATCCGGATGCGCGGATGCAGCGCGTCGTCTGCGGCAGACAGCCGCGCCACGGCATCGCCGGTCCAGCGGATCATGCCCTCCGAGGTCAGCACGAACTGGTCGTCCGGCGCGTTGCCCAGTTTTTCGGCGCGCGCATTGATCTCGCCGGCGAGCACCGCTTGCGCTGCAGCCTGCAAGGCTTTCGCATCGGAGCCGGCCTCCGCCGCATCCGGTGCAAAGGTGAAGCCATCGAGGCGGCCGATGACATGGCCTTCGACGATGACTTCGCCGGTCTTGCCGATTTCAGTATTCAAGCTCGTGTTCTCCCGCAGGCGGCGCATCAATACACTGGTCCGACGATCAACGAAACGCTCAGTCAAGCGTTCATGGAGCGCATCCGATAATTTATTTTCGACCTCCCGCGCGATCCCCTGCCAGCGTTCGGGGTCTTTCAGCCAGTCCGGGCGGTTGGCGACGAAGGTCCAGGTGCGGATCTGCGCGATCCGGGCCGACAGCGTGTCGATGTCGCCGTCGATGCGGTCGGCCTGGTCGACCTGGGCCGCGAACCAGGAATCGGGGATGCAGCCCTTCTGCATCAGGAAGCCGTAGAGCGTGGTCACGAGCTCCGCATGGGCGGCCGGCGACAGCTTTCGGTAATCCGGGACCTGGCAGGTCTCCCAGAGCCGCTCCACGGCGGCCTTGCCATGCGCGATATCGCGCACCTCGACGTCGCGGGCGCGTGGTCGAGCACGCGCATGTCCTCGGCGATCGGCGCACGCGTCAGCACCTCGTGGCCGGGGGCCAAGTTCAGCGACACCTGGAGCGCGCCGAGCGAGGAGAAATCCAGCTTCGAGTTGCGCCATTGCAACATCTTCACGGCATCGAAGGTGTGATTCTGCAGCGCGTTGACGAGCTCGGGCTCGAACGGCGCGCAGCGCCCTGTCGTACCGAAAGTACCGTTGCGCGTGGCGCGTCCGGCGCGGCCGGCGATCTGCGCGAATTCGGCCGGCGTCAGGCGGCGGAACTGGTAGCCGTCGAACTTGCGGTCGGAGGCGAAGGCGACGTGGTCGACGTCGAGATTGAGACCCATGCCGACGGCGTCGGTGGCGACGAGGTAATCGACATCGCCGTTCTGGAACATCGCCACCTGCGCATTGCGCGTGCGCGGCGACAGCGAGCCCAGAACAACGGCAGCGCCGCCATGCTGGCGGCGGATCAGCTCGGCGATGGCGTAGACCTCATCCGCCGAGAAGGCGACGATGGCGGTGCGGCGCGGCTGGCGCGTGATCTTGCGGTCGCCGGCGAATTCGAGGCTGGACAGGCGCGGCCGCGTGATCATGGAGACGCCCGGCAACAGCCGCTCGATGATCGGGCGCATGGTCGCTGCGCCCAGCAGCAGCGTCTCGTCGCGGCCGCGGCGGTTGAGGATGCGGTCGGTGAAGACGTGGCCGCGTTCGAGATCGGAGGCGATCTGGACCTCGTCGACGGCGAGGAAGGAGACATCGATATCGCGCGGCATCGCCTCGACGGTGGAGACCCAATAGCGCGGGTTCTTCGGCTTGATCTTCTCCTCGCCCGTGACCAGCGCGACGCTCTCGATGCCCGCGCGGTCGGCGATCTTGTTGTAGACCTCGCGCGCAAGCAGGCGCAGCGGCAGGCCGATCATGCCGGAGGGATGCGCCAGCATCCGCTCGATGGCGAGATGGGTCTTGCCGGTGTTGGTCGGCCCGAGCACCGCAGTGACGCCCGCGCCGGGTGCGCGCTCGGAAGCGAAGGGGGAGGAAGAGAAGGGCATGTCTGGGGGATTAGGTAATGGCGATTTGGGCGAATGTCAGTGCTGGATGAGGCGTGTTGGGGGCTCGTGCCCAATCCCGTCATCCTGAGGTGCGAGCCGTGCGGCGCATCGCGCCGTGCGGGAAGCCTCAAAGGATGAACGGCCCGGATGCCAGCCGAGTGGCACCAGCCGGGCCCGTCGTCCTTCGAGGGCCGCTGAAGAAGCGGCCACCTCAGGATGACGGGACGCACCACCGATCGCGTGGGAGCGCGCTCCCCAAACCTCGCGCAACTGTCTCACTTTGCGACGCTTTTCCCGTTCTCTTAAGCTTCGGAACGACTCTAGAACGAATCGCGGCCGAATCGCTGACTCCCCATTGAGTCCTGTTACGTTCACGCAACATGTCGCGGGACTCGTTTTGCGTGTGCACTAGATGGAGTTTTGGGGTGCCGCACAAGCGACGATTTGAGGACGGAAATGCTTAAGTTGGGGACGAGCCTGAGTCGAATCAGAATTGGGAAGGAGTCAAATGGATTCCTGTTCCAGGCGCCCAAACCCATTTCGCGAAAACAACCCCATGCACAGTAGAACCGGCCCGCCGCCGGAAGGGCGGGGTAACGGCGGGTAAGGCGTTGATAGAGCGTGAAAAATCCTGCCGATCCGTCATCCTGAGGTGCGAGTGGCGCGGTGCGCAGCATCGCGTCGGGAGCCTCGAAGGATGGACGGCCCGGATCGGGCGGCATGCCGGGCTATTCGCGCGGGAACAGCCGGGCTGTCGCCCTTCGAGGGCCGCTGAAGAAGCGGCCACCTCAGGGTGACGGTCTGAGAGGTGAGTGCGCGGCTAAAGACCTACTGCGTCTTCGCGACGCGCGGGGGCTGGGGCGAGGTGATGAAGCTGGTGGCTTCCAGCATCGCCGGGCCGAGCGGCGTCGGGACCTTCAGCCAGAACGGGACCAGGATGCGCGTGCCGGCGACGGGGGCAAACGCGATCTCGATGTTGCGCTGGGCGGCGAGGTATTTGATCACCGGGCGGTCGGGGATGTAGCCGGCCACGGGGACGAAATAGAGCGCGCAGACCACGACCGGGCCGCGATAGCCCTTCTCGGCCTTCACCGTCTCCATCCGCTTGAAATCGAGCTTGAGGTCGTAGCGCATGCGGCCGTCGAAGACGGGCGCGGCGTTGTGGCAGGCATCGGGCGTCACGGGATCGCCGGTGCCGGGCACGCGGAGCAGCGAGGCCGTCATCGGATCCCAGACGCCGCGGCGATGCGCGTCGGTGACGACGATGCGATCAGGATCGACCGGCGGCTCCGGCACGATGCCGAACTCCTTCACATTGCCCTTGTCGAGGGTGATGTGGATCTCTTCGGTCTTCTTCGAGGTGGTGGTGGAGGCCTGGTAGCCGGTCGCGACCAGCGCGCCGTTGACGACGCGCCCCTGCGAGGCACCGGTGCCGGACCCGCCCGCGAACGACTTCAAGAGCCCCGTGGTGCCGCCGGAGGCTGCGGCCGCGAACACGTCGTCGCCGATATCGATGTTCCAGGCGCCTTTGCCGACGGGAATGCCCGCCAGGGTCGCCTCATATTGCGCCTCGAGCTTGCCCTGCGCCGCCACCGGCTCGGCGCCCCACGCGAGCGCGAGCCCGCAAAGGGTCGAGAAGGCCAGCCGGCGAGCCGAGCGCGGCCGGGACGCAAGTCGGGGAGGTCTGGGCACGAAACGATCCAATCGGGGCGCGACGGTTGTTACTTAAGCCAAAAACCGCGGCGGGCAATGTGTCCGGGCATCCAGCCTGGAACCTGACCGGACTTTTCAAGCCCGATTGCGCCCTTTATGTGATGGTAAGGGGTTTCAATCATTGCCGTTTTGGTGATCGGGGCGCATCAGGGGCGCGCACCCTCTCACCACCCATTCCGTCGTCATGCCCCGCGAAGGCGGGGCATCCAATACGCCGCAGCTTCTCGGTTCCAGCCGCGCGGCCGGTGGAATACTGGATCGCCCGGTCAAGCCGGGCGATGACACCGTGGTGGGGCAGAGCGCGGCCCCAAAACCCCGCCCAAAACCTTGACGTCCCGCCCCTTCCCCCCTATACGTCCGCCCGCTCCCTGCAAGGACAGAGAATTTGCCCCTGTGGCGCCCCGAATGGCGGCCGCAACTCATTGGGGGCTCGAACCAAGGAACTATGCCATGTCTCGCCGCTGCGAACTGACGGCCAAGGGCCCCCTCGTCGGCCACAAGGTCAGCCACTCCAACATCAAGACCAAGCGCCGCTTCCTGCCGAACCTCGTCAACGTGACGTTCATCTCGGAAGCCCTGGAGCGCAACGTGCGCCTGCGCGTCTCCACCAACGCGGTGAAGAGCGTCGACCACAATGGCGGCCTCGATGCCTTCCTGCTCAAGGCCAACGCCGACGTCCTGTCGCCGCGCGCCCTGGAGTTGAAGCGCGCCATCCAGAAGAAGGTCGGCGACACCGCGCCGGCGAAGAAGGCCAGCTAAGATTTCCATTTAAGGAGGGGGCTGAGTTGCGTCGCGTGGCGTAGGCTTAGCCAGTCGAGTTTTGCGTTGCGGCCGGATCGAAAGATCCGGCCGTTTTTGTTTCTTCTTTCCAATGCGCAACGGTAGCCGCTTCATCTGTAAATGCGGCACATCCCTTTCCAAAGCGAAACGCCATACTCTAGTGTCGCGCTAAAGTTGTCCCTGAGTTGGAACGCTAGGCAGATATGGCGGCTCGTCCTCGAACCTTGAGCGATCGTGAAATCGCACTCGCAAAAGCAATGCTCCTAAGAGGATTCAAAAATGACGCCATCCACTTCTATTTCAATCTTCCCAATCGACTAATTAGTCCTGGCCGCATCACTCAAATCAAGCAGAAGAAGTATGGCGCCAATGTCGAGGAAGCGCCCCAAGAAGAACTCGACCAGTTCCTCCAGACCTGGAATAGCTCTCGATCAGGCTCTGGTCACGCCCTGACCTCGCCGCTCGACCGCTCACGCCTTATGCGCATGTTTCACGAAACGTCTGCCGGCTGGGCATTGGTCCCCGGCGAAACGGATTTCACGGAATGCAAGCGCAGCTTTCGAGTGTCGCCCGAGACACGCTTCGCGGATGTCATCCGATCGATCGCAGGGTTAGCAAACAACCAAGGAGGCTATCTCTTCTTTGGCGTCACCGACAAAACTCTACTCGTTGAGGGTCTTCCCGACGATACATTTGCCAAAACCGATCCTGCAGAGATAAATCGCTCACTCGCAGGCTCGCTGGATCCAGTTCCGCGAACAACCACAGCGACACTTCTGCTTTCAGGCAAAACCATCGGCATTATGCATGTGGAAAGGCACGATGGAGCCCCCGTTATCGCTCTGAAGAATATCGGGACGGAAGTCCGAGAAGGCACCGTGTATTATCGATACGTTGGAGAAACACGCGCGATCAAACCGGGCGAGCTGCGCAAAATCATCTCAGATCGAGAGCAAAGAGCCGTGGCAGCGTTCAGCCATCAAATGGCGCGCATTGCCGCCGGAACCGATGCAACGCTGAATTTAGACACCGGAGAGGTGAGCGGGAAAAGCGGCAACCTTGTAATCGACAAGTCCCTCCTATCGAATATTCAGTTCATCCGCGAAGGTGAATTTTCGGAACTCAAGGGCGCACCAGCTCTACGACTAATCGGAGACGTAGAGCCGCTAGATGCAACAGAACGCAAGCGAGCAAACATAATTAGAGATAACGTCACGGCCGACGCGGTCATAAGAAATTTTCTGAGAGACGAGAAGGTTTCCGACCCAACACAGTATGTGCATTTTCAAGCTCATTCGCAGCGAAAATGGCTACCAGCCTGGTACTACGTCAAGCAAACGAAGCAACCAGTTGGCGAAATCATAGACGACCTTCGAAAGCAGGTCGCAACCTATCCAGCCAATCGCGACGCTCTCGTGCAAAGACTTCTTCGTAAATCAACCGCCCACAAAGAGCCCACTGGCAAACCTGCACGAATTCTATCAGGGCTTCTCTCAGGGAATGTCCGTGCACCAACAGACATCGAGAGCGACGCTCTCTTCGCAACTGCACTCCAGGGACTTCCTACCGGCTACAGGCGCGCTCGCGATTTAAAGCCCTTGCTCCTAGCAAGCCTTGATCGCGCTCAGGGCCCAGATAATCGAAGCAGCAACCGGCGAAGCTTAATATATCGAGCCGCATGCCGATTGGACGAACTTGGGAATGCGTAACCGGCAACGAGATCTCGGAGAACATCTCCAACGTCCTGAAGCTCGATCGGTGCCTGCGCGAGACCAACAAGACGCAGCCGCGGCAATGGTGCTTTGCGATCCCGGGGTCGGCTCGGTGACGGGCCCCCGTAAACGCCACCTCGCGCCCGTTAACCGTCCGTTAACCAACGCAGCCTAGCCTGCGGTAATCGTCCAGCCATCATTAGCTCGAAATGCCTTCCCGGTTTGCTCCAGGAGAAGCGCCGATGTGCGTTGCGTTGTTGACGTATGCCGATCTCAGTGCCCGCCTCAAGATCTCGCGCGAGGCCGCGCGTTCGCTGGCGAGACGTCGCCGGTGGCCGCGCTCGCGGTCGGATGACGGCAAGGCCCTGATCACCGTTGATTTATCCGAGCTTCGCTACACGCCCCGCCCGCGACGTGCCCGCGAGGCAAGCCACACCGATGCCGCCGCGGCAAGGATGGAGGCGTTAGAGCCATTTCCGTTCGGACCGAGTCCGAACGGGGCTCCAGATTCTTATTCTGACGCGCTTTCCCTGCGCGAACCGGTAGCCACTTCGCTCGAAAACGCTATGGAGATCGAGGCACTCAAGGCGGAGGTCGCGCGGCTCGAAGAGGTCGCAACCGCCTACAGGGCCGTGTTCGAGCGCGAGCGCGAGCGCGCCGATCGGCTGGCCGCCGAGCTGATGCAGGCGGCGGCCGAGACGGCGGCAGCCAATGCGTGGGCGGCACGACTGGAAGACGAAGTGGCGGAGTTACGGACCGGTCGCCGCCCTGGCGGCGGGGTCGCGGGACAGGGCGCGCTTCGATTGGGACGACTGGCCGCTTCGATCGTGCAAGCAGACCGCGCGGCTCGCAGGTAGCACTTGAACCTTTCCCCATTCCCGGCCGCCGGAGCAACCGCGAGGACAGAATGACTGACATCACCGACATTCGCGAGATGAAGGCCCGCATCGTCGTGTTCGGCGTCGGCGGCGCCGGCGGCAACGCCGTCAACAACATGATCACGGCCGGGCTGGAAGGGGTCGAGTTCGTCGTCGCCAACACCGACGCGCAGGCGCTTGCCATGTCGAAGGCGACGCGCCTGATCCAGCTCGGCACCAACGTCACCGCAGGCCTCGGCGCCGGTTCGCAGCCCGAACTCGGGCGCGCAGCGGCCGAGGAGGTCATCGATACGATCCGCGAGCATCTGACCGGCGCACACATGGTGTTCGTGACGGCCGGCATGGGCGGCGGCACCGGCACCGGGGCTGCACCGATCGTCGCCAGGACCGCGCGCGAGCTCGGCATCCTCACCATCGGCGTCGTCACCAAGCCGTTCTACTTCGAGGGCCAGCGCCGCATGCGCTTTGCCGAAGCCGGCATCGAGGAGCTGCTGAAGACGGTCGACACCCTCCTGATCATCCCGAACCAGAATCTGTTCCGCGTCGCCAGCGCGAAGACCACGTTCGCCGATGCCTTTGCCCTTGCCGACCAGGTGCTCTATTCGGGCGTGGCCTGCATCAGCGACCTCATCGTCAAGGAAGGCCTGATCAATCTCGATTTTGCCGATGTTCTCTCCGTGATGCGGGAGAAGGGCAAGGCCATGATGGGACGGGGCGAGGCGTCCGGCGAGAAACGCGTGCTCGCGGCCGCCGTGGCGGCGATTTCCAATCCGTTGATCGAGAACCCCTCGATCAAGCGCGCCAGTGGCCTCATCATCTCCATCACCGGCGGCAAGGATCTCATGCTGTACGAGGTCGACGAAGCCGCCACCCGCATTCGCGACGAGGCCGATCCGGACGCCAACATCATCGTCGGCGCCTCGTTCGATGAAAGCCTCGAAGGCATCGTCCGCGTCTCGGTGGTGGCGACCGGGATCGACAATGTCGACCCGGCGCTCCAGGCGCCGGCGGTGGAAACCGCGCTCACGCAGCTCGCCGGCCGGTTGCGCAACGACAGCCGCCGCATCGCCGATCGCATCGAGCGCGGTGCAGCGCTGCCGCAAGTGGAAAGCCCGCCGCTCCGCCCGCAGCCGCATCACCCCGTGGGGCCACCGGCAAGGCCGAATCAGGACCATGCGCGCCAGGCGGCTCTGCAGACACTCGATCTCTACGGCCGATCATCCCCGCGCAACATGGCCGACGAAAGCGTTCTCGATATCCCGGCCTTCCTGCGCCGCGCCGCCAACTGAGCGGTGGGTCAACGACAGGTCGTCATCCCGGGGCGCGACGAAGTCGCGAGCTATGATGCGCAATTGCGCATCTGAGGATCCATAACCACCATCGTGAGTATGGATTCTCAGGTGCGCAATTGCGCACCGTAGCTCGCGCCAAGAGGCGCGCCCCGGAATGACGGAGCAAAACAACAACTCTCCCGCTTCGGCGGGCTCCTCACCATGAGGGTCTGATATCACGCCGCAAGACGCGACCTCATCCTGAGGGCCCGCCATAGGCGGGCGTCTCGAAGGATGCGCCACGAGGAAGCCACCCGCTACGTTCACGCTGCGGTGCTGCGCGGGCTCTCCGCTGCTTCCCGTTTTTCCGTCTCCTTGTCGCGAGACAGCCATGCCGGAAAGCGAAGCAGGCGATCGCCCGCCTCTTTTGGCGGCTCGATGGGCGCTTCGCTGGCCGAGCTCGGGAGGTCCAGCACGGCGTGTCCCGTTCGCACGGCGTCCGCGCGCTGGTCCAGTTCACGCAACAGGGGATCGAGCACGGTGTCGATTTCGGTCGCCACCGACACCAGGAAACTCTTGAGCTCGCGCGCCTCGGGCACGACGGCCGAAGCCTGCGCGATCGCCTTGGAGAGACCATCGACGACCGGGGCAAACGCGCCGGCGGCTTGCATGATTCGCGTTTTTATCGCTTCGATTTCGGCCAGGACGCGATCACGCTCCCGCCTGTTCTTCTCCTCCGAAAGGCGGGCTTCGATCTCGGCGATCTGGGCCGTCAGGGTGGTGGCTTCGGATGCGAGTGCATCGCGTCTTGCGCGTGCGCGATCGAGATCGCGGCTGAGATTGTCCACTAGATCGTCCTTCCCGAACATTGCTTTGCTCCGTAGGACAGCCGTGGCGCGAACCGCCAGCCGGTTGAGCGAGCCAAGGGCTCGATCGGCCGAAACAGGCATCAATTGCGGTCGCGTCACATGGGCCGACATGGTGACCCCCAGTCGTCCCCATTAGGCGCCGGCATGGTTAACGAGTGGTTAATGTCAACAGATGATGCGACGCAGCCGCGATAGCCCCCTCCCCTAGCTCCGAAAATCGATGCTCCGCAGCACGATGCCCGGCGGGGTGCCTTCGAACTCGCAGGCGCGGTATTTGCTGGCGGCGCAGGCTTCGATGCGGTCGCGCAGGCGGCTGAACTGGGCTTCGCGCTGCTCGGGGGCGACCTTCGGGCCGCGTTCGAGATCGTCCATCGCCGAGGTCGAGATCGCGCAACCGATCTCCTGCGGGCCGTCCTGCATGGAGAACAGCACGATCATCCGGTCGTATTCGAGGCCGATGTAGCGGCCGCTGGTGAGGGTCATGGGGGAATCCTTTCGCTGGTTGCCCGGCAACGCGATGATCGCGCGAAGCGCACAAACCCACCTCGACGTCGTCCATCACCCCGGCCAGCTCCTGGCCGCGCACGCCGTGGCACAAATATCCACAACAACTCATTTCGGTGGTTATGGGTCCTGCCTCCCCTGCGCAATCGCGCACCAGGCCAGGACGGCAGCTGCTTTCCACGCCCGTACCCTAGTTGCCGCAGAGCGCGGCGGGTGAGGGCTCTTTCCTCTTGGGGATTATGATGCCGCCGCATCATGCAAGCCACATGCGATAGCCCCTGCCCTCCTGGGAGGGTAAGAGCACCACCGTCTCCTCTCCGTCGCGCAGTTCCGCTATACTCGTCGGGGTAGCATTTCCCGGAGGGGCAGACCTGTGGAGCACGCACACAACACCGAGCCGAAAAACCTCGTCATCTGCTGTGACGGGACCGGCAACGAGATCTCGGAGAACATCTCCAATGTCCTGAAGCTCTATCGCTGCCTGCGCAAGACCGACAAGACGCAGCCGCGGCAGATGGTGTTTTACGATCCCGGGGTCGGCACGGTGACGGAGCCGACGACGTGGCACCGCTGGAAGGCCAACATCAATCTGGTGCTGGGGCTCGCCACCGGCTACGGGCTCGATGACAACGTGCTGTCGGCCTATTGCTTTTTGATCGAGCACTACGCGCCGGGCGACCGCATCTATCTGTTCGGTTTTTCACGCGGTGCCTACACGGTTCGCGTGCTGGCGGGGCTGATCCACAAGATCGGCCTGATCTCGCCGGAGCAGGCGAACCTCGCAGGCTCGGGGCTCGTCGCCTACAAGCAATATTCCGGCACCGGGCGCGGCAACTCCATCTCCGACCTCCAGGACGTCGCGGTCGACGACCAGGGGCCGCTGCCGAAGGACACGTTCGACCTCGCCGCCCAGTTCGCGCGCATCACTTCGACGCGCTGGCCGACCATCCACTTCATCGGCGTCTGGGACACGGTGGCGAGCGTGATTGTGCCGCGGCGCGACAATTTCTTCTTCGTGTTCAGCCTGGAGGAGCTCGCCTTCACGCTGCGCAATCCGAGCGTAAAAATCTTCCGGCAGGCGATCGCGATCGACGAGCGGCGCTGCATGTTCCGCCTCAAGCAGTACGAGGAGCCGCAGGAATACTGGCGCAACCGCTATGTGCCCGACGAGAAGAAGGAGCCGCAGGACATCTTGCAGGTGTGGTTCGCCGGCGTGCATTGCGACGTCGGCGGCGGCTATCCGGAAGCCGAGAGCGCGGAGTCCAAATATCCGCTGATCTGGATGATCGAGGAAGCGGCGAAGGCCGGGCTGAACTTCAACCCGCGCACCGTGAACCAGCTCGCCTGGGGCGTGCAGCGCAAGAACTCGCCGTTCAAATATGTCGCGCCGGCCTACACCGGCAAGGCGGGCGCGCTGCACAATTCGATGACGACGGCCTGGCGCGTGCTGGAATATCTGCCGAAGAGCGCGAAGTACAAGGAATGGCCTGACAGGACGGTGGTGCTCGGCTTCTACATCCCCGATTGCGAGCCGCGCGTCATTCCCGAAGGCGCGCATGTGCATGAGAGCGTGCTGAAGCGGATGGCGGTGGAGCCGGACTACCGGCCGGTGAACCTGCCGAAAGAATATGTCACCGTGCCGATGCCGGTGCCGCCGCATGCGGACGCGCCGGTGGAGGAGCACGTGGCGTGAGGGGGGTGATGGCGACGATGATGGAGGCAGTGGCGTGCAACATCACCGGTGTCGTCCCTGCGAACGCAGGGACCCATACCGCGTGATCTCTCGGTCGCAGGAGGCAGGAGTACCGAACGACGAATCTTCGCCAAACCTCTCCCTGGGGTTATGGGTCCCTGCGTTCGCAGGGACGACAGGGGAGTTTGGGGTGGACGGCGGAGCACCTCGCTACCGCCGGTTTCTCCATTCGCCGCCACTTTTCGTTAAAATTCTCCGGCCCGCCTTAGCATCATCGCATCAACTCCTCTGCATCATCCTGCACAGAGCCCGCCGTAAGCAGCGGAATTGGAGGAGATGTGCCAATGCATCCGCGAAAATTTGTCCGCGTCAAACCCGCAGGCCTGGTGTCCCGCCAGGCCAAGATCATCACCGACCCGCGCGCGCCGGTGATCCCCTGCACGCTGATCGACTACTCGCCCGGCGGGGCCTGCGTCGATCTCGGCGGGCAGGTGAAGATCCCCGACCGGTTCGAGCTGTTGCATGTGAACACGAAGAAGCGCTGCCGCATCGCCTGGAAGCGCGGCACGCGCGTGGGCGTGGTGTTCTAGCTGTCGGCTTCGTAGCCCTCCCAATGGGTCGTCATGCCCGGGCTTGTCCCGGGCATCCACGTTTCTTGGGCACGGATGCAAAGACGTGGATGGCCGGGTCATAGGCGAGCGGAAGCGACGCCGTCCTTCAGACGGCTATGCCCGGTCATGACGGTGCGGGAGGGTCAGAAAACTACTTCCGCATCCTCGCCTTCGTTCCCGCGACGATCTGCATGGCGACGCCGGCGATCCAGCCAAGCAGGACGAGCCAGGTCCAGGCGATGTGCGGGTCCAGCCGCAGCACGATCACGGCGACGGAGGCGAGCGCGGTGAAGGTGGCGCAGAGCGTGCCGGCGGCGCTCAAGAATTCCGCGGCGTCGATCTGGCTGTGCGCGTCGTCGAAGGGAAGCTGCGGCGTGTCGATGCCGAGATAGAAGCCGATGAAGCCCAGCACCATCATCGTCAGCAGGAAACCCTGCGTGGTGAGGTGCGCGATCGACGAGCCGACATAGGCGCCGACGAACAGCCCGCATGCCGCGCCTGCCATCGCAAGGCCCACGCGCTCGAACACATGGGCAGTCTTCCGGACACGAAACCGCATGGGCCGGCCTCCGTGATGCCCCGGGATGCAAGGTTAGGCCAGTTTTGCGGACCGCGAAAGCTGAGGAGTTTTACGGATACGTGAGGTCGCGTGATGAGAGGCGTGAGGGAGGTGAGGTGGACACCACATCCTCCGCTGTCGTCCCGGACAAGCGAAGCGCAGATCCGGGACCCATAACCACAGGAAGCAGTTTGGCGAAGACTCTTAGTTGAGTTGTCAACGCACACAGCGCGCTATCGTGAGATCACGCGGTATGGGTCCCTGCTCCCCGTGCGCAATTGCGCACTAGGCAGGGACGACAGGGGCGGTGTGGCGCGGTCATCGCGCCACAGACATACATCACGCGCGCAGCGCCCTCACCGCGCCCCGAACGTTGTCTTGCCGAACAGCGCCTTCTGCGTCGAGGGCTGCGAGCGCCAATATTGCGGCGGGGCTTCGACTTCGCCGCCGAGCTCGGCGGCGGCGTGCCAGGCCCAGCGCGGGTCGTAGAGCAGGCCGCGCGCGAGCGCGACCATGTCGGCCTTGCCGCTGGCGACGATCTCTTCCGCCTGCTTCGGCTCGGTGATGAGGCCGACCGCGATGGTCGGCAATCCCGTCTCGCGCTTGATGGCCTCGGCAAACTGCACCTGATAGCCGGGGCCGAGCGGAATCTTCTGCAGCGGCGAGACGCCGCCGGAGGACGCATCGATCCAGTCGACGCCGCGCGCCTTCAACGCGCTCGCGAACTCGATGGTTTGACCCAGGTCCCAGCCGCCCTCGACCAGTCGGTCGACGACACCCGCATGCCCACCGGCTTGTCGTGCGGGACGACGGCGCGCACCGCGTCATAGACCTCGAGCGGGAAGCGCATGCGGCTCTGCAAGGAGCCGCCATATTCGTCGGTGCGCTTGTTGGAGACCGGCGAGAGGAACTGATGCAGCAGATAGCCGTGCGCGCCGTGCAGCTCGATCGCGTCGATGCCGATCCGCATCGCGCGCTTGGCGCTGTCGACGAAGGCGTCGCGGATGCGCTTGAGACCGCTCGCATCCAGCGCCAGCGGCGCGGCTTCGCCCTCCTTGTGCGGCACCGCGCTTGGCGCCACCGTCTGCCAGCCGCCGTGCTCGACCGGGATCAGCTGGCCGCCGTCCCAGGGCCGCGCGCTCGACGCCTTGCGGCCGGCATGGGCGAGCTGCATCGCCACCGCGGTTGAGGAATGCTTGCGCACGGAAGAGAGGATCTGCTTCAGCGCGGCCTCGCAGGCATCGCTGTAGAGCCCGAGGCAGCCCGGCGTGATGCGGCCGATCGCCTCGACATGGGTCGCCTCGATGCAGAACATCGCCGCGCCCGACAGGCTGAGATTGTTGATGTGGGTGAAGTGCCAGTCAGTGGCGACGCCGTCGTCGGCCGAATATTGGCACATCGGCGACACCACGACGCGGTTCTTCAACGTCAGGCCGCGCAGCTTGATCGGGGAAAACAGGGCGCTCATGCGGGAAGGTTCCGGGGATGGAGGGATGGAAGCGATTGCATGAAGTTTAGTAGGCCGATGGCGAATTGCCAGTTGCGCGGGCAGCATGGCCGACCGGGACGGCATGCATTGCGGCTGCCCTACTCCAGCTCCTCGAACCTCCCCGGCACGGGTTTGCCCATACGCACGCTGCCATCGGGCAAGATCTCGCCATCCGCCTCCGCCGAAAACTGGATCGTGTTGCCGCCGCCCTCGCGTTTCGTCGCCTTGCCGAACACCCCCAGCTTGTCCGCGAGCGCCAGGTCGTCGAGCACGAACACGCGGTACTCCGTGAGGTGAAAACGGCGCGGCGACTGCCAGGTCAGCGCCGGCACGGAGGTGCGCATGTCGCCGTCGGTCTTGATGTCGATGCTGCGGCCGGTGACGTCGCGGAACAGGTCCGGCCCCTTGAGCAGGCGCGCGTGGCCGCCCTCGACGGCGTAGAGGTTCAAGGTGACGATATGGCGCTCGGTGCGGAAGCTCACCGCGACAGTGCGCGCGTCGGCCGACCAGGCGGCGTGGAAGGCGTCCGGCGCGGTGTCGAGGATGTTGTCGTCATCGACATTGTCGAGCGTCATCAGCCGGCGATGGCTCGGCTCCGCCATGAGATAGAGCCGAAAACCCTCGCGGCCGGCCTCGCCGCCGGCATGGGCGGCGACCGAGAGCTTCCCATTCGGCGCACGGCCGCCCTGGATGATGGCGTATTCGCCCTTCTTGTACTGGTGCTCGGCCGTGGCGTGCGCCTGAGGCAGCGCGGCAAGCATGAGGATGAAGGCGAGGATGGCGCGAAGGGGCATGGATGTATGTAGCGGACTCGTACGCGCGAGTTCAATCTCCGCTGCTAGCGCCCACCTCCGCTGTCGTCCCGGGTTCGCGCTTCGCACGCCCCGGGACGACAGCGGAGAATTACTCCACCAGCGTGAACTGCAGCAGCAGCGTCCGTTGCAGCAGCGAGAAATTGTCGTCCGACACCAGCGTCAGCACGGTCTCGCCCTCGGCGGTGACGTGGGCGTCGATGCCTTCCATGTTGTCGATCTCGTGGCCGAGATCGGCGGCGAACAGCGCGGGGCCGTCGACCACCGCGCCCGGCGCGATGGACTTCAACGGAATTGAGCGGATGCGGATGTTGACGCCGGTGAACCAGGAGAATTTGCGTTCGAGGATGAGCAGCTCGCCGCTGGGCAGCAGCACGGCATCGCTGATGTCGAACTTGTCGGTGCGGCGCACGCTGAACTGGCCGGGCCTGGGACCGCCGATCAGGAACGCCATCAGATTGCCGTCGGCATCGAGCCCGCGCTCGGAGAACGCGATCAGGGTGCCGGCCAGCGGCTGGCCTTTCGGCACGAAGATCAGCGCCTCCAGCCCCTTGTTGCTCGGCAGCTTGCGGATCGCGGCCGGCGTCGGCACCACCTCGCCGCGCGCCCCGATGCCGCCCTTGGCGAAATCGAAGCGCATGATCTGGTTGACGCGCTCGAGCCCGACATAAAAGACATTGCCGTCACGCGCGAGCGACTCGGTGTCGTACCAGTAGCGCGTCTCGGTGATCGGCCTCCCCTCGCCATTGAGCATCGGCGCCGCCTCGACATTGTCGAGGGCGACCATCTTGCCACTGGCGTAACGGATGCTGCCGGTGAACCAGCTGCCCTGGTCGGACAGCGCGAGGAAGCGCTCGCCCTTCGTGTCGAGAAAACGGAGCGCGGACAGGCCGCCGAAACCGCGATGCGGCGAAGTCAGCACGAGGCCGCTGCGATATTCCAGCGAGCCGAAGCGCACGTGCGAACGATCGCGCGGCTCGAACGAGGGGATCTGCCGCGCGTTGACCTCGATGCTGACGGGCGCGGTGACGGCGTGCTCGACCTGCGCCGGACGCAGCGCCGGCTCGCTCGCAGGCTGCGCCCGCGCAAGTCGCGGGATTGCTAGAATGGAAAATCCCGCCGCCGCGTGGCCGAGAAGGCTGCGGCGGGATGGTTGCGTGCTCACGAATGCAATTTGCGTCGCGGGCGACCGGCCGGCTGGGTTGGTGCGGTGTTGGTCTCGCTGAAGAGCTCGGCGAGCTTCTCGGTGATGGCGCCGCCGAGTTCTTCCGCGTCCACGATCGTCACCGCGCGGCGATAGTAGCGCGTGACGTCATGGCCGATGCCGATCGCGATCAGCTCGACCGGCGAGCGGGTCTCGATCTCCTCGATGATGTGGCGCAGGTGCCGCTCGAGATAGTTGCCGGGATTGACCGACAGCGTGGAATCGTCGACCGGCGCGCCGTCCGAGATCATCATCAGGATCTTGCGCTGCTCGGGCCGGCCGAGCAGGCGCTTGTGCGCCCAATCCAGCGCCTCGCCGTCGATGTTCTCCTTGAGGAGACCCTCGCGCATCATCAAGCCGAGATTCTTCCGCGCACGGCGCCAGGGGGCATCCGCCGACTTGTAAATGATGTGGCGGAGATCGTTGAGGCGGCCGGGATTGGCCGGCTTGCCGGCGGCAAGCCACGCCTCGCGCGATTGCCCGCCCTTCCAGGCGCGCGTGGTGAAGCCCAAAATCTCGACCTTGACGCCGCAACGCTCCAGCGTGCGCGCGAGGATGTCGGCGCAGGTGGCGGCGACCGTGATCGGGCGTCCGCGCATCGAGCCGGAATTGTCGAGCAGCAACGTCACGACGGTGTCGCGGAACGTCGCCTCCTTCTCGTGCATGAAGGACAGCGGGTGATAGGGATCGGTGACCACGCGCGACAGGCGCGCGGGATCGAGGATGCCCTCTTCGAGATCGAACTCCCAGGCGCGGTTCTGCTGCGCCATCAGCCGGCGCTGCAGCCGGTTGGCGAGGCGGGCGACGATACCTTGCAGATGCGCGAGCTGCTTGTCGAGATAGGCGCGCAGGCGCTCCAGCTCGTCATGGTCGCAGAGGTCTTCGGCGGAGATGACCTCATCGAATTTCGGCGCGAAGGCGTGATATTCCGGCCCGCGCGGCTCGTTCTTGCCGTGCGCGTTCGGACGCGTCGCCTCGCCCGGCGTCTCGTCGTCGCCGAGCTCGCCGTCGTCGAAGGTGTCGGAGGTCGACGCCTGCGCGCTTTCCATGGCGCTCTCGCTCATCTCCTCGGATGAGGCCTGCGCCTGGTCTGCGCTCATCTCCTGCGCGGCATCGGAATCGGGCGAGCCCTCGGCGCCGGACTGATCGTTGTCGCCGTCCTGGTTCTCGTCGTTCTCGTCATTGTCCTCGCTATCGGCGTTGCGCTCGTCGCCGAGCTCGAGCGCCGACAAGAGATCATGCACGGCATCGCCGAACCGGGTCTGGTCCTCGACCACGCCGTCGAGCCGGTCGAGCCGCCTGCCGATCTTGTCTTCCAGGATGGGACGCCAGAGATCGACCATCTTCTTGGCGGCCGCAGGCGGCGCCATGCCGGTCAGGCGCTCGCGCACCAGCATTGCCAGCGCGTCGGCCAGCGGCGCGTCGGCGCGGTCGGTGATCTCGTCGAACTTGCCGCGGTGGAAATGGTCGTCGAGCATCGCGGTGAGGTTTTTGGCAACGCCTGCCATGCGGCGCGCGCCGATCGCCTCGACGCGGGCCTGCTCGACCGCCTCGAACACGCCGCGCGCCTGCGGATTGCCGGGCATCAGCTTGCGGTGCACCTTGGGATCATGACAGGCGAGCTTGAGCGCGATGGAATCGGCGTGGCCGCGCACGATCGCCGCATCGCGCTTGGTCATTTTCCGCGCCGGCTCCGGCAACCGCGCCTTGCCGGGGGCAAGGCCCGGGCGCTCGGCCGCGAACGAGACATCGAGCTCGGGCGCCTTGGCGATCGCCTTGAGACAGGAGGCGACCGAGCGCTTGAACGGCTCGGTCGGCGCTTCCTTGGTATTACGGAATTTGGAGTTGGATGATGATGTGCTCATAGCGACTTCGTAAACGAATGGCGCGTCACGCCGCCGGGATAGCCGTCAAGAGTGCCGAATTCCCCGTACCCGCAGGAACGATAGAAGCCCGGCGCCTGGAAACTCATCGTATCGACATGGACCCGGATCGCGCCGAGCCGTCGTGCCTCGTCCTCGATCGCCGCGATCAGCTTCGTGCCATGGCCCTTGCCGCGCTGCTTCTGCTCGATCCAGAAATACTGGATGAACAGAACCGTGGACCAGAGGTGCCCGACGATGCCGCCGACGATCTTGCGGCCGTCCTTCAAGGCGACCGCGATGCTCTTGACCTTCTGCTTGCCAAACTTCTCGTCGTTGTAGGCGCCGAGCCCGGCGAGCACAGCCTTCTTGGTGGTCCCAATGGTGCGCTCGACGAAGACGGTCGGCATGGTCTAGCTGAGCGCCACGTTGACTGCCGATTCCGGCAGCTCCGCATTGAAGCAGCGCTGATAGAACTCGGCGACCAGGGGACGCTCGAGCTCGTCGCACTTGTTGAGGAAGGTGACCCGGAACGCGAAGCCGATATCGCCGAAGATGTCGGAGTTTTCGGCCCAGGTGATCACCGTGCGCGGGCTCATCACCGTCGACAGATCGCCATTGGCGAAGGCGTTACGGGTGAGATCGGCAAGGCGCACCATCTTGTTGACGATGTCGCGGCCTTCCTGGGTGCGATAGTGCTTGGCCTTGGCCAGCACGATCTCCACTTCCTCGTCGTGGCTGAGATAGTTCAGCGTGGTGACGATCGACCAGCGGTCCATCTGGCCCTGGTTGATCTGCTGGGTGCCGTGATAGAGGCCCGAAGTATCGCCGAGACCGACGGTGTTGGCGGTCGCGAACAGGCGGAACGCCGGATGCGGCTTGATCACCTTGTTCTGGTCGAGCAGCGTCAGGCGGCCCGAGACTTCCAGCACGCGCTGGATCACGAACATCACGTCCGGACGGCCGGCGTCGTATTCGTCAAACACCAGCGCGACGTTGTTCTGGAGCGCCCAGGGCAGGATGCCGTCGCGGAATTCGGTGACCTGCTTGCCGTCGCGGACCACGATGGAGTCCTTGCCGACGAGGTCGATACGGCTGATGTGGCTGTCGAGGTTGACGCGCACGCACGGCCAGTTCAGCCGGGCGGCGACCTGCTCGATATGGGTGGATTTGCCGGTGCCGTGATAGCCGGTCACCATCACGCGGCGATTGCGCGCAAAGCCGGCGAGAATGGCGAGCGTGGTGGCGCGGTCGAAGCGATAGTCGGAATCGACTTCGGGCACATGAGGATCGACTTCGGAATAAGCCGGCACTTCGAGATCGCTGTCGATCCCGAACACCTGGCGCACCGACACCTTCATGTCGGGCAGACCGGAAACTTCCTCAACTTTGGACATGGCGGCGGTCGTCATCAATCCTCCGAGGCCCCGGGCGGTCCCGAGACCAGTTATTTGCACGTTGGCTGCGGCTGGGTGCGGCTGCGAACCTATCAGAGACAACGTGCCGGCAGAAGCCCGCGTGCCAATCAAAGTTCCGTTGTCTTTTCATTTAGATAGGTCAGGAACGCAGTTTTTGGAGGGCTGCCTTGCGAATCACGCTCGAATTTCGAACCTGAACGGCCATCCTGCCCGCGCAAATGGCACTTTTGCCGCCTGCCCTTACTTATGTAGGGTCCGAACCCCCGGGATAAACCCAAGGGTGAACCGAAGTCCACCCGACCGCCACAGAGACGACGTGACGTCCTTTCTCGATCCCCTCATCTCCTTCGTGTCAGTCCATACGTGGCTGGCCTATCTGACCCTGTTCCTGGCGGCGCTGCTGGAAGCCGTGCCTGTGGTGGGATCGGTCATTCCCGGCTCGACCATCATCCTGGCCTTGAGCGCCCTGGTTCCGGGCGGCGAGCTGAAGCTGCAATGGGTGCTGCTGGCGGCCGCGCTCGGCGCCGTGCTGGGCGACGGCTCGGCCTACTGGATCGGGCACCGGCGCCAGCGCGAGATCCTCACCGCCTGGCCGCTGACCAATTACCCGCGCGTGGTCGCCGAGAGCGAAAGCTTCTTCAAGCGCTTCGGCACCTGGGCCGTGTTCTTCGCTCGCTTCGTGCCCCCGATCCGCGCCTTCGTGCCGGTGACGGCCGGCGCGCTGGGCATGGCGCCGGCACGGTTTTATGCAGTGAATATCCCGGCGATCCTGGTCTGGGCCCCCGCGCATGTGCTGCCGGGCGTGCTGGCGGTGTCGGCCTTCCACCAATATTTCGGCGTGCCGCACCATGGGCATCCGTTCAAGCACATGTGGATTTTGACGGTGGTGGCGGTGGCGATCGTGGTGGGCGTGGCGCTGTGGATCTATCGCCGGCGGAGGGGTGGCGATGTGGCTGCGGCGGCCAAGCCGCCGGCGTAGCCGCCACATAACAGGTGTCGTCCCTGCGAACGCAGGGACCCATACCGCGTGATCTATCGATTGTGACCGGCTGGAGTACCGAACGACGAGTCTTCGCCAAACCGCTTCCTGGGATTATGGGTCCCTGCGTTCGCAGGGACGACAGCGGAGAGCGACGCGCTCACAGAGATTCTAGCTGCCTGCCCTCCTCCCCGGCGCCGGCCCGACATACCTCGCCCGCGGCCGGATCAACTTCCCGAACTGCAACTGCTCGCTGGCATGGGCGATCCAGCCGACGCTGCGGGCCATCGCGAACAAGGCGAGCTCGCTGCCAGCAGGGAGCCGCAGCGCGTGCACGAGCACCGCGAGCGCGTAGTCGATATTCACGAGCTCGCCGGTCGCCTCGATGATCCGCTCCGGCACTTCGCGGGTGAATTTTCGCGGTGCGCCGGCGCGGGCGAGCGCGTTCAGCAGCGATTGCGCGCGGGGATCGCCGCGCTTGTAGACGCCGTGGCCGAAGCCGGCAAAGCGCTCGCCGAGCGCGACGCGCTCGCGCACCATGGGCTCGACATCACGGTCGATCAGCGTCTTGACGAGCTGCGAGGCCAGCACGCCGGCGCCGCCATGCTTGGGGCCTTTCAGCGCAGCAAGGCCGGCAATCACGGAGTCATAGAGGTTGAGGCCGGTGGACGCCGCACAGCGCGCGGTGAAGGTCGAGGCGTTCAGCTCGTGATCGGCCAGCAGCACCAGCGCGCGGCGGATCAGATCGGGCGCGTGCTTATTGTCCGCCGCCCAGGCTTTCGCGACCTGCTGATGCAGCGGCTCGGCTGACGGCTCGGCGTTGAGCATGGTCGCAACCAGCAGCCGGACGATGCGCGCGCCGACCATGGCGCGGCCATCGGGCGCGCGGGTGAAGGCGCGGGGATCGGACTGACCGACGCTCGGGGCCTTGCCGAGCTCCTTGGCCATGTCGAGATGGTGCTCTTCCGCGATCGCGCGCATCTCGTCGGACGTCGCAGGCTGATTGTCCGGCGCGAAGGGATCGACGTCGGAGACGTCCCAGAGCAGCGTTGCGGTGTGCTCCAGCGTGTCGTTCTCGGCGAGATCGACGCAGTTCACGCCGCGGTAGATCGCGCCCTCCTCGGTGATGGTCGAGATTTCCGTGTCCATCACCGGCAGGTCGGCATCGAAGCTGCGCAGGCCGCGCGGCTCCGGCGACGGCACCCGGCGCTCCTTCAGGGCACGGACGTCCTCGGCGCGGTAGCGGTTCTTGCGCGAGTCCGGCGTCGGCTCGGAGCGGATCAGGCCACGGCTGACATAGGCGTAGAGCGTGGCCGGCGAGATCGCGAGCTCGGCGGCGGCCTCCCGGGCGGAGAGGTAGAGCTCTTCGGAATTATTCATATTGATTTATGTAATCAAGATTGATCAATCTGTCGAGAGGGCCGATTTTCTCCGGGTGCAGTGCAAAGGAGATTGGGCCATGAACATCCACCTCACCAAAAGCCAGATCGGACTGGACGGCGTTCCTGCGGCCGAGACCGCGCTGAGCCATGTTGACGGCGAGCGCGGCGAACTGATCATCGCCGGCGAGCATGTCGGCCGCCTCGCCGCCAAATCGAGCTTTGAGGGGGTCACCGCCCGGCTCTGGAACGGCGCCAGCAAGACCGCGCTCACCGAAGCCAATGTCCGGGCGAGCCTGGGCGCAGCGCGCGACCGCGCGTTCGCGCGGCTGGACGAGCTTTTGCCGGCGACGAAAGGGCTCGATCCCATCGCGCCCGATGCGACCGTGAGCCACGCCGCCGATACGCTGCGCATGCTGCATGGGCGCGCGCCCGCATCGCGCGAGGTGACCGCGCTGGATGCCTATCTCGTCACGGCCAGCGACCACGGCATGAACGCCTCAACTTTCACCGCGCGTGTCGTCGCTTCGACGCAAGCCGATCTGTTCGCGGCCGTCACCGCCGGCTATTGCGCGCTCACCGGCCCGCTGCATGGCGGCGCGCCGGAGCCGGTGCTGGAAATGCTGGACGCGATCGGCTCGCGCGAGCGCATCCAGCCGTGGGTCGATGCGGCGCTGGCGCGCGGCGAGCGGATGATGGGTTTCGGTCACCGCGTCTATCGCGTGCGCGATCCGCGCGCCGACGTGCTCAAGACCGCGGTCGAGGCGCTGGCATCCAACGGCACCGATCTGCCGTTTGCCGGCGAGGTCGAGGCCTATATCCGCGAAGCCCTGCGCAAGAAAAATCCGGAGCGGCCGCTGGAGACGAATGTGGAGTTCTTCACCGCGATCCTGCTCGATGCGCTGGCGATCCCGCGGCAGGCGTTCACGCCGATCTTCGCGGTGGCGCGCAGCGCAGGCTGGACCGCACATGCGCGCGAGCAGCAGCGGACCGGGCGGCTGATCCGGCCGAGCTCGTCCTATGTAGGGGCGATGCCGGAGGCGTGAGGCGAGTAACGAGCGCAAGAGGCGGCGGCGGAGCCAAATACTCCGCTGTCGTCCCTGCGAATGCAGGGACCCATACCGCGTGATCTATCGGCGAGAGGCGGTGTGAATACCACGGGAAGACTATTTCACTACGAGTCTTCGCCAAACCTCTCCCTGGGGTTATGGGTCCCGGATCTGCGCTTCGCTTGTCCGGGACGACACCGAGAGTTTGGCTACGACTGTGGCCGCGAAGCCCTACGCCTCGCGCACCACCGTCTTCAGATAATTATACGCCTTGATGATCTCGATCAGGCGATCCTCGGTGGAGCGGTCGCCGCCATTGGCGTCGGGGTGGTGCTGCTTGACCAGCGCCTTGTACTTGGTCTTGACGTCGGCGAGCGTGGCGTCGGGGCCGAGGCCCATGACCTGGAGCGCCTTGCGCTCGGCGTTCATCACCTTGCGCGTCTCGGCCTTGGGCTGGGCATCCGGGCCCTTGCGCCAGTTGGCGCGGCCGTTGATCTCGCTGAACATGCTGAACGGATCGAACGCACCGTCGATCTCGGCTTCCGATCCCTTCTTGACGCCGCCATTGGCGCCCATCTTCCAGGTCGGACGGTGACCGGTCAGCGCATCCTTCTGATAGCGCGCGACGGCGTCGGCATTCATGCCGGAGAAGAAATTGTAGTTCTGGTTCCCGACAATTACATCCGCAGCATCCTCAACAGCGTGAAGTCGATCGCGATGGTCGATAGCGCGCGACGGCGTCGGCATTCATGCCGGAGAAGAAATTGTAGTTCTGGTTGTACTCGCGCACATGGTCGAGGCAGAAGTGCCAGTAGTCGCGCTGGTTCTCGCGCCCCTTCGGCGCGCGGTGCGAGCCCTTGTTCTGGCATCCGGCCCATTCGCAAGCGACCACGGTCTCGCGCGGCTTCGCTTCCGGCTGCTTGCCACGCGGCTTGACGCGGATGGAGTCGAAGAACTTTGATGAATCGATCGGCATGGCTGACTTTGACTACGCAATGCAAAAACCTTCAAGTCTTGACATTGCAATTAGCTGACCACCCCGGCAATTGACGGGGCGCTTGCGCACGCTTTAATGGCACTCATGGTTATGAAAGATACTATCAGCAACAAGTTGCAGGAAGCTTTCACGCCGGAAAGCCTGCAAGTCGTCGACGAGTCACATTTGCATGAGGGTCACGCCGGCCATCGGCCGAGCGGCGAGACGCACTTCCGGGTGTATATCGTATCTGAAGCCTTCAAAGGGAAGAGCCGGGTCGACCGCCACCGCATGATAAATTCGGCGCTGGCCGCGGAACTTTCCGGCAGCGTGCACGCGCTCGCGATACACGCGCAGGCGCCGGGGGAAGGCTGAGGTTCTTCACCCTCCCCGGAAGGCCTCGCACATAATCGAAAATGGTCGTCATGCCCGGGCTTGTCCCGGGCATCCACGTTCTTCGTTCGGTTATTAAGGCGTGGATGGCCGGGTCAAGCCCGGCCATGACGATGTGGAAGCTGCAGTGCTTACGACTGCCGCGTCAAAACGACGTCCCGGCCCGTCTCGGCTTTGCCTCTTCCAGCTCGGCCTCGCGCGGCACCGGTGAAATACGGAGCGCGGTGATGCGGTTGCGTTCGCGGCGGAGGACGCGGAAGCGGAAGCCGTGGAACGTAAAGCTCTGGCCGCGGTCGGGGATCGAGCGCGCCTCGTGAATGACGAGGCCGGCGACCGTGGTTGCCTCTTCGTCGGGCAGATGCCAGTCCATGGCGCGGTTGAGATCGCGGATCGGCACCGAACCGTCGACCACCACCGAGCCGTCAGGCTGGGCGCGCACGCCGGCGACGACGACGTCGTGCTCGTCCGAGATGTCGCCGACGATCTCTTCCAGAATGTCTTCCAGCGTCACGAGACCTTCAACCTCGCCATACTCGTCGACGACCAGCGCGAAATGGGTCTTGCGGCGGCGGAACGCCTTGAGCTGCTCGGACACGGGCCGCATCTCCGGCACGAACCAGGGCGGCAGCGCGATGGTGGAGACGTCGATGCGCGAGGTGTCGCCGTCGGAGGCGCGGATCGCGCGCAAGAGGTCCTTGGCGTGGAGCACGCCGATGATGTTCTCCGGCTTCTCGCGCCAGAGCGGGATGCGGGTGTATTCGGTCGCCAGCACCTCACGCACCAGCTCTTCCGGCGGCAGATCGGCGTTGATCATCATCATCTCGGTGCGATGGATCATGACGTCGGAGACCTGGAGCTCGCGCAGGTCCAGGAGGCCGCCGAGCATGTCGCGGTCCTGCTTCTCGACCTTGCCCTCGTGGTGCAGAAGGTCGACCGCGCCGCGCAGGCGCTCGGTCGGCGACAGGATGGCCTGGTGCTCGCCAGCGAGGCCGAAGAGGCGCATCAACACGCGCACGATGACTTCGACGATTCTGAGCAGCGGCCCCAGCACGTACATCGTCAGCCGCATCGGGCGCGCGACTGCGAGCGCCATGCGGTCGGGCGCGTTGATCGCGATGGTCTTCGGCAGCACTTCCGCAAAAATCACGACCAGCGCGGTCATCACGCCGGTGGCATAGAGCACGCCGACGTCGCCGAACCAGGCCGTAAAGATCGAGGTTGCGAGCGCGGAGGCGCTGATATTGGCGATGTTGTTGCCGAGCAGCAGCGCGCCGATCAGGCGCTCGCGCATGTCGAGCAGCTCAGAGACGACGTCGGCGTCGCGGTTACCCTGCTTGGAGAGCCTCAGCATGCTGGCGCGCGAGGCGCCGGTCAGCGCGGTCTCGCTCGCGGCGAAGAAGCCCGAGACGAGCAGGCAGATAATGACGATGGTGAAGCCGAGCCAGTCCATGCACCACTCAACAGAAGTTCAATCGCGCACTATGCCTTCTGCGCGAGCTTCTCTTTCAGGAAATCGCGCACCGGGGCCGGCTCGACATCCTTCGCGATCACCGCACGGCCTACGGCCTCGAGCAGGATGAAGGTGAGCTTGCCGCGCTTGACCTTCTTGTCCTGCGCCATCAGCGCCATCAGCGCGTCGGCGTCCGCGAGCCCTTCCTGCGCGAAACCCGCGATGTCCTGCAAGCGCGTCGGCAGGCCTGCCTCGATCAGGTGCCGCTCGACCCGTGCCGCCTCAGTCTCGCCGATCATGCCGAGCTTCGCCGAGAACTGCGCCGCCAGCGTCATGCCGATGGCGACGCCCTCGCCGTGGAACAGGCGATCGGAGAAGCCGGTCGCGGCTTCCAGCGCGTGACCGAAAGTGTGGCCGAGATTGAGCAGCGCACGCTCGCCGGTCTCGCGCTCGTCGCGCGAGACGACGCCGGCCTTGGCCCGGCAGGAGGTCGCGATCGCATGCTCGCGCGCGGAGCCGCCCTTGAAGATGTCGGAATGGTTCTTTTCCAGCCAGGAGAAGAAGGCCTCATCCCCGAGCACGCCGTATTTGGCGACCTCGGCATAACCGGCGCGGAACTGCCGCGGCGACAGCGTGTCGAGCACGGCGGTGTCGGCAATCACAAGCACCGGCTGGTGGAAGGCGCCGAGTAGGTTCTTGCCCTGCGGCGAATTGATGCCGGTCTTGCCGCCGACGCTGGAATCGACCTGCGCCAGGAGCGAGGTCGGCACCTGCACGAAATCGACGCCGCGGCGCAGGATCGCCGCGGCAAAGCCGGCGAGATCGCCGACCACGCCGCCGCCGAGCGCGATAACGAGATCGTTGCGCTCGATTTTTGCGGCGATCAGGGCTTCGCTGACCTTTTCCAGGCCCGCGTACGTTTTCGAGATCTCGCCTTCCTCGACCACGATGCGCGAGGTCGGGATGCCGCTCGCCGCGAGCGATGCTTCCGTCGCTCGAGCCAGTACTTTGCGACGGTGCGGTCGGTGACAACAGCCGTGCGCACGCCGGGGCGCAAGGCGGCGACGCGCTCGCCGAGCGAGGCCAGCACGCCGCGGCCGATGACGATGTCATAGGCACGGTCGCCGAGCGCGACGTCGACGTTCACAGGATCGGAATGCTGCAGGGGCGCGGTCATCGTACGGCACTCGCGACGTCGGCAGGTGGCGGGGCGGACTGCGCGCCGCAGAGATGGGCGTGCAGCGTCTCGATGGTCTCCTCGACGATCTTGTCGTGCGGCACGTCGCGCGAGGCGATGGTGAGGTCGGCATTGCCGTAAATCGGCTCGCGCTCGGTGAGCAGGCGCGTCACGGTTCCTTCCGGATCGGGCGTCTGGAGCAGCGGACGGTCGGCGCGGCGGCGGACGCGGCGCATGATGACGTCGTGGTCGGCCTTGAGCCAGATCGAGACCGCCTTGGCCGCGATGCGCTTGCGCGTCTCCTCGCGCATGAAGGCGCCGCCGCCGGTCGCGAGCACCAGCGGTCCGCCCTCGAGCAGCCGTGCGATCACGCGGGCCTCGCCGTCGCGGAAATGCGGCTCGCCATGGCGCTCGAAAATCTCAGGTATGGTCATGCCGGCCGCCGCCTCGATCTCGGTGTCGGCGTCGACGAAGGGCAGCTTGAGCCTGGCCGCCATGCGGCGGCCATGGTGGACTTGCCTACCCCCATCATGCCGACGAGCACGATCGAGCGCGCGCCGAGCGCCGACAGGATGTCGGCCTCGGGGGACGCGGGAATCGGCAGGACGGCGTCGGACATGAATTTCGCTCAGGATCTCGCTCAATCTGCCGCCAAAGACGGCATGGTTTGGCCACCTATACGACCCTGCAGGGGGCCTCGCCAGAGGACTCTTGCCACGAAACGGCGAACATGTTGGATGATTTCATTGGTTAATTCGCCACGCCTCGAGACCCTAGCCCGATGCCCAGCCTGTTCCGCTTCCTGACGGTCGTCGCCGTGCTTGCCGGCATCGTCTATGGCGTGGTGTTCGCGCTGGCGAACTTCGTCAGCCCCAAGTCGCGGGAAATGACGGTGACGATCCCGCCGGATAAGTTTCTCAAGAAATAGGAGCTAGCCTCACGGGCATGCGCGCCAAATCTTCTGCCAGCAAGCCCTCAGATGCCAAGCTCACCGGCCTGTTCCTCGACATGCTCGCGGCGGAACAGGGCGCCGGCCCCAATACGCTCGATGCCTACCGCCGCGACCTCACCGATTTCTCCGAGTTTTTGGGCCGGGTCGGCCACAGTTTCGCGGATGCGGAGACGCAAACGCTGCGCGACTATCTCGCCGACCTCGACACCCGCGGCTTCAAGTCCACCAGCGTCGCCCGGCGGCTGTCGGCGATGCGGCATCTCTATCGATTCCTGCTGAACGAGCGGATCCGGAGCGATGATCCCGCTGCGATCCTGTCCGGGCCCAAGCGCGGCCGCGGCCTGCCGAAGGTGCTGTCGATATCGGATGTCGACCGCATGCTCCGCCGCGCCAAGGAATTGAGCGAGTCGGCGGAGGCATCGCCCTCGAAACGGCTGCGCGCTTTAAGGCTCTATTGCCTGCTCGAGGTGCTCTATGCCACGGGCCTGCGCGTCTCCGAGCTGGTGGCGCTGCCGCGCACAGCGGCCAAGCGCGATGCCCGCATGATCGTGGTGCGCGGCAAGGGCAACAAGGAACGGCTGGTGCCGCTCAACGAGGCCTCGCGCCAGGCGATGGCGGATTATCTCGCGGCGACGGAGGCGGCCAAGGAAAACAACAAGGGCGAGAAGAAGAAAGACGGCCTCGCCGCCGCGAAATGGCTATTCCCCTCCTTCGGCGAGAGCGGGCATCTGACGCGCCAGCATTTTGCCCGCGACCTCAAGGAGCTCGCGGTCGCCTCAGGCTTGCAGGCCCGGCTGGTCTCCCCGCACGTGCTGCGCCATGCCTTCGCCAGCCACCTGCTCCACAACGGCGCCGATTTGCGTATCGTGCAGACGCTGCTCGGCCATACCGACATCTCGACCACGCAGATCTACACCCATGTGGTCGAGGAGCGGCTGAAGAGCCTGGTGCGCGATCTGCATCCGCTGGCGGAGAGGTGACTGTCGTCCCTGCGAAAGCAGGGACCCATACCGCGTGATCTATCTGTAACGGGCGGTGTTGGTACCGCGGGAAGATCAGTTCACTGCCAATCTTCGCCAAATTTCTCCCTGTGGTTATGGGTCCCCGCGTTCGCGGGGACGACAACGGAGGGAGCGAAACCGCCTTGACTTCGGCCACATCTCCGCAGAAAGAGCCGGGGCCTTTCGAGTGAACTGCCGCGCTTCCGACAGCGCACAGGTCAAGCCCTTGAAGAAGCTACACTTCTCTCATCGAGCCGAAATCCGCTTCGCCGCCTCGCCCGATCCTTCCTATATTGAGTTGATGCCAGACCAGATGCGCAGCTATCTCGACTTCGAAAAGCCCGTCGCCGAGCTCGACTCCAAGGTCGACGAGCTCCGGACGCTGGCGGCCTCCGGCACCGATATCGCCGAGGAGATCGGGCGGATCGAGGACAAGGCGGCGCAGGCGCTGGCCGACCTCTATCTGAACCTGACGCCGTGGCAGAAGACGCTGGTCGCGCGGCATCCGCAGCGGCCGCATTTCAACGACTTCATCAAGGGCCTGATCACCGAATTCACTCCGCTCGCCGGCGACCGCAAGTTCGGCGAGGACGAGGCGCTGGTCGCCGGCTTCGGCCGTTTCCGCGGCGAGCCGATCTGCGTCATGGGCCAGGAAAAGGGCGATTCCACCGACAGCCGCATCCGGCACAATTTCGGCATGGCGCGGCCCGAGGGCTATCGCAAATGCGTGCGGCTGATGGAGATGGCCGAGCGGTTCGGCCTGCCCGTGCTGTCGCTCGCCGATTCCGCCGGCGCTATCCCGGCATCGGCGCCGAAGAGCGGGGACAGGCCGAGGCGATCGCACGCTCGACCGATGCGTGCCTCGCGCTGACCGTGCCGAACGTCGCCATCATCACCGGCGAGGGCATGTCGGGCGGCGCCATCGCCATCACCACCGCCAACAAGGTGTTGATGCTGGAGCACGCGATCTACAGCGTGATCTCGCCGGAGGCCGCCTCCTCCATCCTCTGGCGTGACGGCACCAAGGCGCAGGAAGCCGCCAACAACATGAAGATCACCGCCCAGGACATGCTCCGCTTCGGGGTGATCGACCAGATCCTGAAGGAGCCGGTCGGCGGCGCCCATCGCGACGCCGCCGCCATGATCGCCACCACGGGCGAGGCCATCGCCAAGGCGTTCGACGAACTGCGCAGCATGGACGGCGATGCCATCCGCAAGCAGCGGCGGCAGAAATTCCTCGATATCGGCCGGAAACTGGGCTGATTCGGGTTAGATTCGGTGCCGTAGGGTGGGCAAAGCGAAGCGTGCCCCACCATTCCCCATCGTACGAACAGCTCGTGGGCACGGCGCTTCGCGCCTTTGCCCACCCTACGGGACCTCCCCAGCCGCCCCCGGTAACCCCGCGTTAACCCTTTTTTTGCCCAAATCGGCGATCTCTGTACCGTTTTGGCCGAAAGGCCCAAGTACGGCCCAAAGTTGCGTCCATTTAGTTTCTGTTGACCATGCCACTGGGCCAACGCCCTCGTGATCCCTGCTCGGGTTGCGACCACATGACCCAGAGGTTAGAATTTTAATCAATGGCTTCAGGGCATAAGCGCTGGAGCGTGGTCTGAACGAGCCCGTCACGGCGGGTCGGTTTCCGGTCAGGTCACGCGCCAAACGTAGTGGGGTTCGCGCTCTCTGCCCGGCACGGTGTGGGGTCCATCTTGATTTCTCGTTCGCTTGCTCGCGCGCTCTTGGCTTCGGTTGCGCTGATGACGGCTAGTGTCCTGCTGGCCGGCTGCGATACCGACCAGGTCTCGCTCGCGACCAATGCCAAGGCCAATCAGCCGGTGCCGCCAAAGCTTCTCGCCGCGATGGTCGAGAAGAACATGGATCTGCAATCGCCGATCCTGGTGCGCCTGTTCAAGCAGGAGGCCGAGCTCGAGGTCTGGAAGCAGACCCGCAACGGCCAGTTCGCGCTGCTCAAGACCTATCCGATCTGCCGCTGGTCGGGCGATCTCGGCCCCAAGGTGCGCGAAGGCGACCGCCAAGCGCCGGAAGGATTCTATTCGATCAATCCGAGCCAGATGAATCCGCAATCGGCGTACTACCTGTCGTTCAACACGGGTTACCCGAATGCGTTCGACAAGGCTTTGGGCCGCAGCGGCTCGCAGCTGATGGTGCATGGCGATTGCTCCTCGCGCGGCTGCTACGCGATGACCGACGAGCAGATCGCCGAGATCTATTCGCTCGGCCGCGAATCCTTCTTCGGCGGCCAGAAGGCGTTCCAGCTGCAGGCCTATCCGTTCAAGATGACGCCGGTGAACATGGCCAAGCACCGGAACAATCCGAACATGGCCTTCTGGAAGATGATCAAGGAAGGCTATGATCATTTCGAGGTGACGCGGCAGGAGCCGAAGGTCGATTTCTGCGAGAAGAGGTACGTGTTCGACGCGGCCAAGCCGGCCGACGCCAAGCGCGATCCGGTGTTCGACGCCTCGGCAAAATGCCCGGCCTATGTGATCCCCGAGGACATCGCCAGCGCTGTGCGCGAGAAGCAGCAGCAGGACGAGGCCGCCTACGCGAAACTCGTCGCCAAGGGCACGCCGGTGGCGCGCATGAACACCGGCATCGACGGCGGCATGAACAAGATCTTCGCCTCCAAGATTCCGGAGGGATCGACCGGCCTGTCCGAAAGCGCCGAAGGCTCGACCCTGGAAATGCTGGCGATGGCCAAGGCGCCGGGCACGATCCCCGGGCACGTCAATCCGCCCAAGCCCAATCTCGATGCCGTCGCCACCGCGCCCGCGAGCCAGGAGCCGGTCGTCGCCGTCAGCGCACCTGCGACCAACACCCGCGTTGCTGCAGCTCAGCCTGCCGAAAAGTCCCAGGAGAAATCCCAAGGCGGCTTCTTCTCGAATCTCGGCCGTAAGATGGGCCTCGGCACCGCCGACACCACGGCGACGACGACGCCTCCGCCGCAAGCCACCGCGTCCGCCGCTCCGGCTACCACGTCCACGACGCCGCCGACCGCAGCATCCCGGCTGAAGGCCGCAGTGACCCGTTTCGTGCCGGGCCACGACAAATCCAAGGACGCCGCGAAGGACGTGCCGAAGCCGGCGGTCGCCGCCGCCAAGCCCACTGAGGCTCCGAAGCCCGACACGCGCCTCGCCCAGACGCGCCCGACGCTGAAGCCGTCGTGAGCGATGGCGCGAGCGAGCAGATGGCCGGCGCAGCGCCCGTGGTGTCATCGAACTCATTCGACAGCCGCTTTGGGGCGGTGAAGTAAGGGCGCTCGTTCTTCCGGTCTTGGTCGACCGACGATCTCTCACCGTCACCCTGAGGCACTCGCGCAGCGAGCCTCGAAGGGCGACGGCCCGGCTGCGGCAGCGGGGGCCGCCCATCCTTCGAGCTCGCTCCGCTCGCACCTCAGGATGACGACGGGACCGGCAAGGTGCCGCGGCGAGATGCGGCTGCGGAACGGGCGACGCGTCCCCTACGGCGCCAGATACCGCATCAGCTCCGGATTGCTCCTCACCTCACCTGCCTCGCCTTGCAGGGCGACCCGTCCGCGGTCCAGCACGTACGCGTAGTCGGCAACGCGCAGCGCGAGGTCGAGGTGCTGTTCGACGATGATGACGGCGATGTCTTTCGCGAGCGCGATCAGGCGCTCGGTGATCTCCTCGATCACGCCGATCCAGACGCCTTCGGTCGGCTCGTCGAGCAGCAACAGCTTTGGATCACCCAACATCGCGCGGCCGATGGCGAGCATCTTGCGTTCGCCGCCGGAGAGCGTGCCGGCGGGCTGGTCGAGGCGCTGGCCGAGCTTGGGGAAGATGGTCAGCACGCGGTCGACCGCGCTGGCATCCTTCTTCGCGAGCGAGCCGACGGCGAGATTGTCGCGCACCGACAGGCGCGCGAACACCGAATGCTCCTGCGGCACATAGCCGATGCCGGCGCGCACGCGTTCCTGGGTCGCGCGACGGCTGATGTCGCGGCCGTCGAAAGCGACCTCGCCCTTCCATGCCGGCAGCTCGCCGACGATGGTCTTCATCAACGTGGTCTTGCCGGCGCCGTTGCGGCCGAGCACGGCGACGCCGCCGCGCCAGGGGATGCCGAGGGTGACGTCGAACAGGACCTGGCTGCGGCCGTAGCCGGCATCGAGATGCTTGATGTCCAAAAATTCAGGCACGGCGCAGATAGATCTCCTGGACGGATTGGTTGGCCTGGATCTCGGACACGGTGCCCGACGCCAGCACCTTGCCCTGGTCGAGCACGGTCAGCCGATCGCAGATGTCGCGGATGAAATCGAGATCGTGCTCGACGATGACGAGCGAGCAATGCCTCTTGATCGGCTGGAGCAGTTCGCCGGTCACACGGCGCTCCTCGAGGCTCATGCCGCCGGTCGGCTCGTCGAGCAGCAGCAGCTTTGGCTTGCCCGCGAGCGCCATCGCGATCTCCAGCCATTGCTGCTGGCCGTGCGACAGGGCCGCTGCCGCATCGAAAGCGCGGTTCGCAAGCCGAAACTGCGTCAGCATGGTCATGACCTGGTCGTGCAGCGCGCCGCGGGTGCGCGAGAACACGAGGTCGAACAGCGAGGACTGCGCCTGCAACGCGAGCAGAATGTTGTCGTAAAGGGTCAGCGAGGGCAGCACGCTGGTAATCTGGAATTTCAGGCTCATGCCAGCGCGGGCGCGCTCAGTCGGCGTGAACGCGGTGATGTCGGTGTTGACGAAGGAGACTTTTCCCTGGGTCGGCACCTCCGCGCCGGCGATGCACTTCATCAGCGTGCTCTTGCCGGAACCGTTCGGGCCGATCAGACCATGAAACTCGTTCTCCCCCACGGTGAGCGCGGCGCCGTCGAGCGCCGTGAGCTTGCCAAAGACCTTCTTGATGCCGGCAGCTTCAAGGAGCATTGCGCTTCTCCTTGGCGCGGGCCCTGGGTTTGGCACCAAAGCTGCCGACCCGCTCGCGCTCGCCGAGCACAAAGCTGATCAGACCGAGCGGCCGGAACAGGATCACCAGCAGCAACAACACGCCCAGAATGATCGGCCAGATGTCGCGATAATTGTCCGAGAGCCAGAAGCTGACGCCCTCGACGATGATAGTGCCGATGACGGCGCCGATCAGCGTGCCGGAGCCGCCGAACAGGACGTAGAGCACCACTTGCGTGGAGACGACGACGCCGACCATGTTAGGCCAGACAAAGCCCTCGTGGAAAGCATAGAGGCTGCCGGCGAGGCCTGCGATGGCGCCGCCGATCGCAAAGATGATGGCCTTCAGGTGCTGCGCCTTGTAGCCGAAGAAGGCAATGCGCTGCTCGTTCTCGCGCAGGCCAGCGAGCGCGAGGCCAAACTGCGAGCGCACCAGGAAGCGGCAGAACAGGTAGACGACGACGAGGATGCCGAGCACGAGATAATAGAACGCCGGTCCCTCCGTGAACTCGTAGCCACCGAGCGACATCGGCGCGATCGAGGGGATGCCGTTCTGGCCGCCGAGATAGTACCAGCCGCGCGCAAGGCGATCGGCGGCGTAGGAGCCGGTGAGCGTGCCCAGCGACACGAAGATCACGCTGGAGGGGTGCCTGCCCAGCAGCAGGAAGCCGCCGAGCAGCAGTGCGAAGGTGAGGCCGATCAACGTCCCCGCGGGCAGCACCAGGAAGATGTTGGTGATGTCGAGGTCGCGCGCCAGCAGCGCCACGCCATAGCCGGCCGAGCCGAAGAACAGGGCCTGGCCGAAGCTCATGATGCCGGCATAGCCCCAGACCAGATCGAACGACAGCGCGAACAGTGCAAGGATGATCACGCGCGTCGCGAACACCGTGAGGTAGTCCTGCAGCACCAGCGGCGCGATCAGCGCGGCGACGAGCACCACGCCCTCCACGATCGGCAGCACTTTTCGCCCCGATACGGCCTCAACCGCCGCTCCGCTGCTACCCATTGCGACGTCCATATACCCGCCGATCTCGGCGGGGATGGCCTGTTTCACTGCGCCCATCGACTTCGACATGCGATCTTAGCATTCCTTGGGATCGACCAGACCCTCGCTGCGCGCGACGATCTCGTAGTTCCCGCCCTTGGCGACCGCGGTGTACATCTTCATCTTGCAGTGCCGCTTGCCCGGCACCATTTCGGCCGGCCCCCCGGGGCCTTCGGCGATCTTGGCGTGATCGAGCGCGGCGGCGACCGACTCGCGGTCGATCTTGCCGGCTTCCTTCACCGCGGCTTCCCACAGCTTCAGGCCACGATAGGTGCCGGTCGCAGCGCTGCCGGCCGCGAACAGGAAGTTGCCCGGAAAATCCTTCTCATAGGCCGCCTGGATCTTGGCGTCGAACGGGTTCTCCTTGGTCAGCACCTTGAAATAGTCGAGACAGCTCGCGAGGCCCTCGATCTCGCTGGCCTGATTGATGTTGAGCGTGTTCTCGTCATAATAGACGCAGGCGAGGCGCCCGCCGTTCTTGAGGAAGCCGGCCTCATAGAGCTGCTTGAAGAAGGGGCCGACACCCGGCGGAATCACGGTGTTGAAGACGACATCGACCTTGTTGGAGATGATGCGGTTGACCGTCGCGGAGAAATCGACCTGGTCGAGCGGATAGTATTCCTCGAACACCACCTCGCCGCCGTTCGATTCAATCACCTTGCGGGCATAAACGTTCAGCGTGTGCGGCCAGACATAATTGGCGCTCGGCAGCGCGAATTTCTTGCCGCCGTTCTTGATCAGCCAGGGGATGAACTCGTCGCATTGCTGCGCCGGCGTCGGCCCGGTGCAGAACAGGTACGGGGTGCACTCCTTGCCCTCGTAGAGCTGCGGATAGATGTAGAGCGTCTTGCCGCGTGCCACGATCGGGTCCTTGATCGCGTTACGCATCGACGAGGTGATGCCCCCCAGCACCATGTCGACCTTGTCGCGCTGGATCAGCTTGCGGACGTTGCCGACGGCGACGGATTCGTTGGAGGCGGTGTCCTCGATGTAGAGCTCAAGCGGACGGCCGAGCAGGCCGCCGGCCGCGTTGATCTCCTTGATCACCATTTTCGCGACGTTGGCGTCGGCGTTGCCCGCATAGGCGATCGGGCCGGTGAGATCGGTCGCAATACCGACCTTGATCGGGGCTTCCGCGGCATTGGCCCAGGGCGCCGGGATCACCCAGCTCCCGACACCGGTTGCGACCGCACCGGTCGTAAAGGCGAGATTGGAGAGAAAGCGTCGGCGCGTAAGATTGCGATCTGCAAACATGACTAAACCCCTTTTCCAGCGATGAGGCCCTGTGGCCGGAATTTGATGAAGACAATGGCGAGAACGAAGACGAGGACGTCGGCGACGACGGGCGCCATGATCCATGGCAGCGCGGCGCTGAGCGTGCCGATGACACCGGCACCCGCAACCGGCCCGATGAAGGAGCCGACGCCGCCGACCATCACCGCGACAAAGCCCTGGATCAGGAAGCGCAGGCCGAGATCGGCATAGAGGCTGAACACCGGTACGATCAGCGCGCCGGCGAGGCCGGCGAGCGCGGAGCCGAAGGCAAACGTGGCGCCGTACATCAGCGGCGTGGAAATGCCGGAGGCCCGCGCCAGCGACGGATTTTCCAGCGTCGCGCGCATGCGCAAGCCAAAGCTGGTGCGCGACAGCAGGAGATAGCAGCCCGCCATCACCAGCAGCGTGATGACGATGATGGTGAAGCGCCAGGCCGAGATATGGATCGTGCCGAAATCGATCGAGCCGCCGATCGGCTCGGGGACGGTGAGGTAGAAGCCGCCGATCAGGCCGCGCACGGCCTCGCGGATGATCAGGCCGAGCGCGTAGGTGCCAAGCATCGCCACGATCGGCGCGGCGTAGAAGCGGCGGATGATCAGCGCCTCCAGCACGAAACCGAGCGCGCCGACCACAAAGGGCGCCGCGACCATGCCCGCCCAGATCGGCAGGCCCTTGGCATAGGCGAGATAGGTGATGTAGGCCCCGAGCAGGACGAACTCGCCCTGCGCGAAGTTGAAGATGCCCATCATGCTGGCGATGATCCCAAGCCCCAGCACGATCAGAACGATGATCGCGCCGAAGCTCAGGATTTCGAACGCCGCGACGAACGCGTTAGCCATGCCGTGCCGTTCCGTCCGCCAGTGTCAACGTCTTGCTCACATCTTCTTCCAGTCGCCGATCTGCTCGAAGGCATGGGCGGCGCGGTAGATGGTGGATTCCTCGAACATGCGGCCGACCAGCATCAACCCGACCGGCAGGCCGTCGACCATGCCGCAGGGCAGCGACATCGCGGGATGGTGGGTGATGTCGAACGGCGCGGTGTTGGAGATCATCTCCAGCGCGCGCGCGACGTAGTCCTCGCGGCTGGCATTGGGCTCCGGCAGCTTGGTCGCCTTCATCGGCGTGGTCGGCATCAGCAGCAGATCGTAGTCGCCGAACGCCTTGTCGTAGGCGGCGGTCAGCCGGCGGGAGATGTTGAGCGCCTTGCCGTAGAAGCGCGGGCCGAAATTGTTGTTGATGTAGGTGCCGAGCATCATGAACAGCTTCGTCGTCTCCGACAGCGAGTCCGCCTGCCGGCGCCAGCCGCGATGAAAATCCATCAGCGAGGTCGAATAGAGATCGCCGCGACTGAGGCCGTAGCCGTCGCCGAACATCATGGTCTGGGTCAGGCCCTCGGTGCCGATGGGGGTCCAGATCGCGCCGCCCAACAGATGCATCGGGATCGACACCGTCTCCACGCTGGCGCCAAGATCCTTGAAGCGTTTTGCCGCCTCGCGCACGCTTTCATTCACCGCGGCCTCTGCGACCGGCTGCTCGAAGCCTTCCTTGACGATGCCGATCTTCATGCCCTTGACGCCCTGGCCGAGTGCTTTGGTGTATTCCTCGACCTTCGGCGCCTTGATGCGGGGATCGTAGCCGTCGTCGCCGGCGAGCACTTCGAGGAGCAGCGCGTTGTCCGCGACTGTTGCGGTCATCGGGCCGGTATGATCGACATAGATCTCGATCGGCATGATCCCGGTATAGGGCACGAGACCCCAGGTCGGTTTCATGCCGTAGATGCCGCAGAACGAGGACGGCATGCGGATCGAACCGCCCTGGTCGCCGCCGATCGCCATGTCGACCTCGCCGAGCGCGACCACGACGCCCGAACCCGACGACGAGCCGCCGGCCGAGTAACCCATCTTGTGCGGATTATGCACCGGCCCGTAGGAGCCGGTGTGGCTGCCGCCAGACAGGCAGAAGTGCTCGCAATGCACCTTGCCCTTGATCTCGGCGCCGGCATCCAGCATGCGCGTGACGATGGTGGCGTCGAAATCGGGCACATAGCCCTCCAGCGTCGACGAGCCGTTGGTCATGGGAACGCCGGCCAGCATGATGTTGTCCTTCAGGGCAACGGTCTTGCCCTTGAGCTTGCCGCTGGCGGCACCCTTCACGGTCGACTTGCGATACCAGGCATTGCGAGGGTTCTCCTCGGCTGAGGGCCTGTATCCGGGCGTGCGCGGGTACTTCACCTCCGGCAATTCGTCGGGCATCGCGGCAACGAGATTGTAGGCCTCGATCGAGCCCTGCATCAGGCCGCGAAACGAGGCAACGTCGTCGTCGGTCAGCGAAAGGCCGCACTGCTCGGCGACGCTGCGAAGCTGGGCTGGCGTGGGAAGGACAACTGTCATGGCGCTCTCCTGAAGTTTCTTGCAACGAACGTTGGGGCGCGGTCGCCCCCGGCGCGACGCACGCACCACCGGCCTCGCCAAAACATTCAAAACGGAAATATTTTCCTTTTCAAGTATTATTTTGCCGGTGTGTGCCCCGCGGATTGTCGCGCGAGTCAGATCGGCTTGATCAGCTTGAAGTCGAGACCATCGGCCTCGGCGAGATGCATCGGCATCCGCACGTGCCCGTTGCGGACGGTGACCTGCCCGCGGGCGCCGCCGTAGACGATATTGCGGCCGGCTGCCAGCATCGGACCCATCGCCAATGAGCCGGCCTTGTTGGCGACCGCTTCGAGAAAGCGCAGGCCCTCGTACCCGGACTGCCCGACCGAACCGATCGGCGGCGCATTCGGCCCGAACATCGCGCGATAGCGGCTCTGGAAGTCGTCATTGGCGCGCGCGCCGGTGCCGGTGAAATAGCCCGAGGCGCAGAACATGTTCTCGCTGTTGTCGGCGCCGATGCCGAGCAGCACCGTCTCGTCCATGGCTCCCGCAAGCCGCAGCGTGGTGGCGCCCAGGCCGCATTCGCCGAAGGCGCGATTGAAGGTGCTGCTGTCGGTGCCGATCAGCGAGATCAGCACCACGTCAGGCCGCGCGGCGCGAATGCGCGCCAGATGCGGCTCGTGATTGTCCTCGCCGAGTGGAACGAACTCCTCGCCGACGACGTGGCCGCCGGTTTCCCTGATGTAGTTCTTCACCGCACGGTGCGATTGCCAGGGCCAGACATAATCGCTGCCGATCAGGTACCAGCGCTTTGCTTTCTTGACATCCGCCAGCCAGTGGATCGATGGCCGGCTCTGCCAGCGCGGCGTCTCGCCGATCGCCATCACGCCCGGCGTGCGCTCGCCGCCTTCATAGACCGGCGTGTAGATGTAGGGGATGCGATGCCGCGTGGTGATGTCGCGCAAGGCGACGCGGACCGCGCTGGTGTGCAAGCCCACGATGAGATCGATCTCGTCGAACGCGATCGCCTGCTCGGCCCGGTTCAGGACCTCGTCGAGCGGCCCGCCGGCGTCATAGATCGACAGCTCGAGCTCGCGGCCGAGAATGCCGCCGCGCTTGTTGATCTCGGCGACGGCGAGCTGCGCGCTGTTGGTCGCACAAGGCCCCCACACTCCGGGCGAGCCGGTGCAGCAGAGGAAGCCGCCGATGCGCAGCTTGTTGGCGCGGCGTCGCCTGAGAAACGCGTGATCGCTGGGCGACAACGCACCCTCGGCCGCCGATGACGACAGATTCCTGAACAGCAAGGACGGCGGCAACGCCGGGCCGCCGTGAGCCGGGAAGTTTACCGTCGCGCGCACGCCAACTCCTGTCTGGGACCAGACCTGAAAGCACGTTCTTCGGGCGGCCGCGGCTTCCGCCCTTTTGTTGGGCAATCATCCTATTTTGAAAATATTGAATATTCAACAATTGAAGTGCATATAGATGCAGCATTGATTGCAAGACATTCACTCATTTGGGTCAAGACGAAGTCTTAGCCGTGGCAAAACCGTCGAAAGAAAACTCCCCGATCACCGAACACCTCGCTTACCTGCTCGCGCAAGCCAACCGGGAGATCAACCGGCAGCTCGAACTGCGGTTGAGCAAGGAAGGCGTGCCAGTGGAGCAGTGGCGCATCCTGAAAGTGCTGTCGGATGGCAACGGCCATTCGATGGGCGAGCTCGCCGATGCCGTGCTGCTCAACCATCCGACGCTGACCAAGATGATCGACCGCATGGTCTCCGACACGCTGGTCTATCGCGTGCAGGACCCGAACGATCGCCGCAAGGTGCTGATGTTCATCTCCGACCGCGGCAAGGTGCTGTGCAAGAAGCTCAACTCGCTCGCGGTTGATCAGGAGGAGCACATCCTCGAGAGCTACGGCGACAAGTCGACGAGCGAATTGAAGCGGCTGCTGGAGAGCTTGATCGATAGTTCGAATTGAAGGGCGCGTATCGCCAAGTTGCGACGTAGCCAACCAAGCGAAGACTGTTGTCCCGGCGAACGCCGGGACCCATAACCACAGGACGTGGTTGTTTCAAAGATTAGTAGTTACGCTTCCTCGCGCGGTACGACGACTGCGCACCTTCGATAGATTCCGCGGTATGGATCCCGGCGTTCGCCGGGACGACGGCGGAATGTGCAGCAGCGCAATCGCACATAGCTGACGCCGCCGCGTACCGGGTCGCCCGGTCAAGCCGGGCGACGACAGCGGGAATTGAGGCGCGAACTTCGCGCCTCATGCGCGCTCGATAACGCAGCTAGCAGCTACGCATACCGCCCGTGGCAGTGCTTGTACTTCTTGCCACTGCCGCAGGGGCAATCCTCGTTGCGGCCGACCTTGCCCCAGCTGGCCGGATTCTTGGGATCGCGGAGCGCGGCGTCGGTGGCCTGCGGGGCGAGGGTGACGCTGGCGAGGGCCATCTCGTCTTCGCCGGTGTTCGGGTCGAACTTGTGCGCTTCCATCGCCGGCAGCACCGGGGCTTCCTGCTCCGGCGGGACGATCTCGACGCGCATCAGCTGCGCCGTGACGGCCTCGCGCAGATGCGCGCTCATCTCCTGGAAGAGATTGAAGGCCTCGGTCTTGTACTCCTGCAACGGATCGCGCTGGCCGTAGCCGCGCAGGCCGATGACCTGGCGCAGATGGTCGAGCATGATCAGATGCTCGCGCCAGAGATGGTCGAGGGTCTGCAAGAGGATGGTCTTCTCGACGTAACGCATCACGTCGGGGCCCCATTGCGCGACCTTGGCGGCCATGTGCTCGTCGGCCTTGGTCTCGATGCGGGTCAGCAGCTCCTCGTCGGCGATGCCTTCTTCCTTGGCCCAGTCGTCGACCGGCAGGTCGAGATCGAGCACGCGCTTCAATTCTTCCTTCAGGCCGGCGACGTCCCACTGCTCGGCATAGGCATGCTCGGGCACGTGCTTGGCGACGAGGTCGTCGATGAAGGCGTGACGCATGTCGGTGACGGTCTCGGCGACGCTCTCGTCCTTCATCAGGTCGACGCGCTGGTCGAAGATCACCTTGCGCTGGTCGTTCTGGACGTTGTCGAACTTGAGCAGGTTCTTGCGGATGTCGAAGTTGCGCGCCTCGACCTTCTGCTGCGCCTTCTCCAGCGCCTTGTTGATCCAGGGATGGATGATCGCCTCGCCCTCCTGCAGGCCGAGACGCTGCAGCATGCTGTCGAGACGGTCCGAGCCGAAGATGCGCATCAGATCGTCTTCCAGCGACAGGAAGAACTTCGAGCGGCCGGGATCGCCCTGACGGCCGGAACGGCCGCGCAGCTGGTTGTCGATGCGGCGGGATTCATGGCGTTCGGAGCCGATGATGTAGAGGCCGCCCGGCTTCTTCACGGTCTTGGCGGGCTTTGAACCCTTCGCCGGCTCGAGCTCGACGGTCTCCTCGGCCTTCAGCACGATGTCGCGGAAGTGCTCGATGTCGGCCTTGATCTGCTCGATCTTCTTGGCCTTCTCGGCCTCATCGGTGATCCCGGCAGTCTCCTGCTGGAGGCGCATCTCGAGCGAGCCGCCGAGCTTGATGTCGGTACCGCGGCCGGCCATGTTGGTCGCGATCGTGATCGCGCCGGGCACGCCGGCTTCCGCGACGATGTAGGCTTCCTGCTCGTGGAAGCGCGCGTTCAGCACCGCGAACAGCTTTGCCTGCTTGCCGGCGCGGGCGGCGGCATAGAGCTTGTCGAGCGCGTGCTCCTTGCCGAAGTCGATCTGCTTGTAGCCGTTCTGCTTCAGGAATTCGGCGAGCACTTCCGACTTCTCGATCGAGGCGGTACCGACCAGCACCGGCTGAAGCCGCGAGTTCGCCCGCTCGATCTCGGCAAGGATCGCCTGGTACTTTTCCTTCTGCGTGCGGTAGACCTCGTCGTCCTCGTCGAGGCGCGCGATCGACAGATTGGTCGGGATCTCCACGACCTCGAGCTTGTAGATGTCGAACAGCTCGTCCGCTTCGGTCGCGGCCGTGCCGGTCATGCCGGCCAGCTTCTCGTACATGCGGAAGTAGTTCTGGAACGTGATCGAGGCCAGCGTCTGGTTCTCGGGCTGGACCTGGACGTGCTCCTTCGCCTCCAGCGCCTGGTGCAGGCCTTCCGAATAGCGGCGACCCGGCATCATGCGGCCGGTGAACTCGTCGATGATGACGACCTCGTTGTCGCGGACGATGTAGTCCTTGTCGCGGGTGAACAGCGTGTGGGCGCGCAGCGCCTGGTTGATGTGGTGCACGACGGAGACGTTCTCGACGTCGTAGAGCGACTCGCCCTTGAGCTGGCCGGCATCGCGCAGCAGCGTCTCGATCTTCTCCATGCCGGCTTCGGTCAGCGTCACCGTGCGCTGCTTCTCGTCGACCTCATAGTCGGTCTTGTCGAGCCGGGGCAGGAAGCCGTCGATGGTGTTGTAGAAATCGGAGCGGTCGTCGAGCGGGCCGGAGATGATCAGCGGCGTGCGCGCTTCGTCGATCAGGATGGAGTCGACCTCGTCGACGATGGCGAAGAAGTGCGGCCGCTGGACCATGTCCTCGAGCCGGTACTTCATGTTGTCGCGCAGATAGTCGAAGCCGTATTCGTTGTTGGTGCCGTAGGTGATGTCGCAGGCATAGGCCGCCTTGCGCTCGGCATCGTCGAGGCCGTGCACGATCACGCCGGTAGTCAGGCCGAGGAAGCCGTAGATCTGGCCCATCCAGCCGGAGTCGCGGCGGGCGAGGTAGTCGTTGACGGTGACGACGTGGACGCCCTTGCCGGCGAGCGCGTTGAGGTAGACCGCGAGCGTTGCGACCAGCGTCTTGCCTTCGCCGGTCTTCATCTCGGCGATGTCGCCCTCGTGCAGCACCATGCCGCCGATCAGCTGGACGTCGAAATGGCGCTGGCCGAGCGTGCGCTTGGCCGCCTCGCGCACGGTGGCGAAGGCGGGGACCAGGAGGTCGTCGAGCGTCTTGCCCTCGGCGAGCTGCTTCTTGAACTCGGCGGTGCGGGCCTTGAGGGCCTCGTCGGAAAGCTTCGAGACTTCGGGCTCCAGCGCGTTGATCGCGTTGACGCGGGACTGGTATCCCTTCACCCGCCTATCGTTGGAGGAGCCGAAAAACTTGCGGGCGAGCGCGCCGATCATGACCAGTTCCTGTGTTCGCGATTTAACCGCGTGGCAGCCAAAAGGTTGTCACCCGCCTGCCTATCAACTCACCGTGACGCCTGATGGCGCCAGAGCCCGGACTGCGGGGGTCGTCCGCCATATGGGTGGGAATTGGGCAAGTCAGGGTTCAACGGCCAAAAACGCAGCAAAATAAACGCCATCGCCATGGACGCGACCGGGCAGAGATATGGCCGGGTCCGAGCCTTGTCAACGGCGGCCGCATTGCGGCTAATTCATCAAATTGACAGACTTTTCGCGTTGCAAAGGCCCCCTGAATTGGGCGAGTGTCCGCCCCGCTCGAGCAGCCCCCTGCTTCAACAAAAGGATTTTCCATGACCACCTCGTTCCCGGTAACCACCGGCCAGCGTTTCCGCCTTGCTTCCGCCCTGGCTGGCAGCCTCGCTCTGGCGCTGACCCTGGCGTTCGCAGGCCCGCTCCGGGCCGCCGACGATCCGGTGCTGGCGAAGGTCAATGGCGCCGAGATCAAGAAGAGCGACGTCGCCATGGCCGAGGAGGAACTCGGACCGAGCCTCGCGCAGATGGACCCAGCAACCAAGGACGAAAACGTCCTTTCGTTCCTGATCGACATGAAGATCGTCTCCAAGGCCGCCGAGGACAAGAAGATCGCGGACAGCGAGGAGTTCAAGAAGCGCCTGGCGTTCGCCCGCAACCGCCTGCTGATGGACAGCCTGCTCGCGGGCGAGGGCAAGGCCGCGACCACCCCGGACGCCATGAAGAAGGTTTATGAGGAGGCCTCCAAGCAGATCACCGGAGAGCAGGAGGTGCGCGCCCGCCACATCCTGGTCGAGACCGAGGACGAGGCCAAGGCGGTGAAGGCCGAGCTCGACAAGGGCGCCGATTTCGCCGAGCTCGCCAAGAAGAAGTCCAAGGATCCGGGCTCCGCCGACGGCGGCGACCTCGGCTTCTTCACCAAGGAGCAGATGGTGCCGGAATTCTCGGCCGTGGCATTCGCGCTGGAGCCGGGCAAGATCTCCGACCCCGTCAAGTCGCAGTTCGGCTGGCACATCATCAAGGTCGAGGAAAAGCGTAACCGCAAGGCGCCGGACTTCGAGCAGGTCAAGGCCCAGATCGAGAACTACGTCACCCGCAAGGCTCAGGCCGATTACGTCGCCAAGCTGCGCGCTGAGGCCAAGGTCGAGCGGATGGACCAGGCCGACGCCTCCAAGGATGCCAAGCCGGACGCCAAGCCGGCCGACGCGGCGAAGCCCTCCGACAGCAAGATGGCTCCGCCCGCCAAGAAGTAAGAATTCGCTGTCACTTCGGTGACGTGAAGAGTATCTAAGCCTTCGTGATGCCCGGCCTCGTGCCGGGCATCTGCATATCCAGACCTCACCAAGGCGCCCCGATGTCCTCAACCGTCTCCCCGCTCGCCCCGAAGAACGTTCCCGACATGCCCGTGATCGCGGGGGTCCGTCTCGCGACGGCCGAGGCCGGCATCCGCTACAAGAACCGCACCGACGTGCTGCTGGCGGTGATGGACAAGGGCACCGCGGTCGCGGGCGTCTTCACCAAGTCGAAGTGCCCGTCGGCGCCGGTGGAATGGTGCCGCGCCAAGCTGAAGGGCGGCAAGGCGCGCGCGCTGGTCGTCAATTCCGGCAATGCCAATGCCTTCACCGGCAAGACCGGCCGCGCCTCCACTGCGCTGACCGCGAAGATCGCGGCCAAGGCGGTCGGGTGCAGCGAAAGCGAGATCTTCCTGGCCTCGACCGGCGTGATCGGCGAGCCGCTCGACGCGACCAAGTTCGACGGCGTGCTGGGACGCCTGGCTGAGACCGCCGAGCCCGGCGACTACCTCGCCGCGGCCAAGGCGATCATGACCACCGACACCTTCCCCAAGGTCGCGACTGCGACCGTCAAGCTCGGCAAGGCCAAGGTCACCATCAACGGCATGGCCAAGGGCGCCGGCATGATCGCGCCCGACATGGCGACGATGCTGTCCTTTATCTTCACCGATGCGCCGATCGCCCCTGCCGCGCTCCAGGCCTTGCTCAAGGCCGGTGTCGAGGACACGTTCAACGCCGTGACGATCGACGGCGACACCTCGACCTCCGACACGCTGCTGGCGTTCGCCACCGGCGCTGCCGCCGCGCACGGCGCGCCCAAGATCAGCCGCGCCAGCGACCCGCGTCTGAAGGCGTTCGTCAAGGCGTTCAACCAGATCCTCGCCAACCTGTCCGAACAGGTCGCCCGCGACGGCGAAGGCGCGCGCAAGCTGGTCGAGATCACCGTCGAAGGCGCCAAGACCAAGGCGTCCGCGCGCAAGATCGCGATGTCGATCGCCAACTCGCCGCTGGTCAAGACCGCGATCGCCGGCGAGGACGCCAATTGGGGCCGCGTGGTGATGGCAGTCGGCAAGGCCGGCGAGCCCGCCGACCGCGACAAGCTCTCGATCTCTTTCAACGGCATCCGCGTCGCCAAGAGCGGCGCACGCGATCCCGACTATGACGAGGCCCAGGTGTCGGAAGCGATGAAGGCGCCGGAGATCGCGATCAAGGTCTCGCTCGGCCTCGGCAAGGGCCGCGACCGCGTCATGACCTGCGATCTCACGAAGGAGTATGTGGCGATCAACGGGGATTACAGGTCTTGAGTCTTCTCCCTCTCCCCGTGCTTACGCGGAGAGGGTTGGGGTGAGGGGCCTCTCTCCACACGTGAGATCGTTGAGGGACCTGTACCCCCTCACCCGGAATCCGCGCTACGCGCGAATTCCGACCTCTCCCCGCAAGCGGGGAGAGGTGAACAAGTCTCACCCCGAAATCCGCGCGTCGGCGACGGCCTTCTTGAACAGCGCGTTCATCGCATCCGAGATGCCTTGGGTCGGGCTCACCTCGAAATAGAGGCCCGGCGAGGCGCAGGCCTGCATGTTCTGCGCGATCTTGCTGTTCGGAGACGGCCCCCACGTCCCGGCGTTGAAGGGGGCGATCCATGTGCTGTACCAACTGTCGGTCGGGGGTTGATATGTTGTGTACAGCACCGCGATCTTGATACCCCGGTCCTTGAGCGTCTTGCAGAGCGCCGGATTGATCGGCGACTGACAGCGGTTTGTTGGGGTGTAAAGTGGATACGCAGCGGATGAGACGCTACACATCGTCTTGCCCGAGTTGGTCTCGTCGGCGACGCCATCCGATACAAGGAACAGATATTTCAGCGGTGAGGCGGATGTGCCGGGTCCCGGCGAGGCGATTTCGTTATTGATCGCAGGAAAAATGGTGGTGAAGGGCGTATCTTTGTCGGCAGTATAAGCGTCATTCTGACCGGCCACCGCCATCAGGTCGATGCCTCCCGCCGCGGTCTTGGCGGATGTCAGGCTCGACGAGAGCGAAAACAGATTTCTCAATCCGATCGTGGCTGACGCACCGCCGAAATCGTAGATCGCCATTCTGAACTGGTTCGTGTAAGTCTGCGTGTTCCTGGCTGTGTCCATCAAGTTCGCGCTCGCCTGGCGCACCACGTCGATTCGGGTCGTGATGCCATTTGCTTTGGCAATGTCGTAGTTGCTTGTGCCGGCCGCCTTGGTGGTGTCGTGACACGCGAATGCGCATCCACCTGTCCTTGCCTGCATATTCGTGATGTCCGCCGGCGTCGCCGCCACGCCCATCGAGGGCGAATTGTCCAGCAGGAGGTAGAAGTCGACATAGAGCGGCATGGTGGCCGTCGAGGTCGACGTGCCGGTGAGGGCCAGCGAGGTCTTGCCGATCACACCGAGGAACATGGTGTTGACGGTGGCGCTGAACGTGACAGTCGAGGTGACGGTCGAGCCGCTCTTGACCACGGTCGGCGTGACGGTGCCGGGCGTATAGCCGGTCAGATTGGCAACGTTGGCATTGAAGATGTTCTGCGCGTCGGTGACGCCCACCGCGATCGAGCCATCCGAGGTCATCGTGCCCGCGGCGGCAAACGCCGGCGAGGCCTTGGCGATCGAGCCGACGCTGGCCGCATCGGCCGCAGCCTGAAGCTTGGACCGGATCTGCGTCGCGCGCGAGTAATCGACCGCGCAGCCGACCACCGTGATCAGGGGAACGCAGGCCAGCGCGAAGATCACCGCGATGTTGCCACGCCGGTCGCGGACGAAATGGCATAAGAGAGTGGGAAACGCAGCGCGCATAGCTCGGGTCCAGAGTGGTTTTAGGAGTTCCCACCCTAGGAACCGACGATTAAATATGACTTATGGGGTTCCCGGAAATGCGGCCGCGACGCAGTTAACGAACCGTTACGGATCATCTTCAGTGAGCAATATTTTTGGCATGGCCGATCTCAAACTGACATTAGTGGTGGCCTGCGCGCTGGTCGACGCTGACAAGCGCGTCCTGATCGCGCAGCGCCCCGAGGGCAAGGCGCTGGCGGGCCTCTGGGAATTTCCCGGCGGCAAGCTCGAGCCGGGCGAGCGGCCGGAGCAGAGCCTGATCCGCGAGCTCCATGAAGAGCTCGGCATCACCGTCGCCGAACCGTGCCTGGCCCCGCTGACCTTTGCGAGCTACGGCTACGAGACGTTTCACCTCCTCATGCCGCTCTACATCTGCCGGCGTTGGGAAGGGCTGGTCACCGCACGCGAAGGCCAGAACCTCGCCTGGGTCCGCGCCAACAGACTGCGCGACTACCCGATGCCGCCCGCGGACATTCCGCTGATCCCGCATTTGATCGATTTGCTGATGTGAGCACGGACCTCATCCTGAGGAGACCGCGAAGCGGTCGTCTCGAAGGATGGCCACACGGCAAGAGCCGGGCCTGCATGGTTCGAGACGGCGCTGACGCGCCTCCTCCCATGAGGATCACTCTTTCCCCGCCTTCTTGACCGCCTCCGCCAGACTCGCTTTCGCCGATCCCGGCTTGAGCGGCTGCTGCTGGCTCGCATGCGGGGCCCAGCCGGACAGCCAGATGATGTCGAATGTCGCGCGAATGCGGCCGTCGGCATCGGCAAAACGCTCGGCGTAGATTTCGGCCATCCGCAGCAGCGTGGCGCGACGGCTCGGCGCGCGGCGGCGCTCGATCAGCACATTGGCCGCGCCCATGCGGCGCAGGTCCTGCATCAGCGCGAACGCATTGCCATAGCGCACCACGACGCGGTCGACATCGGTCACCGGCAGCGCAAAGCCGGCCCGCTGCAACAGCGCGCCGATGTCGCGAAGATCAGCGAACGGCGCCACGCGCGGCGACACCCCGCCCTCGCATTCGGCTTCCGCCGCGGCAAAGGCTTGGCGCAGCTCGGTCAGGCTGTCGCCGCCGATCATCGCGGCGAGCAGCAACCCGTCCGGCTTCAGCGCGCGGCGGATTTGCGCCAGCACGCCCGGCAGGTCGTTGACGAATTGCAGCGCCAGTGCAGAGACGACGAGATCGAGACTTTCCGGCGCGAAGGGCAATTTCTCTGCGCCCGCCGCATCGAGCGCGATCCGCTCGATGGAAGGAAGCCGCGCCCGCAGCCCCGCAAGTCCCTCCCCGGGTGTCCAGAGATCGACCGGCGCATGAAACTCCCGCATCACCGCGGCCAACCGGTCGGACATATCCTCGGCAACACGATCGAGCAGGAATGTGACCCCGCCCTGCGCCTGCGTGCGCCGTTGCCGTGCATGCAGCAAGGCGCGATCGAACAAGGCGGGCGGGATTTGCGGGGTCTGGGCCATGCCGCTGGTTACGCCGATCATGCTGGGCATTGCAATCGCTCTCGTGTCCCGGACGCGGTGCGGCACGAAGTGACGCTCCGCAGAACCGGGACCCATGCTTCTGCGCGCACAGCTTCTGGGCCCCGGCTCAGCAGCGCACCACTGCGCGATGCGCTGCGTCCGGGGCACGAGACCGAATTCCGCCGCTTGAGCCGAATATCGCTCGGCGCTAGCCTTCCCTCATGGAAGCCGAAAGTGCCCCTGCCCGTTCCATCGCCGCACCACTGCGTGCCGCATGGACCGCCGGCCGCCACGTGCTGGCGCGGGCGGCCCGGCTTGCGCTCGACATCGCGCTGCCGACGCTGTGCGTCTCCTGCCGCGAACCGGTCGATGGCGAAGGCGTTTGCGCCTCGTGCTGGGCCGAGCTGTCGTTCATCGAACGGCCCTACTGCCCGCGGCTCGGCATTCCCTTCGTCTATGACCCCGGCCCCGAGATGCTGTCGATGGAGGCGATCGCAAGCCCGCCGGCTTACCAGCGCGCGCGAGCCGCCGTGCGCTATGACGACGTCGCCCGCACGCTGGTGCATGCGCTGAAATACCAGGACCGCACCGATCTGGCCCCGGCGATGGGCCGCTGGATGGCGCGCGCCGGAGGCGAGCTGCTCGCAGGCGCCGACATGCTGGTGCCGGTGCCCCTGCATTGGCGGCGGGCCTGGCGCCGCCGCTACAACCAGTCCGGGGCGCTGGCGCGCATCATCGAACGGCAGAGCGGGGTGAAAGTAAGGGCCGAGGTGCTGCGCCGGGTGCGCGCCACCGAGCAGCAGATCGGGCTGTCGCGAGCCCAGCGCGCCACCAATGTGCAGGGCGCATTCCAGGTATCCCGCGACCATCAGGCCGAGATTCAGGGCCGCCGCATCATCCTGATCGACGACGTCCTGACCACGGGTGCGACGCTGGACGCCTGCGCGCGGGCCCTGCTCCGCGCCAAAGCGGCCCAGATCGACGTGCTGGTCTTCGCCCGGGTTGTCGAGAGCGGCCCCCGTCCCATATAATTCAATGAATTCATGACATGAAAGCGCTGGACGAGATGACCGCTGCTGTCGAGATCTACACGAGGCCGGGTTGCGGCTATTGTTCCGCCGCGAGGTCCCTTCTGACCCGGAAGAAGGCGACCTTCGCGGAGTTCGACGTCGCCAAGAACCCGTCCTGGCGTCAGGAGATGTACGACCGCGCCGGCGAGGGCTCGACCTTCCCGCAAATCTGGATCGGCGGAACCCATGTCGGCGGCTGCGACGAGCTTTATGCGCTCGATCGCGAGGGCAAGCTCGACGGTCTGCTCGAAAGCGTGAAGGCCGTCTCATGAGCGACAACAGGACCTTCACCGCCGCGATGGTGCAGATGCGCACCGGCCTGATGCCCGGCCCGAGCCTCGAACAGGCCACCAGGCTGATCCGGCAGGCGGCGGCCAATGGCGCCGATTACGTGCAGACGCCCGAAGTCAGCAACATGATGCAGCTGAACCGCAAGGCGCTGTTCGAGCATCTGCAGAGCGAGGAGGATGACGCCTCGCTCAAGGCCTACCGCGCGCTCGCAGCTGAGCTGAAGATCCACATCCATGTCGGCTCGCTGGCGCTACGCTTCTCGCCTGACAAGGCGGTCAACCGCTCCTTCCTGATCGGGCCCGAGGGCAACGTGCTCGCGAGCTACGACAAGATCCACATGTTCGACATCGAGCTGCCGGACGGCGAGAGCTATCGCGAATCCGCCAATTACCAGCCGGGCGAGACCGCCGTGATCTCCGACCTGCCCTGGGGCCGCGTCGGCTTGACGATCTGCTACGACGTACGCTTCCCCGCGCTTTACCGCGCGCTGGCCGAGAGCGGCGCCTATTTCATCACGGTGCCGTCGGCCTTCACCCGCAAGACCGGGGAAGCTCATTGGCACGTGCTGCTGCGCTCGCGCGCGATCGAGACCGGCTGCTTCATCTTTGCCGCCGCCCAGGCCGGCCTGCATGAGAACAAGCGCGAGACCTATGGTCATTCGCTGATCATCGATCCCTGGGGCGAGATCCTCGCCGAGGGCGATGTCGAGCCCGGCATCATCATGGCGAAGATCGACCCGGCGAAGGTCGAGACCGCCCGCCGCGCGATCCCCTCGCTCCAGCACGGCCGCCGCTTTGGCGTCGCCGATCCCAAGGCGGGGCCGGATCACCTGCACCTCGTGCGGGGATCAGCATGATCCGCTACGCACTGCACTGCGACCGCGGCCACGACTTCGAAAGCTGGTTCCAGAGTTCGTCCGCCTACGATTCGCAGGTGAAGCGAAAGCTCGTGACCTGCCCGATCTGCGGCTCGGCCAAGGCCGGAGCCTGCGGCTGCGACCACGCCCGAGGCTGCGCCGTCAGGGCCGACCTCGCTGCTGATGGCGCAGGAGCGCGAGCTGCGCACCAAGCTGAAGGAGCTGCGCGACCACATCGTCAAGAACGCCGACAATGTCGGCGAGCGCTTCGCCAACGAAGCCCGCGCGATGCATTACGGCGACAAGGAGCACCGCCCGATCTACGGCGAGGCCTCACCGGAAGAGGCGAAGTCGCTGATCGACGAAGGTATCGAGGTCTCGCCGCTGCCGACGCTGCCGGAAGACAGGAACTGAGGCGTCCCTTCTTCGTCATGGCCGGGCTTGACCCGGCCATCCACGTCTTTCTTTCCTACAGCACGAAGAACGTGGATGCCCGGGACAAGCCCGGGCATGACGGCGGCTGAGAAGTCAGGCCCCCACCAGCAGCGCGACGCCCGCCACGATCAGCACAATCCCAAAAATCTCGCGCGGCGCGATCGGCTGCTTGAACGAGTAATAGGCGACGCCTTGTGCGAACAGCACCTCGATCAGCGCGAGGGTGCGGACATTGGCGGCGGCCGTCAGCGCGAAAGCCAGGAACCAGAACTGCGAGGCGAAGGCGCCTGTGAAGCCCGCCAGCATTGACGGCCGCCACATCCCGAGGATGCCCCGCAACACGTCCGGTGCACGCCAGAGCAGATAGATCGTCAGCACCAGCGTCTGCACGAACAGGCCAAGCACCAGGGTGAAGGACGAGGCCGTCACGAACGACACGTTCGGCACGGTGATGATGGCGCCGCGGAAGCCGACTGCGGAGAGTGCGAACGCCGCGGCCGCGACGAGGCCGGTGATGGTCGGCTTCAACTCGGCAAAGCTCTTCTCGCCGCCGGGCCGCAGCGCGGTGATGACGACGCCGATTGTCGCGATCAGGATCGCCAGCACCTTCAGCCAGGTCAGGTGATCGCCGAGGAAGACGAAGCCGAAGATCGCGGTCTGGATCGCCTCGGTCTTGAGATACGCCGTCGTCACCACGAAGGAGCGGTCGTTCATTGCGAGCAGCATCAAGCCGGTTGCGACGATCTGGCTGAGCGCCCCGAGCAGCAGCCACGGCCAGAACGCGGTCGGCGGCATGCCGATATGATCGCCGGTTGCGACCAGCACCACGCTTAAGAACAGCAGCGAGAACGGAAAGCCGAACAGGAAGCGGATGTTGGTCGCGCCCCAGGTCCCGAGCGGCTTGGTCAGCGACCGCTGCATCGCATTGCGCGCGACCTGCCCGAGCGCGGCGATGACGGTAAAGGGAATCCAGAGGCTGGTGACGGTGAGCATGAGGGGGTGGCTAATGCAGGAAGGGCGGGGCCAACCTGCAAGCTGAGGCGCATGCGGTCAACCGCGGGGATGTCATGGGAGCGATGCTCTCGCAACAAATACCGCCGTCGTCCCTGCGAACGCAGGGACCCCTAACCCCAGGGAGCAATTTGGCGACCGCTGCCAACCCACGCATCCAACACCGCGCCCCACCGATGGATTCCGCGGTATGGGTCCCTGCGTTCGCAGGGACGACACCATTTGTGGAGATACAGCTCGCGCCTTACTCGCCCCCTCACACCATCCCTTCCGCCACCACCATGTAGTTCACGTCCATGTCCGACGAGAGCGACCATTTGTCGGCGAAGGGGGAGTAGACGACGCCGGTCTGCTCCGTGATGACGAGGCGGTTGTCGAGGAGGTATTTCGTCAGCTCGTCCGGGGTGACGAACTTATTCCATTCGTGGGTGCCGCGCGGCAGCCAGCGCAGGACATATTCGGCGCCGACGATAGCGAGCGCAAAGCTCTTCCAGTTCCGGTTCAGCGTCGAGACCACCATCAGCCCGTTCGGCTTCAGCATCGCGGCGCAGCGCTTGAGGAAAACGCCGACATCGACGACGTGCTCGACCACTTCCATCGCCAGCACGATGTCGAAGCGCTCGCGCGGGTCGATTTCCTCGACCGTGGTGCAGCGGTAGTCGATCGCAAGATGGCTCTTGTCGGCATGCAGCTTCGCCGCGGCGATGTTGCTGGCCGACGGATCGACGCCGATGACTTGCGCGCCGAGACGCGCCAGCGGCTCGCACAAAAGGCCGGCGCCGCAGCCGATGTCGAGCACGCGCAAGGACCCGAGACAATTGAGGCTGCGCACATTGCGCTCGAACTTGCGGCAGGCGGCGTCGCGGATATAGCCGAGCCGCAACGGGTTGATCCGGTGCAGCGGCGCCATCTTGCCCTTGGGGTCCCACCACTCCACGGAGAGTTTCGAGAATTTCGCGATCTCGGCGGCGTCGACGGTCGAGCCCGGCTGGGCGGTTGCGGTGGCGGAGGTGTTTTGCTGCATGCTCATGGTTACGCGCGGTCCTACCGCGTGGTGATCGAACTACGGAAGGCGAGCGGCGAGGCGATGGTCCGGATGGTTTCGCGGCCTTCGCCGACGCCGTTGATGGTCACGTCGCCGTAGTTGAGAATACGTCCAAGAATCGACTGGTTGACGTCGACACTCTCGACCTTGTCGAGCGCCATTTCAAAGGTGCGGCGCTTGATGAACCCGGTCTTGTGCACAACCCTGAGGTTGGTGACGTCGGTCTCGGTGGTGAAGCGGTGGAACCAGCCCTTCAAGGTCCAGAACAGGGCCGCCAGAGCCACCACGCCCGCGGCGATGAGACAGAGAATCACGAGCCCGTCGACCGCGGTCTGCCGCGACAGAAGCAGAAGGCCTAGGGCCACGATCCAAGCCACGATCGCCGGAAAATAGAAGATCCAGTGCGCATTGGTCGAATACAGCACCCGCTCGCCGGGCTGCAGGATTTCGTCAATATAGCGCGCCATGACCTCGGTTAACCCATTGTCCGGATTGGGCCCCACAGGAACCCGCTTGCCCCCGGCCCCGCCCCTCTGTATACGCGCGGTCGGTATCCCCTGGCATCCGTCCAGCGCGGGTCACCATACTGATCCTTATGAAGGAATGCACGCGTCGTCATGAGCCGCCTCGTGATGAAATTCGGCGGCACGTCCGTCGCCAACATCGAACGTATCCGCAACGTCGCACGCCATGTGAAGCGTGAGGTCGATGCCGGCCATGAGGTGGCCGTGGTCGTCTCGGCGATGTCCGGCAAGACCAACGAGCTGGTGGCCTGGTGCACCGAGGCCTCGCCGATGCATGACGCGCGCGAATACGACGCCGTGGTCGCCTCGGGCGAGCAGGTCACGTCCGGCCTGCTTGCCATCGTACTCCAGGGCATGGGCATCCAGGCCCGCTCCTGGCAGGGCTGGCAGATCCCGATCAAGACCAGCGACGCCCATGCCTCGGCCCGGATCGAGGACATCGACGGCCGCGAGATCATCAAGCGCTTCCAGGAGCGCAAGGAGGTCGCGGTCATCGCCGGCTTCCAGGGTATCAACCCCGAGACCAATCGAATCACCACGCTCGGCCGCGGCGGCTCCGACACCTCGGCCGTCGCGGTTGCCGCGGCCGTCAAGGCCGACCGCTGCGACATCTACACCGACGTCGACGGCGTCTACACCACCGACCCGCGAATCGTGCCGAAGGCGAAAAGGCTCGACAAGATCGCATTCGAGGACATGCTGGAACTGGCCTCCCAGGGCGCCAAAGTGCTCCAGGTCCGCTCGGTGGAACTCGGCATGGTCCACAACATGCCGATCTTCGTCCGCTCGAGCTTCGACAAGCCCGAGGATATCGACCCGCATGCCAACCAGCCGCCCGGCACGCTGATCTGCAGCGAGGAGGAGATCATGGAAAGCCACGTCGTCACCGGCATCGCCTTTTCGAAGGACGAGGCCCAGATCTCGGTGCGCCAGATCGAGGACAAGCCGGGCGTTGCCGCCTCCATCTTCGGCCCGCTGGCGGATGCCAACATCAACGTCGACATGATCGTGCAGAACGTGTCCGAGGACGGCAAGACCACCGATCTCACCTTCACCGTGCCCGCCGCCGACTACACCCGCGCCAGGGACACGATCACCGCCGCCAAGGACAAGATCGGTTATGCACGGCTGGATACAGCCACCGACGTCGCAAAGATCTCGGTGATCGGCAGCGGCATGCGCAGCCATGCCGGCGTCGCCGCCCAGGCGTTCTCGGCCCTCGCGGGACGGAATATCAACATCCGGGCCATCACAACCTCCGAGATCAAATTCTCGGTCTTGATCGACACGGCTTACACCGAGCTTGCGGTGCGCACCCTGCACACGCTCTACGGCCTCGATCAGGGCTGAAGCCCCCCCATCATCGCGCTTCAGATTGTCGTTTGAGCATGGTCTTTCCGGAAAACCGCTTCGCACTTTTGCGGACCATGCCTGGGCTAATTTTCTCTTAGCGGTCGCAGCAAACGTGAAGGTGTACACACCTTCGCGTTTGGCAGGCGTTTTGCTTGGCAAAACAAGCCTCAATTCGCTATACGGCGAACAGGGTGGGCTGCCGCAGACTGTGTCCCAGTTCAGGCCGCTGATTCGGTGCAAGCGAAGGTTTGCGCCTGCGCCGGACAAACAATTTGGTTGTTTTTCTGGAATTTTAGGCCAGCCGCCGGCCGATACCGCCGGGCCCGGCAGACGGAGGAGATTGACGGTTCATGCGGAGCGCGTCGGGAGGTCCCCGCGTCTTGTTGAGACGGCTCCGCGAAACCATGGCGGAGCAGGTCTCGGCCCAGGAGCGGCTGGACAAGATCGTGGTGCTGATCGCCGCCAACATGGTGGCCGAGGTATGCTCGGTCTATGTGCTGCGCATCGACAACACGCTCGAGCTCTACGCCACCGAAGGCCTCAACCGCGAGGCGGTGCACCACACCGTGCTCAGCGCCCATGAGGGCCTCGTCGGCCTCGTCGCCAGCGAGGCGACCCCGCTCAACCTGAGCGATGCGCAGAGCCATCCGGCCTTCTCGTTCCGCCCCGAGACCGGCGAAGAGATCTATCACTCCTTCCTCGGCGTGCCGATCCTGCGGGCCGGCAATACGCTCGGCGTGCTGGTCGTTCAGAATCGCGCCAAGCGCAACTATGTCGAGGAGGAGCTCGAGGCGCTTCAGACCACCGCGATGGTGCTGGCGGAGCTGATCGCCTCCGGCGAGCTGTCCGCACTGGCCCCGCCGGGCATGGAGCCCGCCGCGCGCCATTCCGCGCAGAAGGTCGGCGCCATCCTGTCGGAAGGCATCGCGCTCGGCCATGTCGTGCTGCACGAGCCGCGCGTCGTCATCAAGGATTACATCGCCGAGGACCTGCCGAAGGAGGTCAAGCGGCTCGACACCGCGCTTGCCAAGCTGCGCGCCGATCTCGACCGCATGCTGGAGCGCGGCGACGTCGCGGAGGGCGGCGAGCACCGCGAGGTGCTGGAAGCCTACCGCATGTTCGCCAACGACCAGGGCTGGTCGCACAAGCTGCACGAGGCGGTCGCGACCGGCCTCACGGCGGAAGCCGCCGTCGAGCGCGTGCAGTCAGACACCCGCGCGCGCATGCTGCGCTCGACCGATCCTTACTTGCGCGACCGGCTGCATGATCTCGAGGATCTCGGCTACCGCCTGATGCGGCAGCTGGTCGGCCAGGACCACGCGCCCTCGCGCGAGCAATTGCCCGACAACGCCATCGTCATCGCGCGCGCTATGGGCCCCGCGGCGCTGCTCGACTACGACCGCAAGCGCCTGCGCGGCATCGTGCTGGAGGAAGGCACCGCCAACTCCCACGTCTCGATCGTGGCGCGCGCGCTCGGCATTCCCGCCGTCGGCGAGGTGCCGAACGCGCCGGGTATCGCCGATCCCGGCGACGCCATCATCGTCGACGGCACGTCGGGGTCGATCTATGTGCGTCCGTCGCAGGAGATCGAGGCCGCCTTTGCCGAGCGCGTGCGCTTCCGCGCCCGCCGCCAGGCGCAGTACCTGGCGCTGCGCGATCGTCCCTGCGTCACCAGGGACGGCCAGAAGGTCGAGCTGATGATCAACGCAGGTCTTGCGATCGACCTGCCGCATATCGAGGACACCGGCAGCGCCGGCATCGGCCTGTTCCGCACCGAGCTGCAATTCATGGTCGGCCAGAGCCTGCCGCGCACCAGCGACCAGCTCGCGCTGTATCGCACCGTGCTGGATGCGGCCGGCACCAAACCCGTCACCTTCCGCACCCTCGACATCGGCGGCGACAAGGCGCTGCCCTATATGGAAGCCGTGATCGAGGAGAATCCCGCGCTCGGCTGGCGCGCGATCCGGCTTGGGCTCGATCGTCCCGGTCTGCTCCGCGGCCAGATCCGCGCACTGCTGCGCGCCGGCGGCGGCCGTGCGCTGCGCATCATGTTCCCGATGATCTCGGAGGTCGCTGAATTCGACTCCGCCAAGGCGCTGGTCGAGCGCGAGCTCACTTACCTGCGCCAGCATGGCCACACGCTGCCTGAAAGGATCGACATCGGCACCATGGTCGAGGTGCCGGCGCTGCTGTACCAGCTCGACGAGCTCCTGAAGAAGGTGGACTTCATCTCGGTCGGCTCCAACGACCTGTTCCAGTTCCTGTTCGCGGTCGACCGCGGCAATGCCAAGGTGTCCGAGCGCTTCGACACCATGTCGGCGCCGATCCTGCGCGTGCTGCGCGAGATCGCGCGCAAGTCGAACGCCGCGAAGAAGTCGCTCTCGCTCTGCGGCGAGATGGCCTCCAAGCCGATCGGCGCATTGGCGCTGATCGCGATGGGCTATCGCTCGTTGTCGCTGTCGGCGACCGCGCTCGGCCCGGTCAAGGCGATGGTGATCGACCTCGACGCGAAAAAGGCCGAAGCGATGCTCAATCCGCTACTGGATGCGCCCTCCGGCAGCATCTCGATCCGGCAGAAGCTGACGGAATTTGCCGAGGCCGAAGGCCTGGCGTTGTAGCGGGCCTGCCGCCCCTTCCCGCCGCCGCGCCGCTTTCCGCACTTTGAGACTGAACCGATGTCGTCACTCCCCGAAGCCAAACTGGACGTCCTGCTCGCGCATCATGCTTCGCTCGAGGCTGAATCGCTGGGCCAGCTCGCCTCCGAGCGCTATGTGCAGATCACCCGCGAGCTCGCCGAGATCACCCCGCTGATCGAGGCGGTGAAGGCCTATCGTTCTGCGGTCAAGGAGCTCGCCGACACCGAGGCGCTGATCGCCGATCCCGCGACGGATGCCGAGATGCGCAGCATGGCGGAGAGCGAGCGCGACGAGCTGACGCCGAGGATCGAGGAGCTGGTCCAGAAGATCCGCGTGGCGCTACTGCCCAAGGACGCCATGGACGACCGCAACGTCATGCTGGAAATCCGCGCCGGCACCGGTGGCGACGAGGCCTCGCTGTTCGCCGGCGACCTGTTCCGCATGTACGAGCGCTTCGCCAGCTTGCAGGGCTGGAAGGTCGAGGTGATCTCGGCGAGCGAAGGCACCGTCGGCGGCTACAAGGAAATCATCGCGGAGGTGCAGGGCCGCGGCGCGTTCTCCAAGCTCAAATTCGAATCCGGCGTGCACCGGGTGCAGCGCGTGCCCGACACCGAAACGCAGGGGCGCATCCATACCTCCGCCGCCACCGTCGCGGTGCTGCCGGAGGTCGAGGACGCGACGTCGACATCAAGAACGACGACCTGCGCATCGAGACCATGCGCGCGCAGGGCGCGGGCGGCCAGCACGTCAACAAGACGGAATCGGCGATCCGCATCACCCACATCCCGACCGGCATCGTGGTGATGATGCAGGACTCGCGCTCGCAGCACAAGAATCGCGCCTCGGCCATGAACATCCTGCGCTCGCGCATCTACGACGCCGAACGCCAGCGCGTCGATGCGGCGCGCTCGGCCGAGCGCAAGGAGAAGGTCGGCTCCGGCGATCGCTCCGAGCGCATCCGCACCTACAATTTCCCGCAAGGTCGCGTCACCGACCACCGCATCAACCTGACGCTCTACAAGCTGCCGCAGGTGATCGCGGGTGAAGCGCTGGGCGAATTGATCGACGCGCTGACCACCGAGCATCAGGCCGCGCAGCTCGCGGCGCAAGGCGCTGCGGCCTGAGCCCGCGTTTAGGCGTCGCTGGGCGCCCGGAAAGACTTCAAGAGTCGATTCAACGCCGGGCTGGCGGCGCGGCGAAGCTCCTCGAGATTCTTCCGCGAGAGTGCCTGGAGCTTCTGCTCGCCCTTCTTCGTCAACTTGAGATGAACTCGCCTGGCGTCTTCCGGGTCGGCGACGCGGCTGACCAGCCCGAGCTTCGCGAGGCGGTTGATCAGCTCGACAGCGGAGTGATGCCGGATCAGCAGGAACCGCGCGACGTCACCGACTGTTGCGGGGCCTGGACGGACAAAGCCCTTGATGCCGAGCAGCGCCTGGTGCTGCGTGGGGGTCAATCCTTGCTGTGCTGCCGCCGCCTCGCTGAACGCCAGAAAGCTCCGGATCTGATAGCGGAATTGCGCCAGCGCCGCGTAGTCGGAGTCGCGCATGGTCCGGTTGCTTGAAGACCGTGCAGGCATCGCCGCCGTGGAGCGTTGCGCCTTCTTCGCCTGAACCATGCCGTGCCGCCTCCGCCCTTGCCGCCCGGCAATGCGGGCAGCTTAGCCAAAAGTAGCAAGCAGCGGCCGCCGTACAACCGGCGGGCAGCGGAGATGCACAAATATCGGCGCTTGCAGCCGCCTATTCGAAGCTGGACAGCAGGATCTTGACCAGGATGACCTGAAACGCGATCGGGATGCGGACGCTCTTGCGCCGGATCGAGCGCTGGAGCGCGCTGACGATCTCCGCACTGGTCAGGGCCCCCGTCGACGCATTGGTGATCAGCTCCGCCCACATCTCCGACAACGAGCCGCCGGACCGGATCACGGGTTTGATGGTCACGCCACAGCCCTGCGCCCAGTCGACGATCTCCCGCACGGTGTGAGGCCCGCAATTGCGCGCGGTCGCGAGGCGCTCGGCCGTCAGCGCGCGCAGCAGCTCGCGCGAGGGCGACCAGTTTCCTTTCGGCGGCTGCTCGCCGGTGAGCTCGACCGCGAGCTCCTTGAGGACGTTCTGGGCGCGCACGCTCAGTCGCTTCATCGGCGCCGGCGCACGCTTGGCCTGAACGGAGCCGACGGCCGGACCTCGCTCGCGCCGGACTGCGGCGCCGCGCGCTGGTCGCCTGCCTCTCCGCTTGGCCACGCAGCCTCCTGCCGCTCCGCCTCCTGCGACCAGGATCGTTGCTTCCGGACACCCGCCACTGTCGTCTGCCGCGCCATTTCGCTCGCCGAACCCGCTCGCCTCGTACTCACAAAGACTAATATATATCGTGATCCGATATGTTTTCACGACATAATTTTCGTCGTTCGACCAAAGGCGAAATTGACAGAAGGTGTTCACAAGCAATGCTTACGGCCAAGAACTACACGCGGATGTGACGTGCCCGGCGGGGGCAGGCCAAGCGAGGCCGGTTGCCGCCGGACAGGTCGTGTTTGGCCTGCAACCAAGAACGATGTTCGGAGGAAACGATCATGACTGACAAACTCATCCGCCGTGGCCTCTCGCGCCGCGGCCTGCTGCAGACGACCGCAGGCCTGATCGGCGGCTCGATGCTGCCGGCGCTGCCGGCCTTTGCCGAGGACAAGCCGGCGATCGGTTCCTATCCGGCTGGCGTGTCGGGTTCCACCGCCTTCATCGGCATCTCGGTGCCGCGCACCGGCACCTATGCCGTGCAGGGCGAGGACGAGCTCAAGGGCTATCAGCTCGCGATCGAGCACATCAACAGCGGCCACGACCTGATCAAGAAGATCTCGCCGAAGACCAGCAAGGGCGTGCTCGGCAAGGAGCTCAAGTTCGGCGTCGCCGATTCCGCGGCCAAGCCCAACGAGGCGGTGCAGGCGCAGCAGCGCTTCATCAGCGAGAACAAGGCGATCATGATCACCGGCGGCACGTCGAGCGCCGTCGCGGTCGCGCTCAACAAGCTCGCCCAGCGCGAGCACGTGCTGTTCGTGTGCGGCATCTCCGGCTCGAACGACACCACCGGCAAGGACTGCGTCCGCTATGGCTTCCGTCAGAACTTCTTCGGCCAGACCGCGGCCGCGGCGATCGGACCGGTGATGGTGAAGGAGTTCGGCAAGGGCAAGAAGGCGGCCTATCTCACGCCCGACTACACCTACGGCCACACCGTCACCAAATCGATGCAGGACTTCCTCGCCACCGCCGGCTGGACCACCGTGACCAACCAGGTCGCCCCGCTCGGCGCGCCCGACTATTCCTCCTATCTGCTGAACGTCGCGAACTCCGGCGCCGACGTCCTCATCAACGTCAACTGGGGCCACGACGCGGTGCTGTCGACCCAGCAGGCAAAACAGTTCGGCGTGCTCGACAAGATGAAGCTGGTGGTCCCTTACCAGGTGCCCTTCATCGCGCGCGAGACCGGCGGCCTGATGCAGGGCGTCTACGCCGCCACCGACTATTGGTGGACGATCGAGGACAAGTTCCCGCTGGCCAAGATGTTCAACGAGGCCTTCGAGAAGAAGTACGGCTACAAGCCGGAATGGGGCGCGGAGAACGCCTATGTCAGCTTCGCGCACTGGGCCCGCATGTGCGAGGAAGCCGGCAGCTTCAATCCGCCCGACGTGATCAAGGCCTATGAGAAGGGCGAGACGCTGCCCTCGCTGGTCGGCGACGTGCATTACCGCCCCGAGGATCACCAGTGCGTCCGCCCGGTGATCATCGTCAAGGGCAAGCAGCAGAAGGACATGAAGAACAAGGAAGACTGGTACGACGTGGTCGAGATCGTCCCGGGCGAAGGCCTGATGCAGAAGCCGGACGCGTTCGGCTGCCATCCCGGCGACTACACTTGAAGCCGGACTAACCCCTGTGACGCCGCGGGACGCACTCTGGTCTTGCGGCGTCACCTTTTTTGACGCGCGCTGCTCTCGCGTCTCAACGGCGATCATTGCATGATTAGTTGGCCCAATCTCGTTTCGCAGCTCTTCAACGGGCTCGCGCTCGGCGCGCTGCTGGCGCTGATCAGCTCCGGCCTGACCATCATCTACGGCACGCTCGGCGTGCTCAACCTCGCGCATGGCGCGATGTTCATGATCGGCGGCTATGCCGGCTTCGTCACCTACCAGTACACGGAATCCTTTGTCCTCGCCGTCATCGCGGGCTCGCTGTTCGTGATGCTGCTCGGCGTCGTGATGGAACGCGTCATCATCCGCCACTTCTATCACCGCCCGCACGAGGACCAATTGCTGGTGACTTTCGGGCTCGGCATCTGCTTCGTCGAGCTCGTGCGCCTGATCTTCTCGAGCCAGTCGCAGATCGTGCCACCGCCGGCGCTGTTCCAGGGCATCACCAATCTCGGCTTCATGTTCTATCCGACCTACCGCCTCGCCGTGGTCGGCATCGTCGCGATCGCGCTCGGCGCGCTGTTCCTCGTGCTGTACCGGACCCGGCTCGGCATGATCGTGCGCGCCGGCATCGAGGATTCGGTGATGGTCGATTCGCTCGGCATCAACGTCTACCGCGTCTTCATGGTGGTGTTCGGCATCGGCGCGATGGCCGCCGGCTTTGCCGGCATCGTCAACGCGCCGGTGGTGTCGCTGACCCCCGGCATTGGCGACGACATCCTGGTCCAGACCTTCGTGGTGGTGGTGATCGGCGGCGTCGGCTCGTTCCCCGGCGCGATCCTCGGCGGCCTGATCGCCGGCGAGATCATCAGCGTCACCTCCATGTTCAACCCCGGCTATGCCTATGTGATGCTGTTTGCGGCAATGACGCTCGTGCTCGTGGTGCGACCGCATGGCCTGCTCGGCGTCCAGGGCCGCGAGTAAGCGATTTCCCGATGCTCAAGCAACGCCCGTTCCTGATCGAGACCCTGACCGCGATCGGGTTGATCGCAGCGCCCTTCGTGCTGCCTCATCTCGGCTTCGCCCCCAACACCGTGAACCGGATCCTGGTCTGGGGCCTGTTCGGCCTCGGCTTCGATATCCTGTTCGGCTTCACCGGCTTGCTCTCGTTCGGCCAGTCCGCCTTCTACGGCACCGGCGGCTTCGTCGCGGCCTACCTGTTGACCCGCGCCGGCTTCGGCAACGTGCTGGGCGCGCTGATCATCGGCATGATCGCGGCTGCAGCGACCGGCTATCTGATCGGCCTGATCGCGCTGCGGCGGACCGGCATCTACTTCGCGATGATCACCGTGGCGATCGCGGAAGTATTCTTCTTCGTCGAGTTCAATCCGCTGTCGGATTTCACCGGCGGCGAGAACGGCCTGCCGGGCGTGCCGACGCCGAGCTTCAATCTCGGCTTCACCACCGTCCACTTCACCAATGGCTGGTCGCTCTATCAGTTCATCGCACTGTGCTATTTCGTCGGCGTCATCATCGCGCTCCGGATCGTGCGCTCGCCGGTCGGGGCGATTCTGAGCGCGATCCGCGACAATCCGCTGCGCGCCACTGCCGTCGGCCACAACATCCACGGCTACAAGCTGACCGCCTTCGTGATCGCAGCCGCTTATGCCGGCTTCGCCGGTGGCCTGCTCGGCGTGCTCCAGGCCTTCATGCCGCCCGATGCCTTCACCTTCGACACCTCCGGCCAGCTCGTGATGCAGACTGCGATCGGCGGGCGCGGCACGCTGTTCGGACCGCTGGTCGGCGCAACCGTCTGGCTCTTCCTCCAGGATTTCCTCCAGTCCGCGTTGGGGTTAGGTGCCGCCTGGAAGCTCGTGCTGGGCGTCGTATTCGTGCTGCTGGTCTGTTTCCTGCGCGGCGGCATCATCGGCGGTTTGGCCGATCTCTATCGCCTCGTCTCGGGCAGGCGTCGGCGGACGGATACGGAGATGGAGCAGGACGCTGCGGACGCCGCGATTCCGCAGCACCTCGCACCAGCGCCGATGCTGGCCAAGGAGGTCGAGCACCCCGCTTACTCCGGACCCATCCTGAAGGCGACCGGCCTCACCAAGCGCTATGGCGGCCTCGTCGCCAACAGCGACATCGATTTCAGCGTCAATCAGGGCGAGCTGCGCGGCATCATCGGGCCCAACGGCGCGGGCAAATCGACCTTCTTCAAGATGCTGACCTGTGAGGTCGCGCCGACCTCCGGCCAGATCGTGTTCGAGGGACGCGACATCACGGGATTGAAGGTCACAGAGGTGTGCCAGCTCGGGCTGACCAAGAGCTACCAGGTCAACCAGCTCTTCACCGGCCTCACGGTGCGGCAGAACCTGACCATCGCCGCCCTCGCCGAGCTGCGCGGAAAATTCCGGCTCGACCTGTTCAAGAAGCTCTCGAGCGTGAAGGGCCTGACCGAGCAAGTGGAACACACGCTGGCGCTGGTCAACCTCACCCGCCGCGCCGACACGCCGGTGTCCGAGCTTGCGTATGGCGAGAAGCGCAGGCTGGAGATCGGGCTTGCGCTCGCGACCTCGCCGCGCCTGCTGCTGCTCGACGAGCCGCTCGCAGGCATGAGCCCGCGCGAGCGCGTCGAGACCGTCAAGCTGCTCAAGTCGATCGCACGCGGCCGCACCATGATCATCATCGACCACGACATGGATTCGCTGTTCGAGCTGGTCGAACGTGTGACGGTGCTCCAGGAGGGCAAGGTGCTGATCTCGGGGACGCCCGAGGAAATCAAGACCAACGCCGCGGTGCAGGAGGCCTATCTCGGCGGCGTGCATGGGGAGATCGCCGCATGAGCCTGATCGAGGTCAACGGCCTGAACAGCTATTACGGCGATTCCCATATCCTGTTCGACGTCGCCATGCATGTCGAGCGTCACGAGGTGGTGGCTCTGCTCGGCCGCAACGGTGCCGGCAAGAGCACGACGCTGAAGAGCCTGATGGGCGTGGTGACGCCGCGCAGCGGCAGCATCAAGTTCGACGGCATCGACGTTGCCGGTCGGCGGAGCCACAAGATCGCGCAGGCGGGCATGCAGCTCGTGCACGAGGAGCGCCGCATCTTTGGCAGCCTGTCAGTGGAGGAGAACATCGTCCTCGCCGGCATCACTGCGCCGAAGCGTTGGCCGCTCGGGCGCATCTACGAGATGTTTCCGCGGCTGAAGGAGCGGCGCAGCAACCGCGGCACCGAGCTCTCCGGCGGCGAGCAGCAGATGCTGGCGATCGCACGGGCACTCGTGCGCGATCCCAAGATCGTGCTGCTGGACGAGCCGTTCGAGGGGCTTGCGCCGGTGATCGTCCACGATCTCGTCAAGGCCTGCCGCGAGCTCGCGGCCGCCGGCCAGACCATCGTGCTGGTCGAACAGAATCTGGCGGCAACGCTGGCGCTGGCGACGCGGATCTACATCATCAATAACGGCCACATCGTGCACGAAGGTCCGGCGCAGGAACTCAAGGCCCAGCCGGAACTGCTGCAACGCTATCTTGGCGTCTAGGGCGTCTACCCATAAACTCGGGGTGTCTGCTTTCGAGGAGCGAGCGGACACGCGGCCCCACCCCGGAATGTCGACTGGTGCCCAAGGCGGACACCGGGTCGCCCGTAGAGGTGAGGTCTTGCCCAAGCCGGGAGAAGACACCATGAGCACGATCTGGCCGGAGATCCCCTTCGAGGCATGGCGCGAAAGCTGTTCTGCGCTTCATTTGTATTGCCAGGTTGTCGGCAAGTATCGGCTCGCGAGAACGCCGTGGGTCAACCATTCCTGGCACGCGACTTTCTACGTGAATGCACGCGGGCTCACGACTTCACTGGTTCCGGACGGATCTGGCATCGAGATCGTCTTCGATCTCTGCCGTCATGTCCTGATCGGAGAGGCGGCCGACGGCTGCAGGGCTGAAATGCCGCTCGGGCGAATGTCCGTCGCCGAATTTCACACCCGGTTCTGCGAACTGATAGGACATCTCGGCGGAATACCGGAATTCGACGGTCGGCCCAGCGAGGTCCCGAATCCGATCCCGTTCCGGGATGACCGCCAAATCAGGCCCTACGATGCGGACGCCGTGACGCGGTTCTTTCGAGCCCTCGTGGCGATCAACGGAGTCTTTCATCGGTTTCGGACAGGATTCACGGGGAAGGTCAGTCCGGTCCATCTCTTCTGGGGCAGCTTCGATCTCGCGGTGACGCGCTTCTCCGGTCGTCCCGCCCCGCTTCATCCGGGCGGCGTTCCGGGTTTGCCTGATGTCGTGACCCGCGAGGCCTATAGCGATGAGGTCTCCTCCGCCGGCTTCTGGCCGGGCGGAGGTGGTGCGGAGTTCGCGGCCTTCTATTCCTATGCCTATCCCACCCCGAACGGCTTCGCTGACGGACAGGTCATGCCGGAAGGCGCATACTTCGATAACAAGCTCGGCGAATATCTCCTGCCCTACGACCTCGTGCGAAAATCCAGCGAGCCTGAGGAGACGCTCATGGCGTTTCTGCAGAGCACCTATCGGGCGGCGGCTGATGCCGGAAGCTGGGATCGTGCCGCGCTCGAATGTCCGATTGGCTCCCCCCTTCGACCCCGCCCGCTGAACAAACGATGATGAAGGTCGAGGAAAGTTCGCTGGCAGGTTGGTGGAGCGAAGCTGATCACGTCAGACGCCAAATCAGCCAGCAAGCGCCGCGATCATCCGCTTGGCATGCTCGGCGAGCACGGCCATGTCCTCCTTGCGCGTCTGCGCCGGCAGCAGCTCGATTCCGGCCCGGACCGGCATGACATGCATGTGCAGGTGAAGCACCACCTGCCCGCTGGCGGGCTCGCTGAACTGTTGCAGAATGATCCCTTCCGCGTCGAAGGCCTTCATCGCCGCGATCGCGACCCGCTTGGCGGTGCGGGCAACCGCGGCGAGATCGTCATCGGCGATGTCGAGAATGCCGCGCGCCGGCGCCCTCGGGATCACCAGCGTGTGCCCCGGTGAGCGCGGCATGATGTCGAGGAAGGCGAAGCTGCGGTCGTCCCTGAACACCTCGAAACAGGGAATTTCGCCGCGCAGGATCTTTGCGAAGACGTTCTGATCGTCATAGGCCGTCATGGATGCCTCCCTTCGCCACGCGGCGCGATCAAACGCGCTCCTTTCCGTTGACGCAAGCAAGTCCGCCGATCTATCCACGATGCCAAGGCAGGATGGTTCCATTGGCGACAGATTCCAGACACAGCATCGAGAGCGCGCGACGCGCGCTTGCGGCACGGCTGCAAGCGGCGGGCATCGAGGAGCCCGGCCTCGATGCACGCCTGCTCGTCGGCGCGGCCGTGGAGCTCGATCTCACCGCCATGGTGACGCAGGCGGCGCGACGACTGACACCTGACGAGGCTGCGCGGCTGGAAGGCTATGCGCAGCGCAGGCTCGCGCATGAGCCGGTCGCCCGCATTTTCGGAGCGCGGGAATTCTGGGGCTTGCCGTTCCGGCTGTCCGAGGCAACGCTGGTGCCGCGGCCGGACACTGAAACCGTGGTCGAGCTGGCGCTCGAGATTTTTCGCGAGTTCAGGGTTTCGGGGGGGCGCCCGCGAATCGCCGATATCGGCACCGGATCCGGCGCCATCCTGCTCGCTTTGCTGCACGAGATTCCCGAGGCGTTCGGCGTCGGCACCGATGTCAGCCTGACCGCGCTCAACACCGCACGCGATAATGCGGCCACACTCGGCCTGTCCGGCCGCGCCGCCTTCGTCGCCTGCTCTTATGCGGCGGCGCTTCAAGGCCCGTTCGACCTCATCGTGTCGAACCCGCCCTATATTCCCTCAGCTGAAATTCCGAAATTGAGCATCGAGGTGCGCGAGCACGATCCGCATCTGGCGCTCGATGGCGGCAATGACGGCTATGATGCCTACCGCATCCTGATCCCGCAGGCGGCCGAGCGTCTCGCCGCAGGCGGGGCGCTGATCGTCGAGGCCGGCCAGGGCCAGGCCCGGAATATTGAAACCTTGATGGGGGCCGCCGCGTTATCGGTGGACAGGCCACCCAAGGCCGACCTTGGAGGCATTCTCCGAGCCGTATCGGCCCGAAAAATGCCCCCATAAAAGCCCGATTGGCCTGTAAAAAGCTCTTGGAATATCCCTTGGGAACGACTACGTTCCGCTCAACACATCGGTGCCGGCCCCGTACACCTACGGGCGAAAGCCGGGGCTCTCGGGCGAGAGCGTTACTGATTATAGGTTCCAAGCCGCAGGTCCTGTTGAGCGCGATGGCCAGTGGAGCTGCGCTGCTCTCCGACCGCAACGTGAACGAAAGCCAGATATTGCGCTTGAAGACTTACGCAACAAAGCTGGGCTTGTTTCGGCAGGCGATATGAATGGGTTCGCTGGCGATGGATGCTGGCGAGTGGGGAACGCGTCTTTGTTGAACGCGACGGTCGACGAACATCGGCAGGGTTCGATCCGCTCTTGCGCGCGGTGCGCGCGAGACATGTGAACCGCTGTCAGCAAGTCACTCCTAGCAATCAGTAATGCGTGCAACCTTTAGGGCTGGAATTAAAGGCAGGACATGAGAAACGGTCAGAACAAGCAGCGGATGCGCAACCGCAACAACAATAACAACAACAACAACCGGCGCGGCCAGAACCCGATGACCCGGGTCTACGAGTCCAACGGACCCGACATCAAGATCCGCGGCACGGCCTCGCACATCGCCGAGAAATATCTCCAGCTCGCGCGCGACGCGCGGTCCTCCGGCGACCCCGTTGCAGCCGAGAACTACTACCAGCATGCCGAGCATTATTTCCGCCTGATCGCGGCGGCCCAGGAACAGTTCCGCCAGAACCAGCAGCAGCCGCGCGGCGACGAGCCGATCAGCACCAGCGACGATAGCGAGGACGACGGCGAGAATTTCTCGAATTTCGGCCAGGAGCCGGGCTTCGTCCCGCAGCCGCAACAGCAGCAGCCTTACATGCGCGAGGGCCAGCGCGATCATCACCAGCGTGATCACCAGAGCCGCGACAGCCAGCAGCCCTATCAGCGCGACAACCAGCAGCCGCGCGAGCACCGCGAACGCGACCATCGTCCGCAGCCGCAATATCAACCGCAGCCGCAACCTGCGAACCAGCCGCAGCCCGTCATCGCCGATGCCGGCAGCGTCGACCGCCTGCCCTCCTTCATCACCGGCGCACAGCCGCAAGCGAATGTCGGCGCCAAATGCCGGCCAGGGCGGCTTTGAGGGCGGCGGTGGCGAACGGCGCCCCGACGCGCGAGCAGCGCCGCCGGTTCGAGCGACGATCTCGCGCCCGGCGAGTAAGCCTTTTCTGATTTTCTGATCTGCAATCGTCCCGGCCTCGCGCCGGGACGATTGTTTGAGAACAGTCGGTGGCGGTGTTGCACCTCTCCCGCTTGCGGGAGAGGCGTAGGCCGCCTCCGGCGGCCGTTCTCAGAAACGCCGAGGCAGAGCCTCGGCTATGGCAAAGCGCCGGGTGAGGGCTCTCTCCTCTCGGGGAATCTCTCTGCGGAGGCACCCTCTCCCCAGCCCTCTCCCGCAAGCGGGAGAGGGAGCGCACCGTGGTCCCGGCGACGCTTGTGCCTTAGCTCCGCGTGACCGTGGTCGAGGACGGCACCAGCACCGGCTTGGTCAGTGCGGGAATGAGGCGCGCGCGTTCGTGCTTGGCGGGGATCGCGCGGTAGACCTGCTTGGTGGCCTCGACGATGTGCACCCCGGCAAAGGGCAGCGACAGCGCCGCGCCGGCACGCTCCCACATCTGCGCCGATTTCAGCACCCAGCCGCCGGCATAGGGCGGCATGAACAGCGCCTCGCCCCAGGCGGTCGGCGTGAACCAGGTCTGGCGCAGCAGCTCGGTGATCTGCGAGCGCGAATAGGGCCGGCCGTGGCCGAACGGCGTGTTGTCGGTGCGGGTCCACACTCCCCGCCGGTTCGGGATCACCGCGATGACGCGCCCCGAAGGCGACAGCACCCGCCACACCTCGCGCAGCAGCGCAGCCGGATCGTCCGACATCTCCAGCGCGTGGATCAGCAGGATGCGGTCGACCGCGGCGTCGGGAAGCGGCAGCGTGAATTCATCCACCAGCGAGGCCAGCGCCGGCCGTCCCGTCGGCCATTTCAGCACGCCCTGGGCCGCCGGCATGAAGGCGATGCAGCGCTCGGCATCCTCGCGAAACAACCCGAGATAGGGCGTCGGATAGCCGATGCCAAGCACGCGCTGGCCGTCGGCATTCGGCCAGCGCTCCCTGATGCCGCGATTGATCATTTGCCGCGCCACGATCCCGAGGCGGCGGGAATAGAATTCGCGAAGATCGACGACATCGATGCTCATGACGGCAATGTAACATGCACAAGGGCACTGCTGCGCGCGGAATATTGCATTGCCTGCGCAACGTTAACGCCATATTTGTCTGGCGGGGCTGAGCGCGATGGAGATGTCATGGCCGCCGAAATTCGTACTTTCAACTGTTTAAACGACAATTTCGGTTATTTGATCCACGATGTGGAAACCAAGGCAACCGCGTCGATCGATGCGCCGGAGGCCGGTCCCATCCTTGCGGCGCTGGAGCGCGAGGGCTGGCAGCTCACCGACATCCTGATCACCCATCATCATGGCGATCATGTCGGCGGCGTCGCCGAACTCAAGCAGAAATACAATTGCCGCGTCGTCGCGCCGCACGACAAGACGACGAAGATTGCGAACGTCGATCTGCGCGTTGCCAATGCCGACGTGGTCAAGGTCGGTAATCTGCTCGCGCGCGTCGTCGAGACGCCGGGCCACACGCTCGACCACATCTCCTACGTGTTCGACAATGAGAAGACGGTGTTCGCCGCCGACACGCTGTTCTCGATCGGCTGCGGCCGCGTGTTCGAGGGCACCTATCCGATGATGTGGGACTCGCTGTTGAAGCTCCGCGCCCTGCCCGACGACTTCAAGCTCTATTGCGGCCACGAATACACGGCGTCCAACGTCAAATTCGCACTCACCGTCGAGCCTGATAACGCGGCGCTCCAGGCGCGCGCGGCGGAGGTGGCGAAGCTGCGGGCCGAGAACAAGCCGACGATTCCCTCACTGCTTGGTGACGAGAAGCGAGCAAACGTGTTCCTGCGGGCTGATGCGCCCGAGGTCGCAGCCAAGCTACACATGAAGGGCGCGGATGCCGCCGCGGTGTTCGGCGAGCTGCGCGAGCGCAAAAACAAGTCCTGAACAAACAAGTCCTGACGGGGATCGATGCCGACCGCAGCCGAGATCATCGCACGCCTCGAACTCCGCCCGCACCCCGAGGGCGGGCACTATCGCGAGACCTTTCGCGACCAGAGCACGGATGCCAACGGCCGTTCGCGCTCGACGCTCATCTATTTCCTGCTCGCGCGCGGCGAACGCTCGCACTGGCACCGCATCGATGCGGTCGAGACCTGGCATTACTACGCCGGCGGCCCCTTGATGCTGCGCATCGCCCATGACGGCTGTTCCCAGCACGAGGTACGGCTCGGCACCGACCTGCTCGGCGGCGAGCGTCCGCAGGCGATCGTGCCGGCGAATGCCTGGCAGATGGCGGAGACCACGGGCGAGTGGACGCTGGTCGGCTGCACTGTTGCGCCCGCATTCGAGTTCGCCAAGTTCGAGCTGGCGCCGAAGGGCTGGGAGCCGTAGCTCGACGCTGTCGTTCCGAGGCGGCGCGCAAGCGGCGAACTCGAAATGACAATCACCTTTTCCGCAGCACCATGTCCTTCGCCGCGATCAACCCGCCGCCGGCGATCAGGATCGCAGCGATGGCGATGTTGGCGCTGGCCTTTGCAAACCCGGCGGCGATGAGGAAGCCGGTCGAGAGCAGCGGCGTCGCGTAGGAGGCGGCGCCGAGCACGCGGATGTCGCCGCGCTTCATGCCGATGTCCCAGGCGTAGAAGGCGGCGCCGACGGGGCCGATGCCGAGCCCGATCACGGCGAGCCATTGCAGCGCGGTCTCCGGCCACACCGTGGTTTCCAGCACACCATGCATCAGCGCGGCGAGCCCGGATGTGGCGAGGCAGAAGCCGGCGACCGCATCGGTCGGCACCGCCTTGAGCCGGCGCGACAGCACCGAATAGGTCGCCCAGACGAAGGCGGCGATGAAGGCCGCAATCAATCCCGGCACCGCCCCCGGCGCAAAACCGCTGGTGTTGCCGGCGAACAGCAGCACGGTGCCGACGAGGCCGAGCACGGCGCCGATGATGTGGTGTAAGGCGAGCCGCTCGCCGGGCAGGAAGGACGAGAACAGCACGATCAAGAGCGGCCACATGTAGTTCAGAAGGCCAGCTTCTGCGGGCGGCGCAAAGCGCAGCGCGAGGAAATACAGCGCGTGATAGCCGAACAGGCCGCCAACGCCGACAACCCACACGACCAGCGGCTGGCGCAGGCTTTTTGCGGCATCGCCGCGGCCGATCCAGGTCAAGAGACCGACGAGACCGCCGATCGCAAAGGTCATCGCGGCGAGCTGGAACGCCGGGATCTTTCCGGTCGCGACCGTCATCACGGACAGCAGCGACCACATCAGGATCGCGGTCAGTCCGATCAGTGTGGCTGTGCGGGGGCTCATCGATCAAAAGGCTCTGAGGACGTTTATGCCCGGCACGAGGCCGGGCATTTTCGTCTTCACTATCGCCTTGTCGGGCCCGAAGCTACAGGCTTTTGGATCAAAGGGCTGCGGCCAAATCAGGCCTGATACTGGCCGCCATTGATGGTCATGGTCGATCCCGTGATGAAGCCCGCCTCGTCGGCGGCGAGGAACACGACCGCGCGCGCGATCTCCTCGGGCTCGCCGAGCCGGCTGACCGGGATCTGCGGAATCACGTTCTTCTCCAGAACGTCCTTCGGCACCGCCTGCACCATTTCGGTGTTGATATAGCCTGGGCAGATCGCATTCACAGTGATGCCACCCTTGGCGTTCTCCAGCGCCAGCGCCTTGGTGAAGCCGATGTCGCCGGCCTTCGCCGCGGAATAGTTGACCTGACCGAACTGTCCCTTCTGGCCGTTGATCGACGAGATCGAGATGATGCGGCCGAACTTGCGCGAACGCATGCCCTCGATCACCTGGCGCGTCATGTTGAACAGCGAGCCGAGATTGGTGTTGATGACGGCGTTCCACTGTTCCAGCGTCATCTTGTGGAAGGCGGTGTCGCGGGTGATGCCGGCATTGTTGACGAGCACCTCGATCGGCCCGAGATCGGCCTCGACCTTCTTCACGCCTTCCGCGCAGGCATCGAAATTGCTGACATCCCATTTGTAGACGGCGATGCCGGTTTCGGCCTTGAACTTCTCCGCCGCGGCATCGTTGCCGGCGTAGCTCGCCGCGACCTTGTAGCCGGCCGCCTTCAGCGCCTTGCTGATCGCAGCCCCGATGCCCCGCGTACCACCCGTCACCAATGCAACACGTGCCATATCGTATTCCTTCCCTTGGACTCTTCGGACGTTTCTGAGTGATCGTTTTTAACGGTGGATTATGCGGCTGGTTTGACGGACATCAAGAACAAAACGCCCGGCGTTGAGCCGGGCGTTTGTATTTAGTCGAGGCTTGCGCAGTTGCGAAGAATATTTGATTTGCAACCGCCGCCTTTTTAGTCGCGTGCAACGCACTCAATCAGGTGTGCGGCGCACGCGTCAGTTTCTCGCCGGCGACGTTCAGTCGCGCGCCAGACACATCGCGATACCCATGCCGCCGCCGATGCACAACGTGGCGAGGCCCTTCTTCGCATCGCGCTTCTGCATCTCGTGCAGCAAGGTCACCAGCACGCGCGCGCCCGAGGCGCCGACGGGATGGCCGATCGCGATCGCGCCGCCGTTGACGTTGACCTTCGAGGTATCCCAGCCGAGGTCCTTATTCACGGCGCAGGCCTGCGCCGCGAAGGCCTCGTTGGCCTCGATCAGGTCGAGATCGCCGACGTTCCAGCCGGCCTTCTTCAGTGCGGCGCGCGAGGCCGGGATCGGCCGATCCCATGATCTTCGGATCGACGCCGGCCTGCGCCCACGACACGATGCGCGCGAGCGGCTTCTTGCCTTCCTTGGCCGCCTGCTTGGCGGTCATCAGCACCACGGCGGCAGCGCCGTCGTTGATGCCGGAGGCCGAGCCTGCGGTAACCGTGCCGTCCTTCTCGAAGGCGGGCTTGAGCTTGGCCATCGCATCGAGCGTTGCGCCATGGCGCGGATATTCGTCGTCGCTGACGACGACGTCGCCCTTGCGGGTCTTGATGGTGACGGGAACGATCTCGTCCTTGAACTTGCCGGCCTTCTGCGCGGCCTCGGCCTTCTGCTGCGAGGCAACGGCGAACTCGTCCTGCTGGGCGCGGGTGATCTGCCACTGCCGCGCGACGTTCTCGGCGGTGTTGCCCATGTGGTAGCCGTTGAAGGCATCCCACAGGCCGTCCTTGATCATGGTGTCGACCAATTCGAGGCCGCCCATCTTGACGCCGCCGCGCAGGTGCTGGGCGTGCGGAGCCATGCTCATGGATTCCTGGCCGCCGGCGACCACGATCTCCGAATCGCCGTTGAGCAGCGCCTGGTAGCCGAGCGCAACGGTGCGCAGGCCGGAGCCGCAAAGCTGGTTCACGCCCCAGGCCGGGCTTTCGACCGGAATGCCGGCTATGATCGAGGCTTGGCGGGCGGGGTTCTGGCCCTGGGCCGCGGTCAGGATCTGGCCCATGATGACTTCCGAGACCCGGCCGGCTCGATGCCACCACGCTCCAGCGCGGCCTTGATGGCGACGGCGCCGAGGTCATGGGCGGGAAGGGTCGCGAACGCTCCGTTGAAGCTTCCGACCGGGGTGCGGGCGGCGCTGACGATGACGACATCGTCTGACATGGGCATCTCCTGGGGCTTGAGGTTTTCTAAAAAGGGGCAGGCGGGCGGTTGGGAAAAGGCCCGTCAGTCTCGTCAGGCATCCTGTTAACGTCGTTGAGGCATGTCAATCGGCCGACGACCGAATCCATACCGCAGCGCATTCAAAATAGCGTTCTTGGCGCTTTCGCAAGCATGTTTTTGCTGCCCGATTAACCGTGGCGCACAAAACGGTAGCGTGACCCCTTTGAAAATGCTTATTTTGTTGCGTTGCGTACTCTTCCCGCCCTGCGGCATAGCCGCCGGGTTCCCGTTCTCAGCGTTTTGCAAGTGAGAGCCCATGGCGAAATCAGACCAACCCACCACGATCAAGAAATACGCGAACCGCCGGCTCTATAACACCGGAACGAGCACCTACGTGACGCTGGAAGACCTCGCCGCCATGGTCAAGGACGGCGAAGATTTCCTGGTCTACGACGCCAAGACCGGCGACGACATCACCCGCTCCGTGCTGGCCCAGATCATCTTCGAGCAGGAGAACAAGGCCGGCCAGAACCTGTTGCCGACCACCTTCCTGCGCCAGCTGATCCGCTTCTACGGCGACAGCATGCAGATGGTGGTGCCGAAATATCTGGAGCAGTCGATCGCGACGCTGACCCAGGAGCAGGAGAAATTCCGCAAGCAGATCGCCAACACGCTGTCCGGCACGCCGTTCGCGCCGCTGGAGGAGCAGGTCCGCCGCAACATGGAGCTGTTCCAACAGACCTTCTCGATGTTCAAGCCGTTCGCCGCGCCCCGCCCGGCAGCGAGCCCCGAGCCGGAGCCCGATGCGAGCGCCGAGGCGCCCAAGGACAGCAACATCGACGACCTGCGCCAGCAGATGAAGGAAATGCAGGAGCGCCTCGAACAGATGTCGAAGAAGGACGAGTAGCCCTTCGTTCGCGCCGGCGCGTCCGCCTCCGGCGGACGCGCGAATTGCCACTTGATCCCGGCAGCGCCGCTTGCGCGCTGCTGTCCCCCGGCCGAGGCCGGAGCCGCCATGTCTGACCGCACCACGCACTGGCAGAGCGTCTACGCCACCAAGGGCGAGACCGAGGTCAGCTGGTTTCAGGCCAGCCCAACGATCTCCCTCGAAATGATTCGCGCGGCCGCTCCGGACCATGACGCGGCCATCATCGATATCGGCGGCGGGGCCTCGCGGCTGGTCGATGCGCTGCTGCGGGACGGATATCGCGATCTCGCTGTGCTGGATCTTTCCGCCGACGCGCTTGATGCGACCAAGAAGCGGATCGGCGCCGCCGCTTCAACGGTCGACTGGATCGTCGCCGATGCCACGACGTGGCGGCCAATGAAGACCTACGATGTCTGGCACGATCGCGCGGCGTTTCACTTCCTGACCGACCCGCACGACAGGGCTGCTTATGTCGAGCGCCTGCGGACGGCGGTCAAACCAGAAGGGCATGTCATCATCGCGACGTTTGCGCCTGATGGTCCGGAGAAATGCAGCGGCCTGCCGGTGCAGCGGCACGACAGCGCGAGCCTTGCCGCAGAGCTCGGGCCGGAATTCGCGCTGGTCGAGACGCGCCGCGAGACGCATCACACGCCGTGGGATTCGACGCAGGCGTTTCAGTTCAGCCGGTTTCGGCGACTGGCTTAGCTCTGTCATGGCCGGGCTTGTCCCGGCCATCCACGCATCACGGCGAAGAAGAACGTGGATGCCCGGGACAAGCCCGGGGCATGACGGCGGAACGTCCAGATCAAGCCGCCAGCTTCACCGCATGCGCAAAGTCCCAATAGAGTTTTCGCGCCTTGGTATAGAGCGGACCCGGCTTCAGCTCGCGCTCGTCGATGCGGATCACCGGCGCGACTTTTGCAAAATTGCCGGTTGAAAAAATCTCGTCGGCGGCGAGGAAGTCGGCATAACGCAGTGTCTTCTCGACCACGGTGACGCCGTCGCCGCGAAGCAGGCTGATGACGCGCTGGCGCGTGATGCCGTTGAGGAAGGTGCCGTTCGGCACCGGCGTGAACACCACGCCGTCTTTGGCCATGAACACGTTGGAATTGCCGAACTCCGCGACGTTGCCGAGCATGTCGAGCATCAGTGCGTTCTGGAAGCCGCGCGCGGCGGCCTCTGCGAGCGCGCGCGAATTGTTCGGATAGAGACAGGCGGCCTTGGCTTCGACCGGCGCACATTCGGCGGTGGGCCTGCGGAACGGCGACAGCGTGATGGCGTTGCCGGCAGGCTTCGGCATCGGCGCTTCGTAGATGCACAGGCACCAATTGGTGGTCTCGGGGTCGAACAGCACGCCGCCGCCCGAGCCGTTCTGCGCCCAGTACATCGGACGCACATAGAGCTCGGCATTCGGTGCAAAGCGCGCGATGCCCTCGTTCGCGAGCGTGAGCCAGGTTCCGGCATCGACCACCGGCTTCAGGCCAAAGTTGATCGCGGATTGATTGGCGCGGGCGACGTGGCGGTCGAGATCGGGCGCGACGCCCTCGAAAGCGCGCGCGCCGTCGAACACGACCGAGCCGAGCCAGGCCGCATGCGTGCGCGGGCCCATGATCGGCACATTGCCGTCGTGCCATTTGCCCTCGAAGAAGGTCCAGCTCGGCGAATATTCGATCGGCTTCTTGATCTCGGCCATGACCGGCCTCCCCTGGAAATGTTCCGGCACTATTGTCCCAATTTCTAAACGATTTGCTGCGGGATTTGGATACCCTCCAGGGGAGGGTAAGACTGAGCAAATCCGCTATAGTACGCGCACGTCACGGAGTGTCCCATGCCGCTCGATCCGCTCGCAAAGCGTTTGTTGACCATGATGGCTGCGGCCGGGTCCCAAGCACGGAGCCGGCCGAGCGTCGAGGCGCGGCGGCAGTCGCTGGCGAAGCTGATGCAATTCGTGCGCGCTGACGCGCCTGACGTGACGGCGTCAGATGGCACGCTGCCCGGCCCCGGCGGAGCGCTGTCCTATCGGCTTTATTCACCCCCAAGCGCCGGCGAGCACGCGCCGGGCTTCGTGTTCTTTCATGGCGGCGGCCTCGTCGCCGGCAGCATTGCCACGCATGACCGCATCGCCGCGGCGCTGGCGCATGCAACCGGCTGCCGCCTCGTCTCGATCGACTACCGGCTCGCGCCCGAACATCAATTCCCGGCCGCCGTGGACGATGCGATCGCCGCAACCGAATGGGTCGCGCGCGAAGCGGCTTCGCTCGGCATCGACGCCGAACGGCTGGTGGTCGGCGGCGATTCCGCCGGCGCCACGTTGGCTGCGATCGTGTGCCAGGAAGCCGCGCAAAGCGCCGGCCTTTCCATCGTCGCGCAATGCCTGATCTGCCCGGTGCTGGATTTCGAGGAGACCTCGCCCTCGCGCGAGGAATTCGCCGAGGGCCATCTGATCGACCGCGTCACGATCGAGGCCGATCTCGCCGACTATCTGCCCGAGGGCCTGGACGCCGCCGATCCCCGCATCTCGCCGCTGCGCGCGACACGGCTCGCGGGCCTGCCGACGGCGATCATCCACACCGCCGAGTTCGATCCGATGCGCGACGAGGGCAATGCCTATGCCCGCAAGCTGCTCGCCGCGGGCGTCGCGGTCGAGCACGTCTGCCATGACGGCATGGTCCACAACTTCCACGCCATGGGCGCGATCCTGCCACAGGCCCAGCTCGTGCTGTCGCAGATCGGCGAGCAGGTCAGGCGGGCGGTGGAGAAATAAAAGCGCGACTCACACGCGCGCGCCAATCACCGCCCTGGCTGCCACTACATATTCCGGCCAGTGCGCGTCCGCATACCGTTCCGCCTGCCGCGCGCAGTTGATATCGGGCGCATGGGCGGCGGCGATCGTGCGAGCAAAGCGCTCTTCGGCGACCGTCACGTCCCCGGGCTCGGACGACGGGGCGGCGGCGACCGCGGCCGGAGCAACAGCAAGCCCCGCCAGACCCGTGAGCAAAATGCGGCGTGACGTGTTCATGTCTGTCGTCCTTCCATTGTCCGGCCGCACTCTGGCCGGCGAGTGTGTCAATGCGATCACGGCAGGGTAACCGCGCACATCCGCCTCGTCCACCGCTTGCGGATAGCGCTTGACCGCGCGAATGATCACGTTCCATCTAGAACACGATTCCGTCATCAGAGCGCCACGCGCCGGATTGTCACGTGTCCCATTCTCGCCGATCATACCGTCCGGCCTTGCCCGTCGTGATCGGGCTGCTTGGCCTGACGATCTCGGCAGGCGCTGCCTTCGCCGCCGATGACGACGAGGACAAACCCGCAAAGCCCGCCATCCCGAACATCTACCTCGATCTCCGCACCATCTATGCGGCGATCCCCGCAGGCACGCTCGGGCTCGGCTTCGGCAACACGTCCTTGTCGGCCGCGTTCGAAGCGCTGGCAGCACAACGCGGCACGACGCTGCCGAACGGCTTGCCGGCGGCGAAAGCCATTGCCGTCGACCTGCCGCTGACCGTCGACGTGACCGACCGCGTCTCGCTCTATGGCGGCGTGTCGGGCTCGACCACCGACATCGGCGGCGGCTGGTCGTCGTTCGACATCACGAGCTGGAACATCGGCGTGCAGGCCGACCTCTATCAGCAGAACGGCGGGAAGATCCCGACCATCACGCTGCAATCGACCCTGACGCAGTCGGTGCCGAACGAGCAGGGCATGACGAACTCGTTCAACAACATCCTGGAATTCGACTACGCGCTCGACGAGGACGAGACGCGAGGCTGGCTCGCGGGCGTGCAGTACACTCACACCGACATCGCCAGCCAGTTGGCCAGGATCAAGCCGAACACGATCCTCTATGCCGGTGGCTATTACCAATGGCCGAGCAACTGGAAGTTCACCGGGCGGCTCGGCGTGCAGTCGTTCGGCGGCGCGCAGCTCGCTGGCCGGACCTTGGCGGAGTCCTTCACCCAGCCGATCCTGCGCCTCGACCTCGACCGCATGGACGACAACGACAACCGCCTGTTCGGCATCACCGCGCAGATCGCGTGGATGCCAAAGCCGGCCTATCAGCTGACCTTGCGCACGCCACTCTACGCCGTGCGAAACTGACTGCGGCCATAGCGGATTTTGGATAAAGCGCGCCGCCCGTCAACCGATCGTTAATCCTCATCCCAAAACTTCTATTCCGTTACATCGCCGCAAGGAACCTTGCGCGACACTAGGCCGGCTTGTCGCATCGTATTCGCGTTGGAGGCTGCGAATGTCCCGCTTGGTCTCGGAACGGACGTTCCTTGCCGGGAAGATTTTCTTCAATTTCGGCCAGTCCTCGATCGATTGCGTCGTGCGCCGGCTGACCGAGGAGGCCGCGACGCTCGAGATGGAGAGCGGCCTCGGCGTGCCCGACCGTTTCCAACTCAGGCTCGCGGGCCGCGAGATCCTGGCCTGCCGCGTGATCTGGCGATCCGACCGCCAGGTCGGAGTCGCATTCGAGCGGCCTGGCAGCGAGCACCCGACCGGCGAGGAGCGGGAGCGCTCGTCCGACGCGCTGATGCGCGGCCAGATGCTGGCACTGCGCGCCGCGCTCGATCATGTGCCGACCGGCATCGTGCTGCTCGACTCCCATCTCCGGGCGCGCCTGATCAACCAGTCGTTTCGCCAGATGTGGCGCCTGCCCGACGAGGTCGCCGACAGCAATCCCTCCATCCTCACGCTGCTTCATCACGGCCGCGACACCGGCGCCTATGAGGTGCCCGACCCTGAGCTCGATGCCCTGGTGGCGGAGCGCGTCCGGGTGATCGAGGCGGGCGATCCGACGCCGATCGATCTGCGCCGCACCAACGGCGATGTGGTGCGCGTCCAGGTCACGCCGTTGCCCGATGGGGGACGTATGCTGACCTATACGCCCGTCACCGACATCGTGCGCGCCTCGGACGAACTGAAGCTGCTGAGGGATGCGCTGGAGAACGTCCAGGACGGCGTCCTCCTTCTCGACTCCGACCTGCACGCCACCTTCATGAACCGGCGCATGCGGCGATTCTGGGAGGTCAGCGAAGACGAGGCCGCAAGCCGGCCTGCCTATTCGTCGCTGGTGCGACGCCTGCACCGCGCCAGCGCACCCAATCTGCCAACGAACGAGCTTGCGAAATTTCCGGCAAGACGCGTCGAGGAGGTCAAGGCCGGCGATCACGTGCGCGACCTGCAGACGCCTGACGGAAGGCGCATCAGGGCCCATTGCACCACGATGTTGAACGGCGGGCGCATGCTGACCTATGTCGACATCACCGATCTGACGCAAAAAGCCGCGATGCTGGAGACGCTCGCCACCACCGATCCGCTCACCGGCCTCTACAACCGCCGTCACTTCCTCGACAACCTCGATGCGGAATGGAGCCGCTTCCAGCGCTACTATCGCGCCGTCTCGGTGCTGATGCTCGATATCGACCACTTCAAATCGGTCAACGATCGCTACGGCCATGCGGTGGGCGATGCCGCGATCAAGGCGGTCGCGGCCGCCTGCCTCGACGGCAAGCGGAAGTCGGACATCGTCGGCCGTCTCGGCGGCGAGGAATTCGCCGTGCTGCTGCCCGAGACCAGCCTGTCGCGGGCGAGGACTGTCGCCGAGCGCATCCGCAAGCGCGTGATGAGCACGCAGGTTCTCGCCGGCGAGATTCAATTCGGTCTCACCGTGAGCATCGGCATCGCGGAGGCCACCGTCAGCATGTCCGGCATCGACGCCCTGATGGGCGCCGCGGATCATGCGCTCTATCAGGCCAAGGCCGAAGGCCGCAATCGCTGCATCGCCTTCGCACCGCCGCCGCCTGCGAGCAAGGCGGCGGAGTGATCGAACGAAGCGGCTTTTAGTCCGGCACCGGCACGTCGAAGGTGTTGAGCGTGACCGAGACCATGCAATAGACGCCGACGAGATAGGACAGCTCGGCCGCGCCGTGCTCGCCGAACTCCTTCACCGCCGCCCGGTAGGTCAGCTCCGGCAGCACGCCGCCGCTGACCAGCGCCGAGGCCATGTCATAGGCGACCGCTTCCTGCTTGGTGAGATCGACCGGCCGCTGGCCAGCGACGATGGTCGCGAGCTTCTCGTCGGAGAGGCCGCGCTGCTCGGCGACCAGCACATGGGCGTAGAGCTCGTAGCCGGAGCGGAAATGCGAGCCGGTGACGAGGATAGCGACCTCGCGCACCGGCGCCGGCAGCAGCGGGTTCGACGCAACCGCCTTGACCAGCTCCCACACCGGCCCACCAAAGCGCGGCTCGCGAATCCAGGGATTCCATGGCCCGAGCAGCGCGCCGTCGTCGCGCATGTTCACGAAGCCCTTGAAGTGGTCCTTGATGCCCGCTCGCATGTCGTCATAGAGCGGCTTCTGTTCGGCGGTCAGATCCTTGGGATCGAGAAGGAGGCGCACGGCAGGATCTCCTCGTTGAGAAGCGCCGAGGCTCGCGCGCGTGCGCCTGCATGGCAAGTGAAGTTGCCGTGACGACCGTGCGATTCGAAAAGTGGCGTTGAAGCACCAGCGCGTGCTCAAAACTCCAGCGGCGCGTTGTCGACGACCTCCTTCATCACGAAGAAGGTGCGGGTCTGGCGCACGCCGGGCAGCGCGATGAGCTGCTCGCCATGGATGCGGTTGAAGTCCTCCATGTCGCCGACGCGAATCTTGAGGAAGTAGTCGAAGTCGCCGGCGACGAGATGGCAGTCGAGCACAAATTTCAGCTTGGCGATCGCCTGCTCGAAAGTCGCAAAGCTCTCCGGCGTCGAGCGGTCGAGCACGACGCCGACCATCACCAGCGTGCCCTTCGCCACCTTCTTCGGCGCCACCATGGCCCGGACGGTCGCGATGAAGCCGCCCTCGAACAGCCGCTGGGTGCGGCGATGGCAGGTGGCGGGGCTGATCGCCACGGTTTCAGCCAGCTCCGCATTGCTGAGCCGGCCGTTATTCTGAAGCAATCTCAAGATCTTAAGGTCAGTGCGATCGAGCCGGGCGGCCATGGAAGAAGCTTCCGCATCTATGGTATAATTCGGAAGGAATATGCCGTGAAGCCGCCATCCTCGCAAGATAGCGCGCAATATGGGCGCAATATTCGAGAGCACATTTTCCCGGGTTGATGCTAGCGACGTCCCCAGACCTCAACGCCAATCGGGATATCCCATGAAGCTCGACAAATTTCCGCGCTACCCGCTGACCTTCGGCCCGACGCCCATCGAGAAGCTGGAGCGGCTGTCAAAGCATCTGGGCGGCAAGGTCGAGATCTATGCCAAGCGTGAGGACTGCAATTCCGGCCTTGCCTATGGCGGCAACAAGCTGCGCAAGCTCGAATACATCATCCCCGATGCGATCGCCTCAAACGCCGACACGCTGGTGTCGATCGGCGGCGTGCAATCGAACCACACCCGCATGATCGCGGCGGTCGCCGCCAAGATCGGCATGAAGTGCCGCCTGGTGCAGGAGGCCTGGGTGCCGCACGAGGATGCGGTCTATGACCGCGTCGGCAACATCATGCTCTCCCGCATCATGGGCGCCGATGTGCGCCTCGTCGACGACGGCTTCGACATCGGCATCCGCAAGAGCTGGGAGCAGGCGATCGAGGAAGTGAAGGCGGCGGGCGGCAAGCCCTACGCGATTCCCGCCGGCGCCTCCGTGCACAAGTTCGGCGGGCTCGGCTATGTCGGCTTCGCCGAGGAGGTCCGCAAGCAGGAGAAGGAGCTCGGCTTCAAGTTCGATTACATCATCGTCTGCACCGTCACCGGCTCGACCCATGCCGGCATGCTGGTCGGCTTCGCGGCGGACGGCCGTGCGCGCAAGGTGATCGGCATCGATGCGTCGTTCACGCCGGCACAGACCAAGGCCCAGGTGCTCGAGATCGCGCAGAACACCGCCAAGCTCGTCGAACTCGGCCAGGACCTCGTCGCCGACGACGTCGTGCTGATCGAGGACTACGCCTATCCCGCCTATGGTGTGCCATCGGACGAGACCAAGGACGCGATCCGCCTCACCGCGCGTCTGGAAGGCATGATCACCGACCCCGTCTATGAGGGCAAGTCGATGCAGGGCCTGATCGACCTGGTGCAGAAGGACCATTTCGAGAAGGGCGCGAAGATCCTGTACGCGCATCTCGGCGGCGCACCGGCGCTGAACGGCTATGCTTATGCGTTCCGGAACGGGTGAGTAGACCGGCGTCTCGCCTCCCCCTCCGCTGTCGTCCCCGCGAACGCGGGGACCCATAGCCACAGGGAGATGTGTGGCGTGAGCTGGCAACCGCGAGTCATCGTCAAACCGCTTCCTGTGGTTATGGGTCCCGGATCTGCGCTTCGCTTGTCCGGGACGACAGCGGAGATAACGGCGGCGCCCCTACCGCGTCCTGATGATCTGCAACAGCTCTTCGCCATAATGCTCGAGCTTCTTGTCGCCGATACCAGGCACATTGCGCAATTCGTCGAGCGTCGTCGGCCAGGCGCGGACGATGCCGTCGATGGTGGCATCGTGCAGCACGACATAGGCCGGCACACCGCGCTCGCGCGCGACGTCTGAGCGCCAGGAGCGCAGCCGCGCGCGCAATTCGGGATCGACGTCGCCTTGCGGCGCGTTTGCGGCCGGGCGAGATCGCCGCGGCGGGATTTGGAGCGGCTGGCGCGGACACGCGTGCCGGGCGCTTCCTCGCGCAGCCAGACCTCGGTCTCACCACGCAGCACGCCGCGCGAAGAGTCCGTCAGCTTCAGCGCGCCATAGGCTTCGCTGTCGCTCTGCAAATGGCCCATCGCCACCAGCTGCCGCAACACTGTGCGCCACTGCTTCTCGTTGAGCTCGCGCCCGATGCCGAACACCGACAATTTGTCGTGGCCGAACTGCGTCACCTTCTCGGTCAAGCGGCCGATCAGCACGTCGATCAGGTGCATCGCGCCGAAACGCTGGCCGGTGCGATAGGCGCAGGACAGCAGCTTCTGCGCCAGCACCTTGCCGTCGCGCATCTTCGGCGGCGTCAGGCAGTTGTCGCAGTTGCCGCAAGTCTCGCCCATGACGATCTCGCCGAAATAGCCGAGCAGCCGTTTGCGGCGGCAGTGTGCGGTCTCGGCGAGACCGACCAGTGCGTCGAGCTTGCGGATCGAGACCCGCTTGAAATCGTCGGAGCCGCTGGACTCGTCGATCATGCGGCGCTGCTGCACGATGTCCGAGAGCCCATAGGCCATCCACGCGGCCGACGGCTTGCCGTCGCGGCCGGCACGACCGGTTTCCTGGTAATAGGCCTCGATGCTCTTGGGCAGGTCGAGATGGGCGACGAAACGCACGTCGGGCTTGTCGATGCCCATGCCGAAGGCGACGGTCGCGACGATGACGATGCCGTCCTCGTTGAGGAAGCGGTCCTGGTTGCGCGAGCGCACGCTTCCGTCGAGACCGGCATGATAGGGCAGCGCGGGAATGCCGGCATCGTCGAGTGCGGCGGCGACCTCCTCGACGCGGTTGCGCGACAGGCAATAGACCACGCCGGCATCGCCGGCATGTCGCTCCCGGATGAAGTCCTTGAGCTGCGACACCGCGTTGCGCTTGTCGACGATCTCGTAGCGGATGTTCGGCCGGTCGAAGCTCGAGACGAATTGCGGCGCGTCCGTGAGCTGAAGCCGCTCGACGATCTCCTTGCGCGTCAGCTCATCGGCGGTCGCAGTCAGCGCGATCCGCGGCACCTCGGGAAAGCGCTCGGCGATGATGGAGAGGCCGACATATTCGGGGCGGAAGTCGTGCCCCCATTGCGAGACGCAATGCGCCTCATCGATCGCGAACAGCGCCACCTTCGCCTGCGCCAGCAGCGACAGGCAGCGCGGCGTCACCAGCCGTTCCGGCGCGACATAGAGCAGGTCGAGATCGCCCGCGATCAGCCGCCGCTCGATGTCGGACGCCTCCTGGAACGACAGCGACGAATTCAGCGCCGCAGCGTTGACGCCGGCTTCGATCAGGCCGGCGACCTGGTCGCGCATCAGCGCAATCAACGGCGAGACCACGATGCCGCAGCCCTCGCGTAGCAGTGATGGGAGCTGGTAGCACAGCGACTTGCCGCCGCCGGTCGGCATCAGCACGAGGCAATTGCCGCCGTCGGTAACGTGCCGAATGATCTCGCCCTGTGCGCCGCGGAACCCCGGCAGGCCGAACACCGAATGCAGCACCGACAGCGCGTCACGGCCGGTGGCCGGCGCAGGCAGCGGAGCGGTGGAGGATGTGGACATGGTGCTGGAGCGATGCTTTGGGATTTGTCACAAGGCCAGTCGCATGCTGGCGCGGGCATGGCAAGACTGTTTGCGGGGCTTGCACCGTTGCGCGCGAGCTTCGCCCGCGCTGAGGGGGTTGAGCTGAGGTGAAAAACTACGCCCCGATCCTTCGCAATGCCTCGGCGACGGTCACGATCGGCATGCTGCGCTTCCCCGCCGCCTCCAGCGCGTGGCGCATCAGGTGCGGCGTGCAGCCATAGGGGCTGGGGGCATCGACGACGTCATGGCTGTAGAAGATCAGCCATCCGCCGCTCGCGATGGCTTCGTCGAAATAGCGATCTACTCCGGCCGCATCGATCTCGTAGTTGACCAAGGGCGAAGCGCGCAGGAACTGGAGGTCGATGACGTCGCTGTTGACGCCGGGCAGGATGCCGCGCGCCGAGCGGAACGCTTTGGCGAGCTGGGGCTTCCGCCAAATCGAGGCGATGCCATAAGGGTAGGCAAAGTTCTCCAACACGATCGAAGAATCGATGCCGCGGAAATGACTGCGGTTGCGCTCGATCTCGCGGGCCATCGCGGCCTCGTCGAGATCGGCCGAGCTCTGGTGCGAGAAGGTGTGGCAGGCGATCTCGTGGCCGGCGCGGTGCAGCCGCACGATGGCGTCATTCGACAGGCCATGCCAATGGTCCGACGGACGGTCGATCAGGCTGCCGGCGATGTAATATGTGCCGCGGCCGCCATGCGCTTCGAGGAGCGAAGCGCCCTCGCCTGCGGCGCTGTCGGGAGCGTCATCGAAGGTGAAGCTCACCATCGGCGCATGCGCGGGCAGGCGGTGCGGCGCGGCGCGGAAATGCCGGGCCAGCCGATTGCTCACGCGTCCCTGGAGTGCCGACCACACGACCGCATTTCCCGTTTGCCCCGATTCGCTCAATCAAACATTCGTGCGCGGCCCGAGGCAAGCTTCACACTTCGTTAGTCCTAACGGAACCCGCCGCCCCGATCTAGCGCGGCACGACCGACGCGTCGGCATCCGCGCCGAGATATTGCAGCCAGTTGCGGAAAAGCACCGCCGCCGCGCTGCCGGCCGCGATATCCGTGCGCAGATTCAGCGCGGGCAGCTCGTTGGTCAGCGCCGGATGACGCTGGTGCTTCGCCTGCTTCTCGAAGCGGAGGAGCTTTTCCTCCGTGGCTGCGTCAAAATAGCTCACCGGCAGGTGCGGATAGGTCTCGCGCTCACGGGCGAGATAGCGGCCGATGTCGCGCAGATATTCGCGCTGGAGCGACAACGCATCGTACTCCGGATGGCCCTGGAAGAACACGAAGCGGCTGGCATATTGCCGGACGAAGACGTCGACGCCGGCCTGAAGCGAACGTGTCAGCACCTGATAGCCGGCCTCGTCGAGATCGCTCTCGGCGATCTCGTTCAGGCGCGAATGCGAGACTTTCAGCGGCGCGGGCGCCGCGCGGGTCAGGGCATCGTCCGTCACGGCTTCGCAGTCGAAGATGCCGTGACATTTGGCCGGCAGGCGCCGCCGTTCGATACGGTCGAGATGCAGCACCGCCGCATGCGCGGCGAGGCACGACCAGATCGTGGAGCGCGTGTTGAGCTTGGCCCAGTCGATCAGGTCGGTGAGATCCCGCCAATACGGCTCCTGGTCGAGCTCGGGTGCGACCGGCTCGGCTCCGGTCACGATCAGGCCGTCGAATCTGTGCCGCCTGAGATCCGCGAGATCGGAATATTCGCTCTCGACATGCCACTTCGCTTCCGGCGAGCGTTTTACGGACGGCAGCGAAAAGCAGTGGAAGCGGATGCGGTGCGCGCCGGCCGCGGCCTGAAGCAGCTTCATGAACTGCCGCTCGGTCGCCTTCAGCGCCGTATCAGGCATGTTGTTGATCAGACCGATGGTGAGCTCGCCATGGTCGCGCGCGAGATCACGCTCCGCCGGCACCAGCGCCGGACTCGTTATACCTTGATCCCTGTCGATCAAGATCGTCATCGGAGCCGTCCGCCTACTCCGCAGCCTGGAGGCGCGCCGACGGACAGGCCTTTGCCAGCGCCTGGTCGATATCCTCGATGATGTCGGCGGAATGCTCGATGCCGATCGAGAGGCGGATCGTCTCCGGCAGCACGCCGGCGGCGCGCTGCTGCTCGGCCGACATCTGCCGGTGCGTGGTCGAGGCCGGATGGCAGGCCAGCGACTTGGCATCGCCGATATTGACGAGGCGCGTGATCAGCCTCAAGGCATCGTAGAAGGTCTTGCCGGCTTCCATGCCGCCCTTGATGCCGAAGGTGAACAGCGACGAAGCCTGACCGCTGAGGTACCTCTCGACGAGCGGAAAATACGGGCTGTCCGGGAAGCCGGTGTAATTCACCCAGGCCACGCGCGAGTCACCGCGCAGGAATTCGGCGACCTTGCGGGCGTTCTCGACATGGCGCTCCATGCGCAGCGCCACGGTCTCGATGCCCTGGAGCAGCAGGAAGGCGTTGAACGGCGACAGCACCGAGCCCATGGTGCGCTGATAGACGCTGCGCGCGCGCTCGATATAGGCGGTCCGGCCGAAGCGCTCGGCATAGACGAGGCCGTGATAGGACGCGTCCGGCTTGTTGTAGGCCGGGAAGCGGTCGGCGTGCTTGGCCCAGGGAAAGTTTCCGGAATCGACTATGGCGCCGCCAAGCGTGGTGCCGTGGCCGCCCAGAAACTTGGTCAGCGAATGCACGGCGATATCGGCGCCGTAATCGAACGGCTTGAGCAGGATCGGGGTGGCGACCGTGTTGTCGACGATCAGCGGCACGCCGTGGGCATGCGCAATCTTGGCCAGCGCCTCGATGTCGCAGACGTTGCCAGCGGGGTTGCCGATGGTCTCGGCGAACACGGCGCGGGTGTTCTCGTCGATCAGCTTTGCGATCGCGTCGGGCTTGTCGCTCTCGGCGAAACGGCCGGCGATGCCCTGCCGCGGCAGGATGTGCGAGAGCAGCGTGTGCGTGGTGCCGTAGAGCTGCGGCACGGAAACAATATTGCCGCCGTGATCGCCGACATTGACGAAGGCGAAATGCAGCGCGGCCTGGCCGGTCGCAACCGCAAGCGCGCCGACGCCGCCTTCGAGCTGGGCGATGCGCTTCTCCAGCACCGCGCTGGTCGGATTGGCGATACGGCTGTAACGGAAACCTTCGGCCTCGAGATTGAAGAGCGCAGCGCCATGATCGGCGCTGTCGAAGGCATAGGCTGCGGTCTGGTAGATCGGCACCGCAACTGCGTGCGTGGTGGCTTCGGGCTCGTAACCGGCGTGAATAGCGATCGTCTCGTTTCGCATCGTGCCACCTCCGCGTGGAGCGGGCCGCACTTATTGGCCTGTATGAGGCATGTGCGTTGTCCGCCGTCCCTCTGTTAGAGGCGGGTGGTAAAGCGGACAATAATTCGCATAGAGATCGAGGAAGTAACCCTAACAGCTGTTGGTGAATTGGCTAAAATTCGAGTTAATTTGGCTTAATGAATCGCAGCGCGCCGCCGCAGCTTGCCCAGCGCCGCTTCTCTTTCTCATTGCGGGCCGAGGTGCGTCATCCTGTGCAGCCGAGCGCTTCGAACGCTCTCACAGATCTCAACGCCTGTGCTTCGTCCGAGATCGAATCGCTGCCTCCCGAAGCGATTCGGAATGATCGAATCGACAGACAGATCTCGTCTCTTTCGCAGCACTACAGGTTGACGCTCTCACGCTCGACGCGGTGTCCGTGCAAATTGAGACGCGCGAAGACGCATCATGCGCCTCCCCCGTGTTACTACGGAACTCAACGATACAGACGCGCGCTGAGCCTATTTTTATAGGGACTCTCGCGCATCGCAGAAACGATCTGCAACGCGCGGACATGCATGTTCGCGTCGCGATCAACCGTTGCGTAAGTTTCGATGGCCTAGGTTGGCGCATCGTTTTTCGTTCGAGGATGCGTTTGCTTGACCTTTGCTACCGGGAATGCTCGTCGCCTGTTATCCCGCTTTGCTTCTGACCGCCGCGGCAACATCGCCATCATCTTTGCGCTAGCGCTGTTGCCACTGTTGTCCTTCGTCGGCGCCGCCGTCGACTACTCCCTCGCCGCGCGAGCCAAGGTGAAGCTGGCGGCTGCGCTCGACACCGCCGTGCTGGTCGCCACCGCCAAGAGCGAGATCACGAAGAGCACATCGACCGCGAAGAACGACGCCTTGAACGTCTTCAACGGGCAAATGTCCGCACTCGGCATGACCGCGAGCTCGGTGACCATCGATGTGACCGACAGCGTCACCAAACGCACCGCCTCGGGCACCGCAACGACCAACCTGACGACCTATTTCATGGGCATCGTGGGCTACAAGACCCTCGTCGTCTCGGCGACTTCGACCGCGGCGGCTTCGCTGCCTGCCTACATCGACTTCTACGTGCTGCTCGACAACTCGCCGTCGCAGGGGCTGGGCGCCACCACGAGCGACATGACGGCCCTGCAGAACGCGACCTCCGACAGCTGCGCCTTCGCCTGCCATGACATTTATACATCGAGCTCGAAGAAGACGCTCCAGACCTCGAGCTATTACTCGATCGCGAAGAAGCTCGGAATCAAGATGCGGATCGACCTGGTGCGCGACGCGACGCAGTCGCTGACCGACACCGCCACCGCCAGCCAGCTCGTCAGCAACCAGTACCGGATGGCGGTCTACACCATGGGCAGCGACTGCAGCTCCATCGGCCTGACCACGATCTCGGCGCTCACCTCGAGCCTCTCGTCGGTCAAGACGGCGGTTTCCGGCGTCGACCTGATGACGATCCCCTACACCAACTACAACAACGACATATGCACCGATTTCGACGGGACCCTGTCGTCGATGAACGGCGCGATTCCGACGCCCGGCGACGGCTCTTCATCCTCGCCGCAGAAATGGCTGTTCTTCGTCTCCGACGGCGTGGCCGATTACTATTATCCGTCGAATTGCAGCCAGACCGTGATCTCATCGTCGGGCCGATGCCAGGAGCCGCTGACGACGACGATCTGCGACACCATCAAGGCGCGCGGCGTCAAGATCGCCGTGCTCTACACCACCTATCTCGCGATCACCAACAACAGCTGGTACAACACCTACATTGCGCCATGGCGCAGCTCGATCGCGACCAAGATGCAGTCCTGCGCGACGTCGGGCTATTATTACGAAGTCTCCAGCGATTCGAGCATCACCGACGCGCTGAATGCGCTGTTTCAGAAGGCGATTGCCGTCTCGCATCTGACGAACTAGCCGCGCGCTTTCCCGATCACGCCCGCGACGTCGCGGCGTCCGGTGGCGCGCGGGCTGCGCGGCGCCAGGCCGGCGCGGTTGATCGCGGAGATCAAGCGGATTACCCGCTCGCGCTGCGCTCAGCGATGCCCTCTTAGGTCCTCTCTCCTGACCCATATTGTGGTTGAACATAACAGTGAATTACCGCTAAGATTGCGGCATTGCGACCGGCTTTTTTTGACGCAGCCATTTTGCCAGCGACATTATCGGAGCAATTGCCATGCTCACGGGATTCGACAGCGGATACGACCAACAACCATTTCGCGATCTATGCGCCGACTACCCTGGCGCCGAGGCCTACGATCCGCATGATTTCCGGATCGAGTGGGGCCCGATCTTTCACCGCGGCCGCCTCGACGGATCGGCGCGCGTGCTCGTCGTCGGTCAGGATCCGGCCCAGCACGAAACCATCGTACGCAGGATCCTGGTCGGCACTGCAGGCCGCCGGACCCAGGGTTTCCTCGCGAAGCTCGGCATCACGCAGAGCTACGTGATGGTGAACACCTTCCTGTACAGCGTCTACGGACAGAGTGGCGGCAGCAAGCACAAGAACGAGCCGGGCATTGTCGGCTATCGCAACAAATGGCTTAAGGCCGTGCTGGCGTCCGGCAACATCGAGGCCGCAGTCTCGCTCGGTGGCCTCGCGGACGAAGCCTGGAAAGCCTGGCTCAAGACGTCCGATGGCGCGGCCTACAAGACCCTCGCCTATCAGCACATTCCGCACCCGACCTGGCCGGAAAGCTCGGCGCACGATGCCGCCACCCAGGCCGCGAACACCAAGATCATGCTGACCAAGTGGAACGCCGCGCTCGCGGCTCTCGTGCCGCAGGTCGGGCATCCCGATGTGCCGACGACGCTCGTGCCCTATGGCGACGCCTTCAAGCCGGCCGAGCTCGTCGACATCATCGCGAAGGATCTACCCGCCGGCCTGCCGGCCTGGATGCGCGGTGATGCGGCATGGGCGGTGCGCCAGGGCACTGACGCGGCGACCAAGCGACGCACCATCACGATCACCATCCCCGACGGAGTGATCCCATGAGCCCGGCCGCTAATCCGAAGCGATGGGCCTTGACCGGACGGATCGTGACGATGGCGGCCGACGGCGACGTCATCAAGAGCGGGACGATCTTCATCGAGGACAGCCGCATCGCCGCGGTCGTGCCCAAGGGACAGCCGGCCCCGGCGGGCTTCGAGACGGTCGCTCCGGTCGCGACCGGCGGCACCATCTATCCCGGCCTGATCGAGCTGCACAATCATCTGAGCTACAACATCCTGCCGCTGTGGCGGGTGCCGCAGCTCTACGGCAATCGCGACCAGTGGCAGAACGCAAAATCCTACAAGACCTCCGTGACCGGCCCCATGAGCGCAATCGCGCTGGCCGATGACGGCTCGCTGCTGCCGGCTCTGGTCCGCTACGTCGAAGCCAAATGCCTGGTCGCGGGCACCACGACGAGCCAGGGGATCACGCTGTCGAACTGGAGCGGCACGATCCACAAGTACTACAAGGGCGCGCTGCGCGCCGCCGAGATCGGCAGTCCTCCGGACCTTCCACGGGCGCACTCGAAGATACCCGATATCGACGCCGACGATTGGGCGAAGTTCGACAACGAGCTGAAATCGTCGGCCTGCTTCCTGCTGCATCTCAGCGAAGGCATCGATGCCAAGGCCCACAGCCACTTCCTGGCCTTGCGCAACGGTTCGGGCGATTGGGCGATCGAACCGTCGCTGGCCGGCATTCATTGCACCGCGCTCGATGCGACCGATTTCGGAACGATGGCACATCACGAGGCCAAGGTGGTCTGGTCTCCGCTGAGCAATCTGCTGCTGTACGGGAAGACGACCGATGTCGCCGCCGCACGCGCAGCCGGCCTCACCATTGCGCTCGGCTCGGACTGGTCGCCATCCGGCAGCAAGAACCTTTTGGGTGAGCTGAAAGCGGCGAAGGTCGTCTCGGCGCATTTCAATCTCGGCTTCAGCGATTACGACATCGTCTCGATGGCGACGCGCAATCCGGCAACGATCCTGAAATGGGATGCCAAGCTCGGGACGATCGCCCAGGGCAAGTTCGCCGATCTGCTGGTCGTCAAGGGCGTCACCGGCGATCCCTACGGCCATCTGATCAAGTCGCGCGAGCAGGATGTCGTGCTGGTGGTGATCGGCGGACGGCCGCACTATGGAACGAAGAGCGTCATGCAAAAGGCGGGCGGAAGCGGCGAAGCGATCAAGATCGGCAGCAGCGCGCGGGTGATCGACTTCACCTCGCCCGACCAGGATCCGGGGATCGAGAACATCACGCTGGCGGAGGCGACGAACCGCCTGACCGCCGCGCTCGGCAATCTCGGCACGCTGCAACCGCACAGCCTTGCGATGTCGGCGGCGATCGCCGGCGGAACGGTGACGCGCACCGGATGGCGTCTCGCGCTGGACGAGCAGTTCGGCAACAATGTCCAGCTGCGGCCGCGGCTCGTCTATAACGGCATCCGGACCGGTCCCGATCTGTTGGCCTCCGCTGCGGCGGCGCCCGAGCCGCTGCATCCGATCAAGCTGGATGGCCTCACGGTGGCGGGCGATCCCGCCTTCCTGGACACGCTGACGAGCGAGTCGAATCTTCCGCCGGGAATCGCAACGGCAATCGCGGCATTCTACTAGGCCGCGATCGCCGCCCCATATTTGCGACCTTTACACCGGTGGTGGATTGAGCCGCGCAAAGCCTTCCTGGATGCGATAGGGGTAATAAGGATAGGGCGGCATCACGGCGTTGACCTCGTCGAGCCGCTTGATCTGATCCGCGCTCAGCGACCAGCCGACCGCCCCCAGATTGTCGCGCAGCTGCGCCTCGTCGCGCGCGCCGATGATCACGGAGGAGACCGTGGGACGCGAGAGCAACCAGGCGATCGCGACCTGCGCTACGGTGCGACCAGTCTCTGCGGCAATCGCGTCCAGCACGTCGACGACGGCATACAGACGCTCCTCGTCCACGGGCGGCCCGAACTGTGCGGTGGCGTGCAGGCGGCTCGCTTCCGGCAGCGGCTGGCCGCGCCGGATCTTTCCGGTGAGCCGGCCCCAGCCGAGCGGGCTCCAGACCAGCGCGCCAACACCCTGGTCGCGCGCGAGCGGCATCAGCTCCCACTCATAGTCGCGGCCGAGCAGCGAGTAATAGACCTGGTGCGCGACATAGCGCGGCCAGCCGTGGCGGTCGGCGATGGCGAGCGACTTCATCAGCTGCCAGCCCGCGAAATTCGAGACGCCGACATAGCGCAGCTTGCCGGCGCGCACGAGTGTGTCGAGCGTGGACAGCACCTCCTCGATCGGCGTGAACGCGTCGAAGGCATGGAGTTGAAGCAGGTCGATATGCTCCGTGCCAAGCCGGCGCAATGCCGCGTCGACCGAGGCAAGCAGCCGCTGCCGCGACGAGCCGGCATCGAGCGGGCCCTCGCCCATCGGCATGCTCATCTTGGTCGAGATCAGCACTTTGTCGCGACGACCCTTGATCGCGGCCCCGAGGATCTCCTCGGAGGCACCATTCGAATAGACGTCGGCGCTGTCGAACAGATTGACGCCGGCATCGAGGCAGATGTCGACCAGCCTGCGGGCTTCCTCCACGCCGCTGCGGCCCCAGGCCGAGAACAGGGGTCCCTGGCCACCGAACGTGCCGGTGCCGAAGCTGAGGACGGGGACCTTGAGCCCGGACGCGCCGAGATTGCGGTATTCCATGATCGCGCTCCTATTCCGCCGGGCACGCCACGACGGCGACCTGCCGGCGGTCGAGCTGGAGGCTCCACAGCGCGAGCACGAGGCCGATCGCGGTTATGCCGGCCGCGACCAGCGGCAGGGCGGAGAGGCCGAGCCCGCGATCAATGGTGACACCGCCGGCCCAGGCGCCGAGCGCGTTGCCGAGATTGAACGCGGCGATGTTGAGGCTGGAGGCCAGCGTGCGGCCGCTGGGCCCAGCCGCCTCCAGCACGCGCAGCTGCAGCGGCGCGACGGTTGCGAAGGCTGCAATGCCCAGCAGCAGGATCAGCGCGATGGCAGCGATCTTGACCGACAGCACGGCGGCCAAACCGAGCAACACGATCGCGAGCGCGGCGATCGTGCCGATCAGCGCACGCGGAAGGCCACGATCGGCAAGCTTGCCGCCGGCGACATTGCCGATCGCAAGGCCAACACCGAACACCAGCAGGATCGGCGAGACTGCGGCCTCCGAGAAGCCGGTGAAGCGCGTCAGGATCGGCTGGATATAGGTGAAGACGACGAACAGCCCGGCGAAGCCGAACACGGTCATGGCAAGGCCAAGCAGCACCTGCGGACGGCCGAGCACCGCGACCTCTTCCGCGAGCGAGATCGGCTTGTCGCCCTTGCCGACATGACCGGGCACCAGCGCAGCCACCACGGCAAACGCAATCACGCCGATCACCGTCACCGCCCAGAACGCCGCGCGCCAGCCGAGCATCAGGCCGAACCAGGCGCCGAAGGGCACGCCCAGCAGTGTCGCGACTGTCAGGCCGATGAACATGGTCGCGATGGCGGATGCGCGCTTGTCCTCGGCCACCAGGCCGGTCGCCACCACCGAGCCGACGCCAAAGAACGTGCCGTGCGCGAGCGAGGTCAGCACACGCGCGGCCATCAGCAGTTCGTAGTTCGGCGCCAGCGCGCAGGCCGCGTTGCCGAGCGTGAAGATCGCCATCAGCGCCAGCAGCACGGTTTTCCGCGGCAATTTGCGCGTCGCCAGGGTGAGGACTGGCGCCCCCACGAATACGCCGAGCGCATAGCCGGAGATCAGGAGGCCCGCGACCGGCACAGAGACATGCATGTCGGCGGCAACCTGCAGCAAGAGACCCATGATGATGAATTCGGTGGTGCCGATACCGAAGGCACCGGCGGTGAGCGCGAGGACGGCGGGAGGCATGCGTGGCTCCAATGGATGAGACGAGCCACGCAGATAGCGGCACCGCGGCAAAACCATTAGAATGTCCGCAATCCAATCATTTGTGACGTGAATTCAACATGGCCCGTTTCGACACCAACCGCTCCGCCGAGATGGAGGTCTTCGTCCGCGTGGTCGATCTCGGCGGATTCACCCAGGCCGCACGAAAACTGCGCCTGACGCCCTCGGGCGTCAGCAAGCTGATCTCTCGGCTGGAAACACGACTCGGCTCGCGGCTCGTCAACCGCACGACGCGCAAGCTCACGCTGACGGAAGAAGGCCGGGCCTTTTACGAGCGCGCCGTGCGCATCCTCGCCGAGATGGAGGAGGCGGAGCGCGAGGCGGCTTCGGGCGCTGCGCCGCGCGGCCGGTTGACGGTCAACTGCAACATCCCGTTCGGCATGCTGCATGTGATGCCGCTGCTCCCGCGCTTCCTCGAGCAGCACCCCGAGGTCACGCTCGATCTCGTGCTGACCGATACGCTAATCGACCTGATGCAGGAGCGCGCCGACGTCGCCATCCGCGCCGGGCCGCTGCGGGCCTCGCGCCTCGTCGCGCGAAAGCTCGGCACCAGCCGCATGGTCGTGGTCGGCGCGCCGAATTATCTCGCTCGCGCAGGCACGCCGAAGACGCCGGCCGATCTTGCCGATCACCGCGGCATCGGCTGGACCTTCCCGCGCTCGATCCGCGCCTGGCCATTCAAGCGCGGCGACCACACCGAGGAAATCGTGCCGCCGCCAGTCGCGCGCGCCAGCGACGGCGAAGCCGCGCGTCGGCTCTGTCTCGGCGGCGTGGGACTGGCCGCCTCGCCCTCTTCCACATCGGCCCCGACATCGAAGCCGGACGTCTTGTCCCAGTTCTCCAAAACTACAATCCCGGCGATCGCGAAGACATCCACGCCGTCTATGTCGGCCACACCGCCCCCCTGCCCGCCCGCGTCCGCGCGTTCATCGATTTTCTGGCCGCGCATGTGCGGGTGCCGGATCCCGCGCTGAAGCGCGCGGGAGACGGGAGGTGGAAGGTGGCCTAAGGACGCTGGGCTGGTCGCGAGGCAGCCGTACGACCTGGCTATTCGCCTTCCGGCATTGCGATGACCGAGACCGCCTGAAGGACATTCTCCGGGCCACCCTTCGGAGGCCAGACGCTGGTGGAAAAGGCGGCGCTGCGCAGCGACGCGCGCTGCGCGAGGCTTTCGAAACCCCAGATATGGGTGATCCGGGGTGGTCCATCGAGCGCGTACATGTTGATCACCAAATGCGCCGTGTAGTCCCGCGCCGGCGCGATCGCAGCCTCCCATCCCGCAAGCGTCGGCGGCAGTCCGCCCGGCTTCAGCTTGTAAGTGCGGAATTCGTAGACATCGCCGTAAGCCCCCGGCTGCACCGGCGGCAGGAAGGGAAAGCGCTGGTAGCTATCCATCTCCAACGCCGTGATCAGCCGCCCGGCGTTGAACGGATTGGCGCTCAACAACGCGCGGCGCCGTTCTTGATCCAGCGCATCTCGCGCTTCGAAGCTGCGCAGGATCAACAGGCGCCCAAGCGTAGCGAATTCCGTTCGCCAGCAGCCCAACAGCGTGCCGCTGGCGTCGGGCGCCGTGACCCAATCCCGTGCGGCCTTGGCGACTTCCGATGTCCCGAGCATCGGGCAGGCAAGGGATGTGAGTTCGTAGAATTCGCTCATGTTTCAATGCTCCTATCGAAGGGGGCGGGAAGACCCGCCCCCTGCAGCGTTAGATCGCAGGATGAAGATTGCGGACGGGGCTCACGTCTTCAAGGACCGAGGCAACCTCGAGCACCGTCGATTCCGCCAGCCACGACGAGACGATCTGCACGCCGATCGGAAGACCGTCACGGCTCGTTCCAAATCGCATCGAGAGAGCGGGCATTCCTGTCAGGCTGAACGGTGATGTGGCGCTCATCACGTGGAACGGCGAGACTGTCACGCCATCGACCACGACGTCGTTGAGACCATGCTTGGTCGCCGGGAACGGTGTCACCGGACATAGCAGCACATCGTAGCGCTGGAAGCATTCGGCAAAGGTGTCGCGAAGGCGCTCTATGGCCTGCTCGGCGGCGACGAAATCGGCGATCGGCGTATCAGGTGCATCAAGGACCAATTTGGCGTGCCTGAAGATCTCGGCCTCGTGGCCGGCGGTGACCTTCTCGAACTCGGCTTGGCTTTCCATCTGCTGGAGCTGCCAGAGGACGCTGTTGGCATCGGTCTGCTCCACCACTGGCAACCGGACCTGTTCGACCTGGTAGCCGGCATTGGTCAGTGCACGCGCCGCTGCCTTCACCGTCGCCACGACCTCGGGATCGATTGGCCCGAAGAAGCCTGGAGAGGCCATCCAGCCCACGCGAAGCTTACGGGTCGACGTTGTGCCCACCCCTGTGTCGAGGCTGGGCGAGCTGATGGAGAAGCCGTCGGCGCCGTCGGGCCCGGCCATCAAGGAATAAGCCAGTGCAACATCGCGAACCGACCGCGCCATCGGACCGATGTGCCAGAAGCGTCGCGGCACCCGTGGCCAGTGACCTGTCATCGGCATTCGGCCATGCGTGGCCTTAAAACCAACGATACCGGTATGTGCTGCCGGGCCACGCAATGAGATCGAGAGATCGCTGCCCACACCGAGTGGCGACATGCCCGCTGCGATGGCGGCCGATTCACCGCCGCTCGATCCGCCCGGCGTGTAGTCGAGATTCCAGGGGTTGTTGGTCTGGCCCGTCAGGAGATTGTCGGTTTCGATCGAATAGGAAAATTCGGGAGGGTTCGTCTTTGCGATGAGGATGGCGCCGGCGGCCTTTAACCTCGCCACAACGGTGGCATCGGTGTCAGGCACGCGCCCTCTAAAAATCGGCGAACCGCGCTGTGTCAGCACACCCGCCGTGTCGATTCCGTCCTTGACGGTGAACGGAACACCATGGAGAGGGCCGAGCTGAGCGCCTGACATCACTGCCGCCTCGGCCTTTCCAGCGCTTTCCATCGCGCTATCGGCCAGCGCGACAATTGCGTTCAGCTTGGGATTGACCGCCGCGATGCGGTCGAGGTGCGCCTGCATGACCTCGACGGGCGAAAGCTCCCGTTGAGCGATCAGCTGGGCGATGCGGGTGGCGTCCATTTTCACGATATTGTTGGTCATGTTATCCTACCTGTCATTTGGTAGGCTGGACATGTTCCTCGCATTTTCGGACTTCAATCCCTACCTGTCATTTGGTAGGGACACGATGAGGTGATCGAGATGACCGAAAATGCGAGGGAGGCGATCCTGGCCGCAGCGCGCAGGACGGCCCAGGCCCACGGATATGGCGGGTTGAACTTCCGCGACATCGGAGCCGAGGTCGGCATCAAGGCTGCGAGCATCTACCACCACTTCCCGGGCAAGGCCGAGCTGGGTGCGGCGGTGGCGAGACGCTACTGGGAGGATACGGCGGCGAACCTCGAAGCTCTTTCAAAAGCGAACGGAGATCCAAGAAAGGCGCTCCGGGCCTATCCGGGACTTTTTCGTCGATCGCTGGAGCAGGACAATCGCATGTGCCTCTGTAGCTTCATGGCGGCCGAATATGACGATCTGCCGGACGCGGTGAAAACCGAGGTGCAGGCTTTTGCCGATGTCAACGTGGCGTGGCTGACCAGGATGCTCGCCGCGGCCGCAGTTCCCGCCAGCAAGCGTGAAGCAAGGGCGCGCGCGATCTACGCGGCCGTTGCCGGCGCGCAGCTGATGGCGCGGAGCCGCGCAGATCTGAAGTTGTTCGATGCGCTGATCGAAAGCTATCGCGGATCCGGCTTGATCCCGACTTGAAAGCCATTGGCGGAGAGAGTGTCAGTCACCCCCCTTGAATTGGAGAACGTGCTCGCCTTTCGGACGAGCAGTTCATCGCCCTTTCGGCTGATTTCGAGCGCGGGTGCCTGGTATGGCGTTGAGACAACGACGCGCTGACCGGGCGCCAGTACTGTCACAAAGCGGATCGGCGTTCCCGCTTCACCCTGTGCGAGAGTCGTGACGACGCGGAATCCATCGGGCTCGACCGTGTAGTAGGCGACGCCGGATACATCGCCGAGATTGATGCTCAGGCCCTCGATCGGCCGCAGGCCGTTAGCGTGTGCGGCCGCGAGTGAGAAGGTGACGGCGGCTGCGAGAAGTGAGCTGCGCACTGACATAGGAACCTCCGTTGGCTTCGGCGGCGGGCGGGGCGCCCGTCTGGCTGATCGCGGCGGAAACGCGGTTTCCGCAAAGCTCTCGCAATCTGGTCTTCACGACTTTTCCGGTCGCCCCGTGCGGAAGCTCGTCGACGAACAGAACATCGTCCGGCATCCACCACTTCGCGATCTTGCCCTCGTAAAAGGTCAGGAGATCTTGCGCCTTGAGCCTCGATCCCTGGCGTCGGACCGCAAGCACGAGCGGGCGTTCGTCCCATTTTGGATGCGCAATACCAATCACCGCCGCTTCGACGATTTCGGGGTGGGCCATCGTAAGGTTTTCGAGTTCGATCGACGATATCCGTTCGCCTCCGGACTTGATGACGCCCTTCGAACGATCCGCAATCTGCATGTAACCGTCGCTGTCGACCGTGGCGACATCACCCGTGAAAAGCCAGCTGTCGGCACGCTCGCTTTCCGGCATCCTGTAATAAGCGCGGGCAATCCCGGGCCCCCGAACCACGAGGTCGCCAACTGCCTTGCCATCGTGGGGGAATTTTCTGTTTTTGCCGTCGCGAATGCCGATTTCGACACCGAAGAGCGCACGTCCTTGTTTGACCTGGCGAGACCGCCGTTCAGCTCTCGACGAGGTTATGTGCTTGCGCAGCGGCTTCGAGATCGTCGCAAGCGGGCTGGTCTCCAGCATGCCCCCGTCATGCAGAACTTCTACTCCGTATTCGTCCTGCAGCGTTTCCATCAGGGAGGCCGGATATGCCGTGCCACCAATCAGCGCGCGATTGAGCATCGTCGGCTTCACGCCGGCGCCTTGCAGGTATCGAACATAGCCCAGCCAGACCGTCGGCACGCCGCCGGCGAAAGTCACCCCGTGGTCCTCGAACAACCTGTGCAGGCTCTCACCGTCGACGTTTTGTCCGGCCATCACGAGCTTCGAACCCGTCGCCGCTGCACAATACGGCATTCCCCAAGACATGACGTCAAACATCGGCGAGACAAGCGCGACCGTGTCATGCAGAGAAATGCGGCAAGCGTCCGGCAGCGCCGCAGCGCAGGAATGCAGCACGGCGCTGCGATGGCTATACAGCACACCCTTTGGGTTTCCTGTCGTTCCCGACGTATAGCAAAGTCCGCATGCCGTGTTCTCGTCGAATTCCGGCCATGCATAAACTTCCGAGCACCCGGAGAGAAATCCTTCATAGGAGGGGAAGCCTTTGGCTCCCACGATCTTCGCGTCGCCAGCATCGCCCAGATATATCCACGCTTCAACAGTCGGACATTGCGGTATCAGCGACTGTACGAGATCGATGAATGCCAGATCGAAGAATACAACCACGTCTTCGGCATGGTTGATGATGTATATGATCTGCTCCACGAACAGCCTTGGATTGATCGTGTGGCAAACGGCTCCCATTCCGGAAATGCCGAAGGATAGCTCCAGATGCCGACAGCTATTCCAGGCCAGGGTCGCCACGCGATCGCCCGGCTTGATGCCGATCGAGTCCAATGCATTTGCGAGCCGGGAGCTGCGCTCGAGAAGGTCGCCGTAGCTCGTGACGTGATCGGGCTTGTCGGGAGTTCGGGAGACGATCTCGACATCGGGAAAGGAACGCGCCGCGTGCATGAGAATGGACGACAGGAGCAAAGGAGTTTGCATCATCAAGCCAGGCATGGCGAATGGTCCTCGGTTTCAACGCTTTCGTTTCAGCCGCAAGCGGCCGTTCATGCGGGCAGGATATTGTCCGCACGGGCACCCATTCAGCGGGAGGTCTTCATCAGCCAGGACGACGTCTCGCCTGCCCTCTCGGGCGCCCGGCCTCCGAAAACTCGCCTTCGCGCGAGACCTGGAAGGATGACGAGCTTGAAGTGAACGACGAGCAGCCTGATCGCAAAGGACGTGAGGAGCCATATGACTGACAGGGGCATTTGTCTTCCAAACACGATTTGAATTCGATGCTGTGAATGAAGCTAGAGGCCCTGGAAGCCGGATGTCGTGAGCCGCCGGCGCCCTTTCGCCGGTACTGGCACGCACCGTTCACGGCCACATCGCGCCGCCAACTCGGTCATCAGCTACTGGAACGAAAAAATGTTCTTCCAGTCGTTCTTCACGCTGATGATGGTCCAGTTTTTCTTCCTGGCCTCGCGTAGAGCGTCGGGGTCGCCGTGCTCAACTCGCTGTAGGTTGCGCCGACATTCAGGTATAGGCTGACGGGCGGTCCTCTTGGACCCAGAGCTTTTCAGCCTCGGAATAGGGGTCAGGCGGCTTCATTCCCTGGATGGTCCAGAAATCGATTGGCGTTTCGTCAATGTGGATCTCCCAGCGATAACCCCGCTCGCGCGTGAAGGAATTGAGCGCAGTGTTGACGCGCTCCAGCCACCACGCTCGCCGCTCGGGAGCAGTTGCGCGAGCAATCTGATCAATCCAGATCCTGACAAAATCGTTCGTTGCCTTTCCGCCGATAAAGAACGAGTTCCTTGGCAATTCGTGAAAGACAACGCTTGCATAGAACCGGGGCAGGCCGACATCCGCGTAGAGGTCCGTGATACGCGTCGCAAGCGCGCACTTGTCCTTGGCCGAGTACGCATTTTCCGGACAGTAGATATGCCACAGAGGCATTTGAGTTCTCCTCGCTAAGCTTTGGCGATATTCGTCCTGGCTTCTTCATTCCCTCGCGGGCCTATTCCCGGCACGGCGCGCCCGCCATCGTGCCGCCGCATGAGGACGGGTCGACGGCAGTCGCCGACCCGGAACGCTCCATCATGCGAGTGCTTCGAGATGCCCGAGGCCCAGACCGTCGACGACGGCCTTCTGGACGGGCGCGATGTCGGCATTGATCTTGTCGGCACCGAACGACGTGCCCACCACCGTCCGAGCGGCGCGACTGCCCTTCGCCTGGCCGACGAGCCTGGCAACGGCCTCGGCAATGTCGTGAGGCTTCGGAGCGTCCTTTCCCTGCAACATTGACGTGAAGGTCTTGTAAATGGCTTCGGGAATCTGGCCGACCTCGCCGTAGGACTTCGTGATGTCGCCGTCGGCAGGCCTCTGGATGCTCGCGTACAGGCTTGTCGGATAAGCGCCAGGCTGAACTTCCACCACGTCTACGCCGAGTTGGGAGACCTCCAACCGAATACTGTCGGTCAAAGCTTCGATCGCCATCTTGCTCGCGCCGTAGATGCCGACGAAGGGGAACGTCACCCGGCCGAGGACTGAGCCCATGTTGATAATGAGGCCTTCGCGCTCCCGGCGCATCGAAGGCAGCACTGCCCGCGTAACGCGGAGGAGCCCGATGACGTTGGTGTCGAAGATCGCCTTCGCCTGATCCGCCGTGAAGGCTTCGGTCACGCCGACCGATGCAATGCCGGCGTTGTTGACCAGCACGTTGATCTTGCCGGCCTCGGCAAGGATGGAAGCGATGGCGCGATCGACCGACACGCCATCGGTAACGTCGAGTTCTACGACGCCTATTTTCTGGCTTCGCAGCGCGTCGGCGTGGCTGCGATTGCGGCCGGCGATGTCGCGCATCGCGGCGAACACGCGATAGCCGTCGCGCGCCAGCCTTTCGGCGGTTTCGCGGCCGAAGCCGCTCGATGTGCCGGTGATGAGAATGGTGCTAGTCATGGTTTGGCTCCGGTGACGAGGGTTGCGGGTCATTGCGAGATGATCAGCCGGTATGGCTGGTCAGGAACTGGCGGAGTACCGCGACCGGGATGTCCGGGAACGAGCTTGAACAGACCTCGGGAGCGGCGCGTTGGGGTGATGAAGCCCTGGATGCGAGTCAGAAGGCGAATTCCAGGCTGGCGTGTGCAACTAACCTTCCCGTGGACGCAAACGAAACGCGGGTTTCCGTGAAGGCCGAAGCTTTGCCGAAGCGCAATACTTCCGCTCTTACATGATAGTCGTCGTTGACGGCTGGACGCAGGAAGTGAGTGTGCTGATACACGGTGCCTTTGGTGATGCGCCCCGTCGTGCCCACAGACAGTGACGCAACCGAGTCAATGGCCGCCATGATTGCCTGACCACACACCGCACCGCTTGACAATTTGAGCGCATCATTTTGCGGAAGCATCGCGGACACGATGCCCGGGTAGACCTTGAACTCTCGAAGGCCGAGCAGTTTCACCCAAGGCGCGAAGACATACTCGTACAGCTCGAGAACTGTGGCATCCGTCACTGGCAAACAATGAAGCGGAACCGGAATCCCGGGCCGCGCAACTCCCAAGGCAGGATCGGACTCGTTTTGCGTTGCCTGCTCGGTCACAAGCGCCCGGTCTCCCGTTAGCGTCTTTGTATTCTCAACCACTGTAATCATTGTTGTCTCCGATTCTCGTCAAAGCATGACTACGAGGATCGGAATCTAGGCGGCTGGACCTTAGGTGTCGTGAGGCGATCGCGCCCAATCGTCCGTACTGGCGCGCACCGCCTGGCGCGCCTCGCGGCAATGCCGACGCGATCTCGCGGGCGTGATTTGGCGTGACGCAGAGTTGAGCAGGAGGCGTCTTGGGCCACACTAGCTTGATCAACGGCTGCCCATGGTTTCGGCGCAGGCCGTTACAAAGCGTGCGATTAGGCTTAGCCAGACCCGCGGAGGCGATGGATGATGCACCCGAACGACGATTTTCTCAGCGCTCCAGAATTGGATTATGACGGTTTCCGAGCTGCAATGCGCGACGATTGGGGATGGTTTACTCCTGCTCACGAAACCAACATCTTCGCCAGCAAGGTGCGCACGCGGCGCGTCTTCGGATTTGCTGCAGTGGATCTCATCTGCAACGCTAGCCGTCTAGAGCGGACGGAATTGGACATTCGCCGCGATAATATGGAGTACTATTTCGTCACGGTTCAGGATACCGGCGAATCGACCATCATTCACAACGACCGGGTCGTAAATATCACTGCTGGCGATGTCATCCTGCTCGATTCCACAAGACCCGTGACATTCATCTCGCCGGCCCAGGACAGCGCGCAATGGCTTGGTTTGCAAGTGCCGCGCCAGAGCCTGGCGTCGCATCTCGGCTTCGAACCGCAAGGTGGCGCGTGCGGTCCTCGGCAGGCCCAAGCGTCGCGTCTACTCTGTCAACTCGCTCTTGACCTGGTCGGCAATGCAGAACCAGCTTTCGCGTCGACCGATAAATTTATGCATCTGGTGGTCTACGATCTCCTCGGCGCACTGTTTGCACCTCCCGCCCCGCTTGGCTCGCGCCACAACGACAAGCTGTTTATGCGCGTCTGCAGCATCATCAAGGACCGCTTTGCCGATCCGGACATTTCTCCGCGCGAGGTGGCTGCCGAGGCGGGAATTTCACTGCGCTATTTGCAGAAGCTGTTCACGGCCCGCGGGTCGACATGCGGTCACCACATCTGTTCGGCCCGTCTGGATCATGCAGCGCGTCTGATCGAACGCCGCGCGTTGATGAAGACAGGTCAGCCTCTCAGCGATATTGCCTACGCCTGCGGCTTTCGCGACTACACGCACTTTGCGCGCGGCTTCCGCCGGCGTTTCGGCACCGCGCCGGGCGCTGTCGGAGCAGGCGCCACCGGTAACGACAGCGCGCCGGTCCGCGCTGGATGCACGCCGCATTCGCTTCGGAGCCACACTCACCCCCCGGACGGCCCGTAAACTCAGCATTTAGCTGCTCAACACCGAGCCGCGGTTGCAGGCTCGAGTTCTGCCAGCGAGCGCAGTCAAGCGCGGATCTCGACCGAATTCGGAAAGGATCTCGCTTTCCAACGCCTGTCGCACCCGGAAGCAATCGGGGGGTTGACCGTCGAAAACAGAGATCCACCTTACATTTCGATGGGGACTGGCGGAGAGAGTGGGAACCTCCACCAAAAGCACCTGAAGACCAATAATCCCTTGTTTATCAGGCCTTAGCTGGATAGCAAGGTGTGGTTTTCGGGTATGGTTTGATGGCAGACACCAAGTATCTTCAGAAGAAGGGCAACACGTGGCGGGTGGTCGTAGAGATACCCAAGCCCCTTCGACAAGCCGCCAACGGCAAGCCTCGCTTTGTGAAGTCGCTGGGCACGGAAAGCCTCACGGAGGCGAACCGGCTTAAGCACAGCCACGTTGCTGAGTTTAAGCGCCGCATCAAGATGTATGAGAAGGGGCAAGCTGACCCGCTCGCCGCCGCGATTGGCGCGGCCATCGCCTTCCGTGAAGCGTTCGCGTCTTCCGACAACGAGTACCTTGCGCATGGCGATCAGGAGAGCTTTGCCGCCAGCGAACTGCTCGACGTGGTGAACCAAGAGGCTGAAGCGCTGTTGGAGGCCCAAGGCCCCGAAGCGGAGCGGTTGTTCCGCAGTCTCGCGACTGGCAAAGCGACGCTCATCCGCGACCACTATCCAACGTGGTTGACCATCTGCGAAGGCACGGAGCAAACCAAGGCGCAACACGAGGCCGCCATTAAGCGCTATCTCGTTTGGGCTGGCGAGTATACGTCCATCCAAGCCACCGACCGTCGCAAGGCGGGCGAATACGTTCAACTGCTGAGAGATGAGAAGTTAGCACCCAAGACGATCCAGAGGCACCTTTCGACGCTTTCGACCTTCTGGCGATGGCTAATGAGTAGCGGCCTTACCGACCCGAATAACCGCGACAATCCATGGCGGGAGCACGGCGTTGGCAAAAAGTCGCGCAAGGGCAAGACGGCTACCCGGAAGGGCCTCACCAACGAGAAGCTAGTGAAGCTCCTAAAGGGTCGATATCGCACCCCTCGCTACGCCAACGTGCTTGCAGACCTCACACGCCTTGCCCTGCTGCACGGAGCCCGGCTTGATGAGCTTTGCTCGCTCAAGAAGGTCGATGTTCATAAGCGCGCCGATGGCTATTGGTTCGTCATCAACGAAGGCAAGACCGAAGCCGCCGCGCGCGAAGTGCCTATCCACAATCTCGCTGTGCCCATCCTGAAGCGCCGCTTGAAGGGCAACGATGAGTATCTGTTCCCCGGACTGGTGCCGGGAGGTCCCGACGACAAGCGCTCTTGGAACGTCAGCAAAGCCTATGGGCGCTTCCGCAAGCAGCCGGATGTTGGTGTTAGCGCGCGCTTCGAGGACTTCCATGCTCTTCGCAAGACTTTTGTGGACCTCATGGAGGGCTTGGAGGTGCCTGAGAGCACCGTGAAACTCATCATCGGACACGATAGGGGCGAGGATATCACGTATGGCGTCTACTCGACCGGCCAACGCTTGGACCTTCGCAAGATCATCGACAAAGTGGATTACGGGCCTGAAGTCATGAAGACGATTGCATCAGGAGTTGGCACGGCGGCGTAGGGGTCGCATAGTCGGCTAATGGAAGCAGCGACCCACAGCACATTCCAGCTAACCAGGAGCGGCAGCGGCTGCGCGTTCATATCTCCGATAGGCGAGATACAGCGCATAGTCCGTGCGGGCGAGCGGTTGGGTCTCGATCCATCCGACACCAACGACGTATTCACGATGAACTCACTCTCCTTGCTCGTCGCTCGTGGAGAAGCAGAGCTTCTGCGAAAGGCCGTTTTCAGGCTCCTCGGTGCGCGGCGCGCTAATATGCAGTTGGGCTGCTTCAGCCGCTTCGGTGAGTGCGAGAACGGCCTATTCGGTCTGCGGTTCTCATCATTCGGTGTTTCATGGCCTCCTATCGTTGACGCGCAAAACAATCCAGCGCCCCCGACCTTTCAGCTACACAAGGGCTACCGCATCAGATGCGCGGCCTGGGCGGTGATGTCCTCAAATAGACGCGCCGTGTTTGCTAAGATGATCGCCGTACAGATTGTCAAAGCACCTCCTAAACCTCCACCGTTCGAGTTTGAGCCGATTGAGGGCGAATTTCTGTTCTCACAAGGAAGCGTTCAATCCAATGAGCGATGACCTATCAGACGATGCCCTTCTGTCGATGGTGGTGAAGGCCGACGAGGAGCTATTCGCCGCTGGGGAGGACATACGACAGCGACAATTCCGCGTTCCCAGCGTTGTAATGCGACAATTGGGGTACGTCTCATTCGGCCTATTCGGGGATTACACTTCGCCAATACTCAAGCGTATCAGGGCACAATTCGCACGGCTCTATAGCGCTCACGATCTAGCCGTAGGTGGCCATATCGGCGTGTTCATGTTCCGAGACATCTTTGGGCGAATTGGCATCCCGCATGGATATGGAACGGTGCGGATAGTTCCAATAGACCATGTTGAATTGACAGACGTTCAGAAACACATACTGGCCAGCGACTCCGCTGCCTTTGATGCATACCATGATCAATTCGCCGATCTTTTTGACCTTGAATACGGTGTTCGTGAACTACGAGCGCCCTATGCACAGATGGAACTAGTAGAAAGATTTCTCAATCTGTCTCGTTTGCACCTCCACGGCGCCGCTGCAATTCTCACGGGCGGATACGACTTCAGAGGCGCAGTGCAAAGCGGGCTCCTCGCCACCGAACTAGCTTTGAAAGCGTTGGCCGCCGCAACCGGGCTAGGCGAGAACGACATCAGAGACGGTTACGGGCACCATATCGACCGCCTCATCAATTACTTGGAACCTAAGTGGTCAACGCTGGACGCTGCAAGAGTGCGGAGGGTAACGGAGGCGCAGCCACGCTATGTCCGCAACCGATATGCCAAGGAGCAGCCTAAGCGCGTGGAAGTTGGTCACACAGTTATGGGCGCGCAATTCGTCGCTGGCGAGGTAACGCGTCAATTATCTGATAGGGACTTCAGAAAGGGGGCAGGGCAACCGTAGCCCCGCAATTACCCTCAGTAGCACTATGGAGCTTGACGGCACCTGACCGCCAGATTGTGCGCGAACGTAAACACGTTGGTAGCCAGACCTTCAAAGGTGCCGCCACTCAACACAGCTAAGAGTTCTACGCACGCGCCGGGGCTGCCTTCGTCGGGCTCGCGACGCTCAGAAAGCGCTGCTGCAATAATGTCCTGAGAGCGCTTCTGTTGTGGCGTTGGAGGATGAGTTTTGGCCCACTCATCGGCATGGCGGAAGCCATTCGCTCCTGCTTCAATTATAGCTCCTATGGAGTGACCACTGACGGATGGCCCCATCATGGACCAGTAGCGCTTTCCCTCGATATCGTCCCTGAGCCGAAGAAGAACGGTGCTGAGCATTAGCATCAGCGAACCTGCATAAATGCCCGCGCCGAAGACCGCTGCGGCTTGTCGGTCCCACACGTCGTGCAAGGCTGCGCCAAAAGCCCCGGACGGCATCCGATGCCCACGCATGATTTCTTCGTGCGCCTTGTTCCCCACGGCGTTTAAATCGTCGTCCAGAGCGCGGCGCTGGGACTGCATTTCGTCTACGGTCGCGAACAGGTAACGAAGGTGCGCCTCGCTATAGCGCCACATCTGCACGAGCCGGAATAGCCCGTTGTAAGCAATGTCGCCGTGCTGAGGGTCGCCGTCCTTTGTCGTTACGAGGTCACCAGTGCCGTCCAGGGACCAATCACCCATCTCGGTCAAAATCGTTAAGTTGTAGGTTTCGACGATTTCGTCGTACGGCCTCGCCTTAATGTCACCCGCTCTCATTTCGATCCCCTGTTGACCTCCGCGAGGCCATCGAGAAGGTCGCGTGTGGTCCAAAGATTCATGGAGGCGGTAGACGCTGCTTAGAGCGTTCAAGCCCCACCACAGCCTCTAGCCTACCGCCTTTGAACGCTAGTTAGTGTAGTGATGATGCGTTCGAACGCCTCCTCACACCGCGCGCAAAGGGACCGAAAGTGCGCGGCGAGTGACCCATGGTCTCTTAAGGCGCTCGCTTCCAGCTTCGTTCGCTCTCCAGTGTGATGCCCCGGCACCTTGCTTCTAAGGTGGTGTAGTTCCTTGAGTGGTTCCGCGATTTGATCTGCTGTTAGGCTATCCTCGGACCGTAGTATTTCCTGAATTAGTTTGAGACTTTGCCATGAGGGCTCGAACTTGACGCCAGAAGCTGTTGCGAGCTTGCGAAGCTCTGTCGCCACGAAGCCTTCCACGAGCATTTGGTCCAAGGCAAGCAACTCGTCGGCCCATTCCTTCGAGGACGTCGTAACCGGATAGTGCACTCTATCGCGCACCTGCGACCCTCTCGCGCGCCACCATGGCGGGGAATCACGATCAAGCTCGGCTACGGCATATCGCATGGATTGCAGTGGATCACTCTCGGTCGTCCACTCTCCCTTGAAATCCGTTTGGAAAGCGCGCTTCGAGATGGGGGCCTTGGGCCACTCATTATGAAGTTTCCAATGCTGCTGCTCCTTGAACGGTAGGTTCTGGAGATACCCTATATAGGTGTGAACTTGACCAGCTTCATTGATGTCAAAGGTCTTCAAATGCCAAGAATTGCGGCAAGTGATGGAGCGATCTGCCAAATCGTATTTGTCTGGGTCTGCCTTATACTTGGTCAAAACCTCTGGGCTGAAAAAGGCGGGAGATATCTCGAACGGCTTCTCGGACTTTGTGAAATAGTTGCTTAGCTCAAAAGGCGCGCACGACCATTCCACCAGCCGCTTGTTTTTCCAGTCGTCGATTTTGAAGTTTTCATACTGACGAGCATTTGGGTCATCTTCTCGCTTCCACTCCTCAATCAACTCGTCAACCGTGACATTTGGTCGAATGATTTGCCCGCCGTGAATGTAGCTCGCATTTTCACCTGATAGCGCTGAGTTGTAGAAAAGGTCGGGGGCATCGAAGTGGCGTTCCGCATTGTCCCAATGGCTAAATGATCCTGGCCTGAACCTCGTCAGGTCGAACTTCCGATAAAGAGCGTATCCACCTACTGCCATAAATTCCGCCAAGGGCTTGGTCTTGATCAGCACGAGTGTCCTACTGCGGTCAAAGTCACCGGTGCCAGCGTCGCGAAACACTTTGATGACTTCCTCTAGGTCACCCTCCGAATTTAGACGACAGTACGCGCTCCGCTCGGCAATGAAATGCAAACCAAGTGAGTGAACAAGCTGTTGACTTAGCTCTATCGGCGGGTCGTAGTTCGGCATGCCCTCAAAGGACCGACGAAATACAATCGGCTCTGCCCCATGAAGCGGGTGCTCCTCAGGTAGGTCGAAAGGAGGCTCAAGGTACATCTGATGCCCATGTCCGCCGCCCCACGCTTTCTGAATGCACCAGGCTTCATCGACATAAAAGCTGGTATCGTACAGCTTGTCTTTGTCAGGATTGATGAGGTTAGCGGCGCGCGCGAATATTGAGATGATCAGCAAGCTTTGGAAGCTCGCGTAGAGGATCACGGATTCATGCTCCTCCTCTGTCAATAGGCGCAAGCCATCTCGTTCTGCCCCGAGAAGCCAATCCTTGTCGGCTCCTAAAGGCATCACGTGGGCCGAGCTAATTCGATCAAAGAATTTTCGCTCTTGCATGCTGCTCTACGTCCGATGAATTCACTAAACCTTCCGCCAATCACTTAGTCCGAGTGCTATTGTGCGCGACCAGCGATCATGGAGACGATGAGTTTCCTGGCCCGGTGGGGGTCGAGGTTCGCACCGTCTCCGCAAATCGAGCCAATGCCTCTTTTGCTCACTCCACCATCGCTCACCCCACCTCGACGATGTAGTTGGCAAGATGAAAATGTCGGTTGCTTGATGCGCCCGCTGGCGGCCGTATTGAGCAGAACTCCCGCAAATCACTCGGCCAGCAGTTCTGCTGGTAAAGGCGAGGTAGCGCGGCTTGTGCGTGCTCAACGCTTCGAGAAGGCGCTCAGGCGAGAAGGCGCTTTTGGGCAACTCGTCGTCGTTTCCGGAAACTCGCTTGCACAGGTCGGTCAGGCCAATACCAAATCGTTTGAGCCGTCCATATTCGCTCGCCTCTAGTTTGTGGTCAGTGAAGCCGCACTCATGAAGTATGCTCCAGAACCGATTACGTTTGTGAGCATAGTAGGCCCCTTGCCGCGCTGAGGTGCGTCCTGGCGCGGTGCCGCAGAAAACAACGGTGAGGTTAGGACCTAGAAGGTCGGGAAGTACGTCAGTCGTCTCGCTGGTCGTATGGACCATCAAAGCTCCTCCAGCAATTCACCCAACCAGTACGTGAGTTAGACCAACATCGCCAAGAATCTGTAGATGTCGCCCACCTTGATGATGTGAAATCGATCCTTCCCGCCTGTCACGACGAGCCCCGCGAAGTAAGCGCGAAATTCCCCAGCCACTGCCTGGACGACAAACGCCGACCCTCCACTCATGCCATCTGGATCGAAGTCTAGCGGCTCATCCGTGCGAAGGCACATGAGCGCTGGATCGTAAGAAGATGGATCAGGATGACAGACGACAATTCGCTTCACCTTGCCGATGTGGTTCCTTTCCTCAAGTTCATATCGCTGGTCGCTGGATGGAAAGCCCGCAACGACTGCAAACATGATATCTGTGGCGGGCGCGTCTGGAGGAACCTCCCGCAGCGTAAAGAACCGCTCCTTCAGGTCCTGATGGGCCTCGCACGGCTCAGTGAAGTCGAAAGCGGCTAGGTCGAGATAGTGCGGATTGCTCTCGTCGTTGAAGTGGCGCACGCCTGAGGAGGTAATGAGCAGTTTTCCGTCCCGTCCAAGCAGCGAAACGTCCTCCGGCTGACACCCGCGCAATTGATGATTGGTGCAAAGCAAGAAATATCGCTCAGCAAATTTGATAGGGACGGCTGATCCGACTAAAGAGACCTTGTAGGTTTCATGATCGTTCCAGACGAAAAGGTTCTCCACGTAGCGAGCAAGCGCCATAGACAGAGTTGAAGCAGGGATCAGAAGGCCATTGAGGGCTACGCTTGTCCCGACCATCCGCTCAAGAGCGTTCCGTGTTGGTTGACGACCCTTTGCTGTCACGTGCGGCGCCTCAAGTACGCTCGTCTCCCATGCTCACTATCATTGGTCGCTCATCGCGCCTCGATATCGTACCGCTCGTCGGCCCACAAAAGGAGCTTGAATAGTCGAGCACTGATCCGTTCGCTGAAGGACCTCCAGTCATTGCTGCTACTGGCTTTCGTCAAAGGGTTCTTCCGCGTGAGACGTATCGACCAAGGTTGCCCATCAGGAGCAAGACTTGGCAAGATCGTTGCTGCTTGCTTACGTTTCAATTGATTGAGCAGTATCAAACGTAGATATTGATGCTCGTGCTGTTCGCCCAACGGCACGTCCTCAGACCGACGGAAGACAGCGCTGGCAATCTCCCTTCCCCGCAGCGTCAATGCGTAGTGACTGCGCAGATCGGCAGGAAGCGGTCCAGTGCGTTTGATCGCCTCAAAGGAGAAGTCTTCGAAACTGTATGTTCCCTCGTAGAGGGTGTTGTCGATCAAGCCCAAATCGTGAAGTATGCCTAAGTTGATACCTTGCGGATCATGCTCCCCCTCTTCAGGCTCGGGCAAGAAACCGAACGTTGCTACCACAGCCACAAAATTTCTGAAGCTTTCCGCGATCTGCGCGTCAAATAATCCAAGCGTCTGTAGCGCGGCCGCAGACAGCTTGGGGGCGCCCTGTATGGCGACTGAAGAGAGCGCGCGCGCCCATAACGATTGAACGTCGCTATCCGAGACCTTCTGAGCGAGGTCGGCGAACTTGAAGAGCCAGTCTTCGTCAACTTCGCGGGCACTGCCGTTCTCAGGGTCGCGCTCAACGTATTCCAGCGCGCGCCGCTCAATCGCCTCCAAATTCAACTGTTCGCGCGCCAATTCGATGCGAAGCCGTTCCGCACGCCGTTGAAGGGCGGCGTTATGCTCTAGGTCCGCAAGCGCTTGTTCGCGGCCTGCGGCGGCGACAGCCTTAGCTGCATTAATCTTTGCATCTGTTTCGATGGCAAGCCGTGCAGCCTCTGCCTTTGCTTCCTTCTTGGCGACCCACTCGCCAAGCGCTGCGTTACCAAGCCTCCCAAAGCCCCGCACCAACGCCTTTCCCGCGTCGCTGCCAACCTCGGCGAGAGCCTCTTCGGTCGGCTGGCCGGGCAAGGAAAGTCCGCCACCCGTCTTGGCCGGTTGCTCAGTTTTGGTTGCGCTCATTCCACCCTCCTGACTGCCGCCAAATAATTGTTCTCAACTGCAAGCACAACCTTATTGACTTGTACACAAATTCATCTAACGTCCGTTACATCGAAATGTGTATGAGGGCTTTTGGCCGTGGCACAGGGAAAATTCATCTCCTATTTGCGGGTCTCGACCGACAAGCAGGGCCGAAGCGGCCTTGGGATCGAAGCGCAGCGGGAAGCCGTCACGAGCTACCTCAACGGCGGCCGGTGGACTTTGGTGGCCGAATACGTCGAGACCGAAAGCGGCCGGAAGTCGGACAGGCCCAAGCTTACTGCGGCTCTCTCTCACGCGAAGGCTATCGGCGCGAAGATGGTCTTTGCCAAGCTGGACCGCCTGACGCGCAACGTTGACCTCCTGCGCTCCCTCGTGGCGAGCGATGTAGACTTGGTGTTCTGCGACCTCCCAAGCGTCCCTCCCGGCCCCATGGGCAAATTTCTCCTGACACAGATGGCCTCCGTGGCAGAGCTTGAGGCCGGCCTGATAGGCGAGCGCACAAAGAAGGCATTGGCAGCGGCGAAAGCGCGCGGCGTCAAGCTGGGCAACCCGAACGGTGCTCGTGCTCTCCGGGGCAAGCAGACCGGAAACGCTGAAGCGATCACGAGGATCAAAGAGAAGGCCGCACAGCGCGCTATGGACCTTCAGGGCATCATTGAGAGCATCAAGCGCTCAGGCGTCACGAGTGTCCGCGCCATCACTGAAGAACTCAACCGCCAAGGCATCAGTGCACCGCGCGGGGGCGAGTGGCACCCTACAGCCGTTGCAAGGCTGCTCAATCGTCTCCCTAAAGCCGCCTAAGCACAGCCAGGAACGGACCCATGCTGATCCATCTCACCATCGCCGCCGTCATCCTCTCAGCCCTCGTGCAGGACCGCAGCATGATCCTTGGGAGCTTGGCCGGGCTTGGTGCAGCCCTTTACATTGCCTGTTAGGAGATTGCCCCAATGGTCAGTGCTCAAGTGCTCAACTGGACAAATGCCAGTGTCGTCTTTGCATTCCTCGCGGCGCTGCTATGGGGCGCATCTGCGGCGGTGAACATTCCCCTGATTGGATCAGGCTGGGGCGCGCTCGTAGGCCTTGACGCGTTCTATGCCGCCATGAGGAAGGTAGCTCGCCTCAACATGCTCGCTGCGGCATCTGCGGCACTCTCCGCTCTGTGCCAAGCGCTTTCGCTTGCAGTGTAGCCTAGCCATTGTCGGGAGCCGTTAGCCGGATTTAGGATGGCAGTAATAAAAGCATGAAGTCTCGTTCGCTCCGAAGCGGCGCTTGGGTCTCTCGCCTTCATTCGCTGGCTTGGCAGCTCCCTTGGCCTCTAGGGTCCCTGCCGGCCCAATGAATTGGCACATTTCTTGAGAAATCGATTTCAAAATTGGGGTCTAAAGTCGCCGTTGTTGTTCGACCAAAGCGGCGCGTGAAGCTATCGGTCCCTAGAGAGCCGCGCCGATAGGCAAAGGGTCCCTCGACATGTACAAAGCCCGAAAGGGTCTCTCCCTAGCGTTCAACACACAAAGGAATGTCATGCTCCCTGAGCAGTCGAAGAGCGAGAGAGACCAGCGGGGAGCAGCGTTCCATGAGGCCGGGCACATAGTCGTGGCATGGAGCCTCGGTCTAGCGGTTGGCGGTGCTGAAATAGCGATTGGCGGCGATGATGCGAAGGGAACTGCTGAAGTTCAAACCCCCGACCACCTGGACCTACTAGAACAGCTTGCGATCTGCGCGGCTGGCCTACAGGCTCAAGAGATCTTCGACGCGCCGACGCACGAAGGAGCAGGCTGGGGCGACTACGGAAAAATGGTGGAGCTACTAGAAGACTTCGAAGAAGACGAGCAAGTCCGGATGATGCATCAAGGGCACGCTCGTGCCTCTGACCTTGTTGCTTCGAACCGCGCAATGGTTGAGCGACTTGCTACCGCATTGCTCGACAAGAAGCGCTTGGAAGCCGACGAGGTCGCAAAACTACTTGCGGACTGACCAATATCAGCGTTCGGCGAGGAAGCTCTGGATGTCTCTAATCATGCTGGCAACGTCTCCCCTCTTGAAGCCGTTGCTGTCCCCATGCGCAGCGCTGTTGCGAATGTCGGCCAACGCTGTGATCTGCTTCTGACGAAGCTTGTTGTAGACGCCAGCCTTAGCCAAATCCGCATTCATCTTGTCGAGCTTCCCGATCGGCAAGTCATTTTCGGCGCACATCTGACGAAGAGTGGTTTCCAGCACAACACCTGCAACGACCGCAGCAGCAGTTTCGTAGCCGGAAGCTAGTAGTTCGGTAGCCTGATCGAGCTCACTGTCAAAGACTTCACTTTGAAGGAGCGTTTTGAGACTGGAAAAATAGCCGCCCTCGAAATCTTCTTTTGCGGCCAATAGCACCGCGCTCAGTCGACGAAATATCTCGTAATTGGTCGTATACATCGTCGGCTCTTCGAGCTTCACGAACTCTCGAAAGTGTTGAGAGGTCTCGCCGCACACAGTGACCAGCAGATGCCGTACCTTTACGGACCAATTGATGAGTGTGTTCTGATCGATACGGTGACCGCCATAAGAAGGACCTTGCTCGTATTTCTTAGAGGCTTCAATAGCGTCCGCTTGCTGGCACAATTCATCAAATCGACGTCCGAAATCCACCCCCATGCGGCCCTCCTAGCTTACGCAAATCTTGGTCAAACACGCGGCTTACTGGAACTTCCGACGCTTGAACGCGGCCACATCCGCGCCCGTGAGCTTGAACCACTCGCCACTGGCTCGCTTGTCATTGAAACGGCGGTGCCAGTGAATGCCGGACTTGCGAGGTACGGAAGCCCTCTTGCTGCTTCAACTTAGAAGATCGGTTTGCCTATCGATCGACATACGCCATTCCGCATATACTTCATACCTTCCGATTTCGAACCGGTCGCGTTCCGGCCAGCATGGTGAGTGGTCTCCATGAAGAAGCTGTACTCTCCAGTTTCTTGATTGATGTATGACTTCATCACCCTGCTTTCGCTCCCTGCGTCGATGGTGCTCGGATAGACAGCTTTGCCGGTACAGATGACGACCCCATTCTTAAGTTCGCAATTTCCGGTGTTCAAGAATGCGGAACCATTGTCCGCCAATTCTCCCTCTCTCAAGCTTAGAGTGGTTGAAAACGTCTTAGGCGACAAAGATTCGATGGTTGGCTTGCTGAGTATAATCGTGAGCTTTCCCTCGCATTTTAGCAGTAGATTTTTCGGCAATTCATCGGCAAGAGCACATACCGTCGAAAAGCATACCAAGATCACGGCTCGCGTCGTGAGCTTGCCCCAAAACCTCATGCACATCAGCGGTTCTCCAATGTCGGGAAAGGCGACGCTCGAAGCTTTCGCAGAACTCATCTACCGCTCCCGCCGACCAACACCCATTGCAAGAAGCGCTCTGTGCGCTCGACGTGAGCCTCAGTCGCAGGCGGCGTGAACTGCAATGTCGAAAGTGCTCCAGCCGCTAAAGGCACTCGGGGAGCCTTGTAGGTGCCTGCGGCTTTCTTTGCTCTCCTGCGTGCCGAACTTGCTTTGCTGTTTCTGTGCTTGGGCAGGAAAGGCTCAACGTGAATTTGAACCGTCTTGCCGAACAGCGGCAACGGGCCTCGATAGTTCTCAACAGCCTCTAAGAGCTTCTGCACCATGTGCCACGCGGTCTTATAGGTTACGCCCAATGCCCGCTCGACCTCTCGCACGGTGACCGGCTTGGGCGACGTGTTGAGCATGTGCGCGGCCCGAAGCCACGCAGCAAGAGGAAGCTTAGACCCCTCAAGCGGAGTGCCAACCGTGACGGTGAATTGCTTCCTGCATTCGGAGCACAGATAGAGACCAGGGCGATGAGACGTGCCGCCTATCTCGGAAACGACAGGACCAGACGCCGCGCAGTGCGGGCATACGGGGCCGGTGGGCCACCTAATGCGCTCCAGAGCCGCCCTACAATCTTCCGCCCGCACGAGACCTCCAAGGTGTTTTGCCTCGTATATACGAAGCAGGCTGGAAGAGCAACTTCTTGTAACGAAGTCAGAGGGATGAGAGTTACAGCGCGTACCTATACACGAAGGGCTCATTATCGGGCTATGGGTCCTGCTGCCGCCCGCCATTCCAAGGACGACCGCTGAAATCGACTTGAAGAACGACAGCTAAAGCCCTTCGCCGTTGTTCGATTGAAACGCGCGCGTCAGACGGCGCTCCAGAGACCTTTATGGCTTTCAATTCAGCGAGATGATCGTTTTCTTGACTACCTTTACAGGAGACCATCACACATCGACTTCACGAAGCCTCACGACTACTTCGGAGCATTCTTCCACGCCTGCATGACACCCACAGAGCTATCCAAGCTCAGGGCGGTCCTCCAGCACGGATGGACCGAAACCGATCTTGCCGAGTTCGCCAGATGGCATACCGGCAGACCCTTCCTCGCCGTGAACAGACGCACGCTCATGGCAGTGATCAACTCGGCATTGCTGCGCGACCGCTTCGCTAAACGGTTCCTCAAGGAACGCGGGCAGCGTCCCATCGCTATGCATGCCTCTCGTCCCTCCGCAGAAATCCCTCACCGCAAAATTGACAACAGCAAATCCTGACAGCACTCGAAAGGCGCCCCAGCTTCTCCGTAGTGTGTGCCCTCACTTCGCTCAACGCGTCATCCTTGGACGGGCCTACGCCAACGGCTGGGACGCTCCAACGCTCATCAAGCTGGCAGGGGCCTTCCCGGCCACCGGCCGCCCCCGGACCAGCCCGTGCAAAGCGGCCTACCATCAAGCCATCATGATCGGCTCAGAGCGCGCCTTCGACGCCTCTCAGCCCTCCAACGCCTATTGGCTTATGTCAAAGGCTCCGGCCGTCGATAGCGATTGGCCGCACTAACTAGCGCTGCTCCAACCAAGGAGCGAAGTGCTGGGGTCTCTGGTAGCTTCTCGGGCAGCGCTTCGGTGTCTGGCTCTTTGTCATCCACCAACACAGGCGGGCAGGCTCACAGCAACGTGCAGCCTTCAAGAGCGGTAAACTGGATTATCCGCATCGGTTGATCCTAGCGGTCGAGGGAGATGGGATTTGGCTATACGCTCAGGTCTCATCTTCTCCAATTCGTCGGCGATGAAAACGACGACTTTAGCCCACTGTGGCGGACGCAAGCGGACATGGGGCAACCTCATGTGATAAATCATGCACGCGGCCGAGTTTGTCGCCGCGCTTGCCAAGCTGCAAAAGGGCCAACCATGGCAAAACCGAAGCTTCGTAATCTCAGCCGTCGCGAATTGTCAGAGGAAGATTATGTAGCGGTCGTAGAGCAACTCGAAGCGCCTGACGTTCCAGACATGGTAGCTGCGATACTTGGTGCCACGCTGGTTGAGCACCAAATCGAGCAAGCGCTTCGCATTCAGTTGAAACACGGAGACGCAAGTACGTGGGGCCGCTTAACCGATCCCACAGGTCCGTTACGCGATTTTAGCTCAAAGATTGCCCTCGGTTACGCGCTTGGCCGCTACGACGAGGAGATAGTTGAGAACCTAAGCATCGTGAAGAATATCAGAAACGCGTTTGCGCATGCACGGACTCTTCTCACCTTTGACCACCCCACTGTCAAAGCGGAGCTAGGGAAGACCAAGCCAATTCGACACGGCAAAAGGACATTAAGCGTCGCAACTTTGGCGATCGGGGTTGAAAAGCGAGCTTACCTAAGTTTGTGCTTTTCCATCTTCATGTACTTCCATCTGAAGCTTGTTCAATCTGTCAAGCGGCGCGAGCGTCACCTCGAAGCGAAACGCGAGGAGCTTCGGTTCTTGGAAGAATTTATTGCGTCTATGAAGGCAGCAAAGCAATCTCGGTCTGGTGGTCGTACAGCGTGAGGTACGTAGGCGACCGCGATCTGCATCAGGAACGACCCTCAGGCTTCCAGCGGGCCGCACTCACGCGTTTAAAGGCTGAAGAGCTGCCGGTAAGGCAGCGTGAGTGCCACTGCGTCGCTGTTCCTGCTAGGACTCACCTTCCAGGCCTCTGAATGGCAACCATAATAATTATCGAATAACTATCGTCAGAACAGCCTCAGGCTTCGCAGCGGGACTCACTGGGGCGTTCTGATGTTGGAGGGCGGGTGGGAGATAGCCGGAGAGCTCAAAACGGCTCTATGGAGTCCCTAGACGCTCCTGAAGCCATGTCTTCTACGATCAAATAAACACACCCCTGAAACCTCTAGAGAGAGGGGTAAGAGCTTGAGGAGTGCATTTGACCTCTCAAGCCTCGCCAGACCTCCAGAGCAGGCACGAGCCCCCCCTCGTTGCCACCAACGTCAATCTCAAACCAACCTCAAGGTCCACCACTCATGACTACCGTTATCGGTATGCACGAGCAGTACGCTCTCGTGCCACCGCTGGAGTTCGTGTCCGCAATGAACGATCATTGGACACAGACGCTCCACATGCCGTCCTCAGGCTCCCTGCGCTCCCTTTGGGAGACGATGGGGAATGTCTTTGAACGATCAATTATCGACAACATCAGCGAGCGTGATGCGCGCTGGAAGGTCCTTCAGCCCCCCACCGGGTCAGGGAAGACACAAGGGGCGTGCCTTTACTCGGCAATGCAGGCGAGGCGCAATCGGGACGCTTTAGCCCACCTCAAGCCTGTGGGTGTGCTCCTCGTGACTCGCCTGATCAAGCAGGCCGACGACCTCGCTGCTCAGGTCAACGCAATGGCGGGGGCGAACGTCGCTGTTGCTCATCACTCAAAGAGCGGAACTGATGCCGATGATATCGGGCGATATGACGTTCTGGTCGTGACACACCAAGCCTTCGTCAATGCTGCTGAGACCTTTGCCGGTGCCGCATGGTCGCGCCTCGTGCAGTGGAACGGAGGTCGTCGGCTCCTGACCATCGTTGATGAGGCGTTAGCCAACGTGGTGGAGGAGAACAAAGTCACGCTGGAGAGCCTTCAGTTTGTCCTTGGCTGTGTGCCCTTTGATGTCGCGCAAGCTCATCCTGACCAAGTCAAGCTCGTCGAAGCGCTCAAAGACGCGTTGGTACAGCAGGCGCAATCTGACACCAACGACGGCACGGCGAAACTGATGTGGAGGGATGGAGGGGCAAGAGAAGCACTAAACGCTCCCCCGGCTGCCATGAAACCTCTGCGTGAGGCCATGCGCAAGGTGAAGTACGATCGGAGGATCAGGGAGGGCAACACCAAGCGCAACATTGCCAAGCTGGTGGACGATACGCTCGCGAGCATCCAAGCTCTCACGGATCGGTGGGCCTACTATGCTCGCATCGGTAAGGACCACTCGCTCAACTCCTCCACGCTCACGGTCTCCTATGCTGTCCCCGGTGCGGTGGTGTTGGATGCGACAGCCAGCCAGAACTTCTTGTGGGAGCTATTCCAAGGCAGAGCACAAATCGAGCCTATCTGTGCCGGTGCTCGCAATTATCGAAACGTGACCCTTCACGTCGCGAGAGCCAAGGGTGTTGGCAAGACCACAATGGAGAAAACATTTGCGGCGCGCTACGCACGCTTGCTGGAAGCGCTTGAAGCACAGTTGGGCTCTGAGAGGTCGTTGTTTGTCTGCGTCCATAAGGACTATGAGCACGCTGCGGAGAGGTTCAAGCATCCCTTCGAGCGCGTCGGCTTCGGCCATTGGGGAGCCGTGGATGGCCGCAACGACTGGAAGGACTATGATACGGCGGTGCTGTTCGGGTTGCCCTATCGCGACCTGATATGGCCCACGAACGTGTTCTTCGCTCTCCAAGGCGTGCAGGACGATGATTGGCTGAAGGCGCCAACGTGGAAGGGTTACACGAACGTCCGCCGCCTGATGCAGCAGCGTCAAATGTCCGTGGAGATTATCCAGGCCATTAACCGCATTAGATGCCGTAAGGTCGTTGACGAGCACGGCGGCTGCAATGCGGCTGAGGTGTTCATTGTCCTTCCCGCCGACAGCATGGGCGATGCCATCCTGACGGACATCAAGGCCGACATGACTGATATCGATGTGGTGCCTTGGTCCTTCGAGATGGATGGTCCGAAAGTGCTGCGACCTCGTGAGGGAAGCGCGCATGCAGGACTGATCACGCTGATGCGGAATACTGAGCCCGGCGAGAATATCCCTATGACCGCCGTGCAGCGCGCTTTGGGGCTGAAGCCAAGGGGCATGGATAAACTGAGGGCAGTTCTGCGTAACGCCTCTCACGCAACTTGCAAGGCTCTACACGAGATTGGCGTGGAGTACGTGTCAGGCAGAGGGCGAGGAGCAAAGAGCTTCCTCGTGAAGCACGAAGCCGCCTAAGGCGGTCGGATCAGACTTGGCCGGTGAGGTCCCGCATGGGGCTTCATCGGTACATTTCGGTCTAACAATAACGTCGCGATCAACCGCGCCGAGCCTGATATCAACAACAGCGCGCACGGAAACCTATCAGGACAGAGAAAAGGCCCCACGGCGAAACCGTGAGGCCCCTCTGTGCTTCGCGGCTTCTGAGCGGCGAAGTGATGGACGAATGGTGTTGATCACCGCTGAGGTGCAGCCCTACGCGGCTTCTTTATCTTCCTCTCCCTCGTACCGGCCACACGCTGCTCCACGAAGGTCTGATGGACCTCCCCGAATGGCACGCCAAACCGCTCCGCAATCTTCTCCAGCGAGCCGCCGACTTGGTTGGCGAGCACGTCAAGTTCTTGGCTGAGCTTCGAAGCGGACTGCATGAGACCTAGCAGCGTCGCGAGGTCTGCAAGCTGCTGAGCAGTGCGGGTGTGGTTGGCGGGTGTGGTTTGAGATTTCTTGCTCATCGTGAAGTCCTTGTTTTATAAGGTTTTATAGGACTTCAGGAGTACTGGCGGAGAGAGTGGGATTCGAACCCACGGTACGGTTTCCCGCACACACGCTTTCCAAGCGTGCGCCTTAAGCCACTCGGCCATCTCTCCGGAGCGCCCTCTCTTGAAGGGGCGCCGATGATTTTGCAAGGGATCGCGGAGAAATCGGGTGAATTTTCCGCAACATATTGTATTTGCACGAGAATATCGCGTGTCACGAGACCGCTCGGAACCACCGAGGGGCTGAACCGGCGGAGGGTTTGGCGCGACGATTCACCTGAGCCCACCAATGACCGCCGGGGACGCCATGACCATCCGCAAGACCATCGCCGCGCTGAGCCTGATTTCGGCCCTTGGCTCAGCCTTTGCCGCACCGGCCCTCGCCCAAGTCTGCACCCGGCAGGGCGTCGACGTCAGCTGCGACGACGGGCGGCGGGGCATCCTGTCGGGCAACGCCATCCTGTGGCCGGACGGGACGCGCTCGAGCTCGACGCCGCATCAGAGCGTGATCATCGGCAACAAGAGCTCGATCCATGTCGGCCCCGGCGTGTTCGTCGGCCAGGGCAAGGGCATGGTGCCGCTGGATGATCCCAACGCGCCGAACAAGCGGCAATGCGCGATCCTGGATGGCGTGTCGTATTGTTATTGAGGTTTTCGTCTTCACCTCTCCCCGCTTGCGGGGAGAGGTCGGATCGCCTTTGCGATCCGGGTGAGGGGGTACAGGTCTCTCGATGGATCTCACATGTGGAGAGAGGCCCCTCACCCCCCGACCCTCTCCCCGTAAGAACGGGGAGAGGGAGGAGAGGCTAAATCAGCCGCACGCCCGAGATCGCCGACTTCAGCCAGCGCAGCGCCTGCGGCGGCTGGGAGACAAGCGGGGCGACTGCGGCCTTCTCGGTCCGGCACTTCTCGAGCTCCGCGACGAAGTCCGCCGACCATTGCTGGATGGTGTGGCCGCGCAGCTTTTTCATCATCGCGTCCCAGCGCATCTTGCGCTCGGTGAGCGGCATCGCGGCGGCGACCGCGATGGCGCGCGCCATGCCGTCGATGTCGTGCGGATTGACCAAGAGCGCGGTGTCGAGCTCGTTGGCGGCGCCGGCGAATTTCGACAGCACCAGCACACCGGGATCGGCCGGGTTTTGCGCGGCGACGTATTCCTTGGCAACCAGGTTCATGCCGTCATGCAGCGGCGTCACCACGCCGACCTGCGCGGTGCGGTAGAGACCGGCGAGCACGGCCTGGCTGAAGCCCTTGTTCAGATAACGGATCGGCGTCCAGTCGACCTCGCCATGGCGGCCGTTGACGTCGGTGACGAGGCGCGCGACCTCGTTCTGGAGATTGCCATAGGCCTCGATGCCGCCGCGTGAGGGGTTGGCGATCTGGAGCAGCGAGATGCTGCGCGAAAACTGCGGCTGCTCGGTCCAGAGCCGGTCGAACGCGCTGATGCGGTTGACGAGGCCCTTGGAATAGTCGAGCCGGTCGACGCCGATCGCAAGCCGCTCGCCGTTGAGGCTGCGGCGCAGCCGCGAGACATCCGGATGCGACGCTGACTTCGCGGCATAGGCTGCGAACTTCTCCGCATCGATACCGATCGGGAAGACCTCGCAGCGGGTGCGGCCGTGCTGCGAAAGCACGATACCATCCTCGACGGCGAGGCCGAGCTCACCGCCGACATAGGAGAGGAAGTTCTGGCGATCCTCCTCGGTCTGGAAGCCGATGAGATCGTAGGCCAGCATCGCCGTGATCAGCTCGCGATGATGCGGCACGCCCTGCATCACCGCGGCGACCGGCCACGGCGTATGCAGGAAGAAGCCGATCGGATCGTCGACGGAAAGATCGCGCAGCTCCGCGCCGAGCGCGAGGAAATGATAGTCCTGCACCCAGAACGCGGTCTTGGGTTTGCGGAAGCGCATCAAGGCGCGCGCCATGAAGGCGTTGACCTCGCGATAGCTGACATAGTCGTCGCGCGAGACGCGGATCAGATCGCTGCGCGAATGCAGCGCCGGCCACAGCGCCGAATTGGCAAAACCTTCGTAATAGCCGCCGTAATGCGCCGCCGGCAGATCCAGCGTCGCAATCGCGCCGGAACCCAGCGCCTCGATCTCGGCAAACGGTTCCTTCTGATGGCCGTCGCGCACACGGCCGGAGGAACCCACCCAGATCGCTCCTGAATGTTCAACAACTGGAAGCAACGCGGCCGCCAAGCCGCCCGTCATGGGCTCGTTGGGCTTGCCGCGCGCGACACGATTTGAAACGACAACCAAGTTCACAGGTCGTCCCCTCCTGTTCATTCCACCCCGTTTAACTGCCGTTCATCAATATGGTTCCTGTCATGATTTCTTCGGATTGAAACCAAAATCGGGCATGCGCGTTGGAACTGGTTTTCCTTGCGGAACCTGAAATTCCACTGCAAAGACAGTATTTGCGACTGATCGCGCAGCACGCATTGCGGCGCGCAATGATACCGCGCCGGGCTTATTGTGTCGGTGACGTGGCGTTGCCTTGGTTTTACCTAAAGCGCGTTCGCGCTTTAGGTAATTTTGAGCATGATGCTTTCGGAAAACCGATCGACACTTTGCGCCAACGCGGCCCTTCGGGTCCGGATCATGCTTTCGGGTCGAGCAGGTGCGCGAGGAACGCGCGCACGTCGCTCGGCGCGTCGAAGTGGCCGTTGACGCCGATGGCGCGGCGGCCGACCGAGAAGGCGAGGCCATTCATATCGGGCATGATCGCGAACACGGTTTCATCCGTGACGTCGTCGCCGATGAAGATCGGGCGGCGTCCCTTGAACGGCTCGTGCTTCATCAGCTCGCGCACGCCGCTCGCCTTGGTGAAGCCCGAATGCTTGATCTCGCAGACGAACTTGCCGGGCAGCACCTCGATCGGCGCATTGGGCAGATCGGCGCGGATCAGCGAGACGGATTCGTAGATCGCCTTCTCCGCATGCGGCGCAAGGCGGTAATGCAGTGCCAGCGAATAGCCCTTGTCCTCGAGCAGGATGCCGGGGCTGAGCTTGGCGATCGCAGCGAGCCGCCGCTTCAGCTCCTTGTCCAGCGGCGGTGCGTGCACGTCGTCCGCTTCGTTGTCGACCGACAGCCGCATCTCGGCGCCGTGACCGGCAACGGCGCGGAAAACATCCGGCGCGAAGATCAGGTCGATGTCGTTGAGCGATCGGCCGCTGACCAGCGCCAGCGCGCCGGAGGTGCGCTCCACCAGCGCTTTGAGCGTCTCCGACAGGCCCGGCGGCACCCACACCTCGCGCGGCGTCGGCATCAGGTCGAGCAGCGTGCCGTCGATGTCGAGCAGGATCGCGGTTTCGCCGAGATGCGGCACGAGCGCATGCGGCACCGGCACGGCGTCGGGAGCTTCATCATCGGCCATGGCGCGCATCTGATCCAGTTCAGCGAGTTCTGATGTCATAGTCTACTCCATGAAGGCGAGCGGCCGCGCAATTTGTTCGAGCGATTTGCGTTCCGCGGAGACGGCATAGCGCCACGCCACGATCGCGGCCGCGATCATCAGGAACGATCCCAGCAGATAGCCGGCGAACACGCTTGTGCGCGATCCCGTGTCGATCAGCGCGCCGAACAGCGCCGGCCCGATCACGCCGCCGATGCCGGTGCCGACCGCATAGAACACCGCGATCGCCAGCGCGCGGACTTCGAGCGGAAACGTCTCGCTGACGGTAAGATAGGCCGCGCTCGCGGCGGGCGAAGCGAAGAAGAAGATCACCATCCAGGCGATGGTCTGTCCCTGCGCGCTCAAGGCGCCGATCGAGAACAGATAGCCCGACAGCGCCAACAGCAGGCCCGACATGCCATAGGTGAACATGATCATGGTGCGGCGGCCGAGCGTATCGAACAGGCGGCCGAGCAGCAGCGGGCCGAGGAAGTTGCCGGCGGCGAAGGGAAGCAGATACCAGCCGACGTGTTCGGCACCAATGCCGTAGAAATCGGTCAGCACCAGCGCGAAGGTGAAGAAGATGGCGTTGTAGAAGAACGCCTGCGCGCTCATCAGCACGAGGCCGACCAGCGCGCGCTGGCGATAGACGAAAAACAGCGTGTGCACGACCTCGCGGATCGGCGTGTGATCGCGCATCTTCAGCCGGATCTTTGCGAAGCGCCCGTCGCTCGCATGCTGGTCATGGCCGATCACCGAGCGTTCGATCTCATCGACGATCGCATGGGCCTGGTCAGGCCGGCCATGGATCATCAGCCAGCGCGGACTTTCCGGGATCCACATCCGCATCAAGAGCACGACGAGGCCGATGGCCGCGCCGATCAGATAGGCGAGGCGCCAGCCGAGATCGGGACCGATCACGGCGGGATCGAGCAGGACGATGGCTGCAACCGCGCCCATTGCTGCGCCGATCCAGAAGCTGCCGTTGATGACCAAATCAGTCCAGCCGCGATAGCGCGCCGGCACCAGCTCCTGGATCGTCGAATTGATCGCGGTATATTCGCCGCCGATGCCGGCGCCGGTGAGGAAGCGGAACACCGCGTAGCTCGCGATATCCCACGACAGCGCGGTCGCGGCCGTCGCGGAGAGATAAAGCGCGAGCGTGATGAAGAACAGCTTCTTGCGGCCGATACGGTCGGTGAGCCAGCCGAAGCCGAGTGCGCCGAGCACCGCGCCGGCGAGATAGGCGGAGTTGGCAATGCCGAGATCGAGATTGGAGAATTGCAGCACCGGGCTCTGCTTCAGCGCGCCGGAGAGCGCGCCGGCCAGCGTCACCTCGAGCCCATCCAGGATCCAGGTGATGCCGAGCGCCAGCACGACGCGGGTATGAAAGCCGCTCCACGGCAGCGCGTCGAGCCGCGAAGGAATGCTGGTCTCGACGATGCGCTCAGTCGCGGCCGCCGCCGAGATCGCAGGTCCATAATTCAACGCTGGGCTCTGCTGCAATTCCATCGCGTTGTTGTCTGACCAATGAAAGCAGCCCCGGTTCACAGGATGTGGACAGGGGCGATGATGGAGCTGGGGCATTCGACCTGCCACCTGCGACAACGTCTGCGGCGAAGGCAGGTTCCCTTGGGAACGGCCGCCAATACCGCCCGTTTCCGATGGAGCCGCAAGGAGTTGACGCATGGCTCATGTCAGAAAGACGACACATTCGCGCAAAACAGCCGGCCACAAGACCGCGCGCCGGAAGACCAGCGCCCGGCGCAGCACCGCGCGCAACAGCACCAAGCGCGCCGCGCCAAAGCGCTGGTCACAGCGCGTGACAAAAGAGAGCGACGCGCTCGACCTCAAACAGGGCGTATTCAAGCTGACCAGCGCGAAGAAGATCGCGGCCTCGCTGAAGCGATCGGCCGAGCACAGCTCGCGCCGCAAGACCGGCGCGTACCGGTCGGCGCTGTCGATGCTGACCTTCTACATCAATCGCGCCGGCAAGACGCTGCCGAAGACGCAGCGCTCGCGGCTGGAGCGTGCGAAGGTGGAGCTGAAGCGGGCGTTCGGGAGGGAGTGAGGTTCGCGCTTCTTGCTCCGCTGTCGTCCCGGACAAGCGCAGCGAAGCGCAGATCCGGACCCATAATCACAGGGAGTGGTTATCGGGCGAGCGGGTAACTCCGAGTCTTCGCCAAACCGCTCCCTGTGGTTATGGGTCCCCGCGTTCGCGGGGACGACAGTGGAGGGTGGCGCTACAGCGGCCTTACGCCGCCCTGATGTTCGCCATGAACCGATCGAGCTCGGCGCGCAGGCGGGTGCTTTCGCTGGAGAGAGATTTGGCCGAGTTCAGCACTTCCTCCGAGGCCGAGCCGGTTTCGGCGGCGCCGCGGTTGACCTGCCCGATGTCGGTGGCCGCGGTCTGGGTGCCCTGCGCCACGGTCTGGACGCTGCGCGCGATTTCCTGCGTCGCGGCGCCCTGCTGCTCGACGGCGCTCGCGATCGAGGTCGAGATCGACGAGATCTGGCCGATGGTCGCACCGATCTCCTTGATCGCAGCGACGGACTCGGCGGTGGCGCCCTGCATGCCGGCGATATGCGAAGAAATCTCGTCGGTGGCCTTGGCGGTTTGGCTCGCCAAAGACTTCACCTCGCTGGCAACCACCGCAAAGCCGCGACCGGCTTCGCCTGCCCGCGCCGCCTCGATGGTCGCATTCAAAGCCAGCAAATTGGTCTGCTCGGCAATCGCCGTGATCAGTTTCACAACTTCGCCGATCTGCTGAGCAGCGTGCGAGAGCTTGCCGATGCGGCCGTCGGTTTCCTTGGCCTGAACCACGGCAGCTTCGGCGATCCGGCTGGAGTCGCGGACCTGGCGGCCGATCTCTTCGACCGAAGCCGAGAGCTCTTCCGTCGCGGTTGCGACCGACTGCATGTTCGAAGAGGCCTGCTCGGAGACGCCGGCGACCTGGCTCGACAGGCTCTGCGTCGTCTCGGCGGTACGGGTGAGCGTCGAGGCTGCCGATTCCAGCTGCACTGCGGAAGACGAGACGTTCGACACGATGGCGCCAACGGCGCTCTCGAAGTCGTCGGCAAAGCGGATCAGCTCGGAGCGGCGGTTCGCTGCCTGCTCCTTGTTCTGGGCTTCGCTGGCGGCGGCGTCGCGCTCGGCCTTGGCCACGGCCTGGACCTTGAACTCCTCGACAGCGCTAGCCATCTCGCCGATCTCGTCCTTACGCCCCAGGCCCGGCAGCACGACATCGAAATTGCCCGAGGCAAGCTCGCGCATCGCCTTGCACATCGCGATCATCGGACGCGAGATGCCATTACCGAGCATCAGGGCGAGCACCGCGCCGACCGCGAGGCCGCCCAGCGCCATCATCAGCATCAACTGCTCGGTCTCGCCGATGGTCGCATTGGCGCTCGCCTCGATCCGCTGCTGATCGGCGGTCAGGTCCGACCGCAAATCGGCCGAAAGCTTGAGGATCGACGCCGCCGACTTGGTCATCTCGCCGTTCGACTTGACGATGATCTTCACATTGTCGGTCAGCTTGGAGAACGAGGTGCGATACTGCTTGAGCAGATTGCCGATCTCGGTGACGCGATCGGTGATCTTCTGGTCGTTGGCATAGATGGAGACCAGCAGAGTCTCCAGGAACTTGATGCGGGCGACGACGCCGTCGGCGTTCTTCGGCTCCGGCTTGGCGACGAAGGCGCTCACCGAGGTGGAGACCGCCAAATATTGCGAGGTGACGTCCTTGGCCGTGGTCTGGACCGACGCAAGGCCTGCCAGTGCAGCCGTGTCGGCGAGATCGTCGAACTTGAAGCGAATCTTGTTGCCGACGCTGTTGAGCTCGTCGGCCGCGATCTTGTTGTTCTCGCGCGTCAGCGTGATGATCTCGCTGAAGATCTTGGCGAAGCGCTGGAACTCGGCCTCGAGCTTGCCGACCTGCTCGCGGCGCGCGGCTCCGGTCGTGGCCGCCATCGACTTGGCGATCGCGCCCCTCAGATTCTCTTCCGCCGCCTTGGCCGCGGTCTCGTCGTCCGCCGCGCCGGTCAGCGTATAGGCCCGCGCCAGCCCCTGATAGGCGATCAGGTCGCGATCCACGGTCCGGGCGAGATCGGCTTCCGATACGCTAGCCCGGTAGGAAGCTACGGCGCCCTGGATCCGCTCGAAGCCGAAATATGCGAAAGCCATGCTGACGGCGAGGATGGCCAGCACCGCCACGAAGCCGAGGATGATTTTTGCGCGAAAGCGCAAGGTGAACAGCTTCGATGAGCTCGGCTTCGACTTGGCAGACATTCCCCCACCCCATTCCATTCGCGGAAAACCAGGCGCAGTCCGGAAGCAGCCCGCTTCCTGACTCATCGGCACGTTACGGGGCAAAGGATAAGCTGTGGTAAATTTGTGCCACCGCAACTGGCGGTTAGGTGTCGCAGGGATGCGCACTCCGCTGTCGTCCCCTCGAACGCGGGGACGACAGCGAAGGGTGGGCGCTATAGAGAGCCTTACGCCGCGCGGATATTCGCCATGAAGCGGTCGAGCTCGGCGCGAAGGCGGGTGCTTTCGGATGAGAGCGACCTGGCCGAGTTCAGCACCTCTTCCGAAGCCGAGCCGGTCTCGGCGGCGCCGCGGTTGACCTGGCCGATGTCGGTGGCCGCGGTCTGGGTACCTTGCGCCACGGTCTGGACGCTGCGGGCGATCTCCTGCGTCGCGGCGCCCTGCTGCTCGACGGCGCTCGCGATCGAGGTCGAGATCGAGGAGATCTGACCGATGGTGGCGCCGATCTCCTTGATCGCCGCGACCGATTCGGCGGTGGCGCCCTGCATGCCCGCAATGTGCGAGGAGATCTCGTCGGTCGCCTTCGCAGTCTGGCTCGCCAGCGACTTCACTTCGCTGGCAACGACGGCAAAGCCGCGGCCGGCTTCACCGGCCCGCGCTGCCTCGATCGTCGCATTCAAAGCCAGAAGATTGGTCTGCTCGGCAATCGCGGTGATCAGCTTGACGACTTCGCCGATCTGCTGGGCGGCATGGGAGAGCTTGCCGATGCGGCCGTCGGTTTCCTTGGCCTGAACCACGGCAGCTTCGGCGATCCGGCTGGAGTCGCGGACCTGGCGGCCGATCTCTTCGACCGAAGCCGAGAGCTCTTCCGTCGCGGTTGCGACTGACTGCATGTTCGAAGAGGCCTGCTCGGAGACGCCGGCGACCTGGCTCGACAGGGTCTGCGTGGTCTCGGCGGTCCGGGTCAGCGTGGACGCCGCCGATTCCAATTGCACGGCCGAGGAGGACACGTTGGAGACGATCGCGCCGACCGCGCTCTCAAAGTCGTCGGCAAAGCGGATCAGCTCGGAGCGACGTGCGGCGGCTTGCTCCCGGTTCTGGGCGTCGCTCGCGGCGGCGTCGCGCTCGGCCTTGGCCACCGCCTGAACCTTGAATTCTTCCACGGCGCCCGCCATCTCACCGATCTCGTCCTTGCGCCCCAGCCCGGGCAGGACGACGTCGAAATTGCCCGAGGCAAGCTCGCGCATCGCCTTGCACATCGCGATCATCGGACGCGAGATGCCGGTGCCGAGCAGGAAGGCGAGGACCGCACCCAGCAGTGTGCCGCCGACGGCCAGCATCAGCACCAGTTGCTCGGTCTTCCCGATGGTTGCTTCCGATTCCGAATCCAGCCGCTGCTGCTCGGCGACGAGATCCGCCTTCATGGCGGTGGCGCCTTGCAGGATCGCGCCGGCTGAACCGCTCATCTCGGTGACGAGCTCGTCGACTAACTTGGCGTTGGCGATCAGCTTCTCCAACGCTTCGCGATAGGCGACCAGGATGGTCTTGGCGTCCTTCAGGCCGGCGACGATCTTGTCGTCCATGGAATAGACCGCGCCGAGCGAGTTCTCGACGAATTTCAGCCGCGCCAGCGCGCTGGTCGCGATCGCCTGGTCGGACGTCAGCACGAAATTGGTGGCCGCGGCGCTCGCGGTCTGAAACTGGGCGTTGACCTGCTTGGTGCCGAACTCGATCGACTGCGCCTCGGAATCGGAGGCATTGTTGCCGATATCGTCGAGCTTGTACTTCAGGAGATTCGCTTGGCGCGTCAGTTGGTTCTGCACCAGCAGCGCACTGTCGCGCTTGGCCTGGAGCACCTTGGCGAAGGTCGCGGAGAAATTCGAAAACTCCTTGGCCAGCTTGGAGAGGCTCTCCTGCCGCGCCGGCGTCTTGGCGCCCTTGACGGCCTGATCGATGGCGCTCTTCAGGCTGGCTTCAGCGTCCAGCGTCGCCTTGGCGTCGTCTTCCTTGCCGGTGACGACGAAATATTTGACCGCCGAACGGTAGCCGAGCAGCTCGCGGTCGATGTTGCGGGCAAGGTCCGCCTCCGAAACGCTGGTGCGGTAGGACCCGACCCCGGCCGACACCCGCTCGAAGCCGAAATAGGAGAAGGCCATGCTGCCGGCGGAGATCACCAGGACGGCGGCGAAGCCGAGGATGATCTTGGCGCGGAACCGGAGGGTCGGAAAGATTGTGCGCTTAGACGGCGACGCGATACGCCCGGACATTCCAACCCCCATTTATTCTATTCAGCCGCGATCCGGAGGCGCCCCGCCCCCCGACCTGGATGCGCAAAACTAAGGCAGAATCGATAAGGGGCGGTAAATTCGGCACGCCTGCGCAAGGCGGACTTGATCGGCCAGAGGCCGACCGGTGGGATGACGGCTGGCATCCCACGCGGCCAGCCGGTCCGGCCACAGAATCCCCGACCCGCCCGCACAAGTCGTTGCGGCCACGGCGGGATCGATGACCTTTCCATGACCGGGGCGACCAAAATCCCAGTTGCAAAGTCCGGACGCCGCTGTCTCTAATTAGAAACAATCAAAATCATCCCGGGAGGACTACAACCGTGTCTACAGTCAAACTGACGGTGAACGGCAAGGCCGTCGCTGTCGACGTCGAGGATCGCACGCTGCTGGTCCATCTGCTGCGCGATCACCTCAATCTCACGGGAACCCATGTCGGCTGCGACACCAGCCAGTGCGGCGCCTGCGTCGTCCACATGGACGGCCGTGCGGTGAAGTCCTGCACCATGCTGGCGGGTCAGGCCGACGGCGCCAACGTCACCACCATCGAAGGCATCGCCAAGGGCGACGAGCTGCACCCGATGCAGGCCGCCTTCCGCGACAATCACGGCCTGCAGTGCGGCTATTGCACGCCGGGCATGATCATGTCGGCGATCGACATCGTGCACCGCCATGGCGGTCAGCTCGACGAGGCCACAGTCCGCCAAGAGCTCGAAGGCAATATCTGCCGCTGCACCGGCTACCACAACATCGTCAAGGCCGTGCTGGATGCAGCCGGACGCATGAAGGTCTCGCAGGCGGCCGAGTAAAGCGGCCCGCCTCGAATAAAGAACCACCGCTGCTGCTTTCGAGGGAAAGCGCAGTCAAAACAATTCCGGTCGGGAGGACCAGACATGGGTGTTGAAGGCATCGGCGCGCGCGTCGTGCGCAAGGAAGACAAGCGTTTCATTACCGGCAAGGGCCGGTACGTGGACGATATCAAGCTGACGGGCATGACCCATGCCCATTTCATCCGCAGTCCGCATGCGCACGCCAAGGTGCGGAAGATCGACTCGTCCGCCGCGCTGAAGATGCCGGGCGTGGTCGCGGTGCTCACCGGGCAACAGCTGGTCGATGACAAGGTCGGCAACCTGATCTGCGGCTGGGCCATCACCTCCAAGGACGGCAGCCCGATGAAGATGGGCGCATGGCCGGCGATGGCGCCGGAGACGGTACGCTTCGTCGGCCAGGCCGTCGCGGTCGTGATCGCCGACAGCAAGAATCTCGCACGCGACGCGGCCGAATCCGTGGTCGTGGACTACGAAGAGCTGCCGGCCGTCGCCGACATGCAGTCGGCCATCAAGGCTGGCGCACCGCAGCTCCACCCCGAGGCACCCGGCAACCAGGTCTATGACTGGGTGATCGGCGACGAGGGCGCGGTCAGCGCCGCCTTCTCGAAGGCTGCCAACGTGGTCAAGCTCGACGTCACCAACAACCGCCTCGCGCCGAACGCGATGGAGCCGCGCGCGGCGATCGCCGACTATGACGCGGCGGAAGAGCACTTCACTCTTTATACGACCTCGCAGAACCCGCACGTCGCCCGCCTCGTGCTGTCGGCATTCTACAACATCGCCCCCGAGCACAAGCTGCGCGTGATCGCCCCCGACGTCGGCGGCGGCTTCGGCTCGAAGATCTTCATCTATCCCGAAGAGATGGTGGCGCTGTGGGCCTCGAAGAAGGTCGGCCGTCCCGTCAAATGGACGGGTGACCGCACCGAGGCCTTCCTCACCGACGCGCATGGCCGTGACCATGTGACCCATGCCGAGATGGCGTTCGATGCCAATAACAAGATCATCGGGTTGAAGGTGAAGACCTACGCCAATTTCGGCGCCTACATGTCGCTGTTCTCCTCGTCAGTGCCGACCTATCTCTACGCGACGCTGCTGTCGGGCCAGTACAACATCCCGGCGATCCACGCCGAGGTGATCGGGGTCTACACCAACACCACGCCGGTCGATGCCTATCGCGGCGCTGGCCGCCCCGAGGCGAGCTATCTGATCGAGCGTCTGATGGAGACGGCCGCTCGGCAGCTGAACGTCGATCCGGCCCAGTTGCGCCGGACCAACTTCATCACCCAGTTCCCGCACCAGACGCCTGTGATCATGGCCTATGACACCGGCGACTTTAACGCCTCGCTCGATGCGGCGATGAAGGCGATCGACTATGCCGGCTTTGCCGCGCGCAAGGCGCAAGCAAAGTCGCAGGGCAAGCTGCGCGGCATCGGCGTGTCCTGCTACATCGAGGCCTGCGGCATCGCGCCGTCCAAGGCGGTCGGCAGCCTGGGCGCCGGCGTCGGCCTGTGGGAATCCGCAGAAGTGCGCGTCAACCCGGTCGGCACCATCGAGATCCTCACGGGCTCGCACAGCCACGGCCAGGGCCACGAGACGACGTTCTGCCAGCTCGTCGCCGATCGCCTCGGCGTTCCGATCAGCCAGGTCTCGATCGTGCATGGCGACACCGACAAGGTGCAGTTCGGCATGGGCACCTACGGCTCGCGCTCCGCAGCCGTCGGCCTCACCGCGATCCTGAAGGCCATGGAGAAGATGGAATCCAAGGCCAAGAAGATCGCCGCGCATGCGCTGGAAGCGTCGGAAGCCGACATCGTCATCGAGAATGGCGAGTTCAAGGTGACCGGCACCGACAAGGCGATCGCCTTCCCGATGGTCGCGCTTGCGGCCTACACCGCGCACAACCTGCCTGACGGGATGGAGCCGGGCCTGAAGGAAAGCGCCTTCTACGACCCGACCAACTTCACCTTCCCGGCCGGCGCCTATATCTGCGAGCTCGAGGTCGATCCCGGCACGGGCAAGACCTCCTTCGTCAACTTCGTCGCGGCCGACGATTTCGGCCGGCTGATCAACCCGATGATTGTCGAAGGCCAGGTCCATGGCGGCCTCGCGCAAGGCATCGGGCAGGCGCTGCTCGAGCACGCCATCTACGATGCCAACGGCCAGCCGGTCACGGCCTCGTTCATGGATTACTCCATGCCGCGCGCCGACGATCTGCCCTCGTTCAACCTCTCCCACACCACGACGCTGTGCCCGGGCAATCCCTTGGGCATCAAGGGTTGCGGTGAGGCCGGCGCGATCGGCGCCTCCGCGGCCGTGATCAACGCGATTACGGATGCGATCGGCAAGAACAATCTGGAAATGCCCGCAACCCCTGACCGGGTGTGGCGCACGATCCACGCGGCTTAAGGGAGGAACGAACATGTACCAGACCACCTATCATCGCGCCTCCTCGGTCGACGAAGCCGCCAGTCTGTTCGGCAAGGGCAGCGAGGCAAAATTCCTCGCCGGCGGCCAGACGCTGCTGCCGGTGATGAAGCAGCGCCTCGCGGGGCCCTCCGACCTGATCGACCTCGGCAAGATCAAGGAGCTGATCGGTGTCGAGGCCGCCGGCGACACGCTGACCATCAAGGCCGCCACGCCGCATTACGATGTGGCGACCAGCGATGTCGCGAAGAAGGCGATCCCCGCGCTCGCCTATCTGGCGTCGCTGATCGGCGATCCCGCCGTGCGGTATCGCGGCACGATCGGCGGCTCGATCGCCAACAACGATCCCGCCGCGGATTACCCGGCCGCATTGCTCGCGCTCGGCGCCACCGTGAAGACCAACAAGCGGTCGATTGCGGCGGAGGATTTCTTCAAGGGCCTGTTCACCACGGCACTTGAAGACGGCGAGATCATCACCGCCGTGTCGTTCCCGGTTCCGGCGAAAGCGGGCTATGCCAAGATGCGGCACCCTGCCTCACGCTTCGCGCTGACCGCCGTGTTCGTCGCGCAGACGAAATCTGGCGAGATCCGCGTCGCCGCCACCGGCGCCTCGCAGAGCGGCGTGATGCGGGTTGGCGCCATCGAAGCCGCGCTGAAGGCGAACTGGTCGCCGTCCGCACTCGACAGCGTCAGCATCCCCGCGAGCGGACTATTGGCCGACATCCACGGCACGGCGGAGTACCGCGCCAACCTCGTCAAGGTGATGGCGCAGCGCGCGGTAGCTGCGGCCGGGTGACACTCGCGCTCTAGCGCCTCGACACAAATTTTCCGCGGCGCGCAGAAATGCGCGCCGCTTTTATTATGCGCCCATGCGTGAAAAGCGCTTGCCTCGCTGGCGTGAAGGCGAGAAAAGTTAATCAGCCAATTAACTCGCCCCCAAGAGCAACGTCGGAGGCGCTTGCCGGACCACCGGCATTTGCCCGCGACCCGAGGAAACAAAAACGTGCTCGATAAGCCAGCCCAGAACACATCCGTCCGCACCTCCGGCCCGCTGTCGGGCTTCCGCGTCGTCGAATTCGCCGGCATCGGGCCCGGCCCGTTCGCCTGCATGATGCTGGCCGACATGGGCGCCGATGTCGTGACGCTCGACCGCGTCGGCGCCAGGAAGAGCATGAAGTCGGTGGCCGGCCGCGGCCGCAAGGTGATCGAGCTCGACCTCAAGGACAAGGCGGCGATCGCGCAAGTGCTCGACCTGCTCGCCAGCGCCGATGCGCTGGTCGAGGGCTTTCGTCCTGGCGTGATGGAGCGGCTCGGGCTCGGCCCCGATGTGGTGCTCGCACGCAATCCAAAACTCGTCTACGGCCGCATGACCGGCTGGGCCAGGAAGGCCCGCTCGCCAACGCGGCCGGCCATGACATCAACTACATCTCCATCACCGGCGCGCTCGCCGCGATCGGCACCAAGGAAGCGCCGGTGCCGCCGCTCAACCTCGTCGGCGATTTCGGCGGCGGCGCGCTCTATCTCGTCGTCGGCGTGCTCGCCGCGCTGCTGGAAGCGCAGAAATCCGGCAAGGGACAGGTGGTGGACGCCGCGATGTGCGATGGCGCAGCATCGCTGATGTCGTTCTTCTTCGACATGACGACGCTCGGCCGCTGGACCGAAGGGCGTAACCAGAACTTCCTCGATGGCGGCGCACATTTCTATGGCGTCTACGAATGCGCCTGCGGCCACTTCGTCTCGATCGGCTCGATCGAGCCGCAGTTCTACGCGCTGCTGCGCGAGCACGCGGGCCTGACTGACGCAGATTTCGACGCGCAGATGAATCCCAAGGCCTGGCCGGCGCTGAAGGAGAAGCTGAAGGCCGTGTTCAAGAGCAAGACGCGCGAGGACTGGTGCAGGATCATGGAAGGCACCGACATCTGCTTTGCGCCAGTGCTGACCATGTCGGAAGCGACGCAGCATCCGCACATGGTGGCGCGCGAGGTCTTTCTCGAGCGCCACGGCGTGAAGCAGCCTGCGCCCGCGCCGAGATTCTCACGCACGCCGTCGGCGGTGCGTGAGCCGGAGGGTGCGGAGATCAGTGCGGTGACGGCCGCGTGGAAGCGATAGGTCTAGCCCCGGCAAAGATCGCGTAGGGTGGGCAAAGGCGCGAAGCGCCGTGCCCACGTTCTTTCCGCAATTCGATAAAGGTGGTGGGCACGCTCCGCTTTGCCCACCCTACGACACTGGGGTTATGGGTCCCCGCCTTCGCGGGGACGACACCGGTGATGTAGGCGCAGCTCGCGCCTAACGCGGCGCCCTACGCCGCGTTACCCACCTTCAACACCCCGCGCCGGATCTGGTCCTCCTCGATCGACTCGAACAGGGCCTTGAAATTGCCCTCGCCAAAGCCGTCGTCGCCCTTGCGCTGGATGAATTCGAAGAAGATCGGGCCGATCGCGTTCGCCGAGAAGATCTGCAGCAGCACCTTGGTCTGGCCGCCATCGACCACGCCTTCGCCGTCGATCAGGATGCCGTTCCGCTGCAACCGTACGACGTCTTCGCCGTGCTTGGGCAGGCGTGCGTCGATCTTCTCGAAATAGGTCTCTGGCGGCGACGGCATGAAGGGCAGGCCGGCGGCGCGCAGGCCTTCGATCGTGCCGTGGATCTCGCGGCAGCCGCAGGCGATGTGCTGTATGCCTTCGCCGCGGTAGGTTTTCAGATATTCCTCGATCTGCCCGGAATCGCCGGCGTCCTCGTTGATCGGAATCCGGATCTTGCCGTCCGGGCTGGTCAGCGCCCGCGAGAACAGGCCGGAGGCGCGGCCCTCGATGTCGAAGAAGCGGATCTGGCGGAAGTTGAACAGCTTTTCGTAGAAGCCGGCCCAGACATCCATGCGGCCGCGATGGACGTTGTGGGTGAGGTGGTCGAGATAGAACAGGCCGGCGCCATGGGGCTGCGGATCGCGCGCGCCGAGCCATTCGAACTCGGCATCATAGGCCGAGCCCTTGGCGCCGTAGCGATCGACGAGATAAAGCAGGCTGCCGCCGATGCCCTTGATCGCGGGCACATCGAGCGTCTTCTGCGCCGATGACACACCGGCGGGCTCGGCTCCGAGCGCAATCGCGCGGTCATAGGCCGCCTTGGCATCGACAACGCGGAACGCCATCGACGGCGCACAGGGGCCGTGGGCAGCCACGAACTCGTAGCCATGGGTGCCGGGCTCCTCATTGACGAGATAGTTGATGTCGCCCTGGCGATAGACCGTGATCTTCTTGGTCTTGTGGCGCGCCACGGGCGCATAGCCCATCAGCTTGAACAGCGCGTGCAGCTCTTCCGGATTGGGATGGGCGTATTCGACGAACTCGAACCCGTCGGTGCCCATCGGATTGTCGGCGGTGATAGTGGCCGGCGGTGCATCGTGCGGAAACGGACCCATGGTGTTCTCCCAAATGGCGGCTAGAGAGGAACTATCCTTCATCGGACGCGCAAGGAGCGTGCAAACGAGACAGGATTTGGCTATCTTATGCACGATCCGTGCATAAAATGGACAAACGACGCATGATTTCCGTGGACGCCTTCGACCTCAAGATCCTGACCGCGCTCCAGGACGACGGCCGCCTCACCAACCAGGAGCTCGCCGAGCTCGCAGGCCTGTCGGCCTCGCAATGCTCGCGGCGGCGGATGCGGCTGGAGGAGGAGAAGGTGATCGCAGGCTATCACGCGGACCTCTCCAGCGAGGCGCTCGGCTTCGGCGTGATCGCCTTCATCCAGGTGGGGCTTGCGACCCATTCGCCGGACAATTCAAAGCGCTTCCGTGCGCTGGTGAATCGCATCGACGAGATCCAGGAGGCCTATTCGCTCACGGGCGATGCCGACTACGTGCTCAAGGCCGTGCTGCGTGATCTCAAGGGCCTTTCCAACCTCGTGAACGACGTGCTGATGCCGCACCAGAGCGTCGCGCATGTGCGCTCCTCGATCGTGCTCGATCGTCTCAAGGAGAGCTCAAAGCTGCCGCTCAAGGAGATCAAGCCCGGCTGAAATCGAGGGAACTACGGCATTCGCGCTACGCGCGCGATCTGCGATGATCGGCCAGCTTGCGGAGATTTAGTCATGGCCCTCCAGCTTCGACCGAACTGCGAATATTGCGACCGCGACCTGCCGCCTGATGCAACGGACGCGCGGATCTGCTCCTATGAATGCACGTTCTGCGCGGACTGCGTTGAGACCAAGCTCTCCAACGTCTGCCCGAATTGCGGCGGCGGTTTTGCTCCGCGCCCGATCAGGCCGACGCAGGAATGGCGGCCGGGCGTGTGCACGAGCAAGCAGGCGCCGTCCGACAAGCGGGTGCATTTGAAATACAGCGTGGAGGATGTCGCGGCGCATTGTGCGCGGGTAAAGGACGTGGCGCCGGAGAAACGATAGGTCTCGTAGGGTGGCAAAGCGAAGCGTGCCCACCACACAAGCAGATGGTGGGCACGGCGCTCTCGCGCCTTTGCCCACCCTACGACACCGGAGCGCGCTACGAGACTGCACGCGCAGCCATTACTCCGCCGCCAGAATCGTCCCCTCGACCTCGCCGAACCCGACGCGGTAGCCGTTGCCCTGGCACCAGCCGCGCATCACGAGGCTGTCGCCGTCTTCGAGGAACGAACGCTTGGCGCCACCGGGCAGCTCGGCCGGCTCGGTGCCGTTCCAGCTGATCTCGAGCAGGCTGCCGCGCTGGTTCTTCTGCGGGCCGGAGATGGTGCCGCTGCCGAGGAGATCGCCGACATTCATGGCGCAGCCGGAGGAGGCGTGGTGCATCAACTGCTGCACCGAGGACCAGTACATGTATTTGAAATTGGTGCGGCTGATGCTGGCAGGCGCGTTGGCACCGGCGGCGCGCAAGGAGACGTCGAGCTCGACATCGTAGTTCTGTGGCCCCGCCTGCTTGAGATAATCCAGCGGCACGGGCTCCTGCTCCGGCCCGTTCAGGCGGAACGGCTCCAGCGCCTCGCGTGTCACCACCCACGGACTGATCGAGGTCGCGAACGCTTTCGCGAGGAACGGCCCGAGCGGGACATACTCCCATTGCTGGATGTCGCGCGCGCTCCAGTCGTTGAGCAGCACGAAGCCGAAGATCATCTCTTCGGCCTGGCTCTCCGTGAGCATGCCGCCCATCGGCGAAGGCTGACCGACCACGACGCCCATCTCCAGCTCGAAATCGAGCCGCTTGCACGGACCGAAGCTCGGCACGTCCACATTCGGCGGCTTCAGCTGCCGCGCGGGCGCTTCACCTTGGTGCCGGAGACCACGACGGTGGAGGCGCGGCCGTTATAGGCGATCGGCATGTGCAGCCAGTTCGGCTGCAACGCATTGTCCTTGCCGCGGAACATCACGCCGACATTGGTGGCGTGCTCCTTCGAGGAATAGAAGTCGGTGTAGCCGGACACTGCGAACGGCAGATGCAATCTTGCATCTCGCATCGGCACCAGCGCCTGCTTCCGCAGCTCCTCGTTGTCGCGCAGCTCGGGATAATCCGCACGCAACAGCTCGCTGATGCGCGCGCGCGTCCTGGTCCAGACTTTCGGTCCGAGCGCCATGAAGGAATTGAGCGAGGGCCCGGAGAACACGCCGAGCAGCCCGACGTCGAGTCGCGAATCCTGCTCGAGCTCCCAGAGATCGAGCACGTAATTGCCGATGGCGACGCCAACCCGCGGCGTCGGATTGGCCGCGGTCGAGAACACGCCATAGGGCAGGTTCTGGATCGGGAAATCGGAGGCGGGATCGACCTCGATGAAGGAGCGGAGGCTGGGGTCGTTGGGGTGGGGCATTGGTTTCCTGCCGGATTTTTTGAAACTCTCTCCGCCGTCATTCCGGGGCGCGCGGAGCGCGAGCCCGGAATCCATACTCACGCTCGTGGTTATGGATTCCGGGCCTGCGCCTTCGGCGCATCCCGGAATGACGAAACAATTACGGCTTGTTCGGATCGAACCGTTTCTCCAGGCCCTTCCAGCAATCCGCGTAATCATCCTGGAGTGTCGAGGACTTCGCGGCATGCTCCGTGACGCGCTGCGGATAGCGGGTTTCGAACATGAAGGCCATGGTGCCGGTCAGCTTCACCGGCTTCAGCTCGCCGTTGCTGGCGTGCTCGAACGCGTCGCGATCGGGGCCGTGCGGCAGCATGCAATTGTGCAGTGAGATGCCGCCGGGCACGAAGCCTTGCGGCTTGGCATCGTAGACGCCGTAGATCAGGCCCATGAACTCGCTCATGATGTTCATGTGATACCACGGCGGCCGGAAGGTGTTGTCGGCGACCATCCAGCGCTCGGGGAAGATCACGAAATCGATATTCGCCGTGCCCGCAGTCTCGGACGGCGAGGTCAGCACCGTGAAGATCGACGGATCGGGATGGTCGAAGCTGATCGCGCCGACCGGCGAGAATGCGCGCAGATCGTATTTGCAGGGCGCGTAATTGCCGTGCCATGCGACGACATCGATCGGCGAATGCGGCAGGGTCGTCTTGAACAGCGAGCCGCCCCATTTCACGAACAGCTCGGTCGGCGTGTCCTTGTCCTCGTAGTTCGCGACCGGCGTCAGGAAGTCGCGCGCATTGGCGAGGCAATTGGCGCCGATCGGCCCGCGCTCCGGCAGCGTGAAGGCGCCGCCGTAGTTCTCGCAGAGGTAGCCGCGCGCGGGGCCGTTCGGAATCTCGACGCGGAACTTCACGCCGCGCGGGATCACGATGATCTCGCCGGGCTCGGCATCGATGCGGCCGAACTCGGTGACGAGGCGCAAATTGCCCTGCTGGAGCACGAACAGCAGTTCGCCGTCGGCATTGTAGAAGTGCTGGTCCACCATCGACTTGGTGATGAGATAGACATGCGCGGCCATGCCTGCCTGCGTGTTCACATCCCCCGCCGTGGTCATGGTCTGCACGCCCTGGAGGAACGTCACCTCCTCCTTCGGCAGCGGCGTCGGGTCCCAGCGCAGCTGCGCGATCGGCAGGTCGTGTTCATGGCACGGCGCCGAGCGCCACAGGCCGGCATCGACCTTCTCGAAGCGCCCGGAATGCTTCACCGAGGGACGGATGCGATAGAGCCAGGAGCGCTCATTGGTGCCGCGCGGTGCGGTGAAGGGCGAGCCGGAGAGCTGCTCGGCATAGAGGCCATAGGCGCAGCGCTGCGGCGAGTTGCGCCCCAGAGGCAGCGCGCCCGGCAGCGCCTCGGTCTCAAAACTGTTGCCGAAGCCGGACATGTAGCCCGGCGTCACCTGCGCCGAGCTGCGGACGATCTGATCAGGCGAGGTATTGATGTTCATGACTATCCTCCTCCTTGCAGGGCGGCCCACATTTCCTGGTCGCGCTTGTCGGTCCAGATCACGGGATCGTCGATCCCCGATGCCTCATCATAGGCACGCGACACGTTGAACGGCAGGCAGTGCTCGTAGATGGCGAAGCTGTGGAATTTCGGATCCATCACCTCGCGCGTCGCGGCCATCGATTCTTTCAGCGTACGGCCCTTGGCGACCGAGATCTCGGCCGCGCCATAAAGCGAGGTGACGAAGTCTCGCGTCATCGCGATGGCTTCGCGCACCGTGCCAACGCCCTTCAGGGCATCGCCGCGGCCCGGCGCGATCGCCTTGGGATTGAAGTTGCGGATCTCGTTCAGCGTCAGCGGCCATTCGCGCAAATGCGCATCGCCGCAATAGCAGGCCGAGTGATATTCGATGAGATCGCCGGAGAACATCACCTCGGCATCCGGCACCCAGGCGACGATGTCGCCCGAGGTGTGACCCGCGCCGAGCTGCATCAGCCGCACCTCGCGTTTTCCCAGATAGATCGACATCTCGCCTTCGAAGGTCAGCGTCGGCCAGGTCAGGCCGGGAATGCTGGCAGCATCCTGGAACAGGCGCGGGAAGCGGCCGTATTCGGAATCCCAATCCTGCTGGCCGCGTTCGGCGATCAGCCGATGGGTCTCCTGCGAGGCCACGATCCCTTGCGCCTTGTAGGCGGAGGCGCCAAGCACGCGCACGGCATGATAATGCGACAGCACGACATATTTGATCGGCTTGTCGGTGACGGCTTTGACGCGCTCGATCACCTTGTTCGCCATCGCCGGCGTCGATTGCGCGTCGAACACGAGGCAGCCGTCGTCGCCGACGATGATTGCGGTGTTCGGATCGCCTTCGGCGGTGAAGGCGTAGAGATCGGTGCCGATCTCCGAGAAGGTGATCTTCTTTTCGGAGAGATCGCCGGTGGATGCGAAGTTCTTCGCCATCAGGTCATCCTTAAGTCTTTGCTTCAGGTTCTGGGTTATTGTTGTTGCTGTTGTTGCTGCTGCTGGCCGTCGATCATGCGGCGCGTGGCGAGCCCAATCGCCTCGCGCAGCACGTCGATATCGCCGATATGGTTGGCGAGGATCAGCACCAGCGCCGCGTCGAAATCGGCGCTCTGTTCCTCGGTGAGACCGCGATGCGCCTCGACGATGGCGCGGAAGGCGTCGTCGGGGCGTGCGAAGTTCGAGCTGGTCGAAAGCGGCATGCGAAACCTCAATTGACGCCTGTGGCGCGCGACAGCGCGGCCGCAATCGCCTCGCGCGTCGCATGGCGGAAGCGCGCCGCGACATAGCCATCGGGCCTGAGCAGGTAGGCTGCGCCCGGCGCGGCGTCGTAGCGCTTTACGACCAGGCCCTGGGGATCGGCAAGTCCGCCCTCGCCACCGACGCGAATATCCTTCAGGCCTCCCGGCGCATCGATCGCCGCTCCGTTCCTGAACGACAGCAAGGTGAAATCCGTTCCACCTTTGCGGAACGCATCGGTCAGATAGGCCTGCTCGCCGGCAACGGGGGCGTCGAGCATGGAACAGCCGGGCGATGGCCCGCCGCGCCAGGCATCTGCATCAGGCGATGACAGCGGCGAGTCATAGCTGCACGGCACCGAGAGCCGGCCGCCATTGACCATGCGCTTGCCGAACTCGGTCTCCTTGGCGAGCGACAGCACCGCCTTGCGCAGCCGCGCCTCCTGATGCGAGTTCGGCGCCATGAAATCGGTCGAGCGGGTGGATTCGCGGATGTTTTCGTCCGCCGCGAAGCTCCGTTCGACATGGTAGCTCTCGAGCAGGCTCGCCGGCGAAGTGCCACGGAGTACGCGGTCGAGCTTCCAGGAGAGATTCTCGGCGTCCTCGAGCCCCGAGTTCGCGCCGCGTGCGCCGAACGGCGAGACCTGATGCGCGGAATCGCCGGCAAAGATCACGCGGCCATGGATGAAGCGGTCCATCCGCCGGCACTGGAATTTGTAGAGCGAGATCCACTCGAACTCGAACTTGTCGTGGCCGAGCATGCGCGCGATCCGCGGCCGCACGTTTTCCGGCTTCTTCTCGACCACGGGATCGGCGTAGCGATTGAGCTGGAGGTCGATGCGCCAGACATCGTCGGGCTGCCGGTGCAGCAGCGCCGAGCGTCCCGCATGGAACGGCGGATCGAACCAGAACCAGCGCTCGGTCGGGAATTCCGCCGTCATCTTGACGTCGGCGATCAGGAACTGATCCTCGAACACCTGTCCGGCAAACTCGGCGCCGACCATCTGCCGCAACGAGGAGCGCGCCCCGTCGCAGGCGACGACATATTGCGCGTGCAGGCGATAGGCACCCTCCGGCGTGTCGATCGTCAGCGCCACGGAATCGTTGCGGCTCTCCAGCGCCGTCACCTTGTTGCGCCAGCGCAGGTCGATCGCGGGCAGATCGCAGATGCGGTCGACCAGATAGGCCTCGGCGTAATATTGCTGGAGGTTGATGAAGGCCGGCCGCTTATGACCGTCCTCGGGCAGCAGGTTGAACTGATAGAGCTGGGACTCGCCATGAAAGATGCGGCCGACGCTCCAGACCACGCCCTTCTCGACCATGCGGTCGGCGACACCGAGCCGGTCCCAATATTCGAGCGAACGCTTCGAGAAGCAGATCGCGCGCGAGCCCTCGCCGATGCGGTCGGCATCATCCAGAAGGACGACGCGCTGGCCGCGCTGGGCGAGATCGATCGCCAGCGACAGCCCCACCGGGCCGGCGCCGACGACCACCACCGGATGCTCGGCCGGATTTGGGCCGGGGCGATCCTGGTCGGGGTGGCGGCGATAGCCGAACTGGGTTTTGGCCTTTTGCGTATTGGCCTGCGCCATGCGCTAACCTCGGCTCTGGTCAGGAGAGGACTGATCTGCTAGATAGTCTCACGTGCAACTATTTTGGACCGGAGCCGGCCGGCCGTCAACTGGAATTCGGAGCGCTCTCCTTGGCGAGGACATCCAGCGATATCGCGCTGAAGACGCGGCAAGCCGACGAGGCTGCACCGCGACCGAAGGCGCGCCTCGATCTGTTCAAGTTCGTGCCGTTCCGCCTCAACCGGCTCGCGGCGGAAGTCAGCGCCGCGCTGTCGGTCGAATATCAGGAGCGTCACGGCCTCGACATTCCGGCCTGGCGCGTGATCGCTACGCTCGGCTTCCGCAACGATGCCTGCAGTGCGCAGTACATCTCGCAATGCACCCGCACGCACAAATCCACCATCAGCCGCGCGGTGACCACGCTGCTGAATGCGCAATTGATCGAGCGCGTCGAGAACGAAGCCGACCGGCGCGAATTTCGCCTGCAACTGACGAAGAAGGGCCGCGCGCTCTATGAAGAGCTGTTCCCGCAGCTGCTGCGGCGGGAAGACGAGATCCTCGCCTGCCTCTCCGCGCAGGAGCGCAAGCAACTGTCCGCGCTGCTCGGCAAGATCGAGGAGAGCCTCGATCTGATCCAGACCAGCGAAGAGGCCGACGCAAAGCAGGCGTATTAGGGATTCATGGAGGCGCGGACGTCGGCGTTTGGGGGTCCGGTTGAGGAAACTTGGTAGGCCCGTGACGGCACTGGCTCATATAGCGATGCTCCTTGCGGCGCTTGCCGCGACTCGCGCATACGCCGCTGACATAGGTCATCTGGCTCCCCCTGGAGTCGCTGCAAACGAGTTTCCCTCACCACAGCGTCCTGTTGCACGGATCGTCAGCCCACGCCGCTCCGCCGAAGAGCGCCGCGACGCCCTCAATGAGGCCGGTCAAATCGCACGTATTCTCGAACTGAAACCAGGCATGACAGTCGGCGACATTGGAGCCGGCGGTGGCTACCACACGGTCAGGCTCTCGCGCCTCGTCGGACCCGCCGGCTCTGTCGTTGCCCAGGACGTCACGCGGGATTACCTCATGGAACTCGCCAGGCGAACAGAACTTCTGAAGTTGACGAACGTGCAATTCGCGCTCGGCGAACCACACGACCCGCGGCTGCCCGCTTCCTCGCTGGATGCCGCAATCCTCGTGCATATGTATCACGAGATAGCCCAACCCTATGCCTTCCTCTACAATCTCGCGCCTGCCTTGAAGCAGGGTGCGCGGGTCGGAATTGTCGATCTCGAGCTTCCGACGTCGAAGCATGGCACGCCAATCGAGCTCTTACGCTGCGAATTGAGTGCCGTCGGCTATCGCGAGGTCGCCACATATAAGCTCGCAGGCGACGGAGGATATTTGGCGATATTCTCTCCGCCGGAGCTAGCGGCTCGAAAATCTCCCCGCGATATCGTTGCTTGCGGGGATCCTTCCGGCACTCGTTGACACCATATTTGCCGCCCGTCTCGGAGACTGCACACGTCCGAAGAAAAGGACTGGAATTGCCGGTTGAGACCCAAACCGGCGCCCTCCGCGCTGCTCGGCAAGATCGAAGCGAGCCTCGATCTGATCCAGACCAGCGACGAGGCCGACACCAAGCAGGCGTATTTAGCCCAGCCCGTCATTCCGGGGTGCCGCGAAGCGGCGAACCCGGAATCTCGCGCTACAACTTCTGGATTCCGGGTTCGCGCTTCGCGCGCACCGGAATGACGGTCACTACTTCGCAAACGACCTTGTCGGCGGCAGATGCAGCGCCCAGGCATCGACCTTGTCGCTGGCGCGCGGATAGATTTCCGTCACGATCGGATCATGACCGGGAATGAATCGATCAGGATGCCCGGCGAGACGCTCGATCGTTTCCCAGCCCGCCGCCATGTCGCCGACATTGTAGACGATCGGGAACGGGCTCCTGCGCTGGAGATTGGCGTAGTAGTGCGCGGCGTCGGACGCGAGCACCACCGGCCCGCGCGCGGTCTCGACCTTGACCACCTGCAGGCCGTCCGAATGGCCCCCGACACGATGCACGGTGACGCCGGGTGCGACCTCGCCGTCACCGGAATAGAACGTGACGCGCTCGCCATAGACATGGCGCACCATCTGCGTGACGTGCTCGACCGTGAACGGATGTCGCAGCAGGCCATTGCACATGCAGCGGCCGGTCGCGTAAGCCATCTCGCGCTCCTGGAGATGGAAGCGCGCGTTCGAGAAACGGTCGAGATTGCCGGCATGGTCGTAATGCAGATGCGTCACGATGATGTCGGCAATGGCTGACGCAGCGACACCGAAGCGCTCCAGCGCATCGACCGGATTCAGCGTCAGCTTGCGCGCCCGCGCGCTCGCCTCCTCGGCATTGAAGCCGGTATCGACCAGGATGTCGCGGCCCTTCCCTCGGATCAGCCAGACGAAATAGTCGAGGTCCTGCGCCGCGCTGTCATGCGGGTCCGGGGCCAGGAAGTTCATGTTGGGGGTGCGCGGCGACATCGTCGCATAGCGCAGCGCGTAGATTTCGTAGGCGTTTCCCATGGTCTTGCTTTTCTTGAGTTGGATCTTGCGGGACGATCGGGCGCACCAAGCCATTGTCCGCAAGAAAGGTCAAACGCCGGAGGCTGCGATGACCGCGAGCCTGCCATGTGAGTCCGCGATGTGAGACCAATCACATTCTCTTCGCCCCGGCTGCCCTAACTTGCTGCCGTAAAGATCGAACCGGATCGCTCGAGCCGCAATCATGACAGCCTGTTCATTCTCCTCCCGGCGCGCCCATGCGTTGCGATCAATCGTCGCGATTATCCCGAATCTCCAAGCGGTTGACGCCCCCCTTCCCGGGTTTGATAATGCCTGGAGCGTAAGTTAAGGTCGCCGCGGCGCAAGCTGGGAACGGCGCCTTTTTGGCTGGACCGCGCTGATTATGAAAATTCGCTTTCTCGTTCTTCTGTCCCTCCTCATTTCGCTTGTCCCGGCTGCGCCGTCCTTGGCCGCCGGCGACCGCTATGCGCTGATCATCGGCAACGCCAAATATCCGGATGCGGATGCCCCGCTGAAGGAACCGATCAACGACGCGCGCGACGTTGCCGACGAGCTCAAGCGCGATGGCTTTTCCGTGGAGATCGGCGAGAACCTGACCGGCGACGGCATGCGCCGCGCCTTCGAGAAGCTCTATGGCAAGATCAAGCCCGGATCGGTGGCGCTGGTGTTCTTCAGCGGCTTCGGCATCCAGTCGGCGCGCCAAAGCTACATGCTGCCGGTCGATGCGCAGATCTGGACCGAATCCGACGTGCGCCGCGACGGTTTCAGCCTCGAGACCGTGCTCGGCGAGCTCAACACCCGCGGTGCCGGCGTCAAGATCGCGCTGGTCGATGCGTCCAGGCGCAATCCGTTCGAGCGCCGGTTCCGCAGTTTCTCGGCGGGCCTCACCCCGGTGATCGCGCCGAACGGCACGCTGGTGGTGTATTCGGCGGCGCTGGCTTCGGTGGTGTCGGACGCCGGCGGCGAGCACAGCCTGTTCGTGCAGGAACTGCTCAAGGAGATCCGCGTCCCCGACCTGATGGCGGAGGACGGAAGGCAGGAGCCGGTAGCTCTACATGAAGATTGCGACATTCAACATCAACCTTCGCCGATTCTCGATACTCACAACGCCTGCGCAATCATTTACGGTTGCGGCGGCGACGGCGGCTGGGGCGCCGGTCGCGCGTCCACATTCGAGGAGACCGCCTATGCGTTGTTCGCGTTACGCGTGATGGACGAGAGCGAAAAAACCACAGGGCGCCGGCGCATCGCGCAGGTGGTGGCGCGTGCGCTAGAGTGGATGCTCGCCCGCCATGCGGCGCATGCATTGCCGAAAACGCCATTGTGGATCGGCAAGGAACTGTATTGCCCCGCTCGGGTCGTGCGTGTGGCCGAACTCGCCGGCTTGTGGCTGGCGCTTCATTGGGGGCGGCGCGTCCTGACCGAGGGAGCAGGAGCGGCGCCATGATCCAGGCAGAACGCGCGCTGCATCAGGTGCTGGGCTGGGGGCGTTCCCTGACCGGGTTCGCTGACGAGCATGCCGTGGAAGCGGTCCGCGGCGGCCAGTACATTCTGCAGCGTATCCGCCCGAGCCTGCGTGACATCAGCCCCCGCACCGGTCGCAATCCGCAGGACGAAACACTCATCGTGGCGTTCTATCGCGAACTGGCGCTGCTGTTCTGGCTCGACGATTGCAACGACCTTGGCCTGATCGTGCCGGAGCAGCTCGCCGCGGTGGAGCAGGCGCTGGGGCAGGGCGAGCCGTGCGCGCTCCCCGGATTCGAGGGCTGCGCTGTGCTGCGCGCTTCGCTGGCGGCGCTAGCCTACGATCATCGCGACTATGCTCAGCTTCTCGCCGATACCAGGCGCTACTGCGCGGCGCTGCGCGCCGGCCACGCGCAGGCGGCAGGGCCGGAACGCTGGTCCTACGCCGAGTACCTGCATAACGGCATCGATTCGATAGCCTACGCGAACGTGTTCTGTTGCCTGTCCTTGCTGTGGGGGCTGGACATGGCGACCTTGCGCGCGCGTCCGGCGTTTCGCCAGGTCCTGCGGCTCATCTCCGCGATAGGGCGCCTGCAGAACGATCTGCACGGACGCGACAAGGACACGTTGGCCGGCGAGGCCGACAACGCGGCGATCCTGCTGCTTCAGCGCTATCCAGCTATGCCTGCCGTGGAGTTCCTCAATGACGAGCTGGCCGGCTATACGCGCATGCTGTACCGGGTGATGGCGGAAGAGTGCTTTCCGGCGCCGTGGGGATCGTTGATCGAGGCCATGGCGGCCATCTCCGCGCGGTACTACCAGACCTCGGCCAGCCGCTACCGAAGCGACCCTCAGGGGCGAGGCCAGCGTTCGCCGGCCTGAACGCGGAGGAGGCGCGGCGTGCGCGCGCTGCCACGGTCTGGTCCGACGCAACGCCGTCGCCCGATGCCACGGACGGAGCGAGCATGAGCAACACCGCCCTGAGCCGGCGCAAGGACGACGATCTGGAGATCGTGTTGGAACCGCGACACGATTGGAACGTGTGACCTTTGCCTTCGGAGCACTTGACGTGCCCTTCGACCGTTTTCGATGGGCTTCGCTCCAATGTGCTATCCTGCTGTTTCAGCTGAACAAACTGAAATTTTAGCTTGTCTTCGGTATCCTCAGATACGCCCTGATTTGTGTCCGACTGCTTACGTGGTGCTTACGCGAGAACGGGTGTTCTGTCGGAGATTGCCCATGGTTAAGCTCACGAAGAGGGTCGTAGACGCCGCTGAGAGCAGCGACAGGGACTGTGTCATCTGGAATGAAGAGCTACCTGGTTTCGGTCTGCGCTTCTTCACTTCTGTCCAAGCGTAGCTACGTCATCCAATACAGATCACAGGGCCGCTCGCGCCGCTACACCATCGGCTTGCATGGCGTCTGAACCGCCCAGAAGGCGATAGGTCCAATTGGGGCGTGTCGCACAGGGCGACAATCCCGCGGAGGAACGCCAGCTCGATCGCAAGGCGATCACCGTCAAGGAGCTCTGCGTTCTTTAAACGATCTGAACGCCGGCCTCCTCCTGGGAAAGGGTCGACGCCCAAAGAAGCCCACTACCATCATCACCGATACCGGCCGCATTCAAGCGCCATATCATCCCGCTTCTCAGCACGTGGCGCGTGAAGGACCTAACCAGGGCCGATATCAACAAGGTCCTGAAGGATATCATGGCCGGCAAGACGCGAGCCTTAGTCAAGACGAAAAAGCTACGCGGGAAAGTCATTGTTCGCGGTGGCGCGGGAACGGCAACGCGGACCGCCGGGCTTCTTGGCGGCATTCTCACGTGCGCCGTCGATGCGGGTTCATCGCCATCAATCCCGCCCATGGTATGAGAAAGCCGGACAACGTGCGGAGCCGCCGGGCCAGAGAACCCGAATATCGGATCATTGGCGAGATAATGCGAAATGCCAAGAAGGACGAAAGGTACGTCACGAGGGCCGACATCATCCGCCAGATAGCACTAACCGGCTGCCGGAGGAGCGAGGTGATCGGTCCGATGTGGACCGAGGCCGATAAACGGCTGAGGCGGCGGCCTTACTGTCCCACTTGAATCACACGGAAATGAGGGCCGCCAGTTTTGTAAGGCGGGACGGGAACCGGCGTGAACGTTGTATCGGTCCGCTGAGCGCGCTTGCAATTTGGGCAGACATAAAGGTCGGCAATTATCGATTCCGGAGTGTCTCGCACTATCTCCGAGCGAAACCATCTCATGACGATCCGGCAATTCGGACAGCCCGGAAGTTCGAGATGCCCCAACGCGTTCTTCAGCCGATCCATCGCTGCCCCTCTGATCGGGAAATAGTAGCAGGCCCCCTTTGGATCACAACGTGTCAATTGATACGCAAGGGCAGACTAGGCATAGAAAAAGGCAGCTACCAGGGCGCTGCCGTCAAGCGTCATGACGAGCCGCACTATCAGCGTCAAAACCGCCAGACGGCCCCAGCCGGCGGGGCATTTGGGGGTGGGCCGCTGTGCTTAGTCTCCGTTGCACCAAGCGGACGCGAGCCTACTCACAGGATGAAGGCCTGCTCTGTTCGCTTTCGCTCGGTCCGTTGCCTATTTTTTCCCGACTTGATCGTCACACTGACGATGCATCCGGAATGGAGCGCGGGATACTGCCACACCGGGGCTGGCCGAATAGTTCACCTAGAGACCGTTTCACCCGGTTCATCTGACCGTGCGCGGACCGCAGCGATGAGTTCGCTGCGGCCTCTGTCCTAGTGACAGCGCGGCCAGATCCGCATTGCGGAGCGCCAGGGCTTCTATTCAGGTCAGACGGATCACCTCCTCACCTCGCTCCTTCGCTTGCAAATCGATCTGTTGAGCGGTGTCGAGCTCCTTCAAAGGGAGTGACTTAAATGGGTCTGAGGTCAGAGCCGTTGGCCGCCCGCAAGTCTCGCAAACCCATCTATCAATGTTGGATAGTCGACCAAGGACCACCTCGTGGCCACAGGCGAGTTTGAACATCTTTTGATCAAGCATGCTGATGGTCATCACAGTACTCCCGAGCAGCGGCTGGCACTCGGCATATTGCGTGCTGCCCGTCGCCGCCAGGCTAATCAATAGCGGCTGAAGCCATCGGTCACCATGAACGGTTCAATGCGAGAGCCGTCACCTAGTCGGATCCAACCTTGTGGTCGAGGGCCCATACATGGTTGGCATGTTGAGGCACCGTCAGCTGCCCCATCCGCGGCGGCGCGTGCGGGATAGGTTTTTCGTGGGGACGTGATCTAGCCCTGGCGAATCTGTTGCTGGAAGCGAGCCAATCGTCGGCGCACTTCCTGCACAGGCAGGCGGCATCTGGATGGGCGGAGTAGAGTCTTCAAGCCTTTCGTGCAATCACCTGATAGTGACATGATCTCCATCAGCGAGCTGATCGAACAACAAGACGCATGGATCTGATCTGTTCGGCCGAGGGCAAACTCGCGCAATATCCCGTCGCCGGTAAGCAAGTTCCATTGCCGAGATTCAGGGGGCGCATAGGCGAATGTGGCAGCCGTGCATTGCGCCGCCGAACTGTCGTGGCGCGGCTGAAATCTGCGCGCTTCAGACCTCAAGGGGGAGCCCCAAGCGCCTCAGCTCGTCGTCGAGTTCGCCTGCCAGTCACCTCTGCTAATATCCTTCGTCCGGCGGCGCTGGCAGCTTTCCTATTTCCCCCTTGAGCGCCATGACCTCGTGCTGAGTGTCGACGACGTGTTGGCACGAGGCGAATAACGCCTCGATGCTCTCGTTCAGCGCCGGTTGCTCCGCCGGCATTTGTTGTTGTTGCTTTGGCGTACTGTCACCACTTTTTCGGCGCATCAGCATCCGCGTGTAGCCACGCCGTGAAGCCTATGGCGAAGTCGCGAAGGCCCGCGCGATCTTCGGCGACATGTTCAGCAAACGGATAAGCAGAAACCTCAGCGATCCTTCCGTTGGCCGCGCCGGGATAGTATCCCGATTCGCCAGGAGGCCACTTTTTCGATACCGGAGATTGGCCAACGGGCAGATGAAACTTGCTTGATTTATCCAAGCAGCGCCATGGTGATGCTGCAGCGCCCCGATATTTCTGAGGACAATCGACTTCGATAGGAACGGTGTTGTCGCGGGCGCGCATCTTGGCCCAGGCAGTTGCTTGTTTCGGTGATCGGCACCCTGTCCTCGGCGTTGTTGTTTGAGCTGTGTCTTGTTCACGACATCGATGTCTCAAGTCGCGCAGTAAAGCTTCTCTATTACGGCTATAGCGCCTTGTTCGTTGAGGAACTCTCGTACAACATCGTTGGCAGGTCGGTTGCTTAAGATGCGTAGAGCTCTGTGACGATCATCTCGCTGCCAGGCGCAGCCAAAGAGTTCGGATTAGACTTTCTCAATCGGAGAAATGTGGCAGCGGATGCGGAGCAAATGCGCCCAGAAATGCGGAAGGTGGACTTAGGCTCCCGGGGGCCTGTCTTCGCGTCACTAACGGAGCCGCTGCCTTTCCACCTGATGAACCGTCTTTGGGAGTGATGCCGTAGCGCTTAGCCAGCGCTCTTAAGCTCTCTTGACTATTTGTATTGCTCGACGGACCGCGTCCGTCGCGGTGGCGCAGCCGTGTAAAATGTGTCCCAGGCGCTTCCTTCGAATCGTGCGATACGGATGCACCATCAAAGGCCGGACTAATCATCTAGCGAACCTGAACCCGCGGTAAGCGCGCGGCAGGCAAGCGGACGAGGATCTGGCTGTCTGTGATGTCGATGACTTCCTTGCGCTTCCTCCCATCATCGTACCGCAATTCGAGCGTCACTCCCGATGCAGATGGTGCAAAGGGCTCAGGCGTCAGGCTGATCCGCCCCTCCACCAAATTCAGAATGATCGGTCGATCCGCGCGAAATCGGGCGTCGAGCAGCACCAAGTCCAATCGGAGAGACTGGAGCCGCAGGTTGAGCCGTCGCCGCACGCCATCACGTGGGCAGATCCGCAGGGTGTGAGCGAACGTCTCCATCGTGCCACCGTAACAAACCTGCCCAAAGATGGGATCGTCGGCAACGATCGTCGCAGCGGCGCGGACCGCCCCACAAAATCCTAGGTCGACCTCGCACGAGTAATACCACGTTCCACGGTGACGCGGCTGACCGAGCCATGTGGTCCCGCTCGGCGCCGGCTCGAAGCCGCCAGCGGCCGCGCCGTCATTCTCCTCGCCTGGATACCAATAGCCATGACCGGCCGACGCAGGGCCGCTGTTCAGCAAAGCCCAAGCGCTGAGTTGTGACGCATAGCCGAGACGAAGGAGCGGATGCGGGTCGTCTGCATCGTTCAGCGCATGATCAAGCAGCGCCCAACCTCCCATTTGCGCCATGTAAGTCAGCGTATAGGCGTCGCCCGCAGTGCGGCGATAATCGCTGCCCAGGTAGTAATAAGCAGGTTCCAGCCAGCCACGGCAGAACAGATTTGCAGCGAGCTGACGCGCCGCGAAGGCACGCGCCGCCGCCTTCGAAACTCCCATGGCGGCAGGGTCGTCAAGGGCCGAGCGCGCCAGTGCCTGTGTTGATTCGAAGGCTGTGGAATCGAACGGATATTCCGACTTGAAAAGGTCCGCCTTTGCATCCACGAAGGCGCGCACCTTACGCGCCCAGTGCGCCTCCAAAGTCGCTGCCTCGCGCGTCAAGCCCGCAGTTATAAGCGCCGAAACCAGTTCGGGGATCACACATTCGTTGCAGAAGCCGGTGCGATAGGCAGACCACATCACCACGCGCATCGGCACCGTGAACATGGCCAACGCCGTACCGTAGGCGCGTACCAGATAATCTCGTGCGCTCTGGCGGGTGGGTATCGCGGGATGGTCAAGCGCGATGCGGTGCATGGCCAAATAAATCGCGAAGATGTGCGGATAGTCATAAGGGCGCCAGATATGCAGGCGGCCCTTTGGGCCGGGATCGCTACTTTCCCTGTTCTGCTTCCAATCGGGTATGCCGTAGATGCCGTAGGCATATGCCTCCTGTGTGGTACGTTGCAGCCCGCCCCAGACGAACGTATCTATATACCGATCCAACGCCGCCACTTCGGCCACATCAGGATGCTCGGCATTCTTGGTCGCGAGGTAAGCGGGCTTGCTCAGCCCGGGGTCGTCGCACGTCACCTCGTAGATGCGCCAGCCCTTGATCCGGTCGTAATTGTCCGGGCCAAGCAGGACCTGCGTCTCCATATTCCACTCGCCAAACAAACCGTCGTACCATTTGGACGGATCACGATGCTGCCGTTTCACGATGAAGGTAGCGCGCTTCTTCATCATCGTCTCGACGGGCTCGGTAGCGAAGAATTCAAGAAAGGTCTGGCGCGCACCCGCCTGGTGCAGGGTCAGCCGGTTCTCTCCCAATCGCGAAAAGCGAACCCGCCACAGTCGCCTGCCGGCCCGATCCGGCAACCGTTGCACCACCGTGTCGCCGGTAAATTCCGCTTCGATTCGCTCCACCGGAATGGAGGACGCGAGTGCGATGTCGACATGCTGGTCGTTGGGAACCGTCATGCCTAGCATTACTTCCACGTCCACCAGACCGGCGTCCGTGATAGCCCTGCGCGCCGCCTCATAATCGGCAACCCACTGGAAACGGAGACGGTAACGCCGTTGCTCGGCCGGCGAGAGGGAGAGGGAATGGGTCGGCTGTCGCCAGCGAGTCCCGCCCGCCACTGCCTCGCAGGCGGCCGCCCCGCCCAAGATGTAGGCGCACCACGTCCCACTGGCTTCTGCCGAATCCTTGTGAACATTCCAATATTCCAGTGACGTATCCGCTTCCGGCAAGAGCATGAGGAAGGGACCGGTGCTATTGCCACGAATCCAGAGGATGTGCGACCCATGCCCCGACACGAAGCTGTGCTTCAAAACAGCCGCCGATACCGGTTGCCCCGCCGGAAATTCGGTGTTCATCGGCATGGGCAGATAGAGGTCGCCAACCTCCACGCTCGCCATGCCGTCGTTCCGCAGCATGATCTCCCACGTCAATCTAGCTTCGTAAACTGAGAGGCGGCTCGCGAGAAGGACGCCCGCATCGTGGGCTGCTAGTTCAAGGGCAGCGCTATGCATCGGCTTCGTTGCACTAACGCCAGTTCGAAGCGTATGCCACTCGGATCCGGCACGCCGAACTCTAGCGTGAGCCGTCCCCAGCACGGCTCCAGGCAGGACATAGTCCGTGTCATACGCATCGTAACGATAACGCAACGAGATGATACCGTCTTGTGTGCACCCAACGACAAAGGGAGAGTCGGGCGCCTTCAACACCATAGCGACCTTGCGTTGCGGCTGATTGCGTGTAGGCACCGCAGCGCCCCCGAACAAAGCGCTACCCAAGAACCTACTGCCCAACAGCATCGTACGACGCGTATACGTCCAGGCTTTAGACATGCCTTTGATCTTAGTCATCAACCATATCCCGTATCGCTACACATGGATGATGAAAGGCGTGCGGTTGTGGAAGTTCCGGCCATCCGGCAGAGCAGCGACGGCTTCTTCGACCACCGAAAGCGCTCTCGCCCAATCCTGTGCCTCCATCGCCAGCCTTAGTTTAGCCAAGATCGGCATTGCGCCTTCGCCCTTGGCGATCCGCCCTGACTCGGCGGCTTCGCTTCATCTGATGCGCCAATGGCCAGTGAGAATCTTCGGCATAACGTCATCGAGTTGCGTCGGCGAACCGATAGAGGCGATGCGGCCATCACGGTCGACCCCGAACGGCGTCGGAATCCCAACAGAAAAGCTGGTATCCATCCAAAGCTTGTTCATTTCGCGTGTGTAGTTGAACCCGATCCGATAGTTGAGATTTGGCAATCTTTCGGTCAACCACTTTCCAACTTCGGGCCTCTTCCGCTATTTGAGCGCGCTCTTGAGCTGCTATTCCGAGGACCTCAATTCCGCTATCTCTGTATTTCTCTTGCAGCTGTATCAGATCGGACAGCGCCGCACCAAGTTGCCCAAAATTCAACGATGTACACCTTCCCGGGCTGGAAGCTCGTGACGGGCTGACCACGCAGCCAGTTCTCCACCTTGATCGGGGAAGCAGGGGATTCTAAGCCAGCGCCATGTTCCTCTCCAAACTTATTGTCAGAGGCTGCGCGATGTTTTGCGCTCGCTGATTTTGATCGCGACCACGATCAAGTGGGGTGCTGCCTTGGTGTAGATGCGCCGCCGAGCGAGATCCGCAGCGAATGTCGGTGTCTTCGTGCTAAGCGCGACGACACACAAAGTCAAAAGCAACAAGCTCCTTCCTCTCACAAGAGGGCCACATCGATTCCAGAACGGGGAGCATCGCTGGTCTCGCGTTTGGTGCGCTCAGCACTTTCAGTGCTGCCGCACCATACTAGCAACGACTGTGCCAGAATCGTAAGTCCTTCCTCAACCGCAAGGAGCATCACCCTCTGAATCAAAATACCAAGTCCGCCGACTGCGGAGAGCGCGGCCTCCGGTCGCGAGAGAGGAACTGCCGACCGGCGGACCGAACAGCTGCCCGTTTCGAGCTAGTCTCCGTGCTCCGGCATTCCAGAATTTACTTTCAACCACCCGCAACACGAACGCATCTTCTTCAGCCTTCTTGGGCACACAGCGCCCCCAACGGACGACGCCCCTACGAACTGCTGCCCTACCACCTTACGCGCGTACTGGACGACCGTGGAATTGCAGCCGCTCGGATAGGCCGACGCGCTAGGAATCACGACACGGAATGCTAAGCGGTCATCAGAGTGCGACTCCACCGCGGACGGAGATGCGCGATTCGCACGGCGCTCCACCGGGAACGGCCCGGTTAACGATAAGAGGGCGCTTATTCTGTTGCCCGCTACATCGCGGCTATGCATTCCGCCCTCAAATCGGAGATGCGCACACCCAACGTGGACCTCCGCGCAGTTGCCGATATTCTCGTCGGCGTCTCGCGCGTAGCTCATCAACTCGCGGTGGACTTAGGCGCCCCTTCGAGCATTGGCAGAACGTACGATCAGGCAATCTGTGGTGACAAGGTAGTGATCTTCCCGCGCCGCGGCTGCCTTTGAACGCCGCGCTTTTGCGGCCGACCTACCTTCGGCGGTGGCGCTCGTTCTTGCATCCCGTTCAAGCATAGCCCGAACGAACCTTTTCAATCGTTCAGCTCTTGGGCGCATGAGGACGGGCGTACCGCGGGGAAATTGCCGCGCTGCGGTGCCGTCAAGGATGAGGAGCGTCGAGGCTTTCGAAAAAGAGTGCGACGGTGCAAAAGTTCCGAAGGTCCGCCATTTTGGCAACTGCCCCTCGCTGAAGACGCGGCCAGTGGGAAGAACAGCTTCCTCTGTCAACCAACGCCGCGCCCTGTAGAACACCCGCGTGGCCGGACTTCGCATAGGTGCTGATAGTCTTCGTGGCGAATTGGATCGGAGCCTACCCGGACATGTTGGCATGGCGGAGCAGCATCCGACGATGCGCACGTGAGGCCAACGAAAGCATTGCATGCCGGACCGGCCCAGCCATTGTGATGAGCATAGATCGAGGATGTTTGTTGACGCAATCGAGAGCATTGCAGTGGCTCGATTTGGCGGTGCGATACGAGACCATGACCGGTTCGGAGCCAGATCGGAGGGGCACCGACCCAAACGGACAGGAAACCGCAAGCGCAAGATCAACCTCATCCTGGAGCAGAATGAGGTGGGTCTGCTGGCATCTGCTCCTTTTTTGATCTTGCCATGCGTCCACCGCCGGCGAGCCGCGTGGATGGTCTCGTTGCTCGATGAGTTGGCCCGACGTTTCTCGAGATTACCGCCTACGAAGAAAACGGCCAACGAAGCCCTCCTCACCCAGCGAACCCGGGAAGATCCCAAGCAATTCTGATGGCGCGGACGCAATGACGCTCGCGCATGCCATAGGCAATTCGCTTCTCCCGCCCAGGCCACAGTCGAAAACCCCGGTTGGAAGCCGGGATTTTCTTTTGTGCTATTACAGGCACCAACTCTCCTAAACCGCCGCGGTGCGGTCAGTGCAGCGCACCTCATGGATTGAGCCAAATTTGACTTCGGCTTCGTTCCGTCCAACGCTCGATCGTAAGCCGCAGGTGTCGGTTGGTCTGCGCTCCTGCTCCACCTCAATCGATTGATGGAGATCTCACGTCACATAAAGTCTCCATCCGAATCGGACTCTGGTGAAGGTTCATCATCACTCGGCGTTTTGATTTTGGAGAGATACATCGGAGAATTGGTTGCACGTTGCCATTCACCATCCCTGTATCTCCACTGTCTGGACTGGGTGGGATCGAGTACCATATCATTGTGATCTACATCAACGAAGCCCATTTGTTCTGCACGGGTTCTCGCTTCATCATTAGCAGGCCGCCAGTTCACCAGCGGCCGTTCGCCGTCTTGCTGTAGTTGGTGCTCAAGCAGAATATCGCCCGCGTTGCCGACGAGCGGATGAGCAACCTGAAAATCCACGATTGATGTGACGTCAGTTCGTCCGGGGAACTGTTCTCGCCACCGTTGGCTGGTGAACTCAGTCGCCATAGGAAATCCGGCTTCCGTTCTTTGGAGGCCGACGCTCCTATTTCCCAGTTGGTAGCTGTAATATCGGGCGGCATCAGAATCCCTTCGGATCGCGTAACTGCTAGCGACATCCGCGGTGCGCCTGGCTCTTTCGGATACAAATTCTGAGTATTCCTGCGGATTGTTGGCGATATGATTGATCTCGTCACCATGAAAGCTCCTCACCCGTTCCCGGAATTCGGCTTGGTCGATCTCAACAACGGGAGATCTTGAAGTGAGGTAATAACTCGGCTGCGAGGATGAGCTGGCACCCGAATCCTGCAATCCCATTCTACCGAACGCGTCCGCGAAATAGTCAGCATTCCTGTGCTCCGGGGAGCTCGCGTAATGATACTCATCAGCGGATGGAGCATCCGACCAATTGTTAATTCGACCGCCCATGGCGACCACACTCCTATGGCTGTTGCATTGTGTTCAGGTCATTAGACCTGACCCCGCCGATAAGCAGCTTAGCTGTCCGTAAGCTGACGCCGACAATAAACGGAAAGCAAAATTCTCTGATCTGCTTTGTAGCAATCGGCTTGCAGGACGCCGGCGAAGATCGCCAGATGCATCTGTGGATCCTCGCTTCGTCGGTCGCTCGAGGCGTAATCGCCGCTGCCGGCGGCGGGAACCCGGCGAAGGGCCGGTCGTCGCGCTAATTTAAATACACAAGCGGGATTAGGCACACCCCGTGATTGTGCGCAGCTCGCAGGAACAGGAGCCTGTATCTATGGGATTCTCGGACGACGTCCGGCTGGCGAACTGCGCATAATTTCGGTCTTTCCTATCGAGCCTAATCAGCTCGATAGGAGATCAGCATGCAAACCGCCCACGGCCTCGTGCTTGGGGAGGAGGAGTATTCTTCACCCTACGTTTCGCAATACCAGGAACACTTGCAGCGAAGGCGATATGCGCCGAACACTCAGCGCGACTACCCACCTCGCCGCTTTCCTTTAGCGAACGCCTGGCAGCGCAGCGTGTGACGGTCGGATTCATTTTCAATATCTGGTTCAGCAGATTGGCCAATCGTCCTCGGCAAGCGCAGCCTGATTGCGAGCTACGTTGCGAGCGTTGGTCTCATAATCTCGAGTTAGTTGAACCGGTGTCGTGTCATTCGGTATGGGAGCTGCATAAGCATTCTGCTTGGCCAGCTCGAAGCTTTCTTGGGCCAAGGTGGCAGGATCGAGAATCTGAGCCTTCGCGGAATCTGGCGCGACATTTTTGAGGCCGTTGAATTTGTCCTCGTCGTCGGTGATCGCTCCGAACACTGGCGAATAGCCGCCGAACAAGCTATCCCAATAAGCATGAAGCAGGATCGTCTCTCCCCTGGCTGGTATGACTTTTTCTGCGTTACCGCCGCGATCGCCACCATTGTCGGGCAGTTGCGCAGTGTAACAGGCAATTGCATGATCCGGCTGGTGTAGATCGCCAACCAGATGAAGTGTCCAGGCGAGACTGTAGGAACGCATAGCATCCCAAGCACTCTCTGAGGCTGGCAGCTTAGCGACTAGAGCCTTGAGCTGCGTGACAGCATCAACCGGATCCGGCTGCGGGAGGGACGTACCGTCCGGCGTGTACAGAGCGTCTTTGAAATGCCAATAGGCATGCTTGAGGTGGCCATATGGGACGATCTGTTTTGCCTTGGAATCTTTAACTTGATCGTCGTAGTAATCGTCCTTCGTTTTGATATCATCGGCCCATGTAGCGGCATGCACCAAGGCGTACACTTTTCCGCGCCCTGGGGCGCGCCTGCGATCCAGTTTGCGTAATCCGGTAGCTTCAGGAGTATGTCGGCGTGTTCTTTGACCGCCGGACAAGTTGCTTGTAAGCGAGATAGGCGATCTGCATATGCCCTTCGTCCCACCAAGCCGCGGCAGGCGAAAATGAGAAGCACGTGAAGGCGACTGACGCAGCAAGCGAACGCATTGATACCTCCCGAACGAAGCGGCCGATGTGCCGCGTGAATAGCCGACGTTTTTTCATATCCTGCACGGTGTGTTCCTTCAGCGGTATGACACCATCGAGTGTTACCGAGCTCCCGTCGTCAGTTTTGTGCCGCCTGTTTTGGAGGACGTGCTGGGGACCGGCTCCAGCGAATTTCGTGCTTGAACGACCTTTGACTGACGGTGATAGCCAAGCATTTTTTGACGGCGCTTCCACAGCGTTTTTTCCAAGCTTCGGGGATTGCCTCTGTGCTCCTGGGCCGGCTGCCTTTGGTCCACTATATAGTGCTCCTAAAGGATCGTATTCCCGCGACGTCCTGAAGCCTGCGTGAGACGAAGTCCCTATTTCGGCCGGCCACGCGAAGTAATCGTTGCAAAGCGTCATGACGCAAGAGTTTCGAATACTTTGGTCATAAATGGTCCAGTTTTCCGGTCTCAGATCATGTCCCATGGCGCTTCCTTGCAATGGTGCGATAAGGATGCACCATCAAAGGCAGGGGCTAAACATCTCGAACCTGAACCCCCGGTAAGCGCGCCGCAGGCAAGCGGACGAGTCTGCCTGTCCGTGATGTCGACGACTTCCTTCGCTTCCTCCCGTCATTGTACCGCAATTCGACCGTCACTCCCGATGCGATGGGGCAAAGGGCTCAGGCGTAAGGCTGATCCACCCCTCCCCCAAATTCAGAATGATCGGTCGATCCGCCCGGAGTCGGGCGTCGAGCAGCACCAAGTCCAATCGGAGAGACTGGAGCCGCACGTTGAGCCGTCGCCGCACGCCATCACGTGGCCAGATACGCAGGCTGTTAGCGAACGTCTCCATGATGCCGCCGTGACAAACCTTCCCAAAGACGGGATCGTCGGCAACGATCGTCGCAGCAGCGCGGACCGCCCCACAAAATCCCAGGTCGATCTCGCACGAGTAATACCATGTTTCACGGTGATGCGGCTCTACCGCGCTACCAGCAGAGCACGCTGATCAAAGGAGGCCCTTTTGGACGCCGATGGGAGTCCCGCCGCCATCGAGCACCCAAGGACCGATGATGCCATATCTGGCGAGAGCGGCTACGACACATTTTCCAGTGGCCATGAGGCACGGTGCCCGCAGGCGTTCGCCGCGCCTGAAGCGACCATGTGTTCGCGCCAATTTGGTCGATGCCCAGGTCTCACACATGAAGACGAGAGGATCCCGGTCGACCTTGTCGTGACTCTCGCGCAAGCCTCGTCGCCCTTCGAAGCGTCCGGACGGTCTTGCTCTGCGTCATGGGAGTCTCTTTTTGCGCGTGATCTTGTGACGCTCGAAGAAGCGGCGGATCGTGCCATAGCCAAAGCAAAGGCCCTCTTTGCTCAAGCTGTGCCTCAGTTCATCGATGGCGCTATCGGGCGAGGCCTCGAGCACAGCCATGATCGTCGCACGATGGGCCTCGACCCGGTGCGATTTCCGAGGCCGTTGGGCCTTTGGCAGAGCACCGCGCCGTGCTCCCGCTCGCGCCTTCGTCATCGGAGTACGCTCGCTGGGCTCACTCCAAAAGCTCGGCAGCCCGCCGCTGTGAAACGCGCCCTCAATACAGACGACCTTGGCCATTCCCAATTCCTGTTTCGGCAGATGGTCGCGGCCCCGCTCCTCCTTCAGCACGCGCATAGTAGTTCGTCAGCACCCGGTTATATCCGACGAACAGCGCTCGCTCAGCCTCAATCTTTCACACATCGATTCAGCTATTCGATACCTGGTGCATTGAGCTGCTCCGCGATGTTTTGAAACGACGTCTCAGAGCAAGTGCCCTCGCGGCGCTCGCTACCAATCGTACAATTTTGCACGCCAATCTACGATCTTCCGCCACCCCGATGGTGGCACCTCGGATAATGGGCACGAATGATACGATTGTGAGGATTTATGGAGGCCCGTTTGCTTGGGCGCCGACTTCGATGCGCTGAAGACGCGAACATCGGAGCTCGAGACGCAAAATAGCCGCACGCTTGGTTGGTTGAGGGCTGCTCGGCTTGACTTCGATATTAGTGCGAGGAACCCACGGTCTCGCCAGCGAGTTGCGCCACGAGCCAATCCGCGAAGGCTCGTACCGCAGATCTCTGTCGACTGGCGCGCGGGTAGATCAGGCGATGGCCGACGTAGCGGATATCGTTGGCGCGCCCTGCTAGCGGCGCAACTAGTCGCCCGCTCGCCAGTTCGCGTTCGGCCAGGAGCGTTGATTCCAACGCTACTCCCAATCCCTCCGCAGCCGTTGCGATTGCAAGAAAGCTGCGATCGAACCTCATCCCGTGGAGCGCAGGTGCTTCCAATCCGTTCGCCGTGAACCATTGGTGCCACTGAACCTGCTTCACGTCGGAACGAATGAGCGTTTGATCGAGGAGATCGGCAGCCTTCCTGATTGATTTTGCAAGCGCGGGGGAGCAGAGGGGCGTGACCGTCTCCTCTGGGAGCGGAACAACCTCCACTCCTTCCGCGCGCGGCGGACCGTAGACGATGTCGACATCGAAATCGTCGTTGCTGAAGCGCGCGTAGTCGGTGCTCGCAGCCAGGCGGACTTCGAGCTTCGGGTAAGTGGCGAAAAACTGTGCAAGTCGCGGGGCAAGCCATTGCGCGGCAAAGCTCGGCGCGGAATGAACGCGTACCAATTGCGGCCCGCGCGCGGCAACTTCTTCAAGCCCGCGGCGGAGCTGATCGAAAGCGGCTCCGGTGTGACGCATCAGGTTTTCGCCGGCTGGCGTGAGCCGCACTGACCGCGCGCTGCGCTCGAACAGAACAGTCCGAAGCGTGTCCTCCAGTTTGCGGATGGCATGACTGACTGCACTCGGTGTCAGGTGAAGCTCATTCGCTGCATCGCGAAACGATCCAGTGCGGGCGGCGGCTTCAAAGGCGCGAATTGCCGATATCGGGACGTTTGATAGCATTCCATAAGTGAACCAGATTCATCCATCCGTGACAACTGTGCGTTTGTCTGTTGCGCGTCCGCGAGGCATTCCTAGCCTTGCCAATGAAAAACAATTCGCGGGAGGAACTGATGCTGCTTAGCGGTAAGACGGCCATCATTTCGGGCGCGGCTTCGCCGCGCGGCATTGGGCTTGCCACAGCCCGCCGGTTCGCTACCGAGGGCGCGCGGGTTGCGATTCTCGATATTGATGCCGCAGCTGCCGCGGGTGCAGCGACCAGTCTTGGTACAGAGCATATCGGGGTATCGTGCGACGTTGCCGACAAGTCATCGTGCGAGCGGGCGGTCACTCGCGTAATGGAAGCATTCGACGGCATCGATATCTTGATCAACAATGCCGGCATCACCCAGCCGGTGAAGCTCCTGGAGATTTCGGCAGCCGATTGGGATCGTATCCAGGACGTCAACCTCAAGGGTGTACTGTTCCTCTCCCAAGCCGTGATCCCACATATGCGCGCACGGAAGTCGGGATCGATCGCCTGCATGTCGTCGGTCTCGGCCCAGCGCGGCGGCGGAATTTTTGGCGGCCCGCATTATTCGGCGGCCAAGGCGGGTGTGCTCGGCCTCGCCAAGGCGATGGCCCGTGAATTCGGCCCGGACGGCATTCGCGTCAATTGCGTGACGCCCGGCCTGATCGGCACCGATATCACCGCGGGCAAGCTGACGGATGAGATGAGGGCTAAGATTCTGGAAGGCATTCCGCTCAATCGTCTCGGCACAGCGGAAGACGTCGCCGGCATCTACACCTTTCTGGCCTCGGATCTCTCCGCTTATGTCACCGGCGCCGTGATCGACGTCAATGGCGGCATGCTGATCCACTGAGTCAGCAAGACAAGGTCCAAATCGATGGAAACGCTGACCAACACGCCCAAGCTGGCAGACCGCGCCTACAACATTCGCCGCAATGCGCTGCGCATGGGCGAGGTTCAGGGACAAGGCTATATCGCACAGGCCCTGGACATTTCCGACGTCCTCGCCGCGGCTTATTTCCACGCGATGCGCTACCGCCCGGAAGATCCGTTGTGGGAGGAGCGCGACCGTTTTCTGCTCTCCAATGGGCACTACGCGATCGCGCTTTACGCGGCTTTGATCGAGGCGGGGATCGTCCCGGAGGACGAGCTCGAAACCTATGGCAGTGACGAGAGCCGCTTGCCGATGTCCGGCATGGCCTCCTACACCCCCGGAATGGAAATGTCGGGCGGCTCGCTCGGGCTTGGGCTCAGCATCGCCGTCGGCATGGGCCTCGGGCTGAAGCGCAAGAAATCGGACGCACGGGTGTACACGTTGTTCTCCGACGGCGAGCTCGACGAAGGCTCCGTCTGGGAAGCCATCCAGTCGGCGGGCCACTACAAGCTCGACAATCTGATCGGCATCGTCGACGTCAATAACCAGCAGGCGGACGGTCCTTCGACGCAGGTGATGGGCTTCGAGCCGCTGGTCGACAAGCTTCAGGCCTTCGGCTGGTTCGTGCAGCGCATCGACGGCAACGATCTCGATGCCGTAGTTGCCGCATTCGATGCCGCCAAGTCCCATCCCGAGCCCAAGCCGCGGATGATCGTCGCCGACACGCTGATGGGGAAGGGCGTTCCCTTCCTCGAGCAGCGCGACAAGAACCATTTCATCCGCGTCGAGCAGCACGAATGGCAGCTCGCGCTGGCCGCGCTGGAAGCCGGGAGGCAGGCATGAAGACCGTCAGATCAGCGCCGCAGCCGGGCAAGCCGCGCCTGACCACCTCGGCCATGATCGCCTCGATCGCGTCTGAGGGACAGAAAACGAAACCGGCGCCGTTTGGCCACGCGCTCGTTGAGCTCGCGCGCAGCCGTCCCGATGTGGTCGGCATGACGGCCGATCTCGGCAAATACACCGACCTGCACATCTTCGCAAAGGAATTTCCGGACGCTATTACCAGATGGGTATGGCGGAGCAGCTTCTGTTCGGCGCCGCTTCAGGCCTTGCTGCCGAAGGTTTCATGCCGTTCGCGACCACTTACGCCGTGTTCGCATCCCGCCGTGCCTACGATTTCATACATCAGACGATTGCGGAGGAAGACCGCAACGTGAAGATCGTGTGCGCATTGCCCGGCCTGACCTCTGGCTATGGCCCGAGCCATCAAGCCGCGGAAGATCTCGCGCTCTTTCGCGCCATGCCGAACATGACTGTCATCGACCCATGCGATGCGCATGAAATCGAGCAACTGGTACCCGCGATCGTGGCACATCAGGGGCCGGTCTACATGCGCCTGCTGCGTGGCCAGGTGCCAGTCGTGCTCGACGAATACGAATACAAGTTCGAGCTCGGCAAAGCCAAGCTGATCCGTGACGGGAAGGATGTTCTGATCATCTCATCCGGCATCATGACAATGCGTGCGCTCGAGGCGTTGCAAACACTGAAGAACGATCGCGTCGATGCTGCGGTGCTCCACGTTCCGACCATCAAGCCGCTCGACGCCGAGACGATCCTGCGTGAAGCCGGCAAGTCAGGCCGCTTGGTCGTCGTTGCCGAAAACCACACGACGATTGGCGGTCTCGGCGAGGCGGTCGCCGCACTCCTGATGCGTTCAGGCGTCCATCCGCCTTTCCGTCAAATTGCATTGCCGGACGAATTTCTTGACGCCGGCGCACTTCCGACGCTGCACGACCGCTACGGCATATCCACCGCCGAGATCGCAAGGCAGATCAAGCAGTGGCTATAGCGCACCGGCACTAAGCGTCAGTCAGGCCCAATCTAAGTGAAGTGTTCCACCCGCTGCATGTTGCGGCGGGCGAGCCGATGGCTGTTGCCCCGAATGGGGGCGGTCGAAGAGCCCGCACAGCTGAAAACCATCCCAAGGCTCATGCAGCACAGCGTAATACAGAATCAGGAGGAAAACATGACTGTCTCGAAGTCCGGACGCATCAGCCGCCGTTCGCTATTGATGGCGGCTAGTGCCGTACCTCTCTGCGGGATTCTGACCCGTCCGGTATCTGCCGCCGAATTCGTCTACAAGTTCGCAACCGGACAGGACCCGACCCATCCGGTGAACATCCGCGCGCAAGAGGCGATCGACCGCATCAAGGAAGCGACCAGCGGCCGCCTGGAGATCAGGCTATTCCCGGCCAACCAGCTCGGTTCCGACACCGAACTGCTGACCCAGGTTCGCAGCGGTGGGGTCGAGTTCTTCAATCAATCGTCCTCGATCCTCGCCACCCTGGTGCCGAGTGCGGGCATCGTGAACACAGGCTTCGCATTCGCGGATTACGACAGCGTATGGAAGGCGATGGATGGTGACCTCGGCACCTACATCCAGGCCCAGATTGCCAAGACGCCGATCATGGCGGTATCGAAGGCTTGGGATAATGGCTTCCGCCAGGTGACCTCGTCCGGTCGTGAGGTCCGCACTCCGGATGATCTCAAGAACTTCCAGATCCGCGTTCCGCCGGCGCCGCTATTGACCTCGCTTTTCAAGGCCCTCGGCGCCGGACCGACGCCGATCAACTTCAACGAGGTCTATTCCGCGTTGCAGACCAAGGTCGTTGACGGGCAGGAGAATCCGTTGCCAATCATCGCGACCGCCCGTCTCTTTGAAGTGCAGAGCACCTGCAGCCTGACGGGCCACGTCTGGGACGGCTACTGGATCCTCGGCAACAAGCGCGCCTTCGAGCGCCTGCCGAAGGACGTGCAGGAGATCGTGACGCGCGAGCTCGATCGCTCCGCGGTCGATCAGCGCGCCGACATCGCGAAGCTTAGCCAGTCACTTCGCGCCGATCTTTCGGCCAAGGGCCTCAAATTCATCGACGTCGATCGCGCTGCCTTCCGCCAGGCCTTGTCGAAAACCAGCTTCTACACGGACTGGAAAGCCAAGTTTGGCGAGGAGGCATGGTTGCAGCTCGAGAAAGCTGCGGGCCAGTTATCATGACCAGCGAGGGCCATGCGCCGCATGTCGATGCCGGTATGGTGGCCGGCGCGTCGCAAGCGGGCCGGCGCAGTTGGGTCGTAACAGCGAACACTGTGCTCGGCCATATCGTCGCTGTACCTGCAGCACTGCTCGTGCTCGCGGAAATCGCGGTGCTGTCCGCGGGCATTGTGGGCAGATATGTGTTCCGCTCGCCGATCGTCTGGTCTGACGAGCTTGCCGGCATTCTCTTCCTCTGGCTCGCCATGCTCGGATCGGTGATTGCGTTTCAGCGCGGCGAGCATATGCGGATGACCGCCATCGTCGGCGTCCTCCGTGCGGAAGTTCGGGCATTCCTGGATGTCGTGGCGGCCGCAGCATCGCTGGCCTTTCTCGTTCTAGTCGTCTGGCCGGCTTACGAATTCGCCGCAGATGAGGTATTCGTCACGACGCCGGCGCTCGAGATCGTCAATAGCTGGCGCGCGGCGGCGCTACCAATCGGCATCGGCTTGATGCTGATCGCAGCGGTCCTCCGGCTGATCCGCATCGCGAGGCTCCGCAGCTTGCTGGCTTCGGCCGCAATGGTCGCAGGCATCATCGCAACCTTCGTTCTGCTCGCTCCCGCTTTGAAACCGCTCGGCAATCTAAATCTCCTGATCTTCTTCGTTTTCGTCGTAGGGGCGATGGTCTTTGTGGCCGTGCCGATCGCGTTTGCATTTGGTCTTGCGACGGTCGGCTATCTCGCCTTGACGACCAGCACGCCCGACGTGGTGATGATCGGACGGATGGACGAGGGCATGAGCCACCTGATCCTGCTCGCCGTGCCGCTCTTCGTCTTTCTCGGCCTCCTGATCGAGATGACGGGCATGGCGCGCGCCATGGTCAGTTTCCTGGCGAGCCTCCTGGGCCACGTGCGCGGCGGATTGCACTACGTGCTGGTCGGAGCCATGTATCTGGTCTCGGGCATTTCCGGCTCCAAGGCAGCAGACATGGCTGCGGTGGCTCCTGTCCTGTTTCCCGAGATGCGGCAGCGCGGGGCCAAACCGGGAGACCTCGTTGCGCTTCTCGCGGCGACCGGCGCTCAGACCGAGACGATTCCGCCCTCGCTGGTCCTGATCACCATAGGTTCGGTGACGGGCGTCTCGATCTCGGCGCTGTTCACCGGGGGCTTGCTTCCGGGGGTGGTACTCGCGGTCATGCTCGCGGCGGTCGTGTGGTGGCGATACCGCAGCGAGGACCTGTCTCACGTCAAAAGGGCGAGAGCCCGGGAGATTGGCCGCGCTTTCGTCATCGCCATACCGGCCATCGCGCTGCCATTCGTGATCCGGACCGCCGTTGTCGAGGGCATCGCAACGGCAACCGAGGTCTCGACCATCGGCATCCTGTACTCGGCGTGCGCGGGTCTCTTCGTCTATCGGCAGTTCGACTGGCGTCGCATCTATCCGATGCTGGTCGAGACGGCTTCGCTGTCGGGGGCGATTCTGCTCATCATCGGCGCCGCGACGGGCATGGCCTGGGCGCTGACCCAGTCTGGATTTTCGGCCTCTCTGGCCAAGTTCATGACCAGTCTTCCCGGCGGGGTCCCCGTCTTCCTGGCCGTGACGATCGTAACGTTCGTGATCCTAGGCAGCGTGCTGGAGGGAATCCCGGCCATAGTTTTGTTCGGTCCGCTGCTGTTCCCGATCGCGCGGCAGGTCGGGGTGCACGACGTCCACTACGCGATGGTGGTCGTCCTCGCCATGGGCATCGGCCTGTTCGCGCCGCCGTTTGGCGTCGGCTACTATGCGGCCTGCGCCATCAGTCGCATCAATCCGGACGAGGGCATGAAGCCGATCGTGGGCTATATGATCGCGCTCCTGATCGGCACGCTGATCGTTGCCGCAGTGCCTTGGCTATCGATCGGCTTCCTTTGATAACAGGCAAAGACGCCCTCGCGGGAAACATCGCGAGGCATCTCGTCAGGCGAATTTCGGAAGATGCAGCGGCAGGCCATCGCATGCCATGTCAATCTCCTCGACCTGGCCCTTGCCGACCTCCGTGACCCGGAGTTTCTTGCCTCCGAGTGTGAAGGCGCAGTTCGTCGGCTGAGGCCCATCCAGGACCAGACGATCGGCAACCTCGCCCCGGCGGTCGAGCACTGTGACATTCTTCTGGTTGTAGACCGTGCAATAGAGCCGACCGTCCGTTCCGAAGGCCATCCCGTCCGGCCCTTTGAAATCCGGATTGGAATCCGGCTGCAGCACGTTGCCGAAGACGACGCGCTTCGGCGCTGCCTCGCCAAGCACGTCATATCGATAGATCTCGCCGGTGAAGGATGCGTTGGCGTAGAGATGGTTGTCGGGACCGAAGGCAATGCCGTTGGTGAAGCGGATCTTGCGATCGAGCACGCGCAGTACCTTCATAGCTGCTGGATCGATCTCATACACACGGCCGTCCCAGTCGAGATCCATATAACCGTCGACGAAGGCCTGGCCGTTGATGAAATCCTCGGCAGCCATCCCGGAGTCGGTCATGTAGAGCAGTCCGTTCGGACCGAAGCAGAGATCATTCGGAAACAGAAAGCGGTCCGCGCCTTCGCCCTGCATGCGCCGGATCTCGTTTCCGCTTTCGTCGATGCAAATCAGCGACCGGAGGCCTGCTTCGGCGATCCAGATCCGACCGTGGCCATCGGTCGTCAGTCCATTCGGGCGCCCGCCCGTCGTCCGGATGACGCGGCGATTGCTGCGAGGATCGACCCGCGTGACGCAAAGGGTGGAGGCGGACATCTCTGTGACATACATCGAGCCGTCGGGCAGGCACACCGGACCCTCCGGCGCGCCAATTCCGGTTGCAAACAGTCTCGACGCCATTCATCCCTCCCGTTTTCGAATGTTGGTCTCGTTAAGCGATGACCAGGCCGCTGGCCGGATCGATCAGCACCACGCGATTGAGGTCGACGACGAGATCGATCCGCTCGCCGTGGCTGCTGACGTCGTGCGCCTGCAGCTCGGCAACCGCATCGACGCCGCCGATCTTGATGGTGGTGAAGGTGCGTGTCCCCGTCGGCTGAATGAGATCGGCAGTGGCCGAATAGGAGACCACGCCGTCGCGCAATGGCCCGCCGGCTCGACTGAAGTGCTGGGGCCGAATGCCGACGAGAATTTCTCGCCCATCCATACTAGCCAGCGGCCTCGCCTTCACGCTCGGAAGTGTCAGTTCACCGCCGGACTGAAACACCACTGCTGCGTCGGGGCCGTTGATCTTGAGGGTCGCCGGGATGAGATTGATCGACGGAGACCCCAGGAAGCCCGCCACGAACCCCGTGCGCGGCTGCTCGAACAACTCGAGCGGCGCGCCCTGCTGCTCGATCTTCCCGTCGCGCAGCAGCACGATGCGGTCGGCCAGCGTCATCGCCTCGACCTGATCATGGGTGACGTAGATCATGGTGGTCGTGATCTCGTGATGCAGGCGCTTGATCTCGGTGCGCATCTCGTCACGTAGCTGAGCGTCGAGATTCGAGAGCGGCTCGTCGAACAGGAACAGGTCGGCCTTGCGGACGATGGCGCGGCCGATGGCGACGCGCTGACGCTGTCCTCCGGACAGCTGCCTCGGATAGCGCTGCAGGAAATTGCCGATACCGAGCATCTCGGCGGCTTCGCTGACCCACTTCCTGATCTCGATCTCGGGAGTCTTGCGGGCGCGCAGACCGAAGGCGATGTTCTCGCTGACGGTCAGATAGGGGTAGAGCGCATAGTTCTGAAACACCATCGCGATATTGCGCTCGCGGGGGCGCAGATCGTTGACCACCGCGCCCCCGATGGTGATGGTTCCACCATCCGGATCCTCAAGACCGGCGATGGTTCGCAAGAGCGTGCTCTTGCCGCAGCCGGACGGCCCCACCAGCACAGCGAATTCACCATCGGCGATGGTGAGATCAACTCCCCGGACCGCATGCACGTTGCCGTAATATTTGTGTACTCCGGACAGCTTGACGTCAGCCACTCCGCTCTCCCTAACCCTTGACTGCGCCCAGCGAGATGCCGCGCACGAGATAGCGCTGCATCACCGAGACCGCGACGAAGATTGGCAACGTCCCCAGCACCGACATAGCCGCGATCTTCGCCCAGAAATTCGATTGGCCGCCGAAATAGTGCGTCAGCATGACCGGAAAGGTGATGACCTCGGTGCGCGTGAGCACGAGTGCGAATAGAAAGTCGTTCCAGGCGAACACGAAGGTGAAGACCGACGTCGCCATGAGGCCGGGACGCACCATCGGGAAAACGACCTTCCAGATCACCTCCCATCGATTGAGGCCATCGACCAGCGCGCTTTCCTCGAGCTCCAGGGGAACGTCGACGATGTAGCCGCGCATCATCCAGATCACGTAGGGGAGATTGAATGCGGTGTAGAGCAGGATGAGCCCGAAATAGCCGTCGACGAGGCCGAAATACACGTAGATCAGAAAGATCGGGAAGACGACCGCAATCGGCGGGATCATGCGCTGGGAGATGATCCACATCGCGAGGTTCTCGCCGCCGGTGCCGAACCGGGCGAGGCTGTAGGCGCAGAGCGTCCCGAGAACGATTGCGATGCCGGAACTGATGCCGGCGACGATCAGGCTGTTCAGGATCGCCAGGACGTCGCCATCCTTGAACAGGACGTAATAGTTCGAGAACTGGATCTGGCCGGGAATCCACAAGGGCGGGACGTGATAGATCTCGTCCGGCGTCTTGAACGAAATCATGAACAGCCAATAGACCGGAAACAGGAACAGCAGGGTCACGACACCGGCACCGAGATAGCGAAGCGCCAGGATGCGGGCTTTTCTGGCCGGAAGCCTGCCCATCCTCATCGCGCAAGCTCCATGCGCTTGAGGACCAGGGTCGTGATCAGCGTCAGCAGCGCAATCACCAGGAAGGAAATCGCGGCTGTGTAGCTGGTCTCGAATTGCGAGAAGCCCTGCACATAGATGTAGAGCGAGATGGTCTCGGTCATCGAGCCCGGCCCGCCCTCGGTGAGAGCCCAGATGATGTCGAAGATGCGAACGAGATCGAGGCCGCGGATCAGGCAGGCGACAGCTATCACTGGCGCGATCGCCGGCAGAACGATCGCGCGAAGCACGCGCAGGTGCGACGCCCCATCAATTTCCGCGGCCTCGAGCTGCGACGGGTCAACATTCGACAGCGCTGCAAGCAGCAGCAGGAACATGAATGGCGACCACTGCCAGACCTCGCAGATGATCACCGCTGGATAGACGTAGGCGGGATTGACGGTCCAAAGGATCCGCACCGGCTCACCGGCGAAGAAACTCAGGATCTGGCCAATCGGGCCGAAGCGGACGTCGAACATCAGACGCCAGGTCGCACCCGCGACGATCGGAGAGATCACCGTCGGAAGCACCAGCAGCGCGACGAAGATCTGCCGACCCGGCATTCGATCGATGAAGAGCTGCGCCATCAGGAAGCCGACCAGCAGCTCCAGGGGGAGGGCGATCGCGGTGATGGTGGCGGTGTGGCCGAGCGAAGCCCAGAGGCGGGCATCCCTCAACAGCTCTGCATAGTTCAAGAAGCCAACGAAGGAGGTGTCGTTCTCGGTCATCGTGATGCGCTGGAAGCTCACGATCAGCGAGTAGATCAGAGGGAACAGGCCGACCAGGAGGAGAATCAGAATGGCCGGCGCGACGATGAGATAAGGCAGGCGGTCCTCGAGCATGCGCCCGAACCGGCTGGGGCGGCGCTGCTCCGCGCCATTGAGGCTAACAGAAACTGTCATCATCAGTCCGGAAAACGGCACGGCACGGGAGGGCGATGCCTCCCGTGCGGTATCCAGTCAGTTATTGCGGGTAGGCGCCGGGCTTTGCGGCCCAGACCTTGTAGACGGCTTTCTGGTTCTCGATGCCGACCTTCTCCGTGATCGCGTCGAATTGTTGCGCCATGCGATCGAGAATGGCCTTGGGATCTTCACCGGCCCAGAGGCTCGAGACCGCCTTGGTCATTGCCTCGTCGTACTTGTCCTGTTGCAGCAGGGAGAGATCAAGCAGGCCCTTCTCGCCGGATGTCTTGATCGTATCGAGATAGGCGGGGGCGTCAGGCCAGAGCGCACGGTATTTCTCGCTCGCGTAGTGCGAAAGGCGGAACGGATCGCGCAGCGTATAGGGGAGCTGGACGCGCTCGAGGCTGGTCTTCTTGCTGTTCAGCCACTGGATGAAAAGATAGGCGGCCTCCTTGTTCTTACTGGTGGCCGAGACCGACAAGTCGAAGCCGACGCCGAGCTCGGGACGGCTGAGAGGCGTGAGCGCGTAGCCGACCTTGCCGGCGACCTGCGATTTCGGCACCCACTTCAGTGCTTCCTCGCCCGAGCCATAGCCCGCGGCCCAGCGACCGTAGGGCGGCCAGGAGATCGTCATCGCGGTCGTGCCCTGAAGGAACGCGGCGAGATTGTCGACGAAATTCCACTGCTCGACGCCGGGCGGCATGAACGTGTTTTCCGCCCGCATCTGCTTGAACACCTTGAGGCCGACCTCGCCATTCACCGTGGTCTTCATGGTGTCCGCATTGAAGAACTTGCCGCCCTCCATGCGGAAGCGCTCCTGGAACATGTATTGCGGGTAGGGCGCGGTGCGGAAGAAGCCGGCGCCGTAAACCTTGGGCGCCATCTTGTCGGTGATAAACTGGCCGATTTCGTCAAACTGTTTCCAGTCCTTCGGCGGCGCGAGCTCGTAGCCGAACTTGGCCTTGAATTCGTCCTTCATCTTCGGATCTTCGAAGATGTCCTTCCGGTAGTAGAGCAGCATCACGTCGCCATCGTCCGGAAAGCCGTAGATCTTCCCGTCATACTGCATCTGATTGTCGCGGTAGGCGGCCGCGATGTCCTGCAGTTCGTCGCGATAGCCGAACTTGTCGACATACTTGTCGAGCGGCTCAAGGACGCCTGCGCGTGCAAGATCGGGCATCCAGGATGGGATGACGTTCAGCGCGTCATACGCTCCGGCGCCGGATTTGAAATCCTGCATGATCTTGGTGAACATCTGGTCGGTCGGTACCTCAACCACCTTCACCTTGATGCCAGTGAGCTAACGCGACCAGCACCGCACTCATGCAGGTCCGGCGCGTCGCGCAGCGCCGTCGCACTGGCGTCGGCGGCAAGATTGCCGTCGGCATCGAGGCTGTGGAAGTGCACCGCAGCCGCCATCACCTCGTCGCGCTGCAAGCGCTCGAGCCCGCGCGCGCTGCCCTCGCTCATCGATCCCAAGCCCGAGCCGGATTCGCGCAGGCCCCAATCCAATAGCTCGTCCTGGCTGCCGCCCACGACCGGCGGCGGCTCCGCGATCAGCATGCCGGCGGGACGCGCGAGGCCCGACAGCACCCAGAGGTCGAGCTCGTGCCGCGGGAAGAGCCACTTGCCGGTCACCTTGGTGCAGGGGATCGCGCCGTTGGTGACGAGTTCGTAGAGCTTGCGTTCGCCGAGCCGGAGATAGTCGGCGGCTTCGCTGGTCGTCAGGAATTCCATCCTGCATTCCTATGCAAATTCTTGCTTCTTTTTGACGTTCGACGCAGGTGGAATTCTGCATTTCAATTTGTGTTCATCGGAACCATGCACGATGATCTCGCTGCTTTGCAACACATCCTCGCGCGCGATTTTTGCTTTGGTGAACGATCCTGTTGCGCGCGCATGACGCGAGGGTTGCGATCGCGATCGAGATGAGCGCCGCAGCCTTGCCGAACTTTCCCGAGTGTCACGCCTTTGAACGGTTGCGCCGGCGCGGCGAAGTCTGCTGCTGGTGGTGATCAGATGTCAGCTCTATCTGTCGTTGTCAGGACCCGCGCCGCGAAGCGACAATGCGTCACGAGTGCGGCGCAATCGATCATCATCATGACCGCGTCATATCCGAGGGAACCCGCTCATGGCCGTTCGCCGCCTGTCCGCTCTGCTTGCGCTTCTCTGCGGCCTTGCCGCAGGCGTCGTGGCGTCGTCCGCGGAGGACCGCGCGATCGTGCTGGCGACGACGGCATCGACGCAGGAGTCCGGCCTGCTCGACTATCTCCTGCCGATCTTCCGCGACAGGACCGGCATCGACGTCACGGTGATCGCGCGGCGCGCCGATGAGGTGCTCGACGGCGCGCGACGGGGCGAAGCCGACGTGGTGCTGATGCATGCGCGGCCGCAGGAGGAGAAATTCGTCGCCGACGGTTTTGCATCGAAACGCTACGACGTGATGTACAACGACTATCTGCTGATCGGCCCGAAGAGCGACCCCGCCGGCGTGAAGGGCAAGGACATCGCGACCGCGCTGAAGGCGATCGAGGCCAAGGGCGCGCCGTTCGTGACGCGCGGCGATCGCTCGGGCACCCACGCAGCCGAGCTCGCGCTGTGGATCGTCGCCGGCATCGACATCGCAAGTGCCAAGGGCGCCTGGTATCGCGAGGCCAGGCAAGGCATGAACGCGGCACTCGAGGCCGCGCGCGCTGCGAATGGCTATGTGCTGTCCGACCGCGGTAGCTGGATCGCCTTCAAGGAGCGCGGCGATCTCGACATTGTCGTCGAAGGCGACAAGCGGCTGCTCAACCAGTACGGGGTGATGCTGGTCAATCCCGAAAAATTTCCGGACGTGAAGAAGGAGCTGGGGCAGACCTTTGTCGACTGGCTGACCTCACCGGAGGGACAGACCGCGATCGCCGGCTACAAGGTCGACGGACAGCAGCTGTTTTTTCCGAATGCCGACAGGTCAGGCGGCTGATGGCTGCATCGTCGGCGGTTGCCAAACCGGGCGATGCATGGTCCATCATGGCGCATGACCCAGCGCCTGCCGCCCTCGCTCACATCGCTCGACGTCGCGCTCGCCGCGTTGCTGCGCGGCGTTGAGCGCTTGCGCCGGTGGAATTGCCGGTGACCGAAGCGGCCGGCTGCATCGCGGCGGGCACTCCGCTGCTTCCGGCCTGTCCGTCTCACGACGTTGCCGCCACCGACGGCTGGGCGCTATGCGCCAATGATCTCGTCGGCGCGTCCGCCTATTCACCGCTGCCTCTGCTTGCGGCGCCTACGTGGGTCGAAGCCGGTGACGCGATACCTGGGGGATGCGACTGCGTGCTCGATGCCGATGCAGTCGAAGTGTCGGGGCCGCTCGTCCAGGTGCTGGCCGAGGGCGTGCCCGGGCAGGGCGTCAGGCGCGCCGGCAGCGATATCGCGGATCGCGCGCCTGCCGGGAGACAGGGACATCCGGTCAGTGCAGCCGATCTGCTCATCGCGCGCGTCGCGGGTTTGGAAAAGCTCGGCGTGCGGCAGCCGCGGCTACGCATCGTCAATGTGCCGGACGCGACGGCGACGGCGCATATGATCGCCGGGATCGCACGCGCAGCGGGACTGGACGTGACGACGTTCGAGGCCGGCGCGCGTGACGAAGCATCGATTGCCGCTGTGCTCGATGCCGCCTCCTGCGATGCGCTGCTGACCGTCGGCGGCAGCGGCGTTGGTCGCCAGGATGCCGCCATCACCGCGCTGACCCAGTGCGGCGATGTGTCGCTCATGGTCTCGCGCTCCGGCCCGGACGCACCGCGGCGGTGGCGCGGGTCGGCAAGGTTCCCGCCGTCGCCTTGCCGGGATCGCCGGATCATGCGCTCGCGGCCTGGTTCGCACTTGCGCTTCCGTTGATCGATCGTCTGTCGGCGCGGCAGCTGCGCCGGCAGGTGACCTTGTCGCTCGCGCGAAAAATCGCATCCAGCGTCGGCATCGCCGAGATCGCGCTGCTCGCAAGGGAACATGAAACATGGATGCCGATTGCGGTCGGCGAGTGGCCGCTCCAGGCGATCGCCCGCGCGGATGCATGGCTGCTCATTCCCGGCAGCCACGAAGGATTTGCGGCGGGCGTGCCGGTCGATGCTTATCTGATGCGGGAGTGATATGGTTCCGGCATGACCATGATCCCAAAACCGCCAGACCGCAGCGCGCTCGAACAGGAGCAGTTCCTCAAGATCCTTTCGCGCGAGGAGGCGCTGGCGCGCTTCGAGGCGGCGCTGTTCCCGCGTGCGCTTCCGAATGAGGTTTGCAAGCTCGGTGCTGCGCTCGGCGCGGCACTCGCCGAAGACGTCACGGCACCGATCGATGTGCCGCCGTTCGACCGCTCCAATGTCGATGGCTTTGCCGTGCGCTCGTCCGACCTCGCCGCGGCCGGCGAAGGCGCGCCTGTTCGCCTTGCGCTCAACGGCGAGACCATCCATTGCGGCACCGCGCCGGCGCTACAAGTCGCAGTGGGAACCGCAACGGCGATCGCGACCGGCGGTCCGCTGCCGCGCGGCGCCGACGCCGTCGTCATGGTCGAGCATACCCAGCCGACCGGCTCGGATGCGATCGACGTCCGCCGCGCGACATCGCCCGGCCAGTTCGTCTCCTATGCGGGTTCCGACATCGCGCGCGGCGAGGCGCTGCTGCGCGCCGGCACGGTTATCGGGTCGCGCGAGATCGGCATGCTGGCGGCCTGCGGCATCGCCGAGGTGAAAGTCGCACGCAAGCCGCGCGTTGCCGTGATCTCCACCGGCGACGAGCTGGTGCAGCCCGGCGAAGCGCTCGCGCCGGCCGCGATCTACGATACCAATGGTGCGATCGTCACCGCGGCGATCAACGAGAATGGTGGTCAGGCGGTCTTCCTCGGCGCCATTCCCGACGATGAGGCAAAGCTCGAAGCCGCCATGCGCAGCGCGCTGGCGGACGCCGACATGCTGGTCCTCTCCGGCGGTACGTCGAAGGGCGCCGGCGACCTGTCACACCGCATCATCGGCCGGCTCGGGGCACCCGGCATCATCGCGCATGGTGTTGCGCTCAAGCCGGGCAAGCCGCTGTGCCTTGCGGTGTGCGACGGCAAGCCGGTGGTGATCCTGCCGGGCTTTCCGACTTCGGCAATGTTCACCTTCCACGACATGATCGTGCCGGTGTTGCGCAAAATGGCCGGACTGCCGCCGCGCTCCGACGCCAAGGTGAATGCGACGGTACCGGTCCGCATCGCGTCCGAGCTCGGCCGCACCGAATTCGTCATGGTCTCGCTGGTCGAGGGCAAGGACGGCTTGATCGCCTATCCATCCGGCAAGGGCTCCGGTGCGATCACGTCCTTTGCGCAGGCCGATGGTTTTCTGCGCATCGATGCGCTCGCCGACCAGATGCCGGCCGGCACCGAGGCCGAGGTGACGCTGTTCACGCCGCATGTGCGTGTGCCCGATCTCGTCATCGTCGGCAGCCACTGCACTGGCCTCGATCTCGTCAACGCGCAGCTCGCGCATGCCGGGCTCACCGTGCGTTCGATCGCGGTCGGCAGCCTCGGCGGGCTTGCGGCGGCCAAGCGCGGTGAATGCGATCTCGCGCCGATCCATCTGTTCGACGACAAGAGCGAGACCTACAACACACCTTATCTCGTCGAGGGGCTCGAGCTCGTGCCGGGCTGGCGGCGGATGCAGGGCATCGTCTTTCGCAAGGGCGACAAGCGTTTCGAAGGCCTCGGCGCGAAAGAGGCGGTCGCGGCTGCGCTCAGCGATCCCGCCTGCATCATGGTCAACCGCAACCAGGGCGCCGGCACGCGCATCCTGATCGACCGGCTGCTCAACGGCGCGCGCCCCGAAGGCTACTGGAACCAGCCGCGTTCGCATAATGCGGTGGCCGCGGCCGTCGCGCAGCACCGCGCCGACTGGGGCATGACCATTGCGCCGGTCGCCCATGCGGTCGGCCTTGGTTTCATTCCGTTCGCGGAAGAGCATTATGACTTCGCGCTGGTGACGGCGCGCAAGCAGCGGCCGGCGGTGCAGGCCTTTCTTGATGCGCTCGGCTCGGACGAGGCGCGCGCCGCACTGGAGCACGCGGGCTTCCGGCCCGCCTAAAGCGCGTGAACGCGCTTTAGATTCTTGTTCGAGCATGATCTGTTCGGAAAACCGCTTCACACTTTTCCGGATCATGCTCTAGATCGACGACGCGGCGCTCAAGCCGCGCGGCAGGGGGGGTGGGGACGCGATGGCAAGGCCGCTTTCGGTTGCGATCGTCGGTGCCGGCATGGGTGGGCTCGCGACAGCCGCGGCGCTCAGGCGCGTCGGCGTCGACGTCATGGTCTACGAGCAGGCCTCGCAGTTTGCCCGCATCGGCGCCGGCATCCAGATCGGCTGCAACGCGATGAAGGTGCTGCGCGCACTGGGGCTCGAGCAACGGATGCGCAGCCAGTCGTTCTATCCACGCTCCTGGAATAATCGCGACTGGAAGAGCGGCGACATCAAATTCGACATGATCTTTGGCGAGAGCGCGGAGGAGAAGTTCGGCGCGCCCTATCTGCTCGCCCATCGCGGCGATCTGCATGCGGCGCTGGCGAGCGCCGTGCCGGATGAGTTCGTGAGGCTCAACCACAAGCTGGCCGGTCTCGACGAGACGGGCGAGGGCGTCCGGCTCAGCTTCGCCGACGGCACCAGCGCCGTTGCCGATGCCGTTGTCGGCGCGGACGGCGTGCATTCGACGGTACGCGACATCCTGTTCGACACCGCGCCGGTCAGGTTCACCGGCCGCATCGCCTATCGCACCACCTATCCGGCATCGCTGCTCGGCGGCGCAGAGATCGACGACTGCACCAAATGGTGGGGCGAGGACCGCCACATCGTGATCTATTACGTCAAGCCTGACCGCAGCGAGGTCTATCTCGTCACCAGCCAGCCCGAGCCGGATTTCCGCATCGAGTCCTGGTCGGCGAAGGGTGACGTGCGCGATTTGCGCGCCTCATTCGAAGGCTTTCATCCGCAGGTCGGTCACGTGCTCGCGGCGTGTCCCGACGTGCACAAATGGGCGATCATGGATCGCGACGCGCTGGAGCGCTGGGCCGACGGCAATGTGACGCTGCTCGGCGATGCCTGCCATCCCATGACGCCCTACATGGCGCAGGGCGCGGCGATGGCCATCGAGGACGCCGCGGTGCTGTCGCGCTGCCTCGACGGCGTCGACCGCGACGGTGTCGCGGACGCATTCCGCCGCTTCGAGGCGACGCGCAAGGAGCGAACGACACGGGTCCAGGAAACCTCGCGTGCCAACATCTGGCTGAGAGAGCGGACCGACACGAGTTGGGTCTACGGCTACGATGCCTGGTCGGTGCCGCTCGCGGCTTGAGCGGCGCGCTCGCGTTCCTCCGCCTCGGCCAGTGCACGCTGCGCGGCGGGCGGCAGCGGCTTCGGGTCGGGCGGGACTTCGACGATGTCAGGCTTGCTAAGCCGTTTCGTGCGATCGATCGTATCCGAAACATCGATGGCGAAATCGACAACTTCGAATATGACATCCAAAAGGGAGTCGGCCATGGCTCATCCGGGGCAACGTACCGATCATTGGTCGTTCCCGTGCGGGGCCCGGTTCACGGCCAGGAGCTCAAAGCGGCGCCCTACGACGCGTCATCCAGCGCCGCCAGCCGCTCGGCCTCGGCGATGTCCTCGACCGTGTTGGCATTGAAGAACGGATCGAGCGGCGCGGCCGGCCAGGTCACCGTCGCGAGCGGATAGCGCGCGGTCCAGCGGTCGATCTTGCGGAGGTCCTCGACGACCAGCGCGTGCCGGAGCTCGTTGCGCAAGGCGACGCGCCACAATCCGATCACCGGATGCGACTGATCGCCGGATGCGGCGACCGCGAGCTGGGCGTTCTCCCGTGTTCGCGCCTCGTGCAGGCGCGCGACGAGATCGCGCGGCAGGAACGGGCAGTCGCCGGCAGCGCTGAGCACCCACTCGATGTCAGGACGGTTCGCAGCGGTCCAGTCGAGCGCGGCCAGAATGCCGGCGAGCGGGCCGGGGAAGCCGGGCACGTCGTCGGCGATGACCTGCAAGCCGAACGAAGCGAAACGCGCGGGATCGCCGTTGGCGTTCAGGATCAATCCGCTGCACTGGGGTGAAAGGCGCGCGATCACGCGCTCCAGAATGGTGCGGCCGCTGATGGTGCGCATAGGCTTGTCGCCACCGCCCATGCGGCGCGCCAGACCGCCGGCGAGCAACACACCTTGCGTGGCGGGAATGTCAGTCGTCACCACCTTCACCCTTGCGCTTGTGCTTGGCCGATTCCTCCTCGACGTAAGCGAGGTTCTGATCGTAGACGATCCGCTCTTCGCCTGCGAGCACGATGAAGCGCTTCCCGCGGGTGCGGCCAACCAGCGTCAGGCCAACCTGTCTTGCGAGATCGACACCCCAGGCGGTGAAGCCGGAGCGCGACACCAGGATCGGAATGCCCATGCGTACCGTCTTGATCACCATCTCCGAGGTGAGGCGTCCCGTGGTGTAGAGGATCTTGTCGCTGGCATCGACGCCGTGGCGGTACATCCAGCCCGCGATCTTGTCGACGGCGTTGTGGCGCCCGACGTCCTCGGTGTAGCAGAGCGGCTCGCCTTCCTTGCACAGCACGCAGCCGTGGATCGCGCCAGCCTCGAGATAAAGCGAGGGCATGGTGTTGATGGTCTGCGTCATCTGGTAGAGCCAGGAGGTACGCAGCTCGGCCTTCGGCAGCGCGACGCTCTCGACCGCCTCCAACAGATCGCCGAAGGCCGTGCCCTGCGCGCAGCCCGAGGTCTGCGTGCGCTTCTTCAGCTTGGCCTCGAAATTGGTGTGGTGCTCGGTGCGCACCACGACCACCTGGAGGTCGTCGTCGTATTCGACCTCGGTGACGGCGTCATTATATTTCAGCATGTTCTGGTTCAGCAGATAGCCGAGCGCCAGGTATTCCGGATAGTCGCCGATCGTCATCATGGTGACGATCTCCTGGGCATTCAGGTAGAGCGTCAGCGGCCGTTCCATCGGCACCTTGATCTCGACCTGGGCGCCGGTCTGGTCGGTCCCGGTCACGCTCTGGGTCAGGCGCGGGTCGTCCGGGTTGGGGACGATCAGGGGTACCGGGGCTTTGTCGATCTTCATCATGGCCGTGACGTTAGCATGACATTCGGGTCAAGCCGATATAAGCATGGTCACTATGATGGAGAAGGCGGTTCCGGCCGCGGAGATCGAGTTACGATGAAAGTCATCGGCCTTGCAGGCTGGAGCGGTGCGGGCAAGACCACGCTGTTGACGCGGCTGATCCCGCATTTCAACGCGCAGGGCCTGCGTGTCTCGGTCATCAAGCACGCGCACCACCAGTTCGACGTCGACGTGCCCGGCAAGGATTCCTGGCGCCATCGCGAGGCAGGCGCGGCCGAGGTGCTGGTGGCCTCGTCAAACCGTTGGGCCCTGATGCATGAATTGCGCGGAGCGGCGGAGCCGCGGCTGCCGGAACTATTGAGCAAGCTGTCCGCCGTCGATCTCGTCGTGGTCGAGGGCTTCAAGCGCGAGCCGCATCGCAAGATCGAGGTGCACCGCGCCGCCAACGGCAAGCCGCTGCTGTTTCCCGACGATCCCGGCATTGCCGGGATCGCGACCGACGTTGCGATTGACACGCGGCTGCCGACTGTCCATCTCGATGATATCGAGGCTGCCGCGGCGCTGATGCTGCGGGCGGCGATGCCGGTCGAGGAAGCGGTGGCCAAAAGCGCCGCGATGCGCTGACGAGGCACCATGGCGCAACTGTCTGACGATTGCTTTGCCTTCGGCGGACCGATGATGTCGGTCGACGAGGCCGTTGGCCTGATCACGACCCGTGTCAACGCGATCACTGATCTCGAAACGGTCGCGCTTGTCGATGCGGATGGCCGCGTGCTGGCGCACGATATCGCGGCGCCCCTGCCGCTTCCGCCGTTCACCAACTCGGCGGTTGATGGCTACGCCGTGCGCAATGCCGATCTTCCGCAAAGTGCGGAGCAAGCGTTGCCGCTCGATGGCCGCATCCAGGCCGGTGGCCTCGCGCATGCGCCGATCAAACCGGGCCACACCGCGCGCATCTTCACGGGCGCGCCGATGCCGCCGGATGCAGAGACCGTCTTCATGCAGGAAGATGTCCGCATCGATGCAACAGGCAAGATCGTGCTGCCGGCGGGGCTGAAGCCCGGCGCCAATGTACGTCCTGCGGGCGAGGACATCCCTCACGGGCACATCGCGCTGCGCGCCGGCCAGCGCCTGCGGCCGCAGCATGTTGCGCTTGCTGCGGCCTTTGGCCTGACCAAGCTCGACGTCGTCAGGCGCATCCGCGTCGCAGTGTTCTCGACCGGCGACGAGCTGGCCTCGCCCGGCGAGCCGCGCGCCGCCTCGCAGCTGTTCGATTCCAACCGCTTCATGCTGATGGCGATGCTGCGCCGGCTCGGCTGCGAGGTCAGCGACCTCGGCATTTTGCGCGACGATCGCACTTCCCTCGCGAACGGCTTGAAGCAGGTCGCGGGTGACCATGACCTGATCCTCACCACCGGCGGCGTCTCGACCGGCGAGGAGGACCACGTCAAGGCAGCGGTCGAAAGCATCGGCTCCCTCGTGCTGTGGCGGATGGCGATCAAGCCCGGACGGCCCGTGGCGATGGGCATCATCGGCGGAACGCCGCTGATCGGTCTGCCCGGCAATCCCGTCGCGAGCTTCGTCACCTTCGTCCATGTGGTGCGGCCGACGGTGCTGGCGCTCGCCGGCAGCCTGCCCGAGCCGCTGTTCCCGATCCCGGTGCGCGCCGCGTTCACCTACAAGAAGAAGATCGGCCGCCGCGAATATGTTCGCGCGTCATTGCGGCGCGGAGAGGATGGTGCGCTGGAGGCGGTCAAGTTCCCGCGTGAAGGTGCCGGCCTGTTGTCCTCGCTGGTCGAGACCGACGGCCTCATCGAGCTCGGCGAGGACATCATTCGGGTCGAGCCCGACCAGCGTGTAGGTTTTCTGTCCTATGCGGATTTGCTCTGACGCTCCTTCGTTGACGCCAATGCTTCGCCTCGCCATGTTGCGCCCATGACCAGAACGACGCTCGATCTCACCGGTTTGAAATGCCCGCTGCCTGCCTTGAAAACGCGCAAGGCGCTGAAGCCTTTGCAGCCGGGCGATCAGCTCGAAGTGCACTGCACCGATCCGCTGTCGGTGATTGACATCCCGAACCTGATCCGCGAGACGGGCGACACGGTGGAGATCACCGAGCGCAACGACGCGCGCATCGTGTTCTTGATAGAAAAGACAAATGGTCCAATAGAAAGCATCAATGCTGCGCTGCGTCCTTGAGGACGTTACCGCGCTGATACCGACCATTTGTCTATCGACATCGATCACGGCTTCTGCCCCAATTGACAATCTCCGTGCAGGCGCGGAGGTTGAGTCTTGTCTGCGATACGCGGATCAAGGGGCCACACGAAGCTTGCACGTCGTATCGGCATAGCGCCCCGCTTGCGGGGTTAACTTTTGGGATGCGCGCAACGATCCTGGCGCGCGTCGGATGATTGAGCGGAGCAGCAGGGACAATTGGCTGCCCCGCAACGGGCTGAGGATCAGGATCTTTTGCGGCAGGCTGTTCAGAAGGGCGGCTTAGGGGAGGAATGTATGGCTACTATTGAGAGCGCTGGAACGATATCGGGCGCCGGCGCAGGTTTTCTTGATCGCGAGCGGACCATCGCGACCGCCGGCTTCAATCGCTGGCTGGTGCCGCCGGCGGCGCTGTGCATCCATCTCTGCATCGGCATGGCCTATGGCTTCTCGGTGTTCTGGCTGCCGCTGTCGCGCGCGATCGGATTGACCGCGCCGAAGGCCTGTCCGGACATCTCGCTGTGGCAGGAGCTGTTCACCACGACCTGCGACTGGAAGGTCGCAAGCCTCGGGTGGATGTACACGCTGTTCTTCGTTGTGCTCGGCGTCTCCGCCGCGCTGTGGGGCGGCTGGCTCGAGCGTGCCGGACCGCGCAAGGCTGGCTTCGTCGCGGCATTGTGCTGGTGCGGCGGCCTCGTGCTCGGCGCCATCGGCATCTATCTCCACCAGCTCTGGATCATGTGGCTCGGCTCCGGCGTGATCGGCGGTGTCGGCCTCGGTCTCGGCTACATCTCGCCGGTGTCGACGCTGGTGAAGTGGTTCCCCGACCGGCGCGGCATGGCGACCGGCATGGCGATCATGGGTTTTGGCGGCGGCGCGATGATCGGCGCGCCGCTGGCGAACTGGCTGATGGACGTGTTCAAGAGCCCGACCTCGGTCGGTGTCTGGGAAACCTTCCTCACCATGGGCGCGATCTACTTCGTCTTCATGATGATCGGCGCCTTCCGCTATCGCCTGCCGCCGACGGGGTGGAAGCCTGAGGGCTGGACGCCGCCGAGCGAGAAGAAGACGATGATCTCCGAGCATCACGTCCATCTCGACAACGCACACAAGACGCCGGAGTTCTGGCTGATCTGGTGGGTGCTGTGCTTGAACGTGTCCGCCGGCATCGGCGTGATCGGCATGGCCTCGCCGATGCTGCAGGAAATCTTCGCGGGCAAGCTGATCGGCCTGCCTGATGTGGGCTTCAACGCGCTGAACGCCGCGCAGAAGGCGCAGATCGCCGGCATCGCGGCGGGCTTTGCCGGCCTGCTGTCGCTGTTCAACATCGGCGGCCGCTTCGTCTGGGCTTCGCTGTCGGACTATATCGGCCGCAAGAACACCTACTATACGTTCTTCATCCTCGGCATCGTGCTCTACGCGCTGGCGCCGACCTTTGCGGCAATGGGCTCGAAGCTGCTCTTCGTGCTCGGCTTCGGCATCATCCTGTCGATGTATGGCGGCGGCTTCGCCACCGTGCCGGCCTATCTCGCCGACATGTTCGGAACCCAGTTCGTCGGCGCCATCCACGGAAGGCTGCTGACCGCGTGGTCGACCGCGGGCATCATCGGCCCCGTCGTGGTCAACTACATCCGCGAGTTCCAGCTCGCGGCGGGCGTGCCGCGTGACCAGCTCTACAACACCACCATGTACATCCTCTGCGCCATGCTGATCGCGGGCCTGATCTGCAACTATCTGGTCAAGCCGGTCGATCCGAAGTGGTACATGAGCGAGGCCGAGGTGGCGAAGCTGCAAGCCTCGAGCGCGGGCGCGAACGCGGCGCAGCAAACCGGCTCGTTCGGGATCGGCACGGGCGGTCTCGACGCCAAGGCCGCGCTGTTCTGGGCCTTCGTCGCCATCCCGCTGGCCTATGGCGTGTACAAGACGCTGGAAAGCGCGGTGAAGATCTTCTGATCTTTGAACCTACATCATCGCGGGGTGCCGGCTGCCCGGCATTCCCGCGATGCTCGTCTTTCAAGTCAAGAATGGGATCTAGGGGGATTCTTATGCTTCGTACCCGTATCTGCCTTGCTGCCATGCTGCTGGCCGCAGGCCTTCACGCCGCCTCCGCACAGACCGCAACGGCGCCCGCAACTTCGGCGCCGGCGGCAACGACCGCCGCCAAGCCGCCGGGCAAGATCAAGCTCACCATGCAGAAGCTGAAGGACATGAAGGCGAAGTGGTCCGCCAACAAGCCCAAGCTGAAGGCCTGCCGCGGTGAGGTTAAGTCCAAGGGTCTGACCGGCGACGATCGCTGGTTCTACATCGAGGAGTGCATGAGCAAGACGTGAGGCGAGGTTCCACCTGAGTTTGCGTATGGGGGCGTGGCAGGGCGGCTGCCCGCCCCTAAATGACTATAGACACATTCTAAATTTACTTGGCGTCTGGTATACCAGAGGCTAGAGTTGCCTGGAATGAGGCCTGACTCAGGGGATCCGGACGACGCGGTTCCCGGTCCATCAGGCCTGGAAATGGGGGGATCGCGATGGCGATCCCGCCTGAGGTCATCGCGCTTTTGAGGAGAACGCGACGTTTCCATGAGCAGCAACGACGACGTTCAGAAGGTCAGGGAATTCGAGCATCCGGGCGAGGGGCGCCGACGCGCCAAGGCCACGCCCAAGGGCCGGCAGGTCGATCCGACCGCCGCGCATGAGATCGAGCAATTGCTCGGCGACCGCCCGCGGCGGCGCGATCTCCTGATCGAATATCTCCACCTGATCCAGGACAAGTACCACCAGATCTCGGCCGCGCATCTTGCCGCGCTTGCCGACGAGATGAAGCTCGCCTTCGCCGAAGTGTTCGAGACCGCGACCTTCTATGCGCATTTTGACGTGGTGAAGGAAGGCGAGCCGAATGTTCCGCCGCTCACGATCCGTGTCTGCGACTCGCTGACCTGCGCGATGCTCGGCGGCGAAAAGCTGCTCGCGGATTTGCAGGACGCCTCCGGTCCCGGCATCCGCGTCGTGCGCGCGCCCTGCGTCGGCCGCTGCGATACGGCGCCGGCGGCTGAGGTCGGCCACAACTTCGTCGATCATGCCACCGTTGCGAATGTCATGGCGGCGGCGAAGGCCGGCGATACCCACGCGCATTTGCCTGATTATACCGACTACGACGCCTACGTCGCCGGCGGCGGCTACAAGTTGCTGGGTCGCGTGCGCTCCGGCGAATTGTCGAAGGACGATCTGCTCAAGGCGCTCGACGATGCCTCGCTGCGCGGCCTCGGCGGCGCCGGCTTCCCGACGGGACGCAAATGGCGCGCGGTGCTGGGCGAGCCCGGTCCGCGGCTGATGGCGATCAATGGCGACGAGGGCGAGCCTGGCACGTTCAAGGACCGCTATTATCTCGAAACCGATCCGCATCGCTTCATCGAGGGCATGCTGATCGGCGCGCATGTGGTGCAGGCCTCCGACGTCTACATCTATCTGCGCGACGAATATCCGGCCTCGCGCGAGATCCTCGAGCGCGAGATCGCAAAGATCCCGCCGGGCGGCCCGACGCTGCACATGCGCCGCGGCGCCGGCGCCTATATCTGCGGCGAGGAATCCTCGCTGCTGGAAAGCATCGAGGGCAAGCGCGGCCTGCCCAGGCACAAGCCGCCTTATCCGTTCCAGGTCGGCCTGTTCGGCCTGCCGACGCTGATCAACAATATCGAGACGCTGTGGTGGGTGCGCGATATCGTCGAAAAGGGCGCTGACTGGTGGAAGGGCCATGGCCGCCATGAGCGTCATGGCCTGCGCAGTTTCTCGGTCTCGGGCCGCGTCAAGAACCCGGGCATGAAGCTCGCGCCTGCGGGCATCACCGTGCGCGAGCTGATCAATGAGTATTGCGGCGGCATGGCCGACGGCCATCAATTCTATGCGTACCTGCCGGGCGGCGCGTCGGGCGGCATCCTGCCGGCATCGATGGACGACATCCCGCTCGATTTCGGCACGCTGGAGAAATACGGCTGCTTCATCGGCTCGGCCGCGATCGTGATCCTGTCGCAGAAGGACAGCGTGCGCGCAGCCGCACTCAACCTGATGAAGTTCTTCGAGGACGAGAGCTGCGGCCAGTGCACGCCGTGCCGCGTCGGAACCCAGAAAGCGGCATTGCTGATGCAGAAGCCGGTCTGGAACCGTGCCTTGCTGGAAGAATTGAGCCAGGCGATGCGCGATGCCTCGATCTGCGGGCTCGGACAGGCGGCATCGAATCCGCTGTCCTCCGTGATCAAATATTTCCCTGACGAGTTCAAGGAAGCGGCCGAATGACGAAAATTACGTTCGAGCTCGACGGCAAGCAGGTCGAGGCCAAGCCCGGCGAGACGATCTGGCAGGTCGCAAAACGCCAGGGCCGCGACATCCCGCATCTCTGCTATTCGCCGGCGCCCGACTATCGCCCCGATGGCAATTGCCGCGCCTGCATGGTCGAGATCGAGGGCGAGCGCGTGCTGGCTGCGTCGTGCAAGCGCACGCCGTCGGTCGGCATGAAGGTGAAGACCGAATCCGCGCGCGCAACTGCTGCGCAAAAAATGGTGATGGAGCTGCTGGTCGCCGACCAGCCGGCGCGCGAGACCAGCCACGATCCGGATTCGAAGTTCTGGCACTGGGCCGAGACGACCGGCGTCACCGAGAGCCGTTTCCCCGCTGCCGAGCGCTGGGAGACCGACGCCAGCCATCCGGCGATGCGCGTCAATCTCGATGCCTGCATCCAGTGCGGCCTGTGCGTGCGCGCCTGCCGCGAGGTCCAGGTCAACGACGTCATCGGCATGGCTTATCGTAATCACGATTCCAAGATCGTGTTCGACTTCGATGATCCCATGGGCGAGTCCACCTGTGTCGCCTGCGGCGAATGTGTGCAGGCCTGCCCGACCGGCGCGCTGATGCCGGCCGTGATGCTCGACGAGAAGCAGACGCGCGTCGTCTACGCCGACAAGAAGGTGGATTCGCTCTGCCCGTTCTGCGGCGTCGGTTGCCAGGTGACCTATGAGGTCAAGGACGAGAAGGTGATCTATGCGGAAGGCCGCGACGGTCCCGCCAATCACAACCGTCTCTGCGTCAAGGGCCGCTTCGGCTTCGACTACATCCACCATCCGCATCGCCTGACCAAGCCGCTGGTGCGGCTGCCGAATGCGAAGAAGGATTCCAACGACCAGGTCGACCCGGCCAATCCCTTCACGCATTTCCGTGAAGCGAGCTGGGAGGAGGCGCTCGACATCGCCGCCAAGGGCCTCGTCAAGATCCGCGACGAGAAGGGCGTGAAGGCGCTGGCCGGCTTCGGCTCGGCTAAGGGCTCGAACGAGGAAGCCTATCTGTTCCAGAAGCTGGTGCGCACCGGCTTCGGCTCGAACAATGTCGACCATTGCACCCGCCTGTGCCATGCCTCGTCGGTCGCGGCGCTGTTCGAAGGTCTGAGCTCGGGCGCGGTGTCGGCGCCGTTCTCGGCCGCGATGGATGCCGAAGTCATCATCGTGATCGGCGCCAATCCGACCGTGAACCATCCGGTCGCCGCGACCTTCATCAAGAACGCGGTCAAGCAGAACGGCGCAAAGCTGTTCGTGATGGATCCGCGCCGGCAGTCGCTGTCGCGTCACGCGACCAAGCATTTGCAGTTCAAGCCGGGCTCGGACGTCGCGATGCTGAACGCGATGATCAACACGATCATCACCGAAGGCCTGACCGACGACCAGTACATCGCCGGCTACACCGAGGGGTTCGAGGACCTCAAGGAGAAGATCAAGGAGTTCACGCCGGAGAAGATGGAGGCGATCTGCGGCATCCCGGCGCAGACGCTGCGCGAGGTCGCGCGCACCTATGCGCGGGCAAAATCGTCGATCATCTTCTGGGGCATGGGCATCAGCCAGCACGTCCACGGTACCGACAATGCGCGCTGCCTGATTGCGCTCGCGCTGATCACCGGCCAGGTCGGCCGTCCCGGCACCGGCCTGCATCCGCTGCGCGGTCAGAACAACGTGCAAGGAGCGTCCGACGCGGGCCTGATCCCGATGTTCCTGCCGGACTATCAGCCGGTCGGCCGCGACGACATGCGCGGCGCCTTCGAGAAGCTGTGGCAGCAGGATCTCGATCCTGTCCGCGGCCTGACCGTGGTCGAGATCATGAACGCGATCCACGCCGGCGAGATCACGGGCATGTATATCGAGGGCGAGAACCCCGCGATGTCCGATCCCGATCTCCAGCATGCGCGCCAGGCGCTCGCGATGCTCGATCATCTCGTGGTGCAGGATCTGTTCGTCACCGAGACCGCGTTCCACGCCGACGTCATCCTGCCGGCCTCGGCCTTCGCCGAGAAGGAGGGCTCCTTCACCAACACCGATCGCCGCGTGCAGCTCGCGCGCCAGGTGATCAAGCCGCCGGGCGATGCGCGGCAGGATCTCTGGATCATCCAGGAGATCGGCAAGCGCATGGGCCTGCCGTGGAATTATTCGGGCCCCGGCGACGTCTACACCGAGATGGCAGAACTGATGCCGTCGCTCAAGAACATCAGCTGGGAACGGCTGGTGCGCGAAGGCGCCGTCACCTATCCGGCCGATGATCCGAACAAGCCCGGCAACGAGATCATCTTCACCACGGGCTTTCCGACCGCGAGCGGCCGCGGCAAGATCGTGCCGGCCAAGGTCGTCCCGCCGGATGAGTTGCCCGACGCCGAGTATCCGATGGTGCTCTCGACCGGCCGCGTGCTGGAGCACTGGCACACCGGCTCGATGACGCGCCGTGCCCAGGTGCTCGATCAGATCGAGCCGGAGGCGGTGGCGTTCATGTCGCCGAAGGACATGCGCAGGAAGAAGCTTGCGCCGGGCGATTTCATTCGCTTGGAGACCCGCCGCGGTGCCGTCGAGGTCAAGGTCCGCTCCGACCGCGACGTGCCGGAGAACATGGTGTTCATGCCGTTCTGCTACGCGGAGGCGGCGGCGAACCTCTTGACCAATCCGGCGCTCGACCCGTTCGGCAAGATCCCGGAGTTCAAGTTCTGCGCAGCAAGGGCCGAGCGCGTGGAGATGCGGGACGCGGCGGAGTAGGGTCCTGTCGAGTCTGACGGCGTAACACCTCCAAACTCCACTGTCTCCCCGCGAACGCGGGGAGGACACCGAGGGGGGGCGGGCAACTGTGCCCAACACCGTCATTGCGAGCGAAGCGAAGCAATCCAGGCTGCCTCCTTGGCGGGCTTCTGGATTGCTTCATCGCTTCGCTCCTCGCAATGGCGGTGGTAAGTGTGGCCCATGTCCAAAGCCACCCCCGCCACCCGCGCGCTTGAAGTCGCCCGCGTCGCCTTCACCGTCCACAGCTACGACTACGATCCCGACGCCGAGAGCATTGGCCTTCAGGCCGCGGCCGCACTCGGCGAGGATCCGGCGCGCGTCCTCAAGACTCTGATGGCGCTGGTCGACGGCAAGCCGGTTTGCGTGATCGTCCCGTCCGACCAGGAAGTGTCCATGAAGAAGCTCGCCGCGGCCGTGGGCGGCAAGTCGGCGCAGATGATGAAGCCGCCCGAAGCCGAGCGCGTCACCGGCTACAAGGTCGGCGGCATCAGCCCGTTCGGGCAGCGCAAGCCGGTCCGCACCGTGATCGAGCAGAGCGCGCTCGCCCATGACCTTGTCTATCTCAACGGCGGCCAGCGCGGCTTGCAGGTGCGGCTCAAGCCCACTGACGTGCGGGATGTCGCGAAAGCGGTCGTTGCGGACGTGCTGGCCTAAGCGTTCCGGCTACTGCTTCTGCAACAATTTCAGCCGGCAACGCAGCGCTTCGCGGATATGTGCGCGCGCGAGCTGCTCGGCCTTGTCGCCGTCGCGCGTGGCGATGGCCTCGACGATGGCCTGGTGCTCGCCATGGCTGGTCGAGGGGCGGCCCGTGACCGTGAAGGTGGTCGGGCCGAGCAGGGCGATCCAGTCCTGCAATTCACGGGAGGCGTTGTCGAGATAGCGGTTGCGCGCGGCGCGGCAGATCGCTTCGTGGAAGGCGCGGTTGAGCTTCGCCATCTCGGCGGCGTCGGTCGCGGACGCCTCGACAAAGGCTTGCTCGATATCCCTGAGTGCATCGACCTCGGGCGCCGAGGCATGCTCGGCGGCAAGGCGCGCGGCGGCGCCTTCCATGATCTCGCGCATGGCGTAGAGCTCGAGCACCTCGGAGATGTCGAGGTTGCGTACGATGAGCCCGCGGCCGCCGGCGGGCTCGACGAAGCCGCGCGCCGCGAGCCGTCCCAGGGCTCCTCGCGCAGCCGGTCGCCGGCGCGGTAGCTGCCGGCCTGCAGCGCCTCGCAGAGCGAGCGGAACACGGCCTCGCCCAGCGCGACGCCGGCGCCGCGCGCGATCGATCCGCCTGCCTTTGCCGGGCGTCTGGCCATGGTCCCTCAACACGCATCCTGCCCATGCAGAGATGCCGCTTGCGTGTCTTTTGTATATCTTTGTATACAAAAGTGCGCAATGGCGGCGGCATTGATCGAAGCCACCGGCGGGCAGAATGTCTCCAACTTCGTCGCATCGGGCAGACGGCATGGGCAGCAAATACGACGTGCTGGTGATCGGCGGCGGCAACGCGGCGCTGTGCGCGGCGATCTCGGCGCGCCGCGGCGGCGCCTCGGTGCTGGTGCTCGAAGGCGCGCCAAAATTCTATCGCGGCGGCAATACCCGCCACACCCGCAATATGCGTTGCGCCCATGACGCGGCCACCGAGATCCTGACCGGCCCCTACACCGAAGACGAGTTCTGGGAGGATCTGCTGCGCGTCACCGGCGGGCAGACCGACGAGGTTCTCGCCCGCCACATGATCCGGGAGTCCAAGGACATCCTGAACTGGATCGTGGAGCAGGGCGTGCGCTGGCAGCCCTCGCTCGGCGGCACGCTGAGTCTCGGCCGCACCAATTCCTTCTTCCTCGGCGGCGGCCGCGCGATGCTGAACGCGCTCTATCTCACCGCCGAGCAGCTCGGCGTCGAGGTCGAATACGATGCCGAGGTCACCGACCTCGTGATCGAGCACGGTATGTTCCTCGCCGCGCACCTGAAGCGGCCGATCAAGGGCGAGACCGAGATCCGCGCGACCTCGCTGGTGGCCGCGGCCGGCGGCTTCGAGGCCAACATCGAATGGCTGAAGCAATATTGGGGCGAGGCCGCCGACAATTTCCTGATCCGCGGCACACCCTATAACCGCGGCTCGATCCTGAAGATGCTGCTCGACAAGGGCGTGCAGGAGGTCGGCGATCCCACCCAGTGCCATGCGGTCGCGATCGACGCCCGTGCGCCGAAATTCGACGGCGGCATCATCACAAGGCACGACTCGGTCGTGTTCGGCATCGTCGTCAACAAGCACGCCCAGCGCTTCTATGACGAGGGCGAGGACATCTGGCCCAAGCGCTACGCGATCTGGGGCCGCCTCGTCGCGGCGCAGCCCGACCAGATCGCCTACATCATTTTCGATTCGACTGTTGTTACCAGCTTCATGCCGACGCTGTTCCCGCCGATCGCGGGGCAGACCATTGCCGAGCTCGCGGGCAAGCTCGAGCTCGATCCGGCTGCGCTGGAAAAGACCATCACCGAGTTCAACGCCGCGGTGCTATCAGGCACGTTCGACCACACCATTCTCGACGACTGCCGCACCGAAGGCATCACGCCGCAAAAGACGCACTGGGCGCGCAAGATCGAGACGCCGCCCTATCTCGCCTATCCGGTGCGGCCCGGGATCACCTTCACCTATCTCGGCACGCGCGTGAACAAGGAGGCGCGGATGCTGATGGCTGACGGCAAGCCGTCGGCCAACATGTTCGCGGCGGGCGAGATCATGGCCGGGAACGTGCTCGGCAAGGGCTATGCTGCCGGCATGGGCATGACCATCGGCAGCGTGTTCGGACGCATCGCAGGACGGGAAGCGGCGCGCCACGCCAAGAACTAGGGCAAAGAAAAGATAAAGGGAGCAACCATGTCACGCCTTGCCATTGCTTCGACCGCGGCGTTGCTGATGATCGGCCACGCCCGCGCCGCCGAGCCGATCACCCTGCGCGACATGGGCTCGTTCCATGTCGGCGGGCGTCTCGTCGAAATCTCCGGCAAGCCGGTGAGGGAGGTTGTGTTTGCGCCTGGCGGCGTGCCGGCCAAGGTCGATCCCAACGGCACCTATCAGGTCGAGCAGATGTACGTGCAGTATTTCCTGCCGGCCAACGAGAAGGGCGCATACCCGCTGCTGATGTGGCACGGCGGTGGACTGACCGGCGTCACCTACGAGACGACACCCGACGGACGCGAAGGCTGGCTGAACTATTTCCTGCGCAAGGGATGGGCTGTCTACAATTCAGACGCGGTGGAGCGCGGACGCGCGGGCTGGGCGCAGTACCCCGACATCTTCAAAGGCGAGCCGGTCTTCCTGACCACGGCCAATCCGTTCGAGCGCTTCCGCATCGGCGATGGGCCAAACTCCTACGATCCCGATCCTGCGAAGCGGAAAGTGCTGCCGGGCAACCAGTTTCCCGTCGAGGGCTACGAGAATTTCGTCAAGCAGAACGTGCCGCGCTGGACCACGACGGATGATGCGACCATCGCCGCTTATATTGCCGAGATCGATCGCGTCGGCCCATCGGTGATCCTGTTCCACAGCCAGGCCGGCACCTTCGGTTTCAAGGTCGCGCAGGCCCGGCCCGACAAGGTCAAGGCGCTGATCGCGATCGAGCCGGCCGGCATCGGCGATCTCGCCAAGGCGGCTGTGCTGAAGAACATCCCGACCCTGATCATCTATGGCGACTATATCGAGCGCGACTCGCGCTGGCCAAAAATCCGCGCCAACGGCATCGCCTTCGCGGATGCCATCAAGGCGGCCGGAGGCAGCGTTGACATCGTCGACCTCCCACAAGCCGGCATCAAGGGCAATTCCCACATGGTGATGATGGACAAGAACAACCTCGAGGTCGCAGGCCTGATCCAGAAATGGCTCGAGGCCAAGGGCCTGACGAAGTAACGCCATGCACGGAACCAGAATTCTGGACGAGGCCGACCGTCTGATGACGGTCTGCAATTCCTGCCGCTACTGCGAGGGTCTTTGCGCGGTGTTTCCGGCGATGGAGATGCGTCGCGCCTTCTCTGATGGCGACCTCAACTACCTCGCCAACCTCTGCCATTCGTGCGGCGCCTGCTACGTCGATTGCCAGTTCTCGCCGCCGCACGAGTTCAACGTCAACGTCCCCAAGACGCTGGCGGTTGCGCGTGCCGAATCCTATGCGGCCTATGCCTGGCCGCAGGCGCTGTCCGGAGCGTTCGCGCGCAACGGTCTCGTCATCAGCATCATCGCCGCGCTCAGCATGGCAGCCTTCATCCTCGGCTTCGCAGCCCTGAACGACCGCAGCGTGTTGTTCGGCATCCACACCGGCCCCGGGGCGTTCTACAAATTGATGCCGCACAATGCGATGGCCGCCTTGTTCAGCGCCGCCTTCCTCTATGCCATCCTGGCCCTCGTCATGAGCGTGCGTGCGTTCTGGCGCGACATCGGCTCACCCATCGGCGGCCGCGCCGAAGGCGGCTCCATCTTCCAGGCGGTCCGCGACGCCGGCGAGCTGCGCTATCTCCATGGCGGCGGCGTTGGTTGCTACAATGAGGACGACAAGCCGACTGACCGGCGCAAGCTGTATCACCATCTGACGTTCTACGGCTTCCTGCTGTGCTTTGCCGCGACCTCGGTGGCCACGCTGTACCACTATCTGCTCGGCCGCGAGGCGCCGTATCCGTGGTGGGATCTGCCCGTGGTGCTCGGCACGCTCGGTGGCATCGGCCTCATTGTCGGTCCGATCGGCCTGTTCACGGCCAAGACCCAGCGCGATCCGGCATTGCTCGACGAGAACCGTTACGGCATGGATGTCGGCTTCATCGCCATGCTGTTGCTGACCGGCCTTACCGGCATGCTGCTTCTCGTCCTACGCGAGACCTCTGCCATGGGGCCGCTGCTGGCGCTGCATCTTGGCGCGGTGTTCGCGCTGTTCATCACCATGCCCTATGGCAAGTTCGTGCACGGCATCTATCGCTTCGTGGCCCTGGTGCGTTATGCGCAGGAGCGGCGCAGCGAAGCCGGCTCTTGAGGGGCATGCGGCGCTGACGTATCTCTGGGGCTGTTCGCGCGATGCGCGAATCGCTTGGGGAGCCCACGCTGATGTACATGTTTCTGCCCTTTCTGCTGGCGCTCGCAGGCTGCGCGTCGGTCTGGCGTTCGCGCGCGGGGCTGAGCTATGCGCTCTGGAGCGCAACCATGGTCGTCGCCATCGCATGGTTCTTCCACCACGCGACCGATCCGCTGAAATTCTCGTTCTGAGGGTGACGAGATGGGCGCGACAGAGGTGAGCGGACGGCGGTCGGTCGGGGCGATCCTGAATATGCTGGGGCTGCTCGGGATCTCGCTGATCCTGGCTGTCGCATTCTTCTATCAGCTTGCGCTTGGCGAGTTGCCCTGTCCGCTCTGCCTGCTGCAACGGGCCGGGTTCATCGCGATCGGCATGGGATTCCTGTTCAACATGCGTCTCGGCGAGCGTCCGTCGCACTATGCGATGATCCTCATTGCGAGCCTCGTTACCGGCTTCATTTCGATGCGGCAGGTGTCGCTGCATCTCGCGCCCGGCGATCCCGGCTACGGTTCGACGCTGCTGGGCTTGCATTTCTACACCTGGGCGCTGATCGCGGCGGTCGGAATCGTCTGCTATGTCGCGCTCGTCTTCGTCCTGAAGGACGTGACGGACGACCGCGATGGCGCCGTGCCTCTGAACGGTCCGGCATCGAACGCGGTGTTCGCGATCTTCGCAGTTCTGGTTGCCGCAAATCTGCTGTCGACCGTGCTGGAGTGCGGAGCAGGGCAGTGTGACGACAACCCGGTCCGCTATCTCCTGCTCAAGTGACGGGATCGTCGCACCGGGCATTCGCCGGTGCGACGATCATGAGCCTCACGCCACCTCGCGCTCCGGCGCGGGCGCCTGCTCGCGGGCCATCGTCGTTGCGGTGACATAGTCGGTCTTGCCGGTGCCGAGCAGCGGTACCTTGTCGACCACCATGATCGTCGCGGGAACGGTCAGCTCGGAGGCGCCGATCGTCTTGGCCTGGGCCTGCATCGCGCTGCGCTCGGCGCTCTTCTCCGTGGTCAGCAGCACGATGCGTTCGCCCTTGCGCTGGTCGGGGATCGACACCGCGACCGAGGCGGCCTGCGGCCACAGCGTCGTCGCGATGGCCTCGACCGCCGACAGCGAGACCATTTCGCCCGCGATCTTGGCAAAGCGCTTCGCGCGGCCCTTGATGGTGATGAAGCCGGCGGAGTCGATGGCCACGATGTCGCCGGTGTCGTGCCAGCCCTCGGCGAGCTTTTCGAGCACGCCGGGATTTTCGGCCCGCAAGTATCCGAGCATCACGTTCGGTCCGCGCACCGAGAGACGTCCGCCTTCCTCGATGCCGGGGACCGGATCGAGGCGGCTTTCCATCAGCGGCGACAGGCGGCCGACGGTGCCGGGACGGTTGGCCATCGGCGTGTTCATTGCCAGCACCGGCGCCGTCTCGGTGACGCCATAGCCTTCGAGGATGCGGATGCCGTAGCGCTCCATGAACACCTGGCGCGTGCGGTCCTTGACCGCCTCGGCGCCGGCGATCACGAGGCGCAGCGTGCGGAAGTCGTAGGCATGCGCCGAGCGCGCATAGCCGGTGAGGAACGTATCGGTGCCGAACAGGATCGTGGCGCCGGTCTGGTAGATCAGCTCGGGCACGATGCGGTAGTGCAGCGGAGAAGGGTACATGTAGATCGGAATGCCCGCGAGCAGCGGCATCATCATTCCGCCAGTGAGCCCAAAGGAGTGGAACACCGGCAGCACGTTGAACACCTTGTCGTTGGCGTTGGCATCGACCCGCGCCAGCGCCTGCGCGGCGTTGGCGAGGATGTTGCGATGGGACAGCACCACGCCCTTGGGCGTGCCTTCCGAGCCCGACGTGAACAGCACCACGGCCGGATCGTTTGCCTGACGGGCGACGCGCGGCGCGGTGCCGGCGAGCAGGCCCTTGATCTTGTCGGCCGTGCCAATCGAGGCGCGGACGTCCTCGAGATAGACCACGCGCGCTTCCGCGGAGATCGCGGTCATCAGCTTGTCGAGCTTGCCCTTCTCGATGAAGGCTTTCGAGGTCAGCACGGTCTTGACCTGCGCGGCCTTCATGGCGGCGAGGACGTTGACCGGGCCGGCGGAGAAGTTGAGCATCGCCGGGACGCGGCCGATGCTCTGCAGCGCCATGAACACGACAGCAACGCCCGCCGAATTCGGCAGCAGCACGCCGACATTCTCGCCGGCCGACGTGCCGGCTTCGAGCTTGCTGCTCAGCACCTGCGCGCCGAGGATCAGCTTGCGATAGGTCAGCGTGGTGCCGAGCGCATCCTCGATGATGACCTTGCCGGTGTCGCGGTCGCGATAGGCGTGGCCGAGCGCTTCGAACAGGGTGTGATCGAGCATGGCATTCTTGACCATCGCATCGATCATCACGTCTTGGAGCGCGGCGCCCGCGGCATTGCGGCGTGCCTTGCCCTTCAGCTGTTCATCGATCGGGAGCTTGACCGGCGGCAGGATCGTGACCGTCACGCGCGGGAACCACGAACGCTTGATCTGGCTGCCGTTGAGGTAGCTGAGATGCGAGCGCTGCGCGCCCTCGATGCGGACCGGCACGACCACGGCGTCGGCCTTGTCGGCGATCATCGCGGTGCCGTCATAGACCTTCATCAGCGAGCCGGAGACGGTGATGCGTCCCTCCGGGAAGATCACCACCGGTTCGCCGGCGGCGACCAGCTTGATCAGGTCGCGTGCGGCGAGCGGCTTGGTCGGGTCCATGGTGTAGTGCTTGACCACGCGCAGGAAGGGCTTGGCCCACCAGGCCTTGGAGATGCCGGTATCGACCGCGAAGCTCGCGTCGATCGGCAGCACGGCGTGCAGCAGCGGGCCGTCGATCAGGCTGACATGGTTCGGCGCGATCAGCATCCGCGTGCCGGGAGGCGGCAGGTTCTCGAGCCCGCGAACCTCGGTGCGGAACAGTGCGCGGAACAAGAGCGAGCCGAAGTCGCGCACGCCTTCCTTGCCCCATTTATTGAGCACGAACCACACCGCGCCGAAGCTGGCGATGCCGAGGCCGAAAAAGATCCAGCCGACATGCAGCCCGCCCGCCTGGAGCAGCGCGACGAACAGCGAGCCGACCACCATGAAGGCGGCCTGCAGCACGTTGCCGGCAGCGATGATGCGGGCGCGCTCGTTCGGTGCCGACCAGGCCTGCACGGCGGCGAAGGAGGGAACGACGAACAGGCCGCCGCCGAAGGCGAAGGCGACGAAGTCGGCGAGCATACGCAGGCCGGCGAACGAGGTCGCGAAGCTGGCCGCGGTGATGTCCTGACCCTTGGCGGTCACGGCGATGGCCCAGGCGAGGTCGAGGCCGGCGCAGCCCATGATGATGGCGCCGATCGGCACCAGCGCGAGATTCGGGCGAACGTGGCTCAGGCTGGCCGCGAACAGCGAGCCGATGGCGATGCCGATCGCGAAGACCGCAAGGCACAGCGTCACCACGCCCTCGGTGCCACCGACGACCTCCTTGATCAGGGCCGGCAGCAGCGACAGCACGATGGCGCCCACCAGCCAGAACCAGGAGACGATCACGGTGCCGTCCCACAGCCGGTGGTCGGCGTGCAGCGTCCTCAGCAGGCTCAGCGTCGAGGTCCAGGGATTGGCGTTGACGGGCAAATCGGGCGCGGACGGCGTGGTCGCGGGAATGCGCGAGGCGAAGGCCCAGGACAACAGCGCCAGCACGACCACGGCCGATGCGACCCAGCCCATGTGCGCGGAGCCGGCGACGAACTGGCCGCCGGCGACGGTGCCGAGCAGGATGGCCATGAAGGTCGCGCCTTCGACCAGCGCGTTGCCGGTCGCGAGCTCGCCGAGCTCGAGCTGGTCCGGCAGCATCGAATATTTCACGGGGCCGAAGAGGGCGGCGATGATGCCGAACAGCGCCAGCGCTGCGAACAGCAGGGGCACCGAATGCAGGAAGAAGCCGGCGGCGGCAAAGGCCGCGGCGAAGATCTCGGCGAATTTGAGCCGCCTTGCGACGACGGATTTGACGTATTTGTCAGCGAGCTGGCCGCCGAGCCCGGACAGGATGAAATAGGGGAAGATGAAGACGGCGCCTGCCACCGTCACCAGGGCATCGCCGTGGCCGGTTGCGGCACTGTAAAGCAGGATGATGACGAGTGCGTTCTTGAGCACGTTGTCATTGAGCGCCGAGAAGAACTGCGCCCAGAACAGCGGCGCAAAGCGGCGTGACGACATCAAATCCCTGATCATGACTAGTCCTGTTTTGGAAAGGCAGCCTGAGGTTGTTACTGTTAGTGAAAAGTCACGACCGGAAGGATATGGGGCGAACGATTGCGGGGTGACGACGGTCACCGCCTGCTCTGTCCCCCGGTCCTCCGATCCTGTTGGTCTCCAAGTGATCTCGTTAGGTTCGCAAATATCTGGTCGGGCGGAAGGGCCGCACCTGTCGGGGATATCGCGCCGGACGATGAGGAAAAGTGAACCGCATCGCCGAGGATCGCGGGATGGGCTGCGAATGTCGGGACATGGTGAGTCCTTTGTTGCAACCGGCCCTTGCATTCTAGCCGCTCCGAACCGTTGCCTCAGGTGAGATGGGCCAGATGGCGAAAGGGCGAGAAGCGGCGGATCATGCTGAACCGGCGGCCGTCGTGACGGGCACGGGTGCGACTGGCCCGCCACATGCGGAAGGTCGCGCGCCGTTCGGCCAGCACGCCGGCAATGTCGCAGGCATTGGCGATGCGATCAATCGGAGCCATGGCGAACCGCAGCAGGGCGCGACCGAGGCCGGTCGCCAGAGCGGCGGCGTCATCAACGAAAGTGGAGGCGATATCAACAGCGAGGGTTTGCATTTTGCGGGTCTCCGGGTTAATTTGAACAATGTTCACGTGAGTAGCTTGAAAATGAACAATGTTCAAGACGAATCGCTGCGAGACCAGAAAAAAAATCGGCGGCGGCTCCAGATCCTGGAGATCGCCCGCAGCATTATCGCGACTAAAGGATTGAGATCATTGAAGGTTCGGGACGTCGCGGAAGCTGCCAGCTGCTCGGTCGGCAGCGTCTATAACGAGTTCGGCGATTTCGACGGGGTGATATTGACCGTCAATCGGGAGACGGTTCAGGCGCTGACGCTGCGACTGCAAGGGGTTCCGGCCGAGGATCCGGTTCGCCAGCTCTATGGGCTGGCGGAGACCTATCTCGACTTCTTCGCCGAGCACGCCAATCTGCTGCGTTCGCTGTTCGAGCACCGGATGGAGGACGACCGTCCTTATCCCGACGACATCCTCCAGATGGTGATGGATGCGTTTGCGCTGATGCATCCGCCCCTTGTGCGGGTGCTACCGGATGCGGACGACGTGAAGATCGCGCTGCTGTCGCGCACGCTGTTTTCGGCCGTGCATGGCATCATCTCGCTCGGCCTCGAGGAGCGCATGGTGGCCGTGCCATCGCAGATGCTGCGTCAGCAGGTCGAACAGTTCCTGGACGCGCATTTGGCCGGTCTTGGGATCCCCAGCCGGCGATGAGCCGCGTCAGGCGCGGACAGCCTCGCGCGGCCGGGACGCAACGAGGACGACGTCCGCTTTCGCACTGTCGACCTGGACCCGGTTGCGTCCCTTTTCCTTGGCGCGATAGCAGGCGGCGTCCGCGCGCCGCATCGCGTCTTCGAGCGTGGTGTCGCGATCGGCAATGCAGGTGACGCCGACGCTCGCGGTCACAGTAAAGCAACGATCGTCCCAGGCGAAGCTGAACATCTCGAGCGACCGGCGCAACCGTTCGGCGATATCGACGGCGTTCGCGGGCGAGCACTGCGGCAGGATCAGGCCGAATTCGTCGCCGCCGAGCCGGGCCACCAGATCATGCCGCCGCCGATCCTGTTGCAGCAGCTGCGAAACCTGGCAAAGCAGGCGGTCGCCGGCGAGATGGCCGCAGCTGTCGTTGACGCTCTTGAACTGGTCGAGGTCGAGCAGGATCAATGCGAGCGAACCCGCCGCGGTGTTGTCCAGCTCGCTTTGCAGGCGCGCTTCGAAGGCGCGGCGGTTGGAAAGGCCGGTCAGCCAGTCGTGCGAAGCCTGAAAGGCGAGGCGCTCCTTCTCGGCATGCAAGGCGTCCTCGAATGCCTGTCGTTGCAACACCAATCGCCGCGTGTGCCAGACCAGGAGCACGATCAGCATCACCGCAGTGACGATGTTGATGCAGGTCAGCGTCACCTTGATGGCGCGGGAGCCTTCGCCGAGCACGGTGGAGAAGCGGTTGGCATGCACCGTGAATTGAGCGTTGAGGTCCGAGAGCCGCGACGACAGGAATTGCAGGCGGTCCTTGTCCTGAACCGGGCCGCTCTCCAGCTCGGACCGGATCACCTCGCCGAACACGCTCAGCTCCAGCAGCATGGGGTCGGTCGCGGCCCACTCGCGGATCGCCTCCTGGAGGAAGCTGACGCCATTGAAGTAGCGAAACAGCCAGATCAAGCCCGGAACATCGTCGGGATGGTTGCCGCCTTGCAGAAACCCGATGCGGGCGGCCTCGACGTCGATCGGATCGCGCTCGAGCGCCCAGCGTGCGAACTCGTCGCCGATCGGAACGGCGAGCGAGGCCTGGTATTGCGTGAACTGGCTGGCCTTGCCCGAATGCAGATAGAGATTGAGGAAATAGACGGCGTTCTTCTGCGAGCGCGACCACAACGCTTCGCCCGCGACATAGGCGCGGACCGACGACATCACTTCGAGACTGAATCCCGCGATCGCCGCCTGGAGCACGACGACCATGACGAAAGGCGAGACGAGCTTGATGACATGAAGGAAGCTGTGTCCCTTCGTCGAAGACGCTGTTCTGCGAAACACCCTGCGTTCCCCAAATCGATCAACGACCCCAGCGGAGCGTTGCGCCTGCAACGCCAAGTAGAGGAGATCGTTGCTTAACTCGACCTGAAAGCGATAGGGACTGCGTCGCAGAGTGAAGGCGCTGTGAAGTGGATGGGTGCAGATCGCTTCAAATGCCGGAAGATCGGAACTGGCGCAGCGTCGGCGAGCCGATGCCTCGCATTCGTCGCGTGCGATTTACCCGATCGAGAGAATTCTAGACCAGCACCGGCTTGCGCACGCGACCGGCGTCACCGAAGACGCGCAAGTACCGATCGATCTCGGAGGGCATTCCGGTCGCCTTCTCCGGGTTGTCGGAGAGCTTGACGGCCGGATGGCCGTCGACCGACGACACCTTGCAGACCAGCGAGATCGGATCGAGGTTGAACGAGCCGTCCGGCGTGCAGCCGACGAAGTCGTTGGTGAGATTGGTGCCCCAGCCGAAGGAGAGCCGCACGCGGCCGGCGAAATGGTGATAGGTCTCCTCGATCGAGCCGACATCCATGGCGTCGGAGAAGACGAGCAGCTTGTCCTTGGGATTGCGTCCCATCTTCTCCCACCATTTGATGATCTCTTCGCCGGCCTGGATCGGCGGCGCGCTGTCGGGACGGAAGCCGGTCCAGTCGGCGACCCATTCCGGCGCATCGCGCAGGAACGCCTTGGTGCCGAAGGCGTCGGGCAGCGCGATCAGCAGATTGCCGCCATAGGTCTGGCGCCACTGGTCGAGAATGCGATAGGGCGCCCAGCGCAATTCCTCGTCGTCCTTGGCGAGCGCTGCCGCGACCATCGGCAGCTCGTGCGCGTTGGTGCCGATGGCTTCGAGATCGTTATCCATCGCGAGCAGCACGTTGGAGGTGCCGATAAAGGACGAGCCCAGGCCTTCCTTTACTGCCTCGACACACCAGCGCTGCCACAGGAAGCCGTGGCGGCGGCGGGTGCCGAAGTCCGACAACCGCAAATTCTCCAGCTTGCGCAGCCGCTCCACCTTGGTCCACAGCTTGGCCTTGGCGCGGGCATACAGCACGTCGAGCTCGAAACGGCCGCGGCCCTTCATCGCCGAACGGGAGCGCAATTCGTTGAGGATGGCGAGCGCCGGGATCTCCCACATCGTGGTGTGGGTCCAGGGTCCGTGGAAATGCAGCTCGTATTGACCCTCGACCTTGCGCAGCTCGTATTCGGGAAGGCGGAATTCGGCGAGCCAGCGGATGAAGTCCGCCGAGAACATGTGGGTCTTGCCGTAGAATGTGTTACCGGCGAGCCAGATCAGCTCCTTCTTGGTGAAGCGGATGGTGCGGGCATGGTCGAGCTGGGCGCGCAGCTCACCCTCATCGATGGTCTCGGCGAGCCGCACATGGCGCGACCGGTTGATGACCGAGAACGTCACCTGCTGATCCGGGTAATCTTCCCGAATCATTTGCAACATCAATAGCTTATAGAAGTCGGTATCCAGCAGGCTGCGGATGATGGGATCCAGCCGCCAGCTGTGATTGTAGGTTCGGCTCGCAATGTCGGTCACTGTCATGGCCGAATTCTAGCGTGGCCGCCCGCGCTCAACCAGTGGGTTTGGCGAGGGGCTGGGCGTCGCCGTGACCAGTCCCGAGCATGGCCGTGCGCGATCCGGGCCCGCTCGGACGCAGTCGATGCGGTCAGCCGCCGGCTGCCGTCGTTGCGACAATCTCGAGCTGATTCCTGACCCAGCGATGGGCCGGATCCTTCTGGTAGCGCTGGTGCCAGACCATGAACATCGGCAGCTCGGCGAGCGTTCGCGTGCGCGAGGCCAGCGGTATCCGCGTTTGCGCGAAACCGTGCATCACGCCGGAGGCAAGCAGGCTCGGCATGCTCGCCAGCATCTGCGATCCGCGCAGGAAGGACGGCACGCCGGAGAAGCTCGGCACGGAGATCGCGATGTCGCGGTGGAATCCGCTTGCGGCCAGCCGGCGGTCGAAGTCGAGCCGCTCATTGTCGGTGTAGACCACGGTGATGTGGCGCGCCGCCAGATAGGCGCTGCGGCCGGACGGAGCAGTGCGCGCCCTGGGATCGAAATAGCAGACATAGTGATCGCTCAGCAGGCGTTTCTGCACGATGTCGATGCCCGACGGCGGCAGCGGCGTGATCAGGAGATCGCAGCGGTTTTCGCGCAGCATCGCGGGCGAGGGCGATTGCGAGGGGATCACGCGCAGGTTCAGACCCTTTACCTGTCCCGCAACATGATCGAAGAACCGCGGCAGCAGCAGGTCGCGCTGGAAATCGTTGGCGGCGATCGTCAGCGAGAGCTGCGCCGTGGCCGGGGTGAAGCTGACGCCGCCGGCAAAGCTGCGCATCTCGTCGATCAGGGCGCGCGCCTTGGCGGCCAGTGCCTGCGCGTGCGCGGTGGCGACGATGCCGCGGCCGGACTTGGCGAACAGCGGATCGCCCGCGATCCGCCGCAGCTTGTTCAGGCCGTGGCTGACGGCCGACTGCGTCAGGCCGAGCCGCGTCGCCGCCGCCGTGACCGAACCTTCCTCCAGCACGGAGAGGAACAGCTCGAGGGCGTGGCCGTCGAGCGCCAAATGATCGATTTCTTTCATGCAATGTATTATAATCCATCTATTTATCTTGAGAATAGGTCGCCCCATGATCTCCCGATAAGCCGCGTGCCCGGACCCGGGCGCCACAGGGAGAGACAACGCCGATGAATGCCCAGGCTCCGATTCCAGCCTTGCAGGATCCCCGCCTCAACCGCCCCGAACCGTTCACGCCCCGCGATGGCGGCTTTTTTCAGCGCGACCGTTCGATCCACCCGCCGGCACATGCGCCCGGCTACAAATCCTCGGTGCTGCGCTCGCCGCGCCAGGCGCTGCTGTCACTGGAGAACTCGGTCTCGGAGATCACGGGACCGGTGTTCGGCCACAACGATCTCGGCCCGCTCGACAACGACCTGATCCGCAACTACGCCAAGGATGGCGATCCCGTCGGCGAGCGCATCATCGTCCACGGCCGCGTGCTCGACGAGACCGGCCGCGGCGTGCCGAACACGCTGGTCGAGTTCTGGCAGGCCAATGCCGGTGGCCGCTACCGGCACAAGAAGGACACGTATCTGGCGCCGATCGATCCCAATTTCGGCGGCTGCGGCCGCGCCCTGACCGACCACACCGGCTATTACTATTTCCGCACCGTGAAGCCGGGCCCCTATCCCTGGCGCAACTTCGTCAACAGCTGGCGTCCCGCCCACATCCATTTCTCGGTGTTCGGCTCCGGCTTTGCGCAGCGGCTGATCACGCAGATGTATTTCGAGGGCGATCCCTTGATCCCGGTCTGCCCGATCCTGACGACGATCCCGGACAAGGACGCGCTGGATCGCCTCGTGGCGCCGCTCGACCTCAATGCCTCGACGCCGTTCGACTCGCTCGCGTACCGCTTCGACATCGTGCTGCGCGGCCAGCGTTCCACCTATTTTGAAAATCGCCCCGAAGGAAACTGAGCCCATGCCGCAGCCGCTCAACTACCTCAAGGAAACCGCTTCGCAGACCGCTGGGCCCTACGTCCATATCGGCCTGATCCCGGCCATGGCCGGCTTCGACATCTTCGAGAAGAACTTCTCCAACGTGCTGGTAACGCCGAACACGTTGGGCGAGCGCATCACGCTGGAAGGCAAGGTGCTCGACGGCAGCGGCACGGTGCTGCGCGACGTGCTGCTGGAGATCTGGCAGGCCAATGCCAGCGGCCGCTACAACCATCCGGCCGACCGCTCGGCCGGCGCGCTGGACGAGGCGTTTCGCGGCTGGGGCCGGGCCGGCTCCGACTTCGAGAGCGGCCTCGTCACCTTCGAGACCATCAAGCCCGGCGCCATCATCGACAAGGCGGGGCGCAAATGCGCGCCGCACGTCAATGTTTGGATCGTCGCGCGCGGTATCAACATCGGCCTCAACACACGCATTTACTTCTCGGATGAAGAGGCCGCCAATGCCGCCGATCCCGTGCTCAATCTGGTCGAGCCGCCGGTGCGCCGGAAGACGCTGATCGCCACGCGCAGCGAACGTGCCGGCAAGGCCGTGTATTCCTTCACGATCAATTTGCAGGGGCCGGAGGAGACGGTGTTCTTCGACGTGTGAGGATCCGGCGGATCGTCTCGCAGGATCACTCCACCCGGTCGTCGCGTTTGATCGTTCCGCGCGTGAGGAATTGCGGCGGCTGGCGCAGCTCGCGCGGCCGGTCGGCCGGATCGCGCCCCACTTTCGGTTTCAGCTCCGCCAAATCAATGAAGACGTCCGCCTGTCGGCGCAGCTCGTCGGCGACCATGGGCGGCTGGGTGGAGAGAGTGGAGACGACCGTCACGCGGACGCCGCGGCGTTGCAGGGCTTCCACCAGCGACCGAAAGTCTCCATCGCCGGAGAACAATACGATCTGATCGACGTGTTCGGCGAGCTCCATCGCACTGACGGCGAGGTCGATATCCATGCTGCCCTTCACCTTGCGGCGGCCGGTGTTGGCGTCGACGAACTCCTTGGTGAGCTTGGTGACGACGGTATATCCGTTATAATCGAGCCAGTCGATCAACGGGCGGATTGACGAATACTCCTGATCCTCGATGACGGTCGTGTAGTAGAAGGCCCGCAACAGCGTACCGCGGCTCTGGAATTCGCCGAGCAGACGCCTGTAGTCGATGTCGAAGCCGAGCGCCTTGGAGGTGGCATAGAGATTGGGGCCATCGATAAAGAGCGCGATCTTCCCAATTGAAGACATTAGGCACAAATCCCCAGTTCCGCACGAAAGCCGGACGGTCCAGCCGAATGGCGGCGCGTCGGCCGGAAAACACTGAATGCGCCGATAGCTTGCCGAAAAAGGCGGCGCAGGCAACCGGACAGGGGTGGCCGCCTTGCGCCAAGGTTAGGGAGGATCCATGCCACCAGCGCCAGGGCGCCGAATGCCGCCACGCTAGGGCCGGCGCAGACCCGGCTCAATTGTACGGAGGTAAACAGCCGCTATCCAAAGGATGGGACGCCATATACGAAGGTAAGTGCCTGCGCCGGCAACAGACGCAATCGCGGTGCGCGGCGGATGCCGTCGCGCCTGCCGATGAAGGGGATATCCCGGCATTGCGGCTTCGGGTCGGACCATGCGCCGCTCTTCTTGCGCGTGCTGGCCATCGCGGCTCAGGGATATCGCCGTCGCTTCGGTTCCTGAGTGAGACCAAAGTCTACGCAGAAGGTCCCTGCCGGTCGGGAACAGAGGTGTTTCTCAACATTTGTTTCGGTACGTCTTCCCGCGGAGGGGCTGTCATGAGCAGACTGCAAGAGCGCGAAACCGCCCCTGACGTCTACAATCTGTTTCTCGCGGCTGTCCTCTTTCTATCGCCGTGGCTGTTCAAGCTGACGAACAGCCAGGGCAAGATCGACCTCTGGGTGACGAGCGCGATCATCGTCATCCTCTCGCTGGCGGCCATCATTGCCTATCGCGACTGGGAGGAGTGGATCAACGTCCTGATGGGCGTCTGGCTCATCGCCTCGCCCTGGCTGCTTGGATTCCCGCACACGCGGGCGATGCATCTCAGCATCGGCTTCGGCGTCGCCATCATGCTCCTGGCATTGCTCGATCTCTTCCTGCATTACCAGAAGAGGCATCCGGAGATGGAAACAGAGCAGGAGAGGGCGGCGCACCAATAGCTCTTCCGAGGCCTCCTCAGCCCTCGCCGCCATGGAGCTGCGCGCGAAAGGCGCGCGGCGACAGTCCCGTGGCCGCGGCATAGACCCGGCTGAAATAGGCGGGGTCCTCGAAGCCGAGCGCATAGGCGATCGTCGAGACCGGCAGATTGGTGTAGACGAGGTTGCGCCGCGCCTCGCGGATCAGGCGGTTGAGGATCAGGTGCGAGGCGGTATCGCCGGTCGCCGCCCGCGTGATCCTGTTGAGATGGGTCGGCGTGATCGACAGCGCGCGGGCGTAGTCCGCGACGCTCCAGCGCTCCAGATGATGCTGCTCCAGCAGCGCCTCGAAGCGGCGGAACAGTCCACTTTCCGCCGTGCCCGCACCGCCGCTCTCGCCGGTGAGCGCACGAGCCACCAGCCCGATCATGGCCGACGACAGAGCGCGCAGCACATGGGCGCGGCCGAAATCGCGCGCAGCGTGCTCGGCAAAAATCTGCTTCATGGTCGTGCGGATCTGCGGCGTGCCGCGCACCACGGCCGATCGTGACAGCGCCCCGCGCAGGCCTTCCGCGGCGAGCAGCGCCTCGTCCAGGATTTCTGCGGCGATGGTCAGCACCCAGCCTTGCGTATCGGGCTCGAAGCGGAAGCCGTGGACATGGCCGACCGGCACGTTGACGATCTGCATCGGCCGGAGCGCCACCACCCGCCCGTCGAGCGTCGCCTCGCCGCCGCCGCGTTCGATCAGCAGCACCTGGTGCAGCCGGGCGTGGCGGTGCACCGCCAGCGTCCAATCGTGCAGCACCGAGCGGGACGCGATGGTCTCGCAATGCACGACGTCGGGCAGATCGCCGGACTCGCCGAACAGATTATAGACCCGGATCGCCGGGGCAGGGGCTACGTGTCTCATGTTCGAATAGTACAAGACAAAGACGAAACCCTCCATCGGTTTGCGGGGTTGAATCTGCAAAAAAGTGCCGACGGGAGGACGCAAAAATGAAAGTTCAGGTCTGCATCATCGGCGGTGGGCCGTCCGGGCTGCTGTTGTCCCAGCTCCTTCATCTGAAGGGCATCGACACGATCGTGCTGGAGAAATACAGCCGCGACCACGTGCTGGCCCGAATTCGCGCCGGCGTGCTCGAGCATGGTTTTGCGAAGCTGATGCGCGAGGCGCATTGCGGCGAGCGGATGGACCGCGAGGGCGAGATTCACGGTGGATTCGAGATCGCCCATGACGGCAGGCTGTCCCATATCGACCTGCACAAGCATTCCGGCGGCAATTCGGTGCTGGTCTACGGCCAGACCGAGCTCACGCGCGATCTCTACGAAGCGCGCGATCGGCTCGGCGGCAAGGTCATGCACAATGCGGAAGACGTGACGCCGCATGATCTGACCTCGGACCGGCCCTACGTGACGTACCGCGCGAACGGCGAGACCCTCCGCGTCGATTGCGACTACATCGTCGGCGCCGACGGCTTTCACGGCGTCAGCCGCAAATCGATCCCTAAGGACGTGCTGCGCGAATACGAGAAGGTCTATCCGTTCGGTTGGCTTGGTGTGTTGTCGCGCACGAAGCCGGTGTCGCCCGAGCTGATCTATGTCAAGCACGAGCGCGGCTTTGCGCTCTGCTCGCTGCGCTCGCAGGTGCTCAGCCGTTACTACGTCCAAGTGCCGCTCACCGACAAGGTCGAGGACTGGAGCGACGATGCGTTCTGGGCCGAGCTGAAGCGCCGTCTGCCGGACGAGGTCGCAGGCCGGCTGATCACGGGGCCCTCGATCGAGAAGAGCATCGCGCCGCTGCGCAGCTTCGTCGCCGAGCCGATGAGCTATGGCCGCCTGTTCCTCGCCGGAGATGCCGCTCATATCGTGCCGCCCACCGGCGCGCGCGGGCTGAACAGCGCCGCCTCCGACATCTATTACCTCTATCATGCGATGCTCGCGCACTATCAGCGCGGCGATGATTCCGGCCTTGAGGGTTATTCCGCCAAGGCGCTGGCGCGGATCTGGAAGGCGCAGCGCTTCTCCTGGTGGATGACGATGATGCTGCATCGCTTCCCCGACCGGCTCGAATATGAGGACCGGCTGCAGCAGACCGAGCTGAACTACCTGCTCTCGTCCGAGACCGCGCAGCGCCTGCTTGCGGAGAATTACGTGGGGCTGCCGTTTTAGCTAGTGGCAGCTGCCCGCTCACAAATCCGTCGCGCGCGTGAAGAAAAATTGATGCGTCAGACCGGCATCAAATGACTCAGCAAATCCGCCCATTGTCGCCCCAGTCGCAAATGTGACCGGGCCAGCCCCGGACCGACGGACCGAACCATATTGGAATGCCGTCCCAGAAAATCCAACGGCCATCCGGTTCAAGCGGAAGCTTGTAGGAACGGCCGGCGGTGGCGGAATGGTTTATATCAAAGGGCGCGCGTATTATGACGCGTCGCTTCTCGCGAGCCACAGCGGACGTTGTGAGCATGGCGATCGCGATCAATCCAATCGACAAGAGCTTGATTGGGGACATCGAACTTGCCTTTTTGCCCTCGATGGGGCTGCAACCTTAGCCCGTTTCTTCGACCTTGGGCAGGCGAACCTATCCGAGCTAACATGGCGCATTTGCGCCAGTTGAAAGACGCACCGGGCCGCGGCGGCAACTACTTCCCTTCCAGCGCGTTGACCGGTGTCCAATCCGGCGGCGGCGGATTGGCCGCGAGAGCTTGGGCGCGCTTTGCGAACAGCGCTGACGTTGGATCGGTATTCGCGGTCTTCGCAAACGCGTCAGCCGCCTTCGCGAACTCCCGGGCGCGCCAGCAGGCCAGGCCTTCCGCATACGCTGCTGCCACCTTCGCCTGCTTCGCACTCTGCGCGCCCCTGTTGGCCAGCGGTTCGAACACCTTGATCGCCTCGCCGCGTCCCATCACCCTGATCGCATCGAGCTCGCGCCAGGCGAAGGTATCGCCGGTTTGTGCCACGGTCGCCTCCGAGGCCATGATCGCGGTGCCGTAATATTTGTTCGCGCCTTCGAGCCGCGAGGCGACGTTCACGGTGTCGCTCATCACGGTATAGTTGAAGCGGCGGCGCGAGCCGATATTGCCGACCACGGCTTCGCCGCTGTTGAGACCGATGCGGTGCGACAGGCCGTGACCGGCGAAGGCGGCATTGCTGGCGTTCAGCCCCGCGAGCTTCTCGTGACACTTCAGAGCGGCGTGGACGGCATTGCGCGCATGGGAGGGATCGTCGGCGGGCGCGCCGAACATGGCGACGATGGAATCGCCGATATATTTGTCGACATAGCCGCCATGGCTCTCGATGATGTCGGTCATGGCGGAGAGATATTCGTTCATCAGCTTCACCAGCTCGCCCGGCGTCATCGTCTCCGCGATCGAGGAGAAGCCGCTGAGGTCGGAGAAGAACATGGTGACGTTGCGCATCTCGCCGCCGAGCTCCGGCATCTTGCCGGAGGCGACCATGGTCTCGATGATTTCGGGGGCGAGATAAAGCGCAAAGCTCTTGCGCAGGAAACGCTCGTCGCGATCGGCCAGCACGAAGCGGTAACCGATCATCATCGCCAGTGCAGCAAGACTCGCGAGCGCGGGCTCGGTCAGCGGCAGCGCCATCGCATGCACGAATGCGCCGACAGCCGCGGCGGTGTAAATGGCGGTGAGGGCTAGCCACACGATCAGCGCGCCGCCCGGTGCAAGCAGGCAGGCGGCGCAGGCGATGATCGCCGCGAACACGATTGTCAGAACGGTCCGCATGGGAAAACCGAGCTCGGTCACGGCATCGCGCTCGATCAGGTTCCGCACCACGGTCGCGTGCACGAAGACGCCGGCGACGTCACTGCGCGCATTCTGCGCGGTGCTTGCGGGTGCGGGCAGGGCGCACCGCACGCCCGGCGCGCCGTCATAGCCGCTCGCAAGGCGCATCGAGGTCAGCTTGCGGTCCTCGAAATTCAGCGCGGTGCCGAGCAGCACGACCTTGCCGCCAAAGGCGCGGCGGAAGAAGTCACGGTCGCCTTTTTCGACGCAGGCCCGCAGATCGGCGAACGAATAGGCCGGTACGTCGCGGCCGAGCCCACGAAAGTTGAGCGTCAATGTATTCGGTACCGCGCTCGGGATCGTGTAGCCGGACAATTCGGCTGCACCTGACGGTGCAAGCTCGACCTTCGCTCCGACCGCACGTGCGGCGAGCTCGACCGCCATCGCCGGGACCGGCTTGCCATCGATGGAGAAGCTGAGCGGCATCCGCCGGATGACATCGTCCGCGTCGGTGTGGACGTTGAGCGCGCGGATGTTGTTTCGCACCGCCACCCGCTGCGCGGTGTACGGCGTGTCCGGGTGGTCGTTGCTCAGGATTTCGCCGAGCACCAGCTTGCCGCCATCGGAGATCTGTCGCAGCGCGATCAGGTAGTCTCGATCAAAACCCCTCATGCGGCTTCCGAGCGGCGCGTCGCCGAAGGGGATCTCGGACTGCTCGATCGAGCTCGGAAAGATCACGTCAAAGCCGATCACCTTGGCGCCGCCGTCGGTGATGCTGCCGAGCACCCGGCCGATTTCGCGCGTCCAGGTCTGTGTCGGCGATCCCTTGAAGGGTGGGGTGTCGTAGGTCTCACCGTCGATCGCCACGACGACCACAGGCGATGTCGCGGGATCGCGGCGGTCGCCGACGATCTTGCCGCGCAGCGCCGTGAGGATATCAAGCGAGAGACCTTGCAGCGACCGAAGCGGCGGGGACGTAAAGACCGCGCCCGCAAGGAGCGCGATCAGGATCGCCGCAACGATGTCCCGTCTGCCGATCCGCCGCATCGCCCCGTCGCTTGGTCGCCTATTCGAGCCGCAGCAGGCGACCGACGATCGGCGTCGGCGATGACGTGGCGCTGGCGTCGACCTGGAAGGCGTAGCGCTTGGCGCCGAGAATGGCGAGATAGCTGCCGCCGGGGGTGAGCGTCTTTCCGGCCTTGGCAAAGTCGTAGAACTTGCCGCCGACCATGATCTCGGTCTTGAGCGGCACGCTGATCGTGGGCTCCTTGCCGTCGGTGCGCTCGATCACCAGCGTGCTGCCGCTCTTGGCCTGCACCAGCGGCGCTGTGCCGTAGAGCGTCGGCAGCTTCGATGGCGCGCCCTTGGCGTCCGAGCGCATGGTGCGGAAGGTGGTCGCGGCGCTCTGGTTCGCCTCGCGCTCCGACAGTTTCGCCGCGTTGGTATCGCAGGGCACTTTTTCCCGCTTGACCTCGCCGAGCTGCACGGTGCTCTGCTCGGCGCCGACCAGGACGACGCCTTCGCTGATGGTTTCGCGCTGGCAGGATTTGAGATAGCTGAGGGTGATGCTCGCTTTGGGCCCGAGCTTGATGATCTTGCCCGGCGCCACATAGTCCATGAACGCGACGCCGTCGACCTTGCCCTGGACGTCTTCGACGATCGCGGCCGGCGTCTCCGCCAAAGCGGGGGCCGCAAGGCAGAACGCGCCGACAGCGGCGCCGATCAGGCTTTTCATGGGAATGCTCATCCAGTTCGACCGATGCTCTACCGGTCCCCGTCCTGGTCCGATGCGTAGCAGCGGCGCGCCCAGGCATGTGTGACCAGAATCACTCTTAGTATTGGTGCCACTTTAGCAGGAACAGGTTCAACCCGGCGACCGGAGAAAACGGAGCCGCGGCAAGCCGTTGGCCGAATGGATAATATCAGGCCGCCGGGATGGGCGGACGGCTCTGCGCCGCACTCTCTATATTAGGAACGAGCGTCGCCTCGGTCTTCTGATATGGCGTCGCCTGCTGTCCGACGGCGATCTCAACGACCTCGTCCCAGCGCGACAGGAAGGCCTCGACGCAGGCCGGGTCGAACTGACGGCCCTGATGCTCGACCAGGTAGTTGCGCGCGGCCTCCAGCGGCATCGGCTCTTTATATGGGCGCCGCGTCGTCAGGGCGTCGAAGACGTCGGCGACCGCGACCACGCGCGCGGCGACCGGGATCTCGTCGGCCTTGAGGCCGTTCGGATAGCCGGCGCCGTCCCAGCGCTCGTGATGTCCTGCGGCAATTTGCGCGCCGAGCTGGATCAGCTCGCAACTGGAGTCCGCCAGGATCCTCTCGCCGATGGTCGCATGGGTCCGGATCACCGCCATCTCCTCGTCGGTCAGCTTGCCGGGCTTGAGCAGGATGTTGTCGGGGATAGCAACCTTGCCGACGTCGTGCAGCGGTGCGGCCAGGTAGATGTCGCGGCAGAGCCGGGCCGGCAGGCCGAGCTGCTCGGCGATGATGCGGCTGTAGCGGGCAACCCGCAGCGTATGCTCGCCGGTGTCGTTGTCGCGGTATTCGACTGCGAGCGCGAGCCGCAGGATGATCTCCTCCTCGCGCTCGCCGAGCTTTCGCGTCGCAGCCGCGACTTCGCTCGCCAGATGCGCGGCACGATCGTTGAGCTTGCGTACGGCTGCACCAAGCTGAATCAAATTCCGCAGGCGCACCGTCATCTCGACGCTCTGCGGTGCCTTGGGCAGGAAATCGGTTGCACCGGCCTGCAGCGCTTCCATCTTGACGTCATCGGTCTGTCGCGAGGTGATCATCGCGATCGGGATGTCGGCGCAGCCCGGCAGGGTCCGCAAAGTGCGGATGAAGCTGATGCCGTCCATATGCGGCATCTCGTAGTCGACCAGCACGAGATCGAACACGCGCTCTCGCGCGCAGGCCAGCGCCTCCACGGGATCGAGGAAGGTGGTGGCCTCGACCAGACCTTCGGCTTCGATGTGGCGTTTCAGGAAGTTGAGGACGGAGCGGCTGTCATCAACCAGGAGCGCTTGGGTCAGCATCGGCGGCCGGGCTCGTTCGGATGGCGAGGCATGACCTCGACACATAGCCTTTGCGATTTAACGCGGAGCAAACGTTTCACCGGCATCACGCAGCCTGAAGACTGCGCGGAGCGCATGAGATTCGGGCAGGCCATGCATGCTTGCATGCACAGGCGAAGTTCTAGGGATTGTGACCCGTAGTTGTACGGGGATGCCCATTAGGGGTTTGCACACTCTCCCCACCGAATAGTCGTCGCGCGAGATTCGCGCCATGCGTGCAGTGAGTCTCGGGGAAATTTGGGGGACGAATGTCGTCTGATGTCACCGAGCCGAAGTGGTCCCTACGGCTGCCGGCGGATTGCAGCATCGCTGCGATCCGCAATGTCTATGACCTGATCCGCGAGGCGTTCGGCCGGCAGGACCGGCTCGAGATCGATTGTTCGAGCGTCGACAAGGCCGACGTGACCTCGATCCAGCTTCTGCTGTCGACCGCCAAGACGGGCGAGGCCCAGGGCCGCCCGGTGGTGCTCACATCATTCTCCCAGTCTCTGCGCAACACCCTTCGCCGTGCCGGCTTCACCAGCGAGGCGATGATCGATCAGCATTTCCCGCAAAAGAAAGATGGCACCTGATGGCCACGATTCTCACGGTCGACGATTCGCCCAGCATCCGGCAGATGATCAAGGTCGTGCTCGAGCCGGCCGGTCACAACGTGATCGAGGCCGGCGACGGCGCGCAAGGGCTCGCCAAGGCCCAGGCCGGCAAGCTCGATCTCGTCATCACCGACTTGAATATGCCCGTCATGAACGGGCTGGAGCTGATCCGGGCACTGCGCAAGCTGCCGAGCGCGGTCGGCATGCCCATCGTGTTCCTCACCACCGAATCCAACGATGCGGTGAAGCAGGAAGCCAAGAGCGCCGGCGCCACCGGGTGGATCACCAAGCCGTTCAAGCCCGAGCAGCTGCTCGCCGTCGTCGGCAAGCTGGTGCGCGCATGAACGTGATGGACCCGACCGAGGTCTTTCGCCAGGAAGCCAGCGAGCTGTTCGAGGTCCTGGAAGGAGCCCTGCTCGACCTCGGCCAGCGTCCCGACGACCGCGAGCTGGTCGATTCCGCCTTCCGCGCCCTGCACACGATCAAGGGCTCGGGCGCGATGTTCGGCTTCGACAAGGTCGCCTCCTTCACCCATGAATTCGAGACCGCCTTCGACCGCGTCCGCAAGGGCGAGATCAAGCCAAGCCAGGAGCTGATCTCGGTCGCGCTCGCCGCCAAGGACTATATCCGCGCGCTGATCGAGGATCCGCAGTCGACCGACGACATCATCGGCGACGCCATCCTCGACGATCTCAAGCGCTTCGTGTCGTCGGATCAGCCCGCAGCTCCCATCGCCGCGGCCGTGGAAGCGCCGCCGCTGGCTCCGACCGAGAGCAAGCAGGCCGGCTGGCACCTCTATCTCGAATTCGAATCCCACATCCTGCGCAACGGCTCGAATCCGCTCGACCTGCTGGAAGACCTCTGCAAGCTCGGTCCCTGCTTCGTCGTGCCCATCACCGACGGCATTCCTTTTCTCGACGAGATGGAGCCGGAAGACTGCTATCTGAAGTGGGACGTCAAGCTGCACGCGGCCTGCGACAAGGACGCGATCGACGACGTCTTCATGTTCGTCCAGGACGAGATGAAGCTGACGCTCTCGCCGCTGGAGCATGTCGAAGTGCCGGCCCCGGCGCCGCTGTTCCAGCTTCTCGACGAGGAGCCGATCGCCGAGATGCCCGCTCCGGTGGCCGAGGTCGTTGCCGCGCCCGTCGCGGAGCCGCCCGCCGCAAAGGCGGAGCTCAAGCCCGAAATCAAGCCCGAAGCGAAGCCTGAACCGAAGGTCGAGGCCAAGCGCGAAGAGCGCGGCATTGCCACCGTCCGCGTCCAGGCCGAGCGCTCGACGAATTGATGGACCGCGTCGGCGAGCTCGTCATCGCCCAGGCGCGGCTGAGCCAGCTCGCCGCCTCCGGCTCCGATCTCTCGATCAAGATGATCGCCGAGGAAATCGAGCGCCTCGCCTCCTCCTTGCGCGACACCACGATGGGCGCGCGCATGGTGCCGATCGGTTCGCTGTTCGGCCGTTTCCGCCGCCTCGTGCATGACCTCTCGCGCGATCTGTCGAAGCCGGTCGAATTCGTCACCTCGGGCGAGGACACCGAGCTCGACAAGACCATGATCGAGTGCCTGGCCGATCCGCTGGTGCATCTGATCCGCAATGCGATCGACCACGGCATCGAGGACACTGCAACGCGCGCCGCCAACGGCAAGACCGAGCAAGGCCGGATCGAGCTCGCCGCCGTCCATTCCGGCGCGCAGGTGCTCGTCACCGTCAAGGACAATGGCGGTGGCCTCAACACCGCGCGCATCCGCGCGAAGGCGCAAGAGCAGGGCCTGATCGCGGCCGGCGCCGTGCTGACCGATCACGAAATCCACCAGTTCCTGTTCCATCCCGGCTTCTCGACCGCGCAGACCATTTCGGCGCTGTCGGGCCGCGGCGTCGGCATGGACGTGGTCAAGCGCACCATCGAGAACATGCGCGGCACGATCGACCTGTCGACCAAGCCGGGCCAGGGCACGATCGTGACGCTGCGCCTGCCGCTGACGCTGGCGATCATCGAAGGTCTCCTGATCCGCGTCGGCGAAGGCCGCTACATCATCCCGCTGTCGGCGGTGGAGGAATGCGTCGAGCTGACCGCCGAGGACGAGCGCTCGCGCGGCCGCAACTTCCTCAACGTACGCGGTAATCTCGTTCCGTTCCTGCGCCTGCGCGAGCTGCTGACCGCATCGGGCTCGCCCGACCGGCACCAGAAAACGATCATCATCTCGACCGGCGAGACCCGCGTCGGCCTGGTCGCCGACCAGATCATCGGCAACCACCAGACCGTGATCAAGTCGCTCTCCAAGCTGCACTCTGACGTCACGATCTTCTCCGGCGCGACGATTTTGGGTGACGGCACGGCAGCGCTGATCCTCGACGTCGCCCAGCTCGTCACGCTGGCGCAGTCGAAGGTCGAGAAGCAGCACATCAGCGAGGCGGCGTGATGAACGAGGGGCAAGCCGGCGAGCACCAGGCGGGCGCGATGCAGGTCGTGATGATCGGCCTCGGCGAGGAGAAGTTCGCACTCGACGCAGGCCTCGTGCGCGAGATCATCGATCCCGTGCCCGTGACCAAGGTCGCGGGGGCGCGCGCGTTCGTTCCCAGCGTGATCAACGTGCGCGGCAACGTCATTCCGCTCGCCGATCTGCGCATCCGTTTCGGCATGCCGCAGCTCGCCGATTCAGGCGACACCCGCATCGTCGTCATCGAGCTGCAGCTCGACGGCGAGCCGGTCCTGGTCGGCGTCACTGCCGACAAGGTCTACGAGGTCACGGAGATTTCGCAGACCGATGTGCAGCAGACGCCGCGCGTCGGCATGCATTGGAAACCGGAGTTCATTCGCTTCATCGCCAAATGGCGCGAAGAGTTCGTCATCGTTCCCAACATGGAACGCATTCTGAATTGAGAGCAGGTCTCGGGGGCGAGACTGACGAGGGGCTGAAGATGAGATTTACGGTCAAGGCAAAGCTGGCCAGTGCGTTCGGCCTGGTCATCGTCCTGTCCATGGTCGCCGGCGGCGTGGCGTACATGAAGCTCGGCGACATGATGGCGACGGCCGACAGCATGGTCCTCCGCGCCAAGCGGATGGAGAAGGCGACCCAGATCGAGAAGGACGTCCTCCTCCAGCTCCGCGCGGAAAAGAACGCCATCATCGGCAATGAGAGCGAGGTCGAGCAGGCCGCCGCCGATGCCGCCAAGCGGCGTGAGGCTGCGTTCAAGACCAAGGACGAGGTCTACGCGCTCGCCAGTGAAGCCGGCAGGAAATTGCTCGACGGCTTCGCGGTGTCCTACGCCAAGATGAATGCCTATCAGGAAGAGACGATCCGGATCGCGAAGACCGACAAGGCCAAGGCGACGGACCGCTCGACCAACGAGGGGCGCAAGCTCGTGAACGAGGCGCTCGAGTCCATGGGTGCCTATGTCGAGAACACCAAGAAACAGATGGCTGACCAGGCCATCCAGTCGAAGGAAGAGGGGCATCAGGCGCAGTTCATGCTGTTGTCGCTTCTTGGTGTCTCGCTGATGGTCGCGATCGCGGCAGCCTTGTGGATTTCGATCTCGATCAGCCGTTCGCTCGGCCGCGCCGTCAGCCTTGCCGGAGCGGTGGCCGATGGCGATCTCAACCAGACCATTCCTTCCGCGAGCAACGACGAGATCGGCGATCTCGTCAGGTCGCTGAACATGATGGTCGCGAAGCTCCGGCAGATCGTTGCCGAAGCTCTCACCGCCGCGCAAAATGTCTCGGCCGGCAGCCAGGAGCTCTCCGCCAGCGCCGAGCAGCTCTCGCAGGGCGCGACCGAGCAGGCCTCGTCCGCCGAGGAAGCCTCGTCCTCGATGGAGGAGATGGCCTCGAACGTGAAGCAGAACGCCGATAACGCCAACCAGACCGAGAAGATCGCGGCGCAGTCGGCCAAGGATGCGGAAGCCAGCGGCGTTGCCGTCGGCCGCGCCGTCAACGCGATGCAGACCATCGCCGAGAAGGTCACGATCGTGCAGGAGATCGCACGCCAGACCGACCTGCTCGCGCTCAACGCCGCGGTCGAAGCCGCGCGCGCCGGCGAGCACGGCAAGGGCTTTGCGGTGGTGGCCTCCGAAGTGCGCAAGCTCGCCGAACGGAGCCAGGCGGCGGCAGCCGACATCGGCACGCTGTCGACCGAGACCGTGAAGGTCGCGCAGGAAGCCGGCGACATGCTGGCCAAGCTCGTGCCCGACATCAAGAAGACCGCCGAACTGGTCCAGGAGATCACCGCGGCCTGCCGCGAGCAGGACGTCGGTTCGGCCCAGATCAACCAGGCGATCCAGCAGCTCGACAAGGTCGGCCAGCAGAACGCCAGTGCTTCCGAGGAGGTGTCCTCGACCTCCGAAGAGCTCGCCTCGCAGGCCGAGCAGCTCCAGTCGACGATCGCCTATTTCCGCATCGACCACGGCGCAAAGAGCCAGGCGCCGGCGCCGATCGATCGCGCGGTCAATCAGCTGCGTGCCAAGGCGGCCACGATGGCGGCGGCCGAGCGTCCGGCCAAGAAGCCGCAGGCGAGGCCCGCGCGCGCCCTGAAGGCGGCCGGCGGCGGCGGCTTCGCTTTCGACATGAACGACGGCGAGGACGATCGCGACGCTGATTTCCAGCGCTAGGACTCTCCGAGGGATCGGTCCGCCCTTGACCGGTGGGCCGATCCCTCGCCAGCAATTGCGTAAACGTTCAGGATTCAAGATGGCCCGTTCGGCCCGACATTCAGTGCAGGCGGCGGCCATCCCGGTTGGGGGCATGCAGCGATGATGCCCGCCATGCAGGATACGGCGGTGCATCTGTCTGACCGCCACTTCCGGACCATCGCCGAGTTGATCGAGGGCCAGGTCGGCATCAAGCTGCCGCAGGGCAAGCGGCTGATGCTGGAGGGACGGTTGCACAAGCGCGTCCGCGCGCTGAACTTCTCCGACCTCAACGAATATGTCGAGAACCTGTTCGAGGCCGAGCATTTCGACACCGAGCTCACCCATCTCATCGATGTGGTGACGACCAACAAGACCGACTTCTTCCGCGAACCCCAGCACTTCACGTTCATGCGTGACGTGGCGGTTCCGGCCCTGCTCAAATCGCATGGACGCCGGAATGCGAACCTGAAGATCTGGAGCTCGGCGAGCTCCACGGGGATGGAAGCCTACACCACCGCCATGGTGCTGGACGACATGACCCGGAATGGATCGCGCTTCCAGTACCGCATCCTCGGGACAGATATTTCAACGGCGGTGCTGCGCCTTGCCAAGACCGCGATCTATACCCGCGACGTGCTCGCTCCGGTGCCGGAAAACTTCGTGAAGCGATACTTCCTGTCGTCGCGGGACAAGTTGCGCGGCGAGGTGCGGGTGGTGCCAGAGCTGCGGCGCATGACGCATTTCATGCGGATGAATCTCATGGATTCGTCCTATCCGGTCGACCGCGACGTCGACATCATATTCTGCCGCAACGTCCTGATCTATTTCGAGCGCGAGACGCAGCGCAAGGTGATCGAGCAATTGTGCAGCCATTTGCGGCCCGGCGGCTATCTCCTGGTAGGTCATTCGGAATCGATGATTCACAGTGCAGTGCCGGGTCTGAAGCAAGTCCAGCCAACTATTTTCAAGGTCTGATCGGAGCGCCGCCCACATGCCGAGGGAGAAAGTTCGCGTACTGATCGTGGACGATTCGGCGTCGGTGCGCCAAATCCTGCAGACGATCCTTTCCGAAGACCCCGATATCGAGGTAATGGGGACGGCGTCCGACCCGTTCGCGGCGGCGCGCCGCCTCCAGAACGAGATTCCCGACGTCATCATCCTCGACATCGAGATGCCCAGGATGGACGGCATGACGTTCCTGCGCAAGATCATGGCGCAGCGTCCGATCCCGGTGATCATCTGCTCCTCGCTGACCGAAGAGGGCTCGAACGTGATGTTCGAAGCGTTCGAGGCCGGCGCGGTCGACATCGTGCCGAAGCCGAAGATCGACACGCGCCAGGCGCTGCTCGAATGCTCGACGCGGTTGCGTGAGGCGGTCAAATCGGCGGCGCGTGCGCGGGTGCGTCCGCGCTCCGAGCGCAGGGTGATCGAGAAGAAGCTGACGGCTGATGCGATCATCCCGCCGCCGGTGCAGGGCAAGGTCCGGCCGACGACGGAACGCATCGTGTGCATCGGCGCATCGACCGGCGGGACCGAGGCCCTCAACGACGTCCTCGAGATGCTGCCGCCGCATTGTCCGCCCATCGTCATCGTCCAGCACATGCCGCCGGGCTTTACCGCAGCCTTTGCCAGGCGTCTCGACAGCGTCTGCCAGATCCGCGTCAAGGAGGCCGAGGACGGCGAGCCGGTGCTGCCGGGCTGCGCCTATATCGCGCCCGGTGCCCGTCACATGCTGCTTCAGCGCATCGGCTTGCGCTACCAGATCGCGATCAAGGACGGCCCGCCGGTGTCGCGGCATCGTCCCTCCGTTGACGTGCTGTTCCGCTCGGCGGCCCAGCACGCGGGCGCCAATGCGCTCGGCGTGATCATGACCGGCATGGGCGACGACGGCGCCCGCGGCATGCTGGAGATGCGCAAGCTCGGTGCTTCGACGCGCGCTCAGGACGAAGAGAGCTGCGTCGTGTTCGGCATGCCCAAGGAAGCCATTGCCCATGGCGGCGTCGAGAAGGTGGTCGCGCTGCACCACATCCCGCGCGAGATCATGCTCTGGTACCAGGCCGGGCATGTCGCGGCGGCAGGTTGATCGCAATGTCCGCCATTCCGGCCAACACACTGACTGAGGCGACCGCCGCGATCGAGGATGTCTCGTCGCGGGTCGAGGACGTCTTCGCGCGCGTCGGTCATGATCTCGGCCGCGGCCACCTCATGTTCAAGGAGCTGAACCAGGGCCTTGCGACGCTCTCCGAGGAGCTCTCCGGCGCCGAGATCGAGGGCGCCGCCACCGCCCTGCAGGAGATCTCCGCGCGGCTCAGCGAACTCGCAGAGGCGCTGCCGGCGGAAAGCGCGCTCCTGGAGACGATCGGCAAGAGCACGGCGGAGGCGTCGTCGCTGCTCAAGCCGCTGTTCAAGCACATTCAGATGATCACCATCATCGCGCGCAGCGCGCGGATCGAGGCGGCCTCGCTCGACGGCGATCGCGAAGGCTTTCTCGCCTTCACGCAGGAGGCCTACGATCTCGGCAAGGCCGTGCAGGGCTCGATCGAAGGCTGCGCGAAGGACCAGCAGCGCCTGTCGGATGCCGTCGCCACGGCGTCCAGCCGGCAGAAGGAATTCGAGAGCCGCTACGCCAGGCAGCTGGTGGCCGAGAGCGCAGAGCTCGGTGCGGCCTATTCGGGGTTGCGCGAGCAGCGCCGCAACGGCAGACAGCTTGCCGACCTCGCGAGCGCCAGCACCAGGAAGATCGCCGAGGCGGTCGGCGGCGCGATCATTTCGCTTCAGGCCGGCGACAGCACGCGCCAGCGCCTCGAGCATATCTGTCGCGGCCTTGGCCTTGCGTCGGGATCGTTCACGAGCCTCGTTCCCGAAGCGGTCGTAAGCGAGGACGGCGCGCGCGCGATCTGCCAGTTGCAGGCGGCCCTGCTCAGGGATGCCCAGCGCGAATTCGGCGGCGACATCGGCCAGATCGTTCGCGCGCTGTCCGCCATCCTGCACGACGCGGGCAGTGTCGTCGGCCACGGCCGCACGCTGTTCGGCGGCGAGGAGGGCGGCTCGTCGTCGTTCCTGGCGCGCATCAAGCAGACCCTGGCGCATGCCTCGACCCTGATCGGCACCTGCGAAAGCGCCGGCCGCGCGGTCGACGAGGCGCTCGCCATCGTCGAGGACACGCTGGCAAAATTTCGCCAGGCGATCGCCGGGCTCGCCGAGGCGACCGTCGACATCACCCTGATCGGCATGAATGCCGGGCTCAAGGCCAGCCATCTCGGCAGCCGCGGCAGCGCCTTCGTCGTGATCGCGAACGAGCTCAAGGCGACCGCCGATCAGGTCTCGGCGGGCGCGGGGCGCCTGCGGCCGGTGCTCGACAGTATCGAACGCTCCGCGCAGGAGCTGAAACAGCTCCGCGTGCAGGGCGATCCCACCCAGCTTGCCAAGCTCGAGCCGCAGATCCTCCAGGCGCTGCGCGAGGTCGAGGCCGGCAACGAACGGCTCGGCAAGCTGATGAGCCGGCTCGTCGATGAAGGCGCCGAATTCGAGGGGCTGATGAATTCGGCGCAGGGCCTGATGACCTCGCTGGGCGAGAGCTCCTCGGCATTGCCTGCGGTTGCCGCGCGGCTCGAGACTGCGAGTGCGGGCGCACAGCGGCCACAACCGCAAGCTCAGGATCAGACGATGCTCGACGATCTCTTCGCGCGCTACACGATGGAGCGCGAGCGGGACGTCCACCGCGACTTCCTGCAAACCCTCGGGCTGGCGTCGATCGCCACCGCGCGCAGGGTCGAGGCGGTCGAGACAGCGGATGACGGCATAGAATTGTTCTGACGTCCGCCGCCGCGCCTTTGCGCGCGCCTACAGCAATTTGACGGGTTGGCTTTGCACGGCGTTAACCGTGGCGAAATGCTCGTCGCATCGGTCATTGTCGCGCCCCAGAGTTGGTCGCAAATACGCATGGAATTGCGACGGATGTTTTTCATGCTGAGAGACGGCAAATACGCTGCGTGGTTCAGGACCCCGCGTGGCCAGGGCACCGGCGTCGTACATCTGGCCGAAGGGCGGATCTCGGGCAGCGACAGCTTCTTCACCTATGGCGGATCCTATCGGGTCGACGAGCAGCGCTTCACGGCCCTCCTGACCACCAAGCGGTATGCCGACGGGCCGCCGACCGTGTTCGGGCATGACGAGGTCGAGGTCGAGCTCTCTGGCGTGTGCAGTGGCGCGATGGCGACCTGCTCTGGAACGGCGAGGCAAGCGCCTGACGTGATGTTCGAGGCGACGCTGATCTACAGCCAGGAGGATCAACCTGCCGCCGAGACGCGATGTGCGGTGGTGAAGCTCAATGACAAATTGCCCAAGGGGCTCGACAGCCGTTCCCGGCCGCGCCACTTCCCCGGACCTCCCAGGTCTCCCGCATCTTAGTACTGCATTGACACTGTTGCCTCGAAAAGGCGCCGTAGCCGGACTGAAGCAACCGAGCCTTTAGACGTGAAATCTAAATCTGAAGCCCGATAACGGTGGTGGAAGAAGAAACATGCCTCAGATCTGGATGACCTATGACGAGCTCGGAAGACTGTGCGACTGCGACAGCAGTGAAGCCAGAATGAGAGCCATTCACCTGTCACTTGACCGTCGCAAGAGCCGCGACGGAACGACGCGCGTCAAGCTGGATCTTGCGTTGACGGCCAAGTTCTTCGCCTCCGTCCGCGAGTCTGATTTCGATCTCGACGGTGCCATCGCAGCACTCCAGGCCACGCATCGGCAGATGGCCGAACTCCTGACACCGCACGAGTTCCTCGGCAGGCGCGGAGTGGCGTAAGCGATCGCCCGGACCGGGCATTGCGATCCGCGTCGAGATTCCCGCTATGGCTGCCCCGAATCAGGCATAAATTCGCCTCCGGAATTTCCGGCTGGGCCTCGGGGTTTCAACCCGCACGGGCATACAGCCTGCAGGAGGATGCCATGAGGACGGCCGCTTATCGGGCGTGCGTGACGCTGGTGGGAACAGCTTTGTTGGGCGCGGCGACGATTGCGACAGCAGCGTCGGCGAGGGCGGAGGTCGTGAAACTTCAGGCCGACCTCAAAGGCGGCAATGAGGTGCCTCCGAACAATTCGCCCGGGACGGGCAAGGCGGAAGCGACCTACGACACCGAGACGAAAACCCTGACCTACACTGTCACCTATGCCGGCCTGACGGGCCCGGCGATGGGGGCCCATTTCCATGGTCCCGGCGAGGCCGGCAAGAACGCCGGCATCGCTCTGCCGTTCAAGACGGTGCAGAGCCCGATCCAGGGCAGCGCCACGCTGACCGACACGCAGGCCGCGGATCTCCTGGCTGGCAAGTGGTATGCGAACATCCATACCGCCGCGAATCCGGGTGGCGAGTTGCGCGGGCAGATGATGAAGTAGAGGCGGCCCGCCAAGTCAGGCAGCTTGGTGCAGGCTAACGCCTCTGGTCCCGACGATCACGCGCGAGACCGTTCATCTCGATACCGTTCATCGAGGCGCCCTGCGGCAACGAAAGCGTCGCCATTTGGTCGCACTTTGCCGCGATAACGTCACGCTGGAATTGATCGTCGGACCCAGCATGAAGCACCTGTTCCCTCTGGCTGTTGCCGCAGCCCTGCTTTTTCACACCGATGCGCGCGCCATGCTTCGCGACGCTTCGATCGATCATGACCTGGGCGGGGTCAAGAAGTCGTTCGAGGCCATGTTGCGCGCGCATAGCGGCCGCGCCATCGATCTCGGAACCGCACGTGCGGTGGTTCGCGGTCAGGATGCTCCGGAAGAACCGGTGAGCCGCTGATCAGGGGCGCGGCTCGGTAAGAGGTTCGGCAAGCCTGAATGATGTCGCCGGTCAGCTGTGGGCGTTCTCGATCAATTTACGGATAGGCCAGGCGCAACACGCATTCGGACATAACTGGCAACGCGCCTATTGTTGACGACCAATCCCCAACTCTTTCTGCAATTGCGGCGTAAAGCCCATTGCGCCCTCGGTACGTCCTTGGCCGGTTCCCAGGTTTCGAGTCGCTGGTGCCGGAGAGGAGGACGTTCCCGTGGCGGCGGTGGTCGGGGTGGATGAACCAGACGCAGTGCCGGTGTAGCCACTGCGCACACCGCTCGGATAGGTGCCTTGGGCGACTGCCGAGGGCGATGTCGCAATGAGCAAAGCTCCACCCAGAAGCACATGAAGTTTGCGGACCATCGTTCCAAATCCTCTCAACAGATTGCGCATTGTGGATCAGAAGCCGCAGTTTGCCAATCTGCGTCTTGCTGCGAGCTTTGAGCAGAGTGTGCAGAACGTGTCTAGGATGGAGATCTGGGCAAAAAGGCGAGGATGGTCTGAGCCAACAGCACACCGACTGTTCCCCCTGCTGCTTTCTGCAGCACATCCACCAGGGCCGGATCGCGATCGGGCGTTAGAGCTTGCAGAACCTCGAGCCCGATTGCGACTGACAGCACGAGCATGCAAGCGAGACGGAAGCGTCCAGGCAGCAAAAAGGACAGGAGAAAGCCCAATAGTCCATAAGCGCTGAACCGCTCGACGACGACAATCCAATAGGCTTCGTGATGGCCGACGAGCACGGGGCGACCTGCCAACTTCGCCAAGGTGGCGTAACTTATCAGGGCAAAGCAGACGCTAGTGGCCGCGACGAGGGGGTTCCGAAACATGTCCGCACCATACCCAACTCTGCGAGCTGATGCCGGGAAACCCTTTGCTATCGTTAAGGAGGCCACGCCTCTCGGTCGGACGAGAGCGCTAGCCGACGCTTCGCATCGACGGACGCGCCAAATTTTCATCAGGACCGTGCGAGGGCCGGACCGGAAAGACCTGCCAGAATCAGCCGCCACGACGGCCGTTTGATGCAACCCTCGGCATCTGTGCGACATTTCCACCGCGAGGACGGATCAGGAACTGTGGAGGCTCTGACGATTTGGAGGGGCGCACATAAGGCTTCAACTTGAGGTATTGCGTACGACGCCTCTGCGAGACGACGGATCGCGTGCCATAACCAGCCGCGAACGAAATTGCCACGATGGCAGCCAAGAGTATGATGTCGAACATGCGAGGGTACCACCATCGGAGCGCTTGCCAGTCCGATACCGGTGCTGGTCAACATTCATAAGGCAGTTTTGCGGACTTCCGATGACCCGCGATCACATGAATTTGCCCGCGATGACCGGAACTTTGTCGGCCGTCCGCAATGCCTCGTCAAGGTCGGGGTGAACGTGTGTCAACATCATGAACCAATTGCGTCGCGCCCGTTCAAAAGGCAATTCGCCTGAACCTGCGTCGGCGTCGTCGCGAACGCAGCTCGCGAATGCCGTAACCGGCGGCAAATCCAGCCGCAAAAATAGCCAATAGGAACAGCAGTGCCAACATGGCACCCCTTGAAGCATTTGCCGTGCCAGCTCGGCTTCGTCAGATGTGAAGGCGTTTGCTTCCAGGCGGCTGCTTTCGAACCGCCTCGCCGACCGACTTTCCTAAAGCATGATCCGGAAAAGTGCGAAGCGGTTTTCCGGAAAGATCATGCGCAAACAACAACCTAAAGCGCGATGACGATTCATCCAAATCTCATCGCGCTTTAGGCAACAAGCGCGGCTTTTTGTGTCGTGCCGTCGAGGCCGGCCGATTTACGTCTCTCAAGAAGCTCGACGAATTCCTTGACGGGCAATGGCGCGGCGACGAGATAGCCTTGGCCCTCTTCGACGCCGCAGGAGATCAGGGCGCGGACCTGCTCTTCGGTCTCGATCCCCTCCGCGATGACGCTCATGCTTAGATCGCGCGCGAGCGCGACCAGCATCTCCACGATGGTCGTGGTCGAGGCATCCACCGCGATGGTATCGACGAAGAACTTGTCGATCTTGATGGTGTTGGCACCCAGCGCTTTCAAACGCGATAGTCCGCTATGGCCGACGCCGACGTCGTCAATGGCAACGCGGAAGCCATGGTCGCGTAACTCGCTCACCACGGCTGCGGCACGTACGAGATCATCGAGTTCGTCGCGTTCGGTCACCTCGATCACGATCTGACGTGTGGACACCTTGGCCGCACCAACGGTGCTACGCAGTGTCTCGATGAAACCCGCGCTCAAGAGGTGCTTGGGCACGACATTGAGTGAAAGTTTGAATTCCTTGTCGGCCTTCAGGTGCGGCTGCAGGTCGGCCAGGGCACGGCCGAGAAGCTGCCAAGTCATGCCTTGAATCCGTCCGCTGGACTCCGCCAGCGGAATGAAATTCATCGGTGGCACGACGGAGCCGTCCGCGCGCAGCCAACGCACCAGGATCTCGCATCCTTTGATCTGCCTGGTCTTGAGATCGAAGATTGGCTGAAAATAGGGGCTGAATTCGCCGAGCGCCAACGCGCGGTCGAGATCGGCGACGGGGCCCTCGACGCGCCGCGTCCGCGACAGCAGGAGGCCGAAGAGCGCGCCCAGCGCGAGCGAGAGAGCGATGGCCGGCCAATAGGCCTGGCTGTTCCATGTCGACAGCACGGTCCTGTCGATGCGGATCGTCGTGCGCAGCGGGTAACGTGCCGAGCGCTTCTCGAAATCGACCGGATGCGGCAGCGCCTTGTCGGCATCAAGCATGAATTCGCCAAGCTGCGCGCCATTCGTGAGCGCCAGCAGGACCTGACCATGCGCGCGCAATTCCGCCGGCATGATATCGAACAGGCTGGAGTTGATGCCGAGGATGGCGACCAGCGCCTTGTTGTTGCCGATGTCCCTGAGCACGCCGAGGGCGTCGCCGCCGAATTGCTCGACGCGGAACAGCATCAGCCCCGCATCCCGCGAGGCCAGCATGTCGCCGCGATCGACCCAGCCCTTGTCGAATTCCAGCGTCTCCGAATAGGCCGAGCAGATCACCGAGCCGTCGGCGTTGACCAGACGCACGTCCTTGACCGCCGAGCGCCGATAGACGTGGAGACGGATCGCCTGCAGCGCCGCCGGATCGCAGGTGGCGAGCCCCCGGCTTGCCAACTGGTCGAGGCTTGCTGCGGCAAAGTCGACCGCGAACTCTGAGCGGCGCGTGACGACCTCGGTCAGCTCTTCGAGATGGCGCGCCTGCTGATCGTGAATGAACTGTGTAGCGGCGAAGTGGCCGCCTAGTCCAAACGTCACCGCGCCCGAAAGCACGAGCGCCGCCGTCGAAAATCTCGGCCGTGTTGATCGCATCCGGCCCCGGGACAGGGTTAAAAGAGGATTATCCGAACTTAACCGGGATGCGCTAAGATAAGGTTTAAGGCGGGCCGACTGACAACCGCCAAGCCCCGTTTCAGGTCGCACTCGGCCTGCCCTGCGACCCGCTGTTGTGCTCCGGATCACTCCAGCCCCGCAGATGGAGCCGTTATAGCTGGCGGAACTGCCGAGGGGGACGCCGCGGCAGCCGGACCTCGCTCAATCGGTAGTTGCTTGGGTAAGAGTGGCGGTCGACGGGCCACGTAACGCAAAGGCGCAGCACGACGAATGCAACGTTGAGGGCTAGCCAGATCGATACCGCAATAATGAAATAATGTGCCACAACGGAATCTCCGCTTTCTCAGCAGATCTTGTCGAGACAACGCTGAGAGCGGGGCGTGGTTCCGCAAGCGTTTCAGGCGGCCTTCCGCGGGCTGCTAGCCTTTCTTGGTTGCTGCCTTGGACTTAAGCGACAGGCCGAGGCGCAAGGCCATCCGCTTGATTGCGTCGGGTGATCGCCCGAGCTGTTTCGCTGCATCTTCCAGCGAAGTCGAAGACTTGGCCAATTCCATGAGGCGGCGGTCTTCCTTGAATGACCAGGGCTTGCGCGCCATAACCGAAACTATCCTCTCACGTCGATACGACGACAAAGCCGCCAAGCGGTTCGCTCAGCGGCTTTGCTTGGGTGGGGCCGGGCTTGGGGGAGCCCGGTGCGGAGATGGATAGGCGATCCGACGAAACGCGCAACAAAGACCGGGAATTAAGCTAACCTCTCAACCTTACCGCGGCGAATCCGGTGCGCGATTCACGTATAATCACGGGAGTTTTGGTCGGTGACGGCAGCTCGTGGACAAGTGGCTGTAGCTTAGGATCGCCCGGCCTCCAGTGATGGCTCTCGCAGAATGAGTTTGCGCGATCTCGCTTCAAGAGGCGGCAAGGCTCGCGTTCGAAGCGTGAGTTGATGCTGCGGGCCTAGCCGTCTTTGCTCTGCTCGACCTGCCGGGCGGCGTCGGCCTGATCGACGACACAAGGCGGACTGCCGCAGGCGATACGCTCCATGTTCTCTAGCTCGGGTCGAATTCCTGCGAGCAGATGTTGGATGACGGAGGTTGTGCAATTGGTTCTCTGTCGGTCGCTGCTGACACAGTAGCCCCGATGAACTACTGTGGTGTTTCGAATGGTCGGACGATCGCAATGCTCCCTAGGAGACCAGATTTCGGCGCCATGGTTGCCTTGGTCGTGACGATCCATGCCTGGTGTGGTCAGGCCTGGGCCGGCGACGAGGTCTCGACGGCTGGTTCGACGGTCGAAGGCGAGGCTAGTGATCTCGTCGCATCCCCCGATAGTCATATCTCCCGTGAGGATTGGAAGCGCCGGATTGGGGAGGCTCGCTCGCGGGCTGAGCAGGCGCGACGGGAGTGGAAGCTAAATGCTCCGTTGCGCACGTTCGTGCCGGATCCGCCGGAGAAAATCGCCACTGAACGGGTGCTGAGCGATGACACGCTGCAGCCGGGGGATATCGTTTCGACGGACAAGGGCTTCTTTGTGTTTCGCGGGCGGTCTGGCAGCGACGGGCAGGCTGCGGATTTCGCGCCGATAGCTCCGCGCTAGCTTGCTTGGGCGACATTTATTTCTCGCGCGCACTCACGCCTTGCAAAATCATGCTGATCGAGACGAAGCGAATCATCGCGCGCGAAATCGTGACGATCGTGTCAACTCTGGTTCACAATCGATCAAGTCATGATGCGCGCATGCAACGTCATCCCCGGTGAATTCTCCCTTGATGGAGTCCTGCGCCTCATCTCATGAGGACGCGTCACGAGATCGTCGAATTCGTTCGCTTATGATCGTGCAGACAATCAATGCGAACACGCAGATGCTTCAAAAGGCCTGGGCGGCATTCCCGCTCACCAAGATCAAAGAACGAGCATTCGAAGGCGCATTCTTCAGTGTTGTGCTGATCGCGATGGCCGGCTGGGTCTATTTCATCACGCTATCACTGCTGAGATTGATCCTGTGGTTCGTGGGCTGACTGCATGCGGATGATCGATCCTCAAGCAGATGGCTGCCCAATATTTCTCGCGTGTGAGAACGAAAACAGCAGCACTCATCACGATATCGACAAATCTGCAGGATGAGAATGCTGCGTCTGGGAGAAGGAGACGTTCCGCAAATGGAAAGATTTCCCAATGACATCGGTCTTGATCGTAGGCTTGATCTTCTTCGCGGGCTTCGGAGTTGGCTATCTCGCGCGTGCCTCGCGTTCGCGCAAGCGCAAGCATATGCGCCAGCTTTACGCCCCCTATGGTCCGCCGGCATCCCGGACGGCCGCGCGGCGCGCGTTTTGAGACTACACGACTCGAAGGCAGCTAATGTGATGACACATCTGTCCGGGGCGGCGTTCGCGATGACCAAGGTAACCATGTCCACTTAGGTTAAATCGCGGCCGCCGTTGTCTATCGGTTTGGTGATGAATAGGTTGCGCACGGATTTCAGGCAGATGATTTTGCATCCGTGCGCTTTTGAGTGGGATTTGAGTTGATGATCTGGCTCGTCGCTTTGGCCTTCCCGGTTGTGGCGGGACCGGTTTTCGTGTGGGCCTATGGCCGCCGGCTTGGCGCGCTAAGCGGTCCGTGGATCTGGGAAGAGGCGGCGCGTCATGACTGATCTGAGGAACAATGCGCCGCGGCGATACTTTGTCGATGCGGGCGGGCGACGCGTTTTGATTGGGCTGACGCCTGAGGAGACGTTCGAATTCGAACGGCTGGACAGCCAACCGGTTGCCGACCTATCCAAGGGGCAAGTTCTCCGCGACGGGAAGGTCCTGTGGCCGGTTACGGGGGAGCTGCGCTGGCAGGAGCTGTATGCCAAGCACGACGGTGCCTGGAAGGCGTGGTTGGTGCAGAACCGTGGTGAACGGACCGCAGGCTTTAGCCTTTGTTAACCATCCCGGACCCATTTTCTGGTCTGGCGCCTCCAACCGGAAAATGAACGCATGTTCCAGCTGTTCTTGCGAGCCCGTACCCACAACTTCTTGAGAGGCCATAGCCGGGGAGAGCAGGAGTTTCGTGCGCGTTCGCCCGAGCGCGACATGGAAACGGATCGCTCCCGGATCGAGGCCATCATGACAGCGATCGAAGATGCCCTGCACGCTGCCGAGCGTGAGCAGTCAGGCCTGAGCCGTCGCGTGGAAGACGTGCTCGCACGGGCTGCCGTGACGTTCGGCAATGGCGATGACGAATATCTGGAGCGCGAAGACCTGGACAAGCATCATCAGGATCTCTTCGACAAGGAGATCCTGAACGGTCAGCGCAGGCTCAAGGAGCTGGGCTCATCGATCGCGCACTACAAATTCCTGAAGGCGGCGATGCTGAGCCGCTTTCCGGAGTTCAGGTCACCCGCCAGCACAAATTAGAAGGCACTGCAGCCATCGAAGCGGCGGCAATCGTCGCCCTGACAGCGCATCAACCGGCGTCTGCGCTCAGGCAGCGAATCTTTGCCTCAGTACTGAAGAACGCGCTCGGGAAATGCCGGATTCACATACCGGGCATATGTGCGAACCCGTCCGTAGTAGTAGTGAGGCTCGTCCCGGGTGCGCGGATCAAAAGCGTAGGAGTATGCCATTCCGAGCGAACGATGCCGCACACGGACCACGGTTGGGCAGCCGCAGCGCGGACCGCAATAGGGATTGGGACCGCGATCGATATAGGGGACAGCCGTAGCGTGACGAACGGCGATCGGCGGAACGGCGTAATCGGCCGCGAAAGACGGTGAGGCGACGGCGGTCAGGCTCGTCGCAAGGGCGAGAAATCCGAGAAGAGATCGCATGGCTGTATTTCCCCAATTGGGACAATCTTAGACGTTCTCGTCCGAACGGGCAAGTTGGTCCCTGGGCAGCCGGGTATCGCGCAATAAACAGACAAACCTCCAAAGCGCGATGAGATCAGGATGAATCGTCATCGCGCTTTAGGTTGTTGTTTGAGCATGATCTTTTCGGAAAACCGCTGCGCAATTTTCCGGATCATGCTCTAGCCGCGTAGCGCGCCGACGAAGGAGGGGTCGACCGCCTGTACGGCTTGCTCCAGGAAGGCTTTGCCCTGCTTGGAGGCTTGCTGGTAGGCCTTAACGAGTGTCGCCCTCAAGTCCGGGCGGCGCGTCAGCATCAGCCGCACGTCGCCCCGCGCGAGCTCCGCGAGCTCAAGATCGAAAAGGGCATCGGCGGAGGTCGCGGTATAAAGCCGCATCGGCATCAAACGAGCATCGTTCGCCCCGGTGATGTAGGCCATCCTGAGCGCCCCGACCACCGTCGGACCACTGGGGTCACGTTGGGCTTCGAGGAGGGCTAACGCCAGCCATAACTCGGCGTCATAGGGCGTTACCGATAGCGCCGATATGACGCGCGATCGGGCATGATCGCTCCTCGGAGAGACCTTTCCATCACGAATGGCATCCAGCGCTTCGATTAGCGTGTGATTGCTTTCGAGGTCCGATCTGAAGGGAATGCCGCCGAACCAACCTGGAGCTTCGTGCAGCTGTGTCGACAGCTTGGGATCGTCAGGAAAAACGGGCCGTGCACTGGCAGCCAACTCCGCGGCGCCGGAAACGAAGCCGTAACATCCGACGAGCAGTGACAAGGCAATCAGGCTGATCCGGAAGAGCATCGACGAACTCATGGCTGAGCATTGTGCTCAAAGCGCCAGGAGACTATGCCCTTGAATAGTCAATAACGTCAAATTGCCTGTTGCATAGGCGCCGGTGTCGATGTTGACCCTGTTGGGACGGATATCGGGCTCCTGAACCGGTGTGTGTCCATGGACGATGTATTTGCCGAAATAAGCCTCGCTCCGTAGAAATTCCTCTCGGATCCAGAGGAGGTCGTGCTCCTGCTGACGTGCCAGCGGGACACCCGGTCTGACGCCAGCGTGAACGAAGAAGAAATCCCCGCAGACAAAGCGAGGGCGCAGGCCTTGAAAGAATCGATGCTGATGAAGCGGAATTCTTGCCGACAGCTCCTGGACGAGTTCGGCTTGTTCGGCCGCGCTGGGGTTGAGAGAGGGCTTGAGGCCGTAGGATGTCAAGGTCTGCAGGCCGCCGAACTGCTTCCATTGATCGAACTGGGCGGGGTCTTTCAGGACATCCAGCAGGAACTCCTCGTGATTGCCCTTGAGAAACACCGACTCATGCTTGCGGCCTCGTTCGATCAATAATTCGATGGTGCGGTACGAATCCGGGCCACGATCGATGTAGTCGCCGAGAAAGACATGGATCGGCCGCATCGAGCCGATCGTCGTGAGATCCTTGTCGATGACGGTAAACATCTGCTGCAGAAGGTTGGCGCATCCGTGGACGTCGCTGATCGCATAGATGCGGATGCCGTTCGGCAACCTCGGCTTCGGCATTTGCGCCTTCGAACGGGGCCATTTGATCATAGCGACTTGGGGACCTGTAATGCCTGCAGGTAGTACGATTCGGATAACGCGACCCTATCTCCCATCCTAAACAGATTCAGTAAGCAATTGTGCCCAAATGGTTTGGGCCGCTGCAATAGAGGGTATCGGAAAGGGCGGGAAGTGCGCCGAACGTCTCATTCTCGAGCCGATGGGGCCATTTGGCGCCATCTTGCGGGCCTTTGCCGGGGCGGTTTTCCGGTGTGTTCGACGGCGTGATCCGCGTGTCTGGCCGGCGGCGACAAGCATGCACCGCCGGCCATGAGCTTGAGGTTCAACCGGTCTTCATTCGCGTTTAGCGGCCCTACACCATCACCAGATGATCGCGGATCCAAGCGGCGTCGTGGCGTAAATCGGCCAGCTGCTGAGTGGTCGCTTCCTCGACCATGGCGATGGAGGCGGTGTGCCCGGCGGCGTCCACGACGTAGCCTCCATACTGCTGATAGGCTCTCGCAACCGCCAGGCCCTCGGGCGTCAGACCAGCGTGCTCGATGTCCAAGTCGGTTGGCAGGGCGAAGTGGGCTCCGACCGGGATTGTACCCTTGTAGGTGTTGACGCTGCCGCCATCGGCCGCCACGGCAGGGAAGACAAACTGGTCGAGTTGGTTGGTCCCTGCCTTGAGCTGGGTCGGGTCGAGCTCGATGGCCATGGCGTGGTTGATTGAAAGACTATTCAACTCGTCGGTCGTGATGAGGCCTCCGAGAAGAGACGCACCCGATGCCCGGACTCCCGCGCCGACGCCCACTGCGGTTCCCCATCCGGTGCCGTTCAGGTCACCCTCAACGAGGTAGCTCGCATGCCAGGTCTGGCTTGCCGAATCGTAGCTGGCTTTCCACGCTTCCCAATAGTGGATGCCGTCAGGATCGGCAAAGACGACCCAGCCGTCGCTGGCATGCGTCGGCGTCAAATCGGTCGGTGTCGTGATCTGCAGCGTTCCGTGCGACGAGAAGCCTCCACCCACTGTTGCTTGGTTCAGAACGTCAAATGTCCACTTCATGTTCGGCGCACCGGCCGGCGTGGTGAAGAAGATGTCCTCCGATTGGACCCAGGTGTTGGCGAGACTGGTGCTTTTGAATTGCTGGTTCTGGATCGCGTTCGGATCGGAGTAGTGGACGTTCAGTTCGCTGATGGGCGTATTCCAGAGGCTGTCCGCGGAGAAGAAGTGGTGCCCGGAAAGCTCGAAATCCTGCTGATGGGATATCAGGTCGGCCTTGCTGAGCCCGGAGAATGTCAGCGTGTTGCCGTGCCCGTCGTCGATGACGGCGCCTGCGGCGGTGTCCGTCGTGTGGTTCTGCAGCATGTCGGACACGCTGGTAAAAGCGGTCGAGTCGATCTCGACGTGATCGCTGCCGAAGTCAAAGGAGGCGATCGTGTCGTGACCGAAGTCGAACTTGAAGACCAGCGTCTCGGAGCCGCTGCTGGTGAAACTCTCGTCGGCACCGCTCGAGTAGACGGTTCGGGTATGGGTGCCGTCGAGAGCGACCTGGTCCTTTGACTTGAGAAAGCCGGTGGCGTCATACACATCATGCTCGGAGACGTAGGGCGTCCCCGCGGCGTTCGTCAGGAAGACGTCCTTGCTGTTGTCCGCGTGAAGCACGGTCTCCGTGGTAAGTGTGGCCTGGCCGTTCACCACCGTATAGAGCTTGGTGTTGGAGATGTCGGTCGAGCCTGTTGGATACTTCAAGACGTCGCTGCTCAGGACGGCATGGCCCGAGACATTCGCATAGGTCCGCGTGTCCGTGGTGCCGTTCGTGTCGATGGTTACCTCTGATTTGAGGACGCCCGTCGTGTCGAAATAGTCGGTCGTCTTGGTGCCGTCCGTGCCCAAAACGTACGTGTAGTCGAGAGTGCCGTCGGCGTGGGTGCGCGCCATGCTAATGAGCACGCCGGCGGTATTGTAGACATCGTGCTCGGCGACATAGGTCTTGCCGGTGATGTTGGACAGATAGACGTCCTTGCTCTTGTCGGCGTGCACGACGATCTCACTGGTGAGAACGCCGTTGGTGTAGGCGAGCGTATCCGAGGAGCCGTCTGCTTTCACGACGCTGCTGGACGTCAGCAGGCTGCCATCGGCGTTGTATTGAAGGGATGTCTTGGTGCCGTCTGCGCCCAGTGTGTAGGTGAAGTCGCGGGTGCCGTCGGCATGGGTGCGGACGATGTTGGTGAGGACGCCGGCAGCGTTGTAGATGTCGTGCTCGGCGACGTAGGTCTTGCCGGTGATGTTGGACAGATAGACGTCCTTGGTCTTGTCGACATGCGCCACGGTCTCGCTGGTGAGGACGCCGTTGGTGTAGGCGAGCGTATCCGAGGAGCCGTCCGCCTTCACGATCGAGCGGGACGTTATGGTGCTGCCGGTGGCGTTGTACTGAAGGGCCGTCTTGGTGCCGTCTGCGCCCAGAGTGTAGGTGTAGTCGAGCGTGCCGTCGGCGTGGGTGCGCACCGAACTGGTGAGAACGCCGGCCGCATCGAAGATGTCGTGTTGAGCGACGTAGGTCCTCCCGGCGATCTGCGAATAGTAGACGTCCTTGCTCTTGTCGGCATGGACGACCGTCTCGCCGGTGACGATACCATTGGTGTAGGCGAGGGTATCCGAAGAGCCGTCCGCCTTCACGACGATGCTGGACGTCAGCAGGCTGCCACTGGCGTTGTATTGCAGGGACGTCTTGGTGCCGTCCGCGCCCAGAGTGTAAGTGAAGTCGCGGGTGCCGTCGGCATGGGTACGCACCGCGCTGGTGAGCACGCCGGCGGCGTTGTAGACGTCGTGCTCGGCGACGTAAGTCTTGCCGGTGATGTTGGAGAGATAGACGTCCTTGGTCTTGTCGGCATGCAACGCCGTCTCGCTGGTCAGGACGCCTTTTGTGTAGGCGAAAGTGTCCGACGAGCCATCGGTCTTCGTGATCGTGCGGGACGTCAGCGCGCTGCCGGTGGCATCGTACTGCAGTGCTGTCTTGGTGCCGTCAGCGCCCAGGTTGAAGGTGTAGTCGAGCGTGCCGTCTGCGTGGGTGCGCACCGAGCTGGTGAGAATGCCGGCCGCGTTGAACACGTCATGTTGAGCGACGTAGGTCCTGCCGGCGATCTGCGAGTAGTAGACGTCCTTGCTCTTGTCGGCATGGATGACCGTCTCGCCGGTGACGACACCGTTGGTGTAGGCGAGGGTGTCCGAGGAGCCGTCCGCCTTCACAACACTGCTGGACGTCAGCAGGCTGCCGTTGGCGTTGTATTGAAGGGATGTCTTGGTGCCGTCCGCACCCAGAGCGTAGGTGAAGTCGCGGGTGCCGTCGGCATGGGTACGCATCACGCTGGTGAGCACGCCGGCGGCGTTGTAGACGTCGTGCTCGGCGACATAGGTCTTGCCCGTGATGTTGGAGAGATAGATGTCCTTGCTCTTGTCGGCGTGGACGACCGTCTCGCTGGTGAGTACGCCATTGGAATAGACGGAAGTGTCGGACGAATTGTCCACATATACTATCGCGCGGGACGCCAGGCTGCCGTTGGCATTGTATTGCAGCGTGGTCTTGGTGCCGTCTGCGCTCAAAACATACGTGTAGTCGAGAGTGCCGTCGGCGTGGGTGCGCGTCGCGCTAGTGAGCACGCCGGCGGAATTGTAGACATCGTGCTCGGCGACGTAGGTCTTGCCGGTGATGTTGGACAGATAGACGTCCTTGCTCTTGTCGGTATGCACGACGGTCTCACTGGTGAGGACGCCGTTGGTGTACGCGAGCGTATCCGAGGAGCCGTCCACCTGGGTGACCGTGCGGGAGGTTATGGCGCTGCCGGTGGCGTTGTATTGGAGAGCTGTCTTGGTGCCGTCGGCGCCCAGGCTGAAGGTGTAATCGAGCGTGCCGTCGGCATGGGTGCGCACCGAGCTGGTGAGAACGCCTGCCGCGTTGAAAACATCGTGCTGAGCGACGAAGGTCTTGCCGGCGATGTGGGAGTAGTAGACATCCTTGGTCTTGTCGGCATGGATGACCGTTTCGCCGGTGACCACACCGTTGGTGTACACGAGCGTGTCCGAGGAGCCGTCCGCTCTCACAACGCTGTTGGACGTCAGCAGGCTGCCGTTCGCATTGTATTGCAGCGACGTATTGGTGCCGTCGGAGTCCAGAGTGTAGGTGAAGTCGCGGGTTCCGTCGGCATGGGTGCGGACGATGTTGGTGACGATACCCGCGGCGTTGTAGACGTCGTGCTCGGCGACGTAGCTCTTGCCGGTGATGTTGGAGAGATAAACATCCTTGCTTTTGTCGGCATGCACTACGGTGTCACTGGTGAGGACCGCCTGTCCATTGACCGTCGTATAGAGCTTCGTGTCGGACACGTCGGTCGAGCCGGCCGGATATTTGATCACGCTGCTGGAAAGAACGCCGTTCGTGTAAGTCTGGGTCTGCGTCGACCCGTCCGCGAGCTTGGTCGTTGTCGATGTAACCGTAGGAGTAGTCGAGGCCATTGGAACCCACCATGTGTCGAGACTGATGGATGTGTAGGGCCGAGACGTCTCTATCGAGCGAAGTCTATCGATGGGTTCTGATCGGTAGAAACAACCAGACATTAATCGGAAACGATCAGCCCCGTATTTTCCACGGCAGTCGTGGTCTTGACTTGCACCGTCGCTGCGCGCCGCAACGTCGCGCTAGTGTGAATGCCGCCCATTCGAGCGACGAACTGCTGCGCATCGAAATGAACCGCGTTCTACAGTCTTGCTCGCATCGGGAACCGTTAACGCACACTTGCCAATGGCCGCCTCTCCCGGGAAGACGAGGTTCCCCATCGCGCGCTCCGGGTTGCAGAGGTGCCTTGGTGACGGATCATGGTCCGTCTCGGAAGGGCGGCAACAGAATTCGTCAGGGTTACCGCATTCCAAAGCCCGCCGAATTGGCACCCAACCTTCGATGGGCGACGACCGCGAGATTTCCTCGATTTCGGTTCGTCTCGAGCTCGCAGCGGCGATTGGTAAATGACTCGTATCGAACAACGAGACCGTTTGATTCTATTTGATCGGTCGAACGGCGCAGAATCTCAAATCGTTCCATCTAGCGTGCTCCTCAAGAGTGTTGTGGGGAGTCAAGCATGCGTAAGTTTTCAGCCTGGGTGGTCATGGGAGCCGCCGCGATCGCCCTCGGGTTTCAGCCGGTTCAAGCTGGTCTGTTGGGGATGCCGATGGGATTGCAGTCGGCCATCCAGCACATCAAATTCGAATCCAATGCGTTGGCCCCGTTCGCGTACACGCAATTCTGCGCTCGATATGTCGATGAATGCCGCAAGCGTCCAATGTTCCGCGGCGGTCCGGTGAAGCTGACGGCCGAGCGATGGGACCAGCTCAACGAAGTCAACCGTGCGGTCAACAGGGACATCATCCCCGAGCGCAACGAGTTTGGCCTGGCCGGCGAGACTTGGCTGATCGGTCCGGATCGTGGTGATTGCAACGACTATGCGGTCACGAAGCGCCATCAACTCCTGGCTCAGGGTTGGCCGGCCCGCGCGCTGCTCTTGAGCGAGGTGGTCACCAATTCCGGTGAGCATCACCTCGTTCTCGTCGTGCGTACGAAGAACGGCGATCTCGTGCTCGACAATTTGAGTCCGAGTATCAAGCCCTGGGCGCGCGCACCCTATCGCTGGGTTCGAATTCAGACACCAGATCACAACAGGTTGTGGGCCACGATCGCTTCGCGCCGGGTATGAGCCTTAGTTGCCGGCGCTTGTACGGCCCATGCTCTGCGCTATTCCGATCCCGATCGTGATGGTGGCGAGGATCTGAACGGCGGCATTCAGGAGGCCGTTGTCGAGGAACGCCTCGCAAAGCAGGACAATCACGCCGGCAGCGGCCGTGGAAGCATAACGAGAGTCGCGTCCGCGCCGAACGGCGCCACGGAACATGACGATAAAGACATAGGCAACCATCAGGACGACGAATGCCAATACGGGTTTGCCCCACTCGATTGCCATTGTGATCGCCGCGGACGGCAGTTCGAGAACCGGCGTTGCCTCGAAATCGCGATAGACGGGCTCGAGCGACTGGAACGTTCCCACGCCATTGCCGAGTTGCGGCGCGTCCGCCATCATGCGCTCCGCCATTGAACGTTGCGCTGTGTTCGCCGCCGGCGCCAAGTCAACAATCGTCCACGACGCTATCCCCTGAAGGCGCGTTATCGCTATTGCGGCCACGATCGCCGCGACGATCGCGAATAGAATGAGCGCGGGCCACCATCCGACCTCAAGATGGCGGCTGGCGGCCACAAGGATGAGTGAGAGAAATCCGAGGGCCACTGCGGCCGTCAGACCAACGGAAGCAAGATTTGCCAACGCGGCGAGTGAGACGCCGAGCCCGACCAGAACGAGCGCGAACTGGACCAGCAATGGCCTTGACACGCCTTGCGCTACGCCGCTGCCCCAATTCCTTCCGATCATCATAATGATCGTTGCGGCATTCATGAGGACAGACAGTGCAGCGGCTGCAGCGAAGGCGGAAGCTGCGCCGTCCGTCGACGGGATCAGGCCGGGGACGCCTCCAAAGCGCGAGATCAGCACCATCGCCGACATGAAGGTCGTCACCGTGCTCAATGCATAGAACAGCGTTTCAGCCCTGTGCCGGTCTCGCGTGACAATCACGGTAGAAATCAAAAGCGAGAGCATGGCCAGGTAGACCATAAGGCTGCGTACTGTGTCGTCCGGTGAAATGCTGATTCTTCCGGCGACAGGCTCGCCAAGGGCTACGGTAGTCATCTTCCAAATTGGATTGATGAGCGCAGGAAAGGGAAGGGGCGTTATCTGGAAGATCATCCATAAGGCGGGAAAAGCGAGCGAGAGCGCCAGCGGACTTATGAACCGAGCTGCACCGGATACATCGGCCTGTTCTCTCGTGGCTGCGCATATGAGGATGATTGCAGCCGCAACAGAAACGAGCTGCTCCACCAGAGGGATATGAATGGTTGCCAGCGCGGGGCATGCAGCCAGCACAATGATCAAAAGGCGAATGGAAATCTGCAAGCGGAAATTCTTCGTGCGAGAGTCGGGCAGACGCTATGGGCCGGTGCTTATCGCACATCGAGCAAGGTGTGCCAAATACGCGGATCAGATCCCGAACCGCGTGGATTTCCGTTGCGACTCTAGGCCAGCAGAGGCAGTGCACTACCCGAATGAATGCGTTGGCTCAGCGGCTTGGCCGCTGTCTGTACAACAGAGCGATGGCCGCAGTGCGCGATCTGGACGCGGACGGCATTCTGAGCGCGGCGAGGACGTGACGGCCGACTAGGCCGAAGCCATAGCCGACCTGTGTGAGCGCTCCGGCCAAAAAGGCCTGCGACATCGTCGATGCGAAAGCCTCGCCATGCGACAGCGCGAGCAGTGTGGCCGCCATGGCCGCGAGCAGGCTAACTGGCACGAGTATCCAGACGCGAAAGCGCCATGCGAGCACTGCACCAACCAGAAATAAAAAGATGGCGACCGGAACCATTTTTGTCTCCCGGCGAACACCTTTTCACCTGGTTCCCTAAGAATCCGTGAAGCGGGCGGGGCAGCGATCTAGCGAAGCGCGCAGCTTGATCGCAGCGCTCGCATGGCATTGGCGAGCCCTGCAAGAGGAATGGTCCCGCGAGTGGGCGTCGGCGTCGTTGCGATCTCGACGGTGAGCTCCGGGAATGTTTGCCAAGGGCCAGCAGCGAGCGCGGAGGCGCTCGGCGGTAGTACGATCGATTCTGCGCTTTGGTTGACCGAGGCCTCGAGTTGAACTCGATCAGATCCGGCTGCCAGGGTGACCTTTGGATGGCTTGCGCGAGGCTGTTGTTCCAAAAGAGTCAGCATCACTTCCGTCCCGAATTCGGCGCAACGCAGGCTCAATCCGGCCAGATTCAGATCCGATCTTGTCGTGTCGGCCGTACGCATGATTGCGACGATATCCGCGCCACCATTTGGATTGCGCGTCTTGACCAACCGCCAACCTCCATCGAGAGGCGTCGATTGGCTCGATGAGTTCAATTGGCGCGATACAGCATCGTCGCAACGCTGACGCTGCTCTGGATCTGCACCGGGCACGCAACTTTGAGGCAGTCGCGTTGAGTCAGCAGATGCAGAGCACGGCAGCGCGATTGCGACCACGAGAAACAATGCGCGGAACATCTTGAAGGCTTCCAACTTGAAGGCTTCGAACCAGACAATTGCCCATTGCGCGGGCCCTTGGTCTTGACGAGCTGATGATTAATTTGGCAGTAGTCGTATCATACAAACTTGATGCATTAGGCTGCGCAATCTTATTGCATTGCAGCAAAAAATGTTGTTTCTAACCTGTGGTTAATCTCACGTTACGACCTTCTTGCAGGAGGCGATCTTGATCCCCCACAGTCCGATTGAGCGGGACGTAAGCGGGCGTGGGCCAGCGGAGCGCGCGGCCTTGGAGACCTCCGCAATGCAATATCAAACTTTGCCAGGGACGAATTCCGGAGGAGGGCGCGTAAAGATCCCTTACTCCGCTCTGCAGTATTTGTTCGCGCTGGCCGACGCGTTCCTGATCGCGTCCGCTGCCGTCGTCGGCGGCGGCCTTTACCAGCTTGTCACAATCGGCGAGTTCAGGAACGCAGACCAATTGCTCGGCGCTGGTCTTACAGCTGCGTTGCTCTACGTGCTGATTGGTCAGTCCGGCGGCTTCTACGATCTGCGCATCGCATTCTCGAAGCGAAGGCGGGACGCCGGGCGCATTTTCGCGCAATGGTCCATGGTCAGCTTGTTGCTGACCCTGCTGGCGTTTCTCATGAAGACCGGGGCCGTGTTCTCACGCGGCTCGATCATCTGCTTCGGCTTGCTGGCGCTGGCGCTGCTTTTGGCCTGCCGCCGCTTTTCGAAACGATTCGTGGCAGCTGCTGTCGCTGACGGCCAAGTGCAGGGCAGGCGTGCCATCGTCATCGGGACCCGGGAAGAGCTTGCCGCCCTTGGGGTCGAAGAATTGCTGGAACGCTTCGGTCTGACCGAGATAGCGCGCGTCGTCTTTTCATCGGATCGCAACGGCGGATTTGCGATGACCGACGAAGAATCGTCGTTGCTCGATCGCGCGTTGGCAATTGGCCGCGAGTCGGCGGTCGACGAAATCGTGTTGGCGCTGCCGTGGACCGATACGCGCAAGCTCGAATTGGTGCGGGACCGCCTGAGGGTTTCGCCTCTCCCGGTGCAGTTGGTGCCTGACAGGCGAATTCGTGCGCTGGCTGAGAATCCGTCCTATCGCTTGCGTCGATCCTTATCGATCGAAATCCAGCGCGGGCCGCTGTCGCGTGCAGAACAGTTTTCGAAACGAGTGGTCGACATTGTCGGCGCATCGCTTGGTCTGATCATTCTGGCGCCGCTCATGATTTTGAGCGCCATCGCCATCAAGCTCGATTCTGCCGGCCCCATTTTCTTCCGCCAGCGCCGCAACGGTTTCAACGCCAAGCAGTTTTCGATCTTCAAGTTTCGCACCATGACCGTGATGGAAGACGGGGCCGCGGTGGTTCAGGCCAAGCGCTTCGATCCTCGCGTGACCCGTGTCGGGCGTGTTCTGCGGCGTTCGAGCATCGACGAGGTCCCCCAGCTCTTGAACGTTCTCACTGGCGAAATGTCGCTGGTCGGACCTCGGCCGCATGCGTTGGCGCACGACAACCATTACGGTGACCTGCTGGCGGAGTACGCATTCAGGCATCACGTGAAGCCTGGAATAACCGGCTGGGCGCAAGTTCGCGGATATCGCGGCGAGACTGCAAGGGTCGAGCAAATGAAAGGCCGGGTGGATTGCGATCTCTGGTACATCAACAACTGGAGTCTTGCACTCGACCTGAAGATCTTGATGCTCACTTGCCTCGAGATCACCCGCCAGGGAAACGCATACTGACCACATAACAGGCAAAAAACGGGCTGCGCTTGGGCAACTTTTGTCTGAGCGTGGTGACGGTCACCCGCGCGGCGTTGACGATGTAGCTGCAGCGCAACAACCTCAAGCCAATTCTAGCAATTCGATAGGGATTACGTTGACTCCGTTGAGGATTCAGCCCAATCCTCGACGGGGTTACCATTGGGGTTGGGCGTGAAATCCAGCATTACTTTATCGGCATTGCTTTCGGTCGTCCTGCTGTGTTCGGCAGGTTGCGCGATCATGCCCAGCTCTGGTCCCGAGGACCATGTCATCAAGAGCGAGATGACGAAGGCGGGGCCGGAGTACGGGCTCGTCAAGCTCACGCCGACCGTCGTCGACATTCTCAAAGAATATGGTCCGGGCGCACTGGCCGGCACCTTCCCCGACAAATCGCCTCCGCGCAGCATCAAGTTCGGCATCGGTGACGTCGTTTCTGTGACGATCTTCGAAGCGGCCGCCGGCGGTCTCTTCATCCCTGCTGAGGCGGGCGTCAGGCCGGGCAACTTCGTCCAGATTCCAAATCAGAACGTCGACACGGCGGGCAACATCACCGTGCCCTATGCCGGCGCCGTCAAGGCGGCAGGTCGTACGCCCAGCGAGATTCAGCAGGACATCGTCAAGGCGATCGGCAATCGAGCCATCGAGCCGCAGGTCGTGGTCGCATTGATCACGCAAAACACGTCGCTCATCAGCGTGCTGGGCGAGGTCAACACGCCGGCCCGCCTGCAAGCGAACGCTGCTGGCGAGCGCGTGCTGGACGTGATCAGCCGCGCCGGCGGCCCGAAGGGTCAGGGATGGGAGACCTGGGTCACGCTCGAGCGCAATGGCAAGCGGGCAACGGTGCCGTTCGGTGCGCTCGTGTACCAGCCCGACAACAACGTGTGGGTCCACCCAGGCGATACCATTTACGTCTACCGCGAACCCCAGATCTTCCTGGCGTTCGGCGCGGCGGGACAGCAGGGGCAATTCCCGTTTGACATGTGGAAGATCACCATGGCGCAAGCCATGGCCAAGGCTGGCGGATTACTCGATGCGCAGGCCGAGCCAGCGGGTGTCTTCGTCTACCGCCGTGAACCCCGGGAACTCGCCGAGCGATTGGGTGTAGACTGCTCGAAGTATGTCGGTCCGCTGATCCCGGTCGTCTACAATGTCGATTTCCGGGATCCTGCCGGCTTCTTCCTGGCGACCAAGTTCGACATGCGTGACAAGGACGTGCTGTTCGCTGCAAATGCAGCAACCTACGACACCGCGAAGTTCCTGCAGTTCGTACGCCTGATCGTGGCGACCGCGAACGACACGATCGTGTCGGCCAACAACGTGCAGGTGCTCAGGATCAACTCGAAGGGACTCTGATCCCTTCGGACCGCTCCAGTCTGAACTTCGATAAGCCGGGATCGAATATCTCCCGAAAATAAAAGCGCCGCCGACATTTGTCGGCGGCGCTTTCTGTTGAGCCAATCTGATTCTTGCCTTCCGGCGGCCGCTCGAGGCGGCGCTAATGAAGCGGTTGCAGTTCGGAAGGTCTCGGCGCGACCCTCTCGCCGGGACCACCAATGCTATCCGGGCCGTTGTTCGTGACCATTCTGAGCTGGGCCAGGATCTTGCGCTTGTCGCGCTGCAGATTGTCGGTCTGTGCTTTGTTGCAACCGGTTTCCGTGACGGCGATTATGTTGGTTCGAGCTGCGGCATCGACGACATAGCCGCCAAAGGTCGCGTAGGCTCGCGCGAGGGCCATCCCCTCGGGCGATAGATCGAGCTTGGTGAGATCGACCGACTGGGGAATCGCGAAAAGAGCTCCCATGGGGACGTTGCCGGAATAGGTGTTGCGGCCACCAAGATCGGTTGCCGTGGCCGGCCACACCTTCTGCTCGGCCATGGTCGCGCCTCGCCGCAACTGGGTCGGGCTGATGACCATAGCCATTGCGTGCGGGATGACGCCTTGCTCGAGTTCATGGCAACGAATGAGGCCGCCCAGGAGCGATCCGCCGAAGGCCCGAATGCCTTCGGAGGCGCCATCGCGGCTGGCCTTTCCAAGGCCATACAAATCCGTCAGCACAACATAGTGAGCGCGATAGACGTTGGCCGTGGGATCATACGAACCCTTCCAGACTTCGTACGCGTAGTGCCCGTCCTCGGTAATGATCGCGGCATACCTGTCGGTCCCTCCCAGGAATTGGATATTATGAGGCGTTTTGAGCTCGAATGATCCTCCATTCACGGGCGATGAAGACAACCAGGGACCGGTGGACGAGCGTCCCTTGTATTCCCATCGCATCACCGGATCGTCGGCCTTCTGTCTATCTATCTTGAGAAGGTCTACGCCGATCCAGGCGTAGGAGGCGGCGTGACCGCCGACACTCTCATTCCTGATCATCGCAGTTTCGGTCTCTTGGGGATCCTGGAAGGAGGCTCCCTTTCCGAGCGGCGTATTCCAGAAACTCGCATTCGAGAAAGGCTGGAGTCTTGGATCTCGACCTGATCCGGCTCGTACCTCACTGTCGAGGAACGCTGCCGAAAAGCCGCAAACAAGCAGGACCGCACTCAAACCAAATCCAGATACTTCGCGTCGCATCCCATGCCTCGACATTGTTGGCGTTATGCAACGCTCTTTCGCGCATAACCGCGTGCCGTCACCAAGGCGTTCCGGATTGTTGCGCGTAACATCTTCGCGAGAAGCGCGGGCGTAGCGCCCCACTGAATCATGCGGCTCCAATCGCCGAAGCTCGGTACGGTGCCGTAGAAGGGAGAGAAGAGCTGCATGAAGAGATACGGTTTAAGGTGGGCGGGGGCCTTGTCGTTCTTCTGCATTATTCTTTCGAAGGCATCGTAGCGCTTTTTGGAATTCTTGGAGATGCGGTCGCGACCTTCATCGACGTAACAGACGTAGCTGCAATCAGGAACGAGACGTGCGGGTCCGTATCTTCTCACCAGGCGCATGAAAAGCTCGAGGTCCTGCAAGGCGGGCATGTTTTCGTCAAACCCGCCAATTTCCGCGAGGTGCCCGGTAGGGCAGAAAATCTGGTTGCCGATGAAGTTGTGGTGGAAAAGATCTTCGTAACTGACCTCGTCCTTGCGATCGGTGGTGGGAGACGACGATTTGCCGTCGGTCATCACGCTTTGCGTGAACAATCCTGAAATGCGATTCGCATCGTCGCCGAGATTGCTCCAGTAGTTCAGGAGATTCTCAATCCTGGTCGGCGTGAATTCGTCGTCATCGTCCAAGCCGGTGATAAATTGTCCGGCCGCGATCTTTATGGCGCGGTTTCGCGCGGCGGGCGCTCCTCTTGCTTTATCCACGTGGATGACCGTGAGGCGAGGTTCGCTGGCCCGAAGACCGTCGAGATAGGCGCGCGTGTCGTCTGTCGAGGCATCATTGACCACGATGATGTCAAGATCGCTGTGTGTCTGTTGTATGACAGATCTCAGCGCGCGCTCGAGAAGCAATCTGCGATTGTGAGTCGGGATATATATGCTGACTTTAACCATCTTCAGGCACCGCAACGAGTTGCTCGCGCGCGCAACCCGCGGCGATAACCAATTTCTAAGGAATCTGCCTTGATCCCGCAATGATTTGGTATTTTATCGCACTGCGAGAAGCCTCGGTCGACGAAGGGATTTGAAGCGTGCCTGAACTGAAGTCGCCGCTCCGAAAGCGCGTGGCCTATCTGACAAGCCAATATCCCAAAGTGAGTCACAGTTTCATCCGGCGTGAAATTCTCGCGCTTGAGCGGTTGGGCTGGGAGGTTCATCGATTTGCCTTGCGTGGCTGGGATGCGGAACTGCCGGACGTTGACGATCGGACGGAACTGGAGCGAACTGCCTACGTTTTGAACAAGGGCGTGTTGTCCATTGCATGGGCAGTTGTGGCGACGATGTTTGCTGCGCCCGGCGGATTTTGGCGATCTTTCACGATGGCCGTGGCCTTGATGCGGCGAAGCGATCGTCCCTTCTTTCTCCATGCCATATATTTGGCAGAGGCGTGCTGGTTGGCGCGGGAACTCGCAAGACTCCAACTCTCGCATCTTCATACCCATTTCGGCACCAATCCCACTGACGTCGCATTGCTCGTCAATTGCCTCACGGGAATCTCTTACAGCTTTACCGTGCATGGTCCCGAGGAGTTCGATCGGATCATCGGGATCAACCTGCAGACGAAGGTGGAGCGGGCGAAATTCGTTGTTGCAATCAGCTCGTTCGGACGTGGCCAGCTGATGCGTCTCATTCACCCGAGTGGGTGGAATAAGATCAAAGTGGTTCACTGCGGCGTCGATGAGCGCTTCTTGATCAGCTCTGTGCTGGCCAACGCCGCGAACAAATTGGTGTGCGTGGGACGGCTCTGCGAGCAGAAGGGGCAGGCGCTGCTGGTGTCAGCAGCTGCACGATTGGCAGGCAGAGGGGCCAACTTCGAGCTCGTGCTCGTTGGGGACGGGGAGAATCGTCCGATCATCGAGCAGTTGATCAGGGATCACCAGTTGCAGGGCAAGGTTCGTATCACGGGCTGGGCGGACGGCGAGGCTGTGCGTCGCGAGATACTTGATGCCCGCGCGTTCGTTCTGCCGAGCTTTGCGGAAGGGCTTGCGGTTGTCCTGATGGAGGCCATGGCGCTCGGTCGACCCGTCTTGACGACGTACATTGCTGGTAATCCCGAACTTGTCGTCCACGAAGAAAATGGCTGGCTGTTTCCTGCCGGCAGTGAGGATGAACTGGCCGATGCCATGCACCGTTGCCTGAATGCGCCCGTATCGGTTCTTCAGGCCATGGGAGAGCGAGGCGCGCGCGCTGTTGCCGAGCAGCACAACGTGCAGACGGAAGCTGGGAAGCTGAGCGCGCTGTTCGCCCACGCTTTGGAGGCATGATGTCCGTCCTCATCGTCTGCGCGAGCTTTGCGATAGCGGTCGCCGTCGCCGTTCCGATCCTCGTTTTTGCCGTCCAGATCTTCGTTGCCGCTCGGACTGGGCACGTGCCTCCGCAAGATGTCCGCCGCCCGGGTTTCGCCGTTATCGTTCCCGCGCACGACGAAGAACAAGGAATTGCGCCGACCTTGCAGTCGATCCGTCGAGAGCTGACAGGCTCGGACCGCCTGGTGGTTGTCGCAGATAACTGCTCGGATCGAACCGCCGATGTCGCGGCCGCGGCGGGTGCTGAGGTCACTTCTCGCAACGATCCGATGCATCGTGGCAAGGGATTTGCTCTGGATCACGGTCTGCAGTTTCTGACCCGAACCGGAGCTCCCGAGGTGGTGATCATTGTTGACGCGGATTGTCAGGTCGCGGAGGGAGCGCTTGCGCGCATCGCAGCTCTTGCTGCGTCGACAGGACGGCCAGTGCAGGCGGCCTATCTGATGGCGCCCACCCGGAGCGGAGATCTCTCCCCAATTCGGAACCTTGCCTGGTTTACGAAGAATTATGTGAGGCCACTGGGCTGGTTGCAGCTCGGCTTGCCGACACAGCTGACAGGGTCCGGCATGTCGTTCCCGACGCATCTGCTTGGATCGGTCAGCCTGGCGACCGACGAACTGGTCGAAGATCTATCATTGGGACTCAAGCTGGCGCTGCGGGGACGCGCGCCCTTGTTCTGTCCGGAAGCCGTTGTGACGAGCCAATTTCCGGAAGATGTACGGGCGGAAAAATCGCAGCGCACGCGCTGGGAACACGGATATCTTCATTCGATTATAACGCATGCGCCTCGGCTGTTCGGCGAAGCGATCAAGCGTCGCGATTTGAACCTTCTTGGTCTCGTCCTGGACCTGATCGTGCCGCCGCTGTCGCTTTTGATAGTCCTGACCTTGGCATCGTTGTTCCAGGGAGCCCTGGTATTCTTCTGGACCGATACTGCTGCACCATTCGCCATCAGCTTGGGCTCGACAGCGGTTTTCGTGCTTGCCGTCATGGTCTTGTGGTCTCGCTTTGGGCGGGATTTCTGCTCACTCGCGGATTTGCTGAAAGTGCCAATCTACGTCTTGGCGAAGATACCGCTTTACCTGAAGTTCATTTTGAATCGTCAGCGCGTCTGGGTAAGAACTGATCGTGACTCAAGATAGTCTCAAAATTGCAGATGTGTCGGAACGCGACCTCAATCCGGTGCGCGTTGACTTCGGCCGTCGGGTCTATTGCCTGTTCGGCATTCCGGTCGATGCGCTTTCCTTCCAGGAGACGGTTGCCGAGTTGAAGCAGGCTGTGGCGAGGAGGGATCGCTGTGTTTGGTCGACGCCAAACCTGAACTTCCTCACGTCGTGTCTGAAGAGCTCGGAGTTTCGCGATATTCTCGGCAGGAGTCAGCTCTCGACCGTCGACGGAATGCCGCTGGTGATCCTATCTCGGATGCTCGGAATTCCCGTTCCGGAAAGAGTTCCGGGATCGACGGTTTTTGACAGAATGATGTCGGGCGCGGCGGGACCTATGAGAGTGTTCTTCTTCGGGGGACCTGAAGGGGCCGCAGCACGTGCCTGTGAGCGGTTGCCGCAATTGTCGCCCTCCTTGCAGAGCGCGGGCAGTTTTTCGCCGGGCTATGGCTCGATTGAAAGCATGAGCCGAGCGGACATTCTCGAGGATATCAATCGATCCGGTGCCGATCTGCTCATTCTGGCGCTCAATGCCAAGCGTGGTCATAGCTGGATCAGCCTGAATTCGCCCCATCTCAACGTGCCCGTCATCGCCCATCTCGGATCCGTCATTAACTTTGTTGCGGGAACGATACGACGCTCGCCGGAGTTTCTGCAGAAGACGGGCCTGGAATGGCTATGGCGGATTTGGGAGGAGCCTTATCTGGCGTCCCGGTACGCCAGGGATTTCGTCGATCTGGCGAAGCTTTTGGCAACAAAGGCGTTTCCGCTCTTGCTGCTCGGTCCCTTGGTCAAGCTTGCCAGCTCGGGTGGAGCGGCGCTGGATGTGAACGTCACGGCCCGAGATGGTCGCGCCGTGATCGAGCTGAAAGGAAGCAAGAGCGACCTCGATCTCGAAGGTCTGCGCAAAGCGCTCGATCAATATCAGGACTTTCGAGGTGAACTGGTCGTATGTCTGAGAGAGGTCAGCTATGTCGATCCTGCTTTGCTCGGCCTGTTGATCGTCGCGAGGGGAGGGCGTCTCGAAAAGAGGCTTCCGGTCCGGATTCGTTCGCCGCGGCGGCTTGGGGCCCGATTGCTCGTCCATCTCCACTGCGCTGACTATTTGATGGGCCCGCCTGACGATTGACCTTCGCCAAGAGACTGATTATATTCGAGAAATAGCTGCCCCGATGCGGTTCATGAAGTGCTTGCCTTTGCCAAACGCCTCATATTCGTCGTGATGCTTATGCTATTTTAGTGCAGCGCAGCATCGCTTTCCTCAAACAACAAAGTACTCCGCGCATGCTTCATAGCCGATTGCCTTCAGTCAACGTCGAGGCTCCGGAGCCGGAGCTGTTGTCGATCAGCGACGCCATTCTGGCGTTGAAGGGGCTGGTCTCGCGGCAGCTTCCCTTGATGATCTTCGTTTTCCTGGCGTGCGTGTCGCTTGGGCTGCTCTACGTGATCACCGCGCAGCGAATGTATACGAGCACTGCCAGTCTGATCATCGACAGCCGCAAGATCAACCTGATGCAGCAGCAACAGTCTGCTGGCAGTGATGCGCCGATTGAATCGGCAATGATCGACAGCCAGGTCGAGATCATCAAGTCGGATACGATCGCCCTCTCGGTCATCAAGGACCTGCGTTTGGTCGACGAACCGGAGTTTACCGGCGACAGCGGCGGGCTCGTCGGCAATGTTCTAGGCGCCGTCTTTTCTCTGTTTTCGAGTCCCACGCCGCCGTCCGAGTATCAGCAGTTGCGTAAGGCGCTTAGTCGCTTTCAGAAGAACCTCGCCGTTAAACGCGTGGGATTGAGCTACGTCATCGAGATATCCTATCGCTCGACATCCGCGGACCGCGCCGCGCAGATATCGAATGCGGTGGCCGAGGCTTATATCGTCGACTCTCTCGAGGCCAAGTACAACGCGTCCCGCCGTGCCGCGGTGTGGCTCCAGGATCGCATGAAGGAACTGCGGGCGCAGGCATCCGCTGCCGAGCGCGCGGTTGCTGACTACAAGGCCAAGAACAACATCGTCGATGCGGGCGGTCGACTGCTTAGCGAGCAACAACTGGCTGAAATCAACAGTGCGCTGACCGTCGCGCGGGCGCAGCGTGCGGAAGCACAAGCCCGTCTCGAGCGCATCACGGCGATTCTGAAGTCTGACGACGAAGATCGCAACGTCATTCTCAATGACCTCGCGACGGTCGCCGACACGATGCAGAATCCCGTCATCGTCAAGCTGCGCCAGACTTATCTCGACTATGCGGCGAAGGAATCGGACTGGTCGAATCGCTACGGTGCGAACCATCTTGCAGTGATCAATCTGCGCAATCAGATGCGCGAGATCCGGCGGTCGATCAAGGACGAGCTGAGGCGAACGGCCGAAAGCTTCAAGAGTGATCTAGAAATCGCGAAGTCGCGCGAGGAGGCCAGCCAGAAGAGCCTCAACGACGCGATCAGCCAATCCAACGACACCAGCCAGGCCCAAATTGTGCTGCGCGATCTGGAAAGCAACGCGCAGAGCGCGCGTGCTCTCTCCGACAACTTCTTGCAGATGTACATGGTGTCGGTGCAGCAGCAGTCCTTTCCGATTACCGAAGCTCGCGTGATCACGCCGGCTGCAATTTCGCTGAGTCCGTCGTCCCCGAAGACCTTGCTCGTGCTCCTCGGCAGCTTGCTCGTCGGCGGCTTGTTTGCTGGAGCAGGTGCGTTCATCAGGGATATGATGGATCGCGTGTTCCGCACGGCGCCGCAAGTTGAAGCGATGCTGGGTATGAGCTGTCTTGCGGTCGTGCCGCGCGTTCAGCCGGATGAGTTGCCCCAGACGGGCTGGAGCAAAGCGAGAACGGTGGCCAAACTGGCCTCTGGTTGGCGCCATCTGAGAGGCAGGAGCGAACCCGAGCAACAGGTCGTCCCTTCGGAGTATCCGGCCGGTGCTCAGCTTCTGGGCCGGCAGATGAACGTCACTGACACTATGTCCGGTGTTGTGACCCGCGCGCCGTTCTCTCGTTTCGCGGAATCTATGCGAGCGATCAAGATGGCCATCGATCTGAGCAGGGACGAGGCGTCCTGCAAGATCATCGGCATCACATCGTCATTGCCCAACGAAGGTAAATCGACGATTGCCGGCGCCATCGCGCAGGCGAGCTCCATGAGCGGTACGCGCACGCTTCTGGTGGACTGCGATATCCGCAACCCATCATTGACCCGGCGTTTCTCGCCGGATGCGCAGGCCGGACTAATCGAGCTTGTTCTCGGTCAGGCGGAGCTCAAGGATCTGATCTGGACTGACAGTCAGTCCGCGCTCCACTTCCTGCCTTGCGTCATCGCGTCACGATCGTCGAACTCGGCCGATTTGCTGGCCTCGGCTCCGATGGAGAGATTGTTCAAGGCGCTACGAAACCACTACGATCTCATCATCGTCGACTTGTCTCCGCTCGCGCCTGTTATCGACGTGCGCGGCACGTCGCGCATCGTGGACCATTATACCCTGGTGGTGGAATGGGCCGAGACCAAGATCGATGTCGTCAAGCGATGCCTGGAGGAAGCGCCAGGCGTGCAGAAAAAGCTGATGGGAATAGTGTTGAACAAGGTGGATATCGCAGCCCTGGGCCGCTATGACGCCTACCGCGGCGATTACTATCGAAACCGCTATTACCACCGATACGGCTACGTCGATTAGAAGGATCGTTGCGCCTGCTGCTCACCGTTAGGCTGCTTGCGACCTGTGCTTGTTTCCTGGCGGGGGGGTGGGGTGTGTTCTTCCTCATCCACCCTGATCGCGAGACGCGGCTGAATGGATTCGCTACGCGAATTCTGGCTTCGGATCGCTTCGATCGGCTTGAAGCATTGCTGCCCGAACTGAAAACCGCCGAACTGCGGGTCCCTTGCAACCCAATTGAGCTCCGCAGCGACGTGATCATCCGTACCCGTCTATACGAGGAGGCGGTGGCCGCGGCTGACCCGAAGCGGGCAGATCAACAGCTCATGGGAGCGCGCGAAGCACTCGACGAGACGATTGCATGTGCTCCGACCGAGGGCTTCCTCTGGTTCATTCGGTATTGGATACGGATCAACCAGGGAGCTCCGGCCGGACCGGAGCTTGCCAGCCTTGCGATGTCGTACCGGCTGGCCCCGGTTGAGGGATGGATAGCCGTCCGTCGAAACGTCTATTCCCTTGCGGTTTATGAGCTGTTGGCAGAAGATCAAAAGCGTGCCGTCCGCGCCGAATTTGCCACATTGGTTAACTCGGGTCTGCTCGCCACCGCCGTGCGTAACGTTTTGGGGGCGGGCTGGCCTATCCGCGATAAATTGCTGTCGGAGCTGGAGTGGACGGATCCGACCATGCGATATCAATTTGCGCGCATGGCTCGCGCTGAAGGCGCGGATCTTGCGGTGCCCGGAGTGAAGTTGCGTGATCCATTGGGACGGCAGCAATAGTTTGGAACAGATGGATGCGCGCGGTCATGCCTGAGAAGATGATGGCCCGAGCCATCGGACCGATCCTCTCCCGGGCCGGTCGCGCGAACTGCTTGCGCGAGATCTTGCCGGTATTCGTGTTAGGCACGATCTGCGTCGTGGGCGGGCCAGCATTCGGACAGGCAAGTCTTGCCAATCAACCTCTGTCCGACGAAACGGTCGGCGGCTCCGGCAAGTTCGCGACGAGTTCTCCGCTGACGCAGCCCAAGAGTTTCACGGTCTCGCGTCCCCGCGCCCTCGATCCGACCGGTAAGCCATGTCTCACCGTATCGTCGACGTCCGAAAGTCAGACGCTCAACAAGAACGTCTTCAATCATATCCTCATTCTCGACAATCACTGCGGCAAGCAGATCCGGATTCGGGCCTGCTACTACAAGACTGATAGCTGCACGACGATGTCGGTTGGTGGTTATCGTCGTCAGCAACACATCCTCGGAATCTTCTCGTACTCCGATTTTCAGTATTCATTTCGCGAATATGCCAACTAGGCCCCACGGGAGATCAAGGCGGGACGGGTCGCGGCGTGCCCACGGCAGGCCATCAGGATCCGTCTCCAGGCGATTGTTTCCGCGCGCGATGTTGCTGGGCGGGCTCGTCGGAGTCATGTCCTTGATTGCGGCCTCTCTCTTGGTCAGAGAATGGTCGCCGATCGCAATCAAGGAAGGTAAGTCCGCTTCGCAAGCGCTGATCATCAAGTGGAACGGTCCTCTAACCGAGGCTGCCGCCGGCGTCGTGCTCGGTGTCAACGATGGCGTTTTTCAGAAGGCTGGGTTGTCTTCACGCCTCGAGGTCGGTGTTGACGACGACGACGTGGTGAAGGCCGTAGCTGCTAGCGATCGTATCATCGGGCATGTTTCCGCGATGGCATTTCTGCGGGCGCGCGCCGCAGGTATGCCGGTTGTCGCGATCGCCGGCTCCTATGTTGCGAGCTCAATCCGCCTGTTCGCGCTCGACACGACCGACTTGCAGACCCCGTCGGATCTGGTTGGCAAGACTCTGGCTTACAGGGCGTCGAGCGAGGTCGGGTTTGTCGTCGAAGCGCTCATCAGCCGAAATGCTGTGCAACGCAGCCTGGTCAGGGCGACCGAAGCCACCGGCACGGTGGAACAGCTCATGGCTGGTGCCATCGACGTGCTGGCTGGCTACCTGGAAGTTGAGGGCGCGGAGTTGCGCCGGCTCAAGGTACCCTATCGTGTACTCGATCCAGGTGCCTTCAAGATCCACATTCCGGGGACGGTCTACATCGCCTCGACGCAGATGCTCGCAACGTCGTCCAGTTCGGCCGAAACCTTCGTCTCCGCACTTCTTGCATCCTGGGCGCGAGCCGATCTCGATCCCCGTCGAACGGCTGCGCTCGTCGCGGCGGCGATTGGGCGCGCAGCGACGCCAGAACGCTCGATGACCATGCTTGAGCAGCAGCGCGATTTGATCAGGCCCTTTGGGGCGAGGATGGCCGAGCTCGATCTGGCGCGATGGCAGGAGTTCCAGAGACTCCTGCTGCAACAGCGCGTGATCTCAGACCCGGTAGATCTGCGCGCGGCCATCGACTTCTCGCTCGTGCCGGACGTTTATCGTAGGCAGTCGCGGTCGGTTCAGGCCGATTAGCGATGTCTGGACGGTCGCAAATACGCGCTGAGCGGCAAGCGGCTGCAGCTGAAGAGCAGACGGCTGCCGCAATCGAAATACCCCTCAGCGAAAGATTGGCAACCTACGCTCTCGGGCTCGTGATCGCTGCGGTGCCGCTGATCTTTGGCTCGGTACAAAACAACGTGCTGGCGGTTTGGGTTACCTTGCTGGCGGCAATAGCCTTGCATTGCGTGTGGCGCCATGTCTGTGGCCTCGCCGTGCTTGCGGGATTCGCTGTTGTGATCTGCTGCTGGTTGCTGGTGGTCACGTTGCAGCTCATCCGGCTGCCGCCGTCTCTTGCTGCGCTCGCCCATCCGATCTGGCGTGAAAGTTCGGCGCTGCTCGGCACCGAGCCGACCGCTCGTATCAGCGCTGTACGCGATCTGCCGAGCATTGCGGCCGGAGCGCAGATCGCCAATACGCTCGCGCTGTTCTGCGGGATCTGCCTCGGCCGGAGCAGGTGGTCTGCGGCCTTGCTCCTCGAGATATTCGCCTGGTCCGGCCTCTTCTATGCAGTGTATGGAATTGTCAGCTTTCTTGCTGCGCCTGATCATGTGCTCTGGCTCGAGAAGGTGGCCTATCGCAACGTCCTGACGACGACTTTCATCAACGCCAACACGGCTGCTGTGTATCTGGGGGCAAGCGCTTTGGCGTGGCTGCTGCTTTGCGCGCGGAGCCTGAGGCTTCGCGAGGTCTCGCGACGTCACATCATCAGGGCCTTGTTCGAACGTCCATCGCGTCGAACGTTGATCTGCTCCGTCGCTTTCTTCTTGACGCTCTCAGCCAGCTTCATGACGGGGTCGCGGCTCGGCACCAGCACCACGCTTCTCGTCGTCGCCGGCGGCGCGCTTTCGTACTACCGTGTCTGGGTGCGCAGCTGGCGGGCGGCGGCGATGGCCGTTGTGGCCATCGTCGGCGCCGCTGTCCTGCTAAGTTCGGTCTTGGGCGGGTCCGTCAACGCTCGGTTCGATACGGGAGGGCTTTCCGGCGGCGGACGGGCGGAGGCCTACAGATCGACGCTCGAGATCATCCGGGAGTATCCACTCCTCGGGACCGGCCTCGGCACATTCAGGTGGGTTTTCCCGGAATATCGCAGCCGCGAGGTTCCTATCGGAGGGGTATGGGATCGCGCCCACAGCACCCCGCTCGAGCTCGCAGCCGAAATGGGCCTGCCGTTCGCCGGCCTGATCGCCGCCGTGTGGGCCGCTGTGATGGTCGCTCTGGCGCGCGCCATGGTCCGGCGCCGGCGCGACCGCGTATTTCCTGTGATGGCTTTTTGGGCCGGAGCGCTCGGGCTGCTCCATTCGCTCTTGGACTTTTCCCTGCAAATTCCAGGATTTTCCATAAGTATCATGGTGTTACTCGGAATCGGACTGGCCCAGTCATCCGGAGCGAGCGACCGATTGTCTGTTCCATGATCTCTGGACGGAACGATCGAAATGTGCTATCAATGTCAATAGGTTATTAATAATTGCGGCAAGCGCCGTTTGACAGTTTGGTGTCCAATGACAATCGCAACGTTTCTTGGGGATTTTCGTATTGGTTTGAGGGGGGTGACGTCAGCGGTGTTCCTGCTGGCGCTGGTCGGAGGGGCTCAGCAAGCCTCCGCGGCTTGCAGTCCGGGCGCCGCGTCCCCTCAAAAGATTGCCGATTTCAGTGCAAATCCTTCGTCGCTTTTGGGAACCGCCGGTTCGTCGCGCTCGCCTGGAGATGTGACGGCTGATGTCCGGGATCTCGTCATCAGCGACCCGGCCATGTTGCCCTTGGTCATCGGCCTCTTGAAGACGGATCCGCTTCCGAGTTCCGACCTGCAGAAGGCCATCGGGACGGGACTCGGGCTGGCGGCGAACCAGTGCATTCGTCCCGACCCCAACTTTGCCAGCGACATCCAAACGCAGATCGTCGGCACGAACTCGGCCGATGCCAAGCAGCAATACGCAGCCATTACCGGGAACCAGCTGATCGGTAGCGTTGGCGGCGGCGCGGGTGGCTTCTCCGGTGGTGCCAGCGGTGGCCAAACGAGCCCATTGACCAATCAGTTCGGCGGATCGAGCACCTTGCAGACTTTCCTCGCAAACAGCGTCACCAACCCGACCACCAACTTTTTCAGTGGTGGTACCACGGGCCTGAGCGTGTCGACGACGATCAACACCACAACGACGAGCGTAAGCAGCTCGACCCCCTAGATGGCGCGCTTTCGGCTGTGAGCGCACTGCTGGTCGCCGGTCGGGCAACCGGCAGCCGGTTAGACTTGGTCATTACGTCGGATGCCCGACCTGGCTTTAGCGTCGGATTTCCGGGTTTTTGGACGGAGTTCCCAAGCCGATCGTCGCGGAGATTCGTCCGACGCGTTTCTCTAGGGAGCTTCGAAGCCATCGCAGGCGCCGGGCGGCCCTTTGCCTCGCCAGCGCGACCAATGTCGATGCTTTGAGATGCATCGGAATGGCGGCGACAGCACAATTTCGCTCGAGCGCGATCCGCGCATAGTAATATTCCGGCAAGAAACGGTAGTCGCCGGCGAAATGGCAGATTGCCGGAGTGACAAGACCCTCCGCCCTCATGAAGCTGCACTGGCCTTGCGTCGGATCGATCGTCAGCTTCCCGCGCAGGCTCACGGGGGTCCGCATCAAGCGGCCCTGATCGTCGTATCCTGAGATGCCGTGCTGCGCCATCGCAAGGGCGTAGGCCGGCTCGTCGCCCGGGCCTGTTGAATCGAATGCCTTCAGCCCGTAACTGGCAGGATCATTCTGGATGCGCCGCGCGGATTCGAAAACCCTCGCGCTCAGAGCCGACTTTCGGAAAAAGTAGACACCGCCGTTGAACTTGGGGAGAGATGGCAACTCGAGGCGATGCATCAGGCCCGGGAGATCCAGGAAGTACTCGTCCGCGTCACCCGCCCGAAGATGTCGTTGTACGACCGGGCTGAAGTCGAAGCCGCGGACCTCGTTCAGCTCGTGCTCGAACGGCCGCGCGGCAATGCAATCGGCGTCAATGAACAGCGTCTCCTCGAAAGGCGAATACTGGTCGATGTACATCTTCTGGCGCACGCCACGCCCCAGCGATTGCCGCGCCGGAATGAGGTGGTCGTAAACTCCGGCAAGCCTTCCGCTTTGATCATCCGTTACGACGGCAATCGGATATGCAGGCATGTTCGCCTTCAGCGAAAGGCCGAGGTAATAGGCCTGGTCGATGTAATCCCGCGCGCCGATCGCCAGGGTCAGAAATCCCGCGGACGATCTCCCTGTAGGTTTTGCAAGGTCTCCTCCAGCAGGCAGGGAGTTCATGGTTGTTCCGCGTTGATTGGATTGCAGGGTTTATCAGGAGAGATACACGATGGTGTCTTCGGTGCGATGACCGAAGATCCCGTCTATCTCGGCTGCACGGCAGCTAAGGTGGGAGATGGCACTTCCGCAAGCGGAGAGTGCTGTGCCGGCGTCGGCTTTAGAACCCCAAATCGCAGCGCGAAATCCGCTCCGAATATCGCCCACGCGTACCAATTGTATGACAGGTAATAGGGCAGGTTATCCGAATAGCTGATGATCAGGTTGACGGTGGCGAAGCCGATGATGATGTAGGCCGGGCGGATTGCACGACGCCGATAGACGAAAACCGCGACAATGACGCCTGCGTAAAGCAGCACGTAACCCGCCAACCCCACTAGTCCGAGCTCGTAAATCGTCTGGATATAGGCGCTATGTGCCTCGATGGCATGATTGGCCAAAGGAAAGAAGCGCTCGGCGTTCTTTCCTAGTGTGCCCAGACCCTTGCCAAGTAGGCGAGCATCCTCCGAATCCGCCAACGCGCGTCCCCAGAGCAGCTGACGCCACCCGTAGGAGTTGACGACCACATAGCCGCCTTGGATGTCCTCGAAGGTGATGGTCGGCTCGGCCCCGATGCCTTCAAAACGTTCAGAAACAACAGGCACCAGCAAGATCAGCGGAGCCAGCGGCAGGACCACGAGCAACTTCCGATCCACGCCGATGGCGTAGATGACGATGAAGACAGCCATCGCCAGCCAAGCCGACCGGGTTTGGGTCGCCATCAACAACCCGAATAGCACGAAAAGGTACGAGAACAGGGACGCGCGCCATAGAACCGGGATACGGCGGTGAAGCACCAGATTGTAATACAAGATCGCACATATGACGGCGATCAAATAAAAGGCGAAGACGTTCGGGTGAGAGAACGTCGATTGTATCCGTCCGCTCGCAAGTCCGCCGGCGGCCAGCTCATAGAAGGCCACCGCAGTGGGAACGACAGATGAGTAGATGATGCAAAGCATCAGATTTGCGACATCCTCTTTCGTTCTGAGGAGGATGAACGCTGCGAGGAATATTGCGGGGAATGTGAGCGTGCTCATCAACAGCTTTGCGCTGTCGCCGAGGGCAGACGTGTAACCCAACGACAAGAACGCGATGATGAGGTAAGGCGCCCAGATCAACAGGGGGACTCGAGCAGATCTCGCCCGGGAACTGTAAAGCACTGCCACAGCTGCGATGGAAAGTGCTGCAAGGTTGAACAGCGCGCCGAGCGAGAAGCCGCCCTCGTCGCCGCCACTCGTTCTGCCGATGAGTCCGATCACGATTTCGGCGCTGGTACGGGTGGCTATGAGCCAAAAGAGCGCCACTCTTGCGAGGTTCATCTATTCGTCGCCGATCCGGGGTAAATGGCAGGTCGAAATTCGCGTTCACTTTATCCGATTGGCCCTGTCGGTGCCAGCGCTCGAGGACCGACGGCCGTGCCTCTCTGCATTAATCTTAGCACCTCCATGCCCGTCATTTCGGCTTCCGCGCATAGGGAAACAACGGCATCATTTGTAATTGTTCCGAAACCATTCCACGGAAATGACAACTTTTGTCCACACAAGAGACCTGCGTATTTCTTCCCGGAATCTTATGCAGTACCGCGCTGACATCGATGGCCTGAGAGCTGTCGCAGTTCTTCCTGTTCTTTTCTTTCACGCAGGGGTTCCCTATTTCTCGGGAGGCTTCGTCGGGGTCGACGTTTTCTTCGTCATCTCCGGCTACGTCATCACCAAGGGGCTTCGCGCGGAAATAGAATCCGGTCATTTCTCAATCGCCGGCTTTTATGAGCGCAGATTTCGAAGAATATTTCCTGCCCTGGTGGCCACGCTCTGCCTCACTTTTGCGGCAGCACTTTTTCTCCTGCTGCCGCAAGAACTGGTCGATTTATCCAATAGCCTGATCGCTTCGGTCCTCTCAGTCTCGAATATCTATTTTTGGCGTAGCTCCAGCTATTTCGATGCGTCGTCACTGTTTCGGCCGCTTCTCCATACCTGGTCGCTGTCCGTCGAAGAGCAATTTTACATCCTCATGCCGCTGTCGATGGCGGCGAGCAGGTACTTCTTCGAGCGGACGTGGCGTTATCTGTTCTGGCCGGTCCTTCTGCTCTCGTTGTTGCTGAGCATCTCGGCGACCTACACCGCGCCTACTGCGAACTTCTACCTCTTGCCGACCCGCGCCTGGGAAATTCTGCTCGGGGCAATGCTGGTGCTTACGCCGCCTCCGAGGCCGGCCCCGTGGTTGGCTGAACTGTTGGCAGCCGCGGGCCTCGCGCTGATCGGCTTCTGCGTCTTCTCCTACAGTGACGCGACACCCTTTCCCGGCGTGTCCGCACTGCTTCCATGCATCGGAAGCTTTCTCGTCATATTCGCCGGAGCCGATAACGCAACGCGGGTTGGCCGAATCTTGAGTGTCCGGCCATTGGTGCTGGTTGGCCTGATCTCTTATTCACTCTACCTCGTTCATTGGCCGATCACGGTCATGATGCGATACTATCTGTTGCAGAACCCCCAGGCGCTCCAGGTCCTGTTCATCATCGTAGCCAGCTTCGTCCTGGCCATTCTCTCCTGGAGGTTCATCGAAACGCCGTTCAGGCGGGGCGGAGCCGCGATGACGCGAAAGGCGGTTTTTGCGTCTTGGGGCACTGCCGTCGCGTTCCTGGTTATCCTGGGGTCCGTCGGTACGTTGTCCGCAGGATTTCCCGCGAGATTTCCGGACATGCAGGTGGCAGCCGCGGCCGGTCCCGGGCTGTGGCGAAATGGAGTTTGTTTTCTGGACGGATCGCAGACCTTCGATAAGTGGGATGCGAAGAAGTGCGCGTTGACCCACGGATACAGCGAGAACGTGCTGCTCTGGGGTGACTCGTTCGCCGCGCACTACGTCCCCGGCATCATCGCCTACGGCACGCAGTTGAATGCGAACATCTATCAATATACTGCGGCCGGCTGTCCTCCCGTTCTCAAGTATTACTCCTACAAGCTTCCGAACTGCCAAGCCTTCAACGCCCATGCCCTGGAGATCATCAAGCAACTCGGCATCAGGAAGGTCATCCTGAGTGCGCGGTGGGGGCTTCTGACCACCCGCGGCGGTTTCGACCTCCGCGACACCATTCGACAGATCGAGGCCGCCGGCGCCGACGTCTTCGTTTTTGGCCAGTCGCCAGAATTCGGGATCGATACACGAGCGCTGGCCGTCAGGCTGAAGGAGCGGTCGGACTGGTACGCCGCCAACTACGACGAAGCCCTGGAGCAAAAAATCAGGCTACAATCAGAAGGAGCCCACTATATCTCGCCCTTCGATCTCCTGTGTGAAAAGACCCTTTGCTCCTTTAAGACGAGCGCGGGACTGCTCTATATCGACTACGGTCACTTCTCGGAGAAGGGTAGCCTGGCGGCAGTCAAGTCCATCTTTCCGCTGATATCGGGTGTCGAGGCAAGGACCTCGGAGGCGCATTGACGCTTGGCTCGAGGCGACGATATCCGCCTTTCGGCCTCCAATTCGATGTGCTAGTCAGCGCTGTCTTCATCGCAAATGGCCAGCGCCGGACCGCTTCATTTGCGGCAATCTACATCTCGACCGGGCCAGAAACGGAGGGGGCGGCGTTGAACTATCGTCGCTTCGCAGGCTCTGACTTGGGCCGTCTTTCCGTGACGACAGCCTCTCTCGCTAGAACAAGCCCAGCATGTCGCCAATCGACCTGATCCGCAGTTACTGGGGCCGTCCACTGGTGCGCAGCATTGCTGTGGTGCTCACTGGTACGGCCGCGGCCCAGGTGATTACTGTCGCTGCGTCGCCGATCCTTAGCCGGTTGTTCGACCCGGCAGCTTTCGGCGCGCTCGGGACGTTCATGGCGATCGTCGTGCTTGTCAACGCGGTTGCGACGCTGACCTATTCCGCGGCAATCGTGCTGCCGTCTCACGATGATGATGCTCAGGCGCTCGTCTGGGTAAGCCTCCTGTCGTCGTTTGCCGTTGCCGCCGCGCTTTTGCTCGGCGTTGGTCTGTATCTGGCGTGGCTGGATCGGGTGGAGACCACACAATTTCTCTTGTTTGTGTTGCCGCTTCAGGTGGTCTTTGAAGCCCTGCTACAGGCGGCGCAGCAATGGATGCTCCGAAAGAAGCGATACGCCACATCGGCCAGGGTCATCATCGCCCAGGCGATCGTCGTGAGCCTTTCAAAAGTGCTGGTCGGCGTATTTTGGCCTACGGCTTTCGCGTTGATCCTGGTGTCGATGCTCGCGAGCCCATTCAGCTCGGTCGTGTTCCTGCTCTGGCTGAATGTCGGTGGTGAGCGCTGGCCGGCATGGGTCTCCGTGCAGCGGACGCGGCTCATGGCGCGCAGATATGTCGACTTCCCGCTGTTCAGGGCGCCGCAGACGCTGGTCAGCGCGGTATCCCAGAGCAGTCCGCTTCTGCTGCTGGCGGTCTTCCACGGCCACGTCGCCGCAGGCTTTTTCTCCTTGTGCAATTCCGCATTGGGAGCTCCCGCGTGGCTGCTCGCAAAGACGATCAACGACATCTTCTTTCCGCGGCTGGCAGAGCTCGCAAATCATGGCCAGGAGACGCGTCCACTGCTGCTCAAGGCGACCGGTGCGCTGTGCGCGATCACGGCGTTGCCCTTCGGGATTCTGATCCTCTTCGGCCCGCAGATCTTCGGCCTGGTCTTCGGTGCCAAATGGACCGAAGCGGGTACTTACAGCCAGTTCCTGTCCTTCGTGTTTCTGACCGCGATCATCACGAGACCCGCCTTTGCGGCTGCATCGGTCTATCGCGTCCAGCCCGCGTACCTGGTCTATGAGATCCTGAGCATCATCGTGAGGCTCGGCGCCCTCTCGATCAACGTCTTCGTCAAGACCGACCCGATCGTGCCGGTTGCGCTCTTCAGCTTGGCCGGCTCGTTGGCCAACATCGGCTTCCTCGGCTATATCCTCGGCGTGGCGACGAAGTTCGATCGCAAGCTCAAGCTGGAGAAACAGGCGAGCCACGCCTGAGCGCCGCGACGGCTTCGAGCCTGCTGAGCTCGTCGCCGTCAGGCTCTAGAGCATGATCCGGAAAAGTGCGCAGCGGTTTTCCGAAAAGATCATGCTCAAACAATAACCTCGATGACGATTCATCCTGATCTTATCGCGCTTTAGGCCGAGGCCTTGGCCCGTTTCATCGACATGAGCAGCGCGATCCTGGAGCGAAGCGCCAGAGCGGGAGCCTCGATCGTATGCCATGACGCGGCGCTGATGCCGATCGTTAGCGGCGTAGCGATCGCAATGATGCCCAGCGGTGAAATGCCGTTGAAGAAGTAGGCTACGAGCTGCTCGATCGGGAAAGCGTAGATGTAGATTCCGTAGGAATAGTCGCCGAGGTTATTGAAGGGATAGAGCACCTTGAGCGACCGAAAACCTATGTAGAACGTGCAGAAGGCGACGGAGAACAGGATCATCTCACGGTAGAATGGCGTGTTGGCCGACAACACCGTGCACACGAGGAGCGCTGCGCAGATCGTGAAGTTGAGCGGCAGCCGATCCCGGTAAGCATAGAACAGCATTCCGATGACGAAAGCCGGGGTGAGATCCAGCAGGTGAGACAGGAAATTGATGGCGCCTTTGCTTACCCAGTCAGGAAAGAGACCTGCCATCAGCATCAGCTTTGCTACGACATACAGGACTAGGTAGGTCGCAAAGAAAGTGGCACGCGCGGTCTTGTTCTGGAGAATGCCGAGCACGGCCAGAAACGAGACCATCACATAGCAGAGGACTTCATAAAAGAGTGTCCAGAGCGAGGCGTTCACCAGTTGGGGGAACGGGTTGCCGTCAAATACGCCGGGCAGCTCATATTGCACCCAGGCAAGTGACAATCCTGATGGAATGTAGGCATAAGTTCGAATGCTCGAGAAATAGCCGCCGACGCTCAGCACAGATACGCCTGCGCCAAGTAGCATTGTCGACAGAAGCGCCACGAGCAATCCGGGGTAAATTCTTAGAAAACGCGCAGTCCAAAAATCAAACGGGCCCGCACTTCTAAGTGCACTCTGCGCAATGAAGTAACCCGATACGCTGAAGAACACGAGCACTGCGAGGGTTCCGAGCCCTCCTCGCATACCAAGTTCCGACTCGAACGGCTGTACCGTCTTTGCTCCCCAAGCGATCGGATATGCATGTGACACAAGCACCGCGAAGGCGGCGACTGCACGAATGAAGTTGAAGTTGTTGTTTCGATGCATCCAGGACAACCCACATCTTCCGCAAGGCGTCGCCTTGCGAAATCCTGTGATGCGTTCTCGAATGTATCCAGAAACTTGAGCGTTTTAGGGCAGTCGTTCGTAACGATGAGAGAATTTTCCCGGCGTGCGGATGCGATCACCGCTGCTCGACCCGTTCCAGCTAACGGCTGTAGAGCGCGTGCCCGGAATTTTGATGGGCGCTCTCAGTCCGGTTGGGTCGAGATTTCAGGGCGTCTGATTGCGATCCCCAAGGCGACCTTTGAGCGGAGCAACAGGGCGGGCGCTTCAATCGTATGCCAGGAAGCAGCGCTTATCGCGATTGTAATCGGCGTGGAGATTGCGACGACTGTCAGTGCCGATATGTTGCCGAACAGATGGGCAACGAGCTGCTCAATCGGAAAGGCATAGATGTAGATGCCATACGAATAATCCCCCAAGTTATTGAAGGGATACAGCACCTGCAGCGATCGAAAGCCTATGTAGAAGGTACAAAATGCCGCTGAAAATAGCAGCATCTCACGATGGAAAGGTAAGTTCGTTGAAAGCGCCGTTCCGAGTACAAAGACGACGCAAATGATAGCGTTCAAGGGAAGTTGGTCGCGATAGACATAGAACAGCATTCCGATGACGAACGCCGGGGTCAATTCAAGAAGGTGGTTCAGGAAATTGTTTGCGGCAGGGCTGACCCAAGCTGGTGTAAGGCCAGTAAGCACCATCGTCTTTGCCGCGACATATGCGACCAAATACAAGACGAAGAAGCCGACACGCGCTTTGCTATGTTGCAGAATGCCGAGAGTGGCCAGCACGGAGACCATCACATAGCAAAGTACCTCATAGAAAAGCGTCCACAGTGATCCGTTTACGACTTGAGGAAAGGGATTGCCGCTAAAGACGCCCGGGAGGCTGTATTGTATCCAGAGAAGCGATAACCCTGCTGGCAGATACGTATACGTTTCGCGGCTGGAGAAGTATTCGGAGTTGCTCAGTGTGGATACACCGGCGGCAAGCAGCACAGTCAACGATAGCGAAACGAACAACCCAGGATAAATTCTCAGAAATCGCGCTACCCAAAAGTCGAAGGAACTTTTGCTTCTAAGCGCGCTCTGGGTGATAAAGTAGCCCGAGACGATGAAAAAGATTATGACCGCAAACCGACCCAAGCCACCGGTTAGTTGCAGCAGGTCTTCGAGAGGTTGGATCGTACGTCCACCCCAGGCAATTGGATATGCATGCGAAACCAGAACCGCGAACGCTGCAACGGCACGGATGAGGTTGAAATTGTTGTGTCGATGCATCCGGTCGTACTCATTTCTTCTCTTCGAGAGAGGCTGGTTTTCACCAGCCCCTGCATCATCCCGATCTGTTAGGTAGCCGCGAATCCCTTAAGTACCTGGCACATTTTCGGGGCGACGGCCCTGAAGGTCGCCGAATTCTCGACGCTTGTTCTTGCCGCGCTTCCGAGCCTCAGGCGAAGATCTTCATCGTTCCATAGTTTTGCGATGGCGTTGCGCAGGCCCTCGATGTCGCCCGGCTCGACCAGGAGCCCGGTCTCGCCGTCCTCGATATAGTCCACCGTCCCCGGCGCGCGCGTCACGACCACCGGCCGTCCGAACATCATGGTCTCGAGGAAGCTGACCTGACCGGAGGCGGCCTCGACTTCCTTGAGTGGAATCACGATGAGATCGGCGGCGCGGCTCAGCTTATGGCATTCCTCAAGCGGCAGGCCGCTCCTGTGTTCGATGAAAGGCGGCAGTTGCACGTTTTCCATGGCCTTGGGGCCGGAGACGATGATGGTACGGTATCCGAGCGGGGTGAGTGCCTTCACCAGGCCGTCGTAGTCGCGGTTGGCCGTTCCCAGCGCCAACACGAAGCGATCCGCGTTGCCGGTGACCGGCGGCAATGCCTTCATTTCCACCGAGAGAGGAACGTAAATGAATTTGTCCCGCGGCAGCCGCAGCCATTTCGAATAGATATCGATCTCGGCCGTCGAATGAACGACGAAGATGTCGATGGCGCGCGAAGCAAAACGGGCGAGCACGCCCTTAGCTCCGTCGTAGGTCGATCCGAGATTGAAGCACCATGCGACGATCGGCACCTTCGAAAAGGTGAGGCGCTTGATCAGCGCGAGGCAGATCGGCAGTTGAGGAAAGCTCGTGAGATAGCCGAATTGCTCGTCGGGTTTCGAAGGCGTCTTGAACCACGCTCGAACGGCATGACGCGCATAGTCGATCCACTCGCGCAAGCCGGACAGGCGGCGAGATCGATCATGATCATAGTCGGACGGGATCACCTCGAAGGTCAGACTTGGATCGGAGATGTAGGAAGGTATCCAGCCCGTCGTGGTCGAGGGGCTGAAGGGCGTCAATACCTTCCAGTGCATCGCTGGCCTAAGCGGGAGCTGATTGGGGGCTGAAGCATCGCTCAAGAAAGATAGTCCTCTTTCGGCATTGCGCAGACGCGCAACAGATATTGTCCATAGGCGCTCTTGGCGATCGGTTCGGCCAGGCGCCGCAGTTGATCGGGCGAGATCCAGCCGGAGCGATAGGCAATCTCCTCGGGACAGCAGATCTTGTAGCCTTGGCGTTTTTCGAGCACGCGGACGAACTCGGCCGCCTCGAGCATGTTGTCCGGCGTTCCGGTATCGAGCCAGGCAAAGCCGCGCCCCATTCTCTCGACGCGGAGCTGTTTCCGTTCGAGGTAGGCGCGGTTGACGTCGGTGATCTCGAGCTCGCCTCGCTTCGAGGGCTTCAGATTCGCGGCGATATCGACGACTTCCCGGTCGTAGAAATAGAGCCCGGTCACCGCCCAGTTCGATCGTGGTTCGCGCGGCTTCTCCTCGATCGATACGGCCACGTTGCGCTGGTCGAATTCCACCACGCCGTAGGCCTGAGGATCGCTGACGTGATAGGCGAAAATCGTCGCTCCATCGACCTGGCGGTTGGCCCGGCGCAGCACCGGAACCAGATCGTGGCCGTAGAAGAGATTGTCTCCCAGGACGAGTGCAGACGATTGGCCGGCGACGAAGTCGGCGCCGATGATGTAGGCCTGCGCAAGTCCGTCCGGGCTCGGCTGTTCGGCATAGCTGAACGACATTCCCCATTTCTCGCCGTCGCCCAGCAGCTGCCGGAATCTCGGCAGGTCGCTCGGCGTAGAGATGATCAGGACGTCGCGAATTCCGGCCAGCATCAGGACCGATAGCGGGTAGTAGATCAACGGTTTGTCGTAGATCGGCAAGAGCTGCTTCGACGCCGAGATCGTCATCGGATGCAGGCGCGTGCCGCTGCCGCCCGCGAGAACGATGCCTTTGGTAATCGCAGTCATCTCATGATCCTTTCGTGACCCGTCGATCGCGAGATCTCAATTCTTCTGTCCTGGTGCCGCAGCGAGGGCCGCCGCCAGCTTGGTCACGTCGCCCCAGACTGCCGGTGAATCGTACGGACGCATCGGAAACTTGCCCCATTGCAGCTCGATATCGAGGTTGTTGTCGGAAACGAATTTCGTGACCCGTGTTCGCAGGGACGTCGGTGTGCCCGAGCAGCAGTTGATCACTCCCGTGACCTCCGTCTGCGACGACACTTTGGCGATCTGTCCTGCGAGCTCCGCTACGTCGATGAAATCGCAAAGCAGCTCACCGCTGTTGAGCGGGAACGTCTTCTGGCCTTCTTCGGCTGCCTTCAGGAGTTTGGCAAAGATCGAATTGTTCCGGCGATCGTCTCCGGTGATGTAATAGCACCGCAGCCACTGGCTCACGGCGCCATGCTGGGTGCAGAGCCAGTCCTGGAGTTGGCGCAGATAGTTCTTGGCCATGCCATAGGGGTGGCGCGGCGACGCCGGCGTCGCCTCGGTGACGGCCCCGACGTGAAAGCCGATCTCGTGCACGGTCCCGGCGGTGACAAGATGCTTCAGGCCGCCGCGAAGCATTGTTTCCATGAACCGGTAATGCTTGTCGACATTGGCGAAATGCGCAGGATTTGCGTGATCGAAGCCGAATTCCCAGGCGAGATGAATGCAAACATCCGGGCTTCCGAGACGGCGGTACAGATCGGGATCGCTATCGAAGATGTCAGCCGCGAGGTGTCCGGAAGTGCCACCGCCAGATGGATGCCGCCCTATCGAGACGACCTCATGACCCGCCTTTCGCAAGGCCGGCACGACGTGCGATCCAACATATCCACCACCGCCGGTGACTGCGACCTTCATACCGTATCTGTCCCTCTTAACTCAGGCCGCCAGTCAATCGAAATAAGTCGGCAGCGCCTTCAGCTGTGGCCAGCGGGTATCTTTCTCTGCGAGCAGAGACTTGTCCCGTGGCACCTGCCAATCGATCGCGAGATCCGGATCATCCCAGGCAAGGCCACGCTCGTCCTTCGGAGACCAGTAAGCGGTTACTTTGTAGAGAACCACCGTGTCGGGTTCCAGCGTGCAATAGCCGTGGGCAAAGCCGGCCGGAACCAGAAGCTGTTTGCCGTTTCGGCCGAAAGCACTTCCGAGACCCACTTTCCATAAGTGGGCGACGAGCGCCGCAAGTCGACTGCGACGTCAACCACGCTCCCGTGCAATACGCGCAGCAATTTGTCTTGTGCCGTGGGGGGCGTCTGGAAATGGAGACCACGGATGGTGCCTGTCTCCTTCGAGAAGGCCTGATTGTCCTGAACGAAATTCAGGGTGATGCCGTGCTCGAAAAATCGCTGCTGGTTGTACGTCTCGCTGAAGAGCCCGCGGACATCGCCGAATGATTTTGGCGTAATGACCTTGACGGCCTCGATGGCGGTAGGAACGACGTTGAGCATGGTAAATCCTGGACGCTGAAGAACCTAGACTGCGAGGCCAAGTCGCTCGCCTCGATAGGTGCCTGTCCTCACGCGTTCCCACCATGTCTTGTTGTCGAGATACCATTGCACGGTTTGGCGCAATCCGCTCTCAAAACTGTGCCTTGGTTTCCAGCCCAGCTCTCGCGCTATCTTCGCAGCGTCGATCGCATAGCGTGCATCGTGGCCCGGGCGGTCCGCCACAAAGGTGATCAGCCGTTCGCGTGGGCCGATCGACGGATTGGGGGCGAGCTCATCGACCAATGCGCAGATCGCCCTGACAACATCGATATTTGTGGCCTCATTGTGACCGCCGATATTGTAGCACTGTCCCGTGACGCCTTTGTGAGCAACAAGCAGGAGTGCTTCCGCGTGGTCATCCACATGAAGCCAGTCGCGGATGTTTTCACCCTTGCCGTAGACCGGGAGCGGCTTGCCCTCCAGTGCATTGATGATCGTCAGCGGAATCAGCTTTTCGGGAAAGTGGTAGGGGCCGTAATTGTTGGAGCAGTTGGTGATCACGACTGGCAGGCCGTAGGTATGGTGCCAGGCGCGAACTAGGTGATCGGATGCGGCCTTGGACGCGGAATAGGGGGAGTTCGGCTGATAGGCCGTCTCTTCGCTGAAGTAGCCGGTGGCTCCCAGCGATCCAAAAACCTCGTCGGTCGAGATGTGATGGAAGCGAAAGCCGTCCTTGCGTTGCGGCGGCAGCTTCCGCCAGTACTCCAGGGCCGCCTGAAGCAGTGCAAAGGTGCCGACGACGTTGGTTTGAATGAACTCGCCGGGTCCGTCGATTGAGCGGTCGACGTGACTTTCAGCCGCAAGATGCATGACAACGTCCGGTGCGAACGCCGTCACAATTCGTCGCATGGCCGCAGCATCGGCGATGTCGGCTTGCTCGAAGCGGTACCGCGGATTCGCGGAAACCGGCCGAAGCGAATCCAGATTGCCCGCGTAGGTGAGCTTGTCGACGACGAGGACGTCACTCGACGTGGTCTCGATGAGGCGACGCACGACGGCCGAGCCGATGAAGCCTGCTCCGCCGGTTACGAGAAACCTCTTCGGATCGCATTGCGAAGCCAACGTCGAGTCCTTAGCCACGAACAGTTCCATTCTTGGTTTCAGCAGATAGTCAGCGAATGACTAAAAGTCCTTGTGGGCCTCTCTGTGGCGAGTGCCCAAGAATTCTTCATCGTGCTCAAAATTCGGACTGAAATTCCAAGATGAAGATAGATTAGCGAATTATGCGTGAAGTCTATTGTCTTCGTAAAATCCGAGCAAGTCATTTTTCCCCGCATAGCTAATATGACAAAATTCTGTAGTTCTTCGCGAATTCGAGCTTCGATGTTCGTGAGCAGCAGGTGCCTCGGAGCTGCCGGCCGTTGGCAAGGTTAATCCGCAGAATTCGCCTACACGCCAACGGCCAATAGATCGCGTAGCGTAGCCGGCCCCATTATCGAGAGCTCCCACTAAGCGTCAGCTTGAGCTGCTCCGCTGAAGTGGGGTGTCCATCTTCGCTTTGGGCTTGGACAATCCGGCGAGTAGCTGCGACATCGGCCTTTCGATCGTCGAGTACACGATCAGCCCGCCGACGAGCGCAATTGCGGTGCCGATCGTGCCATAGAACAGCGCGATCTCGCTGAAGCCGTGAACGATGCCGGCCCGTTTCGCGACCAGGTTGAACATCAGGAAGAAGATGATGTGCGACAGGTAGATCGAGTAGGACGCATCGCCGAGCAGCAATCCAGCGCGGCTCGGGCTTTTCTGGGCATCGGGTTCGAAGCTCAACGCCGCTGCGACGACAAGCGCGGCCGGCAGACCCCAAATGATCGCTCGTGTGAGCAGGCTTTCCGGGGTGTGCCAGGCGGACCACACGATCACTGCGCTCGCAAGAAAAATGAGCGTAGCTGCCAAGGATCTTGGGGGAATAAGTTTGGCTTCGTAGAGCCTCCCGATCACGCAGCCAGCGATGAATTCGAGCAGGAGCGGGCTAGTGTACGCGAATGACATGCCGTTTCTAAAATCGAACAGCAGGCCGATGGCAACCAAAGCGGCGAGGCACAAGACGACGGCCTTGAGTTGCGTCGACCTTGGCAGGGTCAGCGTAACGGCAAAGACGCAATAGAAGAACATTTCGTACATCAGCGTCCAACCGAGGAAGTAGAATGCTGAAATGCGCTGGCTCAAATGCTCCTCGAACCACGGAATGAAGAACAGCGACCTGACGACATCCAGCGGCGCAATCGCCCCTGGCAAATGGCCAGGACGGCCTTCGTTGTTCGCGCGCAATCTGCGCTCTTCACCCATACGGTGGCAGAAGACCAGGAATGATCGAGCTTGCCGGCTTTGTTCAAGGAAAGAAAAAAGCTCGGAACGGAAAATAGCACCAGAGCCGCCAGAAGCAGCGTGACCTGGATGCGCTCCAGTCTTGCAATGAACTCGCGCAACGATTCGGCCCCTCACCGTTCAGAATGCTATTCGTGACGAGCGCCGCAGTCCGGCTCTCGGCTGCTTTGACGATAGACGTAGGCGATCACCCCTCCCGCGCTGCCTTCCGCAACGTACTGATTCTCAACTCTCGGCCCCGGCAAGGTCTCGCGCGGTGGTCGCGTTCGTACCAGCAGTGCAGGACGTTCGAAAACCTTGCATCGTGCAGGCGACGAGAGATAACCTCGATAGCGCTCGATGATCGGACCGACACTTTGCTCGAGCTCGGCCTGCCGCACCGTGCGATTGTCGCTTGCCGGATACCATGCATCGCGAAAGCTGAACAGGTAGCTCAGATTTGATCCGGCCCGCTGCTGGATTTCCGCGCGCAGCAGCTGCTCTGCCATCTCCGGACTCACCTCCGTTCGAAACCAGTGCTCGAACAGCTCATTCTCGTAGCGGCTGGGATCGGCACTCCTGGCCTCCGGCGCCATGTTCGGAATGAAGTCCATGGCGACCCGGTAGAAAGTCAGCACGACATTGTAACGGTTGTTCGTTCTGACCTGCAGCACCGGCGCAATGCCCGCGTTGTCCAATACGAGGGTCGCCTGGTCCGCCGTAGCGGCGTCGACAGCCTGCAACGCGCGGACAGTGGCGATGGCCTCCATGTTGTAGGCCCGCCAGATCGAGAACGAGGTCTTCTCCGCCCGCACGACGACGGCGACAATGAGAGCCGAACATACCCACAACACCGGTGCAGGAAATGACAGCCGCGTGGTGTAGGACGGCGCCATGACGGAAAGGGCCGTGACAGCGCCGAACAGAAGTACCGGATAGCTTACGGTGCGCTCCCAATCCCGCGCGCTGAACATGACCCCGGTTACGATCTGCTGATTGCTCAGCACCAGGGGCATGACCAGACAACCCAAAGCGAGAAAGGCCAATGGCTCCCTGCACCCTCGCCAGATCATCCAACAGGCGAAGGAGATGCTGAAGACGAGGCTGCCGATAACGGAAGGCGTTATGATCGGCAGACGCGTCGGGTAGGTAAGGCCGGTCAGCATGCCCGTCGTTGTCTGACCGCCATTGTGATCCCAATAAACCGCGCTGAGCGATACCAATGCGGCCCCCAGCAAACCGACTGCAATTGGGATGGCCGAGATCTGCCTGAAATATCCCTGCACCAGCAGGAATCCGCCAGCAATCGCCGCCACCGGAAGCGTCACGAACGTGTACCCGATGGGAAGCAGAGATATGGTTATGACCGCTGCCGCAAGAGCTGCCCGTTCTCGAATTCCGATGACGACGGCAAATCGCGCGAGAAGTCCGAGAGTCAGGAACATGAGCACAAAGCTCACCTGCGGCTCCGGCGTCCTGAGAATCGCGAGAAAGCTCGTCTCGTAGGACGGGACCAGGTTGGGATGAGCCAACCCGACGATCTGGGAAAACCGCAAAATATTGAACTGGCCCGACGTCCAGAGAATCAGGTTGCCCAGTGAAAACAGATCATTCGCAAAAACGAGCAGCAGCGCCGCCAGCACCCTTGCGGAGCGGCCGGATACGACCTGACTGACGGCGAAATAGGCGGCGCAGCTCGCCAGGAATGGAAATACGAAATCCGACGCCGCCAGCGTCGCGTCCAGTGAGGATCCACAGAGGCGATAAATGATACTGAGCGCGAAACCTGACAGCGCGCGCGTCGACCTCAGCGTTCCCAGCAACCAGCTCAGAACATAGGTGTCCTCGTCATAGGCACCGTGAAAATACCGAAATTCGCCAATCTCCCAGGCGAATTGCAGGTGCGGCCAAAGCCCCAGGATTCCGACGAAGGTCGCTACCAGGCCGGCTGCCAGCAGGTCAGCTCGCGTCCAAGGCAATGGACAGTTCTTTGTCACGTCGACTTCCAATTGAAGGCAAGAGCGTCGGAGGCGAACGTAGACGACCGCTCAATTCGCCCTTCTGCAGTGATTACCTTGTGCGTAGGCCTTTCCTCGAACTTAAAACATCTGCATCCATAGATCGCAAGCCGGGCCGAGGACCAATCAAGTCCCGGGCGTTGCGAGCGCCCGTTTCAGGTCCTCCTGCACCGCAAGCAAGCCCGAGACGTCCCACCCCGGAAATGCCGCGTCTGTCGCACCCGTCACCTGAGACAGGAACGCTCCGAGCTCAAGTCGCAAGGTGCTGGCCATCACCGCCATGCGCGGATCGAGCGCGTGCGGCTTTCCGTTGATCGTCATCCCCCCGTGGGCGCCGCTGAAGTCGATCGACGCAAGACCGGCTTCGGTCCGGATTTCCAGCCACCTTCGACGCGCCGTCGCTCTGGTGTGACAGCGAAATTCGTGGCGCCCTCCCCGGTCGTCGCGGAATTCGATATGTCCCTGGCAGCCATCCGGACTTTCCTGCGCTGCGCCAATCCGAAGACCGGCATTCGGGACAAAGACCTGGAGGATCGAAAAGGCATGAGGCAGCAAGTCGTACAGCAGCCCCGTCTCCTCATGCCGGGCCTTTGTTGCGCCATGGCGCACTTCGTTTTCGACGTCTTCCCAAATCAGCGTCATATCTGCGCTGCCGGCGCCGGCGAGTTCCGCGGACAATTGATGGAAGGCCGGAAGGTAGGCGAATTCCGTGCCCACCGCGAGAACACGCTTCTTGTGCCGAGCTGCGGCTACGAGCGTCCGTCCGCTTTCCGGATCGACACCCAGGGGCTTTTCGACAAGAACGTGCAGACCATGGCCGAGCGCGTCGATTCCGTCGCGCACGTGATCGCGCGGACGACTCGATATGATCGCCGCCTGCGGCTGCCGATCGGCAAGCATGGCCTCGGCAACCGTCGGCACGACCGTCAGGCCTGCAAGCTCGGCGCGCGCGGCGGCCCATGTCCGCACCTCGTCGGGACGGCTGCGGGCAGCCAGGACGACGCCTTCGGCAGAACCGCGCGCGGCGACGACGACCGAAAGCCACGTCCGTCCCCAACGACCGCCGCCAACGATCACAAGCGGAACAGGCGAGGCCGCCGCGCGCCAGAAGTCAGCCAGTTCCAAGGCAATCCCGGTCAGGTGCGTCCCTCCCGATTCAGGACGACGGTTTCACGCCGCTGAGGTAATACTGGGCGCCGAACGGAAGGTGCCCCAAAAACGAGTCAACGCGGCTGAGAAACGGGCCGGCCGGCGGCACCGAAATGATCGTCTTCGTCTCGACCCTGGCAAAGCCGGCATCCGCAAACATTCGCCGCAGCTGCCCGGGCCGCAACAACACCGCGTCCTTGTCGATGTCGCAGGTCTTCACAATGTACTGGGTCGCGGGGTTATAGGGATTGTGCTCGAACACGAGCACTAGCCCGCCAGGCTTTGTCACGCGAAACATGTCCGCGACGAACTCCGTCCATTGCGGCGGCGGCACATGATGCATGACGCAGACGGTGAACACGATGGAGAATTGCCCATCGCGATAAGGCAGCCGGACTCCGTCGAAGGTCGAATAGTGCACGAAAGGATGCCGTGTCGCTGCGAGCTCGACGCTTTGCGCCGATACGTCGATGCCGTGCAGCTCGCGGAACTTCCCCTCCAGGCCGGGATGATACGCGCCGAGCCCGCAGCCGAGGTCCAGAACATCGAGCTCGGTCAGATCCGGAAAATGCTCCCTGCCGAGTCGCAAGATGTGCTCGCGCTTGATGTCGATGTAGAACGAGTGTTCACGCCCGGCGAAGGCAAGCGCCGAATTGATCTTGTCCTCGTAGTCGCGCGACGTTGTCGAAATCGGTCGCGACCTGTGCCTGCGTCACGTGAGGGTTCTTCTGTTCGCTCATTCCGACTCTCCGGTCGCAACGATGTGCTCGCGCCTGCCGCCGACGGCAAACACCCAGCCGCGCATCAGGAAGAAATTCAGCACGGGTATGATCACGCAAACGCCAATCGCGCCGGTCAGGTAGGGCCAATGCAGCAGGTCAACGGTCAGCGCCATTACGCACCAGGAAACCACAAGCCCAGCCAGGGACATGACCACAAAGCGAGCAACCTGATCAAGGGAATGGCCATTGACCCGGAAGGTAAAGCGACTCTGCATCAGGTACGAGATAGCGACCGAAATGACGTACGCGCACACCGACGAGAAGACCGGCGTCATCACGCGTGAAAGGACGAACGCGTTCGTCAGCACGAAGTACGCGAGCGTGGTCGTCACGCCCGACACGCCGAAGCGCAGGATCAGGCGCACGGAGGCTGACGTCGCCAGTGCGAACAAGCCGGACGTGGCGCCGGTGCCGTTCATCGGAGCAGATTCCGTTCGACGCTGTCGATTTGCTCATTGAAATTGACCAGGTCGGAATGATCGTCGGCGGCCGCATACGAACCTGATCGTAAATCCGGCCGACATAGATACCCAGCACGCCGAGGAAAAGACTGTTCAACCCTATCCCGAACAGGATGAGAATCTGTGTGGTCGTGAACCCCGGCGGAACGATCTGATGCGAGAACAGCCTGACGATAAGATAAAAAGCCGCGAGCAGGACGGCGGCCAGCGCGATCATCAGGCCGATATAAAACGACACCCGCAAAGGCAGGCTTGAGTGAGCGATGATGCCGTCCATTGCAAGGCGCACCAGGCTTCCAAAGCGAAACTTGCTTTCGTTGTGCAATCTCGCGGCGCGATCGAAGGGAATGCCGGTCTGACGTCTGGCAAGCGAGGAAATGAGACCGCGCAGATACATATGCGGCTCGTGAATCGGACGCAGCCGCTCAATCACGGATCGGTCGATCAGCCGGAAATCGCCGCCATCCGGAATGAGATGAGGTCCGCCAATCCGCCGCATCAATCGGTAATAGGCTCGCCTGGCGCGCCGCAACAACACGCTCTCTTTCCGGCTTCGCCGCACACCAACCACGACGTCAAAACCTTCGCGCCATTTTTGCAGGAAGGGAGCGAACATCGATGGCGGATCTTGAAGGTCCGCGTCGATCTGGATTGCCGCCGCTCCGCGCGCCAGCCGATAACCAGTCAGAACGGATTGCTGAAAACCAAAATTTCTTGAGAAGCGTGCGACCCGCACGGCCGGATCGTTGGCGGCGATACTGGAGAGCTTCTTGAAGGTAGTATCGGTGGAGTGATTGTCGGTGAACAGGAATTCGAACTGATAGTCCTTCAGCTCAGCCGTAACCCGCTTCAACTCCGAATAGGTTCGGTCGACGTTGTCTTCCTCATTGAACACGGGAACGATGATCGAGATGAGCGGCCTGCTCGAGGAGTCAGGTCCCCCATTCGCGGATCCGGCGCTCTCTCCTGACGTCGTTTCAGCCATCAAAGCCATTCCCGTCGCGCGCGGCACTAGGCCCGCTCAAACTCCTCTGGCGAAAATAGATCGATGATCTGACCGTCGTATCCCTGCTTGCGCATGTAGCCGTGAATTTCACCAGAGATGTGCCAGGCCAGGTTGAGAAGCGGCACATCACGGTTCGGGCGCTTGTCAAAGTCATTGTCGGAAAAAATCGGGATGCGGGTGCCCGGGATATAGTGCCCGATCTTCATCGAGCCGGGCTTCTCGTAGACCGCTTGCAGGACGGACTGATCGAGATCGAGCAGCTTCACCAGGATCGCCGCGCGACCCGGAAAGGCCTTGCCGACGAGTGGACCATGGCGAGAAACGGCCGCTTCAATTTCGGCGCGCTTGCTTTTCTGCCACGCGGGAATCCGCTTCGCCATGTCGAGCAGGCGCTGTTCGAAGCCGCCTTCGGCGGCGTCCACCTTGGCGAGTTCGGAAGCAGCCTGTTCGCCGCCCTCGCCCCTCCGCATCATGACGCGGATGTTGCCGCCATAGCGTGCCGGGAACTCCAGTGCCTCGATCCGTGCCTGAAGCGATTTGGCGATGTACCGGAAGGACGTCAGGCTATAGGTGCGCGGATGCTCGTGATAGAACGTATCGAATTGATAGCGATCGAGCACGGAGCCGAGATAGTGGTTCTCGACGACCAGCAGCGTGTTTGGCCCCATCAACGCGCCGACGGCCGAGAGAACGCTCCGCAGATCCTCGATATGCGCGAAAACATTGGTGAACGTGATGACGTCGGGCAGACCGCTGCTCGCTGCAATCTTTTCGGCCAGCGAGGGTGCGAAATAGTCCTGATAAACCGTGTGGCCGGCCTGCTTCGCGTCGGCGGCGGCGCCGGTCGGCTCGACGCCGATGGTTCTTGCGCCTCGTTCCCTGAAGATCGACAGCAGGCTGCCGTCGTTGCACCCCACGTCGAGTACCAACAGCTCCTTCAGTGAACCGATGTGCTTTTCGCATCGCTCCACCAGCTGACGCATTCCGTTCAGCACGTCTGCGGTGTGCCGAGCCCTGTAGTGATATGTGCTCGGAAACAACGTCCGTTTCGGAACCTGATACGCCTGGTGAGCCGTTTTGCAGGTCGGACAGAATACGATATCTATCGGATATGTTTCGGGAATCGCGGGATTCCCGACCGGTACGAGATCGTCGCACAGCGGATGGCTTCCGAGATCCAGAACTTCCTTAAGTTCAGATCCGCCGCACACCTCGCAACCTTTGATCGTACGCTCCATCTGCAGTTCCAAATCGGGGAGAAGAATGTTGCCTTATAAGTGAAGTCTGCGACATTGCAAACGTACCATTCGATATCACCGCCGGCCCGGTAGAAACCAGCGCGCCATCAAGACGCAGCTGCTGCCGCCGCGAAACCATGCCGTGGCGGGCGTGGCGATGGGCGCCCTGCATCAGCGACGCTGCAAGTAGATCAACCGGCCGCCGGGAGCGACTTCCGCGACGTAATTGCGCTCCAAGACGCTCAGGTCGATCTCAATATCGGTTCCGAGCAGGTTCGTCTCCGCCGCGTTTCCGAGCGTCGTCCCGACGAACAGTTTCTTGGGGCCGCGGGTCACCAGGAACTCCATCAACCGCTCCAGGTCGACGCGGCGGACGAGTTCGGCCACCCCCGGCCCTTCGAGCGCCGCTCTGGCGCCCGTTTGCCCGTAAAGCACACCTTGGTCCACGGCCACGATCGCAACAGGTTCGCCAGGAGAGCTTCTTGAGCGCACGAACTGGATGTCTGCCAGGATCTCCTTGTTCGCCTGCAACGGAGCAGATCTGGCCCGGATCATGTTCCCGGCGATTCCGAGAAGCGATGCTTCAAAAAAGACGGCGGACATCGCAACCGACAGCAACACCATCCCATCAACGACACGGCGTTGCAGCAGTCCGTATGCCGAACGGAGTGTTCGATCCAGAAGGAAGAAGATCAGGATGATGCTCGGCCACATCACCAGACGCAGCACCACGATGTGCGAGCGCCCGACGTAGTAGACGGCCAGGCAGATTCCGAGAGTGGCAACATAGGCCGCCAACTCCAGGCCGGGGTCGCGGGTTTCTCCTCTTCCTGCGGCAACGGCGGCGAGAAACAATGTCCCGAACAGAATGGCGGCGTGAATCGTCCAATAGCTCGGAAAGGCCGGTATCGGAATCATGCCGAAGCCCGTCATTGCGAACACTTGATGGAATACAATGAAATTGCTCAATTCGACCGGCCTGCCGGCCTTGAGATGAAGGTAGGCGATAAAAGCGACAATAAAGAGCACGGCACCGGCGATGTAGCTCGCCAGGTTCATTCCCGAGCCCAGCAGCTCGGCTCGGCCTCTCCAACGTCTCGCCGTAAATTTATCGAGGCCCACGAAGACGGCCAGCGACAACGCGACGGCAAGGCCGCTTTCCAAATTCCAGGCGAGCGCCGCGCCAGCGAAAACTCCAGCAGCAAACGCCGAAACAGGCGTTGCTACTTTTTGAACCCACGCCGCGACGAGAAGGCTAAGCGCCGGAAAAAAGAAACGCAGCGGAAAGTACTGAAGAACGGGGTCCACATTGTCGAACTGTGGATTGAATCCTGCCGCCATCACAAGACATATCGAACATCCTACCAGAATCAGCGGACCACGAATGAGCTTGGCGACGAAATGAAATACCGCCCACAGGGCCACGATCAGGATCAGCGCGAAAATGGCGGTCACCACCGGGATCGTGCTGCCAAACAGCTTGAGCAGCGGAGCCAGGAACTCACCGTAGCAACCATATTGAGGAAGCACTTCGGCCAAGCAGGTGCCTCCACCTGCGATTCTGATGACTGACGAAGTGACGGCTTCATAGTGCGAGCTGATCGGACCGCTATAAAGGAGGCTCCCCTCGGTCCATACGCGCTGAAGCAGAATCAGCGCTGCCGCCCCAAGGAGCAACAGCGCCATGGCAGGACGAGCAAATCGCTCTGGCAATCGTATCTTCAGGGCGTAAGCCGCACCCGCGAGAACGAGAGCCAGCACGATGTCTTTGATTGTTTGCCTGTCCCCAAATGCATGCTCCGAAGTCAGGACAACGGCCGCAACAATCAGGATCGACCAGAAGACTGACGAGGGCTCAACGGCAAATCGATCACTGCGTGCGGACGCTGCCGCAACACCGATCAATAAAAGCCCTGCCGTCAAAGTGAGGCCGACAAACAGGAATGGATCCTGAGGCTCCGGAAAGACACCGACCGTGTTGGGCAACAACAACGAGCGCGACAGCTCGAGGACGTCGGGATTCGCCGTGGGAGCCACCAACCGAAGAGCGTACCCGATCAGGACCATGGCCGCACAAAGCAACCAGAATAACAATACCGAAGCGGAAGACCGCCGTTTGGCGTCCAACCGTTTGGTCATCGTCTCATAATATGCCGAGCAGTCAAAGTGCGGCAGCCCCTTCTTCGTACCCCAATCGTCGCGATGCATATTGGAGCTAAAGGGCCCGTCAGCAGCAACGTTGAAATTATGACAAAATACCGTCCGGCGCCGATGGGTTACGTGCGATCGCCGTATTCCTGGTCCTTGGTGCTCAAGCCTTTCCGAAGCTTGTCCCCGCCGGCTTTGCCGGAGTTGACGTCGTTCTTGTCAATTCTGGATTCTTGATCACCGGCATCATCCTGGCAACCGATTTTTCGTTCGCGGGCCATCGCTCGCGCAGTGCGCGCCTCCTGTTTCCGGCACTACTTTCCGGACCAGTCCGGTCTGACGCGGGCTATTTCGTATCGACAGCGAGGTGAATAGCGATCGCGTGAAATGGAACCCCTGTCGCGATCGCATCGCGATGATACGTGCTGTTTTGCCGATCGCCTTTACGGCCCGAAATCTCGCGCATTCGCGCCGCCGCGAGCCGTCACATGACGCGGGGGCGTGCTCTACGACCCGCCGACGACCTGGTCGAGCTGCTCGAGTGAGAATGTGCGCAGGTCGCGGCCCTCGCGCAGCGCCTTGTACCAGTCGACGGTGAGCCGCAGGCCCTGCGCCAGGTCGAGCCGCGGCGTCCAGCCGAGCTCACTCCGCGCCTTGGCGCAGTCGAGCCTGAGATAGGCGGCCTCATGCGGATGCGGGCCGGCATCGGCGGTCCAGCGCGCGCCCTCGCCCCACTGCGCAATCAGATGCTCGACCACGGTCCCCACCGGCACCTCGCTCGCGGCATCGGGCCCGAAATTCCAGCCGCCGATGAAGCGCTCGTCGCCCGCCAGCCGCTCGACCAGCGTCAGATAGCCGAGCACCGGATCGAGCGCGTGCTGCCAGGGCCGCACCGAATTGGGATTGCGGATGCGCAATGCATCGCCGGCGAGGAAGGCCTGCATCGCATCGGGCACCAGGCGGTCGCGCGCCCAGTCGCCGCCTCCGAAGACGTTGCCGGCGCGCGCGGTCGCGACACGCGCAGCGCCCGGCGCTTTGAAAAAGCTGTGGCGATAGGAATGCGTCACCAGCTCGGCGCAGGCCTTGCTGTTGCTGTAGGGATCGTCGCCGCCGAGGCGGTCGCCCTCGCGGAAGGCTGTGCCCGCGCCGTTGTTCTCGTAGCACTTGTCGCTGGTGACGTTCAGAATCACCCGCACTGAACGCAGTTGCCGTGCTGCCTCCAGCACGTGCACCGTGCCCATCACATTGGTCGCAAAGGTCTCGACCGGCTCCTCGTAGGACGGGCGCACCAGGGCTTGCGCCGCCATGTGGATGACGATGTCGGGCTCGGCCTCGGCCATTGCAGCGCGCAAGGCGGAGAGATCGCGGATGTCGGCGATGCGGTGCTTGATGTCATCGGCGATCCGCGCCGTCACGAACAGCGACGACGCATGCGTCGGCTCGAGCGCAAGGCCGTAGACGCTGGCGCCGAGGCGGCGCAGCAGCAGCGAGGCCCAGGCGCCCTTAAAACCGGTATGACCGGTGAGAAAGACCTTCTTGCCGCGCCAGAATGCCGGATCCGTCACCAGATCCTCCACTTGGCGCGGTTCCCCATCCACTCGCCCTCGAGGAAGTTGCGATCGCGCAGCGAGTCCATCGGGTGCCAGAAGCCATGATGCACATAGGCGCGCAAATCGTCGCCGCGCACGAGCTGCTCCATTGGCTCACGCTCCCAGATCGTCTTGTCGCCCGCGATGAGATCGCCGACCGACGGCGACAGCAGGAAGAAGCCGCCGTTGATCCAGCCACCGTCGTCGTTCGGCTTCTCCTCGAAATTGACGACCCGGTCGCCCTCGATCGCGACCGCGCCGAATCGCTTGGCCGGCCGCACCACCGAGACGGTCGCCCTTCGCCCATGCGCCTTGTGGAAGGCGATCTCGGCGGCGAGGTCGATGTCGGCGACGCCGTCGCCATAGGTCAGCGCAAAGAAGGGCTCGTTCGCGACGTAAGGGAGCACCCGCTTCAGGCGGCCGCCGGTCTGAGTGTCCTCGCCGGTATCGACCAAGGTGACCCGCCAGGGCTCGGCGGTTTCGCGATGCACCTCCATCCGGTTCTCGGCGAGATGAAAGGTGACGTCGGACATGTGCAGGAAGTAGTTCGCGAAGTACTCCTTGATCATGTAGCCCTTGTAACCAAGGCAGATCACGAAATCATTGAAGCCGTAATGGCTGTAGATCTTCATGATGTGCCAGAGGATCGGCCGGCCGCCGATCTCGACCATCGGCTTCGGCCGCGTGCTGGTCTCCTCCGCGATCCGGGTGCCGAGACCTCCGGCAAGAATTACGACCTTCATTGACCTCTCTCCAGACGGGGGACAAGCATTCGCGGTCGCTTTTATACGAACCGACGACAGCGGGAATACTTTATCCCAATGAGAATTTTAGAGGTATTATAATACTGAAAAACTCTCTTGGCGTTTTCGCCCCCAACCGATACGACTGCGCCGAGACCGTCCCGCGACCCCAAACGCCCGGCAGCCTGCTCGAAACGAAATTGTGACGCCGTGCGCATCCTGATCCTCAACGCCGACTATCCGCGCTTCCTGTCCTGGCTCTACCGGCGCCGGCCCGGGCTCGAAAACGAGCCTTATGCGGCGCAGATGGCGGCGCGGAACGCCAGCCTGTTCGGCGTTGCCGATTTCTATTCGCGCAATTTCGCGGGTCTCGGGCACGTCGCCGCCGACATCCACGTCAACAATCCGTGGATGCGAGCGGCCTGGGCTCGCGAGCATGGCCTTGACGTCGTCGAGCCGGCGCCGCCCGGGCGCTCCCGCCGCGCGCGACGCGGTTCCCGGCTGGCTGCAACGCGCGGTCGCACCGTTCAAGCCGGTGCTGAGACCGCTCGCGCGCAAGGTCGGGCTCAGCCCGCGGCTCGATGCGGAAGCGGAAAAAGTCCTGCTGGCGCAGATTGAGGATTTCAAACCCGATCTCGTCCTCAATCAGGATCTGTTTCACGTCGACACGCGCCTGGCACGCCGGATCAAACAGATCGGCCGCCCTATCCTGGTCGGTCAGACCGGCATCTCGCCTTCGCGCGGCGAGGACTGGTCGGTCTACGATCTCATGATCTCGCAGATGGGCGCAGTGGTGGATTTCTTCCGTTCTCACGGTGCGCGCGCCGAAGTGGTCCATCTCGCCTTCGAGCCCGGGATCCTCGACACCCTTCCTCCGCCGCCGGCGCAAGAGTTCGACGTCACCTTCGTCGGCGCGGTGTCGGCCGATCACCAGCTCCGCGTCGCGCAGCTCGAGGCAGTGGCGCAGCGCTACGACCTCAAACTGTTCGGCAGCGGACTGCAAAGCCTTCCCGCCTCCTCGCCGCTGCACCGCTGCTACCAGGGCGAGGTGTGGGGCGTCGAGATGTACCAGGCGCTGCGCGCCTCGCGCGTCACGCTCAATTCGCATATCGACTTGGCCGGCCGCGAGGCCGGCAATGCGCGCCTGTTCGAAGCGACCGGCGTCGGCGCATTCCTGCTCACCGACTTCAAGGACAATCTGCACACGCTGTTCGAGCCCGGCCGCGAGGTCGTTGCGTGGCGCACCGTCGAGGACTGCCTTGCGGTGATCGATCGCTATCTCGCCGACGAGGCGGCGCGCCTGTCCATTGCAAAGGCGGGACAGGCCAGGACATTTGCCGCCCACACCTTCCGCAGGCGCGTCGAAGAAATCCTCGCTTTCGTCGGATAAATCCGCATTGAGCGCGCAGCGATCGTCATATTCCGTCCGCCCTTGACGGTCCCTGCCAAAATGACCAAAGTGCACCGCGAGATATCTATCTCACTCTAATCACAGCGGTTTTTGTCGAGGCTCAAGATGGAACACGTCGAACATGTTCGATTCGGCGACCAGCTCTACGCGATCATCGTGCGCGCCTCGTTCCGCGAGCCCGGTATCCATTTCTTCTCGACGCCGGAACTGTCGCAGCAGCTCGCCTTCATGAGCCATCCGAAGGGCAAGAGCATCGAACCGCATCGCCACAACAAGGTGACGCGCGAGGTGCACTACACCCAGGAAGTCCTGCTGATCCAGAAGGGCAAGCTCCAGGTCGATTTCTACACCGTCGAGGAAAAATATCTCGAAAGCCGCGTGCTCGGTGCGGGCGACCTCATCCTGCTGTGCAGCGGCGCCCATGGCTTCCACGTGCTCGAGCCGCTCGAGATGTTCGAGGTCAAGCAAGGTCCCTATTCCGGCGAGAACGACAAGACCCGTTTCCCCGAAGCCGCGCCGTCCGAAATCCGGATCAAGGGCCCGAACCTGTGAGCGCACCGTTCATTCCCGTCAACACGCCGCTGCTCGACGGCAACGAGGCCGACTATCTCGCCGAATGCGTCCGCACCGGATGGATCTCCTCGGAGGGGCCGTTCATCAAGCGCTTCGAGCAGGCGATGGCCGAAGCCGCGGGGCGGCGCCACGGCGTCGCCGTCACCAATGGCTCGGTCGCGCTCGACATCGCGGTCCATGCGCTCGGGCTCGAACAGGGCTCCGAGGTCATCATCCCGACCTTCACGATCATCAGCTGCGCCGCCGCGATCGTGCGCACCGGCCTCGTTCCGGTCGGGGTCGACTGCGATCCTGCGACCTGGAACATGACGGCCGAGGGCGTCGAGGCCGCGATTACGCCGCGCACGCGCGCGATCATGCTGGTCCACATCTACGGCCTGCCGGTCGATCTCGATCCGATCCTGGCGCTCGCGCGCAAGCACGATCTGAAGGTCATCGAAGACGCCGCCGAGATGCACGGCCAGACCTATCGCGGCAAGCCCTGCGGCGGATTCGGCGACGTCTCGACCTTCAGCTTCTATCCGAACAAGCACGTCACGACCGGTGAAGGCGGCATGATCCTCACCGACGACGCCGCGCTCGCCGACCGCCTGCAGGGCTATCGCAATCTCTGCTTCCAGCCACAGCAGCGTTTCGTCCACGAGGAGCTCGGCTGGAACGCGCGTATGACCAACCTGCAGGCCGCGCTCGGCGTCGCCCAGGTCGAGCGCCTGCCGCGCACCGTCGAGCTCAAGCGCCGGATCGGCCGGCTCTATGACGAGCATCTCGGCGGCCTCAACCGCATCCGACGTCCCGTGGCCCGCACCTCCTATGCCGACAACATCTATTGGGTCTACGGCATCGTGCTGAACGACGACGTGCCGTTCGACGCCAAGGAGGCGATGCGCCGCCTCGGCGAGAAGGGCATCGGCACGCGGCCATTCTTCTGGTGCATGCACGAGCAGCCCGTGCTGCGCCGGATGGGCCTGATGCTCGACGAGCGCCATCCGAACGCGGAATACATCGCCCGGCGCGGTTTTTACCTGCCGAGCGGGCTTGGTTTGACCGATGACGAGATCGCTCGCTCGGCCCAGGCGCTGAAGGAGATTTTGGCGTGACGGTGTTCGCCGACTACGCGCCCTGGTACGATCTCCTCTACCAGGACAAGGATTACGCGGCGGAGACGGCGTTCGTCGAAGCGCGCCTGCGCGACCACGGCGTGTCTTCAGGCAAGCTGCTCGATCTCGGCTGCGGCACCGGCCTGCACGCACTCGCCTTCGCCCGCAATGGGTGGAGCGTTGCCGGCATTGATCTCAGCCACGAGATGATTGCGAGCGCCAAGGCGCGCGCCGAACAGGCCGGGCTGTCGATTCCATTTCGTCAGGGCAATGCCTGCGAAACCGGTCCCGAACGCGACTTCGATGCCGTGGTGTCGCTGTTCCACGTTGCGAGCTACCAGACCAGCCGCGATGCACTGGCGGCGATGTTCCGCACTGCTCATGCCGCGCTGAAGCCTGATGGCGTGTTCTTCTTCGACTATTGGTATGGCGGCGCGGTGCTGGCGCAAGGCGTCGAGACCCGGGTCAAGGTGATCGAGCAGACGCCGCTCCGCCTCACCCGGATCGCGCAATCCGACCATGACGAACGGGCTGCGACCGTCACCGTGAACTACACGCTGTTCTGCGAGGACACCAAGAGCGCCACGATCCGCCGGGTCGATGAAGCCCACCACATGCGTTACTGGTTTCCGTTCGAGATCGACGCGGCGCTCACCGCGAGCGGCTTCCAGCCCGCCGCGCATGCCGCATGGCTGACAGAGGACGCGCCGAATTCGAAGATCTGGGCGGCCTATGCGGTGGCCAGAAAGAGCGCCACGCCGTGAGACCGCTGCGGCTCGCCGTCATGCTGGAGCAGGCGCTCGAACTCGGTGGCGGGTTCCAGCAGCCGCTCAACGATTTGCTCTGGCTGCGCGAATGGGCCGCGCAATCCGGCAACGAGATCGTGGTCTACTCGCCCTACCCGAAGACGCTGGCGATCTTGAAGGAATTCGGCGTCGAAGGCCGGCTGCGCAAGTTCGGCTTCTCCGACCACCTCTTCCTGTTCCTCAAATATTGCGGCCCCTTCGATCTCGTCCAGATCGCGCTGGAGCTCAGATCGCCGTTCGAGCGCGCCTTGATCCGCGACGGCATCGACGTCGTGCACTTTACGTCGACCTCGAAGCGACATTTGCTGCTCTACGAGCTGCCCTTCACCATCACGATCTTCGACGGCTGCCATCGCGATGCGCCGGAGTTTCCGGAGGTCCGCACCTTCGGCGAATTCGAGCGGCGCGAGATCCTGTTCCGCCTCGCCAGCACCAAGGCCGTTACGGTGATCGTCAATGCACCCGAGCTGATCGACGATCTCTGCCGGCGCTACGCCATGGAACGGGAGCGCGCGATCTGCATCCCGTTCTCGCCCTCGACCTATGTCAGCCGGTCCGCCCCCGATGCAGCGGCCGACGCGGCCGTGCTCGCGAAATACCGGCTCGAGCCGGGCTATCTGTTCTATCCGGCACAGTTCTGGCCGCACAAGAACCACATCACGCTGCTCGCCGCACTCGCTGTGCTGCGCGAGCAGGGCATCACCGAACGGCTGGTGCTGTGCGGCTCGAACCGGAGCGGCCGCGACAAGCTCGATAGGGCGATCCACAGCTACGGATTGGCCGACCAGATCTCCATCATCGGTTTCGTCGAGTCGACCGAGCTCGCCGCGCTGTACCGCGGCGCCGCCGCGCTGGTGATGCCGAGCTATTTCGGCCCGACCAATCTGCCGCCGCTGGAAGCCTGGGCGGTCGGCACGCCCGTTATCTATCCTGAAGCCTTCAAGGCGCAGGCCGGCGATGCCGCGATCCTGTTCGACTACGACGATCCGCGCTCGCTCGCGGATGCGATCGTCAGCCTGCGCAGCGACGGCACGCGCGAGCGGCTGCGCGCCGCCGGCGAACTCCGCCTCACCCAGTTCACCAAGGAGACCGAGGTCGGGCGCCGGCAATTCGCCCGGCACCTCGAGCGGTTGAAGCATCGGCTGGCGCTGACGCCTCGCTAGAGCATGATCCGGAAAAGTGCGCAGCGGTTTTCCGAAAAGATCAAGCTCAAACAACAACCTAAAGCGCGATGGTGATTCATCTTCATGCCATCGCGCTTTAGGCCGGGACCAGCGTCCGCAGCCGCTCGCGCAAGGCCTTGCTCAGAAGCGGGCTTGCGAGGGCGCCAACGACGACCAGCCAGGCCGCGCATTTTGCGATGAAGCTTGCAAGCCCGCCCCCGGGGATGACCGCCTCGATCGCCGTACCAATCAGCCAGCCGGATGCCACGACGGCGACCGCCATGAGCAGCAGAAACGCAATGTGCCTGAGCGGACGGCGCAGGGTCTGTTGCATGATCACCAGTCCAAGCAGGCCGAACTGAATCAGGATATCGCTCGCGACCACCGCGAAGGCCGCGCCGAGCGGTCCGAACCGCGGGATCAGGACGAAGGACAGAGCCAAGAAGACAACGAGCTGAAGCCCCTTGGTCCGGATCAGGAGCTCGCCGCGATTGCTGTGACTGGCAAAGACCAGCGCAAGCTGCGAGGGGGCGGCCGCGGCCGAGCCGAGCAGCAGCATCACCGCCAGCGGACCGTCATAGGGAATGCTGCCATGGGTCCACAGCGTGAAGAAGTCGGGCCAGAGTGGCAGCATGCCCGCAACAACAAGACATGCGAGCCCGGTCACAAACGCCGATCCGTAGGCATAGTGGCGGCGCAGTCGCTCCTTGTCGCCGATCGCGTGATCATGGCCGAGCTCGGCGCCGAACGGCAGGGCAAGCTGGAGGCTGAGCCCGCGCACCAGGCTCGCGATCACGCGCGTCAGCCCCCATTGCGCGACCGCGACGCGGTCGGTGACGAGGGCCGAGACCAGCAACACGGGAGCATTGACGAGCGCGAGCTCGGTGACGTTGGCGACCGCGAAGGGCAGCGCGCGGCCGAGCTGTCCGATGCTCCAGCGCCATGACGGAGCGACAAATGGGAGTTCTTGCGCACGCCGCAGGAACGGAAACAGGCGCGGCGCGTCGAAGGCCACGACGAAGATCGTGAACAGCAGCTGCGTCGACACGCAGGCGATCGCCACCGCGAGCAGGCTTCCGAATTTGAACAGCGCAACAAGCTGCGCGATCTGGCCGAGCAGCAGCGCAGCGTTCTGCAGCCAGATGATGCGGCCATATTGGCCGCGCACACGATAGAGGCCAGCGGCAAGGTTGGCAGGCAGGCTCAGAAGCGTGCCGAGCGTCATCACCAGCATCGCGGCGTCGAAGGTCGGCGTCGCATGAAAGCCAAGCACCACCGAGGGCGGCACGAGATAGATGGCCCCGCACAGCAGCACACCGAGAGCGGCGACGAGGGCGAAATAAATCCGCAGCATGTCGCGATAGAGGCGCGCGGTACGCCCGTCGCAGTCGACGCAGGACCTGAAGGCCAGAAACCGGTTGATCGCGCGGAGCTGCAGTCCCGCATCCGCCACGATGACGAGGCCGCCTGCGGCAAAGATCGCAAGCCACGCCGCGAGCAGTTCGCCGCTCCAGACGTGCAGGAATGCGGGGATCAGCAGCAGCTGCTGGGTCAGCCCCAGCCCCATCTGGACCAGGTTAGCCGACCAGCCGTGCATGAGCCGGCGGACGCGTCCGGCACCGCCGCCACCAGTCCGGCTATCGGCCTTGCCGGGCGCGTCAGTCTGCGTGTCGGTCAAGCCGCATCCTTCCCGGCGATAAGGCGTTGAAGCCGCGTCTTAAGGCGGTTGAACGGCTTAGGCAATGGCGTCCGGATTTGTCCCGGTACCGACAGCCGATGCAGCGCTCAGAGCCCGTCCGCCTCGCCGTTCTTCGGCGTGGAGCGCGGTACGAAGGGCGCGAACGACGTATTGGTCGTGGTCGGCATCGTCGGCTTGCCGCCGGCATCCGGCGGCGCGGCGCCGGCCGCGGTCGGAGCCGCCGTCGTTCCATCCGGCTTCTGAAGCGCCAGGATCTCGCTGCGCTCGCCCTGCTTGAACGTCACCTCGCGCGGCTGCACCGAGGTCAGCGACCAGCCGCCCAGCGTGTCGCCCTGCCGCAGGCGCACGATCGACTGGTCGGTGCGGTTGACGAGGATCGCGATCGCATCCCCCTCGCCCACCACGGCCCCGACCAGCAGCAGCGGCGGTGGCGCCTCGGCCGGCTTGGGCGGTGGCGGTGCCTGCACCTCTTCGACCGGAGTTCGACCGGAGAGGCGGCAACCGCGCGCGGCGGCGGCCGGCGCGAGGCCGAGAAGATCGGGCGCTCCTGCGTCGTCGTCAGCGCCGAGAACGGCACCGCCCACAGCGGATTGCCGCGGGGGACGGGTTTGCTGACAGGTTGCGCCGGGCCCGCGATCGGCCGCATCGCGCCGACATCGACGCTTTCGGCGGGGCTGCCCGCGGCATCGTCGGACAGGATATCCATGCGCGACGAGGTCGCGGCCGGAGCCTCGGCAATGCCTTGAGCCGTCAATGCGGCCGCCGCGCACAGCGCAGCCAATCCTGTCGGTCTCAGCCACCCGGACATCGAAAATTCCCTTGGAAGCTCGCGGCACGCTCGTGCCACCAAACTAGTTCCGATGCGCGTCGCCATCAACCCGCATCGAACCGGAACCCGGGCGACCGGCCAAAGCCCCCTATTTGCCCGCCTGCCACTGGCCGGAGACACCCAGGATCACCCTGACGCGGCCGGTGCCGGCCTCGTTCAGCGCAGTGGTCTGCGGCACCTGGACATCGAGCTGATCGACGTAGAGGAACGGCATGCCGGCTTCGAGATCGTAGAGCAGCTTCTGAAGCGCCGGCTGGTCCAGCTCGCAGCTCACGACGAGACCGACGAAGCCGTCCTTCACCTGTGCACCCGTGACGTCGACCTGCGAGGACTGCACCGAGCCGCCGACATTGCCGACTGCGGCCGCAACCCGCTGCAACAGATTGGCGCCCGCGACCGTCACTGTCGGCCCTTCCAGGAACGGCGTGCCCGGATGCTCGGCCAAAGCTGCCGCGGCATTCTTGGCGCCACCCTTGCGGCCGCGCAGCTGGTCGAGCAGGTCGGAGGTTTGCGCCAGCGCCTGGCGATGGGCGATGACGTCGGCGATCGACAGGCCCGCCATCAGCAGCAGCCCGCCCGCAACCGCCACATAGAGCGTGACCGCGATCAGCGGCGAGCTTGCGAGCGCCCGCGTGATCGCATTTCCTCCGGCGACCTTGGCGCTGCTCATGGTGCTGTTCATGGCACGTTCCTTGGCTCGATCTGCGCCTCGATGTGGAAGCGCTCGCCGGGATCGGACGAGCTGCGCGTGGTCGGAGCATAGAAGGTCGCGCGGGTGAAATGCTGGGACTGCTCGATTAGCGGGATCAGCGAGGGCGCATCGCGGGTGATGCCGCCGATCTGGAGCTTGTTGCCGGCCAGATGCAGCTCGGTGACATAGGTATGATCGGGCAATATCCGACTGAGCGACTCCAGCACGATCACGCTCGCCGGCGTCTCGTATTTGCGCCGTTCCAGCTGGGCGAGCGGCGAGCGCTCGCCGCCGTCGGCACCGCGGAGCGCGGCGCGGCGCTGGGTGATCTGCCGTTCGAGTTCGCTCTCCTGCGCGCTGAGGCTGTCAGCGAGATAGCCTGCTGCGACCGATCCGATCACCGCGGCGACGGCGGCGAAGGCCAGCACCAGTTGCAGCGTCCGGCTCAGCCGCGCCGGGTCGACCGCCCCGCGCGATCTCTGCTCGAACACCTTGATGCGCCCGCCCTCGGCCGTCTCAGTCGCAACCGCGATCGCCGCCGGATGGAAGGGCGCGACCGCCTCGACATAGCCCATCGCCAGCTTGCGCGGGGCCGCCGCGATCTCGGTGGTGATGCTCTCGCTGCCGTGCGCCACCGGAGCGCTGCAACCGAAGACGGCGTCGCCCGCGCTCCACGGCGTCAGCCGGTCTATCTGCGCCCGCACGATGCCCTCGAGGAAATCGGCCGCGCGCGCCGGCAGCTCCAGCGGACGGAACAGGAAGCGCGCCGGCCGCAGCACGATCTCGACGCGGCTGCCGCGGACGATCTGCGCCAGGTTGGGGCTTGCGAACTTGCCGTCCTCGAACGCGATCTCCTTCGAACCGTTCTCCGGCTTCGCCGTCTCCAGCGCGAACGCGCCGGTCTCGGTCTCGACCAGCCGCACCACGCGCGGCGACACCATCCGCTCGAGGCCGGCAACCGCCGTGCCGGCCACGGTGCCGGTCCAGGTATCGAGAATGGCGCGGAGGGAATCGAGCGAACTCATCTCACAGAGGCTTTCCGGCAGAGCCGTCATAGGCGTTGTGCCACGACAATACACGATACGGCTCATCGCTGCCTTCGAGAAGCAGGATGACGATCTCGGCCGAGTTGCGCCGGTGCGACGGCGCCTCGGCAACGACTGTCAGCCGGTAGGCCCGCGAGCCGTCGGTCGTCGCGTTGGCGCTCCCGGCGAGGGTGACCAGGGAGCGCGGATCGACCTTGGGGTCAGTGCGGTCGCGCAGCACCTGTTGCAGCGTCTCGGGCGTCATGCCCGGCAGCGCCGCCAGCACCTGCGGCGCTGCGTCCAGCAGATTCACCGTCCGCATGTTGCTGAACACGGTGACGAAGGGCAGCACACGCTCGATGACGGCCGCCGGAATTCCGCGCACGAGCCAGAGCTCGTCACTGTGCGGAAACGGCGCATGGCGCGGCAGATAGGGCGCACCGAGCGTGCGGTAGAAGGAATCCTCCGGATTGTCCTGGCCGGCCTCCGTCGAGGTGCGCCAGGCGAGGATCCGGTCGGCATAGACGGGCGCGTCGCTCGCGGAGACGCCGAGCGCCGTCATCAGGCCCGCCAGCATGGGCTTCGGCGCCATGTTGAGATCGAGGCGCGCGGCCTCCGAGCGGAACGTTACGCTGACCCGGCCTGCGCCGACGCGGGCATTGAAGGTGCCGCTGGTCGGACGCACGGCTTCGTTCTGCGCCGAGAGCCGGTAGGCCGTGAGCTCGAGCCCGGCGTTGATCAGCGCATCGGTCTGCAACCGGTCGGCGTTGACAGCGACGGTGACGGCCGTGTTGGTGACATAGGTCAGATAGATCAGCGCGAGCGTCGCCAGCGCCGCCAGCATCCAGAGCACCGCGACGACGATGAAGCCGCGGGAATCGCGCAGCTCTCTGCAATTCTGCGCCGGACGGCTCACAATTGCTGCTCCTCTTTCTGCGCCTGTTGCGGCCCGCCGCGCGCCGCGACGCAGGTCGCCGGATTCTTGGCCCGCGCGCATTCGGCCGGCGCGGTGATGTGCGGGATCACCGCGCCCGAGACCGCGAGCACCTGCCCGGTCGCGCTGTTGCGCACGGTGATGCGGATGCGATCCGGCAGTTGCGGCTGGCCGCGCCAGGTCGGCTGCCACTGGCCGTCCGGCCCGGCATAGGAGAAGCTCAGGCGGAACGGCGCGCGGATCAGCACGACCTGGTCGACAAAGCGGATCTGCCCGTCGGTCGGCATCGGCTGGAACGGCGCGCGCTCGCGCACCAGCGCCAGCCCCTGCGAGTCCGCCTTCTCGATCAGGCGGATGAATTCGAGACCCGGTCGCGTGCTCGGGCCAATCGCGGTGCGCAGGAACGTCACCGACAATTCGGCGCCGTCGAACAGCGGCACCTTGGCATCGCCGTTCACAGTGATCTGCTCGGCGACCGAGAGGTCGGCGACGATGCGGTCGAGCCCGGTCGCGAGACGCTCGGCCCGCTGCACGCGGGCGATGCCGCGATTCCAGTTCGGCAGCCATTGCGCCGTCACCGTCGCCAGCGCCGCCAGGATGAGCGTCATCAGCAGCGTCGCAAGCAACACTTCGAGCAGGGTGAAGCCCGCTTCGTCGGCCAGCGCGCGGCGCAGGCGCTTCATTGTGCGGCCCTCGGTACCAGCTTCACCGTCGTGATCTGGATCGCCGCTCCGTCGGCGCGCTGGAGCCGCAGATTGACGGCCATCGGCACGAAGCGGTTGGCGGCGGGATCATCGCCCGCCACGTTCATCGGCGTGATGTCGACGCGCCAGCGGCTGCCGGCCAGCTCGCCGCTCTGCCGGCCCGACTTGAGCAAGGCCCGCGGCGGCAGATCCGCGAGCAGCCGCTCTGCGGTGCCGGCCAGCGCCAGGCGCTGGTCGATCGAACGCGTGCCCTTCGCCGTCGTGGCGATGACCGAGCCGATGGTTCCGAGCACGGCCACGATGATCGCAAGCGCCACCAGCGCCTCGATCAGGGTGAAGCCGGCGGCGCCGTCAGAGCAGCTTCTGCGGGACAATCTCGACGCCTCCGGTCAGCCAGTTGACGCGCACCTCATAACCCATGCCGGGCCGCGCCAGCGCGATCGTGCCGCCGCACGACATGCCCGACGGAAAGAAATCGATCGACTGTCCCGCCGTCCGGTTGGCACAGCGCGAGGCCAAGGTCGCCGCCACGACCACGTCGCGGGGCAGACGGATGATTTGCCCGGTGACGCCGGAACGGATCGCACGCGCCTCTGCATCCACCGTGGTCGTCACTCTGGTCTGCCGGCGCAGCGCCGCGTTGCGGTCGGCCTTCAGCAGCGCCGCGGTCTCAACCGCATAGCTCTCCAGCTTGGCGCGCGTCGTCGTGCGCGGGACCGCCGGCAGGATGATTGCCGCGAGCAAGCCGATGATGGCGAGCACGCACAGGATCTCGATCAGCGCAAAGCCGCGCGCCTCAGCGAGGCCCTCAGCGCGCGCCGCTGACAATGTCGGCTGCCGTACCACTGCCGCCTTCCTGGCCGTCCGATCCGAGCGAGATGATCTCGTAAGGCGCGCTCGCGCCCGGCGAGCGATAGACGTAGATGTGGCCCCATGGATCGTTCGGCACCATGCCGCCGCGCAAATAGGGGCCGTTCCAGCCCGCCTGGTTGTTGCTGCGGGTCAGCGCGGTGAGGCCCTCGTTCGACGTCGGATAGCGGCCGAGATCGAGGTAGTAGAGATCGAGCGCACTGGAAAAGCTCTCGATCTGGATCTTCGCCGCCTTCGCCTTGGACTCGCTGAGATAGTTCAGCACCCGCGGGCCGACCAGCGCCATGATCATCCCGATGATGGTGATGACGACCAGCATCTCGACGAGCGTGAAGCCGGCTTCGCCTCGGCCTGCGCGCCGCCGGCTGCGCCTTGACGATGGATGTTTGGTCACTTCAAGTCTCTCCCCTTACCTGCCGTTACTCGCGTAGCCTGGCCTAACCGACAATCTGGCTCACCGACATCAGCGCCGTCATCACCGAGGTGATCAGGCCGCCGACCACCAGCGAGATCGCGATGATCGCCGCCGGCCCCGCGATGCCGACCGCACGGTCGAGCGTTCGCTGCAACTTCGTTTCGTAGAATTCTGCGACGCGCCCCGAGAGCATCGGCAATTGCCCGGTCTCGTCGCCGAGCCGGAGCATGCGCACCGCCATCGCCGGCAGCGCCTCGGTGTCGGCCAGCGCGTCGGAGAGCTTGGAGCCATGGCGAACGCGATCGGCGGCATCGCTCCAGACCGTGGACGGTCCGGTCGTCGCCATCATGTCGATCAGGATGCGCAGCGTGGTGGTGAGATTGACGCCGCTGCCGAGCAGCAGACCTAGATTGCGGCAGAACAGCGCCGTCCGGTACGCGCTCATCACGTTGCGGATCGCCGGCAGACGCACGATCGCATTGGTGATGCCGCGGCGGATCCGCTGCTGCCGCAGCAACAGCCATGCCGCTGCGATCGTGGCGGCAAGGCCGGCCAGCATCGTGTCGGAATTGCTGCGCAGGAAGGTCGAGATGTTGAGGAAGACGCCGACCACTGGATCGACCTTGGCACCGAAATCCTGCAAGACGCTGGCGAACTGGGGCAGCACGAAGCTGAGGAAGAACAGCAGCACGCAGCCGGCCGCGCCGAGCACGAATATCGGATAGCGGATCGCATCCGACAGCCGGCGCCTCAAGGCCTCGCCACGCGCGCGCTCGCCGGCCAGCACCTCCAGCACCTGATCGAGGGATCCCGAGGCTTCGCCAACCCGGACCAGCGCGATATACATCGCCGGGAACAGCCCCTCGTGCCGTGCCAGCGCCTCGGCGAAGCTTTCACCGGAGACGACGCGCGAGCGGATGTCGGCCACGACCGGGCGCAGCCGGCCGAAATCGGGATCGGCTGCGAGCAGCTCCAACCCGTCATTGATGCGGGCGCCGGCGCGCAGCAACAGCGCGAGGTCGCGAGTGAAGATCGTGACGTCTTCCGGCTTCGGCTTGTTGAAGAGGCTGAAGACGCCGGCGGCCGCGCCGCCCTCCTCCGGCGTGACGTTGTCGACCAGCACGAGGCCGAGCCGCTCGATCCGCGGCCCGACGTCGCCCGGCGCGGGCGCGGCAATGGCGCCGGAGATCAGTTCGCCGTTGGCATTGAGCGCGCGGTAGCGATAGTTCGGCATGGGTTCTAGCGCACCGTCGTCACGCGGAAGACCTCGGGTACGGTGGTGAGCCCGGCCCGGCATTTGGCGACCGCATCCTCCAGCATCGTCGTCATGCCGCCGCGCATCGCGGCGGAATCGATGGAGTGGGAGTCGGTCTGCGGCCCGATCAGCCCGCGCACCTCATCGGACATTTCGAGGATCTCGAACACGCCGTTGCGGCCGCGATAGCCGGTGCCGCCGCAGCGTTCGCAGCCGCCGGCCTCGTGCACGACCTCGCCGCACTTGAAACCGATCACCGCAAAGCGTGGGTCCTTGGCAAGATCGGCCTCGGTCAGCGTATGCGGCACCTTGCAGCGGTCGCAGAGCATGCGCACGAGGCGCTGCGCCACAACGGCGCGCAAGGTGGACTTCAGCAAAAATCCCTCGATCCCGAGATCGATCAGGCGTGGCACGGCGGCCGCCGCAGTCTCGGTGTGCAGCGTCGTCAGCACGAGATGGCCGGTCAGCGCGGCATGGATGGCGATATGAGCGGTCTCGGCGTCGCGGACCTCGCCGACCATGATCACGTCGGGGTCCTGGCGCACGAAGGCGCGCATGGCGGAGGCGAAGGTCAGCCCGATCGACGGCTTGACCTGCGACTGATTAATGCCGGGGATCTCGTACTCGACGGGATCCTCGATGGTGAGGATCTTGCGTGTCGGCTCGTTCAGGATCGAGAGCATGGTCGCAAGTGTCGTGGTCTTGCCGCTGCCGGTCGGCCCGGTGATGACGATCATGCCGTGCGGCATCGCCAGCATCCGCGTCATCGCGCCCTCGTCGCGCGCGCCGAGCCCGAGCCTGCTCATTTCGAGGAGGCCGCGGTCGCGCGGCAACAGACGGATGACGGCGCTCTCGCCATGCTGCGTCGGCATGGTGGCGACGCGAACGTCGATCTCGCTGCGCCCCACGCGCACGCGCGCCGCGCCATCCTGCGGCAGGCGCCGTTCGGCGATGTTGAGGCTGGCGAGAATCTTGATGCGCGAGATCAGCGCCTGCGGCGGGATGGCTTGCGGCGACGGCAGCGCGCGCAACAGGCCGTCGACACGCATGCGCACCGTGAGCCCGGCGCGGAATGGCTCGACGTGAATGTCGCTGGCACGCAAATCCACCGCGCGCTCCAATAGATCGTTGAGCGCGCGCACCACAGGTGCGCCGCTGGCGAGATCGCGCAGGCTCTCGATGTCGTCGTCGGACTGATGCGCAACGCTTCTGCCGCTTCGATCGGCATTCGCATCGTCGGCATCGGCCCGTTGATCGAGGACTGTCGTAATATCCTCATATGACGCTACGACGACATCGACCGCTGTTCCGAACACGATTTCGGCCGCGCGCGTGGCCGCGGTGTCAGAGGGGTCGGCGACAGCCAGCCGAACGCCATCGTCCGGCGCGATAAAGGGAAAGATGGTGGATTCACGCAGGAAACGGCGCGAAAACCCATCGAGCCGAGGCGTCGCGGCGAGCAGTTGCGGAAGGTTCAGCCGCGGCAGATCGAAATAGTTGGAGACTTCATCTGCGAATTCGGACGCGGACAGATCGGTGGCCTCCCACAATTCGCGCAAGGGGCGCGTCAGCGCGGGATTGCCCGACTTGTCCGCATGGGCGTGGGCCCGCAGCGGCAATGAATATTTTTCCAGGAGGTGCTGCCGGAAGCTCTCTGCGGAGCGGTCGCGCATCGCATTCACAGCGTTGACCTTGTTACTTGAATGCAACAACTTCGGCGGGGGCCGAAAGCCCTTTACCCTTGACTTATTTCTTAGCAAAAACATAATCGTGGCGCAAACAGTTGCGCGTCCGAGCCGCGGGGGATCGGATGCAATTTCCCATCACATCTAGCGTTGGCAGGCGTATTTTGTTTGAGGTGGTCCAGCCGCTCTTGCGCCTGCGCTCAGCGTTGCCTGCTGCGCTTGTCTTGTTGTCGTCCGCCTTCCTGCTCGGTGCCTGCATCGTCACCGCCGACCAGTCGATCGAATCCGATCCAAAGGATCCGCGCGCGCAGGACATCGCCGACAAGGTCCGCTCGCTCGACCTGCAGCCACGGCAGCCTGCCGATACCGGTGCAAGCGGCATCGCCCAGTCGAAATCGAACAAGCCCGCAATCTATCTCGGCGATGGCGCGACGCCGCAAGGCGGCGCGGTGGCCGAACGCGATGACGGCGGCGGCAGCGGCTACGATCTCAATTTCGAGAATGCGCCGGTCGCCACCGTCGCAAAAGTCATCCTTGGTGATGTATTGAATGTCGGCTACACGATCGACCCGCGCGTGCAGGGTACCGTGACGCTGGCCTCGGTGCGCCCGGTGCCCAAGGCGGACGCGCTCTACGTGCTGGAGAACGCGTTGCGCATGTCCGGCGTCGCATTGGTGCGCGACCGTACCGGCTATCGGCTGCTGCCGGCGCCGGAGGCAGGTCCCGGCGGCGTCGACCGCGCGAACGTCGCGGCCGGCCAGGGCATCTCGGTGGTGCCGCTGCGCTATGTCTCGGCCCAGAACATCTTCAAGCTGCTCGACGCCTTCGGCGTCAAGGCCTCGACCATGCGTCCCGACAACGCCCGCAACACGCTGATCATCAGCGGCAGCGGCTCCGACCGGGCGACCGCCGTCGACACCATTCTCTCCTTCGATGCCGACTGGATGCGCGGACAATCCGTCGGCATCTTCCCGGTGCAGAATTCCGCGCCGGAGCCCGTCATCAGCGAGATCGAGAAGATCATGGATTCCGGCGAAGGCGGGATGAGCCAGAACGTGATCAAGCTGCAGGCGATCTCGCGGCTCAACTCGATCCTCGTGGTGAGCCAGAAGCCGGAATATCTGAAGCGCGCGCAAACCTGGATCGCGCGGCTCGACCGCTCCGACACCGACGGGGTGAACCTGAAATCCTATCCGCTGCGCTACGGCAACTCCAAGGTGATCGTGGCGATGCTGAACGACATGCTGCTCAACCAGGGCTCGGCGAACAGCTCGACGCTCGACAACGCGTCGACCCAGATCTCGCCCGGCTCGGGCATGTCGACGACGACGTCGTCCTCCACCAATCCGATCGCCTCGCTGAGCGCATTGCCGACCGCCGCCGCCGGCGCCACCACGCCGGTCAGCGGCGGCGTTCAGCGCCCGTCCCGCTCCGGCCGCCTCCGCGACGCCGGCGCAGGACAACGGCCTCGGGGGCGGACTGTCGGGCGGCGGCGGTGCGAAGCCCGGCGCCAACGCCATCCTCCAGAACGTGCGGATCACCGCCGACGTCACCAACAACGCCGTGCTCGTCTACGCCAACCAGGACGCGCAGCGCATCGTCGAGCAGACCATCCGCCAGATCGACCGGCCGCAGCGCCAGATCGCGATCGAGGCGACCATCGCCGAGGTGACGCTGAACAATCAGCTGAACTATGGCGTGCAGTTCTTCCTGGCGAGCCAGAAAGGCTCGATCTCCAACACCATCTCGGGCATCAGCAACAGCGCCACGATCGGCAGCAACACCGAGCCGACGAGCAACGCGGTCAACGCCGCCGCCGGCGCCCTGCTCGGGCGCGCCTTGCCCGGCTTCAATTTCCTGATCGGCTCGGAAAACTCGCCGCGCGTCGTGCTTGATGCGCTGCATAACGTCACCGACGTCAAGGTGCTGTCGAATCCCTCGCTGGTGGTGCTCGACAACCAGGCCGCGACCTTGCAGGTCGGCGACCAGGTGCCGTTCTCGACCGGCACCGCGACCGTGCTGACCGCCAACAACACCGTGGTCAACACCATCGACTACAAGAACACCGGCATCATCCTGCGCGTGCTGCCGCGTGCCAATGCCAACGGCAACGTCGTGCTCGACATCGAGCAGGAGATCTCGAGCGTCGCGGCCGGCAGCGCCAACTCGTTGACGCCGACGATCTCGCAGCGCCGGGTCAAGAGCTCGATCGCGGTGACGAGTGGGCAGACCGTGCTGCTGGCCGGCCTGATCAGCGAGACCGAGAACAGGCAGCGCCAGGGCATTCCGATCCTCGATTCGATTCCCGGCATGGGCGATGCCTTCTCGCATCAGACCAACACGCGTGCCCGCACCGAGCTGATCCTGTTCATCCGGCCGACCGTGATCAAGGACGGCGTCGACGCGCATGTCATCGCCGAGGAGATGCGCACCAAGATGAACAGCCGCCTGGTCGGGACCAGCAATCCCGTGGTCACCGTGAACCCGCCCAAGGCGGCACGCTAGAGCATGATCCGGACAAGCGCGCAGCGGCTTTCCCTCGCGACAAACGCGGAACGCGTTTGCGCGGAGATCATGCCCACGCGACAACCGTGACGGATCAGGTGCCGGACGACGAGACGAGCCCTTCGCTCGCACTCGGCATCGCCCTGCTGCTGGGCGTGTTCGCGAGCCTCGTCACCGCGCCTGGCGCGGAAGGCCTCTACGGGGCGTTCCTGGCCGCGCTGATGCTGGCGATCGCGGCGAACGATGCCCGCCACTACCTCATTCCGAACGAGCTGACGGGCGCAGCTTTCGCCCTCGCCCTGCTCCGCGCCGGCGCCTTCGTGCCCGACATCGGCATCGAGGCGCTGCTGTGGCCGCTGGCCCGCGCTGTGGCGGTCGCGCTGCCGCTGCTGATGCTGATGCTGATCTATCGCTACTGGCGCGGCCGCGACGGGCTCGGCCTTGGCGACGTCAAGCTCGCGGCGGTGTGCGGTGCCTGGCTCGATCTTGCCACCGTGGTTGCGGTGATCGAGCTTGCGGCGCTGCTCGCGATCGGCGCCTATGTCGGCAACGCCGTGCTGCAAAGGAAGCGGCTGCGCGCGACCGCCTTCCTGCCGTTCGGGCTGTTCCTGGCGCCGGCGATCTGG